>CAVXRO010000011.1:0-207734 GCA_963764235.1 uncultured Bacteroidota bacterium | reverse complement strand
AGACTAGGAGTACAAATATTTTAGATTACCACCGGATTATAGAGATCCAGCACCTGGAGTTACCAATCCCGGCAATTAAAAATACCATTTATAAGATTTCCGAGATGGCATTACTGCTCTAAGATGCGGGCATATGGAAAAAGTTTCCTTGTATCATTCACAAAAACCTACTTGTATTGGAATAAAATTTAAATTCAGGAGATCCTGTTCTGAAATACCCACCCCGTAAAAGACAACGCTTAATTCCGGTGCGTTTTATTGCCAGTTTGTCCAAACGGTAAGATACAAGATTTTCCATTCTTAGAGTGGGTGCACAATCGTCACAAGTTAATGATGGTTGAGCATAATTTAAGATTGAGAGCTGGGAGAAGTTCGGGTGCATTATCGGGTATTGAAATTACTTGCAGTTGTGGAAAGCATAGGACAATGGCTGGCGCTTTTAATCTAAAAATCACTTTCAAAAATTGGTATAATTTGTACAGGTGACAGACCTTGGTTAGGGGAAGAAATATGATAGAAATAATACTTCAGCATTGTGGTCAGGATCTTGTCGTAGTACAAAAAGGAGCTTCAAATGTTTATTTTTCTCAGGTAAGAAGTTCAATCTATTTACCACAGTGGGACAAATCAGTTGATAGAAAATTAGTCGAGGTTTTGGAAAAAAATTGGATGTTTTTAAGTGCAGGCATGGAGAATGGAAAATTTCAACGAATGAGGTTTGAGCTTGTAGCAGAGAGGAACTAAACCCGGAGAAAAGGGAATATTTTATTGGTAAATTCTTAGAGGCACTCAAAAAAAGATTTCAAATACCCACTGTTTTAATGAACTATCTGATTCTGAAGATATCATATAGAAAGATGGAATACGATGCGATACTTTCAGAATCAGGTGGGGAAAATGAGGATTTTTTCGTTAAAATAAAATTACTGCATTAGATTATAAATAATGAAATTTACTGTTATGTAATGGTTTTTCAAATATTGGTTTGTTGCACAAACTTAGAGAAACCAGAGCATTTGTCGGATTTTCAAGGTTACTACCTGATGATCAAAAAACAATTGAGGAAAAGAAAAATTTCATTAAACTTGGTCATAGTATCATATTGGCTCCCAGCGGTTGTAGTTAAAGGAGAAGGTGTATTTTTTGAATTTAATGAACAAAGATTAAATTAATTGGTTACAAAATTCCGAAATTCTTAGACGAGCGAATCATCTTTCGACATAATTATAACCAGGAAAGAGTGAAAAGAAATCAGGATAAAAGAATTATAACGCCTCAATTTTTACTCATAGTTACTTTTGCTCATTTAGTGATAAATCAATTCAGTTATGAATGCGGATACGGAAGTAGCAGCTTTGAGAGAAAGGATTTATTGTAACCTTGAGTCTCCAGGATAATCTGATGAATGGTGTTCTAATTTATACTGCTTCAGGTGATTCTGAGGGTTCTTTAGGTGGATTGGTCCGTCAGGGTAAACAGGAAATCTTGAGTCAATAGTAATCAGCGCAATTGAGAATGCAAGATGGTGTTCAGGTGACCCAATTTGCATCGATAGTAAAGGTCAGGGACCTAATTCCTGCAATCTTGCAGCTTGTCATAATTGTGCTCTATTACCAGAGACTTGCTGTGAAGAATCTAATATGTTACTTGACAGGGCAATGCTGATTGGAACATTGGACAATCCTTCTATTGGTTATTTTAATCTTCCCATAACCCTTGAGGCTAAGTCGAAGAGTTCCTAGAAGTGGATGGTATATAAGTTACAAAAACCTGCCGTACTATATTTGCGATTTTATTCGCCAATAGAGGTGGGACAGCATTCCCTACCTGTATATATTGTGAAGTTCTCGGACCACAGAAGAAATAGTTATCAGGAAAAGTCTGTATCCTGGCAGCTTCTCTTACTGTAAAAGTTCTACACTGAATAGGATCATAATGTATAAAATAATGTCCATCCTTTGAAATATGACTGGTAATAGTTTTTGCTGCAGCTCCCTTTGTTGTGCCATAAATCTGTTTGCAAATTTTTTGATTTTATGTTTTTATGTTTCGGCAGTAAATTATGCGGAAATTCTTTGATCACCGGAGTTCTGGAATAGATTTCTGTAAAACAGGCTAAGTAAAGATAACGATATAGATCTTTCACTATATGAGCTTTGGAATAATGATTGCAAACACCTGCTAGATTTTCATCTTTAAACCACGATGTTTCATATTTTATATCTACATTATGTTTAACAAAATTTGCCCCTCTATTTAATTCAACTTCTTTTTGCTTTTTTATTGTCTCGGTTATTAATAATTTCGTTTTATTTTCCAATTTTTTAAAGTATTTAAAATGCGCTAATTCCTTAATACATTCTTTCCAAAGTTCCAGATTATCATTTCCCTTGGATAGTCCGCTCCGAATTTTTGGTAAATCAGATATCATTTGTTCAACATTCACTGAAGGTGTTCTTTCTAATATTTGAGGCTTTATGTTTATTCCTTTTCTAATGCCTAATAATATTACCCGATGTCTCGTTTTGGAATTCCATAATCTTCTGATTTAATTACAAAATCTTTCGAATTTAAGTTACAATTTTGATCATTCAAATCATCTATGGATTTAACTAATGAGAATATATCATAGCCAGGACATTTAAATGTAGTGTTATTCAAATTATTTAATTTCTTATAAGCTGAAACAGGATCAGAAAGATCATTTATTATTTGGTTAAATAATAATTCGTCTTTCCCTTTAACCTTTGCCGATAGCAGTCCCTTGACATTTTCTAAAATAAAAACAGGTGGACTAAATTTTGCCAAGATTCTATAATACTCTCTGTATAAATAAACTTTATCATCTTTCTCATCTAATCCTTCACTTTGTTGATTTCTTGCTCTTCCGACCAATGAATATGCCTGGCATGGGGGGCCTCCGATTAACAACCAGTTCTTTTCATCGTTTAATCCTTCAGAGATTCTCTTATCAATTTCCTCTCAGGTGTTTCACCCAGTGTTGCCTGCCAAGCTTCTCTTTTAGCAGCTTCTGATTGTTCCTTGTACTCTTTAAATAGTTTTGCTCTGGTTACTTCACCTCTTAGGTGTTGATAATACATATCCGGTATTTGTTTTTTGGGGAAATAGCAAAAAAACTACGTAACTCCAATGTTTGATGCGCGAATTTTTCTTTTTCTATGGATAATGCAACTCTAAAAATTTGATTATCATTTTCATCGTACAATGCTGAAAATCCTTCGCCAAGTCCGCCTGGTCCGGCAAATAAATCAATAACAGGAATAGGACTATTATTTTTCATTAAGTTTTATCAAAAGATTATTAAGTGTTTTTTTTAATTTTGTTGATTTTAATTGACATTCCCAGATTGTAATTATACTCCAGCCCATTTTTTTCAACTTATATTTATTTATTCTATCATTTATTTTATTTCCCTCAATTTTATTTATCCACCATTTCGTTCGTGTTTTGGGATAACAAAATATTTACAACTTTTATGTCCGTGCCAGAAACGTCCATGAACAAATATGACTGTTTTATATTTACGTAGAACAACATCTGGTCTACCAGGTAGGTTTTTATTATGTAGTCCATATCTGTACCCCCGGGAGTGTAAAAATTTTCTGACTATTTATTCGGTTTTGTGTTTTTCCCCTTTATCATGCTCATATTATAACTTCGTATTTCCTTTGTATGAACGTCGCTCATAATTCAGAACTTTATGCTCTAGGATTGTAGTTTTGTAAATGGTTTTCTTAAAATTACATTGAGCAATACAAAAATAGTGGGATAAGAATAATAAAGAAAGCAGGAGGATAAATAAAATGAATATAGAAAAAATCTTTTCAGCACTTGCTGAAGATGAGATGAATTCCGCTCTCGGAATAATCTGCTCAGAACTTGAATCTCAGGGATATAAAATCGAAATAGAGGGTATAGAGGTCACATCAGGGGAGGTATTGATAACAAATTCCCTTCACTTGAAGAAATTTCTGAAGCATTGAATATTCAATTGTTTAAGAATGGGAAAGCTGAACAAAAGTTTTCATTATATTTTGTTGATTTTCATACTATCCATTTTCAGGAGTTTAGAAATGCTCCTGAATAAAAGGCAGAAATTGAGACTTGCCCAAGTATCTCTACAAAAACCGAGCACGAATCATCTGGCTTCGATCATGTTTCTGGGGGCTCACCTTGGTCCGTCCGTTTATCTTCCCGGTATGCAACTTCGACCAAATCACTAAAGCTAACGAGTTCCTGTGGAGGATATGGAAGTTCTGAATTGACAGGTGCTATGTAGCACCTCCCCGTTTCTTCATTAAAATTAGTGATGATAAATATATATTTCTCTTCACCCGGTTCCGGTTTATTAAGTTTATAAAATTTCATTTTTCAAATTACCGATAATATGCAAATAATGCGATATTACTGTATATAGAAAAAGAGTATAAAGATTGCCCGAAAAAGATTCGAACAGTCAGAAAAAGGTGCTATTATTGGATCTGCTGATTTACATTAAAGTGTTAGTGTAAGCTTTCCTATCACGTGCCCTTTGCAACAAAGCAGACCAAACTGATCCCCTGGTTGAATCACCAAAGTCCATTCTGGACTTAAAGGAAAAAGTTAGCAGATGGGGATGGGATTCGGATGAGGATGAATGAATTTTTCTTGCTGGGTATAACGAGATGTTTGAGGTAGCAAAAAGGTAGCAAAAAGTAGTTCTGACTAGCTCTATATAGATCATCCACCCCTTGAAAACAGCCTAAAAACGCAATATTTAAAGCTTATTTTAGACTTATAGGTTCTGTCACGCAGGAGGTCGTCCCGACAAAATTGCTTGAAGTGCTTGCCCATTGAACAGTATATAAAAAACCTACTTTCATTTTAAGTCCCACTCTGCTTACGCGGTGTGGGCTTCTTCAAAAGGATATAAGAAACACATAAAAAAGGGAGCTTTCGCTCCCTAATCAATAACCTGACTGAATCACTCAGCTTTAGTTACATTCCATGTCTCAGTTCCCTCGTTCAGGCGCCCGTGGAATCGGGTAATATTTTAGACGAAATTAATCAGGAATATTTTTTGACCACAATTGCATTCTTTCATTCAAAACATCTCCGGTTACTCCTCTGACAATACCAAACCCTTGCAGATGGAAACTCGCGCGTATCGTATGCCTGATCCAATCTTCTGAATCAGTGAGAGCTTCAAGTTTTTTTCCTTCACCTTTTATTAAAAAAAAGCCGTTCATATCACCACCATGAAAATCTAGAAATACCGGGTCAAAAGATTGTATTGTCCCTTTCTTCTGTAGCCCCGTCAGAAATTCGACAAATTCCCCGAAATGATCGACACTCATTTTTTCACGCCCTGGTATACCCTGATTCCATCCAAAAAATATGACATTCTCACTCATGTAGGACTCCTTTCATTAATAGATTAATTATTTAATACTTGATGTATATCAAATATTCTTGATTAAGAAGCAATATCTTTGATTAATCATTGCGATTAGATGTGATTTCTAATACACCACTTATCTGCTTTTCTATTGCTTAGCTTGGACCGAATCTGTTTTCCAACTTTTATTTTCAAACAATAAAAAACTCGATGACACCCTGTCATCGGACTCTCTTCAAGGAGCAGGGATAACCTCTGTGAATGAGCTGTAAATTAATGTTCAACTGGCTCTCGGTTCTTTAATCTGCGGGATCAGAGTCCCCCTCAATAATCTGCAGGAAAAACATTAATATCTTTTAAAGGGATTTGTTTGCCTTCTGTAATATTTGATACCCTTCTGATTATACTCTTACATCTCCACTTACTTTTCCATTATTCTGTTAATTAGATTAAGGAAAATGGATGTGATATCGGGCATTCCGGATGAATTTATTCTAAAATTATTTCAATTAATTCATTAATTTTTTTAAAAATTCATCTTTTACCCAAATCTTCTTGTTAATTTTTCTATAAGCGGCTTTATAAGGGTAACAAAAATGAAAATATTCTTAATTATTGTTTCAGCCTTTATTGCAACATTTCATCCATACGGAACATATGATTTTGTTATAAAGAATATCGGATTGTTTGACGGTGAAAATGATCTGGGTATTGTAAACATCTGTATCAATGGTGATTCGATTGCTGCAATCAGTAGAGAATCTTTAGATTCCGATTCAATAATCGACGGGACGGGTAAATACATAATACCGGGTTTAGTAAACGGGCATGTTCATCTTATTTCGACTACTGATTTGAAGGAAAGTTATCGGCATGGAATTCTTGCCGATCTTAATATGCATACCGGACTCGAGGATAGAGAGCTGAAATGGAAAAAAATCAGCAGGGATTCGGCCGGATATGCACTGCTGTACGGAGCAGGTAGTGCCGCTACTGTTCCCGGAGGTCACCCAACTCAATTAACCCCGCATATGGAAACCATTAATGATTCTGTTTCAATACAGGAGTGGGTTGACAAGCGGATTGCTAACGGAGTAGATTATATTAAAATTATAAGGGAGAATAGTCCGTATTTTGAATTTCCGGGACTGCCCACATTAAGTTACGAACAGATTAAGGAAATTATAGATTATGCTCATATTGAATAACCACATATTCTTTTTCTTTTCAAAGGTCTTTTAGAAGTTTTGCGGAGAGCAAGATCGGTTTTCCCGTCATTATTAAGGTCGTATCCGATTATATACCTGGGGGATTACCGTCATGGTTAAAGTCTGCAGCAACTATTCCCCAGGGGGAAAGTCCCATATCCCAGTCATGCCGGGATGGGTTAAAAAGGATATTCTGGGTGAATGCCGGTAATGAAGATACAATAAAAAGTAAAATGAAGATTTTCACAATTTCCCTCCTCAGTACGATGGTGTACCAGCTTATTTGTAAACTATGTAACCCTTTGGAGATGCGTAAAAAATATATGTAATTCCTTCTCCAAACTCAATTATTATCACTAAAATCACCCAAAATGGGGGAATCCATGATTAGTATTTCAGTTTCAGGTATCTGAATTTACCTCAGTTTGGGTGATTCATTCTTCATCAAAACAATTTACTTTCGTTAAAACATCAATGTGTTAAACAAAGAGGAGTAGTCATGGTTTCCGCAATACGAAAAACGTTTTTACCTTTTAAATCACTTTTAGGAGCAATCTTTTTCTTCATTTTATTTTTTCCATTTGTTGCGAGTCCGCAGCAATTCACCAGGATAGAAAACAGCACCGTTGTTAGTAAAAGATTAAATTCGGTAGGTGCGAGCTGGATAGATGTTGATAACGACGGTGATCTGGATTTGTTTGTAAGCAATGCTTCGGTGAGTACCGGAAATCTTTTGTACCGAAACCTGCTTAAAGAAACAGGTCAGGCGGATTTTAACAGGTGGATAGCTGGTGACCTTGCTACTCCCGGTTTCGGTTCATTCGGTAACAGCTGGGCAGATTATGATAATGATGGTAATATTGACTGCTACATTGCAGGCAGAGCCAGCTCAAGGTTGTACCATAATAATGGTAACGGCACTTTTTCTTTAATTGTTTCCGGTGATATCGGAACAGGAGATAACAGAGGATTTGCCTGTTCATGGGGAGATTATAATAATGACGGGTTTGTCGACCTGGTAATTGCATTACCCGCGGGGTTCAACGGACTTCCTTATCAGCCAAACCGTTTACTTTATAATAATGGAGATGGCACTTTCACAAAGGTTGACAGCGGCGACTCACCAATAACTTCCGGACTGGCGCCCTACACGTGTCCCTCCTGGTCTGATTATGATGATGACGGTGATCTCGATTTATTCATTGGAAGCGGACCTGCTAATGGAACAAAAGGGCCGGATTTCCTCTACAGTAACCGGCTTACCGAAAACGGTTCGCCCAAGTTCGAAAGAATTATATCAGGTGAAATAGCTTCAACACAGCGCGACGGGCAGTTGTATAACTGGGTAGATTATGATAATGATGGTGATCTCGATCTTTATATAACTAATTTTTGGGGCGGTGAGCCTAACGGATTGCCGAACGAACTATATCGTAATGACGGAACCGGGTTTACCCGTATTATAGCGGGCGACCTTGTGAATGATGAAAGCTTTTCACTCGCTTCAGTATGGGAGGATTTCGACAATGACGGTGACCAGGATGTATACGTTACAACCGGTCAGGGTCAGAACAATTATTATTATACAAATAATGGGGATGGTTCATTTACAAAAGTGACTAATAGTTCAGTCACAAATACTGAACTTGCGCCTACCTGGGGAACATCGGCCGGAGATTATGATAATGATGGTGATGTTGATTTATTCGTTCCCACGCTGGGAGTTGATAAAGGAAACTCCAACAGAAAAAATATTCTATTCCGGAATGAATCGAATGATGGGAATAACTGGATAACCATCAGCTGTGCAGGTACTGCCTCTAATTTTTCTGCTATAGGAACTAAAGTACACGCTAAAAGCACAATAGGTGGAGAGTCAGTCTGGCAGATGCGCGAAATCTCAGCTCAGAATAGTTTTAATGGTCAAAATAGTCTCAGGGTACATTTCGGGTTAGGTGACGCAGCTGTTATCGATTCCCTCGTCTTTGAATGGCCTTCGGGAATAACCGATGTGCTTACGGATGTAAATGTTAATCATTTTTTAACGGTGTCTGAATCTTCAGGTGCAGGTAAAGATCATCAGAACAATGATAACAATAAAATTATATCAGAAAATGATTTCTCTCTTTTACGGAATTACCCGAACCCCTTTAACCCCGGGACAACCATATCTTATAAACTTAGTAAAGAAAGTTCTGTTCGACTGGAAGTTTTTAATAGTCTTGGCCAAAGAATAGAAGACTTAGTAAACGAAGTGCAGGGTGAAGGATATCATAGTGTATATTTTAACGGTGACAAATACCCTTCAGGAATTTATATATATAAGATACAGGCAGGCAGATTCTCTGAAGTAAAAAAGATGTTGTTAATCAAATAATTTCTTTTAATAACATTGAAAGGATGCTGCAGCACTTTTATGAAGAGATTAACTTTTCTATTATTAATGCTGCTTTGCAGCATTTCATATTCGTCTCCATCTGCGGATTCAATTTCCGCCGATAATGATCCTTCTCATCAGTTTGATTTCTGGATTGGACGCTGGAATATTCAAGAGAAAATCATTAAAAAGGACGGGGGCTGGATCGAACTTAAGGCATCCACTGTTGTATCGCCTATCCTTGACGGTAAAGTACTGGAAGAACACTGGAAGGGGATGGTACAGTATTTCTGGAAAGGTATGGAAAAACCTGAACCGCTTGAGGGTTTGAGTCTGAGGTATTACGACACAACATCAGGTAAATGGAATATATACTGGATGGATACAAAAAACCTGCAGCTTGGACGTCCTTTTACCGGCAATTTTTCCAACGGTAAAGGAGAGTTTTACCTCGAACCGGAAACCGAAAAAGGACAGCACATTTCCAGGATTACTTTTTCTGATATTACCGAAAACTCAGTTCATTGGGATCTGGCGATTACAAATGACTCAGGTAAAACCTGGACTACTATATGGATAATGAATATGAGGCGGAAGTAAAAATTCTCCCGGGTTGGTACGATTTTTACAAGAATAATCACAGGTCAGAAATTCGACAAATTCCCCGAAATGATCGACACTCATTTTTTCACGCCCTGGTATACCCTGATTCCATCCAAAAAATATGACATTCTCACTCATGTAGGACTCCTTTCATTAATAGATTAATTATTTAATACTTGATGTATATCAAATATTCTTGATTAAGAAGCAATATCTTTGATTAATCATTGCGATTAGATGTGATTTCTAATACACCACTTATCTGCTTTTCTATTGCTTAGCTTGGACCGAATCTGTTTTCCAACTTTTATTTTCAAACAATAAAAAACTCGATGACAATCTGCCACCAGGTGGGATTCTTTCGAAGCGTGAGCAGTTCAAATAGAATCTTATAAAATACCCCTGCATCTCTACAGGAGTATGCGCAATTAACCCCAGCTCTATTTAGCTAGCGAATGTTTTTTATTGATATTGCGGATCATCATCTTGCCGTGCCCTTACAAACCCGTAATTACCATTGCAAATAATCCAAGAATCTAATAAGTTAAAATTTTGATTGCAGCTATTCCCTAAAAAACTTAAGTTAATCAAGTGACTTCTAGAAATAGCTAAGCTTTCAATGGGTGTGTATTCGATGAGCTTCTTAAGGACCCGCGAAGAATTTACAATAAATCTTTACAAAAGAAAACCAATAAAACCCCAAAAGAAATTTTATATTTATTGATGATAAATATTTTACAATAAAATAGAGGAATCGTTATGAGAGCTATGAATTGTAAACAATTGGGCGGAGCTTGCGATAAAATATTTCGTGCTCAAACTTTTGAGGAGATTGCCGAACAGAGCAAAAAGCATGGAATGGAAATGTATCAAAAAGGTGATAAGCCACATATAGATGCAATGTCAAAAATGCAAGAACTTATGAAATCCCCCGAAGCAAACGTATTCATCATCTCTGTTAACCGGCGGAACAGACACACAGATCAGCGGCGACGCCTTGTTTAACGCGAACTATTGCAAAGCTTTTTTTAGCTGGTTCTCAAGAGGCCAATCTCTTAATTTTATTTTGAAAATGAGTAAGATATAAATCTTTTACTTCCTTCTCTAAAAATGATCCAGAAACTATTCTTTTGACCAGATCTGCTTTATCCAAAAATCCCGAAAACAATCCTGTAAATCTTTTTTTATTGATACCAATTCTTTCAGCGAATTCTTCAAAATCTACTTTAGTATGTTTTGAACCAGCCTTAAAAGATTCAGTTACGTATTCATCCTTAAATAATTCTAAAGCCAAATCACTTTCTCCGGGAACATGAATTGATGTATCGAGTAAATCATAAAATGGTGTTAGTAAGTAATCGCCATATTTATTATTCCGGTATAACGAAAAGTTTTTAAGGTGAGAATCACCATTTGAGTATAAATAATTGAACACAACTACCTTAAAGAAATTTTCTATCTCAACGGAATAAGCATTCACATAATTCTTCATCAACTCAGCAATTTCTTCATAACTAAAATCATATTTATAATTATTTCCATGCGTCTCTCCGGTCATCCGGGCTATTTGTGAAAAATCCTCCTGTAGTAATTTGGATTTATCAGGAAGAACATCGAATCTTTTTGTTATGTAAGCAATTTCACCATCACTGAAAAAAATAATCCCATTCTCTGCAGTCCTGATATCATAAATTTGTTTGGCAATTTGCATGGTAAGGTTTTCATTTGCCGGAACATTATTGAGGTGTTCAAATTGACCTGAAGGGATTGGTTTTAAAATGTACTCACCCCCTTCCTCAGTGAGTTTCAATTCTTTTCCTTCAAACTTCAAGGAGTGTTTTATCTGGATCCCGGATATCGATAGTTTCCCGCTTTGTTCTCTTTTTATTTTATCAAAATCCGGCCTGCTAAAATTCAAAATATGACTAACCCTTTTTCCATTGAATAATTTTTTTACACACTCATCGCAATAAGTTTCGAATCCGGGTTTCATACAACCGGGACAGTTTTCTATTTTCATAATTCTTCCTTCACTATTACACCGCCAATAGTATCTTTACCTGCAGTTTTTAACAGCCTTGTAAAATTATCATTCTCATCAATTTTCAGAGTACGGCATTGAAGTTCCTTATTTTCACCTTCAGCTAATAATCCATAAAAGAATGGGAATAAATGTTCGGAAATAAAAGCTTCTTTTCTTTTAGGAAGTGTTAAACTGATTGACGGCAAAGACTCATCCCGGAGATAATTCTCGTCATATTGAAAAATGTACTTATCTTTTTCCTTACTTAAATCTCCAACGAGGAAATTGTTATAATAAACTTTTGCAGTTTTAACTGACATTTATTTCACCGTTACTTTTAATTCCAGACCCAAAGCCTCGGATATTTTCCGGAGCTGATCATAAGTCGGATTACCTTTCCCGTTTTCTATATTAATCAAACTCCTGAGTCCAATATCAACAATCTCTGACAAATCTTTTTGAGTGATGTTAAGGAATTTCCTTCTCTCCCTGATTATAGATCCAATTTTTATTTTATCCATAATTATATGCAGTTTATTGCACTTTTTTTAGTTTTATGGATTCAATAATAATGAAAAAGAAGAATAAGTGCAATATCCTGCATATTTGGTAAAGAACTCTATTATTAAAGCTTATCTTTCACTCAATGTGCAATATATGGCAAGCTTGGAATTGGAAGATGCAAAGGGTTGATTCGAAAACTTTAAAACGCAATATTCAAAGCTTATTTTAGCCTTATAGGTTCTGTCACGCAGGAGGTCGCGAGTTCGAGTCTCGTCGGCCCCGCTAAAAAAGCCTTAATACAAGTCGTATTGAGGCTTTTTGATTTTCAAGAATATTTTAAAATCCCACTGACTGTGTACTATACTATGCCGACTTTGTACCGACTAATTTTCGGTACATCCTGAGATTAAATGATTGGTTAATATGGTTAGTCAATTTGAAACACATAAAAAATTGCATCGGCGTTAAAATCATAGTTGTGAATTCAAGGTATTAGTCAACTACCATGAGATCCTGATACACTGCTGTTTTCTTATAACTGTTGTTTTCATCAATTGCATAAATAATTATTTTTTATAATTTATGAAGAATAATTAACTTCCGGATTCAAATGAATCCATCTAAAATAAATACCCCCATACTTGTTAAAACACTGAGTGAGAAGGCAGGACTTACAGATGATGAGATTGACTTTTATTTAAGTCTTCTCACCATTAAAAAGCTGCGGAAAAAAGAACATTATTTAATGGCAGGGGATATCTGTACCGCGGTTGCTTACGTTAACAAGGGGTGCTTCAGTCGTTATATAATTGATGAGCATGCAAAAGAGATAATCTTAAATTTTGCATTGGAAGACTACTGGATCGGGGATCTGGAAAGTCTTTTTTCTCAAAAACCAACCATTTTTTACGTTCAAGCACTTGAAAAAAGTGAATTACTTCTTTTATCCTTAAAGAATTTTAACCGGGCCACTGAAGAACTTCCAAAATTTAAGGAGTATCATGATTATAAAATTCACCGTAATCATTATTACTCACTTAAAAGGTTATCGGTTACAAAATCTGCCACTCCTGAAGAAAAATATCTTTTACTAATGAAAGAACGGCCGGAATTCTTTCAGCGTATTCCTCTGCATTATATTGCCTCCTACCTGGGAATAGAACCTGAATCACTCAGCCGTCTGCGAAAACGTATGTTTAATAAGCCTCAAAATTCTTAACCAAAGTCAATGAAATAGCAGCTGCCAGAAGATTATTTTTGTTTCGAAATTACGATATCAAAAGATATCAAAGAAACAACAATAAATATTGGAGGCTGAAATGGCACATCTATTAATAAAACACAAAGTAAAAGATTATCCTGTATGGAAGAAAGTGTTTGACGGCTTTAATGAAACAAGGAGAGCCGGGGGTGAAAGATCTTATCAAATACTTCATACGGATAACGATAAGAACAGATTACTGGCATTGTTCGAATGGGACAACCTTGATAACGCACGGAAGTTTGCCGGAAGTAAGGAATTAAAAGATGCGATGGCTGATGCCGGAGTAATCGAACAGCCCGAAATCTATTTCCTGGAGGAATATACCTCAGGCAAGGTTTAATTTAATCAAATAATCGTTTCGTATTGCTGGCACTAAGTTAATTTATAATTATAGGAGGTTAATTATGTCAAAGAGATTGAAGGTGCTTGTTACTGGTGCAACGGGGAACACAGGCTCATTGCTTGTGCCTATGCTGTTAAGTGAAGATATTGAGGTCAGGGTATTTGTGCGGGATGAGAAAAAAGCAGAATCACTGATCAGTTCAGGGGCGGAGATTATAAGGGGTGATCTTGATCGACCCGATACAATTATTCCTGCGGTTAAAGGTGTCGATAAAATTTATCTTTTAACGTGGAATGGTCCTACCCAGTTCCGACAAGTGGAAAATATGATTAGAGCGGTAAAAGAATCAGGAGAAAATCCACACATAATAAGGCACTCGATGTGGGGATCGGGCAATAGTCGTATTATAAAGCAGGGACTTCAGGCGGAGGAATTAATTAAATCTTCAGGATTATCCTGGACAATGTTGAAGCCTACATTTTATATGCAGAATTTAATGATGGCAGCTCAATCCATGTCCTCCGATGGAAAAATATACTGGGATATGAATGAGGGGAAACTTGCTATGATAGATGTCAGGGACATAGCAGAATCCGCATTTGCCGTCATTACAGGAAAAGGACATGAAAGTCAGAGTTATATTTTAACCGGTCCTGAAGCAATCTCATTTAATTATATTGCTTCCGTTTTCTCAGAGATAATGGAGAAGGAAATCAAATATATAAATGTGCCCGGTGAAGCTTCAAAGCAGGCAATGGTGGCTATGGGTATCCCTGAATGGATAGCCGGCGGATATCTCGAATTATCTGAAGGATTCAGCAAAAATTTTGCAGCCGGCACTGAAAGAAATGTTGAGTTGCTTACGGGGCACCCGGCACGTTCATTCGGGCAATTCGCAAATGACTTTGCATCATATTTCACAAGTACAAAAGTAGTTGCTCTGGCAAAATAGTCTTTCTTCCTGCATTGAACTATGTCAAATAACTGTCTGCCAGCTCTGATGTTTATAAATTGCTCAAATGTTTCTATTTGCACTGTTCGTCCACTAATAACAAAACCCGTGTTAGGGTTCACTACAAAGACACGAAAACTTGTTTAAGGTGGATAAATAGATTTGCTTTACCCAAAAATCCCGCGTACGTATACGCTGTCGGCTTGAAATGATCGCCTGCCCGCTGTCATAACCCAATAAAGAATTAATCACTTTTGAGTATATAAATCTTGAAGTAAATATAACTTAAACATAGTTTTGTAATTATTTTTAACTTCCAAAATAAATAAGGATAAAATGCAGGGGACGGATCAATGTAACCGAATTGCCGGTGATGGGAATTGCTGTATTATATAGTAAATATCTCGCTTATAGCCCGAGAGAATAAAAACCTTTTTATATAAAACATAGTGCGGTGAAAAAATGGCTGAAAATGATACAAGCAATAGGAATAACAATCCAATTGAAATAGGATTAAGCCGCGACCTTTCGCTGTTTGATATAACAATGATCGGCGTAGGTGCCATGATCGGTGCCGGGATATTTGTTCTTACCGGAATAGCCGCCGGAACCGCCGGTCCCGCCCTGCTCTTATCATTTGCTCTTAATGGAATAGTGACAGTTTTCACTGCTATGGTTTATGCAGAATTAGGTTCCGCAATACCAGAAGCGGGCGGAGGATACTTATGGGTTAAAGAAGGATTACCGGGACCAAATGCATTTCAGGCGGGCTGGATGAGCTGGTTTGCGCATGCTGTTGCAGGCAGTCTTTATGCAATGGGTTTCGGAGCTTATTTCGTACTGGTTCTTAATGCGTTTAATTTTTCTTTGTTTGGTCTTCACGGTGAAATGCTGAATAAATTCATTACAGTAGTTATTATTCTTATCTTCATTGCTATAAACTATAAAGGAGTTTCCGAAACCGGCCTGGCAGGAAATATAGTAACGGTAGCAAAAGTTTTAATCTTATTTATATTCATTATAAGCGGAATCTGGGCAATAGTTTCACATCCGGTTTTCTTTCAAAAATTCCAAAATTTCTCGCCTAAAGGATTTCCAGGTATTTTAAGTGCAATGGGATTAACATTTATAGCATTTGAAGGTTATGAAATCATTGTTCAGGCAGGCGAAGAAGTTAAAAATCCGAGGAAAAATATTCCCAAGGCAGTGTTTTATTCTTTAGCTATTGTTGTACCTATTTATATTTTTGTTGCTTTTGCTGCAATAGGTGCTGTTACTCCCGATACGAATATTCCTACTTATGTCTGGCTGGGTATACATGCAGAGCTCGGACTGGTAGAGGCGGCAAAACAATTTATGCCTTTCGGTACGATGCTCCTTCTTATTGCAGGTTTGTTTTCAACAATGAGCGCACTTAACGCTACAACGTATTCATCGACAAGAGTATCCTTTGCTATGGGAAGAGATAAGAATCTGCCCAAAGCATTTTCAGCCATTAACAGCAGAACGCGAACACCGCATAAAGCGTTAATGTTCAGCGGAGCTCTAATTCTTGTAATGGCAGTTGTAATTCCAATAAAAGATGTAGCATCCGCAGCTGACATTATGTTTCTTCTTTTATTTCTTCAGGTTAATATTGCCGCAATAACGATTAGAAAAAAATACGGCAGCAGACTGAAATATGGATATCTTATGCCGTTTTTCCCGATAGTTCCGATAATCGGTATTATAACAAAACTCTTTCTAGCATTGTTTATGTTCGGTTATTCTCCAATTGCCTGGTACTTTACAATTGCCTGGATCAGCATTGGTACAATTGTCTATTACACATACGCAAAAAAAAGAAAAAAGGAAGGTGAGAGTAAAAGCTTTCTGGCGCATCAGGAAAAAAGACTTGTTACTATCGATACCGAAAGTTTTAATGTTTTAGTTCCTGTAGGTAATCCCGACTCATTAAAAACGTTGATGCCGCTTGCTATAAATTCTGCGAAAAAGAACAATGGAAGTGTTTTGATTTTGCAGATTGTAGTGGTACCGGAACAATTACCGGTTAGTGAAGGGATAATTTATGTTGAACAGCATAAGGAGATTACAAACAAAGCGCTACGAATGGTGCAGGATGCCGATTTAACAGGCGAAGTGTTAATCAGAATATCGCATCAAGCATACGATGCAATTATTCAGACAGCGGAGGAGAAGAAATCAAATCTTATTATTATGGGATGGAGAGGTTCCGTCAGCTCAAGAAAAAATGTAATAGGCAGAAATATTGACAAAATACTGGAGAAAGTTAACTGCGATGTGCTTGTCGTTCAGCAAAATGCAAAAACTCCTTTTCATAAAATACTGGTACCGATAGCAAATCCAAAGCAAATTAAAGCTATCATTAATACAGTTGAAAGTTTTGATTCCGACGGCAAAATGGAAATAAGATTTCTTCACATTTTCAAAACAGCCTTCAATGAAGATGAAAGGCAAAAGGTACTTGATACTTTTAAGAATGAGGTCTCCGAATATTTCGAAAAAAATGGTAATCACAATTTAACCGTAGAAGTGGAAGGCGTAATAAACAATGATGTTACCAGGACAATCATAAAAACATCAGGTAGTTACGATGCGGTTATTATCGGAGGCTCAAACGAGAACTGGATACAAAAAAGGTTCGCGAACATAAAACCAAACATAATAGCTCTTCGTACAAAGACACCGGTTATCCTTTTTAACCCTAGAGGGGCATATGTTAAATTCGGGATCAGGCAAATTGTTAGTTACATAAAGGGCGGATATAAGGAAATTAACGTTAAAACGGAGAAAGAACTTGAAAAAGAAGATATGCTGGTGCCGAGAGGGGAACAGGCGACAAAGGATATGCATACTCATGTTAATAAAACTTCCCTGCTTGTTTGCGCATCCCTTGCAGTCATATCAGCAGTAAGCATGTATCTAGGTGACGGAGGAACTTTTACATGGATTGGTACCGGTTTGTTTTTATTAGCACTTGGCTGGTTTACTAAGATATCCGTAAAAGGAACAGACATACTGGAAAGTAATTAAAGGTTCCTATCCTTGCTAAAAAATTACCGAATATTTTGTCAGAGGTTAATTCTAAAGAACTTAACTATGCATACCGCTCCTGTTAAATAAATAATAAGTTACAAAAGGATGACTTGTGCGTGATTACACAAAATATTCTAATTGGTTTCATTAAAAATTTTAATGCGGTCAAACACTTTCGGGCATTAATCATTTTCTGACCAAAATATTATAAAATCTACCTGCAACCGTATGAAAATGAAATATCTTTGATTTGCAATCCATTTGTACTAAATTTTTATATAAATTTATTTTTGAATTAATACAAACTGAAAATAATTCGTATGGAATTACTCGAAGTATTAAGCATGTATATTGAAAGAGGTAAAGTAGATAAGAATTCTGTTTATCCTCCTGATCTGAAAGGAAAAGACGGAGCTGTTGAATTGACTAAGAAGGCGCTTGATGAAGGAATTCCTGCACAGCAGATATTAAACGAAGGACTGATGCCCGGGATGAACCGTGTTGGAGTAAAATTCCGTGAATGTAAAATTTTCGTTCCGGATGTGCTTATTGCAGCTAAGGCAATGAGTGCGGCTATGGTTCTGCTTAAGCCGTATTTTGTGTCCGGTCAGATTAAGCATAAGGGAACTATGGTCATCGGCACTGTTTCCGGCGACCTCCATGATATAGGAAAAAATATTGTTAAGATGGTTATTGAAGGAGGGGGATGGAAAGTTGTTGATGTGGGAGTCGACTCAAGTCCGGAGAAGTTCCTGAATGCAATCAAAGAAAATGATGCCGAAGCAGTGGGCTTGAGTGCTCTGTTGACGACTACGATGCTGAATATGAAAAGTGCTGTTGCAAAAATTAAATCAGAGCTTCCCGATGTAAAGGTATTGATAGGGGGTGCTCCTGTGACTAAGGATTTTGCTAAAGCGATCGGGGCAGATCATTATTCGCGCGACCCCCAGGGGGCTCTTGATTTTATTAACCGGGAATGTGGAGGCTAAAACTTTATAAAATGACCTCAAAAGAAAGATTTATAACAGCATTGGAAAGGAAAATTCCCGACCGTCTTCCGGTAACTACTCATCATGTTCAGCCTTATTTCCTGGAGAAATATCTTAAGGGGATCGGTAATGAAGAATTCTTCGATATTTTTGGGCTTGATCCTATAAAATGGATAAATGCATATAAGCCTGATGAGTCAAAAGGTGAATATTATGATCCTGAACATATTCCGGGTTATCTCGAAGCGAGAAGAATATCATCTGATAACTGGAGGATCTTTGTTGAGGAAATTCCTGATCAGGAGTATAAAACCGTCAAATACAATTTCAGGACTCCGGAAAAAACTCTGTCAGTGGTTCTTCAGAGTAATGAATATACCTCATGGGTTTCGGAGCGGTTAATAAAAGAAAAATCAGATATTGAATTCATTGCAAAATATGCAACCATCACTAAATGTGATGTTGAGGAAATAAACCGTGTTTCTAAAGAATACGGAGAAAGGGGACTGGTAAGAGGACTCATAAGTTTCTTTGATGTTTACGGGCAGTCGGGCTGCTGGCAGGATGCGGCAGTGCTTTATGGTATTGAGAATCTCATTATGGCTACTTTTGAGGATCCGGTTTGGGTGCACAATTTTCTAAAAATCCTATTTGAAAGGAAGAAGATCTTTCTTGAATCCTGTAAGGGTGCTCATTATGATATTTTAGAGCATGGAGGGGGTGATGCTTCAAGTACGGTTATTTCCCCGCAAATCTTTGAAGAATTCGTTGCACCATATGACGGTCCCCTTATAGATATTGCACATAAAGCAGGTCAGCGCGTGGTCTATCATACATGCGGAGGAATGATGGCTATTCTGGAGATGATTGCCGATATGAATCCGGATGCTATGGAAACATTTACTCCCACTGGTATGGGAGGGGATACTGTATTAAGCGAAGCTAAAAAAAGGATAGGAAGCAGGGTTTGTATGATCGGGGGATTTGATCAGTATCATTATTTCCAGGATACAACTCCTGATAAGACACGTGAAGCAGTCAGACGCTGCTTTAATGATGCCGGATGGAACGGAGGCTATATTCTTTCCCCTTCAGATCATTTCTTTGATGCTGATCTGAAGCTTATTGAAGCATTCACGGATGAGGCGAGAAAGTGTGTGTATTAGATTTGTTGGCGGGTGATGCCTGGTAATTATTTTGCCTTTTATCACCTGAATATGAGGTAGGTACAGAATAAAATTTTCAATCAACAATTTTAAGGGCTTCTTCCGCCATAGCAGCAATATTACTGGGGGGAATATTGGGGAGAATGGCTTCATGGCTGGGACTAATTATTAAATTCGGACCCAGTAATTTCTTGATTCTTTTTACTTCCTTTTTAATGTCCTCGGTACTGCCGTTAACAAGAAGCTCCTGAGTGTCTATACCTCCCATAAACGCAATCTTTCCGTTATAGCTTCTGCTGAGTGTTTCCGCATCCATATCTGCAGCGCGTGACTGCAGGGGGTGAAGACAGTCTATACCGGCATCAATATATCTGTCTATAATTTTATATACGGATCCGCAAGAATGCTTTATTACTTTTAAGTTGTAAGATTTGGCCTGCCGGGTAAATTTCTCTATCCAAGGATAGAAAAATTCATTGAACTGGGCAGGACTTATCAGAAGATCGAATTGTGTTCCGAAATCATTTCCAAAGAACAATGCGTCTGCCAGTCCTTCTGCTTCGGAAAAAAATTTTTCATTCGCTTCAAAATAGAAACTGCAAACCTTATTCACAGTATAGTGAACTAATGCTGGTCTGGTATACATATTAAGCATAAGATTTTCCATACCGAAGAGATCGGCAGCATCATGAAAGAAAGGGATCCAGAAGCCGCTTGCCCTGTATACATCACCGGCATTTTTCAATGCAGTAATGCATTCTTCGAAATTGAGATACCTGGTTGAAGGCCAGTCATAACTGTCTACATCCTTTAAACTGATAGCATTTGCAAGAGGACCTGATGCGGCAAGAGAGCTTTTAGTCTTATAAATATCAAATATCCCTTTCCCCTCAGGATGACGGTAAGTAGTTTCCATATACTGAGGGGTTATCCACCTGAAATCATCTCCCAGCTTAATCCGAAGTTCTTCTTCAGTTCTGGTTCCAAAATATTTATGAAGCCCCTCCCAGGAATCCGGATGTGGATTACCCAGCCAGAAGCCGAACCTTTCCGCTTTTTTTCTATCAACTATATTCTTTATGATTTCTCTGGAAGACACCGAAAACCTTTAGAAATCATAATCTTTTATTTCAAAAACCTTTTCAGGACGCTGTACGTCTGCCCAGTGCCCGGAAGGATCGCTTCCGCTTACGATTATAGACTGCCTGCTCCAATCCCAATAAGCACGTACATCAACCGGCGCATATCTTAAAGTCAGTCCGCATCTCCTTCTATTTGATTTATTTGGACGGGAACCATGGAGTAGTAAATCGGAATGCATTGAAAATTCACCTGCCTTTAACTCTACATCAACAGGAGGTTCACCATAATCGAGAGCGTTTTCGACTGTCTGGGATAAAACATTCTTTTCTTCATCTCTGCTCTTTGTAAAATTTATATGTCCGTGTTTATGAGACCCTGGAATGAATTGCATGCATCCGTTCTCAATTTCGGCATCATCAACCGCAAGCCATACAGTAACGGTCTTGGTAGGTGTCAGCGGCCAGTAAGAAGCATCCTGGTGCCAGGATACTCCTTTGTCATCATTGGGAAGCTTGCAGAAGTAGTGTGTTGCCCAGCAGACCACATCATTGCCTAGCAGATCCTTTACATAACCGACTATTGTTTTATTTATTGCGGCGTCCCATATTTCAGGAATAGTATCCTGGTAACGATCAATAGCATAGCTGCTTTTTCCTGCCTTAATAAATTTTTCAAGTATTCCGTCAAAATTATTCCTGTTATTCTCCGCTTCGTTTGCATTAAAAGCTTTGAATGGAAATAGGAAGCCTTTTTCGTTATAAAGACCTATTTGTTCTATTGTAAGTTTTTCCGGTTTATTGTTGCTGACTGGAAAAAACCTTAGCTCCCTGTCAAGTTTGGATACATCTTCATCCCAGCTCATTTTATTCCTTTTCAAATTATCTAAAAATTTTATTTCCTGCCTAATTCGTATATAATCCAGCTTCTTCGAGATAAGGAGCAAGCTCAACCACCTTACCGGTATGAGAAGATTTGCGTACGGCTTCCATAACCAGGTAAGTTTCAACTCCCTCCTCCAGACCTGGAGAATACGGTTTATTATATATCAGAGCTTCTGCAAAGTAATCGGTATAATTGGCAAACTCGCCATAATGCATGCCATGGATCTCACTATTAAAATAATAATGGCGCAGTTCATATAAAGGGTCTTCAAGCACTTCTGTGCCGTCATCTCTTGTATACTTATATTTCATGTCGTGGTACTGTGCAAGGTTTGTATTTTTATCTCCGAAAAGCATCAGCTCTATCGCATTTCTTGCTGAAGGAAGTTCGCGATATCCGTAATTGCCCAATGCTCTCCCTATCCTGCCGTCCTCAGCTTTGAAGTTGACCGTATAGATATCATAATACCGATAACCATACTCTTTTGCCAGTTGAGAAGTATAACCGTAGGCCTGAACTTCCCTGATCCTTCCAAGATACCACCTGATGAGATCTATGGGATGGCTCATTCCCATATAAATCCAATCGCTGTCGGTAAGTGCCCAGGGACTTTTTTCATAGAACCAGTCCATCCGGTGTAAATAATGAGCATCTACAAATTCCAGCTTACCCAGATACCCCTCCTCAAAAGCTTTCCGCTGCCTCCGGAAAGGCTCAAAGAACCTGGTACTCTGACCTACAAGCAGCTTTCTTCCGGTCTCTCTACCTGCCTGTAAAATTCTTTTTGCATCCCTCTTTGAATTTACAAGGGGCTTGGTGCAGATTACATCCTTTCCGGCGTTAAAGGCTTTTTCTATATGTTCACCATGGTAGGAGTCGGGAGTATAAATAGCAACTATATCAACATCCTTTCTCTTAAGCAATTCATCGTAGTCATTCGTATAAAAAAGATCCGGCCTGTTCCTCTTTGCTTCTTCAATCTTTTCATTCCTGAGATCGCAGCCTGCCGCCGGATAAGCGTAAGAAGTCCTTTCAAGTCCAACCAGAAGAGTTCTCCCTTCGTGGAGACCAATCACTCCAACTCCTTTTTTCGTTTCAGGAGGTATCTGTTTTTTACGTTCTTCTAATTTTTTATCTAAAAATTCTTTCATTTTATTGCTTATTTACTTCTTCAACAAATAACCTACAGAGTTCGATAGGATTCTTTTCAGCATTACCGGCTGAATGGCGGAAGATTCATCTACTAATCCGGAAAGCATACCGGGAAGAGTAAAAAATAAAATTTTGCCATTACCGTATTTTACTGTAAATCCGGCTGCCCCTATGTTTCTGTCGTGATCTCTTCCGTATCCTATGAATACTTCAACATTATTACCATCGAGTAGTATTCCATCTGTATTCCTGACAGGGGCCTGGTAATAGCTTTTCATGGCCTGATTGACGGGAAGTCCTTCCAGCACAGGATGTTCTCGGTTAAAAAACCATGAACCCATCCATGAAGCCCTTGTCTTTCCGGTATGTCCGATATGTTTGTAAGCACCTGCTTTACCCAGTATCTCACTATATGAAAGAATGGCATCCTCTCCATCGGGAACTGCAAGAAGCTGCATCCCTTTACTGACTTTTTCAAGAATCCGGCTGTCAAGATTAACGGGTGCCGAGTAAAGTTTCCATACAAGCCCTTCTTTATCGGTATAGGGTTTTAAACCTCCGGCATTAATCGCGATGACCGTATCACCTGCTTCTATTTTAATTGCACTGAACTTGGCATAATTTACAGTAAGCTTCGGAACGGTTATTTTAATAACACCGTCGGGATCGTCAATATAGAAGACTGTGTCAATTGCTGTATTCTTCCCTCCGGCAGTCTTGTATATATCAAAATCTTCAAGAACGGTTTTTCCGTTGACAGCAACATTCATTACCCTGTCACCTTCTTTACTGAGGGTGATTTCCGCAAAACTAAGAGTTACTTTTGCTTTTCCGGGAGGTAATTCTGTAAACACATATTCAAGATTTCCAGAATAGCCCCAGCTTTCGGTACGATATAATTCATCCCTGTCTGTGCCTGTAATTTCAGTCGTGGAATCTACTACAGAGCGCCACCCGTAAAGAAGCCGTGAGCTTGTAATTAACATGTCGTATTCTTTATCAGGGTTATATTTTTCTATTTCGAGTGACGGGAACATCTTCTTTAATGCCTTTTCATTTTCAGGACTCCCGGTAAGTACAGCAATTCTTTTACCCGACGGGATGTCGGATACAGGATCAACTACCAATATTCTTTCGGTAGATTCCGCTTTAATCCCTTCAATCTCTGCGCTTATGTTATAATAACCTTCCTGTACCAGAGGAATAGTGGCAAGTGAATCTGCAACCAGATAACTGAATTTATCTTTTTCATATTCCGGAATCTTCAATTTTTTATTAAAAACTTTCTCATTATCAGGTGAGGTTATCAATAAATTCAAAGAAGTTCTATGAGGCGTATTGGTTTCATTAATCAGATAAAGATCCACTACCAGAGTATCCATTCTGGCGTAAACAAGTTTATCGGTTCTTATAACAGGATCCAATGGTTTAAATCTGCTGCTGATAAGTGAAGGATCGCCTTTGAAATTACGGAGATTGTCAAGAAGGCCCGAGTGATTCTCTATCGCTGTAGATTCCCAGCCGCTGATAACAAGGAAATCATTCTCATCCGAAAGTTTTGCAGTTTCTATTACTCTCCCCCAAAAATCATAACATTTATTACCTATATCCATGAAAAGTTTCTCAGCAGAGGGAAAGGCTGTTCTGAAATTCCATTTATCTAGGAAGTTATTATATGCTTCCTGAATTTCCAGATGATCCTCAAGATCATAGCTTGTGCCGTGATTTTTTATTTCTTCTATCATACGGGTGTGGTCATCGGGAACAGCTGCACCCAGCATCTCTCCCCATACAGCAATTTCTTTCTTATTATCTGAGCGATGGGTAAAACTTTGCGGACCCGAATACATTCTATCCTGCCATATTCCGGGACCCCCAACAGTATGCTCATCCCACCACCCTGAATAACCGGTGCCATCATCATGATAAATGGTTGTATCGTAAGGCTGCATCCACACCTGGTTTATTGGAGGAATACCTGACTTTAATAGAATGATCCTGGAAGGATCCGCTGTATGCATTTTATAGAATAAGTTGAAAATGCGCGGATTATTAAGATCGGGATTTATTTCGTTCTGAACATTATACATTACAAGGGAAGGATGGCTGCGGAAATCTTTGATCATCCTCAGAATCTTTTCTTCCATATATTTTTCGGCAAAAGTATTGGGCCGACCGTTTGCTCCGGATACATCAACAGGACCGGCAGGTGAATCAGCGTATAGGTCGTATTGCTCACCGAGGGCAGTCTGACCTCCTCCCGGTTCCATAAACCGTAATAAACCAAGTCTGTCCATATCATCAAAAACTTGTTCCTTGCCGATGTTCCTGTGAAACTGAATTGCATTCATACCCAATCTCTTTGCGGCTTTAACTTCCTTTTCCGCTAATCCAGGTGTAGGGAAAAGACCATTAAAGCCCCAGAAGCCCCAGGATATGGCTGATACGAGTCTTATTCTTTTCCCGTTCAATCTGAGTACAGCATTCTCACCCACGCCATCAGCTTCAAACCAGCGGAAGCCGAAATCCTGCTCGGCAATATCCGATTTATTTTTATAGCTCAATGAGGTTCTAATTGTGTAAAGGTCAGGATTGTCAGGATCCCATAATTCTGCTTCTGGATAACTGAAACCTGTTATCATTTCATAAGTTCTGTCAGCCGCAATTGAAAATTCTCTGATGAGGGTTTTTAGAATTTTATTCTCACCCTTTTTTAACAGTTCCAGCCTGATGGAACCGTTAACTTCTTTTATAAGTGTATTTTTAATTGATAAATGAACATCAATATTTTTAATATCCTTTGTATTAGCAATCCATAGATCGCTTATATAAACAGAATCATGAGCGGTTATGGTAATACCACGGTCCAAACCTCCAAACCCGTGTCCCATACTGAAAGATTTATCTCCCCAGGTTAGTACTTTTGTATCAACCCAATCAAGTCTTCCGCCCGGATTTGTTATTCTAACAGCAATAAGATTTTCTTCTCCCGGTTTGAAGTATTTTGAAATATCGGAAGTAAATGAAGTTTCAGTTATAATATTATAACCTGCAAGCTTCTGATTGACATATACCTCTGCTCTTAAACGGGCTGCCCTTATATGAAGGAGTACAATTTTTCCTTTGAAACCCGCAGGTATAATAATCCTTTTCCACCACCAGGAAACACCCTGATAATTTCCATTCATCACCTGGTCATCTTCACCTCCAAACCAGTATGTGTCCTGCGTATAGGGTCTGAACCCAAACTTCCCCCAGAAATGTTCTTCAACAGTTGAAGGAAGATTAACAGAAATACCCTGTTTGGAATTAAGGACTGTCCATTCTCCGGTGGGAGGGTTAACGGTATGAGAATTGAGATCATATTCACCCGGAAGGAAGATTTTATCGTTTTTCCATTCTGCAGAAGTATCAGGCCACATCCTCCAGCCGGAATCTGAAATGATCAGAGTCTGCGGCGATGATGCTGCAGTAAAAGTGATCAGAAAAAAGAATAAAAATTTATGCATAATTGTCCCTCGTACATCATTCAGGAGACATTACCAGTCATGCAAATATAAGGAATATCTGAATTGATGATCGATAATTGAGTTGGCGCTAATCTCCACTCACTTTTCCCGCACCATATCAACCTCTTTCCACTTACCGGATCTTTCAATCCTGATTGTTTTAATCTCAAGAGATTTGAATGATATTTTTATTGGTCTGCTGTCGAATAAAATTATTCCTGTAAAATCGCTTCCCGTAACTTCCTGAATTCTTAAAATAATTGCCTTGCGGTCAAATGACTGTTTCATTGCAAGCATTCTTAAACCTGAAGGCAAAGATAAAAGCCCATTAATATTTTCACTTTTACCGAACTGCAGATGTGAGTAAACAACGGGAGGAGCAGAGATATAATCTGCAAGAGCAGTAACCCTTTCCAGTAATTTCTTTTTTGTTCCTGTTATTACCAGCAGCCTTACTATCATGTAATCCGATGTCGCTGAATCTATATGCCCGGTTTTCTTTTAATCTGAAACCATGCTCATGGCAGTATGCTGCGCTCCTTAATACGGACAGTCTGATTTCGCCATTTTTGTAATCCAATCCGGATTGTCCGTTGTTGATAACAGCCAGCGCTTCATCTTCATTTCCAGCGATGAACCATCTTCCATGTACGTACTCGTTACCATCGGCAGGTCTTTCAATCATCCCTCCCGGTATTTCACAAAGGAGGCTTCCTCCATTGAAAATTGTCGGTATGGAAAGTTTTAATCTGGCCTGTTCTTCATTCCAGTTTACCCGCATCCTGATTTCAATAGCATCCCATTTATTATAGGAAATTATATGATTGACTATTTCACTTTTTCCATAAGCCAGAACCGACTCGGTTATTCTCCTTACAGGACCTTCTTCTTTAATATTGACGTTGACGACCGAATTAGTAAATTCGCCTAAAATATTTCTGTATTCCCATAGATCCGTACCCCAGCTGTCCCCTTTATCCTCAACTACAAGGGGATTAAACAGTTTACCTGTCAGCAGATCTTTACCGTTAAACAGTAATCTGTTTATCAGTCCGCTGCCCTCATCAATTTTATGGTTCAAAGCAGTATTAAATCCCGACTTCTTTTTTACTCCCTCTTTAGATACTATATTATAGTGTGTCACCCCAACCGGAAGAAGATCTGCAATAAATGAAATTTTTCTGCGCCATCCGTTGAATGGAAGAAGGGCTTCGGGCTGTTCTTCCTGGCATTCTATTTCATTACCATCCGTATCAAAAAGTAGGAGATACCACTCACCCGACCATTTTGGACGATGCGAAATCATACACTCAACTTCCACAGGAACTTTCCTCAAAGCAGGATTTGAGTTCATAGCGGTAACCGGGATGTATGTCTTAATCCGCTCCCCCCCGTTAAAGGAGACAGCAGTTTTTAGCTCTAATCCTCTTAAATTCATTTCTATTTTGCTGTAAAGATCTAATGCGTCTTTTTCAGCAGGTTCAGTGCAGCTGCCTGGAAGTATATCATGAAAATCGTTAAAAAGGTGATCTCTCCAGATAGATACAAGTTCATCTGCGGGATAAATCGTATTAAATTTAAACCATGCTGCCGCGGCAAGGGCTTCTGTCTGCGTTAATATTCCCAGACTTTTCTGACCAGCTCTTTTAATACGCGACAACGATGTATAACATCCTGTGAACACTCTTTGAAGATCTCCCTTGACTATCGGCGCTTTTGCAAGGTATTTTTTCAGCGAGTTGTAAAGCAGGTCGGGACTTGAGTGAATGATCTTAACTCTCTTCTCACTTTTTATAATATCATCAATAATTTTAAGATCTGCTCTTGTGGCACCCCCCCCATGGTCGCCAATACCCCAGAAAACCGGAACATCCCTTTTAAGTCTGAGTGCAAGTTCTATACCTTTTTCTATTCTCTGCCTGATGTTATCATATTCGGTATGGTACAGTCCCACTTCTATCCTGACTGTTCCGATAATGCTTCCATTGACACCCTGCCACCTGTATACATCCGAAGGGAGTTCAAAATCAGGTTCCTGCGGTCTCATGTGTATATACATCTTGTAACCGGCTTTTACCAGCAATTGCGGAAGCCCGCCACTGTGTCCGAATGAGTCAAAATTATAAGCGGTCAATGGTTCTGAATCAAAATATTTCTTAAAGAATTTCCTGCCTTCATAAATATGCCTGATCAAAGATTCCGTACCCGGAAGATTCACATCCGGCTGCAGCCACCATCCGCCGCTCACAGACCAGCGGCCTTTTTTTACCAGCCTCTGAATTTCCTTAAATAAACTAGGATCGTAATTCCTGACCCAATCATACAAAACAGCCTCATTATGATTGAAGATCAGCGTATCGTGCTCTTTTAAAATTTCTACCGCATTCCTGAATGTTGAAACAGCCTCAGCCACCCCTTCTTCCCACTGCCACTGCCAGACAGGATCGAGATGTGCATTACAAATAAGATGTATCTTCGGTTTCATAATACTTCCTGCTGCTTACTAAACACTTTATACTTCATCCTTAGCTGGTAAATTTTTATACCATGTAAAATACAGTAAGATACTTAATCCGATTAATACTGTACTCCAGATATATACATTTGTCCATTTCCTTAGAAAAATATAGAATGGCAGGATAGCAAGAGTCATCTGAAAGACCGCAGTAATAAATCCGTTAAGAATATCTATTTTTGGCATTTTATCATTTACAGGAACCAGGCCTCGGCGTTCGGCTTCCAGCTTCACAGGTTTCCAGAACCCAAAAGGACGGATACGTGAATAAAAACTTACAAGCACATCCATGCTGGTCGGATTAAAATAAAATCCGCAGGCAAGAGTTACTATAAATGAACCGATAACATCTACCATCAGGCCTGTTGTTTCAGCCCAACCACCAAAAAACACTTTTTGGAGTGTTATGATCAAAGTAGAAAAGATCATCCCCCAGACAAAGGCTTTGGCAGAGAAGCGCCACCAGTGCCATCTGAAGGTTGCGGGGACAAGGATAATGGTTACCACCACGAATATCATAGTCTCCCACGCGGATATAACTGTATCAAAAGAAAGGCTGAAAACAAATCCAAGTATAATGGCAAAAACAGATGCTAACCTTGCCCAGTTTACAAGAGCTTTTTGGGATAGATTCTTTGCAAAATATCTTTTAAGAAAATCATTTGTGATTACAGAACTGGTTACATTTATCATAGCGCTGAGTGTCGACATAAGAGCCGCCAATAGCACTGCCATAAATAATCCCTGCATTCCTACAGGCAGCTTTTTAAGCACAAGAGGCATTATCTTTTCTGCATCAAAAGAAGCCTGATTGCCCAGATAATATATTCCAAGTATCATAAAAGAACACCCCATAATCCACCTGAGAGTATAGCCTACAGTCCAGGTACCTGCTGCAAGCTGAGAATCACGCGGTGAACGGGTCGTAAGGAAAAACTGAAAATCCCATACATTAGGCCCCGCCAGAATCCTGAATATGACCCATATAACACCTGCCATCATTATTGTGCCGAAGAAATAAAAATGCTGATAGCTTGCCGGAGTATTCTGAAGATAGCCGTCCCACAGAGTCCAGTTAATACTCAGCGAGCTCCATTCAGCTGGTTTGGAATTTATAAAATCAGCACCCCCAGGATTCTGAAAAGCTAGAATCGCCAGTATTACTGCTCCCACTGCAATAAATACAGTCTGGATAACATCTGTTAATATAACTCCGAAAAATCCTCCTAATGTTACATATATTCCCACAACAGCAAAGATGATAAAAGCCGACTGCCATCTGGTTAAAGGGAGGAACTCTTCTGCAAATTTTCCGGTGCCTACCGCAATATACATAAGGTTTGCAATCATGAGTATAAGCAGGAAAACAGCGGCAGCTATTCTTGCGTACTCTGCGGCGCGGTCATCTCCAAAACGGGTTTTATTCCATTCGGCAAAAGTCATTACTCCGGATCTCCGTATATATTTTGCCTGAAACGCCATGTAAAAGCTGATAATGAACCAGCCCCAGAAGATGTGGGTCATCCAGATTGATTTCAGTCCAAGATAAAATAAAGCACCTACCATAGCCATAGTGCCGCCTATATCTATATAGCTGGAACAGCCTGAAAGTCCAAGCATCCACCAGGGTATGTTTCTGTCGGCAAGGAAATATGAGTCGAGTTGTCTGGAAGCCCTTTTTTGAATGATAATTCCGATGAGTGCAACTATTGCCAGATAGGCTATGATAATGCTTATGTCAATAATATGAAGATTCATTCACTTTCCCTTTATTATTGATTAATCAGCAGTTGTAAAATAAATTGTTTTTTATAAAGAGGGAAATAAATTCTGTTTTTACTATTTCGAACTTTATTAAAACTTATCCCCAGCTCTTGGAACAGGACCGCAGAATCAAATTGCGTCATATCTCGGCATAACTCCTCAATCATTAAGTCGACTCCGTTAAGAACTGACACAGAAATAATATATTTCTATAGTCAGAAGTGGAAATATGGTTCATAATCTTCGTATGGTTGACTGGAGAAGATTAAATGAAGCTGATTATAGTTACGACTGGGCAAGTGAAGCCAGCGCGAAGATGAAAAAAATTTGTTCTGTCCGTTGATCACAATTAGCTTATTAACTACCAATCACAGGGGAAGTAATTTGACCTGGCTATTCCAACACCTGAACATTATCTGCCATTGCTTTACGCTTTAGCTTTGAAAGAAGAAAATGAAGAAGTAAGTTTGTTCAATGATAAAGCCGTGGGTGGTTCGCTGAGTATGACATCTGTTAAAATTGAGAAACCTTAAAAGACAAACTCAATTCTTAATTAAGTTTAAAGGAGAAATAAATGGAACGAAAAGAATACCCTAACGGTGAGGTCACAATTGTTTGGCAGCCTAAGTTGTGTATTCACTCAGGCGTGTGTGTGAAAACACTTCCAAAAGTCTACAATACTAAAGAAAGACCCTGGATAAAACCTGAGAACGCTACAACGGAGGAACTGATTAACCAGGTAGCAAAATGTCCATCCGGCGCACTCAGCATAAAAGAAATTTAATATGATTGAAATTAAGCACTTTGATTCCGGTACAAAGGGATTTTTCGAAGCTTTTGATGGAGATAAAGAAGCCGGTAGAATGAGTTATACTTTTGCCGGTAATTCCAAAATGATCATTGACCATACAGAAGTAAGTGATGCATATCGGGGACAAAACATCGGTAAAAGAATTTTGATGGAAGTGGTACGATATACCCGTGAGAACAAAATTAAAATAATTCCGTTGTGCCCGTTCGCAAAATCTGTTTTTGACAGAACTGAATCCATAAGAGATGTCCTGGCCTGATCCGGACGTGGGGAAAAAATGTCTATGTGGAAGTCCTTCATTAAACTGAATTAATCTTTTTATTAACATACTACATTATTGCTGCAGTATACTTATTTGATGCAGTTTGCACTGATAAGTTGAGCCTCCTCTCTGGAATTATAATTACCCGGTCTGTGATACAGGATTCTTTTTTAAAAACACTTTAAACTTAAATTTAATCATTACTTCTTGAGGAGCCGGGCGACAGAGTGAGTTTAGGGTTAGCTTTCCGCTATCTTGTATCCCATGGATTTGCTTCGCCCTGGTGATTGTGATTGTTCTATTGCACAAGGCTGAGGAACTGAAAGTATTCCTAACACTGATACTGAGGTACTTGTGTAAAATTGGCTTTATTCGGATTGAGATAATACGATGATAAAAAAATCATCAGCAACTTACCCCAGTATACTGGCGATCAATGGCGGATCGTCAAGTATCAAGTTCGCTCTGTATCAAATAGGAAAATCGCCGATAAAAAGTTTTAACGGTAGTGTTGACCGTATTGGTTTGCCGGGTACAAATTTAACTTTCAGCGAATCAGACGGGAAACATAAGGACAAACTCACTCTTGAATCCTCCGACACAAGGTCTGCAGCAAATTTTCTAATTGACTGGCTGGAAAAAAAGATTGATTTTTCTTCAATCAAAGGAATCGGACATCGGGTTGTCTTCGGGATGAATCATTCGAAGCCTGAACTTATCACCAAAGAACTTCTGGATGAATTACGCCGTATAAGCCCGTATGACATAGATCATCTGCCTGCCGAGATTGAGTTGATGGAGTCAATGCTTCAGCGTTATCCAAAAATACCCGAAGTCGCCTGCTTCGATACAGAGTTTCACAATAACATGCCTCGCGTTGCAGAAATCTTGCCTATCCCTCGCCGTTTCGAAGCATTAGGGATCCGGCGTTACGGATTTCATGGTTTATCCTATTCTTATCTCATAGAAGAACTCGTGCGTATTTCCGGTGCGAAAGCAGCTGAAGGCCGCGTGATTTTGGCTCATCTTGGCAGCGGTGCAAGTATAGCAGCGGTAAAAGAAGGAAAAAGCATCGACACAAGCATGGGTTTTACCCCTGCCGGCGGGTTGATGATGGGTACACGTCCCGGTGATATAGATCCTGGTGCTGCATGGTATATGATGAAGTCGGAGAATCTCACGCCCAAACAATTCAATAAAATAATCAACCATGATTCCGGTCTCCTCGGTATTTCCGAAACAAGTTCCGACATGCGGGATTTGCTGGCAAAAGAAAATGATGATGTCCGTGCGGCAGAAGCAGTTGAATTATTTTGCTACCAGGCTAAGAAGTGGTTAGGAAGTTTTGCCGCTGTACTCGGCGGATTAGATACGCTGGTCTTTGCCGGTGGTATCGGTGAAAAAAGTCCCGTCATTCGTTCACGGATTTGTAAAGGACTGGAATTTCTTGGAATCGAGCTTGAGGAGAGACAAAATATGGCTAACGCCCCGGTTATTTCAACAAAGAATGGGAGTACTGTTGTCCGCGTCATGCACACAGACGAAGAATTTATGATAGCTAAAATAGTAAAACAAACTTTAAATCTTAATAATGAATCGGAACTTAATCATGAAAGAAAAAAAAGTACCTAAAAGAAAATTAATTAAGGAAGTAAGAGACAGCTTTGAAGAGAATATTGTTCCCAAAACTAAAAAGATGCTGGCAGAAGATAAACCGTTAACTCAGGAACTTCTGCAAAAGATGAACGCCTATTGGCGTGCTGCCAACTATCTGTCGGTCGGACAAATTTATTTGTACGATAACCCTTTATTAAAAAAACCATTGAAATTGAAATATGTAAAGCCTCGGCTGCTAGGGCATTTCGGCACTGTTCCCGGAATTAATTTTATCTATGTGCATCTTAATCGAATAATTAAGAAGTATGACCTGAATATGATATATGTTATCGGTCCGGGCCATGGTGCACCCGGAATAGTAGCAAATACATATTTGGAAGGAACATACAGTGAGGTTTATCCTGATATAACTCAGGATGAAGAAGGTATGAAAAAACTGTTCACTCAATTTTCCTTTCCGGGCGGTATTCCCAGTCATGTTGCACCGGAAACACCGGGTTCTATACATGAAGGAGGAGAGCTGGGCTACTCTCTATCACATGCTTATGGTGCGGCGTTCGATAACCCTGACCTGATAGTTACCTGTGTTGTGGGCGACGGCGAATCAGAAACGGGGCCGTTAGCCACCAGTTGGCACTCAAATAAATTCCTCAATCCCGTTTGTGATGGAGCTGTTCTTCCAATATTGCATTTGAATGGATACAAAATAGCCGGTCCCACTGTGCTGGGGCGTATTAGTCACGAGGAATTAGATCAGCTATTCCGTGGTTATGGTTACACTCCATATTTTGTAGAAGGAGACGATGAAGACAAGCTTCATCAACTCATGGCTGCCACTCTTGATACGGTAGTTGCAGAGATAAAGAACATACAAACTAAGGCACGAAACAAGGGCTTCGGGGAAAGACCGAAGTGGCCCATGATTATATTCCGTACTCTGAAAGGATGGACCTGCCCGAAAGTAGTTGACGATTTGCCCATTGAGGGTACGTTCCGCGCACACCAGGTACCGATTACAGACTTCGTGAAGAAGCCCGAACATTTGAAAATTCTTGAAAAATGGATGAAAAGTTATCACGTAAAAGAATTGTTTGATAAAAAGGGTAAACTCATTCCCGAACTTGCCGAGTTAGCACCTAAGGGTGAGCGGCGCATGGGAGCTAACCCGCATGCCAATGGAGGACTTCTTCTTAAAGAATTGAAAATGCCTGACTTCCGTAATTATGCACTAAAAGTAACTAAACCCGGCATTATGGAAGGAGAAGCCACACGTGTGCAGGGTAAGTTCATTCGCGACGTGGTGAAATTAAACAACACTAACTTTCGTATCTTCAGTCCGGACGAAACAGCCTCGAACCGATGGGGGGATGTTTTTGAGGTAACGAACCGACTCTCAACTGCGGAAATCATTCCTATTGACGATCATGTTGCACCCGATGGTCGTGTGATGGAAATGTTGAGCGAGCATCAGTGTGAAGGATGGCTCGAGGGCTATTTGCTTACAGGCAGGCATGGCTTTTTTTCATGTTACGAAGCCTTCATCCATATAATTGATTCAATGTTTAACCAGCATGCCAAGTGGCTCAAGGTTGCTCAACAAATCCCCTGGCGTAAACAAATTGCCTCTTTAAATTATCTGCTTTCTTCACACGTATGGCGGCAGGACCACAATGGCTTTAGTCATCAGGACCCTGGTTTTATAGATCACGTGGTTAACAAAAAGGCGGACATTATTCGGGTTTATATGCCGCCGGATGCCAACACACTGCTTTCGGTAACAGATCATTGCTTACGCAGCCGCGACTATGTTAATGTTATTGTTGCAGGCAAACAGCCGGAGCTGCAGTGGATGGACATAGATTCCGCTGTTAAACACTGTACTGCAGGACTTGGTATATGGGAATGGGCAAGTAACGACAAAGGTGAAGACCCTGATGTGGTTATGGCTTGCTGCGGTGGTGTTCCTACACTGGAGACATTGGCTGCCGTTGAAATATTACGAAAGAATTTTCCCTGGCTTAAAGTCAGGGTGATAAACGTGGTAGATCTAATGACACTTCAACCGAAGAGCGAACACCCTCATGGGCTTAGCGATAAGGATTTTGATACACTCTTTACGAAGGACAAACACGTCATCTTCGCCTTTCATGGTTATCCTCTGCTGATCCATCGTTTAACATATCGAAGATCAAACCAGGAGCGGTTTCACGTGCGCGGTTTTAAGGAGGAAGGAACCACTACTACACCATTCGATATGGTGGTGCTGAATGAATTGGATCGTTTCCATCTTGTCGGTGATGTTATTGACCGCTTGCCGGGCTTAGGGTCAAAGGCTGCTTATGTTAAACAATTCCTCCGCAATAAGCTGCTGGATCACAAAAAATATATTGAAAAATACGGCGAGGATATGCCCGAAATCCGCAACTGGAAATGGAGCGATCTAAAATGAAACATCCATGGTCGTCAACGCGATCAAAAAAATCGCAAAACCGATCAATCATAACCTGAGTAAAAATGGCACTTAATGAAATGAACATTATGAAACCCGATATCGACAAACAAAAAGCTCCCGGGTCGAAGCCCGGTGCTAAAGATGATTTAAAAACCCTGGCCTTATCGGAAGTGGAGAAAAAATTAGGATCATCACCTGACGGTCTCACCCAGGCCGAAGCAGAGAAAAGGTTAACTCAATATGGACCTAACGAAATTGAAGAAGAGAAAACCAATTTTTTCCTTAAATTCCTCAGCTACTTTTGGGGTCCGATTCCGTGGATGATAGAAGCAGCGGTTATACTTTCGGCTTTAGCAAGGCACTGGCCGGATTTTTTTATCATTCTCCTTCTGCTGGCTGCCAATGCTGTAGTCGGATTCTGGGAAGAACGGGAGGCAGGAAATGCCATCGATGCTTTGAAGGCTAAACTGGCGGTTAAGGCAAGGGTAAAACGTGATGGGAAGTGGGTTACCCCAGCAGCGCGTGAACTGGTGCCTGGAGATATCATTCGCTTACGCCTTGGCGATATCGTGCCGGCGGACGCACGCTTATTAGAGGGAGACCCGGTTGAGGTAGACCAGTCTGCATTGACGGGAGAATCACTACCGGTTACACGGAAATCCGCCGGGGCAGTGTTTTCCGGTTCAATAATTCGAAGGGGTGAAATAAGCGCATTGGTTTATGCTACAGGTGCGAAAACCTACTTTGGTAAGACAGCACAATTAGTACAGGAGGCACACACTGTCAGCCATTTTCAAAAGGCTGTGTTGAAGATCGGTAATTATCTCATCATGCTTGCAGTGGCTCTGGTGGCTGTCATTATCGCCGTCGCGATTTATCGGGGTGACCCGATCCTCACCACTTTACAATTTGCTTTAGTGTTAACAGTGGCAGCCATTCCCGTTGCCATGCCGACAGTGTTATCCGTAACTATGGCAGTTGGCGCTCGCCTGCTTGCTAAGAAAAAGGCAATTGTCAGCAAACTGGTTGCCATCGAAGAATTGGCGGGAGTGGATACGCTCTGTGCTGACAAGACCGGTACCCTTACACAGAATAAGCTGACTTTGGGCGAGCCTTTCAGCGTGAACAATATACCCGCAGATGAAGTAATCCTTTATGGTGCGCTTGCATCGCGCGCCGAAAATAATGATACCATAGATTTGGCGGTGCTGGGCGGACTGAAAAACAAGGATTCATTAAAGGATTATGAGGTTGTTCATTTCCAGCCGTTCGACCCGGTGCATAAACGCACTGAATCTTCAGTCAAAACCAGAGATGGAAAAACGTTCAAGGTGACAAAGGGAGCGCCTCAGGTGATTTTGCAATTGTCTTCGAATGCAGAACAAATTACGACCGCCGTTGACAAAGCAGTAAGCGAATTCGCAGTTCGAGGTTTTCGATCATTAGGTGTTGCGAAAGCAGAGGACGATATACAATGGCAGTTTGTAGGTGTTCTCCCATTGTTCGATCCGCCCCGTGAAGACGCAAAGGCAACGATTAAAACCGCGGGAGAAATGGGAGTTAAGATCAAGATGGTTACGGGCGATGCACTTGCCATAGCTAAAGAAACTGCCCAAAAGCTTGACATGGGCACAAATATTCTTGATGCCACCAGCCTGGGAGACTCGAAAAAGATAGAGACTACTGAAGTGGCTGAGTCTATCGAGAATGCCGACGGTTTCGCGCAGGTTTTCCCCGAGCATAAGTTCCATATTGTAGACGTTTTACAGAAGCGCGGTCATATTGTTGGTATGACAGGTGACGGTGTAAACGACGCCCCCGCGTTGAAGAAAGCCGACTGCGGTATTGCCGTTTCGGACGCAACGGACGCAGCGCGTGCTGCGGCAGCAATTGTTCTGACAACACCAGGTCTGTCGGTAATTATTGATGCAATAAAGGAGAGCCGGAGAATTTTTCAACGGATGAACAGCTATGCTATCTACCGGATTGCCGAAACATTGCGTGTGCTGTTTTTCATGACCCTGGCGATTCTGATATTCAACTTTTATCCATTGACTGCGGTCATGATAGTAATGCTGGCATTACTAAATGACGGAGCCATCCTGTCTATTGCTTATGATAACGTTCATTACAAAGATCTACCTGAAGCATGGAATATGCGTATGGTACTTGGAATCTCGACGGTTTTGGGAATCATCGGGGTCATCTCAGCCTTCGGCCTGTTCTATCTTGGTGAGAGAGTATTTTTCCTCGACCGGGCGCACATCCAAACGCTGATGTATTTGAAACTATCAGTTGCGGGACATCTGACAATCTTCCTGACGCGCACGCGTCATCCATTCTGGTCTATACGACCTGCTAAGATTTTATGGATAGCTGTACTCGGTACACAAATCATTGCCACACTGATAGCTGTTTATGGATTTTTTATGACACCGCTTGGCTGGGGATGGGCAATGTTCGTTTGGGGTTATGCTCTTGTTTGGTTCCTTCTGAATGATCGTATTAAACTGCTGGCTTATAAAATTTTCGATCCTGTCAAAACTAAAACACCGGCCCATCTAAAGTCGTAAAATCGCCAAAACCCGCCGATTTTATTTATCGCACTTATAGCTCTAATAAAAATTTTGAACTATTTTGTATGGCAAATAAATTTAAATATAACTAATCGTCCGTTTAGTAAGATAAAATGAATAAAGACAGATCAGTTCAGATGTTTGCAATCAGGCTTTCATTTACTTTTGGGATTCTGATGCTGGCAATGAAATGGTATGCTTACTATTTAACAGGATCCACGGCTATCTTTTCGGATGCCGCAGAATCTGTTATTCATATTATTGGAGTTGGATTTGCGGTTTTCAGTTTATGGTACAGTTTTCAACCACCTGATGAGGAACATCCCTATGGACACCATAAAATAAATTATTTCTCGGCAGGATTTGAAGGGGGACTAATCATTCTTGCTGCTATCTACATCATATATATTTCTGTCTACAGATTAATTTCCGGAATCGAGATTTCAAATCTTGATAAGGGAACTTACTTCACTTTTGCCGCATCTGTCATTAATCTCTTTCTCGGCGCATATTTAGTGCGGAAAGGGAAAAAGACCAATTCGATCATTCTTATCGCTAATGGAAAGCACGTTCTTACCGATTCCTGGACCAGTTTTGGTGTTGTGGCCGGATTATTACTTACCTGGATAACAGGCTGGCTGCCTTTTGATCCCATTGTGGCAATTATTGTAGCACTTAACATCCTTTGGTCAGGTAGCAAACTAGTCAGACAATCGGTAGGTGGCTTGATGGATGAGACTAATAAGGATCTCGCAAAATCTATAAGAAATATTCTGGATAATGAGACAAAAAGCAGAGGTTTGAACTATCATCAGCTTCGTTTAAGAGAAAGCGGAAATGTTGACTGGCTGGAGTTTCATCTTTTATTCCCGAAAGGAACACTGCTTGAAGAGGCTCACAAAATCGCAACGGATTTAGAAGGCATCATTAAAAGTAATATACCAAGGCAGGTAAATATTATTTCCCATTTAGAACCTAAAGAATTGCATGACAAAGTTCATCATGAACTTCATAATTAAAATCATATAAATACCCGGACATTATTATTTATTATTCTTCTTCAGCTGTTCTATCATCTGTTGCATATCGTTAAGGTTTTTTGTGAGATACCACCAGCCGTTTTTGAATGCTGCGTAATCCGGTCCCGACATTGCGGATGAATATCTTACAGAGTTAGCATAAAATAACCATTGCTGTACCCACATTTGTTCAATAGCCTCGTCGAATGGATTTGTATTGTCAGCTAATTTATCTTCCCATGCTGATGAAAGAAGTTCTGTTGCAGCAGCAACCATCTGATCGGTTTCTTTTAGCGAAGTGTCCATCTTTTCAAAGTAAGGTTCGACCCAGTTTTTACCATGACAGGATGAACAAATCTTCATCATATTGCCTTTTCTTTCTGATTGTTCATCGGCAGTGATTAAATATTCTGAAGAGGGAACATTACCGAAAGTTGTGGGCAGAGGTAACCCATCCTTATTTTTAATTTCAAATGTTTTGCCGTTCTTTGGCTGTGGATGGGAATATATTAAACCAAAAACTCTAACCCAGAGCCTGCTCCCAAAATCGTGGGAACGGTTGGCTATAGTTTCGCCCTGTCCGTCTACAATCAGACTATTATGACAGACTGCACAGGTCGGAGTTGTAAAATCAGTTCCAAGCTGCCAGGGTACTGCTTCAAAGTTCCATTTTTCCTTTTTAGATTCAAAGATATTACCGTGCTTGCTTTCTTCATAAATATTATAGGCAGGAACATCAGGTTCAAGATGGCATTGTTCACAGGTGTGAGGCTGCCTTGCAATTTCAATGGAAAAACTGTGTCGCGGATGACATGCCGTACAAGATCCAAAACTACCATCTGGATTTATCCTTCCGACTCCCTGGTTCGGCCAGTCGGTTAATTTCGGAACTTCAATGTCACCGAGATCTGTGGAAACCGTTCTGGTTCCTTCTACTTTAACTTCAGTTCCATGACAGGCATAGCAGGCTTCGTTTTCAGTGAAATGAGAAGCATCGGTAATATTAATTTTTCCGTTTTTTATTTCTTTTACTCCCAGCGTGGTATTAACCAGAGCGTGAAAAACGGGGTTTTTACCAAGGTTATCCACAGCGTGAGCTTTTTTACTGTTTTCATATTCGCTTACTTCAGTTTTATGACAAGTACCGCAGTCATTCGGTGAGACGATAATATTGATTTTATATCCGAAGTGATCGAAATTGTCTTTGTGTTTATCCGCATTCAGGCTATGACATTCGAAGCAGCCTATAACAACATTCTTTAATCCGTCCGTCACATCTTTGCTGGAGACACGACGTTCAATTTCAGTCTTTTGAGCAGCGAGGCTGAAACTGTTTTGTGAATGAAGGCTGGTTCTCCAATCGGCAACAATACCGGGAGTGACAGTTTGGTGGCAGTTTATGCATTCTTCGGTTTCCGAACTGATTTTAGGATTATCGGAACCAGCTGTCTGTGAATTTATGCAAGAAAATATCAGGAATGTTATTGAGACTAACGAAATGATTTTAGCGTTCATATTTCTCCCCGCAAGTTATGTTATGGTCACGTTATAGAATTAGGCTCAACTGAAGATGAAGCTTGCTTTCCCGGAAATATTTTTATAGTTGCAACTAACAACATTTCTTAATGTAACGCAAGTAAATGATAAAAAATATTATTAAAATAGTTAAATCGGTACGAATACAGTTGAAAGTTAAAGATCATGTTCGATTAGAAATGAAGGAAGTTCCTTTGTATTTTAACATAATTTATGGAATTTTCATTCACTATATTCTTAACAGAAATATCTATCAACCTTTATAAAGTGAAGTTATGAACACAATAAATAAGTCCGATAGGTCAAAACGAGTTTGTCTGATCTGTAATTCTAAAACAGATCTCGTCCCGGCAGAGATTGTGCGGCCTGCTATTTCAAACTTAATTCAAGCAGACTATCCTTTATGGGGTAAAGGTTTGTTTATTTGCCGGAAAGATCTTTCGACATACAGGTACAAATACTTTCAGTCCCTGCTGGTTTCGGAACGGGGTGAACTTACCTCCCTGGATAAGGAAGTGCTTGATAGTTTGAAGAACAACGAAACAATATCTGAAGATGTCAGCAAAGAGTATTCTTCTGCATTAACATTCGGTCAGAAATTGTCGGATAGAATATCCGCTTTCGGCGGCAGCTGGAAATTTATAAATTCATTTCTGATAGTGTTAATATCCTGGATCATTCTCAATTCATTCATTTTAATAAACAATAAATTCGATCCGTATCCCTTTATTCTGCTTAATCTGGTGTTGTCCTGTATAGCGGCTTTACAGGCACCTGTTATTATGATGAGTCAAAATCGTCAGGAAGCAAGGGATAGAATGCGCTCTGAAAATGATTATAAAATTAACCTTAAGTCAGAATTGGAGATAAGACAGCTGCATCTTAAAATTGATCACTTATTAAACCATCAATGGGAAAGAATGGTTGAGATCCAGGATATTCAAATTTCACTTATGGAGGAGTTACGTAAGAAAGGAAAAGAATCCTGAACAACCTTTTCTGATTGAAAGTGGGGGGGGAACCGAGCCAAGGTTCTGGTTCTCAAAGGGTGAAAAAATGGAGGTCCGCAAGTTCCGGCCCATTAAACCTTGAATGGGGTCTATTTGTCCAATTATAAGCAATCTAAGATGATTCAAAAGTCAATTACTTCTGTTTGAGAAATCTAAATGAAAAAGAAAATATTAATCCCAGGTTCTTTACTAATAATCGCGGTTATAGTTGTTTACTTTGTTTTTTTTAATACCAGTAATGCAGATACAAATAAATTTATTTTTGCCAGGGTTACCCGGGGTGATTTGAGTACAACAATTACCAGCACGGGTACACTTCAGGCAGTAACTACAGTGGATGTGGGCACGCAGGTTTCCGGCAAGATTGACAGACTGCTTGTTGATTTTAATTCTAATGTTAAAAAAGGGCAACTATTAGCTGTGCTCGATACTACAAACCTGGCGCTTCAGGTAAATAATGCTAAATCCGGATTGGAGAAAGCTCAGGCTCAGTACGATATGTCGAAAGCTACCTATGAAAGAGACCAGTCATTATATGATAAAAAGTTTATGTCTGAACTTGATTTCATAACTTCAAAGTCTAATTTCTTAACTGCCAAAGCAAATTTAATATCTGCACAAACCTCTCTTGACCAGGCTAAAACAAATTTGGGGTATGCTTTTATTTATTCACCTATAAAAGGTAAAATTATTAACAGGAATGTGGAAGCGGGACAAACTGTAGCCGCAAGTCTCTCTGCCCCAACCCTTTTTACAATTGCGGAAGATCTTTCAAAAATGCAGATTCTTGCAGACGTTGATGAGAGTGATATAGGGCAGATAAAAGTTGGACAGGATGCAAAGTTCACTGTGCAGGCTTATCCGGATAAGGAATTTACCGGGAAAGTTGTTCAGATAAGGTTAGGTTCTACCGTCGTTTCGAATGTTGTGAATTATGTTGTGGTTGTAAATGCAGATAATGATGACGGACTGCTTTTACCGGGAATGACTACAACAATTGATTTTTATGTTGACCAGCGGAATAATGTTTTAATGATTCCGAATGCCGCATTAAGATTCCAGCCGACTGAAAAAATGATATCGGATTATACTGCCCGGATGCAGAATGAAAAAAGTAATCTTCCTGACAGCCTGAAACAAAAACTTGATTCTTCCGGAAGCCGGGGAGGAATGCAGAACCGGCTGGGCGGAACTGCTAAAGCAGGAAATAAAACCCGGGGAACATTCTGGTATATTGATGAAAATGGAAATCCGTCGATGGGTTATGCCAGTCTGGGACTAAGTAATGGAAAATTTACTGAGATAATCAGAAGCAGGGTATTAAAAGACAGTACAAATGTAATCACCGGTTTGGAAACCGCTGATTCAAAAACCGCTCAAAACCCGAAGATTTTAAACCCGGCTCAGAATATATCGCGCGGTATGAGAAGGGGGCTATAAATGGAATCATCTGACAAAAAGAATATCATTAAAATAGTCGGTTTAACAAAAACCTATACTGTAGGTGAAGTTGAAGTTCACGCACTCAGATCTGTTGATCTTAAGATTGATGAAGGCGAGTTTATCGCGATTATGGGCTCATCCGGTTCCGGCAAATCAACTTTGATGAACCTGATTGGGTGTCTTGATAGTCCCACAAGCGGTGTGTACTATCTTGATGGAGTAAATACCGGAACGCTCTCAAAAAATGACTATGCAAAAATCAGGAATCAGAAAATAGGTTTTGTGTTTCAGGGATTTAATCTTCTCGCAAGAACAAGTGCCCTTGAAAATGTCGAATTACCTTTGATGTACGATCGGTATGAGAGAATAAAAAATCCGGCTAAAAAAGCGATTGAGGTTTTAGAAAGGGTCGGTTTGGGTGACAGACTGGATCACGAACCGAATCAGCTCTCCGGCGGCCAGCAGCAGAGGGTGGCGATTGCAAGAGCACTGGTAAATGAACCTTCATTGATTCTGGCGGATGAACCGACCGGCAACCTCGATAGCAAAATGTCGGTGGAGGTTTTTTCACTTTTCCAGAGGTTAAATGAAGAGGGAATAACCATTGTTCTTGTTACTCACGAAAGAGATTTTGCAAAGTTCGCGAAAAGAATAGTAGAATTGAAAGACGGAAGGGTAATACGGGATACAATGATTAAAGATCGTCTGATTGGGGCGGAAGAATTAAAAAAAATTGAAGAAACGGTTTACGAAGAAAGTTAAAGGCCGTAAATGCATTTTAAAAATCTATTAAAAGTCGCGCTTAAGAGCATATTAAAATCAAGGATGAGAAGTCTGCTTACTGCTCTTGGAATTATCATTGGAGTTGCCGCTGTTGTTGTAATGGTTGCAATAGGAGATGGCGCTCAGATTCAGGTTGAGCAGCAGATTTCCTCTCTCGGTTCAAATTTAATAATAATTTTCCCGGGCTCAACTTCCTCGGGCGGAATCAGAATGGGTGCCGGAAGTATAAATCGTTTTACGATGGAAGATGTTAAAAGAATCGAGGATGAAGCAACATTGATTAAGGCTGTCTCTCCGATTGTCAGAACCGGCGGTCAGGTAATCGGCGGTGTGGGAAACTGGAGTACAGCAATTCAGGGCGTTGCTACTAATTTTCTCGACATAAGGGAATGGCCGTTAGCATCCGGCGATTTCTTTACCGACAAGGATATGGTTTCAAGGGCTAAAGTTGCTGTGCTGGGACAAACAGTAGTGGATCAGCTTTTCCCCGGTGAAGATCCGATCGGTCAGCAGATCAGAATCAGGAATGTTCCGTTTAAAGTAATCGGGGTTCTTACAGCCAAAGGACAAAGTGCAATGGGTTCTGATCAGGATGATATTATTTTTGCTCCGGCGACAACCGTACTTGACAGGTTAACCGGCGGAAGATATATAAATTATATCCAGGCAAGTGCGGTTTCTACAGATCAGATTGATGCCGCACAACAACAGCTTACAACAATAATGAGGGAAGCTCATCATCTAAATCCGGGTGAAGATGACGACTTTACCGTAAGGAACCAGGCGGAAATAACCGAGGCGGCAACACAAACATCCAAAATTTTAACCATTCTTCTGGCTTCTGTTGCAGGTGTTTCTTTGATTGTCGGCGGTATAGGGATTATGAACATAATGCTTGTTTCTGTAACAGAGAGAACCCGTGAAATCGGAATTCGTTTATCAGTTGGAGCGAGAACTTCTGATGTACTTACCCAGTTTTTAACCGAAGCTATAGTGTTAAGTCTTGCGGGCGGTTTGATTGGAGTCCTGTTATCCTTCGGAGTGATCTTCATATTGAATAGTTATACGGGATTGATGGCGGTTATTGATCCCCAGATAATTTTAATCGCTGTTAGCTTCTCGGGAATAATTGGAATATTCTTTGGATTTTATCCTGCAAGAAAGGCGGCAAATCTTAATCCCATCGATGCGCTGCGTTATGAATAAAATTATAATTGAAGAAAAATAAAAATGAAGAGAATAAATTATTTTACAGCATCTTTAATCGTACTATGCTCATTAAATAGTTCCTCGGCACAACAAAACATTTCCCTCAATGATGCTATTACAATGGCATTAAATAGAAATACTAATGTTGTGAAAAGTACGAATTCGATCTCAGCATATGAATCGAATGTGAAAAGTGCTTATGGAAATCTTCTGCCGAATTTAAATATAAATGGCGGGTTCGACTGGCAGAGAGTTTCAGATAACGGCGGTTCAAAACAGATTGATTATTTCGGGAATCTGCAGACAATCGGACCTTCACAGACTGATTCCAGAAACTGGTCTGTTTCAGCGGGAGGAAGTGTTACTCTGTTTGATGGACTCTCAAATATTGCATCAATCAGCCAGAGTAAAAGTAATCTCCAATCTGCTAGGTATAGTCTTGAGAAATTAAAACAGGATATAGAACTCCAGACTGTAAATTTATACATGCAGATTATCAGTAATCAGAAACTATTGAATTTTCAGAAGGAGGATTTGAACTACAACGAAGGATTACTTGATCGTGTAAAACAGATGTTTAATCTTAAAATGGTTTCGGTTAGTGATGTTTATTCACAGGAAGCTCAGACTGCAAATTCCCAGGTAGCATATCTTCAGGTGAAAAATAACCTCGCTAAATCTAAAATTAATTTATTAACATTTCTATCTATAGATCCATCAAAGGATTATCAGTTTGATTCAACTGCTGCAGAAATAAATGATAGTTCGCTGATTTACGCCAGTACTGAAAATCTTTATGCCGCCGCATTCAGTAACAGGCAGGATTATCAAAGCATGAAATTTGAGCAGGAGAGTGCTCAAAACCAATTGACAATTGCACACAGCGGATTTTATCCTAAGCTTTCGGCTAATTATGGTTTTTCATCAAATGCCGTTCAGCCTTCGGATTTATTCAATAGAAAAGTTTATAGTCTTGGACTCTCATTAAATATCCCGATCTTTTCAAACTGGAATACTGAGAATTCCATTCAGTCTGCAGAAGTCCAGATTGAAAATACAAATGAAGATCTGAAAGCCCTTGAGCTGAACATCAGGAGCCAGGTTAAGACCGCAAGTCTGGATTTACAAACCTCCAGGGAACAGCTTGATGCCTCCGATAAAGCATTAGCCGCTTCACAGGAAAGCTGGAAGATAAAAAAGGAAACATACACGTTGGGATCCGCAACTTATCTTGATTTACAACTTGCCTACAATAATTATCTTCAGGCCGAATACAATAAAGTTGATAATGAATACAAATACCTGATCGCACAGTATACCTTATTAAATGCAATAGGTAAATATTGATTAGCTGAGCAGAGTTAATTTATCTTCAACTCCCACCGGAAATCCGCTAAACTCATCAGCTCCAATATCCGGTAATGTTGCGTGGCGTAAACTCCTCTCCTTTTTTATTCAACATTCTCTTTTAATAAAGCTATCCAAAGTAGATTTTTATTATCACTACTTCGGTCGGGATTCAGAACCGAATCCCGCTGGCAGTAACAGGTTCGGAAAACAAGTCAGAGATCAGTCTCATTTCCAGGACTTCCATTTGGGGTTCCGGCTTCTGTTTTAAATCTTTTTTCCCAATATTCCCTTGCCTTAAAATGATCCATAGGCCTGCCTCTCTTGTGAAAACCGAAGAATAAGATTTTTGAAAGAATCAAAAGCCCGAACGCCTGGAAAATAGATATTGCCGGAAGTCCGAATATTACCGGCATCAGCCAGTTCCATAGAATGAAAACAAGGACGGACATAACCACAACAAAAATAATTCCGAAAGTTATACCGAAGAAAATCCTTTTCTTTTTACTTACATGATGCATAATTCTACCCATTAAGATATTTATATAATTTTTTCTTTAATTGTTTAACTGCATAATGCTTTCGCGAAAGCAGCGTATTTACTTTTAAACCTGTCAATTCTGAAATTTCCTGAAAAGATAAGCTGTCGATTTCATTCATATAAAAAACGTCTCTTTGTCCGGCCGGAAGCTCATTCATTGCTTCCTCAAATTTATCTCTGAACTCATCACGCAGAAATAAATTATCAGGAGTCAGGTCGAATGAAGGAAGAAAATCTTCAATTGAAAACGGTTCTTCGTCATCAGAATCCTGCTTTATGTTTTCTTTGAAAGTTTCGGTTTTTTTCTTCCTGCTTCTATCTATTATTTTGTTTCTTGCTGTTTTGAAAAGCCAGCTGTTTACTTTTTCGATTATTTCAATATCTGCATAACTCATAAACTGAAAAAACACATCCTGTAGAATATCTTCAGCATCTTCCTTCGAAGGAACAAACTTCCTGATAAAGCCAATCAGCTTATATTTTTCCTTTGCAAATGTCTGTTCTATTATCTTTGCGTGTTCCGTCATTAACCGGTTCTTTGTTTGTTATTATGGAAGACGAATAATATGGAAAAATATTTTAAAGTACCCCGCATTTTAATTATAAAAAAAATGCCACCATGGTCACAAAAATTAAGTAACGTATTATGCTACAGAAGAATATGATTTCATATCCCCGATTGATAGACTGGAAGCCGGGAAAAATTATTTTTTGGATATGCACACTTTGGCTTGCGCTGGGAATGGTATCAACGGGTTTAGTACAATTATTCAAAGCGAAGGAGAGCCAGGGGGGAGTTGATATGAGTAATCATTTGGGTTATCCTGTCTATTTGTTGACAATATTGGGAGTCTGGAAAATTCTGGAGACTACAGCAGTGCTAATTCCGAAGTATCCTTTACTGAAAGAATGGGCTTATGCGGGGTTTTTCTTTGTTATGACCGGAGCGATATTTTCGCATCTAATAACAAATGATCCAGTAATCGAAATACTCCCTGCATTGCTGCTTTTAATCCTGACTATAATATCATGGGTATTTCAGACCTCCGCCCTGCTACACGTTTCAAAAGGATAAGCGATAACTCAAAACCACTTTATGCTCCCATAAAGACTTAGTCAGTTTCTTATTTAATCAACAGCATCTTCCTAGTTTGCTCAAAAATTACTTTCTGGGATTGGGGATTTACAATCTGTAGACGGTAGAAATAAACTCCGCTGGCAAGGTAGAGAGTATGACTTCTTCCGGCATCGAATATAATATTATACTCTCCGGCTGATTTATACTCATTTAAAAGGGTTGTAACCTCTTGTCCCAGTATATTGTAAACTTTCAGTATATTGAATCCCGCAGCAGATGAATGCCAGCTTATCCGCGTTGACGGGTTGAACGGATTAGGATAATTCTGAGACAGGATGAACTGAGAAGGATTTGATATCACAGCTTCAACCTCGTCGGAAAATGAATACGACCCATTAAAATCTATCTGCTTCAGACGATACACATAGTGATCAAAAGCAGCCCCTTTATCAGTGTACAAATAAGAATGAGGCAAAGTTGTGGTTCCGTTTCCTGTAACAAAGCTAATCTCCTCCCATAGTTTGTCTGCTTTTCTTTCTATTTCAAAACCTTTATTATTGGTTTCCGTTGATGTTTCCCAACTGAGTATTACATCGCTGCCGTTTATATGAGCCGAAAAAATCTTAAACTCTACAGGCACATAGCTGATATTAATCAGTCTATGAATACCCATTGTTCCAAATATATTTTCAACTACTGCTGACTGCATATACTGTGACAATTCTATGAAGTGATCATTTCCATATCCAGCCGCCTCATTATCATTCCCGCCGCTGTTATTTAACATATCTCCATAATTAATCGAATATTTATATTGAACAAGGAAAGGCGTATATATGGGAAAAGTAATCTGAGCACTGAAAATTTTATCGCCTTCAGTAATATCGCCACCGTTTATTCCATCATCATAAGTCGGGATCATCAAGTAAAGTTGATAATCCGGCCAGCCTTCATTCGGCCATTGCAGAGGGAGAGTACCCCCGGCAATATTGCAGGTATTTATTTCAGGAAAAGGTTGGCCTGTTAAACTAGAAACAGCGTTACTACAATCAACAAAAAACTGAATTGTTGTTTCCTGGTTTGTCACAGTTTCCAATGTAACATCATTAAAAGATCTTGATATAAAAGTCTGCCCAAGATCAAAATCAGCCTGCGTTAATATATAAATTCTGTTATCACCTGTTTCCCAAATATTTGAAGTGTGATAAAACTTATAGAATGCAACTATATCGCCTACCTGCAACTGAGGAATAATTATAGGGCTGGGAGTAATGTAATAACCCGGATTACCTGGCTCTTCAGACATATCAAACTGCGACCAGCCGTTAAAATCTCCCCGAACTGAAATAGTATCAGTTAAAGGATCAAACCTTCCTGCCAGAATTTCTATATTCATATTACATTCCCAGGTAACAATAATATCTTTGGACTGACTATAATTAAGGACTGGAATAGCCAGTAGCAATCCGATAAATAAAAATTTTTTCATGGCGCTCTCCTTTTAAGAATTTTATCCTTCACTCTTGCTGAATTTCACAACTGAAAAATTCAAATTTTTATTTTAGGAGTTGTCAAAAAATTGTAAAAATTTAAGTAGCAGAGGCAATACAATATTTGATTTGGGGTCATCCCCCGATGGGAATAGAATATTCTTTTCTATCAACTCCTCCTGGACAGTATTCTATAAATCCGGTGAAGATGGTATTGTGAACTGAAACTCCTACCAGGGAAGTCATCCGATGATTTTTATGGCGATTAAGGTTATGTCATCGGTCAATGGATGGTTCGCTGACCAGGTCCTGGATTTCTTCATAGAGATTCTTTATGATCTCATCGACGCTTAATTCTGCATTTACTTTCACGCTGGCTTCTATTACCTCCATTATAAAATGTCTGATTAAGTCGATTGCCTGCAGGCTGATGTTACCCGCTGAGGAGGAATAACGAGATTGCTGCAGGTTTCAGTACTTTGTTCTTCTAGATGCTGCAGTCCTACTGTTGAATATTCCAACGGCTAAAAATTGCGTTTTTGGGCTTTTAAAGTGTATCATTTTGGGCTCAAAAGGCGGATGGAAGGCGGAGGCCGGATGGATACAGCCACCGTGGGAAACCAAAATGTCACTTTGACAAACTGCTTTATTTCTCAAAAGACTTCTTTTGATACAGCCTCATAGAAAGTGGCTGTTCCCGCGGAGCTGCCCCGTGCAGAACTGATTTTTGAGTACTCAAGGTTTAGCCCGATTTGATTGTAGGAAATAACCCTTATCCTGAAGCATAGACTGAAAAATTTTTATTCTTTATTGTTGTAATGATTGATAAATGCAACTATTCAGGTATTCTGTGAGGTCTGTATGGTTATGATTCAAGGTCTATTGACATTACTTTATTAATTATGTAAAATGTAAACGTTTACATTATGCTTTTTCGTTGTTATTTCAGGTTCTTTATCTTTGTATAATTTATAAGTTATTAAGCAAAATACTTTTTTCTTAATCAATGTTCAGGAGGATTCATAGAAATTCTTTACTCTACTTTCTAAAATGAAAATTGCTCTGCAGGATAAGCTGATCTATATCCTATCATTGTTTCCGTTCAGATACTTTTAAGATTTCTTTCATCTTTTCAACCTGCAAGCAAACCTGAACATCTTAAAGGTTCGTTCAAGAAAACTATTACTTCAAACTATGGCTGCAACAATCAAAGAAGTCGCCCTGAAGGCAAATGTTTCTATTGCAACAGTATCCAGGGTATTGAATAATGATCCCAGGGTAGCCAAAGAGACTTACACCCGTATCCTTCAAATTGCCAACCAGCTTAATTACAAACCAAACATACTTGCAAGAAATTTCGTAAAGAGAAAATCAAACCTTATCGGACTGATCCTTCCCGAGATAATTGATGAGTTCTTTACTGAGATCATTAAAGGTGTTGATGAGGTATTGTACGGAGAGGGCTACTATACGATCGTGGCGAGTTCACATAAATATAAGAACCTGAGGGAAGAGATTGTAACTTTTATTAACAATGGTCTTTTCTCCGGCCTGATCCTGCTGACCCCTGAATTGGATGGTAAGCTTCAATCGGTATTAAAAAAAGCAGCATACCGATCGTACTGATAAACTCGGATCCTGACGTGAAGAATTTCGACAAGGTATCTCTGGATAATTATGAGGGTGCTTTCAGAATGACAGAATACCTGGTACTGGAAAAGAAATACACCCGGCTTGCCCACATCACCGGCCCTGTTCCAAATAATGATTCAGACTTAAGGGTTAAGGGATTCGTTGATGCGTGCAGGAAAAACAAAGTAAAATATTCCATTGAGATAGGGGATTTCTCCAAGGAAAGCGGATACTACTGCTGCAAAAATCTTTTATCAGTAAAAGATAAACCCGGAGTTATTTTTGCCGGCAACGATATGATGGCAATCGGATGCTACGACTATATTCAAAAGGCAGGGATGAAAATTCCTGATGATATCGGTGTGGCGGGTTTTGATGATATTTTTGTTTCACAATACCTTTCTCCCCCACTTACTACTGTGAGAATCAATATTGAGGATATAGGAAAACACGCTGCAGATACTTTAATTCAAAGAATAAACAATGAGACTGGATCACCCAGGGTTTCACACCTGGCTATCAGTGAACTAATAATCAGAGAATCTGTTTAACTAACGTAATATGAAATTTGAAACAAAATACGGTGCCTTTTCCGATGACGGAAATGAATATATCATAAAAACCCATGATACTCCGAAACCCTGGGTGAATGTCATTTCCAATGGTACTTACGGACTGGTAATTTCCCAGGCAGGCGGGGGATTCAGCTGGCATACTCATTCCGAGTTCAACAGGCTTAACCGGTGGCACCAGGACCTGATACAGGACAACTGGGGCAAGTATTTCTATATAAAAAATACTGATACAAATGAGGTTTGGTCGCCAGCATGGATGCCCGTGAAAACCACCCTGGATAATTTTAGGGCGGCGCACGGAATCGGCTACAGCAGGTTTGAGAGTGAATATAAGAGCGTGAAGGTTACTCTTACTGTATTTGTTCCGATGGATGAGGAACTTGAGATATGGGATTTTCAGATTGAAAATAAAAATGATTCGAAGGTGAGTCTGTCGCTTTATTCCTACTTCGAGTGGTGCCTCGGATCTTCTGCAGATCATCACAGGGAATTCCATAAAACATTCCTCGAGACTTCATTCGATGATGAGCTGAACTGTCTGCTTGCCTCAAAGCGCTTGTGGGAAATTCCCCTGGGAGATCGCGGCCACTGGAATATTAAGTATCCGTATCTTGGTTTTATCTCCTGTTCCGAAAAAATTGACGATTATGATTCTGACAAGGAAAATTTTATAGGGAGATTCGGATCAGCAGGAAACCCTGCAGGATTGTCAGCTGATACGCTCGGTAAGAGAGTCGGTAAATGGAATGATTCTGTTGCAGTTGTAAAAACTAAAGCAGTGCTGGATGCAGGGAAAAATAAGAATTTACAGTTTTTCATGGGGATAAAATCTGACCGGGAAGCAATAAGTAAATCAAGAAAAAAATTCAGCAGTCCGGGATCCGCAAAAAAAGCTCTCACGGAAGTTACCGCCTACTGGCAGAATCTATTTGATACTACAAGTTTTCAGACTCCAGACGAGAGTATAAATCTATTGTCAAACAAATGGCTGAGGTACCAGGCAATCTCCGGAAGGTTGTGGGCAAGGACAGCTTATTATCAGCAGAGCGGTGCTTTCGGTTTCAGGGACCAGCTTCAGGATAGTCTTATCTTCCTCCAGCTTGATCCTTCGCTTACTCTGAATCAGATCAGGCTCCATGCACGACATCAGTTTGAGGACGGGACGGTTCTCCATTGGTGGCACCCAATAACCGATACCGGCCTGCCCACAAAAATGACCGATGACCTCCTCTGGCTGCCTTTCGTTTTAATCCAGTATATACATGAAACTGATGATTATAAGTCGCTGAAAGTTAAAGAACCTTATTATGACAACCTTAGGAAAAAAGATACACTCCTGAATCATTCAATGGCGGCAATTGAGAAAGTCCTGAGCAGGTTTAGTAAGCGCGGACTCCCGCTTATAGGAGCGGGCGACTGGAATGACGGACTGAGTGCTGTGGGTCTTGATATGAAAGGAGAATCTATCTGGCTTGCTGAATTTTTATACCTGGTACTAAAAGATTTCTCAGAAATCTGCCAGAGTATTAAGGAAGATAAGTTGTCTAAAAGGTATAAGAAAAAAGCCGATAAACTAAAAGCGGCTTTTGATAAATACGCGTGGGACGGTGACTGGTATTACCGTGCAACGAAAGATAATGGTAAAAAGATAGGCAGCAGGAAGAATGAAGAGGGAGAGATCTTTCTTAACGCACAAACCTGGGCAGTTATAAGCGGTATTGCCGATACAAAAAAAGCAGCTAAAGCGCTTAGTGCCGTAACTCTGATATTACTGCAAAAGAACGGACCGCTGCTTCTGTATCCCGCCTATTCGGAGCCGGATCAACTGATAGGCTACCTCACAAGGTATGCTCCTGGCAGGAGAGAGAACGGAGGGGTGTATACGCATGCGGCAACCTGGCTTATCTGGGCCTATACACTTATCAAAGAAAACAAATCGGCTTTTGAAACTTACAGAAGATTATCACCTATACTAAATGGTATGGAACCTGATACTTATCAGGCTGAACCATACGTAACTCCCGGAAACATTGATGGTCCCGATTCACCTTATTATGGTATGGCTGGATGGACATGGTATACTGGTTCGGCAGCCTGGCTGCAGAAGATGATAGTAGACAGGATACTTGGAATACGGGCAGTACCAGAAGGCCTACTGATTGATCCCTGTATTCCGGAAGAATGGAAAGAGTTTTCGGTTAAAAGAAAATTCAGGGGAACTGTATATAACATCAGAATCTGTAATGAAAATAACGTATCCGCTGGTGTTAAGCAGCTGTTAATTAATGGTAAAGAATCCAATAGTAATGTGCTTAGAACGAAGGATAAAAGCCCGGTAGATGTGGATGTCTATATGGGCTAAATAATTAGACAGATATAATATAAAAATCATATGAAAGGAGATCGTTATGAGGAAGAACCTACTTTATCTGATGAGCTTTATTTTTTTAGCAGGCTTGTCAGATAATCTGTTTGCACAATGGGCGCAGAACAAATATGCCCGTGAGGATGCAAGGTACGCAAAGGTATTACAGGCTGGTGAGAATATCACCATAGATGGTGTTGAAGATGCTGCATGGGCTGAGGCTGATTCAGTTGTTGTCGGATACGGTGAGACAAACTACCTGCCAAGCAGCGGCTACAATCTGGGACCCGGCAGCGGCTACCCGGCAGATGATGATTCGGCAAACGCTGTTGTTAAATTCCTATACAAGGCGCCGTATCTTTATATCCTGATGAAATCCAGGGATAAAAGTGTTGAGGGCAATCTATGGGATAAATCTGATGCTGTTATTATGGCTTTTAAGGAGAACACTGGTGATCATAATTTCCCGGATCCCTGGAGCAAACGTATTGAACATTTTTATACCAGGATGTATAAGTGGGCATTCCCTGATTCCTTTAGTACCCCTCCGGTTGGCGCCCAGCCGCTTTATATGGGCGACTATAGAGTTGCAGGTGGTGAGGAGGGTTGGAGAACCCCGGCGCAGCAGGAAAGGTGGACAGCTTTTACATTTGTTCAGGGCGGAACAGCTAATGATACAATGCCTGATGCCGGCTGGATATCAGAGCATCGGATAAACGTTGATTCACTAGGTTTTAATCTGGATAGATCCGGTGATGTTTTACCATTCAGTTTTTGTATACTTGACGGTGATCGCTTCCTTGATACCGATCCTACGAACAATGGTTTCTCAAAAACCTGGTGGAGCTGTGAATGGAATGAGAGCTGGTATTATTCAGCCTTATTTATTGATCCTTCGGTTACAACAGCTAGTCCTGCAGGTTTGATCCCGCCCGTTGATTATACTATTCCACATCTTGCATCCGGAGATATGATTACGGTGGACGGTGATTTAAGCGACTGGAATACAAGCAACGCTCTCCATTTCCATGTGAAATATGGAAATGAGTCAGATTTTGATATGATCAGGGGAACAGGTGCCTGGTCAAGTGGATATCAGCAGAAAGATGTTACAGGCCTACCTACTCCGCCACCTTTGCCGACTGTTCTGGATAGTGCTGAGGTTGATTACTGGATTACCTGGGATGATGCAAATCTTTATGTTGGAGCAAAAGTGAACGACAGGATAGTAACTGTTCCATACCATAACGGTCGTAAAGACGGTATTACTTTCTTTATGGCATCAAGGGATTATATAAATGGAAGCGGTATTCTCCCGGCTAAAAATCTTACTGTAAACATCGATTCATCGGGTAATGGACAGGCCGGGGATGACCTGGTTGGTCTTGTGGATTCAGGCAATGCTCAATATGCTATGATGCTTGGTCCCGGAACCACAGTCAATGATCCTAATGATGCAGACGGCGGATTTTTCGTTGAAATGAAGATCCCCTTCGCAGCATTGGACTATCCGGCTAATCTAGGAGACAGCGTGGTATTTATCGGTGCGTCTGTAAATGATATGGATGTACAGGATGATACGGCCTCCAATTATTTCGATAAGGCATTCTGGTTCCAGCAGGAGGCGGGACAGCATTGTCCCTCCTGGAGCGTACTTGGACCTGCAGGTGCTGTTGGGATAAACCAGGATGTTTCGCTGATTCCTAACTCAATCAAACTCTTTGACAATTACCCGAACCCGTTCAACCCGACAACGACAATTCAGTATACAATAAACAAAGCTGCTAATGTGTCATTGTATATTTATGATGTTCTCGGTCAGACCGTTTCAGTTATGCACAATAACATTGTGCCTCCTGGAACTGCTGAATTCCGGTTCGACGGAAAAGGACTCAGTTCCGGTATCTATTTCTATCAGCTGAAGATAACTAACCTGTCAGATTCCAGAATCACAAGCACGCAGGTTAAAAAGATGGTTCTGCTCAAGTAGTATGTAATGATTAGTGAGGTTGTCTCAAAAGAGCAGAGGACAAAGAGCATAGCGCATGGCTTTTGAGACAACCTCGTTCTTATATCTTATATTTATTAACTTATAAAATATTGGTAGTTTTATGATGAAGTCAGAACTACAAATAAAAAAAGTTTTTCTTTCAATGAAATACTTCTTCTTCATCCTGCTTGCTGTCCTCCTTTTTTCTATCAGCGTGTACGCGCAGTCAGGCAAGCTTTCCGGAAAGGTAACGGATGCTACCACCGGTGAACCGCTTGTAAGTGCCAATGTAATTATTGCCGGAACAACAATGGGTTCGGCGGCGGATATAAACGGCTACTACAGCATCCTTAATATCAGGCCGGGAAAGTACACAGTTCATTACAGGTATATAGGCTACCAGACAAAAATTGTTGAAGATGTTGTAATCAATGCTGATAAAACTACGCAGATAGATGTTGCACTAAGTCCGGAGGCAATTGAAGGTCAGACAGTAACCGTTATTGCTGAGAGACCTATAATTGAATTTAACCAGACCAGCTCTGTGAAGACAGTATCCTCTGATGAAATTGAATCGCTGCCTGTCCAGAGCCTTTCCGATATTATAAACCTGCAGGCGGGGACAGTTCAGACATCAGACGGACAGTTCCATATGCGCGGAGGACGCGGAGGTGAAATTCAATACCAGGTAGACGGTGTGAGTATAAATAATCCTTTCGACAATCAGGCAAGTTTATCCCTCGATCGCTCGATCATTCAGGAAGTATCGGTAGTAACAGGAACATTTGATGCAAAGTACGGGCAGGCAATGTCGGGTATTGTAAACACTACTCTCAAAAGCGGAAGCAGTACCTTTAAGATTTCAGGAGAGGTTTATGGCGGTGATTATCTGCCTCTGGATAACAATACTTATCCCAATAATAAAGATTTCATTCCTTACTCATTACAGAATTATCAGCTAACTATTACCGGTCCCACATATATTCCGAACACAACATTCCTGGTCAGCGGCAGACGCTATCATAATGACGGCTACCTGTACGGAACCAGGAGGTTCGTACCAACAGATACTAATAATATTGGTGGGGGCGTTTTATACCCCACAGGTGATAATAAAAAAATAGCTATGGATCCTTATGATGAATGGAGCGGACAGGCTAAAATAACCAATAATTCTATTGATAAAATCAATATCAGTTATATCGCTATTGCGAATTATGACTGGGGTAAATTATACAATTTTGCCTACAGGTTTGACCCTGAGGGATTAAAGGATAAAACTACATTTGCTATAAACCATGGGATAGATCTGACGCATACACTGTCGGATAAAATGTTTTATAAACTTAGTGTTCGTCATAATTATTACGATTATAAAGAATATAAATACGAATCTTTATATGATCCTCGTTATTATGCAGCACAGGGACCCAAAACTATTTCCGGGTACGAATACGGGGCTGTAATACAAGGCGTTGATCTTGGCAGGTACATTCAGCAAACTAATTTTCTCCAGGCTAAAATTGATTATGCCTGGCAGCTGAATGAATCCAATTACTTTGAGGCAGGGCTAGTTGGTCAGCTGAATGAATTAAAGTTTGGTCCTCCGGGACAACTGGTTACTGTTTCCAACCAGGCTGACGAGGAGGTACTCCAGCCTAAGTTATTCGATCCGGTTGATCCGCGATTCAAGAAGGTTGAGACCTATAAACCAAACCAGGGTGCGGCTTATATTCAGGACAGGCTTGAGCTTGGCGACCTGGTGATAAGGGCAGGCCTTCGCTACGAAATATTCGATCCCCAGGCTTCTATACCCAGTAATCTTCAGAATCCTGCGAACACCATTGTTGGGGTTCCGGGTTCTAAGTTAATTAAAGCCGGTATAAAACAGACGCTTGCTCCACGTCTCGGCTTCGGATTTCCTTTAACTGATAAATCTGCGCTTCATTTTTCATATGGACATTTTTACCAGATGCCGGCTTACAGCGCGCTCTATGATAACGCAAACTACCGGGTACTCGACTTCCTTGAAGCAGGACGTACATATACACAGGACTACCTTGGAAATCCCGACCTGAAGCCGGAACTGACTGTAGAATACGAGGTGGGACTCAAACAGGCAATCAATGATGACCTGGGACTTGACCTGACCTTCTTCTACAAAGACATAAGGGACCTTCTGGGAACAGAAGTTATTGAAACGTACAATTTCGGTCAGTATGCAAGGAATACGAACATAGATTACGGAAGTGTTTCGGGTGTGACTTTATCTGTAACTCAGCGGCCTTCTGATAATTTCGGTTTTACAATAGACTACAGTCTTCAGTTTGCAAACGGAAACTCAAGCGATCCCCGGGAGAATGCAGACAGGGCACTTGGAGGACAAGATCCGAGACCAAGGGATATTCCTTTCAACTGGGACCAGAGACATACTCTCAACGTGACCGCATTATACCAGGTTGCAAATGATTTTAATGTCAGTGCTATTATAAAATATGCTTCAGGTCAGCCTTATACTCCGGCCCTCGTAGGTTTTCAGACAGAACAGGAGCACAACTCAGGAAGGAAACCGAGTTATACAACAGTTGATTTTCGTGCTGAAAAATTCTTCGATTTCAGCTTTATGAATTTCAGTGTTTTCCTAAGAGTATTTAATTTGTTCAACCAGGACTTCAATAACGGGGCAGTATATGATGATACAGGAAACCCAAGCAACTCTCTAACACTATTGTACGGAGAACCGATTGACCCTAACCGGTTTGCTCCTCCCCGCAGGATTGAATTTGGATTCTCTTTTAGGAGTTACTAATTATGATGAAAAACCAATCTATTAATTACAGTAATAAAAAGTCTGGCGTCATCCTGAACTTTTTTCAGGATCTCAATCTCATTCGAAAGAATAGTGTCGTCCTGAACTTGTTTCAGGATCTCAATCTCATTCGAAAGAATGGTGTCATCCTGAACTTGTTTCAGGATCTCTATATGGGTATAAGATTCCGAAATAAATTCGGAATGACAAATCAGAATGGATTCCGAAATAAATTCGGAATGCCAGTTTTTATATTATCTCAATTCCTGATGCTGATAGCCCCCGCTACCAACGCGCAGCAGTATTATCCCGTAGTTCCGAAGGATCAGCGTGGGAATGAGGACTATGTAAGGCAGGGTACTCACGACGCAAACCGTATTCGTACTATGTTTTATAACTATGGTATGGTGGGGGATTACTCGGATAATCCTGATTATACCATTTTTCATTCAATGGAATGGCCTAAGGGATCGCTCGAAAATTACAGCGATGGGGTAACTCCTTTCGTTCTCGCAAAACTTCAGCAATTTATAAATGGTCAATACCAGACATTTTATATGATGGAGACCGGATACCGTGAAAGGGAAGAAGTAAACCCCGCAACAGGCAGACTGCAGAGGTATAATCCAAGGCCAGGATACCTGCAGCTGGATCCAACCATAAATGTTGCAAGATCTCCCGCCGTTAGCTACGACCCGAGAACATGGCCCGACAGCTGGCCGGATAAAGCTAACGATCCCGATGATCCGGGCTGGCGCGGAAGCTGGAACGGTTACTTCGGTAAGCTGCCTAATGCCGACCAGGAAAGCTTTTGCGTGTATGATGATGACTACTACAGCAAATGGAATTTTTATCCCGATTTCAGGGACAGCACACGCCGCGGTATGGCTCTTAAAGTAGAACAAAGAGGTTTCCAGTGGTCTAATATCCAATCCAGGGACGTCCTCTTCTGGCATTACGATATCGCAAATGAGGGAACCACAGTTTACGATTATAACGTAATTTTCGGGTTGTATATGGACTCAGGTATAGGAGGCAGTTCTCTTGGTCCTTATGACCTTGTATATGAGAGCGACGATGATGCTGCTTACTACGACACTACCGACGGAATGGATCTTGTCTACACCTGGGATTATAATGGTCACGGCCAGTTCGGTCCTACAGGCTACCTTGGGTATGCATATCTTGAGACTCCCGGCAACCCCGTAAACGGTATTGACGATGATGACGACGGAATTGTAGATGAAAAAAGAGATGGGGGACCGGGACAGAAAATAGTTGGAACTCAGGCAATCCTCAATTATGTAACTGCCAATTATGATACTATAAAATTAAACAGGTATGCAAACTTCAGACTTCGCCCGGCTTTCCAGAGAGGTATATGGTGGACAGGTGATGAAGATATGGACTGGACTTTAAATAATGATACCGGCGGGGATGGTGTATGGGGTACGGGTGATACCGGAGAAAATGATTCAATACCTACAGCAGGGGAAGCAAATTTTGATAAAACAGATATAAATGAATCGGATCAAATTGGACTTACAGGCTTTAAACTTAACCGCATCAGAGTGGGCGGCGGCGGTGTAGGTGAAACAGATAATATTGTTTTCTTTACCGACGTACACAAGTGGCCGGAGAATCTTTATAATTTGTGGACGAGCCCAAATCCCTTTGATGCGCCAAGTGTTGTGAATTACAACATAGGGTTCTTCTTTGCATCAGGACCTTTTTATCTCGATACCAGGAAAACTGAAAGATTCAGTCTGGCTCTTGCCTTCGGTGCGGACCTGCACCAGATGAGAAAGACCGTTGAAATTGTTCAGACGATTTATAACGCTAATTACCAGTTTGCTACTCCTCCTCCTTTGCCAACAGTTCACACCTACCCAGGCGATGGTTTTGTTAACCTTACCTGGGACAATGCTGCAGAGGACGCATTCGATCCGATAACTAATACCAATGATTTTGAAGGATATAAAATTTACCGCAGCACTGATGAAAGTTTCCTTGATCCGCAGATCATTTATGATGCCCAGGGCATCGGTCTGCTGGGACCCGGTAAACCGCTCGCAGTATTCGACCTTGACGATGGTATACTTGACTACAGTCAGATCGCGGTAGAAGGATTAGAGTTCTACCTGGGTAATGATTCGGGAATACAACATCATTTCAAGGATACTACAGTTGTAAATGGCCAGAGATACTTTTACGCTGTAACATCTTATGACAAGGGAATAGAGCAGCTGAGCATATACCCCTCTGAAAGTGCTATATCGGTTAACCAGACTTTGAGGGGAGGTATAATACTTCCGAAGAACGTGGTGATAGTATATCCTAACGATCAGGCCCCGGGATATAAACCGGGTACATATTCAAATCTCCAGCACACACAAGGCTACGGTACAGGAAAAATCTCAATCGATATTCCTGATCCCGATCGTATACCGAAGGATCATACTTTTGAAATCAGATTTGAGTCGCCTCAGGATTCAATCAGGGCATCGAGTTATCAGATGTATGATGTAACAGGCGGAAAAAATGATACAGTTTTTTCAGGCGGCACTGATCTTAAAGCTTTGGGGCAGGGTCCCGTAGGAATGGGAATGCTCCCGTTAATATTCGTAGAGCGCAACCTCATACCTGATACATTAGAATCCGGTTTTCTGCCCAGCAGCAGTACAAACCTTGTATTTAATGTCAGGTCTTCCTCAACATCCACTCCTACAAATGCCAAACGTCCCAACTATCCGGCCGATTACCTTATAGTATTTTCAGACCAGGTGCTCGACACATCCCAGGGAACTGCCATACTTCCTCCCGTACCGTCTAAATTTAAAATCATGGGAATGGTCAAGGACGGAGGAGAATTCCAGGCCGACTTCAGGTTTGTTGATACGGACGGAAACAGGACCTTGAGCAGAAATAATGAATACCTTGAAATACTTGGAAAAAATGCTCAGGGACAAACACTGCCCGTCTGGAGAATAACAGTGGATACGGTTTACGGTCCAAAATACGAAAATTCAATTTTCCCGACAGACGGAGATGTCTATCAGTTAACAATTGATGTGCCTTATAATGAAAAGGATGTATTCAGTTTTGTAACTGATTCTTCATTCATCGACCTGGGCAAGCAGAAATCGGAATACGCTGATGAGAAGCCTTATGTAGTTCCGAATCCATATCTTGGAGCCGCCTCGTTCGAACAAGCGCCTTATGCTCAGTCGGGGAGAGGAGACAGGAGAATTGAATTCAGGGCGCTCCCTGTAAATGCAACTGTTAGAATATATACGATTACAGGGGAACTGGTGCAGACGCTGCATCACGACACAGGATTCCAGGATTATATCGCATGGAATTTGCGTTCCAAAGATAACCTTGAAGTTGCTCCCGGTCTCTATATATTTCATGTCGAAACTCCGGGCTCCGATGATTATATCGGCAAATTTGCAATTATTAAATAAGCGGTGAAACTTATGAATAAAATCTATAAAATTACCGTACTATTTATATTCCTTTTGTTCACCGGGAATGCTGCCGCACAAAGTAAAGTAGGGACAACTATCGGCCAGTTCCTTAAGATAGAACCCTGCTCCAGGCTTGTAGCATTGGGTAATGCCGGTACATCTCTCACGGGTGATGCCTCCGCCGCATTTTATAATCCCGCAAGTCTCGGCGAACTTACCGGAATCAACGTCGATTTTACATACAATCAATGGCTTGCTGATATAAAATACAGTTATGCAACAGCAGCATTGAATGTTGAGGGACTTGGAACGATTGCTGTTCAGGTTACCTCAGTAAATTCGGGAGATATCGAAATACGAACAGTTGAAAAGGAGAAAGGCACCGGCCTTTACTATAATGTCACCAACCTATCCCTCGGAGCAGCATACGGTGTATTGTTAACCGACAGGGTATCAGCAGGTATTGCGGTTAATTATATACAGGAAACAATTTACAATACCAGTTTGAATGATGTGGCTTTTAACTTCGGCGTGCAGTACCAGACATCAATTGAAGGACTGCGGCTTGGGGCGAGTGTATCCAATTTTGGTCCTCGTACTTCTTACGACGGCCGGGATGTTTACTTCAATTATGATGCAGATCCCAATAAGCACGGTGATAACAGCAGACTACCTGCAAGCTTAAGGATGGGATCATATAGTCTTCCTACTTTATTCCGCGTCGGGGTTTCATATTCATTGACCTTTGCGCAGTGGAATAGATTGATAGTCTCTACAGATGCAATGCATTCGAATGATAATGATGAAAGAATAAATGTCGGCGGTGAATGGGAATTCCTCGGCACCTTTGCATTAAGAGGCGGCTACCGTGATCTGTTCCTTAAGGATTCTGAGGGAGGGCTGGTCTTGGGTGCAGGAGCTAAAGTCGGGTTCGCCGGAGAATCAACTGTGAGTTTTGACTATGCATGGGCCGATTACGGAAGGCTGAATGGTACGCATAGATTTACTCTGGGACTTCATTTTTAGTGATTATAAATATTACATAAAGCGACTGGCAAAGTTCTGCCGGTTTTCGTCTAATGGTGAACCTGAATGAGATCATTTCTTGTATTATGCACGCTGATTATTATTGTTTATGCAAATCTGCCGGCTCAGCAGGACAGGGTGGTTGCCAAAGTTGGTCCTGTTAAAATATATGAGTCGGAATTCCGCGACCGCTTTGATTTCAGTGCTCATCCGAATCTTCTTCAGAAGAATGATCAGCTTGCCGCTAAGAAAGAGTTCCTGCATCAGCTTATTGCCGAAAAGCTGCTTTCGCTTGATGCAAAAGAAAAAGGATACGATACAACAGATTCATTCAGAAAAATAATGACTCCTTTACGCAATCAGTTTTTACGTGATGCTCTATATACAAAAGAAATCAAGAACAAAACATTATACAGCCCGGCTGAAATAAAAGAAGGTGAAGCCCGAATAAAGAAAATGCTGACGGTCGGCTTTATCTTTTCTGATAACCGTGATGAAATCGGATATATATACAGAAAACTTAAAGAGGGAGCTTCATTCGATTCGCTTCTTTCAATGCGCAGAGAGCAGAAGGAAAACCCTATGAAAGTTACGTTTGGCAATATGGAAAAACCGGTTGAAGATTCACTCTACAGCCTGACGGAAGGGCAGTTCACTGCTCCGGTCCGCGCGGGTGACGGCTACTATATCTTAAAGCTTATAAGTCAGGATAATAATTCTGATCTTAAAGATCAGGAATCTGTGAGTGATGAAGTTAAGAAGATCGTGCAGACAAGAACGGAATACAAACGTTACCTTGAGTATTACCGCAGTTTTCTGAGCAGCTTCAGGGTAACTGCAGATAAGGAGATCTTTGAGGATCTTATAAGAATTTTTGTCCCTGCATTTTATGAGAAATACGGTAAACAGAATCCCGGACAGGTTAATGCCGCAGAAAATAAGAGCAAAAAATATTATCTGAAGGGTGATGAGGTATATTCCGCACTAGGCAGAATGGATGATAATCTGCGGGATAAAACTTTCATTAAAATTAATGAGGATCCGGTTAAACCTGACTTCTTCATATACCAGTTAAGCCAGGACGGCTTCGTTGTAAGAGACATCGGTGAAATAAATATCAGATCATCATTATCCTCATATATTCGTAAGTTCATTGAGGATCACCTTTTCTCACGTGAAGGTTCTAACGAAGGACTTGAGAATGATCCCGATGTAAAAAAAGATATCGGAATGTGGGAGGATACCTATCTTTCTAAAATGATAAAGATAGATATGTTTGACTCTATAAAAGTATCCGAAGAACAGGCGTTTACTGTATACAGGCAGAATGACTGGAAGGAATCAATGCCTCCACTGGTTAACATTGCTGAAGTTCTTACTGACAGTCTTAGTGTGGCTGAAACAGTATTAAATGAGCTCACCCGGGGAGTCAGCATCCGGGAACTTGCAAAGAAATACACAAAAAGAGATTCGCTTCGTGATAAAGGAGGAGAGTTCGGATATTTTGATATGACACAGCATGGTGAAATTGGCAGGATAGCTTCTCAGTTGAACGTCGGCGATGTATATGGTCCTCTCAAGCTCGACGAGGGTTATTCAATATTCCAGGTTATTGATAAAAAGGAGGACAGTACAAGCTTTACAAAAAGCTTCGATGAGGTTAAAGATCAGCTCATAGCCAAAATCACATTATCGAAATATGAAAAATATCTTAATAACTATAATGCGCGTCTGGCAGCAAGATACGGAGTGGAAATTTATGATAATGTACTGAACAGTACAAAAGATATTTATCTGAACCTTGTCGTGGCGAGAAGGATGGGATTCGGAGGAGAGATTTATGCCGTGCCTTATACAGAAGAATACTCCGGGTGGTACGACATCTGGATGAAAAACAAAAATATAATTCAATAAAATGCAGCAAAAATTTATTTCGAAATTAGTACTATTTATCTTATTAGTGCGTTCTGTCTTAACAGCTCAGCCTTACTTATTCTTTAATGACAGTCCAAATGATAGTTACTATCCTTATAGTCATGGTGAATATACAAGTCCTAGTATTGTCATATTAGCCAATGGAGTTAATGCACCTGTTGACGCAGGGAGAAAATATTCCGGTTTAAATGCTCTGCGAATCAAATGGGTATCGGGTAACGGCGATTGGCAGGTAAGTATAGGGAGCGACGGTTTTGCGGCTCATGATGCGACATTAAAGGATTCTATTACGTTCCGTGTCTTTGCACTGGCTGCAATCGATTCCGCTTTTCTTCCTGCTGTTTTCCTTGAAGATGCTCAAAACAATCAGACCGAAAGGGAACCTCTTGCCGATTATATTAATCTCATACCCGTAAATGAGTGGATCCGTGTTTCAATTCCTCTGGATGCTTTTTTTCAGTCGCCCGGAAATGCCGATCTAACTCAGGTCACGGGTATCGGATTCGCTCAGAACAATCCGGACGGAAATATAAGGACTATCTACCTTGATGAGATGCTGATGAAATCTGCAGAGGAGAACGATGTAACGCCTCCTGCGGTTCCTTCCGGCTTAACAGCCGAGGGATACCATACAGTTATTGACATCGGCTGGATAGCGAATCCTGAGAATGACCTTGCAGGCTACAGGCTTTACAGATCGGGCGGAAGCGATTTTCAGATTATCGCTTCTATTCAGCCGGATGTGACCTCATATACCGACAATACAGGTGCGCCCCCTAAGACATTCAGTTATAAATTATCTGCATTTGATTCCAGCTTAAATGAATCTCAGCTTAGCGAGGCAGTAACAGCTTCCACAACCTCTCTGCCCGACACTGTACTTCTCGACTCGGTTCAGAGGGCCACATTCAGATATTTCTGGGATTTTGCTCACCCTGTATCGGGGCTTGCCAGGGATCGATCCAATGGAGACAATGAAATAGTTACATCCGGTGGTTCAGGGTTTGGCGTTATGGCTTTACTTGTCGGAATCGAAAGAGGTTATATAACGCGGCAGCAGGGAATTGATCGTATGCTTACGATCCTTAACTTCTTAATTAATGCAGATCGATTTCACGGTGCCTACCCTCACTTTTTAAACGGATCTACCGGCGCAGTAATTCCATTCAGCCAGTATGATAACGGCGGGGACCTTGTTGAAACAGCTTATCTTATACAGGGATTACTAGCAGCCCGGCAGTATTTTAATCAGAACACAACTGATGAAGAACAGGTAAGAAATCTTATAACCAATATCTGGGAGGGGGTTGAATGGGACTGGTACCGGAAAGATAACGGCAACTTTCTTTACTGGCACTGGTCGCCTAACTACGGCTGGATTATGAACTTCCCGATCCAGGGTCCAAATGAATGTATGATAACCTATCTTCTTGCTATCGCATCACCAACACACCCGGTGCCGGCTTCTGTATATCACCTTGGCTGGGCGAGCAGTTCAAATTATCTGAACGGCAATTCCTATTATGGTATTCCTCTGTATGTAGGCTGGCCCTTCGGCGGCCCTTTATTTTTCGTTCACTATTCATTCCTTGGTTTTGATCCCCGGAACAAGAAGGATGATTACACGAATTATTTTATAAATAACCGGAACCAGACGCTTATCAACAGAGCCTACTGTATCGATAACCCCGGGAACTATACAGGCTATGATGAAGATACGTGGGGACTAACAGCCAGCGACGGGCCGTTCGGGTATAACGCTTTTTCCCCCACAAACGATAATGGGACCATTGCCCCGACAGCCGCATTATCATCAATGCCGTACACTCCGGATGAATCCATTGCGGCAATGAAGAGTTTCTTTTATGAGTACGGCAATAACCTGTGGGGCACATACGGGTTCAAAGATGCGTTTAATCTTTCACAGAACTGGTATGCAGGAAGCTACCTCGCAATCGATGAAGGTCCAATTATAGTGATGATCGAGAACTACAGAACGCAGCTGCTCTGGAATTATTTTATGGCTAATCCCGAAATTCAGCCGATGCTTGATGCTATTGGCTTCGTACCTGATTTCACCGAAGTTAAAAGTGAACCTACTGCTGCGGAAAGTTATGTCCTGATGAATAATTATCCCAATCCGTTTAATCCTGCAACGCATATAAAATTCCATATTGCGGAATCAGGACCGGTGACTTTAAAGGTTTACGATATCCTCGGAAACGAAATAAAAACTCTTTTAAGTGAGGAAAAATCCCCTGGAGATTACAGCGTAGTTTTTGACGGCAGAGGTCTCTCCAGCGGTATATATTTATACGTCCTAAAGGCAGGAGGAAAGACGATTTTCCGTAAAATGTGCCTCCTGAAATAAAGGTTAGCACCGGAGATTTATCCCGGTGCATTGAAAAACAAACCCCGGGCAGATATGAAAAAATTACTTTTTATTCTTTTCATAATAAGCAGCCAGTTTCTTTTTTCACAATACGTTCCTTCAGAAGAGGAAAGCAGCTTTCTTGATACCCTTCAATACCGTTCCTTCCTTTATTTTATAAATGAAATTAACCCACAGAACGGTTTAGTAAAGGACCGCAGCACGGAAGATTCACCTGCAACAACAGCGGCTTCGGGCTGGGGAGTTGCCGCGTGGGCCATCGGGGCCGAACACAATTGGATTTCCAGGGAGAAAGCCGCACAGCTTACACTAAACCTGGAAAAATTCCTGTTGAACTCGGAACAGAGCACACAGCCTGATGCAACCGGGTATAAAGGATTTTATTATCACTTTCTTAAAATGGATACCGGCAGGCGTGAATGGAATTGTGAACTCTCTACCATCGATACAGCCTGGCTCCTGGCAGGAATCCGATTTGCTGTGCAGTATTATGACTGTGATAATGAGACAGAAAAAGAGATCCGTGAGCTAGGTAATAAGCTTACAAACAGGGTTGATTGGGACTGGACGGTAATAAAAAAATCAAGGGTTGATAACCATATCGGTTTAATCTCTATGGGGTATGATCCTGAAAGAGGGCTTGGTGATTTTGGCTGGTTCGGTTATACAGAAGCCCTTTACCTGTATATCCTTGCGGCAGGAACTAACCTGACGGAACCAATGAAAGCTTACGATGTGTGGCTTTCAGGCTATAACTGGCAGGAACCTTATGAAGGTCTGCCTCACGTAATCTTTCCGCCTCTCTTCGGACACCAGTTCAGCCAGATGTTTGTCGATCTGAAAGATCTTCCTGATAAATATATGAGAGAAAAAGGAATAGATTACTTTGAAAATTCGAGAAGAGCTACCTTTGTTAACCGGATGTACTGCATTCAGAATCCCGAAGGATGGGAAGGCTACGATTCCCTCACCTGGGGTATCAGCGCGTGCGACGGCCCCGGTGATTTTGAGATGAAAGGAAAAAAATTTCATGGGTATGCCGGGAGAGGAGCCAGCGGACCTGGACTCACCATTGCCGAGGACGGAACAATAACTCCTGAAGCAGCGGCCGGCTCAATGCCATTTGCCCCGGAAGTCTGTATTCCCACGCTAAAATATCTTTATGATGAATACGGCCACAAAGGCTTGTGGGGAAAGTACGGCTTTAAAGATGCATTTAATCTTACAGTTAACTGGTTTGATAAGGATTACCTGGGACTCGATGAAGGTCCCATCATAATTATGATCGAAAATTACAGGACAGGATTAATCTGGAAATATTCAATGAAAGACACGGTAATACAGCAGGGACTGGAGAGATTGGGATTTAGGGATTGAGAGATTACAAATTGCAAAATTACGGGAATTTAAGGGTGTAGTTGAATGGTTAAATTGTTTAATGGCTGTATGGTTGGGTGGTGTATAACTTATGAGACAGAAAAGTAAAATGATGAATGAGCCTAAATACTTTCAGGTGATGGCGAAGCCAGCAGGGCCGATATGTAATCTCGACTGCAGCTATTGCTTTTACCTTGAGAAGGAAAAGCTTTATCCCGGAAACAAAGACTTTACTATGTCACACGATGTGCTTGAACAATTTATCAGGCAGAAAATTGAAGGGCAGGAAGTCGAAACTGTAAGCTTTGTATGGCAGGGAGGAGAACCTACGTTACTCGGAGTAGATTATTTCAAAGAGGTTATCAGGCTTCAAAGGAAATACGCGGACGGAAAAAGAATTGAGAACGGCTTTCAGACAAACGGTGTAATTCTCGATGATGAATGGTGCAGCTTCTTTTCAGAGAATAATTTTTTAGTCGGGATTTCAATCGACGGTCCTGCACATCTGCATAATAAATATCGGGTATTAAAAGGCGGTCAGCCGACTTTTAATAGAGTAATGCGCGGTATTGAATTCCTGAAAAAACATCACGTAGAATTTAATACGCTTACAGTAGTGAATAAAGAGAACTCTTATCACCCGCTTGAAGTATATAATTTTCTGAAAGAGGCAGGCAGCGTATATATGCAGTTTATTCCTGTAGTTGAACGGACCAATTCCCCGGAAGAATTGCAATTAGTCTCACCCGCCTATAATGGAGAATCGCACGTAACCGGCTGGTCTGTTGAACCTTTACAGTACGGCAATTTTCTATGTGAGATTTTCGATGAATGGGTGAAAAAGGATGTGGGCAGATATTTCATCCAGATCTTTGATGTGGCCCTTGAAAGTCAGCTCGGTATTCAGCAAAGTCTTTGTGTATTCAAGGAAACCTGCGGCAAAGCACTGGCAATTGAGCATAATGGTGATGTTTATTCCTGTGATCACTATGTATATCCCGAAAATAAGCTGGGTAACATAATGGAAAGTCCGCTGGAGTCATTGGTTTTTTCCCGGCAGCAGGTTGAGTTTGGTCTGGATAAGAAAACCAGTCTTCCCCGGTACTGCCTTGACTGTGAAGTAAGGTATGCGTGCAATGGCGAATGTCCCAAGCACCGATTTATTAAGACACCCGACGGTGAAGATGGATTAAATTTTCTCTGTGCAGGATACAAAAGATTCTTCATTCATATTGAACCTTATATGAAATTTATGGCAGACGAACTTGTAAATAAAAGACCGGCCTCAAATGTTATGGAGACGAATTTAGTGAAATTAGCGAATTAGCGAATTGGCGAAACTTGTTTCTGAAGTTCAGAATAACAATCGTAATTAGAATAAAATACAATAAATAATACTTCATGAGAAAAATTCTACTTCTTCCTCTTATACTATTCGCAGGACTAATCTCGTTTTCGGGGCGCTTTAATCCCGATAATCCGGATGATTATATCGAAAAAAGAATCGACAGTATTATCGTAAAAATGACGCTCGATGAAAAAATAGGTCAGCTGGTTCAAATTGTGGGTATGGACCCGGCAAAAGAAGAACTTATCAGGAATGAACAGATCGGGTCTGTGCTTATAGGACTCAGAGGACCCTCAGAATGCAACAGGATACAGAGGATCGCAGTGGAAGAAACAAGGTTAGGCATACCTTTAATATTTGCGAACGACATTATCCATGGTTACTACACAACCTTTCCCGTACCTCTTGCCGGGACTTCCAGCTGGAATCCTGAACTTGTAAAAGAATCCTGCAGCATCTCAGCTTTTGAATCAGCATCACAGGGAACAAGATGGACCTATGCTCCCATGGTAGATATCGCACGCGATCCCCGTTGGGGAAGGGTAGTGGAGGGATCGGGTGAAGATCCATATCTGGGAAGTGTTTTTGCCGCGGCCAGGGTTGAGGGATTCCAGGGTGAAAGTCTTTATAACAGAACCAGCCTTGCCGCCTGTCCCAAACACTACGCCGCATACGGAGGGGCGGAAGCCGGGAGGGATTACAACACAGTTGATATTTCCGTAAGAACCCTCCGGGAAGTATACCTGCCTCCCTTTCATGCGGCAGTAGAAAGAGGTGCGGCATCAATAATGAGTGCCTTCAATGATCTTAATGGGATCCCGGCTTCTGCGAATCATTTTATTTTAACTGAAATTCTAAGGGATGAATGGAAGTGGGACGGTGTGGTTATCAGTGATTATAATGCGGTGGGGGACCTTGTACGGCACCGTTTTGCAAGAGATATGAAAGAAGCAGCTCTTAAAGGTTTCAAAGCGGGTGTTGACATTGATATGGTTGGCGACTCAATTGACGGAAATCCCTACGCGCCCAATCTTAAAAATCTTGTGGAAGAGGGAAAAATTTCCCAAAAAGACATTGACAACTCTGTCAGGAATGTTCTGAGGATGAAGTTCAGGCTGGGATTATTTGATAACCCTTATACTGATATCTCTTATTTCACTAAAAACAATCTCAGTAAAAGTTATAAAGACAGCATCGCACTTCAGCTTGCAAAGGAATCTATAGTTCTACTTAAAAATGACAATAATATACTTCCAGTAAGCCGGGGAGTAAAAAGGATAGCTCTTATAGGTCCCTTTGCTGATAATAATGATGATCCCGCAGGACCATGGGCGGGTGGATATAAGCCTGAAAATATTGTAAGTGTTCTGCAGGGACTAAAGAACACGGTAAATAAAAATACCATGATAGATTTTGTGAAAGGGTGCAATGTTAATGACTCCGACTTTACGGAATTTAATGCTGCCATTGCAGCCGCAGAAAAGGCTGATATAGTTATTGTTACAGCGGGTGAATCAAGGGGGATGGGCGGGGAGGCAGAAAGTAAAACAAATCTTAATATCCCCGGAGTTCAGCAGGAACTTCTAAACAGGATTGAGGCGACCGGAAAACCTGTTGTTGTTGTTCTAATGAACGGAAGACCCCTCACAATTAACCGGATATCGAAAAATGCCTCCGCCGTCCTTGAAACATGGTATTTAGGGAGTCAGGCGGGCAATGCAATTGCACAGGTTATCTTAGGAGATTATAATCCCTCCGGGAAACTACCAATTACTTTTCCGAGGTCGACGGGACAAATACCGCTTTACTATTACATGAAGAGCACAGGCAGACCTTTTGACGAAGAGGATAAATATACATCAAAGTATACCGATTCTCCCAACACGCCTCTTTATCCTTTCGGATACGGTTTAAGCTACACGACCTTCAGCTATAATAATCTTGAAGTATCAAAAAAAAGGATTAAGAAAGACGAATCAGTTAAAGTTTCAGTGAATGTTAAGAACACGGGAAATTATACCGGTGAAGAGGTCGTCCAGTTATATATAAGGGATGATTATGCAAGTATTACAAGACCGGTCAAAGAACTCAAAGGCTTTAATAAACTGAAGATCCTGCCGGGCGAAACAAAAAAGGTTGAATTCGAAATAAATCCTGGTATGCTTTCATTCCCTGATATAAATATGAAGCCTGTTGTGGAATCGGGAACTTTTACAGTGTATATCGGGGGTAATTCAGTTGATCTTTTGTCGGCATCATTTGAAGTAACTGATGAAAAGGAGTGACTGAAGAGGCTGCAGTCTGATAAACCGGACCCGGCCGTTTCGGCAGCAGGAAAGAGTTTTAGGAATCATAAGATAAGGTTCTCATTATGAAAGAAAAAGGAAAGGGTTACAGCAGAAGAAAATTTATTGAGAAGGCAGGACTAACAGCAGCGGCACTTCCATTCGTGGCCTCGGGAAATTTCTCATTCCCCGCATCAAATAAAGAGAGGCGCATAGAAAGAATTCCCGGTGCCGGTACTCCCAACATCATCTATATACTTAGCGATGATCATCGGTATGACTTTATGAGTTTTATGGGTAAACCGGAATTCCTTAAAACACCGAACCTCGACAGGATGGCTAAAGAAGGGGCTCATCTTCAGAATGCATTTGTTACAACCTCATTATGCTCTCCAAGCCGTGCCTCCATACTAACAGGAATGTACTCGCACAGGCATGGTGTTGTTGACAACGATTCCCCGGTTCCGGCAAGCAATATCTTCTTCCCCCAGTATCTTCAGCAGACCGGCTACGAAACAGCGTTTATGGGTAAGTGGCACATGGGGAATGAGAGCGATGAACCGAGGAAAGGTTTCGATAAGTGGATAAGTTTTAAGGGGCAGGGAGTTTATTATGATCCCCTGATGAATGAGGACGGTGAACACGTCCAGAGAAAGGGTTATATAACCGATATCCTTACTGAATATGCAGTGAATTATATTAATGAGAAAAGCCGGTCATCTGATACCGAAAGAAAACCGTTCTTCCTGTACCTTTCTCATAAAGCGGTGCATGCAATGTTTGAACCCGCGGAACGTCATAAAGGAAAGTTTGATAATGTTAAAATCGATTACCCTGATACCATGGCTGACACAAAAGAAAATTATGACGATAAACCGCGGTGGGTAAAGGCTCAAAGATACGGCTGGCATGGGGTTGAGTATATGTACCATGGTCAGATGGAGTTCGATGAGTTTTATAAAAAATACTGCGAAACAATCCTGGCTCTTGATGAGGGCATCGGCGGCGTGCTTGATGCTTTGAAAGAGACAGGTCTGGATAAAAATACTATCGTCTTTTATATGAGCGATAACGGGTTCTCGCTGGGGGAACACGGACTAATAGATAAACGGCAGATGTACGAGGAATCGATGCGCGTCCCGCTGCTTGCTTATGCTCCGGGACTAATTTCTCCTTCAACTAGAATTCCTGATCTTATTCAGAATATCGATATAGCCCCCACTATCCTTGAGCTTGCAGGAATAAAAACACCCGATGATATGGATGGAAGATCGTTTCTTCCCCAGTTAAAAGGTGAAGAATCCGACTGGCGCGACAGGGTGTTTTATGAATACTTCTGGGAAAGACCTTTCCCGCATACCCCGACAGTCTTTGGAGTGAGAACAAATAAATATAAATATATGACATTCCACGGTATCTGGGATATTGATGAGCTGTATGACATCGAAAATGATCCTGAGGAAAAACATAACCTTATTAAAAATCCAAAGCACCAGGAATTAATTAAAGACCTTAACAGGAGAGTTTATGCCTGGCTTGAAGCTACCAACGGTATGCAGATCCCTCTTCACGAGGATATCTTCTGGAGAGCTGATAAAAGGAAACCGGGACATTAAGAATGCATCCGGGTATCGTAAAGTGCAAGTAAGGAAATCTAATGTTTACTAGACTCAGTCAAATTATTCTCATCGCGAGTATGAAATCCCGAAATAAATTAGGGATGATATATTTGAGACAACCACTGGTTCTGATTCTTGTATTGATTCCTGTATTGATTCCTGTACTTAATCTTTACCCCCAGCAGTTGCTTGATGATTTTGAATCAATAGATGACTGGAAGGTTTATAAATCAGATGGGGTGGAAACAAATGTTAGTCTTGCAGAAGGTCATACCGGTAAAGCCATCAGGTTTGATTATAATTTCACAAAAGGAACAGGATACGGCGGTATTCAAAAAATTATTCCCCTTGAACTCCCCGAAAATTACCAGTTCACATTTTATTTTAAAGCGGAATCGCCTGCCAATAACCTTGAGTTTAAGCTGCTCGACAGCACAGGACAGAATGTCTGGTGGATGATAAACAGGAATTATGATTTTCCCTCTGAATGGACAAAGATAAAAATCAAAAAGAAGCATATAAGCTTTGCCTGGGGACCCGCCGAAGATAAAGAACTGAAAAGAAGCGACAGGCTGGAATTCACAATCTCATCATACGTCGGCGGGAAAGGTTCAATTCTGATAGATGATCTGAAACTCGAAAAACTTCCTCCTGAAGACAATACTCCCATCTTACCGGCAGTAGAAGCTTCTTCAACAGCAGGAGAAAACTTTACAACCCGGAACCTAACTGATAATAATCCTTCTACTGAGTGGAAAAGCAGTACTGATGAAAAACAGGATATCATCCTTGATCTTCAGAGGAGGAGGGAATTCGGAGCTGTTGTAATTAACTGGGACAGTACCGACTACGCTAAGGAATTTGAAGTCTATCTTTCGGGGAAGGATGATAACTGGGAGAAAGTCTACTCTGTAAAACGGGAGGCAGGAAATACAAGCTACATCCGTTTGAAGGAAGATGATGCGGAAAAAATTAAAATAGATCTGCTTAAGAGCAGCCAAGGCAGAGGGTATGGAATCAAAGGGATTTCTGTTAAGAATACTGAGTATTCGGATGACCTGAACCGGTTCTTTATTAATATTGCCAAGGATTATCCGGCAGGGTATTATCCGCGGTACCTCGGGGAAGAAGGGACATTCTGGACGATAGTAGGTGTGAATAATGACAGGAAGGAAGCCCTCCTTAATGAAGACGGGATGGCGGAAGTTGATAAAAAACATTTTTCAATTGAACCTTTTCTTTCGGTTGACGGAAAATTTATCACCTGGAGTAATGTCAAAGAAAACCGGTCATTATACGATGCTTATCTTCCTGTTCCCTCTGTTGAATGGAACTATAATGATCTTAAACTTAATACTGAAGCCTTCGCATATGGTGAGGCAAATAAAAGTTCTGTGCTTTACCTTAAGTACGCTATAGCTAACAACACAGCTGAAAATCGTAAGGGGCACCTTTATCTCACAGTAAGACCGTTCCAGGTGAATCCTTATTACCAGTGGCTCAACATAACCGGGGGAACAGCAGAAATTGATTCCATTAAATACCGGGATGGAAGAGTATATGTAAATGATGACAAGGTTATTATCCCTGTAACCCCGGCCGATGATTTCGGTGCCGCATCATTTGATGAAGGAGATGTAACTTATTATTTATCGGAAGGGAAAATTCCTTCGAACCATTTGGTTACTGATAAAAGAAAATCTGCCAGCGGGGTTCTTAGTTATTCGTTTGATCTTGGTCCCGGCAAAAGTAAAACCATTTATCTTGCTGTTCCTTTTTACGGGAGGAGTGTCCCTGCAGGTTTAGATGAAGGTACAGTCGGGAAAAAACTTAATGAGAGCATCGCGTTCTGGGCCTCAAAGGTTGACCATATTAAATTTAATCTTCCTGAATCAGGAAGCAGGATAGTAGATACCTGGAAAACGAATCTTGCTTACATTTTAATCAACAGGGACAGTGCAGGTATTCAGCCGGGTTCCAGGTCATATGAAAGATCCTGGATCAGGGATGGTGCATTAACCTCTTCTGCTTTATTAAAATCAGGTATAGTTAAAGAGGTTAAGGATTTTATTAAGTGGTATGCTGCCCATCAGTATGAAAACGGAAAAGTTCCCTGCGTGGTGGATGTGAGAGGTCCTGATCCGGTCCCGGAAAATGACAGTCACGGTGAATTCATTTACCTTATAAAAGAATATTTCAATTTCACGAAGGATACAGTGTTCCTGAAGGATATGAACAGCCATGTATTAAAGGCGGTAGACTATATGGATACCCTAATATCTCAGCGTTCAACGGATCACTTTAAGAACGGGAATGACAGCGTACGTGCCTATTACGGGATAATGCCTGAATCTATTAGTCACGAAGGTTATTCGGCAAAACCTATGCATTCCTACTGGGACGATTTTTTCACGATGAAAGGTCTGAAAGACGCGGCTGAGATAGAACGTATACTTGGTGAAAATGAAAATTATGAAAAAATTAAAAGGATGAGAGACACTTTCAAAGTCAACCTTTACAACTCGCTCGATCTTGCCATAAAGATGAGTAACATTGACTATATTCCCGGTTGTGTTGAACTGGGTGATTTCGATGCAACGTCAACGACTATAGCCATATCGCCCTGCAATGAACTTCCCAATCTCCCTGAACCCTATGCAGAGAATACATTTGACAAATATTATGAATTTTTCAAAAACAGAAGAGATAATAAGATTAAATGGACCGCATACACTCCCTACGAAAACCGGCTGATAGGATCATTTATCCTCCTGGACGAGCCTGACAGAGCACATCAGCTGATTAATTACTTTTTGAAGGATCAGAAGCCTGAAAGCTGGAATGAATGGGCTGAAGTTGTATGGCATAAGGAAAGACATCCCGGTTATATCGGGGATATGCCTCATACATGGGTCGGATCGGACTTTATAAATTCTGTCCGCTCTATGTTCGTGTATGAAAGAGAATATGATTCATCTCTTGTTTTGGGCGCTGCTCTATATAAGGACTGGGTTGATTCTCCGCAGGGTATGTCGATTGAAAACCTTCCGACATATTACGGGGAAATATCATATTCCGTAAGAAAGTCGGGTAATACATATAAGATAAAACTTAGCGGAGATATTTCTCTTCCTCCCGGCGGGATAATCTTTAAGAACATTTTTATTGATAAAGTTCCATCTGCTGTAACGGTAAACGGAAATTCTGTAAATACTTTTGATATAAAAAAATATACATATAAACACATTTCCTGCGGAAGTTGAAATGTCCTTTTAAGAGAAAATCAGATGAAAAAACTATTACTTATATCAGGTTTTTTATTTTTATTCCCGGCAGCTATGCTTTTTGCCCAGGCAGATTCATCAAAGCAGATCCCGGGAAAATTTGAGAAAGAAGTAACTCTGAAAGTTTCGCTTAAATATCTCCTTTATCTACCAGATGGTTATGATGATGATGATGACTTATGGCCGCTTGTGCTCTTTCTTCATGGATCAGGAGAGAGGGGAGATGACCTTGAATCGGTAAAAAGGAATGGTCCTCCTATGCTCGTTGAACAGGGGAAGGACTTTCCGTTCATACTGGTTTCACCTCAATGTCCTTTGGGACAAAGGTGGGATCCGATGGAACTCTCTATGCTCCTTAATGAAATTGAGAAGGATTATCGGGTGGATACCAATAGAGTTTATGTTACAGGATTAAGTATGGGCGGTGAAGGAACGTGGAAGCTTATCATGTATGAACCATACCGATTTGCTGCAGCAGCTACTGTTTGCGGGAGAACAGGATCTGCTTACCTTGATGCCTGCAAACTAAAGAATCTTCCGATATGGGTTTTTCATGGAGCGATGGATGATGTGGTTCCTCTTGACGAATCTGTAAGGATGGTAAAAGCATTAAAAGCCTGCGGAAATAATGTTAAGTTTACTGTATATCCGGAGGCAAATCATAATGCCTGGACGAAAACATACAACAACGAAGAATTGTATAAATGGCTGCTTGAACATAAGCTGGGTGAAAAAAATAAATGAGAAATCAGGAAAAGAAAATATCGTTGAATGGCCGTTGGGAGTATCTGGCCGACAGTGATGGTCAGCTTTCATATGACCAGGTTAAAGAAAAAATAAAGCGGAAGAAAACGAAAAAGATGCAGCTTCCGGTTAACTGGGAACTGGCGGGACTCCATAATTTTTCAGGAACCGTGTGGTTTATAAAGTCCTTTAAATCCAATCTGCCCGGAGATCTGAATATACTGGAGTTCGGAAGTGTGGATTATTTTGCCGATGTCTGGCTGAATGATACTTACCTGGGAACACACGAGGGTTACTTCCAGCCGTTTTATTTCGATGTTACTTCCTCATTGAAATCAAACAACCTGCTTGTTGTTAAAGTAACCTCGCCGTTTGAAGAACCCGGGACAGTCTGGCCGCACAGGAAAAAGCTTATTAAGGGAATTTTTAATCATCACGACTGCAGACCCGGCGCGTGGAGTTATGAAAACGGTCAGGATCAGAATACAGGCGGAATCTGGAATGACGTTGTGCTCCGCTCTGTAAACCGTATTTTTACCAGGCATCCACGTATATCAACTAAGATAAATGGCAGCAGGAACAGCACAGAGGCGGATGTTTCAATTCCCTTTTACAGGAAATCCGGAGATCCGCGAACGGAAAAGATTGAGATCATCCTGATTACTCCGAAAGGGAAAAAGTTAAAGTTCAAGAAAGATGTTGAGCTACAGGGAGACAAAGGTGAAATAAATCTCTCCTTTGAAATAAATGACCCAGAGTTATGGTGGTGCCGGGATCTTGGCGAACCAAACCTGTACAGGATGAACATAGAAGGCGAAAGTTTCAGCATTGAGAATGTGGCCTTTGGGATCCGGGAGGTTCGGCTTAATAATAAAAATGAATTTTTTCTGAACGGGAAGAGGCTCTTCCTGAGAGGGACAAACGTAATTCCCACGCAGTTTTTATCTGAATTGAACGTACAGAAAATACAGGAACAGGTCAAACTATTAAAAGAAGCGAATATAAATATCATAAGAATTCACGCTCATATCAACCGTTCTGAATATTACGATGAATGCGACAGGCAGGGAATACTTGTATGGCAGGATTTTTCACTTCAGTGGACCTACGATGAATCAATGGAATTTACGGCAAATGCGGTTTCACAGATTAAAGATATGGTAAATCTTCATTATAATCATCCCTCCATTGTTTTCTGGTGCTGTCACAATGAACCCGGTAAACAAATAGAAACCCTTGATCCGTTATTATATGAGGCTGTAAAAAGCACCGACAGCAGCAGGATAATAAGAATGGCCTCCAATTACGGGGAGCATCCCTATGACGGATGGTACTGGGGGAATAAGGAACACTTTGCAGCTAAGCCTATGGGTCCCCTGGTAACTGAGTTTGGTGCGCAGTCGTTACCCGAATTAAAATCACTAAAAAAGATAATCCCGCGCAAAGACCTTGAAAACCCCGCAGGACAAAGCTGGGCCTATCATGATTTTCAATATGAGCAGACATTCAATGTAGCTGAAGTCGACCGTGGAAAGAATGTGAAGGAATTCATTAATAATTCACAGGAATACCAGTCGGACCTCCTGAAGACAGCGATTGATTTTTACCGTCGTGCAAAGAACAAAGATATAACCGGAATATTTCAATTTATGTTCATCGATTGCTGGCCATCAATAACCTGGTCGGTTGTGGACTATTTTGGAGAAAAGAAAAAAGGATACTTCACCCTTCAAAAAGCCTTTCAGCCTTTATATATTTCAGTTAATGTCAGGCAGAAAAAATATTTCGCCGGTCAGAAACTTAAAGCTGACTACTGGATCATAAATGACTTTCACAGGCCGTATAATCTTTGCAGATTAATTATTTCAATTGGAGATAAGATCATATACAACATTCCCGTTAAATCTATTGGTGAAGATTCTGTTATTTTTCACTTCTGGGAAGACAACGACATCATACTTCCTGAAAAGATAAAAACAGGAAAGTACAGTCTGGATTTTGAACTGAAGCAGGATGAAAAGGTATTATCCACAAATAACTATGAAATAGAAGTTGTGAATAAAGTATGAAAATTCACCATGTTAAATATTTTTTGGTTCAGTTCCTCCTTATCCTGATCTTAACAGCTTCAGGCTGTGCAGATAAAAAAGACAGCACAACAACTCTAAAGTTCTGGGCGATGGGTACTGAGGCTGAATATGTTACAAAGCTCGTCCCTGAATTCCAGAAGCGCAATCCCGGAATAAAAATAGATGTACAGCAGATTCCATGGAATGCAGCCCAGGAAAAACTTGTCACTGCTTTTGCAAGCGATAATACTCCCGATATCTGCCAGCTCGGTAATACCTGGGTTCCCCAGTTTGCATCTCTTGATGCCATTATCAATCTTGACAATTTCATTGCGCAGTCATCTTTTATAAACAAGGAAAATTATTTTGAGGGAATATGGGACACTAATGTACTGGATTCAGTGGTGTACGGAATTCCGTGGTACATAGATACGCGACTGATGTTTTACCGTACCGATGTATTTAAAAAGGCAGGGTACGATGAGCCGCCAAGGTCTTGGGCTGAACTATATGACCTCTGTAAAAAGATAAAAGCACTTCATCCCGGTCAGGATAAATATGCAATCTACCTTCCGACAAATGAATGGAATCCCTTCATTATGTTCGCCCTGGAAAATAATGCCAAGCTCCTGAAAGAAAATAATTCAAGAGGAGACTTTGAATCAGAGAACTTTAAAGAAGCATTCCGGTATCTGACAAAATTTCACAAGGAAAAACTGGCTCCTATTGGATTTTCTCAGGTTACAAATGTATACCAGGCTTTTGTTGAGGAATATTTTTCCATTTACATAAGCGGGCCCTGGAATATAAATGAGTTCAAAAAATGGATGACCGGGGATCTGGCTGACAAATGGTCAACCGCACCGATGCCTTCAAAGAAGGGTGATCATTACCCTGGTGTTTCTCTGGCCGGCGGATCGAGCCTGGTGATATTTAAGGACTGTGAACATAAGCAGTTAGCCTGGAAGTTTATAGAGTTCCTGTCTGAAACGTCAACACAACTTGAGTTTTATCATCTGCTGTATAACCTTCCGGCGGTTAAACAAGCATGGGAGGATACCTCGCTTGCAAATAATAAATATATGAAGGCGTTCAGACTGCAGTTTGAGAATGTGGTTGCCACACCGAAAGTACCTGAATGGGAACAGATTGCATTTGCAAAAGTTCAGCAGTATGCCGAACTGGTTGTACGGGGCGGGATGACAGTTGATGATGCGGTGAAAAACCTTGATAAGGATGTGGATAAGATATTGGAGAAGCGGAGATGGCTGTTGTCAAGGAAAAAGTAAAAAGTAAAAAGGAAAAAGTTAGAAGGAAGAAGTGAAAAAAAAGAATTCGTTTTCTTATTCGTCTAAGGCGGCATATTTATTCCTTGCCCCGGCGGTGACCGCTATACTTATTTTTTTCTTCATCCCGGTGATTGCCGCGTTCGTGATGAGCTTTACGGATTTTGACATCTACGCTCTCGCGAGTTATGATAGCGTCAGGTTTATCGGGTTCAGGAATTATGTTCAGCTTTTCGGAGATCCGTTGTTCTGGCAGTCGCTTCAGAATACGATTTATTATGTTATTCTTGCAACACCTCTTTCAATCTCTGTTTCACTTGCTGCAGCAATGCTTCTTAATTCAAAACTCATAAAGTATAAAGGCTTTTTCCGTTTGAGTTATTTTATTCCATATATCACAACGCTTGTTGCGGTAGCCATCGTCTGGAGATTTATTTATCATCCGAAGTTTGGAATATTAAACTATTTCCTCGGATGGTTCGGAATAAACCCGATCGATTGGCTTGGAAACCCGTCTACGGCCATGCCCGCTATAGTTTTAATGTCGGTCTGGAAAACTTTCGGATATAATATGATAATTTTTATTGCCGGACTACAGAATATTCCCGAGGACCTTTATGAGGCTGCGTCTCTTGAAGGCGCTAACGCCTGGGAAAAGTTCAAAGCTATTACAATTCCAATGCTTGCACCGACTACACTTTTCGTAAGTATCATTACAATAGTAGGATTCTTCCAGCTCTTTGCTGAACCATATATAATGACCCAGGGAGGTCCTTTAAATAAGACGCTGAGCATTGTAGGCTATATGTACCAGGAAGGCTTCCGGTGGTGGAATATGGGTTATTCCGCTTCCATTTCATTCGTATTGTTTTTTATAATATTAATTGTAACAATCCTGCAGTTCAAACTGCAGAAAAGTCATTTGACATAGAATATGAAAAAAATATCCCTATACATTTTTCTTGCTATCACTTCCATATTAACGCTGGTGCCGTTCATATGGATGGTATCTGCCTCGTTTATGCCTGACGGGGAGGCAAGCGTGTATCCGCCCGTATTTTTCCCGGCTCATATTGTGCTCGATCAGTATGTTCACCTCCTCACCAGGCTGAGTGTGGCCAGGAGCTTTCTGAACAGCATCATCCTTTCAACGATGGTTACAGTTTTTTCTTTGTTCTTTAATTCAATGGCAGGCTATGCTTTTGCCAAATACAGGTTTGCCGGAAAAAGCAGACTGTTCAACCTGCTTCTGGTTAACATGATCGTCCCCAGCCAGGTTACGATGCTTCCCTTATTCCTTATGTTAAAGTCGGTTGGACTGATAAATACCTATATGGCGATATTAGTAACGGGACTGGCAAACATTTTCGGAATCTTTCTAATCAGGCAGCATTGCATGGCAATTCCGGATAGTCTCATTGAAGCAGCCAAAATGGATGGTGCTACAGATTTTCAGGTATACAGAAGAATAATCCTTCCCCTTGCGATACCGGTACTTGTAACTCTCGGAATAATTACATTTCTCGGAACCTGGAATGACTTTCTATGGCCGCTGATCGCATTGACAGATGATTCTATGTATACTCTTCCTGTTGCACTATCGAGCCTGATGCTCGAACATACTAAAGATCCCGAACTTATGATGGCAGGATCTGTAATCACAATCATACCTGTCGTGGTAGTTTTTCTTGTTCTTCAGCGCTATTACATAAAAGGGATAATGCTGGGTGGGGTAAAGGAATAAGTGTGACATTTTGTCACCCTGCTGATTATTTCTACAACTGAAAATTGCGTTATTGGTTGTTTTTCGCACTGTCTCATTTTGAGCAAAAAGCGGATAAAAGACCGATGACAGGCTGTAAACAGACGGATACCAAGTAGTCTGCCATTTTGTGGTACAGGTTTATTCTATGGAAGCTCGCATAAAAAGCGTCTGCAAATTGAACTTATTTCAGAGGCAGAATTATGACAAATTCAGTGCCTTTATCAACTTTATAATCAATACTTCCGTGATACTGTGCAACCAACGAATACACGATCTGTAGTCCGAGGGAAGGTGCAGCCTTAAGGTCGATTTTTTGCTTTATCCCGGTCCCATTATCACTAATCTTCAAATGAATGTTTCCATCCTGTTTTTTTAATTCAATTTTAATCGTTCCTTCTTTTCTGTTCCGAAAAGCATATTTGACTGCGTTTGTGACAAGCTCACTCAGTACAAGACCGAGTGCAATTGCAAGACCGGAGTTTACTTCAAAAACATCTATATTCCGTATAATTTTAATTTTATCAGATTTTGAAAGAAGGATTTTCCTGATATGTTCTGTAACCTTAAAGATATATAACTGGATATTGACCATGTTGATGTTGGCAGAACGGTATAAATAGTCATGTAGGACTGAAACGGAGGCTATCCTGCTCATACTATCATTGAGAATCTCTTTCACATAGATATCCTCTGAATTTGCGGCCTGGAGATTTAGCAGGCTCGACATAAGCTGAAGATTGTTTTTAATCCTGTGGTTTGATTCTTTTATTAGCATATCCTTTTCAATTAACAGTTTTTTAAGCTCATTTTCAGTTTCTGCGAGTCTCGTTATATCCTCAATCACACTTAAAGCAGCAATGACCTTATCCTTGATAACAAGGGGGATAGCTGAATTCAATATTACTTTCTGTGAACCGTCAAAACACTCAATTTTTATATATTTCTCCCACAGTGATTTCATTATACTTTAGCGCCCTGTAGCTTGCCCAGTCTTCTGCCATAACTTCCTTGCCGGTATCGATCTTCCAGGCATGGTATTTTTTATGATCGCTAAGATTCCTGTATTCGGACCCAACCCAGATTTCCTCGAATTTTTTATTATTGCTGAGAAGATTTCCCTCGCTGTTTATAATACAAACTCCAACCGGAAGAATGTCAAAGATATTCTCAAGCAGGACTTTCTGTTTTTGCAGTTCAGTGAGGAGGGATTTTCGTTCTGTAATATCTTCCAGGGTAGTAAAGAAATATTCGATTTCTTTAGCTGAGTTTAAGATGGCGGTTCTTGTTATATTTGTCCAGACAACCGATCCGTCTTTCCTGATAAACCTTTTTTCAAGTGTATAATTTTTAATTTTCTCTGAAATTAATTTATCAAAATGTTTAAGATCAGTCTCAAGGTCGTCAGGATGCGTTACTACATTTATTGATTTTCCCAGTAATTCATCCCTGGTATAGCCCAGTATATCGCAAAACTTATGATTAACTCTTGTAAAAGATAAAGAAGTAGATAAATGTGCGAATCCGACTACAGCCTGCTCAAAAGTACTTTCATACATCCTGAGTGACCGGGTGAGATTCTGCTCCAGCATTTTCCTGTTTATTGCATACATTATTGATTTGTTCAGATTCTGCACCATGAGTTCATTCTTATTCAAAAAATCCTGGGCCCCATTCTGGATCGCTTTCAATCCCATTGTATCGGAATCGTTTATTGTAAGTACAATAATAGGTATTTGGTCATTTTTACTGTGTACAGATATGAGAGAATTAAGTCCGCTGCTGTCTGGCAATCCCGGATCAAGAATGATAACATCAAAATTATCCTTTTTCAATGTTGCCAGAGCGTCAGCCATATTTGAACAGGTTGTCAGCCTGTAAGCTGTTGATTCTAAATCATCCAGGTGTTCCCTGATAAGCAGCTGGTCTCCCGGATTATCTTCAATCAGCATTACAGATATTTCTGCTGTTTTCTCTTTAACAATCATTTGTTCCCTCATTGAGTTGGAAGCTTAACTATGGTGAACCAGAAATTTTTTATCGATTTAATAACTTTAATAAAATTATCAAGATCCACAGGTTTGGTAATAAAACAATTTGCATGGTTTTCATAGCTTTTCAAAATATCTTCCTCGGCGGTAGAGGAGGTCAAAACAACAACCGGTATTGTTCTCAGCTGTTCATCCTGCTTAATCTCCATCAGGACTTCACGGCCGTCCTTTTTGGGTAAGTTCAAATCAAGCAGTATAATATCAGGGGTGACAGCATCTGAGTATTCGTTTTTCTTTCGGAGGTAATTGACCGCCTGTTCTCCGTCATTTATAACGGTCAATTCGGTAAGGAATTTATTTTCCTTTAATGATTCCCGGATCAGCAGTACATCACCCGGATTATCCTCCACTAAGAGTATTTCTACAGGGCGGAACACTTCCATCGACATAATCACACTCCTTTTTTAGGTATTGTAAAATAAAAGGATGTCCCCAGGTCAGGCTGAGACTCGAGCCATATCCTACCTCCGAGTGTATCGACAATTCTTTTACAGATTGCGAGTCCCATTCCCATTCCGGGATATTCTGTCTTTCCGTGCAGCCTCTGGAACATCAAAAATATTTTTTCAAAGTATTCTTTTTTGATCCCTATTCCGTTATCGGCAATTGAGAAGATCCACTCCTTTGCATTTTCTTCAGCCGAGATATTTATTTCAGGAATATTATCTCTGCTGTATTTTAAAGCATTGGAGATCAGGTTAGAGAAAATTCTGCTTACAAGGGATTCATCTGAAACAATAACAGGCAGATTATTATATTTAATCCGGGTATTTTTATCATGGAGTGTCATTCCAAAATCGTCAATGATGTTTTCAATCAACTGATTAATATCGATTTCTTTCCATTTTCTTTGTACTGTTCTGACCCTCGAGAATTCCAGGAGTTTATCTATAAGCGCTTTCATTCGCCTGGCTCCGTCCACTGCGTAGTAAATAAATTCCTTACCCTCTTCATCGAATAGATAGCTATACCTTTTTTCAATGAGTTGAGTGAAACTCATAACCATTCTGATTGGTTCCTGCAGATCATGAGAGGCTATGTAAGCGAATTGTTCCAGATCCTGGTTAGAATTCTTTAGAAGTCGGATAGTCTCTGTCTGGTCCTCAAGTTTCCCATCCTCTTTCCAGTTTAAAATAATCTGCTCACCGATCCTGACTGCGTTAATCTGCAGGGAACTGCCGGGCAGTAAAGGATCATTTTTCTCAGCTGTTATTTCCTTTGAAGTCGCTTCACTAAATACCTGTTTTAACTGATCTGATAATTTATCCGTATTATATCCGGGGAAAAATATTGAGAAGCTTTGTTCTTCAATTTCATTCCGGGAACCATTTAGAGATTTAACAGCCGGATCGTTTACGTAAATAGATCGGAAATCATGAATCTCTCCTCCAGAATCATATAAGGGTTCTATAACTACTGCGGGTATCCGTAGTACATCGAGTAAGGAGATTAATTTTAAGTTATCTTGAGAAAAGATAACCTTAGTTTCCGGCTTGTTCATTTTTTTCCCTCATCGAATTATAAATGTAATCATTTTCATATTGACTAATAAAAGAATTATTCGTGATAATTATCACAGTATCGCAGCCTGCCACGATACCGGAACATGTTTCATGCTTACTATAATTTATTCTTTCATCTCCGTGTAAAAGGTACATCTGAATTGAGGAGACATAAAGTTTTTACCTGGAGTGAATCGTTGCTTGTCTTCTGTCATATCCCGGCGGGATAAAGTTTTCTATTTTCATAATTATTATAATTATAAAGAGATAAGACTATGAAACAACTTAGGAACTATCTTCTATCCATCGCTCTTTTTTCATTCTTATTTATGTCTTGCAGTACTGCCCCGATTACCGGGAGAAAGCAGCTGAACCTTATACCTGAAAGCGAGATGCTTTCGATGAGCTTCAGCCAGTACAACCAGTTTTTGAAAGAACACCAGGAAAGCAATAATGCGCAGCAGGTTGCCCTGGTAAGGAAAGTTGGAAGTAATATCGCTTCTGCTGTTGAGCAGTACTTAAGACAAAACGGAAAATCAGGGGAAATCAGTAACTATAAGTGGGAATACCATCTTGTTGAAGATCCACAGGCAAATGCCTGGTGTATGCCGGGAGGGAAGATTGTTGTCTACACAGGTATTCTTCCGATCACAAAGGATGAAAACGGGCTGGCAGTGGTACTGGGACATGAAATCGCGCATGCTGTTGCTCATCACGGTAATGAAAGGATGAGCCAGGCTCTTCTTGCTCAGCTAGGAGGAGTGGCACTCTCGCAAGCACTTCAGGATAAACCTCAGCAGACTCAGCAGCTATGGATGGCTGCATATGGTTTGGGTGCGGAAGTAGGAGTTCTGCTGCCGTTCAGCAGGACCCAGGAGAGTGAAGCTGATCACCTGGGATTAAATTTTCATGGCAATGGCAGGTTATGATCCCCATGGAGCCCTGGAATTCTGGCAGAGAATGCAGGCACAGAGCCAGGGATCGCCGCCGGTATTTTTAAGCGATCACCCGGCGAACCAGACAAGAATCAACGATATTAAATCGGAAATTCCTGATGCGATGAAATACTATAAGAAGTGATAAAGAAGGATAAAGCATATCGTTTCTAAAGCGGTATGCTTTTTTTTGTCACGGATGATCTTTACTTGAATAACCTTCCGGAAAATTATAATTTTACTATAGAATTTCAATTATTAAGAGGAGGGGAGATGCCTTTTACAATAGATCAATTCCTGGGGGTTTTTAAATCGTACAATAACGCAGTTTATCCATTTCAGGCTGTTTTATTTATTGCAGCAATATTCATAATTATTCAGGTATTCAGAAAAAGAAATTTCGCTGATATCCTGATATCGTGGATACTGGCCTTCTTCTGGTTGTGGGTCGGCATTGTCTATCACTTAATATTTTTCTCGTCAATCAACCCTGCCGCATACATTTTCGGGACTGCCTTCATACTTCAGGCTTTATTTATTCTGAAATCCGGAATTATCGACAAAAAACTGAAATTCGGATTTATTAAAGATCTGAATCACTATACGGGACTCGTTTTCATCTTGTATGCTTTAATAATATACCCGCTTCTAAATGTTTATTTTGGACACATATACCCAGAGAATCCGACATTTGGACTTCCATGTCCAACTACTATTTTTACATTCGGAATGTTTCTTTTAACCACCGAAAGGATTCCTCTATATCTGCTCATAATACCTTTTCTCTGGGCATTACTAGGGATATCAGCTGCGATTGCAGCTCGGGATTTATGAAGATACGGGGCTGCTGGTTTCAGGAATTCTGGCGGTATCGCTGATTATAATGGATAAGATGCATGAGAAGAAATTAAGGTCAGCCTGACCGAAGTAACAGTGGAAGTTTTTTATAGCACAAATAATTTCGTTTGATTTGATTAAACAAACATTGGAAAAATATTGTTAGATTTATTAACCATTTTATTCCGGGGATCATGATGAAATTATTTTTGTTATGTATTATTTTTTTCATTTGTGCACACACCCTTATCTATTCGCAGGATCTGCAGCATAAGATGACAGCAGAAGAAGAGGCTTTATGGAATAATTACCATCCCCCTGTCAATCCGTTATTCACAAACCCTCCCGCAGGTCCGGTAAGAACGATGGCAGAATGGGAGGAACTGCAGGGCATAATGATAACATGGACCTCTTATTTATCTATCCTGAGACAGGTTGTCGATTATGCTCAGGAAGAGGGATTGGTTTATATTGTCTGCAGTGATTCAAATTCAGTAAAAAGTTATCTCACCCAGGGCGGCATCCCGCTGGTTAATCTCAGGTTCCTTATTACAAACTATAATTCAATTTGGTGCCGGGATTACGGGCCGTGGACAGTGTATAAGGATGATGCAGACAGTATGAAGATAATCGACTGGATTTATAACCGGCCGCGTCCCGACGATGATGTGGTTCCAGCTTTCTTTGCTGACTACATAAATACCCCGATTCACCAGACCACCCTTCCGCCGTACGATCTGATAGCTACCGGCGGTAATTTTATGACGGACGGTCATGGAACAGGGTTTTCAAGCCGCCTTATTATGAATGAGAACCCTGGGAAGACCGAAGCGCAGATCGACACGATAATGAAACTATATATGGGACTTGCTCGCTATATCAAGATGAATACCCTGCCGTATGATGGAATTCATCATATTGATATGCATATGAAGCTTCTTGATGAAGAAACCCTGCTGGTTGGCGAATATCCCCAGGGTGTTGCTGATGGTCCCGGTATAGAAGCTAACCTGCAGTACATCCTTGACAACTTCCTTACCTGCTACGGAAGAGCGTTTCAAAGTTGTCAGAATACCCATGCCGCCCGATGCAAACGGCTATTACCCGAACCAAGGTGGTGATTACCGGACGTACACTAATTCAGTCATTATAAATAAAACAGTTATCATTCCAACTTATGAATACCAGTACGACACAACAGCTTTTCGCATTTACAGGGAAGCTATGCCGGGGTATAATATCGTCGGGATAAATTCAAATTCAATTATTCCTGCACTGGGAGCGATCCATTGTATCACAAAGGAAATCGGGGTTTTTAATCCGTTACTTATTTCTCATCCCTCTATTTCAGGCACCGTGGCATATACAGGTCCCTTTGAAATAAATGCAAAGATTCACAACGCTTCGGGAATAATGAACGCTGAGGTTTTATGGACGACTGATACAACAACAGGTTATTCTTCTTTTCCGATGACTGAAGTTTCACCGGATTCATTTACAGCATCGATTCCTTCACAAACTGCCGGCACTGAAATTTTTTATTATCTGCAGGCTGTTTCAAATGATGGCCGTGAAACAGCCAAACCATTAACTGCACCATCCGGATTTTACCATTTCAGGGTGAGCGACGAGGTTCCTGTTGAATTGCTTTCATTTAAAGCTGACGCTGCCGGTGATTCGGTAATACTGAGATGGAGTACTGCTTCCGAATTAAACTGCAGAGGTTTCGAAATTGAAAGGAAAACTGCGGGTAATGGATTTGCGGTGATAGGATATATTGAAGGAAACGGGAACTCCACCAGGATCAGCAGGTATGAATATACCGACCGGGTTACAGGGGAGGGAGAGTATACCTACAGACTAAAGCAGTTCGATTTTGACGGAAGTGAAAATATACTGGCAGAAACAAATGTTAAAACAGAACCATACGATTATGTTTTGGAACAGAATTACCCGAATCCGTTTAATCCGGTAACCAAAATAAACTTTGTTATAGGGCAGGGAAAAGAGAAAATTAAACCAGTTCAGTTGAAAATATTTGATATACTGGGCAACGAAATTGCTATCCTGGTTAATGAACAAAAATCAGCAGGAAGCTATACTGTGGAATTTGATGCAACCAGCCTTCCGAGCGGTATTTATTTTTACCAGATAACGTCAGGCAGCTTTAGCATAGTTAGAAAGATGGTGCTGCTCAGGTAATTTACAATTGCAGAAATGAATAAAAAAGCCAGGTTATATATTGAAAAACTGGGACTCCAGCCTCATCCCGAAGGGGGATATTTTAAGGAGATATACCGATCGGGAGAAATAATCCTCCCGGAAGTACTTCCCAATAAGTTAAAAAGAGAAAGATCAGTTTCCACATCTATATATTTCGTTTTGGAAGGAAGCCATGTTTCAAAGTTTCACTGTCTGAAGTCAGATGAACTCTGGCATTTTTATGACGGCAGCAGGATAAAGATTTATATTATAAGCAAAACAGGGGATTTATCAGAAGTCATCTTGGGTAAAGAAATAGAGAAAGGCGAAGTATTCCAGGCAGTAATCCCTGCCGGGCATTGGTTTGCTGCAGAGGTTATGGAGAAAAGTTCATTTTCCCTTGTGGGATGCACAGTTTCGCCGGGATTCGATTTTGAGGATTTTGAACTTGCCGACAGAAAAGATTTGCTGGAAATGTATCCGATGCACAGGCAGATTATAGAGAAATTCACCGGATCTGTGAAGTGACTTTAAGGAGAATCCAGGACAGTCTTTGTTGGAGCTAAGAATTTATAGCTGTATGGGGTATTTTTACGATTACGCTTTACGCCGGAGAGAGCGCGGACTACCTTCATAGAGACTTATTAAAGTCAGAAAAGGGCGAAAAAAAATTACCTTAACAGGTTCCTGTTAATACTTTACATTAAAACATTGAAATTTATGCAGTTTTAAGATGAGCTTAATATTGAACTTGAAACGTATTTTACATAATTTTTCGCTCAAAATTAAATAATTAATCCGGAGGATTTATAGATTTCTTTTCTACTGTAATTTTTGATTTAATTCTTTCGGGTTCTACATTATTAAAAAGATTTCAAATCTGATTCGGGAGATAATAGGGGTCACTGCAGCTTCTGTAGTGATCTTTTACAGCTTAGTTAATCTCGGATTCTCTCCGGCAAAGGCACATGTGGATAATAATATCTGGATAAATGCCTTATTTGATTATTACCATAAGCTGGATTCTCTTCCTCCAAATAATAATGCCTATTCATCTGTAAAACAGAATGAAGATCAGCTTTCGTTTGTTCCTTCCTCAAACGGACAGGTACCAGATTCAATAAAAGTCTTCGATCCCCGGCTGAAATCACTTGAGAAAAAACAGCAGAGTTATGCTTCACTTGGCGCGTCTGAGTCTGATCTCTTTGCTGCCGTAACCGGTTTTTTCCCCCCCGATTCAACTCTTAAAAGCGATTCATTAAAGACCGATTCATTAAAGACCGATACAATCGGTGTTGCTGCCGATACCATTAAAGTTGACTCAATGGCTATCGATTCGACTGCGAGGCTGAAGTATTTCCATTATGAACGCAGGGATCTGCCTTATGTTACGCTTCAGCAGCGTAATCCTTCTCCCTTTATTGCGCAGCCTACAGCGAGACAGAGGACAGTTAAGATTGATTCAACAGGGAAGTTTGTTCTAATTGAAGAAAAGACTGCAGGCCAGGAAACCAAAATTTTGTTGAGAGTACCCATAGAAGATTATGTTGAGGCAAAGCTTGCGCTCCATGAGAGGGAGATGTGGGAAACCCTTGGATACCAGTATGAACTGAAGTCATCCAAGAAGGAACTTGGCGAACTGATTAAGAATATAACAGATTTTGAAATTCCGCTGCCTAAGGTAGGGGTTCTGAGTATTTTCGGCGAACCTAAAATAAGTCTTAAGATTGGCGGTGCTGTCGATATTCATGGCGCCTGGCGTAATGAGAACACCCAAGGAGTTACTGCATCAAGATACGGAAATACGAGGAATGAGCCTGATTTTAAACAGCAGGTACAGATAACTGTTGCAGGAACAATAGGAGATAAGCTTCATATAAATGCCGACTGGAATACCGAACGTACCTTCCAATACGAAAATCAGCTTAAGATAAAGTATGAAGGCTATGAGGATGAGATAATTCAAAGTATAGAAGCCGGAAACGTTTCACTGCAGACTTCGCCTCTTGTGGGTGGAAGCGAAGCCTTATTCGGACTGAAAGCTAATTTTAAATTAGGTCCTCTCTCGCTTACTACACTTGCCAGTCAGAAGAAAGGTGAAACAGAAGAAGTCTCGGTAAACAGCGGAACAACCTCCCAGGAATTTAACCTGCGGGCTTATGATTATTCCACCAATCACTATTTCCTTGATACTACTTACGCGAGTGAAGCTCCCGGCTTCAATTTCTTCAATGACTATTATGGCAAAGCTACTCCTATTGTTCATCCAGATTACAGGGTAGTGAATATTGAAGTCTGGAAATCAGTTAATGTAGTCACCTTTGACAGGACAAAACAAAGAAAAGGCAATGCATACATCGACCTTTTTCCGGTTGCCCAGGGAGAGACGTACCCTGCAAGCTACAGCGGTGATACAACGGCCATACCGGGACAGGTAGAAACCGGCTGGTTTGAACTGCTACAGCAGGATGTTGATTATGTCCTTCATCCTGAAACCGGTTATATAACATTTAAAACCAACCTGCAGGACCAGGATATAATTGCCGTTGCTTACCAGCAGCAGGGAGGCAATGTATTTGGAGAGTTCCTGAACTCAATAAATGTTGCAGATACCGCGTCTCATATAGTGTTAAAACTCGTTAAGCCTCAGAACCTTCAACCTCAGTTTAAAAGAGCCTGGAAACTACAGCTGAAAAATATTTATCCCCTTGGCGGAAGGAACATTAAAGAGGAAGGCTTTGAGTTTAATATAGAGTATGAGAAGGAAGGTCAGGAACCAGTAACCGACCTTGCTACACCTTCAGGAACAGTAAGACTGCTGACTGCGTTTGGACTCGATTTACTTGATGCGAGCAAGAATTCTAATCCTGATAATAAATTTGATTTCCGGCCGAACCTGACCATCTTTCCTGAAACCGGGGAAGTTATCTTTCCATCACTTAAACCTTTTGGGGCTAATCTTCCCGCAGGAATTCCGGATTCCTTGAAGTACAGTGATGTATATGATACAACAAAGACTTTTGCCCAGCAGAATAAGGTTAAGGATAAATGGCTGCTGACAGGTAAGTATTCCGGAGAAGCTTCTTCTGTATACCAGCTCGGATTTAATGTGGTTGAAAACTCGGTCAGGGTATTGCTGAACGGAAGAGAATTGACCCCGGGGAGTGACTATATTGTGGATTACAATATTGGTCAGCTGACTATCCGGAATGACGCGGCGCTTGTTCCCGGAGCGGATCTCAAAATAACCTATGAGAAGAACGATCTTTTTCAGCTTGCATCAAAAACCCTTTTGGGGGCCAGGGGACTCTTTGACTTCTCTGATAAAACCAAGTTAGGCTTCTCAATCCTGAACCTTAACCAGCAGACGCTCAGTGATAAGGTCAGAATAGGTGAAGAACCCCTCAGCAATACAATATACGGCGTGGATGCGACCACAGGACTTGATCTGCCTTTTGTTACAAAAGCACTGGATAAAATTATCTCCACAAGGGAAATGTCTTCCTTCAATGTGAGCGGAGAATATGCTTATATCAATCCTGATCCTAATACGAAAAAGAGTACAATTGCTTCCGACCAGGGAAATAGTATTGCATATATAGATGATTTTGAAGGCGCGAAAAGAACCATTCCTTTGGGAGTATCTTATACCGCCTGGAAGGATCTGAGCCCTCCCGATTCTCTTCCCGGACTTTCGGGACTTACCCCGAAACAGCTGATGGATTATAAAGGAAAAAGTATCTGGTATACGGTTACGCCGTCTGATGTTAATGTGAAGCAGATATGGCCGAATAAATCGGTTGCAAAAGCAGACCAGCAGGTGACTGTAATGGATTACGTTTTTCTTCCCGACACACCGGGAACATTTAACTATAATCCTCAGCTTGGAAACCGGCAGCAGAACTGGGGCGGTATTATGAAACTTCTCTCATCAACAGCGAATAACCTGGTTGAAGAAAATATAGAGTTTGTTGAGTTCTGGGCAAGAATTGATGAAGCACCCCCGGGCGCTAAAGTTTACCTCGATCTGGGGAGGATAAGTGAAGATGTAATCCCTAACAGGATTCTCAACACTGAAGACAGACCTCCTGAAAACGATCTTATCGATCAAGGTGAGGACGTTGGTCTCGACGGATGGACAGATGCAGAGGAGAGAACCAACACCGGAAGTACAAAAGGAGATCCCAGCGGTGATAATTTCTCCTTTACTAAAACCGGAAGTCTTAACTGGAGAGATTATTTCAGTATAAATGGAACTGAAGGTAATGCGGTTCTTACGGATATCGGAAGATTCCCTGACACTGAAGACCTTAATAAAAATGGAAACCTCGATCTGGCTAACAGCTATTTCCGATACGAGATACCTCTTGATACAAATAAAAGCACCAACCGGTTTATTGCCGGAGGCGGAGATAATGACGGCTGGTTCCTGTACAGGGTGCCTTTGAAAGATTTTCAGCGTGAAATAGGGAATCCTTCTCTGACGGATGTTGAATACATAAGGTTCTTCATATCGGGTGCAGATACTACAGTCCATTTACGTATAACTGAATTCAACCTGACAGGCAGCCAGTGGCAGAAGGTTCTTCCCGAAGATACTACAATGTCTATCTCGGTAATAAACATTGAAGACAATCCCGGGTATACTTCACCTCCCGGCGTTTTCCAGGAGAGAGACAGAACAAGACCGGATGAACAGATCTACCGTAATGAACAGTCATTAAACCTTATACTGAAAGATCTGCTTGACGGCCAGTCGAGGCAGGCTGTAAAGTACCTGTTCAGACCGCTGGATGTATTCAACTACAAACAAATGAAATTATTTATTCATGGTGATGAAAATGTTGGACCGGGATCTGTGTCTGATACCTCAGATGGAAGCTATGCAGCCGAGGTATATTTCAGATTCGGCGGCGATACAAACAACTTTTATGAGTATCGTCAACCTGTAAGGCCGGGATGGAATGAGATCTCAATAAACTTTAGTGAGCTGACTGCAATAAAACAGGCAAGAAACGATTCCTCCATAAATAGACTTGTAGAAAAACCAGTACCGGGCAGGTTAGGTCATTTATATGGTGTAAAGGGAAATCCAACTCTTACATCGGTTAAATTCCTGATGGTCGGGATTTACAATCCTAAGGATATTCCACCCCGCATCAGAAGAATAGGTAAACTTCAGGATCCTATTTCCGGGGAGATCTGGGTTAACGAGCTCAGGGTTGTAGGGGCGGATGATTCACCCGGCTGGGCATATAGTTTCTCATCGTCTATTAAATTAGCGGATCTGATGACTGTCAACTTTAATATTAGTCAGACAAATCCATTTTTCCATAGGCTTTCAGACAGATTTGGATCAAGAATTGAATCGAAAAACTGGGGCGTATCTGCTGATGTGAATATTCTTAAACTGCTGCCGGTCAACCTTCCTGAGAGCAACCTGAGATTGAATTATTCACACACAGAAACTGTAGGTAAACCTCTTTACCTGCCGGGAACCGATATTAAAGTTGATGAGGCTGCCAGACAAATTGAATCATTACGGCAGGATACAACTGTGATAGCTAACAAAACACCCGGGCAGATTATTTCGGAGTCGCAGACAATCAGCACATCTGACTCCTGGTCGGCTTCCAACATAAAAATAAAGCTTCCTACATCTCAATGGTATATAAGGGATACATTCAATGCTCTTTCATTCGGATTTAATTATAATAAGACTTTCAGCAGAAACCCCACTGTATTTTCAAACAATGGGTGGGTATGGAATGCATCTCTGAATTACGCCCTGAATTTAAGTCCAACTTATTTTTTCTACCCCGAAGAGATCCCTGTTCTAGGCTCGGTTGTAGCTTTGTTCTCTGATTACAAGGATGTAAAGGTCTTTTATACTCCTCAGAGCTTTGCTTTTAACGCTACTGCAAGGCGGCAGAGAAATGTTAACATTACCCGTTCCCAGACGAGTACTCCTTCCCAGGAAATTATTTCACGGGATTTTGGAACAACCAGGGGATTTAACTTTAACTGGAAGCTGACTGAAGGTGGATTCCTGAACTTGGCCACAAGTTACAATGTTAACATAACATCATCCCTTGCTTACCTTGAAACGAACGCAAATGACAGGCAGCGGCCGGAATATGAGATCTGGAAAGATATTTTCTCGGGAGTACTCTTCGGAAAAGATTACAGGTACACTCAAACATTCGACTTAAAATCAAATCCCAAACTCCCTACAGTATGGGATATAAACCGTTACTTCCAAATAACCGCCGGGTATAATGTGGGTTATAACTGGAATTTTGATTTCCGCCAGGATACAGTTGGTAGAAGCGCCGGTTTCGCAAGCCGTCTGCAGGCAAGCCTTACTTTGCGTCTGAAAGCTCTAACAGATCCGCTGTTTGCGGAAAAGACTGAAACTCCGACCGGCGGAGGCGGCCAGCAGCAGCGCGGAAACACCAACCGCGGCAAGAGGAGTCTGGAAAACCGGGGTAGAAATCTGGAGGGCGGCCAGAATGAAAATACCGACACAACAAAACAGACGGAAGAACTGCCTGCTGGTACAGATACAACAAATCAGCAGCCCCGCAAGCCTGCCCTTACCAGGGCTCTGGGTTTCCTGAAAAGTGTGGCGAAGAGTATCTTCTTTGATTATGAGACCATCGCCTTTAATTATTCTCTCGATAACAGCGTGTCCAAATCGGGAATACTCGGCGAGGGAACAGGATTTAATAATTTCTGGGGTGTTAATTACAGCTATGCAAAGGGTCCACCCAGAGGTTTTATGTTAGGACTAAGCAGTGATGCAGGCAGACGCGCACCGAACGGAAACCTGCAGGACGTGTTTTCTCAGAAGAATAATCTTGATTTCAGAACGTCAAGACCCTTATGGGAAGGCGCCAAACTGGATATAAACTGGAAAGTTGCATGGTCGATTAATAAGAATACTACAATAAGGACAGATGAATTCGGAAATGCAAGTATCGATAATGTTACTGAGACCGGAACTATTGAAAGATCATTCCTTTCTCTGCCTCCATCACTTTTTCTGAGTGTTTTCGGCAACGGAATCAAAAAAGTAAATGAATTGTATAATCCTGATGCCCCCAATCCTGCGCAAAATTTGTCTGATGCTTTTCTGAAAGGATTTGAAACTCTTCCGCTTCTTGCCAAACTCAGCTTTTTGAAGGATTTGGAGAAATATATTCCGAGACCAAACTGGCATCTGACTTGGGATGGTCTTGAAAATTTCCTTTTCTTTAAATCATTTGCAAAGAAGGTATCGCTGGAACATGCTTACAGTTCAACATATACTGAAGGAACGAAGCTGAATCCTGACGGTGTGCAGGAAATACTGACGCAGAGGATAGAATATGGATTTTCTCCTATTGCCGGTTTGAATATGACTTTTAATGATATGTGGGGCGGGAATTTAATAGGCAGTATCAAATACGGGACTAGAACCATTTTCGACCTGGGACTGACGACGAAAAATATCTCTGAAACTTTCTCAAAGGATATAGGGTTTACCGCAGGATTTTCTAAATCCGGATTTGAACTTCCGTTATTCGGCATTTCACTCAAAAACGATATTGAATTCAGTCTTTCTTATACAAGCTCGAAAAATTCGGTGGTGCGTTATGATATGCAAGACTTTACAGAGGCAGGAACTCCCCAGGATGGTACTCTCAGAACAACGCTTGAGCCGAGAATAAAATACACTATCAGCTCCAAGGTTACTCTTTCAATATTCTACAGAAGAACATCGGTTGAACCGGAAGGAGCAGCAAGAATTCCCCCCACAACCACAAATGAGGCAGGACTGGATGTACATATTTCAATCCAGTAATAATATTGCTTGATAATCAGGTTACAAATTCTGACAGGATTCTTTATTAAATTATTGCGTGTTTTTTTTTGAAAAAGTAAAACCCAAGGAAAATAATGGCAAATAAGAAAATATTGTGGGTCGATGATGAAATAGAACTTTTAAGATCTCACATCATTTTCCTTTCTGATAAGGGATATGATGTAGATACAGTTACTAATGGCGAAGATGCTATGTCTCATGTTAAACAAAATTCCTACGACCTGATATTCCTTGATGAGATGATGCCCGGAATGGGCGGACTGGAGGTGCTGGCTCAGATTAAGGAAGTCAATCCCAACATACCTGTTGTGATGGTTACCAAAAGTGAAGAAGAAACTTTAATGGATGAGGCCATAGGCGGGAAGATTGCCGATTACCTTACCAAACCTGTAAATCCCAGTCAGATGTTCCTCGTATGTAAAAAAATTCTGGAGGGTAAAAGGATTACCGGTCAGGCTGCCGCAAAAGACTACCTGCAGGACTTTAATGAAATATCAAGGGCCTTAATGAATAATCTTGATTTCGGAGAATGGATTGATATTTACCTAAAGATCGTTAACTGGGATGTGGAGCTTGATACCCATGCCGGGATGGGATTACGGCAATCGTTAAATGAACAGAAAAAGGAGGCGAATAAAGAATTCTCCCGTTTTGTAGAGAAAAATTATGCGGCCTGGGTAAACAATCCCGAAGACAATTATACTCCTCCTTTAACCCCCGGGATAGTTGATAAGTATATTGTGGAGGAGGTAAAAAACGGGAAGTATTCGGTTTTCTTTTTTGTGCTTGATTGTTTAAGGCTTGATCAATGGCTTGTGATGGAAAAACACTTGCAGGATCTGTTTAAGATAGATAAAGATTATTACTATGCGATACTTCCGACAGCAACTCCTTATGCCAGGAATGCGTTGTTCAGCGGACTATTTCCTTCAGAAATAGAAAAATATTATCCCCAGCTGTGGCAGGGAGGCGACGATGATGAACGGAGTATGAATAAATATGAGAAAGAACTTCTCCAGCTGCTTCTTGACAGGAAAAAAATTAAGCTCAAAAATGAGCTTAAGTATATCAAAATTATCGATCCCGAAGTGGGGCGCAACTTTGAACAGAATATACATTCGTATCAGAACAGCCACCTGACTGCGGTTGTGGTTAACTTTCTTGATATGATTGCCCATGGACGGTCGGATTCAGATATACTGAAAGAGATCGCCCCCGATGAGCCTGCTTACAGATCGCTGACCGATACGTGGTTTACTCATTCATCTCTGCTTTCAACTTTCAGAACCCTTGCAACTATGAAAAATGTTAAGATAATTGTAACCACGGATCATGGAAGCATCAGATCACTGAGAGGCGCAAAGGTACTTGGCGACAGGGAAGCTTCCACAAACCTGAGATTCAAGTACGGCAGGAATCTGAAAGTTGATGATAAGAATGCTATCTACATAAAAAATCCTGAGGAATATAAGCTTCCGAAACGCGGTGTAACAATAAATTATATTATAGCTAAGGAAGATTATTATTTTGTATACCCGACAGATTATCATAAATATCTTACTTATTATAAAGATACATTTCAGCATGGAGGTATATCCATGGAGGAAATGATCCTTCCTGTAATAACAATGGAACCTAAGTAACAGTGACTGAAAAACTGGTAGTTGTTAACTCAGAGGAGGAGACAAAAAAACTGGCGCGGGAATATGCGGCAGGGTTAAGCCCTGGAGATGTTGTTGTTTTGAAGGGAAACCTCGGTACGGGCAAGACATTCTTTATTCGTGAGGCTGTTAAGTTTTTCAGGGTTACGGCGGTCAGCAGTCCTACCTTTGCCCTTGTAAATGAATATGAGGGAAGGTCGAAGATCTACCATTTTGATTTTTACAGGATAAACAGGCTGGAAGAGTTGTATGATATAGGTTTTGAGGATTACCTTAATGATGAGGAAGCCATAATTTTTATAGAATGGGGAAATCTCTTTCCTGAAATACTTCCCAGGAAACGCAAGGAAATAAGCATTAAAGCGGGTGAAGAACAGCAGAGAACATTTGAATTCAAGGAATATGAATAACAGAGCACCCATAATTGCAATCGAAACATCGTCACGGCATTGCGGTGCATGTCTGTATTTCAGTGAGGACAAATATTTCCAGAATATTATAAACTTTAAAAATATTCATGCGGAAAAGCTTCTTGAGGTTGTAGACTCAGTCCTGCATGAGGGCGGCATAAAACCCTCAGATCTTGCGGCTGTGGCTGTCTCGAACGGGCCGGGATCATTTACCGGTTTAAGGATCGGGATGTCGGCTGCTAAAGGAATTGCATTCGGATCCTCACTTCCGCTGATCCAGGTTCCTACGTTTGAGGCTCTTGCGCTGCAGATCTCCCGTTTTTTACCTGAAAATAGTGTGTTCATAATTGCAAATAAGGTAAACTCAGACGAAGTGTATTTTGCAAAGTTTCAAATTATGGGTAATAATTATATATTTGTAGAAAACCTGGGAATTTTAGAATATGATGAATTTTTAAGTAATTCCCGGGATATTATTACGTTCGGTAACGCTGTAAAGAAAAATGATGAGCAGATAATTTACCGGAATGATATTTTTGCACCGCAGCCGGTTTATGTTGCCCGCTGGGCTTTGGAATTCGGAGAGAAAAAATCCGCACAGGAGATAGATTATATCGAACCAGATCATTTAAAAAATTTTACAATAAAGGTGAGAAAAAATGATTAAACAAATTTTCGCATTCGTTCTTCTTGTATCTGCCTTAAGCTTTGCGCAGATGATTCCTCCCAAAGTTGCATCCCAGCAGATGGACTATGACTGGGGCGAAGTTTCGCGTGGTGAACATGTAAAATATAATTTTGTTGTTTCAAATGTAGGAGGCGATCTCCTGAAAATTGAAGATGTTAAAGCTTCCTGCGGATGTACCGCTGCAAAACCTGAGAAATCTGATCTTGCCCCGGGAGAATCAACCAACATCAATGTCGATTTTAATTCAACGGGACGTTCAGGAAGACAGACCAAATATATTACCGTGAAGACTAATGATCCTGATAAACCTGAAATACGCTTTAAATTTACAGGCACGGTGGTTGATCCCGGCGCAAAAACCGGAAACCTTACTGATAGTCCCCTGATGTATTTCAGAGAAACTCAGCATGATTTTGGTAAAGTACAGGAAGGTGATACAGTTAAATATACATTCAACTTTACTAATAAGGGTAATGCTGTGCTGAAGATAAGGGATATTAAAACGTCATGCGGCTGTACGGCTGCCCTTGTATCAAGCGAAAAAATAGAGCCTGGAAAAAAGGGAACATTAAACGTATCTCTTGATACCAGTCATCGTTCGGGTAAAATGAGCAGACGCATCACAGTTTATTCGAACGATCCAACCAATGCCGATAAGGTATTAACTATATTCGCTGATGTGCAGAAGGGATCAAATTAATGCCGTGGTTTATGCGGTCGAAGGAAAATATTTCTCCAGATTCCCAGAAAAAGGATCTGCCGGATGGTATGTGGGAAAAATGTCCCAGCTGCGGCGAAATCATTCATAAAAAGCAGCTTGAAACAAACCTGTGGACCTGCATTAAATGCGGTCATCATTTCCGTATAGGCAGTGCTGAGTATATACAGATACTGCTGGATAAAGGAACGTTCAGGGAAATTGATAAAAAGATGCGTTCTGCAGATCCGCTCGACTTTGAGGATACTAAGAAATATAATGAAAGAATTGCTGAAACTATCAAAAAACTCGGACTGAATGATGCTGTAAAGACGGGTACGGGGAAACTGAACGGAATTGATGTGGCTTTCGGTTGTATGGACTTTAAGTTTATAGGCGGAAGCATGGGCTCGGTTGTGGGTGAAAAAATTGCCAGGTTGACTGACAAGGCTCTTAAGAATAAAACTCCCCTTATAATCATTTCTGCAAGCGGAGGTGCAAGGATGATGGAGGGGGCAATATCATTGATGCAGCTTGCTAAAACAAGCTCAAGGATAGCACGCCTGGCAGAAGCGAAAGTCCCATACATTTCAGTAATGACCGACCCGACCACAGGGGGTACTACCGCAAGTTATGCTATGCTGGGTGATATCCATATAGCAGAACCCCGGGCCTTAATAGGATTCGCCGGTCCCAGGGTTATCAGACAGACAATCGGAAAAGACCTCCCGAAAGGATTTCAGAGATCGGAATTCCTGATGGAACGCGGGTTCGTGGATATTGTTTCTCAAAGAAAAGAGCTGAAGCAGAACATCTATAATGTTTTAACATTACTCAGCTGAGGTTATCATCAAGGTAATTAAAAGCATTAAGAAAATGCAGCAGCTTTCAAGGGCTCTGCATACTGAAGGAAAAAAAATAGGTCTCGTTCCTACAATGGGGTTCCTTCACGAAGGTCATCTCTCACTGGTCTCACGCTCCAAAAAAATTTCGGATGTAACTGCTGTTTCCGTATTTGTAAATCCCACCCAGTTCGGACCTAAAGAGGATTTTTCCAGTTATCCGAGAGACCTAAAAAGAGATAAAAAATTACTGGAAGATGCAGGTGTGGATTATGTCTTTATTCCTGCCGCCGACGAAATTTACCAGCCGGGGTTCCAAAGTTATGTTGGGGTATCAGATGTTACCCGAATACTGGAAGGTGAATCCAGACCCGGTTATTTCAGGGGAGTAACTACTGTTGTAGCTGTGCTTTTTATTATCGTAAATCCCGATGTCGCTGTATTTGGACAGAAGGATGCTCAGCAGGCTTTTGTTATTCAGCAGATGGTAAAAGATCTGAAGTTCGGTACTAAAATAGTTGTTATCTCTGTCGTTCGTGAAGAAGACGGATTGGCATTAAGCTCAAGGAATATTTTTCTCTCTGAAAAAGAAAGGGAGGATGCCCTTGTGCTCAATCATTCTCTGATGTACGCAAGGAAAGTGATTTCAGGAGGGCGACAGGATGTAAAAGTTATTGTATCGGGAATGATAAAAATAGTGCAACGTGCAGAGACCTCAGATCTGGATTATATTTCTATTGTAGATGCCTTAACTTTCGCCCCTGTTAAGAAACTGGAACATGGCAAAAAATATTATGTCCTTATAGCCTGCAGAATAGGCAAAACCCGCCTGATCGACAATATCCTCGTCAAAGCTTAACTTTTTATATTCAATTTATATTCAATTCGCTGACAGCCTTGATCCCGAACAGAACCAGATTTTTCTGGTAAGTAAATTCTTTATCCAGATGCGGTGCAATCTTTTCGGCATTGCCGCCGGTGAGGTAAATTTTGATATTTTTCTCAGAATAGGTTTTGCTGAGGTGGGCAGTTATTCTATCAATCATTCCCAGAGTTGAATTAATTAGTCCGCTTGCGATAGACGACTTTGTAGAGTCCCCGATCATCCCTTCATAATCTTCAAAATTCACTTCGGGCAGCTGAGCAGTATAAGAGTGTAATGCAGTTCCCATCATAGTAACTCCCGGTGCAATAACCCCGCCGGCAAATTCTCCTGGATACCTTATAACATTTATGGTTGTAGCAGTACCCATATCAATTGAAAGCAGGATCTCATCTTCCTTAATTCCATTGTTCAGGAAGAATGCACCCTCTGCAGAACAAAGCCTGTCAATGCCCAGTGTTTCAGGAGTTTTATACCTTATCTTCAGATTGAAAGATGAGCTGTGAGAAATTATATGAAGGGGGATTGATCCTGCATTAAGTAATTTCAGAATCTGATTAGTCTTAGCAGGAACTACTGACGAAATCCCTGCTGCGGTGATTTCTTTTTCTGATATGATTTCAGCAAGCCGATCAGTGTTTTGGAAAGAAAATGAATCGGTAAGCTTATTTCCTTCAAACAAACCGGACTTTATATATGAATTACCGATATCACAGGCAAGGAACATAGAGTTAACAAATAATTTAGAAAATTTTATCCGATACTTACGTCGCCGAAGTGTATCTTTTCGTATTTTCCCCTCGTCTTCAGGATTAAAAAGCCTTCATCATCGAGATCATCAAGAATTCCGTATTTTACTTTGTCTCCCTCGGTCACAGAGATCTTTTCCCCTATCATCCTGCATCTCGCTTTCCAGTCTTTTAAGATTTCCTCAGGTTTATCGTCTATCCACCGAATAATTTCCTCAAATAGATTCAGGACCTCAGCAAGGAGAATCTCGCGTTCAATATTACTTCCTAATTCTTCTTTTATTGATGTCGGAGGGATTTTATAAATACCTTGAAAGGATGTCTGGTTAACATTTATACCGATTCCTGTAATAACCCTCTCAATATTCTTTCCGGCTGATGAGGATTCTATTAAAATACCGGCTGTCTTTTTCCCGTTTATTAAAACATCATTTGGCCACTTAAGTTCAATTTTAAGCTGGTAGAGGTTTTCAATAGCCATTGCTACTGCTAGTGAAGAAGCGAAATTTATCAGGTTAATCCTTCGGCCGGAAAAATCCCTGTCCTTCAGCAGTACAGAAAAGGTTAGATTCATACCTTTAGTACTGTACCATACTCTGTCTTTTCGCCCCCGGCCCTCATTCTGCTTCTCGCTTAAAACTACGGTGCCGTCTTTATCAAATTTATTGGATTTATTAAGAAGGATACTATTTGTGGAATCTACTTCGTCTGCATAGATAAAATTTCTTCCTATTACTTCAGTATCCAGTTTAATATCAAAAAACTCCAGGTCGAACAATTCATTTCCTTCTGTTAAGTGGTCAACTAAAATAAAAAAATATTTCCAGAAATTTAGATTTAATTGAATATGACACAGATAATGTCATTTTCATTGTCAGTATGACAAAACGTCATACTGTCTGCCATTTAGTCATACCTGACTCCGATTTGGTATAAAGACTAAGCCATTATAATTAAAGGAGTTAGGTGGACAAGGGTGATGGCACATTGATTGAATAATCAATATCAAGTTTAATAAGACAAACAGGAGATATAAAAATGACTTTCGTAAAATTTGAGCCGTTAAGGGAATTAGACAACCTGAACAACAGGCTGCACAAGTTTTTCGGTGAATTTCCGGCTAATGTTGATCTTGGATTCTCATTCAGTCCCAGAGTTGATATATATGCTGATGATCAAAATATTTTTATCGAAGCTGAAATCCCGGGCCTTAAAAAAGATGAATTGAAGATATCCCTCCAGGATAACATTCTCTCGATCAGCGGAACCAAGAAGAGGGAAGAGAAAAAAGATGAAAACAAACAGTATTTCAGGAATGAAATTATTTACGGCGACTTTTCAAGGAGTTTTTCGCTTCCTGAAGATATAAATGCCGATAACGTTGAAGCACAATTTGAGAACGGTGTTCTAAAAATAATGATAGGAAAAAACGAAGTTAAAACCACGAAAGAAAGAAATATTGAAATCAAATAAAATCATTCACAAAGTACATGAGAACTCAGTTAAAAACACAAATCAGGAAGGAGTTTTAGAATGGGTAAGATAATAGGAATAGATTTAGGAACTACAAATTCCTGCGTAGCGGTTATGGAAGGCAATGATCCGGTGGTAATCCCGAATTCTGAAGGAGGACGTACAACTCCTTCTGTTGTAGCATTTACGAAATCAGGCGAGAGGTTAGTCGGCCAGCCGGCTAAAAGACAGGCAATTACTAATCCCAAGCACACAGTATTCTCTATTAAAAGATTTATGGGAAGAAAGATGGATGAAGTAACTGACGAAAAGGGAAAAGTTCCTTACGAAGTTATATCCGGTGACAGCGATACAGCGCGTGTAAAGATAGGCGACAGGGTTTATTCCCCGCCTGAAATAAGCGCTATGATTCTGCAGAAGATGAAGAAAACAGCCGAAGAATACCTGGGACAGGAAGTGACTGAAGCAGTTATAACAGTACCTGCATACTTCAACGATTCACAGCGCCAGGCAACTAAGGATGCCGGTGAGATCGCAGGTCTTCAGGTAAGAAGAATAATTAACGAACCTACTGCTGCGGCTCTGGCATATGGACTGGATAAAAAGACATCCGATCATACAGTTGCCGTTTATGACCTTGGCGGCGGTACTTTCGATATTTCAATTCTTCAGCTTGGTGAAGGTGTTTTCGAGGTGAAATCATCTAACGGCGACGGTCACCTTGGAGGCGACGATTTCGATCAGAGAATTATTGATTTCCTTGCAGATGAATTTAAGAAACAGGAAAGTATAGATCTAAGAAAAGATCCGATGGCTCTGCAGAGATTAAAAGAGGCTGCTGAGAAGGCTAAGATAGAATTATCTTCATCATCATCGACCGATGTAAACCTTCCGTTCATCACTGCTACACAGGAAGGTCCTAAGCACTTAAATATTAATCTTTCTAGATCGAAATTTGAACAGCTTATAGATGATCTTGTTCAAAGAACAAAGACACCTTGTGAAAAAGCAATGAAAGATGCAGGTGTTACTGCTGACCAGGTTAACGAGGTTATACTTGTGGGAGGTTCCACAAGGATACCGATGGTTCAGGAACTGGTTAAGAAGCTTTTCAACCGTGAGCCGCACAAAGGCGTTAATCCTGATGAAGTAGTTGCTATCGGTGCTGCTATACAGGGCGGTGTGCTTGCAGGTGACGTAAAGGACGTACTGCTTCTTGATGTTACCCCGCTTTCGCTTGGAATTGAAACTCTGGGCGGCGTGTTCACGAAGCTTATTGATGCAAATACTACTATCCCCACCAAGAAGAGCGAGATCTTTTCAACAGCGTCTGACAACCAGCCTTCAGTAGAGATCAATGTGCTGCAAGGTGAAAGACAAATGGCCGCTGACAGCAGATCGCTTGGAAGGTTCCACCTTGATGGAATTCCGCCGGCACCTCGCGGTGTTCCGCAGATAGAGGTAACTTTCGATATAGATGCTAACGGTATACTGCACGTTAATGCGAAGGATAAAGCTTCCGGTAAGGAACAGAGCATCAGGATCACTTCTTCAAGCGGATTAAGCAAGGAAGAGATAGAAAAGATGAAGAACGATGCAAAAGAGCATGCTGCTGAAGATAAGAAGAAGAAGGAATCTGTCGAGGTAAGGAACCAGGCTGACAGTCTTGTCTTCCAGACGAAGAAACAGATTGAGGAGATGAAGGACAAAATTTCATCTGATAATAAATCAAGACTTGAGTCCGAGATCAAAAAAGTAGAAGAGGCTATTTCTTCAAATAATACCGATCAGATGAAATCGGCTACAGATTCACTTAGTAAAACCTGGAACGAGATTGCTTCGCAGTTGTACAGCCAGGCTGGCGGACCCGAGGGTCAGAGTGATCATGGTCAGGGCGCACCCGGCGGACAACAGCAGCAGCAGGGAGGACAGACTGAGAAAGGTAAGGAAAACGTACAGGATGCGTCTTACGAAGTGGTTGATGAAGAAGAAGATAAAAATAAAGATAAGAAATAATAATACAGGGATGCGGCCCGGAGCCGCATCCCTTGTATAGAGTTTATATAAAAACTAAGGAGAAACAGATGAACGACAACAGTAATAATGAAACAGTTGAAGTTAAAGAAGAAAAACAATCGTGGGAAGATCTTCTGACAAATGAAGGAAGTTATGCCCCTCTTGTAGATATCTACGAGACAAACGACGAATTCGTACTTACAGCGGATATGCCCGGGGTAAGGAAAGAAGACGTGAACCTGAAGATTGAAGAAGGTTCGATGCTTATATTTGGTAAGATCGATTACCAGGAAGTACTGAACAGGAAATTCATTCTTAAGGAAAAAGAAACGGGACACTTCTTCCGCAAATTCAAAATTTCAGAAACTATTGATGAATCAAAAGTATCTGCAAAATTTGAGAACGGTCAGCTGATGGTTGTGCTTCCTAAACACGATAGAGTAAAACCAAGAACGATCAGTATAAAGTAAGCGGTTTACCTGTTTACACATTAAAAGCCTGTCATTTGTGACAGGCATTTTTTTTACTCACCGATTCAATTTTATATATTCTTTTTTTACTCACTATTGGTTATTTTTCCTCTTTTAGTTCACCAGTATATACCGGAATATTAATGACTCATAGTTCCCAGAAGAACCGCATAATTTTCATAGATTTGATGCGGGCTTTTGCTGTTCTTCAGATGGTTCAGGGACATACAACAGACGTATTGCTTGCTAATTCCTACAGGAGTGCTGAATTCCCCGTTTATACGGCGTGGCTGTTTATGAGGGGAATGACAGCCCCTATCTTTATGTTTTCTGCGGGTACGGTATTTACCTATTTATTCCGGCTGATCAAAGAACCGTATAAAAACAATCTCAGGGTTAAAAAAGGATATAAACGCGTTATTCTCCTGTTGGTACTTGGTTATCTTCTAAGGTATCCTACAGCTACAGTTGTGGATTTTTCACAGGTTACTGCTGAGCAATGGCAGATATTTATGGCAGTAGATGTCCTTCAATGCATAGGTATGGGGATATTCTTTCTTATTATATTTGGATGGATCGCTGAGAAATTTAACCTGCATGATTATCTTGTGTTTACTGCAGGCACACTTCTGTTTTTTTTACTTCATCCCGTCTTTGCCGGCATTCAGTGGAAGGAATTCCTTCCTGTACCGATAGCAGGATATTTTTATAATGGAACAGGATCAATTTTCCCGCTGTTCCCCTGGGTTGGTTATGTGGTAGCCGGGGGAGTTCTCGGAAGTTATCTTGCAAAGAATCCAATGATATTCAAGACTGTAAACTTCAGCGTAAGGATTTTCATCATTGGGGGATTACTGCTGGGAGGAGCGCTACTGATAAATTATGTGCTTCAGACAGGATGGAGCGCAGGATTTGATTCATGGACGAATAGTCCTTTGCTTTCAATGATGAGGCTCGGATTTGTTCTTATGCTTAATGCTGTTGTATCGTTTATCTCGTTGAAAGTGGAGACTATACCAAGATTCCTTATCCTTGTTGGAAGAAACACGCTATTGATATATATTATACACCTGATGATATTGTACGGCAGTGCATGGAACCCGGGATTTATACTTCTGTTCGGCCAAAGTCTGAGCGCCTGGAATACCGTCGGTTTTGCACTTGGAATGATTGTCCTGATGTCATTAATGGTCATTGTAATACATAAGCTTAAAATTAAAAACAAACAACTCGTTACGCAGTAGAAATGAGAAAATCCGGCACCACTAACCCAGAAGAAAATGATGAGGAAAAAGAGGTTGAGCAGACTCTCAGGCCGAAGAAGCTTAAAGATTTTAAGGGTCAGAGTAAGATAACTGATAACCTTAACGTATTTATTTCAGCGGCCTGTAAAAGAGAGGAAGCTTTGGATCATGTACTGTTAACAGGGCCGCCGGGACTCGGGAAAACGACCCTTGCCCATATTATAGCCAATGAAATGGGTGTTAAGCTGAAGATAACTTCCGGACCTGTGCTCGAAAAGCCGGGGGATCTTGCAGGTCTGCTTACCAACCTTGAAGAGAAATCAGTTTTATTTATAGATGAGATCCACCGCCTTAGTCCGGTAGTTGAGGAATATTTGTACTCCGCTATGGAGGATTACAAGCTCGATATAATGATCGATACAGGACCGAATGCAAGGACTGTTCAGATCAGCCTTCCAAAATATACTTTGATAGGCGCCACTACCCGGGCGGGGATGCTTTCCTCTCCGCTGAGAGACCGGTTCGGGATCAAGTTCAGGCTCGATTATTATGAGTCGGAAACTCTGCATTCAATTGTGCAGCGGTCTGCAAAAATACTCAGCCTCGACATAGAAAAAAATGCAGCGATGGAAATTGCAAAACGATCGAGGGGAACTCCCCGTATAGCTAACAGGCTTCTCAGAAGGACGAGAGATTTTGCGGATTTTGATGATAAGAAAATTGTGGATGTAGGGACAGCCAGAAAGGCTCTGAAAGCGCTGGAAGTTGACGAGTTCGGACTCGATGAAATGGACAAAGAAATTATCCTGGCGATTATAGAAAAGTATAAAGGCGGTCCTGTAGGACTGAATACATTAGCTGTAGCCGTTAATGAGGATGCGGGTACGATAGAGGAAGTATACGAACCGTTTCTGATCCAGCAGGGATTTATTCAGCGTACTCCACGCGGGAGAGAAGCTACATCCCTGGCATATAAACGTTTCAACAAAACAAAGTTTGATCAAGGGAATACTGATTCCTTATTTTAATAGCGGGAGGAAGGAATAAATGAAAACCATACTGAACTATTCCGTTCTATTAGTCATTCTTTTTATTTACGGTACTGTTTCTTATGCTCAGCAGGAATATTTCCCGCGGAACATTCAGGATGCCTATGATAATGGAACAAGATCATTAGACGGCACGCCAGGTGCAAACTACTGGCAGAACTCATCTGATTACACTATTAAGGCTGACTTTAATCCCTCAGATCGGCTTCTGACCGGGAAAGAAAAAATTGTCTATCATAATAATAGTCCCGATACACTTAAAAGAATAGTTCTCAGGCTCTACCAGAATATCACTAAAAGCAGTGCGGCAAGGAATTTCCCTCTGAACGCTGACCTCATTACTGACGGAATGATCATAGAAAAGATTTCTATAAATGGTAAAGAGCAGGACTTAAGTGATCAGGGAAAATTTGGTACTGCGGGTACATTATTCTTCATAAGCGTGAAAGAGAATCCGGTTAAACCTCATTCTGATATCACACTGAACATTGACTGGAACTTCACGATGCCGCCTGGTGAAAGTATCCGGATGGGGATGTATGATTCAACATCAGCTCTCCTTGGTTACTGGTACCCCCAGGTATCCGTATACGATGATATTGACGGCTGGGATATGATACCATATACCGGTATCCAGGAATTTTATAACGACTTCTCAAATTATGATGTTGAATTAACTATACCGAGTACCTTTGCAGCGTGGGGAACAGGCATACTTCAGAATCCTGAAGAAGTCTTTTCGAGGGATTACCTGAATAGATATAAAGCTGCTTTCACAAGCGACAGTGTAATAAATATAATCTCGAAGGACGATCTCGAAAAAGAAGTTTTCAATCATAACAAACCCCTGAATACGTGGAAATTCAAAGCCGAAAATGTAGCAGATGTCGTCTACGGAACGAGCGATCATTATCTGTGGGACGGCGTTAGTGTTGAAGTTGAACCCGGCAGAAGAGTGTACATAGCCGCCGTATATAAAAAAGAATCTGAAGATTTTTACGGAGTAGCGGACATTGCCCGCCAATGTATTGAGTATTTTTCAACAGAAATGCCTGCTGTTCCTTTTCCTTTTCCCTCATTTACAGTATTTAACGGTTCGGGCGGTATGGAATTCCCTATGCTGATAAACGACGGAAGCACGGAATCATTCAGAAGCACTGTAGGGTTAACTTCCCACGAGAACGCTCACCAGTATTTCCCTTTCTATATAGGAACGAATGAGCAGAAATATGCCTGGATGGACGAAGGCTGGGCGGTATTTCTTCCAACCGATCTTGAACTTAAGCTGCTTCACGACAGAAGGAGAATAGAAAGAGAGGCGGAAAACTTCAGTACTTACGCAGGAACAGAAAACGATATTCCTTTATTTGTAACCACTGATAATCTGACCTACAGGCCGTACAGGATTGCCGCCTATACACGTCCCGGTCTGTCTTACCTCTTCCTTCGCGATGCCCTGGGAAATGAAAAATTCAATGATGCTCTGCATACTTATATGAAAAACTGGCATGGGAAGCACCCGATACCTTATGATTATTTTTTTTCATTCAATAAATCTGCAGGAAAGGATCTTACCTGGTTCTGGAGATCATGGTACTTCACACGTGATTATGCCGACCTGGGAATAAAAAATGTTGTTCAGACAAACAGCAGCATTTCAGTAGAAGTTGAGAGGAAAGGAGAGATCCCTGTTCCTGTTACCCTGGTGTTCAATTACTCTGATGGAAGCAAAGATTCCGTTTATAAACCCACGTCTGTCTGGGAGAATAAGGAATCAGTTAAGATTGAATTTCATCCCGCAAAACCCGTTACCCGGATCTTACTAGGTGAAAAATATATACCCGACAGCAATACAGCGAACAACGTGTATGAGATGGAGAGGAACAATCAGTAAAACGTGATTATTTTCATTTGATATTTCGTGTTTTCCTTTAATTTATAATTGCATTTATAAATTAAAAAAGGAGATACTATGGATAGGCTCGAAATAAAAGGCAACTGGAACGAAATGAAGGGTAAAGTAAAACAGCACTGGGGAAATCTTACAGATGATGATCTCCGGTTTGAGGAAGGCCGTGAAGATGAGCTGATTGGCAGAATCCAAAAGAAAACCGGATCTTCGAGGGAAGAAATAATAAACTATTTAAGAAGTCTTTAATTCTTAAATTATAAATCCTGGGACATATTGAAGTAATTCAATATGTCCTTTTATTTTTAAACAATAATGTAGGAAGATATACCAGGCGGAAAGGGACCCGGACCATCGGAAAAAGATAAAAAACAATATTAAAATTAACGATTATTTAACATTGAAACTCCCGTTTTATATTTGATAGATGGAAAATAATTAGCATATTAGAAATTCTAATTTTAGCTAGTTATGAGATCCTTAAAATATCTTCTATACCTTTCACCTTTAATTATATTCATTGTTATTTCATCTGCTCGGGAGTTAAATGAGGGAGTCCTTGGCACGAGAAGTAACCCAATTAAGCTTTATTTTACCCCTTCTGTTGATGCAAAACGGATAACCACAAATGCAAAGGATTTAACAGATTTCCTGGAAAAGGAGACCGGTTATTACTTTACTACCGCGGTTCCCGCCAGCTTTATTGCTGTAGTTGAGGCTTTTGGGACAAAAAAAGCAGACATTGCAAGTATTAATACTTTCTCATACCTGATGGCGAATGCTAAATACGGCGCTGAGGCGCGTCTTCGTATTGTCAGGGACAATAATGAAACTTCATATAAGGGACAGATAATTACCAGATATGACTCGGGCATCGACAGTCTTCCTGATATTAATGACAGAAGTTTTGCTTATGTTGATCCATCCTCCACCTCGGGCTATATTCTGCCCAAAGCTATGCTGGATAAAAAAGGTATAAAACCGAGCGAAACCGTATTTGCGATGCGGCATGACAACGTGGTTACAATGGTTTACCAGGGACAAGTTGCCGCTGGCGCCACCTACTATGCACCCCCTGATCCTGAAACTCATAAGATACTTGATGCCAGGATGAGAGTTGAAAAGCAGTTTCCCGATGTTGAACAAAAAGTTAAGATCATTGGCTTCACACAGAGTATTCCCAATGATCCCTGGGTTTTCAGAAAAGATATGGATGAGGATATGAAAGAAAAAATAATTGATGCGTTAATTAAGTACGTATCCACGCCTGAAGGCGGAAAATCGATGTATGATATTTATGATATCCGCGGGTTGATAAGAACGAAAGACAGCGACTACGACGGACTGAGAAAACTGCTGGAAGAACAGAATATACAATTTGAAAACCTGATGAAAAACTAATGCTGCTTGAGATAGATAACCTCCACAAAATTTATAAAAACGGAACCCATGCTTTAAAAGGAGTATCCTTTAAAGTAGAAGAAGGGGAATTCCTTGTGATTATCGGGTTAAGCGGATCCGGAAAATCCACCCTATTAAGAAGTATAAACCGACTGATAGAACCCACCTCTGGAAAAATCAGGTTCCTCGGCAGAGATATCACCCATATAAAAGGTGAGGAACTTAGAAAGGTTAAATCCCAGATCGGAATGGTATTTCAGCAGTTCAACCTGATAAAGCGCCGTTCTGTGCTGACCAATGTAATAACCGGGAAGCTGGGTTCACTGGGTACTTTTGAGTCGGTTTTTGAAAAGTTCAGTGATGAGACTATTAAGGAAGCCTATACAAATCTTGAGAGGGTGGGAATTACAGAGAAAGCCAGTATAAGGGCTGATTCATTAAGCGGGGGTCAGCAGCAGCGCGTTGCTATTGCCCGCAGCCTGATGCAGAATCCAAAGCTGCTCCTTGCAGACGAGCCTGTAGCGTCACTCGATCCGGCAACATCAAACTCTGTTATGCAGTATTTCGAAAAAATAAATAAGGAACTGGGAACCACTGTGATCTGTAATCTTCACTTTCTTAGTCTTGTACGAAGATATGCCTCCAGGGTGATTGCGCTTAAGGCGGGCGAAATTATTTATGAGGGAATGCCCTCCGATATAGATGAAACCTGGTTTAAAACTATTTATGGTGAAGATGCCGAAGAGGTGGAAATAAGATGATTGATCCTGAACTCGAAATCCATCCACAGGCTATCCTTAACCGGAGAAAAAAACGAGAGGCGAAATTTAATTTCGTAAAATCAGTGTTTCTGGATATCTTCTTCGTTTTCTACAGCCTGATTGTACTTGAAAGAGCTGTTTACTACAAGTTTATACTGAACCTGCGCTACCTTCCTTTCAGCTGGAATAATATACTTATCCTCCTGATGATCAGCATAATAGCAGGGTACATATGGACATATTCACGCACCTCTCTTTCCGCAAAACTTTTCGGAATCGCAAAGGATAATAAGGTAACAAAATATACTGTCGAGATTTTCGGCTGGTTCCTGTTCAATATTACCTTTATCGCAGGCTGGATAGTTACAAGAATTTCCATTGTCGATCTATTCAGCAGTGAGGGAATACAGGGTGCCGAAAGAATATTCAGTTCATTGTTTCAGCCGGAGATGGGTATCTTTGATGATGCATTGTTCGCGATGATTGAAACTATTTATATTGCGCTGCTTGCAACCCTGATTTCAATACCACTAACACTCATCCTATCCTTCTTCACCGCAAGGAATTTAATGAAGGAGAATAAATTAAGTTTTGCCGTTTATTATATCCTCAGGATAATCCTTAATTTTATACGCTCAATAGAGCCTTTGATCTGGGCAATTATATTTTCGGTATGGGTCGGTATCGGGCCTTTTGCCGGAATGATAGCTCTGCTTGTTCACACAATTGCATCTAACGCTAAACTTTATTCGGAGGCAATTGAAAATATCGAAACGGGACCTGTTGAGGCAATCAGCGCTACAGGTGCCAATAAAGTCCAGGTAGTATGGTACGCGGTAGTGCCCCAGATAATGCTTCCTTTCCTATCGTTTACAATTTACCGTTGGGACATAAACGTAAGAATGGCGACGATAATAGGACTTGTAGGCGGCGGCGGTATAGGCACAATGCTTATGCAGTACCAGGGGCTGGCACGGTGGCATGAGGTAGGGCTCCTTGTACTGATGATCGCATTTGTCGTCTGGGTGATGGATTATATCAGTGCCAGGATCCGTGAAGCAATTTATTAAATCTTCGCTTCCCGATTTAATTTTTAATCAGAATTTTCTGCTGTCTAAATGAAAGAAGTTAAAATATCCGTTAAGAATCTCAGCCTGTATTACGGCACCAATCAGGCTTTAAAAGACATATCAATGGATATTTCTGCCAATAAAGTGACGGCATTTATTGGTCCCAGCGGATGCGGTAAATCAACCTTTATAAGATCTATCAACAGGATGAACGATCTCATCGATAGTGTCAAAATAAGCGGTGAGGTTGTAATAGATGGTAAGAATATTTATGATCGTGATGTTGATGTTGTAAATATCAGGCGGAGGATCGGGATGGTTTTTCAGAAATCCAATCTCTTTCCTATGAGCATATATGAAAACCTGGTATTCGGAATAAAGCTGAATGGCATGCGGGATAGGAAAGTTCTCGATTCAATTGTGGAAAAATCGCTTACACAGGCCGCATTAATTGATGAAGTTAAAGACCGGCTTCATTCACCCGCGCTGGCTTTATCAGGCGGACAACAGCAGAGGTTGTGTATTGCACGAACACTTGCAATCGAGCCTGAGATCGTTTTAATGGATGAACCTGCGAGTGCACTTGACCCGATTTCGACAGGGAAGATAGAAGAACTGGTTCACGATCTCAAAAAAAATTATACTATAGTAATTGTTACTCATAATATGCAGCAGGCAGCCAGGGTAAGCGACAGTACTGCTTTCTTTTACCTCGGTGAATTAATAGAATATGATAAAACAAGCAGGATATTTACAAAACCTGATAAGAAGCAGACCGAAGATTATATTACCGGCAGATTCGGTTAATTGAGAATTTTAATTATTTGAAGGAGATCCAGAATGGAACGCCAGTTTGAAATTCAGATAGAGAAACTAAAAACACGGCTCATCAAGATGTGCAGTCTTGTAGATGAACAGGTTGAGCTGGCTCTGAAGTCGATAGATGAGGGGAATAATGAACTCGCTGATCTCGTCATTGAGAGAGACGCTAAAGTGGATAAATATGATGTAAAGATCGAGAAGATATGCCAGAAGATCTTTGCATTGAGTCAGCCTGTTGCGATGGATTTGCGGCTTATAATGTCGGCTCTTACAATCGATACTAACCTGGAACGGATAGGCGACCTTGCAGTGAATATTGCTGAGTCTGCCAAAGAAATGGGTAAGAAACCAGACTTTTTTGAGAAGACTCATTTAAAGGAAATGTCGCAGGTTACCAGGGAAATGATAAAAAATGCTATCGATGCCTTTATCGAGGGTAATCCCGAACTTGCAAAAAAGGTAATTGAAACCGACGATAAGGTTGATAATTTCAATGTGGAGAATCATACGATATTAAAAGAAATTATGAAGGAGAAACCCGAGAATGTTGATCCGGGTGTTGCACTTCTTGTGGTTTCAAGGCATCTGGAGCGGCTTGCCGATCACGCAACAAATATTGCTGAAGATGTTTATTTTATTGTCGAAGCACAGATGATCAAACACAAGTATGAGAAGATTGTGTTAAGCGACGAAGAGGGAGATGAGAATGAGGAATGAAGTCTAATCCGGAAGTACGTTTTCGATAAGGATATTCAGAAGCTCTTTAGACAGGATCTGATCTTCACCTCTGGTTATCTGGTTTAATTTCACACCGAAAAGCCATCCCCAGCTTGTAGTAACGAACATAACAGGCAGCGACGGTATCTGCTTCAGTTCTTTCAACCTGTAAGCAGGGGCTAAAACCATCTCAAGGATAATTTCCTCTTTTCTCAGCATCGATTTAAGGATATTCTTTTCCTTCTCAAATGAATCATCTTTCATCAGCAGGAGGAATATCTCATAAAGAAGTTTATGATTCTGATCTAACTTTTCCTTGCAGAGAAAATACTCATTGAACCTTTCGCGAACTGGAAGCGCTTCGTTTTCAAAAATAGATTTTACTTCCTCTATAAATTGTTCGCTCTCCCATTCAAGAGAGCTGTAGAACAGCGCTTCTTTGGATACGAAATAGTGGTATATTGTAGCTTTTCCGATCCGTAAATCCCGTGCAATTTCATCGAGGGTTGTCTTCCCCAATCCATGTTTTGAGAATCTTTTTACGGCAGTTTTGATGATCTGTGTTTTTCTGTCGTTTTCCAATATGATACCTGAATATGAACCGGCTGAAAGATAACTTTTTAAAAGGAAAAAGGAAAAAGGAAAAAGGAAAGAAAGAAAAAGGGAAAAAGGTGTCTTGCCTGGTAAAAAGACGAAATCAGACACTGCCATTTTGTCACACTGTGTAAACTTTCAACAGTAGAAAAATGCGTATTTTAGCTATTTTTGAAGTGTCTCATTTTGAGTGCAACAGGCTTATAAATACGCTATTACTACTGGACAAATACTGCATAAATAAGTCGTCTGCCATTTTGTCATACTGTTGAATATTTTAATAGCTATTCCAGACCCAGATTGGGTTGAACAAACGCGCCAGTCTCCCGCGGAGCGAACTCCCGATAACCGGGAGACCGGTGTTAACACGGACTTTCTTACTGGAAGAAAGTACATCCTAAATATTAAATCTCAACGAGCCGATGAAATTCCTTCCTGCAGCCGTAATCCCGGAAGAATATGGTCTGTACCGCTGATCTGTAATATTTTCAACTCCAAGGTATGCTTCAATATTATCAAACAGCCTGTAGCTCAACTTTAAGTTGAGGGTATACCATGCCGGCGAATAGATATTCCCATCAGCATCCTTCGCGTACAGGTAATCCTTTTCATACTCGGAAGGGGACAGATCGCTGTAGGCAATTTCACCATTATAACTCGCGTATATTGTTGCCCCCAGTTTATCTTTCTTAAAGGATAGTTCTGTTTTTCCGAACCAGGGAGCGGCGTGCCTCAGTGGTGTAACATTCCCGGCGTCATCTTCCTCTTTTCCCTGCTGATAATTTAACTGCGTCCGGAAATTGAAATAATCGGCAAAGTTGATATTCAGATCAGCCTCTACTCCCCATATATGCGCGAAGGCAGCATTCTGTATAGCCTGAACTCTGCTAAGGGTTCCGTCATACATAATACTGTCGCGTCCGTTTAATGTAAAATCACGCCTTACAAGGGCATTGTCAAGGTAAGTATAAAAGCCGGTTAAATCGAATTCAGCCGAATTACCGAACACCTTTACCAGTCCCAATTCCGCATTGTACGCATACTCAGGCTTGAGATCAGGATTCGGAACAACTACGGAACCGGGTTCAGAATCAAATACTTTTCCGAGGTCATCGACATTAGGTGCTCTGAAGCCTGTAGATAGATTCAGGTTCACCTGCCAGTCGCTCTGGGGATGCCATACGAGTCCCGCACTTCCAGTAAAAGCTCCCGTTCTCATCTCAGTTGTCTTAAAAGGGAATTGATAATAGGTAGTGTCGAACTTCGCATCAAGGGTTACATAATTATATCGGATACCGGTTTGAAGTATGTATTGAGGACTGAACTGGTTTTTATAGGTTACATACGCTCCGTATGAATTCCAGGCTGCTCCGTCAGGGTATCTGGAAGCATCCGGGAGAGAAACACCTGTTAGAATATTTTCTGCTGTTCCCGAAGAACCCACCTTATTAAGTACCGCCTCAGCTCCGTAATATAAGCTTGAATTATCCGTAAGTTCTTTCAGCAGATCGAGATTTAATGAATATGCATATACCTTTTCAACCCGGTTAGTCCTGTCTGCTGAATTCAGATTTCTATCGTGCCTGCTTTCCTCAAAGAACTGGTAGGCAGCGGTAACTTTTGAAAGATCATAAATTGTGTTTGGTGAATAATTAACGGCGGATAATGAATGCATCATCCAGTCCTGAGGGCCATAATACCACTCTGCAGATCGCAGGGTATTGCCTTTCGGACGAAGAAGCCTGTCGTAGCGCGTTACATCCGATGAGGTTGAATAATGAAAACCGTATTCCAGTTCCCACTGATCAACGGGACTAAAAAGTACTTTCTGCATAAAATTAACCTGGTTATATCCCGAATACCTTTGCTCTTTCGGATCGAGATTTACAAAAACGCTGTCCTTTCCATAAACTCTTTCCTGGTATGTCGGCCGAAGGTATTCATCCGGACCATTGCTTCCCATAACCAGGTCATTGAAATCTGTATATGTCAGGCTCGACAAAAAGCCGAGGTTTTTGAATCCGAGGTTAAAATGTATGTGTCCCGTTTTTTCCATATTTGCGGAAGAAAATCTTGTCATCGCGCCCGCATTAAAAGAAGGTGAACCGTCATAGGCAAGTCGCGGCGAAAGGGTATGGAAGCTCATTACGCCGGCAATAGCATCGCTGCCGTAAATTACCGAACCGGGTCCGAAGATCACTTCAGTATGGTCGAGGGCGTTTGCATCAAGCGATATTACATTCTGCAGATTGCCGCTTCTGAAAATAGCTGTGTTCATCCTTACTCCGTCAACTACTATTAAAAGTCTGTTGGTGGAGAATCCTCTTATCATAGGGCTCCCGCCGCCAAGCTGACTTTTCTGGATGAAAACGTTGCCCGACATACCCAGCATATCGGCAGTAGTCTGCGGATTCTGGAAGTCAACATCCCTGGGACTTACAACCTTAATCGTGTTCGGAATATTACTTTTATTTTCCTCCCACCTGTTTGTGGTTACTACTACATTATCGAGTGAGATAGTGGTAGCCTTCATATATATATCGAAATTTCTATCTTTAACATCACTATAAGTAAGTTCAAGCTTCTCATAGCCGAGTATCCTGAAAACAATTTTCCTGGTTTTATCCAGTTTTGTGATATCAGCTTTACCGCTGGAATTTGTCAGGAGCGACCTGTTGGGATCCGAGTTATAAATCGATACAAGCTCAATAGGATTATTGGTTGACAGATCTCTTACGGTCACGATCTGTGCAAAGGATGATATATTAATAAATAAAAGTAACGAAATAAATAATTTCATAATGAATGCCTGTGTATTAGGGTTCGAAATAGGCAGAACACAAATCTTCAGAATATGGTCCTGTCGTACAGAATATGTTAATACAGAGAGTTATGAGGCGTTGCGGGGAGGAGGAGTATTTAGAAGGTATTCACCGTCGAGGAGATTTATATTCAGGGCTGATAAAAATTTTATCATCAGCTCCCGGCCTGTTCAGATTATAATCGAAATTTTCACAATAATAATAATGACTCAAAAAGACGCCTGTTCCCTCAGTTTCTTCCGGGTCATCTTTATCATCTTCAATGATATTGTCGAGAACTGAATAAAGCTTTGTATCGGCTTCATCATAAAGGCAAAAAATAAAGACTGAATCTCCCCTGGCTTCCGTACGTATTACATCGTATAACTTTCCTTCGAAACGGAACTCCTCATCATTTTTCCATTCAAATTTTGATGTCCGGTTTTCAAATTCTGCCGTTTCAAAACTAAATACTACCTGTCCGTTTTCAGGAACTCCTTCCCCAATCAGTCTGGCCGCCTCCGCCCTGAAATCAGCGCGAAAGAATTCAAACATCCCAAACTGAATTATCCCATGCGTGACTACCAAGGTCAGCAGGCAAAAAGAGGTAATGTATTTAAATACTTTATGCATTAGCAAATGTGCAAAATCATTATATTTTCTGAAGTAAAAATAATATTTTTCCAGTCATTACACATCATAATTAAAAATCCAGACTTATTATGAACCAGATTAAACCGATAACCTGGCCGCAGCTGGTATTGCTGTTCGGTGTTCCCACATTACTTAATGAAATTGCCTGCGGGGCTGCAATTCCGCTCTCTTATAAATACTCCGGATTCCCCATTGAGATCTGCTATTTCCTTTCTGTAGGGCTGCTGGTTCTTGTCCCTATGTTCTTCGGTGCCCTATGGCTGAGCGGAAAAGACGCCGGCTCCTTTAAGTTTTCGGATCTCTTAAAAAGGATGAGGGTAAGAAAGCTTTCCCTGGCTGATACTATGTGGACGATAGGAGGTTTTATCTTCCTCTCATTAACATCCTTCCTCATAGCTAAAATTCTTCTTCCGATGATAAATATAGATGCTGCTCCTTTCTTTTTTAAGAATATGCCCCTGAAAGAAGGATACATGTGCATACTGTATGTATGGCCATTGTTTTTCTTCTTTAATATATTTGGAGAGGAATTCCTTTGGAGGGGATATATACAGCCAAGGCAGGAACTGCTTAACGGAAGATGGACCTGGCTGGTTCACGGTCTATTCTGGGCAGGGTTTCATATTCCAATGGGATTTGACCTTATGCTTTCTGCAACACCAATATTTTTTATACTGCCGGCTATTGTACAGCTCAGAAAGAATACCACAATCTCAATAATCATCCATTTTGTTTTCGGTGCTTTCGGTTTTCTCGCTCTTTCCCTGGGTGCAGTTAGATAGTCCGGATCAGCCGAATCTTCCGGTTACATAATCTTCAGTCTGTTTCTTCGAGGGATTTGTGAAGATCCTGCTGGTCTTGTCGTGTTCTATAAGCTCACCCATGTAGAAGAAAGCCGTATGATCACTTACCCTTGCAGCCTGCTGCATATTATGGGTAACAACAATAATCGTGTAATTCTGTTTCAACTCGAACATCAATTCTTCTATTTTCGCGGTTGAAATGGGGTCAAGTGCACTTGCCGGTTCATCCATCAGAATCACTTCCGGCTCAACGGCAAGAGTCCTTGCTATACAGAGCCTCTGCTGCTGGCCTCCCGATATTGCGGAGCCGGGATGTTTGAGAATATCTTTCACTTCATCCCATAGAGCGGCCTGTTTAAGACTTTTCTCAACTATTTCATTAAGTTTTTTCCGGTTGTGGAATCCGTTCAGCCTTAGTCCTGCCGTCACATTATCTGCAATTGACATGGTCGGAAAAGGATTCGGCTTTTGAAAGATCATTCCAACCTTCTTTCTGAGCCATACCGGGTCATGATCCATCACGCTCTCCCCGTCAATAAGCACCCGGCCTTTTATAGTGCCGCCGGCTTCTTCATGCATCCTGTTCAGGCACCGGAGGAAAGTTGATTTGCCGCATCCTGAAGGTCCGATTATAGCGAGAATTTTATTCTTCGGGATGGTCAGTGAAATATCTTTTAATGCCTGTACCTTTGAAAAATAAGCGTTAAGGTTCTGCGTCTCCATCCGGATTTTTCCGGAAGAATCAGAAACCTTTTGTGTACTTTCCACAATATCTGGATTTGTATTATCCATCAGATCATTCATTATTTATGCATAATTTCTTCTGCGGGTTGCAAGTCTGAACAGAATATTTATCACCGAAACTATAATAATTAATACGAAAGCCGCAGCCCAGGCCTGCCTGTTCCAATCCTCGAACGGAGCCTTAGCATAATCATAGATAAAAACCGTAAGTGAGGCTATAGGCTGATCCAGCTGGGTCGACCAGAACCTGTTTCCCAGTGCGGTAAATAACAGCGGTGCTGTCTCACCCGCAACTCTTGCAATCGATAACAGGATGCCGGTGAAGATCCCCTTAAATGCAGCCGGGAGGACGATAAACAATGTTGTTTTCCATCTTGGTATTCCCAGTCCCAGGGCAGCCTCACGATAAGAATGAGGAATGAGGTTCATCATTTCCTCGGTAGTACGGGTTACCAGGGGCATCATAAGTATGCCCAGTGCAAATCCGCCGGCTAACGCTGAAAATCTTCCCATTGGTAAAACGACTATTATATATGCCACCACGCCGATTACGATAGAAGGAATTCCATTAAGAACCTCGGTAAGGAATCGTACAGTTTTTGCGAACCAGGATTTGCTGTTTTCCGACAGATAAATTCCTGACAGAATTCCGACGGGTAAACCTAAGGCGCTGGCCAGACCTATCAATATTCCTGTACCGACGAGAGCATTTGCCATTCCGCCGCCCGCTTCACCCGCAGGTTTAGGCATCTTCGTGAAGAAATCCCAGTTAATGGATGAGATTCCCTGCGAAATGGTATAGAATAGAATTAAGAAAAGGGGAATAACAGCAATAAAAAAGCAAAGAACGGTGAGAGTTACCATTATGGAACTTTTAATTCTTCTCCAGAGGTAATATGTTTTTCCCGAATTCTTCATGAAGGTCTGTAATATTTTTTGGTTACGCTCCAAACAATAAGCCTTGCTACGGCATTAAGGATTACTGTCATAACAAAAAGAAGCAGTGCTATTTCAATCAATGAACTTACGTATAAATCACTGGTGGCTTCCGTAAACTCATTTGCGAGAACACTTGCCATTGTATGACCCGGTGCAAACAGAGATAACGAAATATCGGGACGATTACCTATAACCATGGTAACTGCCATTGTCTCTCCCACTGCTCTTCCCAGACCGAGCAGGGTTGCACCCAGTATGCCCGATTTTGCCCCGGTAAGTACTACTCTCACAACCTCCCATCTGGTGGCACCAAGTGCAAATGCAGCCTCTCTCTGTGTATCGGGAATAGATTTCATGATATCCCGTGATATTGATGTAATAATAGGCAGGATCATAATAGTAAGTATCAATGCCGCGGCCAGCATTCCTAACCCATACGGTGGGCCCTGAAACAGAAAGATGAATCCAAGGTGATCCCCAAGGAAAGGCTCAACAGTTTTCCTCAGCCAGGGCGTCATTACGAATATTCCAAATAGACCATAAACAATACTTGGAATTGCGGCCAGAAGTTCAACGAGAAGCGACATCGGCTGTTCAAGCCATTTTGGTGCAAACTCTGATAAAAATATTGCAATTCCTACACTCAGAGGCAGAGCTATGATCAGTGCTATTAAAGATGAATAGAGTGTTCCGAAGATGAACGGAAGGGCTCCAAATTCATCCTGTACGGGATCCCAGGTCTGACTGGTTATGAATCCCCAGCCGAATTTATCTATCGACGGTATAGATTCGCGCAGCATTTCATAAACCATTATCAATACAAGAGAAAGCAGGAGGAATGCAAAAAAACGGGTTATGTTCTGAAAAATAAAATCCCCGGGATTTCGTCCCCGTGATCTAAATTTAAAAAAGGAAACAGCAGGGGATGAACCTTTTGCTCCATCAGCCTGCTGTAATTTTTCGTTTCGGTAATCTGTCTTCTTAAAGGGCATTACTTAGTGGATATTTCATCAATTTTCTTTAAATCCAGTTTAACAACTTCCGGGGGAAGAGGTGCATAATATAAGTCTTTTGCATATTTTTCGCCATCTGAAACAGCCCATTTTAAGAAATTAACGATAGCCTGTGCTTTCTGTTTGTTCTTCATATCTTTATAGATAAGCAGCCAGGTGAAACCTGAAATAGGCCATGAGTCTTTACCGTCAGCATTTGTTATCTCAACCCTTAAATCCTCAGGCATTTTGTCTTTAAAACCTGCCGCGGCAGCAGACACAGCATCAAATGTAGGCATTACAAAATTTCCTGCTTTATTTTTAAGCGAAGCGTAAGGGAGGTTATTTTGTTCTGCATAGGCAAGCTCTACGTAGCCGATCGATCCTTCTGTCTGTTTAACTAGTCCGGCTACACCTTCATTACCTTTTCCACCCAGTCCTGCAGGCCAGTTGACCGCGGTGCCCTGACCCACTTTGCTTTTCCAGGTATCACTTACCTTAGTAAGGTAACCTGTAAAAATATTTGTCGTTCCGCTTCCATCTGAACGGTGAGTAACAAAGATTGCCTCATCCGGAAGCTTCTTACCCTGGTTGATGGAGGTGATTTTTGAATCATTCCACTTTGTGATTTTGCCAAGATAGATGCCCGATAGAACCTCCGGGGTAAGTTTCAACCCTTTACCTACAGACGGCAGGTTATATGTGATAACAACTGCTCCCATCACGGTCGGTATGTGAAGTATCTCTGTACCCTGTTTCTTTTTAACTTGCTGCATCTGCTCTTCAGTCATCGGCGCATCCGAAGCTCCGAAGTCAACCGTGCCCTCAATAACCTGTTTTATTCCGCCGCCGCTTCCAATCGACTGGTAATTGAATTCTATTCCTGTTTTCTGATGATAAACATCGAACCATTTTGAATAAATTACATATGGGAAAGTAGCGCCTGCACCATTCATCTTCAGCTGTGCAGTAGTTATGGAAGATAATCCTGCTATCATAGCAATTATCAGCGTCCATATTTTTATTTTCATTTTTTTCTCCTTTATTAATAATTCTGTTTCGTCTTAAAACTGGTAAAATAAAGTAACTCTGCCGGTTAAATCATTGGCTCCGTCACTCTGGTAGGTAAGAGCTTCAACATTCGGCATAATGCTTACATTCTTATCGACACGGAAATCAAGTGCGCCTATAATGAGATTTCGGGCGTCTTTATCCGCATCTGTATTAGGGTCAACTGTATCAAATCTGCCGACTATCCTTACCACATCCGTCAAGCCGACCCAAGCCCATACCGACACACCATATCCGCTCTGTGATTCCAGAGAATTGGATGATGCATTATAGTAATTGTTCTGCTGACTTCTATAGAATGATTCCACTCCGACCGAATATTTATCCTTATCCATAACGTTTAGCATTACTGCTCCGGTAACCGTACCGTGAGCTTTCATTTCGTTTGTGGTTATATCCAGCACCTGGGGATTGGATGCATAATCTCCGTACACAGTGAACTGAAAATTCTTAACTGGGATGAACTGAAGCAGTCCGTAAAATCTTTTATACTTATTTACCTCAGGTGCATTTCCCGAATTGTTGCCTATCTTAACCCAGTATTTCATAGTTCCTTCTTCATTGAATTTACCCTTAAGGTCAACACCAAGGTCGCGGGAAGATACAACCCCGTTAAAATCCATAATTGTTTTTTCAAGAGAACGGTAGCCCCATGCAGCTTCAGAGACATCGAAAGCAGGTGTTGGTGAAAGTCCGAATATAAAATCAGATCCCTGGAAAATATTCTTCCATCTAAGCCAGACATCCTTAACCATTACTCCTACTTTACCTCCTGCTGTAAGTGATCCGCCTGACTGATCAGCTTCCATCCGGAAACGTGTATCAAAGTTATTGGAAATCGCGTAATCAGTTGTTATATAGATCCTGCGGAATTGAAATCCATTGAGATCTTGTTTTGTAGTATCGCGTGAATCTATATTATAGAAGTAGTCGCCGAACATAAGTCCGCTGAACTTCGGATTGTTTTCCTGTGCGGAAGCAATACCCGAACAGATCGCGGCAGTAAAAAGTAGCAAAAGTACTTTTTTCATTTTTTTTTCTCTCTTAATGTTATTTAAATAGCTCTCATTAGACACCCCAAATTTATATGAACAGATCTTATCCGATGTTAAGGAATTGTTAAGTCTATATTAACATATTGTTAATACCTCCCAACTGAACTGTTTCTGCAGATTTCAGGAATTAATACATTTCGACGGACCGCTGAGTTCCATCCCTTAATAAAGGATTGAAAGGCGCTGGGATTGCACTTCAGTTTGCCTGGTGTGATCAAAACAACGTGTAGTTATGATACTTCTGCTATTTTGCATTATGATTATGAAAAAAATATGGAGGTTCCATGAGTAAAGATCAGGATAAATTAACAGGATTTGTTTCAGGATTACTCGTCGGAGGAATTATCGGCGGTGTTTTAGCAATGCTGTATACTCCTGTTTCAGGAAGAAAGATGAGAAAGAATATTTCTAAAACGACTGATAATTTATTAGATAATGTAAATGATATAGTCGAAACAGGAAAAGAAAAAGTGGATGGTATACTCAAAGACGGTAAGAAGAAAGCAACCACAATAATAGATGATGCTAAAAAAATAGTTTCAAACTAAATTAACTGTATATACCGATTAAGATTGCAGGTTGAATATTCTTCAATCTGCAATTATAATCTCTAATTCTTAATTCCCACCCTTCTGCGAAGCTCATTCATATTGAATGAGGTAGACATTCCTTTATCACTCCAGTGTTTCCTGCAGCCGCAGTAATCAAGCAGCACGCACTGTGCCGGTACATTATATCTTTTTAGTTCCCAGCCTCCTTCAACCAGCGTAGTAACACAGGCAGAAGCAATAATACTTCTTACCGGTTCTCCCGGTTTCGGCGACCATAATGACAGATCAGAAGCGTGCGGGATAATGTATACGTCGAAAGCTTCGCTTCCTGTTCTGCGTTTCCCTTCCCTGCGCAGTCTGTTCACCCTGCATCCGGGAAGACAATCGGAGCAGATTAATCCTTCCTTCACCCTTACGGCTTCACATTCGTCCTCGGGACGGCCGCGCATACAGCCGGGGACCAGGACAACTTTCTTTTCACCTTTTTCAAATTCACTTCTGAAGGCATCATTTAATAGTTCGGCCCCTACCATATTCAGATGGTATTCAAGCCGTGAACGTGTGCAGGATACTCTGTCTTCTCTCCATCTGTATTTATTACCTGACTTTTCCAGAAACTCCTCTACATTCTCTGTGTATTTTCCCAGAAATTTTATGGAAGCTTCTCGGAACCAGTTTGTGAACTCTTCGATGAGGTAGAATATTCTGAATAATTCAGATTCAGATTTCGTTCCCCAGTATGCCCGCCATCTTATAAAGAGTAGTGCCTGTTCTCTGAATTCCCCGGTTGCTTCGAACCATTTACAAACGTGATCTATCTGGTCAAGTGCGGGAATTTCAGGACGCTCGTCATCAGTTTCCGGAAATAAAAACAGGGTTAGCAGGATGCCCCTGCTGAAATCTATTAATGGCTTCATACGACGGTGCTTTTTTCGCCACTCAGCCATCCGGGCCATGGTTATAAAAGGTGCATGTTTTACCTTCAGGGCTTTGGCGGCGTATTCCCTCCATAGTATACCAAAACTTAAAAGTTCGAGTAAGTATTCTTCAGGCTTGCGCAGTTCTCCGAGGTTATACGTTTTCAGATAATCTATAAAATCATAGACAACAGGAGTAATACTGCGGCCGGCTTCCCCGATTACCTTATTAGTAAATTCCCTGACATCCCTGTAGTAGGTCTCGGAATTTGTCTGCCCGGGTTTCAGTGTATATGTGATAACTTCCATCTTCTGAATCCCTTTAGTCTTTTGAACAAAATTAACCAGAAATGAAAGAAAATGAAATGGTTGGGAGTTACTCTTTTTTCGTATTTTCACTTATATAAGAAAACGGAGTCTTGAAAATGCTTTTCCCGATAGGTGATGATAACCGTGAACGAACCATTACACCCTATATCAATTATTTGTTAATACTGGCGAATATTTTTGTCTTTGTATTTTTGCAGGACCTTGGGGAGAATGAAAAGTTTACTTATAAATTTTCTACTGTACCGGAAGAGATAATTACCGGGAAAGATATTGTCACTCAGTCGGAGACATATGAAAACCCCGCTACCGGTGAAAGGTTCACGATTCCCGGACTGGGCGCTACACCCATAACAGTATATATTACTTTACTCACTTCTATCTTTATGCATGGCGGTATCGCTCACATCTTCGGGAACATGCTTTTCTTATGGATATTCGGTGATAATATTGAGAACAAGCTGGGTCACTTCCGCTACCTGATCTTTTACCTTGTCTGTGGAATACTTGCTTCATTGGCGCACGTCTATTCTACGGTTGCATTGGGCGGAGATCTGCTGATTCCTACATTAGGAGCTTCGGGTGCAATCTCGGGAGTCCTCGGAGCTTATATTCTGCTGTTCCCTAAAAAGAGGGTGAGTGTAATAATATTTTATTTCATAACTAATGTGCCTGCGTTCGTGGCTATTGGGCTATGGTTTGTATTCCAGCTAATAAGTGGACTGGGACTTCTCGGAGCAGGAGCACAAGGAGGGGGAGTTGCTTACGGCGCCCATATAGGAGGGTTTATCGCCGGTATGCTTCTTATAAATTTCTTTGCAATAGGAAGAAGCCGTAAGTGAATTCTCAGTCTTCATTCCATTTTATTTGCTAACCGAAAGAAGGGATTGAGAAGCAGAGCGATAATAAGCAGCAGCATGCATCCTATTACATTATACCACAGGAATGGAATGCTGGTGAAGAAATAACAATACAATACCGCCAGTTCAGCAGTCAAAGCCGCAATAAATGTAGGCGTACCTGTAACTTTCTTCAGGTAGAACGCTACCAGGAATATTCCCAGTATAGTACCATACACAAGCGAACCTAAGATATTTACAGCCTCAATCAATGATCCCAGCCGGTTGGCAAATAATGCAAAGGTTATTGCATATGCTCCCCATAAAATGGTGGCAAGCTTGGATACCCGTAGATAATGACGGTCATCCGCGTCCTTATTTACCAATCGTTTGTAAATATCGATTACTGTAGTTGAAGCCAGGGCATTAAGTTCTGCGGATGTAGAAGACATTGACGCAGAAAATATAGCTGCCAGTATTAATCCTATTATACCCGCCGGAAGAAAACTGATGATATAATTAATGAAAATATAATTCGTGTCGTTCGAATCTGCCTCAGGATCAGCCTGTTTGATCAAATCTACTGCTTTATTTCTAATCAGATTCGCTTCTTTTTGTTTGCTCCGGACCTGTTCCAGCAGTTCTTCTGTTTTCTCATTACTTCCGGAATGAATAGAAGCCAGCATTTCCTCAAGTTTTTCTTTTTTCTGACGATGCACCTGTTCATATTGCCCCTGCAGGTTATTATATTGATCGGCATAAGTACTTTGTTTCACAGTATTTACCGCATTAGGATTAAAGAAGATTGGCGCCATATTAAACTGGTAGAATACAAAAACCATCGCTCCTACAAATAATATGAAGAACTGCATCGGTACCTTAATTATCCCGTTGGTCAGTAATCCCAGCCTGCTTTGTGTAATCGTGCTCCCTGATAAATATCTCTGAACCTGCGACTGATCTGTACCGAAGTATGACAGCATCAAAAACGTGCCCCCGATGATACCTGACCAAAATGTATACCTGTTATTAAGATCAAATGAGAAATCTATCGCATTCAATCTACCGAGTTTGCCGGCAACGTAAGCGGCATCGATGGGGGAAACATCTTTTGGTAGAAGGAAAAAGATCATTATGAATGCGGCAAACATTCCCAGTGTTATAATAATCATCTGCTGGATATGCGTCTGGTTAACAGCCCTGGTTCCGCCGGTTGTTGTATAAATGACTACAAGTGTACCGGTGATGATGACAGTAAGATCAATGTCCCATCCCATTATCACGGAAAGGATAAGTGAAGGGGCAAATATTGTGAATCCTGCGGCAAGGCCTCTCTGCAACAAGAATAATAAACAGCCCAAAATTCTGTTCTTTAGATCAAATCTTTTCTCTAGATACTCGTATGCTGTATAAACATTCAGTCTGTGAAACAGCGGAACGGCCGTGATAGATAAGATTATCATCGCTATCGGCAGACCGAGATAGAATTGAACAAATCTCATTCCGTCTACATAAGCCTGGCCGGGTGTTGAAAGAAAAGTAATCGCACTGGCCTGGGTTGCCATAATTGAAAGAGCAATGGTATACCAGCGGGTTGTTCTGCCGGCCCGCATATATCCGTCAATATCCTTTGTTCCCCTGGTTTTCCAGACTCCATAAACTGTTACAAATAGCAGGAAGCCTATGAGAACGATCCAGTCTATAAGGGTCACTCAAAAACCTTTGTAAATATGTAAAAGAAAATAATCAGTATAACCAGATTAAGGAAAACCAGTGCGTAAACTTTGTTCCATGTTTTAAACACCGGGGGTTTTTCCTCAGCATCAACCGGTAACTCTTCTTTAGTTCGCTTTTGAACCATATTGTTTTGCAGAAATCATATTAACAAAAAATCTGAATGCGCCGGGAACCCCCGCAGGTATCTGCCGGAACCATGAATATCCCGTGTATATAAATATGCCTTTGCCGTATTCAGCATAAAGCATACCGCCATCGAGAGGTTTTTCACCGGGGTCATTTCCTGATAATACAACATGGTATTGTGGGTCCCATTTATCAGCAAAGTAAAGACCTCTTTCCTGCACCCAGCCGCTGAAGTCGTACTGTGTAATTTTATTCGGATAATTCAGAACAGGGAAAGAAGGGTTCACAAATGTAATGGGCGCTTCTTCCACAGTAATTCTGTCGTGAGAAAGTGAAAAAGGGTAGGGACCTATATTATCGGTGACCAGGTTAAAGCTCGTATTATACTGAACAACGATTGTCCCGCCGTTCTTCACGTAATTCATAAGCCGCGGCTGATCCTGTGCAAGTCTCGCCCTTGTATTATACGCACGTATACCTGAGACGATAGCATCATATTTCGAGAGCGCGGCAGTATCAAGCTCTGCATCGGTTAATAGCTCCACGTTATACCCAAGCTGCCTTAGGTACTCGGGAATCATATCACCCGAACCCATAATATATCCGATATTATTTATTGTTTTCTTTATATCCAGCCGAAGCAGCTTTGCCTGCGCCGGCGGAAATAATGTCTGTATCGGAATATGCGGATAATCAATAGTCACAATACCCCTCATTATTTCTTTACCGTCTTCTTCGGCAACAGCCTGTAATGTTGATTCTGATGCTCCTTCAGGAGGAGTAACATTAAATGTAAAGTTTTTTTCTGCTCCTTTTTCGGGGAGCGAATACTGATATTCTCCCGGCTCTGCCTTCCATCCATCGGGGATCTGCAGGCTGAGCAGTCCATTTGCATGTTCGGTATTACTCTTTAATTTCACAGTGACAGGTTTAGCGGTGTTATCTGTGAAAAGGTAAATATCATCGGAAAGATTAACAGATACAGGGGGCGTGACTTCGATCGGCCTGTATTCCTCGCCGTGTACCGGGTCAGTCCATTGATATAACACAGGCACATCCATCGTAAGATCTGTTGTTCCGGTAGTTAAGGTGAATTCACCAGTAAGAGGAGGATCATTTGAAGCTTTCCCGATCATCTGTTGGTCGTCAACAGTATATGCTCCCTTGCCGTGAGGTTTTACAAGCCAGTAAGGCTGTGTAATTGGAACGCTGGCAGGAAGCACTGCCACTTCGTCGTATTTCACAATTTCATTTCTATTCAGTATCCGGTTCACATTGTCCTTCGTGGGCTGATAGGTCACAGAAATGTTTTTTAGTTGTAGCGGATAACCGGACCTGTTCACCACCGATGCTGCAATCTTCACAGAATCACCGGGAGTATAGGAATAGCCGTCAGCATCAGCTTCCAGCCATAATCCTGCCGACGCTTTTATTACATCAAGCAGTTCCTTTTTCTTTAACGGAACCCAGTAATCGTCATCCAGCTTGTTTAATTCGCTGTAGGCCTCAATTAGTTTTGGCAGACTTGCGGCAGGATCCTCAGGATCATATTCCTTTTCAACTTCCTTCAGTAAAGCCGAAACTTTGCTGCTTCCTTTGACCCGTTTCCAGGTCAGATCAACGCCATCAAATAAATCTGTCTCTGCTGTATCGCCTTCAAGGTACTTGAAATAATTTATCTGCTCTCCTCTTCTGGCGGATACTCCGAAACCCTGACTCTTGTGCATACTTCTGCTCTCGGCTGCTATCTCCGTATAAGACTTCCCGAGCAGGGGATTATATGCCCCGAGGTCTATCTTTATCAGCTTGGATAGATCAGCACCATTTCTCTCAACCAGCGACGGCCAGGCATTCCAGTAGAGTCTTTTCGGCTGCCACGTTTTAACGTATTTTAATTGATCGGGAAAGCTATCCGGATCTCCGGCCATTTTGAATGCCTCCTCAGCAAGCAGGGCAGATGCGGTGTGATGACCATGCCCGCCCTGGCCTGTGCCGGGGAAACGCGTTACGATTACATCGGGACGAAATTTCCTGATTATCCAGACGACGTCGGAGAGGATTTTTTGTTTTCCCCATATATCAAAAGTTTCTTCGGGATTCTTTGAGTAACCGAAATCGACTGCGCGTGTAAAAAACTGTTCTGCTCCGTCTATCCTCCTGGCGGCAAGGAGTTCCTGTGTTCTTATCACCCCCAGTTCATCCGCCTGTTCATCGCCAATCAGGTTTTGTCCTCCGCTTCCACGGTTCATCGCGCAGTAACCCGCCTTCAGAAGTCTGCCTGATTCAAAATATGCCAGGGCTGCGGTATTCTCATCATCAGGGTGGGCAGCAATATATAAAACGCTGCCAAGCACATTAAGCTTTTTAATTGCGAGCTCCAATTCAGCTGCATCCGGCTGTCTAACCGGCTGTGCCTGCACGTTAAGGCACGAAAGAAAGAGGATAACCGGTAAAACGAAAATTCTATTTAAAAATAAAATCATATTCTCCCGACAGGTTTGTGGTAAAGAAAACTAGAATTCTTCTCTCTGAATGGGTGAGATAATACAACTAAATATTCAAATTTCCAATGGATTTATGATAACTGAAAAATGTTTATGTACTCTCTCCGGAAATATATTTTCCCGCGGAAAGGGAAAGTATCATTAAAAATATACTTTATTAATAGTTTGCTTTATTTATCTTTGTTATGCACAAATAAGATTTTATGTTGAGGAAGTGCATCTCCATATTGCTTATCATTTTCCTTTTCGTCAACTCAGGGGGATTTATTATTATTTTATACCAGGCGCAGAACTCTGCCAGAGCCCGTATGATGAGAAGTCTCCGGGAGGGGACATATGATCCCGATGAGGTGGTCAAATTTAAGCTCAGCAGTGACCGGCTGTATCGTAACGGCGGCGGATTTTTATGGAAAGATTCCCGCGAATTTGAATACGATGGAGTGATGTATGATATCATTAAGTTAGTAAATTATGATGACCAGGTGACTATATATTGTCTTAATGATGTCGGTGAAGCAAAAATCAAGACTGCCTGTGATAGTGAATTAAATGATCTCGTAAACGGCAGACTAAACAATTCAAAATATAGAACCGGCCTGTTGAACCTCATATTCCAGGCATTGTGCTTAAATCCTTTCCTGCTTAAGTGTCCGGCAGAACTGCAAATATTTACGGCTGAGTTGCGTTTAAACATTCTTCACTATATTGCAGAAACTCCTTCACCTCCCCCCAGGACTGCCTGAATATTATCATCCTTTTTTCAATACCATTAACAATTTATTCAGGTAATAAAATGAAGAGAATAATACTATTATTATCAGTATGTCTTTTTTGTACCTTCATCGCACAGGCACAGAATAACACATCTGCTGATACACTAAGCTATCAGCTTCCTCAGGAGGTTGTTGTTACAGCCGCAAGATTAAATGTTCCTTTAAAACAAATCACATTTGCCACTACTGTCGTTGATCAGAGCTTTTTGAATACCATCCCCAGGTTTGTCTCAATCGATGAAGCTCTTAAGATAGTTCCGGGCGTAAAGATAGATAACCAGGCTAACGGCAACAGGCTCCATCTGTCTATCCGGGGGATAGGGATCCTTACCGAAAGGGGAATAAGAGGAATTAAAATCCTGTTGGACGAACTTCCCATAAATGACCCTACCGGGTTCGCACCTGATTTCTTTGATATAGATATGACAAATATATCTCGTATCGAAGTATTAAGGGGACCTGCAGCTTCACTCTATGGAGGAAGCGCTTCGGGAGGCATAGTCAACGTTATCAGCAAAAACTCACCTGACACGCCTTTGTTCGGAGAAGCCGGAGGGATTTACGGTTCAAATAATTTCTGGAAAGGATATGGACAGTTCGGGGGACGCGCAAGGAATATGGATTACAGGATATCTTTCGGAAGAACGATGGGCGACGGATATCGTGTTCATACTCATTTCTGGGGAAACAATGTATATGCCAAAGCGTCTTATATACCCAACAGCAATATTAAACTTACCCCGATCTTTGAATTTGTAAACTTCTACCATGAAAATCCTGAGGGAATAAACCTTCAGCAGTATAATGAGGATCCAAAACAGGCTAACCCTGATGCCGTTCCGTTTAATGAATACCTGCAGACGGAACGCAATACCGCTGGATTAACAGGACTAATGGTATTCGATAAGCATGAGATCCAGTTTAACATTTATAATAAGAGAACCCTTTTCACGGAAGCTAACAACCATACTTTTAATTATAGGACATACCTGACACCGGGAACCTCGCTTCAGTATTCTTTTGGCTACGGTAAGAAGAATGATTTCTTCAGGAATAGAGTTAGTGCGGGAGCCGACCTCCAGTGGCAGAATATAAAGGAACATCGCGTGGCGAATGATTATTCTGTACCGGGTGCCGATGTATTATCCAATGAAAAAATCGACCAGAGGGGTGTTGGGCTTTTCCTGCTCGATAATATCTCTCTGGGGGAAAAAACAAATATATTCCTGAGTCTGCGTTACGATAAAATCCATAATGAGTTAAACGATCTGATGAAAGTTAACTATGATGCTTCAGGGACGGCTGATTTCTCAAGGACGACAGGTAAAGCGGGCATTAGCTACTCGCTGATGGAGGAATTGAATATATATGCAGACTGGGGACAGGGATTTCTCCCTCCCGCAACTGAAGAGCTCGCACAGAATCCCGATAACTTCGGCGGATTTAATATGCACCTTGTTCCTGCAACATCGAATGATTATGAACTCGGCTTCAGAGGCTATGCTGCCAACTCGCTCTATTATGATGTTACCGGGTTCTACCTTGTTACTGAGAACGACTTCGACCGCTACCGCATCACCGATCCGCTACGGAACCAGGAAACATTTTACAGGAATGTCGGATCAAGCGAAAGGATAGGACTTGAGCTTTACTCAAAGTATACGCCGGTCAGGGATCTTACTATTCAGGCGGCGTACACATATTCTGACTTCAAATACACTAACAGCACCCCGATCAGGATAATGATGGATGATCCTGAAATAATAAAATATATTGAAGACGGAAGCTACCTTCCGAACTCTCCGCAGCATCAGTTATATATTGATGCGGAGTATCATCTGCCGTATAATTTCTTCGTGGGTATAAATACTGAAACCCAGAGCAAATCATACATTGACGGTGCAAATTTTGAGAGTGAAACAGCTTCTGGTTATACTTTGATTGGCGCAAGGATAGGGTATGTACTGAACATTTCAGGACTTAATGCGGAGATCATACTGCAGGGAAGAAACCTTGGCGACCAGAAATATGTAGCATTCACTGAACCCGATCCGGGCGGCAATGCCTACCAGCCGGGAGCCGGAAGGGAGTTCTTTGGATCGGTAAGGATAGGATTGTAATACATTTATTTGAATTTGTAAAACATTATTTGCCGTCAGCTCAGGCTGGCGGCATTTTTTTAGATTAACACCGGTTTTCTCACCTGCTTCAGGCAGGGCCAAACCCATTGATTCTCACCAAAATCTTAGATATGTTTTATCGGATACTATAATCATACTTGAAACAGAACCTGAAAATATTATTCCTGACAGCAAGGTTATTCCTTGTGGGTTACTTTGCAGTCTGGTCACTTACGTCCTTCCTTGTGATGCAGCAGGTCAGTTACGATCGCTCATTACAGGATGAATCGTATCTTCTTACTTCCCAATTAACTACAACATTCCTCAATGGAATTGAAGAGAGCAGAAAGCTAAGGAATTCCGGAGAAAATGATTCGAGGTTCTTTCATTCCCCTAATTCCTTTGGAACTACAGGAATAAACTTCGTTCGACCATCAGGAAACTATCATTCCATTATCCCCGAAGATATTCCTGCAATTTTTGAAATCTGTATTGCAGCCGATCACCCCCGGCCTCCTCCGAACTCTATTTAAAATCTAAAATTAAAGATTTAAGATTAATTAAAAGTCTGATGCGGACAGCACCGCTTCGGCAGATATAATACGTGCTTTATATGTCTGTGCTTAATGGAAAGCTTAATGAAGCCGTTAATGCCGTAAAGGAAGTGCTGAATGCAGAGCCGGGAAGACATAAATAAACACAGGCCGTAAATCTCTAAGGTCATATTTCTGAAATAAAAGATAAAGGAAAAACAAATGGAACTTAGCGGATGGATCTTTTTAATTGGTGCCTGGGGAATAATAATTTACCTCACCGTTTTCTGCTTTATAAGGGTGTTCGCATCAGAACGAAAAGAAAAGAAAATAAATAATTCCGCGGAGGATAATATTTATGGCAAAAGCAGCAAATGAAAACCCGAAGTCAGGATTAAAGTCGATTATTGAAGGAATAATAATGCTCCTGATTCCTATTTTAATCGGATACATTATATATTTACTGACGTAATTGAAATTGTTTGGGGAGGAAACCAAAATGAAAAGGTATCTTCTGTTTCTTCAGATAATTCTTGGGGTGCTCCTATTCCCGTCTGAAATTTTCCCGCAGCTCGATGTACAGAATTATATCAGTAAAAGCAGGACAGATCTTATTAGATCCCTCGGGAAACCCGTTTATACAGACGACTCAAACAAATCAATGGTGATGATATTTTATAAATCATCGGTTTCCAGCAAATCGTTTGTTGCGGATGAGAAAGGGATTTACCAGGCAGAAGGAACTCAGTCATATGATACAGAAAAAAGCTGTCAGGCAGCCTTGAACGGATATATTGCAAATATGATAAGCAAAGGGTTTACTGTCGATACGCTTTCGACCGGTGAATTTCAATCTGATAAACCCGGTGTAACCTGCTCTGTGCGCTGCGGATTAAATAGCACTACGAATAAGTATGAGATTTCAGTTTCGGCCCACAGGAAAGAAGGGTAGTAATATTACAGCACCCGGTCAGAATCGGGTGCTGTTTAATATCCCTTCTTACTCGTAACTACCTGCCAAAGGTACTCTTCGCTCTCTGCGCAATCCTGTAATCCAGCAATCGCCGGGCATCTCCATTTTGTTGCGGGGCGTTAAAAAGAGGTTAACAGGTTACTTTGTAAGAATCATTTTCTTAACTGAGGAAAATTTCTTTCCATCCGCGGCAGAAGCCTCTATCCGGTAAAAATACACACCGCTGTTAAACCCTGTCGCATCAAATTTTATATCCTTTTTACCAGCAGGCAAATTCCCGCTTATTAAAGTTGCTGCCTTCTGACCAAGTACATTATATACGTTTAATGTTACCCTGGCATCTACCGGAAGGCTGAAAGCAATCTTTGTTGAGGGATTAAAGGGGTTAGGGTAATTTTGTTCAAGGGAAAACTCAGCAGGAGCGGTCACTTCAGCTTCAATTTCATTTGAATACTCAAATGAACCATCAAAATCTATCTGCTTCAGGCGATAAACGTATTTTCCGATTTTAACATTCGTATCCGTATAATGATATTCAACAGGGTTCGAAGTTGTGCCATTGCCATACACAAAGCCCGCATTTTCCCACCCGGCTTGCTTATTTGCTAATCCGGACCTCTGAATCTCAAATCCTTTATTATTGGTTTCTGTTGCAGTCCTCCAGCTAAGCTGAACATTTCCATTCAGGGTAGAAGCAGTAAATGAAGTAAGTTCAACAGGAACAGCATCCATATCCATCAGCATTAAATCATCCACGTACCAAAAATCTATATCGTTGGCGTCCCCGAGGTAGTAAAGCGCAACCTGCATATTATCGATACCGGTAAAATTAACAGTTACCTCTTCTGGACCCGAATTTCCGCTTGCCTGGAGCTCCCATATGGAAGTATAAGTACTTCCGCCGTCACCCGTTATTGCAATGCCAACATAAACGATATTCGACCAGTAATCCTCATAATAATTAAATTTCAGTTCAATATTATGTCCCGCTGAACCTGTGAATACAGGGGAGGCAAGCAAATACGATTCACCAATAAAAAGGTATTCCCAGGTGAAACGAACCTCAGGAGCCGAATAACCTCCGGCGATATTCGAATTCTCGATTGACCAGTTCTGCTGACCAAGAGGACCAACAGCGGTCCAGTTAGCCATATCATTAAAAGGCTCAAAAAAGAGTGTATCAGGGGATTGTGAGAAAATAGGTGTGTTTAAGGTAAAAGTTAATAGCAGGGAAAAAAACATGTTAAAAAATACGGTAGATTTGTGCATCCGAACCTCCGATTTTGTTGAAATTTAAGTAATGAAAAGGGTATAGTTTGATAGTACGCAAAAATCTGGAAAAGGGACATAAAATTATTCAGATCTACCGAAATATTTTAAGACCATACAGGTGATGTCGTCCGATTGTTCAGCGCCGGCTGTAAAATCAGATAGACCTGCAAAAACCTGATCAACAATTTCTTTATGATTTAAACTGCTCCGGGTACCAAGAAGAGCATTAAGTCTGTGCTCGTTAAATTCCTCCTCCTCCTTATTAAAAGCTTCCGTTACGCCATCCGTGTAAAAGAAAATACTCTCACCCGGTTCCAGCATTATAATATTCGATTCATACTCTGAAAGTTCGAATGCCCCCAGCATTAGTCCGCCTGCTTTATTGATTGCTGTAATACTACCGTCAACTGACAGCAGGCAGGGGGGATTATGACCTGCGTTGGAGTATTCGAATGATCCATTTCTCGTATCAAGGATCCCGTAAAAAACAGTTACGAACATATTAGAGGGACTTTCTTTCACCAGTATCTTATTTACTTCTGAAAGTACATCATCCGCAGGCATTCCCTTTGCCCCAGTTACCTTGAGCAATGTTTTGCATACCGCCATAAGCAATGCTGCGGCAATTCCTTTACCCGATACATCACCAATAATAACCCCCAGTCTGTACTTATCAATAAGGAAAAAATCATAAAAGTCTCCGCCCACCTCCTTCGCCGGGATCATACTGGCATAAATATCAAACTCATTCCTGTCAGGGAAAGCTGGAAATGACTTTGGCAGCATAGATGTCTGTATTATTGTAGCAATATCCAGTTCCTGCCTGAGGGCTACAAGTGTATCATGAGCCATCATAGCAATTTTATACTTCTCGATTTCCTTCAACGATTTTTCAATTGTAATCTCCAGATCTTTTAAATCTATCGGCTTGGTAACAAAATCATACGCGCCTCTGTTCATTGCTGTTCTGATATTGTCCATATCTCCATAAGCAGAAACAATTACGGATCTGAGAATCTTCTTATTCAGATCATTCAATTTCGAGAGGAATGTCAGTCCATCCATCACCGGCATATTAATATCCGTAAGAACAAGATCAATTGCTCCGTCATTCGATATTATTTCCAGAGCTTCAACACCATTTTCGGCAAACTGAAATTCATACTCCTTAGCCTTAATCTTATTCCTGAATTTCTGACGGATCAATGACTGGAGATCAGGCTCATCATCTACTACTAAAATTTTTGCTAATTGCATTTCATTATATCCTTAGATTGCATTGGGATAACCTAACCTTGATTTCAGCAGATCGAACTGAAGAGGCTTTATAAAGTAGTCATCTGCTCCAAGTTTTTTTGCCATATTAAAGTTCTGTTCATCTCCGTATGCGGTTATCATAATCACTTTAAGTGAAGGGTACCTTGACTTAATATTTTTGAGCAGTTCTATTCCGTTCATCTCGGGCATATTTATATCAGTTAAAATCAGATATTCATATTTATTTTCAACTGATTCCAGCAATTCAAGAGCGGAAATTCCGTTCAAAGCAAATTTTATGTGAATTGTCCCGGCTTTTAGTTCCTTCCTGAATTTCTGCTGAAATAAAAACTGAACATCGCTTTCATCATCAACCACTAATAACCTCATTTTGCCTCACTATGTTTTGGTAATGTTATTATAAATTCTGTGTATTTACCTTCTTCAGTCTCAAATTTAATTTCTCCGTTATGCTGCTTTACCACTATATCATAGCTCAGAGATAAACCCAGACCCGTACCTTCGCCGGTGGGCTTGGTAGTAAAGAACGGATTAAATAATTTATCCCTTACATCTTCGGGAATCCCCATACCGTTATCCTTAATACGGATTTCAACCTTACCTTTTAAGTTCCTGGTAGAAACTTTAAGAACAGGAGGGGAATCATTTCCGCTCTTTTTCTTTTTATCATAAGCCGCATAACATGCATTATTAACTAAATTCAGAAACACCCTGCTAATATCCTGCGGAACAACACTTAATTTTTCAAGAGTATTATCATAATCTTTTTCTATTGTAATGTTGAAATCTTTGTTCTGTGCCCTCATTCCGTGATAAGCAAGATTCACATACTGATCAAGTAAATCATTTATGTCTGTTAAAGATTTTTCACCTGAAGTTCCTCTTGAATGAAGGAGCATTCCTTTTACAATTGAATCTGCACGTTTGCCGTGCTGATTTATCTTCTCAAGATTTTGTTTCAGATTTCCTACTATCTCCTTCACACCTTCACTGCTATTGCCGTTGTTGTTTAATTCGGTTTGCATTTCGTCCAGCAGCTCCGTACTTATCTCAGAAAAATTATTAATAAAATTCAGAGGGTTTTTAATTTCGTGAGCAATTCCGGCAGTAAGTTCACCAAGCGATGCCATCTTTTCAGAGTGAATAAGCTGAGCCTGGGCAGATTTAAGTTCAGTATATGCCTTTTCAATTTCTTTAGCCTGCTCAAGTTCTTTTTCCTTTGCAAGTGTACGTTCTTTTTCGATTACACGCCGCCGTTGAATCCTGTCAATTAAAAAGATTAGTGAAATAAAAACCACTCCGTAAAGCAAATAAGCCCAGGTAGTTTTCCACCATGGCGGATTAATAATTATCCGTATTGACTTTCCTTCATCATTCCAGATTCCATCTCCATTAGAACCTTTAACCATAAATGTATATTTACCGGGAGCAAGGTTAGTGTATGATGCAAAATTTCGGTCAGTAGAAATCCAATGATTATCAAAACCTTCAAGTTTATAAATGATTTTATTTTTTTCCGGTCTTGAATAATGAATCGACGCAAACTCAAAAGATAAATTATTTTGCGTATAGGAAAGATCAAGATCATTAAGCCTCATTACACTTTTTTTAATCTTAATCGCAGAGGAATCTGATTTAAGTGAGATATCAGAAACCTTTATGTCTTCTATAACTATATCCGGTTTTATTTCGTTTATTTTTCCGGGATAGAAATAGGTAAACCCATCGATTCCTCCTAAAAATAGCTCGCCATCTTTTCCTACCCAGTTTGCTTTGCTGTTGGTAAAACCCTGAAGCCCGTCCTGTGCATCAAAATTGACAAAATTCCACTTTCCCTTAGGATCATTTTTATTCAGTTTGGATAATCCGGCTGATGTATTAATCCAAAGACTCCCTTCAAGATCTTCAATAATGGAATTTATCTGATTGGATGGGAGTCCATCTTTCTGATCAAACTTATTAATTTTTTCAGTAGCGGGATCAAATCTTAATAAACTGTTTGCTGTCGCAATCCAGACTATTCCTTCTCTATCTTCAAAAATGCAATTAATATAATTGTTTAGAGAACTAACATTTAGGGAGTCGAAATTATATTGCTTAAAATTTCCTGTTGCTAAATCATATTTAAAAAATCCGCTTTGGGTAGAACCTAACCAAAGAACATTATCGAACCGTTTGCTAAATTCAATACTTGTACCTATTTCCAATGGCATATATTTGTCTGAATTAATCTCTTTTTCATTCATTTGACGTATGCTGTTATAATCAGATTCATATAAACTCAATACCTGAATTCCATACCATAAAGAATCAGGGGGCGGAATTACATTCCAGTTCCCGTAGGAATGACCCACATCTGTGGCGTATGTAATTTTGTAGTCTCCCTTTTTTAAATTGAAACATCCAAGCGCAATCCGGTTTTTAAATCCTCCCCCGTCATTAAATGTTTTAAATAAATCATTCATCGACCAGATTGTCCTGCCATCTTCGCTTAAGAGTGATCCGGCATCTGAAAGACCAACGCCGACATCCATTTGACCCTCACCGAGACCAATTATCAAAACTTTTTGATCAGAATTCAGGGTGAATGTTTTTTCCAGATTTGATGCTTCACCAACTTTTAATATGGAAGCTATCGGTTCCTGTGCGCCGGCTATTTCATGTATTTTTTGCGAAAGCGTCTTACTCATTGGTTTAGTCATGATCGTAGGTAAGAATGTATATTTATTTTGGGCGGGATAATATTTCTCAAATCCCTGTCTTGAGGCCATCCAGATATTACCCGATAAACCAATTTTTATGGAGTTTATATAATAACTTGAAGTGTTGTTTTTATTAGGTGATGGATAAGTACTTAGTAAATTATTCTTATCAATTTTGTGCAGACCAAGGTTATTATATGCAAACCATTTATTACCCTCCTTATCAACAGCAAGACCCTGAATATTTATATTCCCCTCTGTAACAGTAGAATTGTTAATATTGAATTTTATATTATTTAACTTATGATTTTCAGGATCGTAAATAAATAAGCCCCTTTCAGATGTTCCAATAGTTATTTCGTTACTCTGAGGTGAACCCGCAAATACTGTTGGAAAATTTGCACCGGAACTTGCGATATCCCCGGTAAACAACTTATAAAAATTAAATGGCTCTCTAAGCGGGTCAAATTTGATAAGGCCTTTCCCCCATATACCAAGCCATATAACGCCGTATTTATCTTTATAAACATTATTAATAACATCCCGCCCATAGGTGTTTACTTCATTATTACTATAATTAATTCTTTCGATGTTTTTTGTCTTGGGATTAATTCTATACAGCCCCTGCGAATAAACGCTTGCCCATAAGTAACCTTCATCATCCTGAATTATTCCCGTGATGTTATCATAATTAGTAGGGTTTTTAATCAGGCTGAATAAATTGAAATCTTCAGTAGTATCATGAGAAGGCGAATATTTTATTAATTGATTTCTGCCGCCAAGCCAGATATTTCCTGATACGTCTTCATAAATAATCTGAATTTCATTCGGGTTAAAATTTGCATTGAGAAAATACGGCTGAAATAAATTAAGCTTTTCGTTGTATATTTTTATACCGTTTGCATAATCGGCAGCTAAGATATTTCCATTCTTTAATTCATATATACCATAGATATTACCCCATTGCGCATTTTTATTATTAGCGTCGAGGTGTATCTGTTCAAACTTATTTTTTGATTTGTTGAATTTTTGTATCCCGTGATATGTGGATCCAAACCATAAATTTCCTTTTGAATCTAATAGTGCAGAATAAGAATAAGATATTTTAGTGACACCGGCAGTTTCCAGGTGATAGCTGTGAAAAGTTTCATTTTTCGGATCGTATTTTGTGATAATGTTATTTGATACACCAATCCAGATAAATCCTTCTGCATCCTCAGCAATAGCGTAGCAGTCATTAGTTGGTATTGTAGTGGAATCATTTGGATCGTTTCTAAATACTTTAATATTATTTCCATCATACCTGTTAAGACCGTCATTAGTTGAAATCCAGATAAGCCCGTTGCTATCCTGAAAGATATAATTGACTGTAGAGTTCGAAAGTCCTTCAGGAATTGAAATATTTTCGAAAAGGTAATTCCTTTGTGCATAACCAGGGGAAGATAAATACGAAATGAACAACACAAGACTGGTCATTAAGTACCAGAAGATATTTGAATGTTTATTTTTCATAAATGTAATTTAATTATTCAATAAAATACTAAATTCAGTCCCGACACCTTCCCTGGTTAGAACTCTTAGTTCACCATTATGAACCTTCGTAACGATATCATAACTAAGTGAGAGACCCAAACCTGTACCCTCACCGGTTGGTTTGGTCGTAAAGAACGGCTGGAATATTTTATCTAAAATATCTTTTGGAATTCCACTGCCGTTATCACTGATCCTTATCTCAATTTTATCCTTCAGGTTCTTTGTTGAAACTTTTAAAGTGGGGGTGAAGTTGTTATCGCTGCTTTTCTTCTTCCTGTCATAAGCTGCATAGCAGGCATTGTTTATCAGATTCAGGAAAACTCTGCTGATGTCCTGCGGTACTACATTTATTTTTCCAAGTGATTCATCATAATCTTTTTCAATGGTTATGTTAAACTCTTTGTTTTGTGCTCTCATTCCATGGTAACCAAGGTTTACATACTGATCAAGAAGATCATTCAAGTCTGTTAAGACTTTTTCTCCTGATGTTCCTCTTGAGTGCAGAAGCATTCCTCTAACAATGGAATCTGCCCGTTTCCCGTGAAGATTTATTTTTTCAAGATTTTGTTTCAAGTCTTTAATAATTGATAGAACTTCTTCCTTATTATTATTCTCTAATTCCTCAGCCACTTCATCTAAAAGTTCACTGCTTATTTCCGAAAAATTGTTCACAAAGTTCAAAGGGTTTTTAATTTCGTGGGCAATGCCTGCAGTAAGCTCTCCGAGTGATGCCATCTTCTCAGAGTGTACAAGCTGTGCCTGTGTCGACTTTAATTCATTTAAGGTAACTTCTATTTTGTTCTTTGCATCTTCAAGATTCCTGAAATCTTCGTAACGGGCATAAGCGATTGAAAAAGTTTCTGCCAGCGATTTAACAAGACTAAGTTTGTCTTCCGGAAGGGGAGAGGTGTCGCCGACATACAGCATCCCCTGCGTGAATGGTACAAAATGCAGGTGCAATTCTTCAGGGGGAGATGATGAACCCTGGTAAGTTTCGGCATTCTGCACCTGCCCTATGTCCATCATTGATCTAGTCCAATTCATAAACTCTTCTTTGGTCCAGTGTTCTCTGTAAATCTCATTCTCTTTCCAGGCAGCAACGGTATTACTGGTCAGCATGGTAGAGCCGAATGAAAGGTTCAGAACGCCCAGAGGTTTGCCTTCGGGTGTCGTCAGGTAAACCCTCACATTTTTCTGTTCTTCGTCAACAATAAATACTCCGCATCTGATAAACGGAACTTCAAGGGTTTTTAATTCCCGCCAGAAAATCGGAGTTATCCGGTTAAGATCTTCGGCTGTGCGCATACTTGCAATCTCACCCCTGATTCTGTCCAGGGAAGCCTGTTTTATTGCATCCCTTGCCTGTGATTCTGCTTTTTTCAAATCGAAATACCTGCGGAAGGTAAGATCTATTATGGATTTGAACCTCTCCAGGATGTCAATATCACTTTCAGAATACTCTTCTTCGGTCCAGGCATAAAACATCCCTTCTGAAAAAGAGAAATAATAGCCGTGTTCTACCTGTGCAATATGCTCTCTTGGATTGTATGCGGTTGATGATCTTCTGAAAAGTTCTTTATAGTATGATTTAAGCTCTTCACCTTTAAGCGTGATAAAGAAGTTATCATTCTTCGTCCAGAATTCGCGCTGTTTCAAGAATATCGGATGCAGGGACATATCTCCTTCACCGATCATAGTCTGGGAATCGCTCTCATAGGTGGTTGCAGAGGCATAGAATATTCCCTTATAGGAATCCCGGGATAGTATGACAACTCCGCAGCGCAGTGAAAGGATCCCGAGTTTCGGCAATTCCTTAAATACAACTCCTACAGTGTCTGATATATCATTACTTGAGTGCATAGCCATCGCTTTTGCTCTTACTCTTTCAAGAGCTGCTTCAATCTGTGACTCTCTTGCCTGTTCTTCTGCTCTTTTCAGGTCAAGAAAGCGTGTATATGTCTGTTCAAAGACATTTGCGAACCGCTGAATTATATTTAAGTCAGTGTTCGCAATTTCTTCCAGTGTGTGAACTACGAAAAATCCCTGTTTAAAACAGAAATTGCTGAATATTGCGGCTTCACTTTTAAGTTTTTCGAGATTTATATTTTCAGGTTTATATTCGATAAAGGAAACAAACTTTACAATATATTCAGTCCATCTTACGCGGTCATTGCCGATAAGTTTAATACGACTATATTCCTGTTTCTTCCAGCTTTTATACATCCGACTAAAGATCACGTTTTCTGTTAGCGGTATTAAAACGCCAGTGGGAACAATTTTCCCTGCATTGGTTGTGGACCACAAGCGGCAGCTATCACTTTTCTCATCAACAATAGCTATGTTGAACCTGTAAGGTTTTATCCCGAGATGATTTAATTGTTTATAGAGATCTGCTGCAGTTTCAGCCAGTTCCTCGCTGTGACGCATTGCCATTGTTCTGCTTCGCACTTTTTCCAAAGCAGTTTCTATTTGAGCTTCTCTTGCCTGTACTTCGGCTTTTTGAAGATCGAGGAAACGGGTATAAGTTTGCTGGAATACCTTTCCAAAGCGCATAAGCGTATTATTTTCTTCATCCGTGTATGGAGTGCCCGAAAAATTCTCGATGTACAGGCCGACATTCTCTAACAATACACCTGATCCGGCAAGGCCAGCGCAATTGAGGTAATATTCCAATGATTCCTCCGGCACACCGGGGATAAACTTAAAAAGCTCTTTATAAAATTTATTCTTTTCTTCAAAAGTCAGAAGGTATCTAAAGAAATCCAGTCCTTTTTCTTTTGCTTCCTTAATGCTGTTGTTGGGCGGAGAATCAAAACAAGGTATTGTTATCTCGGAAGGGATCTCGCGCTGATCAGCAAGCCATATATGCAGATCATCCCTTGTTTTATAGTCCAATATAAACCCGGTATGTTCAATATGAATATTTAAATGAATGAATTGTTCATATACAAGCTGGATTACTTCTTTGAGTTCATCGCTTTTCTGCATAGCCATTGTTCGGGCACGAATTCTCTCCAATGCCAATTGAATCTGTGATTCTTTGGCTTGTGCCTCTGCCTGTGTTATATCAGTATATCTTCGATATGCCAGATCAAATACGTTTCTGAACCGCTTAAGGATCTTTAATTGTGATTCATCAATATATTTAAATGTTGAGATCCCAATATCTCCGATTCCAATTGAGAAGAGATAGTAGTGAAGGTTTTTTGCCTCATCTAACCGGGGGTCGTCATACTGACCGGTTTTTCTTCTGAACTCTCTCCATCCCTTAAGCTGATCTTCTTCAATCAAAATTTCAAAATAATCATCCTTGGCACTATTAATTTTTTCCATATATTCATCAACTATAGGATGAATACCATAATCAATTTTTGCTACGGCACCTCCCATCATTTCTGAAAAGTCATAATCCATAAAGAAGTTTTGTTCCTCATTCGGAATATGAATTACGACGTTACGGATGCTGTCAAAACCCAGCTTTTCAAATTCTTTAAATGATACTTCGCAAATACTGAGCAGATCATCAGACTTCTGCATACTCATTGCAACGGTTCTTACTCTCTCAAGAGTCGCCTCAATTTCTAGTTCTCTGTTTTGTGCCTCTACCGCTTTTCTTTTCTGTTCGAGTTCTTCAATTGTTTCTTCAAGCAGAACCGCGGTGGTCTTCTTAACTTTTTCAGTTCGTTCCAGTTTAAAAGCGGTTATCTCTAACTCTTTATCCGCATCTTTTACTGCTTTTAAAAGATTCTCCTTTTGCGCTTCATCCAGTTTCTCAGACTGCTGAATAATGTTCAAGATTTTTTGAAATTTTTGATTCATCCTTAATTTTATTTTTCCTTTAAAAGCTACGCAGCAGCTGGTAAGATTATGCATTTCCAGATTTCCTCCGGTAGCCCTGCCAAGTTCTGCCATAGAGAACATACCTGCCATAGGCACATTCCAGACATTTTTAATTCCTTCAATTTCTTTGCTCATAACGGGTCCAAAAGTCATAAGTCTGCCGGCACAGCTAAAGAGTATCACTGCGTCGGCTTCAGGCATTTCATCGGACTTAAGTTTTTCTACTTCCCGGATCACTTCGTCAATTATTTCAAAATCAGGCGGTAGTGAAAATCTGACTTTAGAACCCTGCGGAACGGTGCCGCTGCAGTAGAATGATCCATCTTCCCAATCAACCACCAGTCCGGGCCTCATTACCGGTGCTCCTTTTTCCCTCTGTAATTGCAAAGGAAAGTTAGTGGCAATTTCAGTCAGAACATTTTGATTTTCTTTTGTAAGATTTTGGATTCCGCTATATTTTAAAGTTATATCGAGTACTGAGATATCATCAATAGTATAGACATGATTGCCTTCACTTTTTGTAACAGTCTTCGGCGTTCCCATTGCCTTCCATCCGCAGGTTGCATTTCCTTTAATCATAACATTATCTTCATCAAGTACTAGGGCAACAATCCCTTTGCTGCTTGATTTTCCGTTGGAAAAAACAAATTGTTCGGTAAATGCGAAATCATCCCCGGCCATACCCCCGAAAACTTCTACCTCTTTGCCAATAATATCCTCAAATCCGAAGAGCAATTGCTCGGCATCAGTTTCCAGATTGCTGGCTGCAATGAGAAATGCAGGATGTTTAAATTTTCCCAGTGCTTTTTGCGAAATTGTTTGTGTGATTTCCCGATAATTTTTATCGGGATATTCTTCAAGGAAAACCGAAAAATATTCCCGTTTTATATCGAGTAATAAAATTGCAATGCTTTGTTTTCCGAGTTCCTCGTCTATAAATTCACCGGTAGTTGTAACCCCGTAAATTGCAATATTTTCTTTATCCAATAAATCTGAGACTCCCTTACGGTCTTGTGAAACAGATAAAAAGACAATTGCTAATGTGGGCTTAAAACCATCCGAAATAGCTGCTCTCAAGGCAGACTTAATTTCTTCAGGTGATTTTCCTTTTATAGATTTTGCTTTCATATTGATTGATCCAGGTTTAATTTCAAGATAAGAAAACTGTTCTTTAACTGCACCTGATTAATCAGATTTATGTGCTTCCATATCAATTTCGATCATTTGACCCGGAAGAGCCAAACCTTTAACTTCGAGCCAGGTACCTGTGGGGAATTGCTTCTTGTAAATCTCATTACGGTAGCCTGAAACATTAATAAATTCAGCGATATCAGTGGTGTAAACATTCTCAGCTACTACGTCATCAAAAGTATAACCGTAGTGCTGTAATATTTTCTCAAGATCACTATAGCAGTTTTTCATTTGCAGTTCCATATTATTGGCTCCGATCAAATTACCGTCATAATCCATGCTCACTGCACCTGAAATTTTAAGATCATCGCCAATCTTAACTGCATGAGAATAACCATACTTCTTTTCGAGCCCCGGCCGCAGAAGGAAATATTCGGGTGTTTCCTTTTGAACAGATACGTCACTAACTTCTTTCGGGGCTTCTGTACAGCTCTGTAATGTAAAAACTAAGACATAGACGGCCATAACCATTATAATCTGCATTATAACTCCTATGAAAAAAACGCTCATTAATATTAAGATGCCATCCCCGACAGCATTCACCGGGATGGCATCTCCTGTTCAACCACATTAACTTTTCAGGTGTGGTTTTCTGATTATCTATTCGCCGGAATTATTACCACCGCCGATTCTGCCGCCGTGGTCTCCTATAAGCACCCACTTCCCGTCTTTTTTCATAAGTATGTCTGTCCAGGTACCTCCACTGGTTGTTCTCTTACTCGTTTCTTTATTTTGCTCAACCGTAGCATAAGTGTAATGCACATATGCAAAATCACCCTTCACCCACACTGTCAGAGGAGTGATCGAATAAACAACTGTTGTGTTATCTTTAGCATCCTGAGTAACCCATTTGCTGGTGTTGGCCTTACTCATCGGTACGCGCGACTGGTTGCTCCAGCCCATATAGCTCTCATCAAAATATGACAAAAATCCCGCTGCATCACCCGAAGATGACACCTGCCAGTATTTTTCAACGCCTGCCCATACATCTTTCTGTGCATCAGACCATTGCTGCGCGAAACTGCTGCCGGATAACAGTAATAGAACGAACATTGCAAAAAAGATTTGAGTTAATTTTTTCATAGAACCGCTCCTTTTAATTTAACAATTAAGTTATTTGTTTGTATCTGCATCCGAACCAATAAGGTTGGCTGTTATCAGAATCTTGTCGCTTACCCGGTCGCCTATAAAAGAATTGGATACTTTATAATCCGAAAGTTTTATGTCGAATTTTGTCGAAATATTAAACAGGTTTCCCGGTCTTATTGTTTTTGTATATTCATTTTCCGGCACATATTTTAGTTTGGCTGCGGCATTAATAAGTCTTGTCTGACCATGCAGTGTAAAATTCCCGGTGACTAAAATCTTTATGAAATCATCTTCCACCACATCTAAACTTTTGACTTCCCGGATCCGGAAACTTATAACCGGATATTTTTCCGAATTCAGCCACATAATGCTCTGGAGCTGCTCGTCCCTCAGTTTAATACCGGTTTTAAGTGAAGCTACGGATATGAAAATATCGCCCTTTAATGTTGAGGCAATATCTTTTGTATCGAAAGAAATGCTGCCCCATACATCATTCGCCAATCCGGTTACGTTTTCATAACGCGCTTCGCTGTAAAAAACCGCCTGGTTTCTTCCTGTTGAATCTCTCAGGTTAAATTCCTGTACTCCCCTTGAAGGAAAATTAAATCCCTGGGGCAGGCCGCCTGGTATTATTAGTAATGCTAGCAAAAAAAAGTTGGTTAACCTTTTCATTTCTTCCTTTTTTAGAATCGAAATTTATTACTACGATCTGCGGCGTTCAGGCCGCGCAATGAAAAAGTTTATTGCAGAATATCCAGGAGCAGTTACGAATATTAAAACATAGCTGAAAAATGCATATGTGCTATCATCCACTTTCCGTTTTGCTTAACCATTACCATACTCGCCCTACCACTCTGATAATTCATAGACTGTCCTTTTTCCATCCAGGTAAAAGTGAAATATCCTGTTACTACCGCTGTGTTTCCGTTATAAACCTGAACCTGAAAATCCTGTTCCCGGTAGTTCACATAGGCCAGTGAGGTTGTTGCTTCAATAAAGCCTCTCCATCCCTTTGCGTCATAGCGCAGGGGAGAAACCACGTACGGGAATTCCGTATTATCTTCCACGAAATTTGAGAAATAGGCGTTAACGTCGTGTTTATTAAATGCGTCCATTGTAGACTGTACTGCGGACATTACATCTTCCTTATCTCCGGCTTTGATGAAAGCAGCAAATACCGGGAACAGGATGACTATCATTAAAATGGTTTTTCTATTCATACTCATTAATTCCTTTATTAAAAAATAAAGGAGATAACCGGAGTTATCTCCTTGAAAACTTGCGGAATCTATTTACTGCTAGAAACCACCTGAGAGTATATTTCATCGGAGTGTTTCCCGGTAAAATATTTACTGTATGCCTTACTGAACGCCTGTCTATCGGCCTTATCAGGCATAGCCTTCATAAACTCTTTGTTGCCTTCATCTTCAGCTTTGTTTATATCCTCAAAGCTCTTAACAGTGATCATCTGAATGAAATCACGACTGTTGTGTCCCCAAAAGTGACGAACCACTCCATAGCTTAAAACATATGGATTATTCTTATATGAATTATCCATCATTACTTGCGCCAGGGAATCCAGTTCACTTGCTGAACCGTTATCAGGAAATGCTCTTTCGAAATTGGTCATTACAACCACGTTACTCTGAGATTCCTGTGCAAATGCAGGGGAACCCAGGGAGATAAAGAGCGCGAAAAGAAAAAGTGCCGTTAACAGAGCTTTCATTTGTTACCTTTCGATTTGTTATTGTATGTGTTTTAGCAATTAGCAATGCTTCAATTTTCAATCCTACTGTCCTCCCAGCCATTGTTCAAAACTTTTATTCTTTTCGCCGATTGGGTAAACCCAGTCGGGCTTCAGCCTTAAGCCGTCACGGCTTTGCCAGATAAAGTCTACCGCATCCTCGATGTCGCTTTCATTAATTACCTTCAATGCAAATAATTGCTTTTCGGCAGCAGATATTGTTTTTATTTCGGAATTTATATGCTGTGCGAGAAGTGTACTCTGTACAATTTCAGCCTGGCTGGCGCTGAGGGTAGCCCAGACAAATCCGTCTGTTCCGAGAAGTAGATCGTTTTCTTTGAAAGAGAGCGTCAACTCCACTTTTATTGACGGGGGAAGATCCGGCGGCCGGGTTTGGCTAAGATCATCCCAGTTCAAAAACCTGCCGTTTTGAAACACTAGTGTTCCGTCACTCTTTAGGATAGCTGCTGTTTTAAGCATTAACATAAATTCTGGTTAAATAATTAAGAAATAGTAATTGGTAATACAGAACAAAGGTAAGCTTAAAAAGAGGCCAAATCTTGCACTATATGCGCAAAAGTTAGGACTTTTCTATTTGATATTGAAAATTGGAAATTTAATATCGAAAGATCATTGGTTGACTAAAAAGGAATGTAGAAATGATTCGAAAATCGTTATTCGACGTTCTTTTTATAGTCGCTGGGACTGCATCCGAACTGTTTCTTGAATGCCCTTGAGAAGTACGACTGGTCATTGAACCCGACCTGGTAGCTTATTTCTGCTACTGTTCCGGAATTTTGTTTCAGAAGATCTGCGGCTCTCTGCAGGCGGAGCGATCTTATTAATTGTCCTGCCGGCTGGTCTATCAGCGCTTTCAGCTTTCTGTTCATCTGGGAAACGCTCATACCTGCCTCAGAAGCAAGCAGCTCTACTCCGAATTGTTCGTCATTAAAATGTTTTTCTATAATTTCCATCGTTTTCTGCAGGAAAACCTGATCGGCTGAAACCGCCGAAACTTCAGAAGGCTTTATAATGGTAGCGCTGCTGAATCTTTTCCTCAGTTCCTTTCGCTGCTGGATAAGGTTCTTCACCCTCACTCTGAGTTCACGTGTGCTGAATGGCTTTGTAAGGTAATCATCTATGCCGGTCTCGAGTCCTTCTATTTTATCATCAAGGCCTGCCTTCGCTGTCAGCATTATTATCGGGATGTGACTGGTTCTCTCATCTTTTCTTATCTCCGTACAGAACCTGAATCCATCCATTTTAGGCATCATTACATCTGTGATTATTAAATCGGGAATAATTCCGCGGGCTTTTGCAATTCCCGCCTCTCCGTTTCGGGCATCTACAATAATGAATTCACTCTCGAGCTGCTCCCTTACATAGTTTCGTACATCCGCGTTATCCTCAACTATCAGAATAATTTCACCTTTAATCCCTGCACTGTCTCCTCCGCTTATCGAATTTTCATCCTGTATTTCCATTTCGGGGTCTGTATTGAGGTCTTCAAAAACATCATTATGCGGAAGGGCATCCGGAGTTATCTTTGGGCTATTCAGATTTCCGAGGGGAAGAGTGACAATAAACTCTGCTCCTTCACCGGTGTTGCTTTTTACTGTAATTTTCCCCTGGTGCAGCTCAATCAATTCTTTGGTTAGAGCAAGTCCGATACCCGTGCCTTCGTGTTCCCTCGTGCTTGAATTGTCGAGCTGATAAAACCGGTCGAATATCTTATTTGCCATGTTCGCCGGAATCCCCGTACCTGTGTCCTTTATACATATTACCGACGACGAACCGGAAATATAGGCCCTAACCGTTATGGTACCTCCGGGTGGTGTAAATTTAAACGCATTTGAGAAGAGATTATAAAACACCTTTTCCATCTTATCGGGTTCAAAAACCACGGGAATATTAACAAGGTCTGAATCAAATTTAAGAGTTATCTGTTTTGAATCCGCAAGCGATTCGAATGAGTAGAAAAGACTTTTAAGAAATGAAATTATGTTATGCTGTTCGGCTTTAATCTGCATACTGCCGGCTTCGATTTTTGAAATATCCAGCAGCTGGTTTATGAGCGTCAGAAGCCGCCTGGCATTCCTGTTTGCTATATGAAGCTTGCTTTTTGCCTTTGTCCCGATATCCGATGAAAGTACACTTTCCACCTGGCCGAGTATCAGTGTAAGCGGGGTTCTGAATTCATGCGAGATATTCGCAAAGAAACGTGTTTTAAGCTGATCAAGATTGCGGAGCGAATCCGATTCAATCTTCTCCATCTTCAGTTGACTTTTAAGATGAAGGCGGTTTAATTCGTACCTTCTCAGAAAATAAAGTCCCGAAAAAAACAGCAGTCCGTAGATGGAATATGCCCACCACGTAAGCCACCAGGGAGGAAGTATGATCAGTTGAATCGACGCGCCTTTCTCATTCCATATTCCGTCATTGTTGGAGCCTTTTACCCTGAAAATATATCTGCCCGCGGGAAGATGGGTAAAGGTCGCGCTGTGGAGAGTTCCGGCATTTATCCATCTTTCATTAAAGTGTTCAAGTTTGTACGAATAATTATTCTTCCCGGGCGCTGAATAATCTAACGCGGCAAACTCGAAACGTACAATGTCTTCACCATAGTTTAAAGTTATTACAGAACCTTCAACCGGGGGATTTAAGACCTTTTTTAGGTTCCCTTCTTCAGATGAATTATTCTGGATCTCGCATTTTGTAATAACTATCGAAGGAATATGCCTGTTTTCCTTTATATAATCCGGGCGGAAGTAGTTTAATCCCTTTATCCCTCCGAAAAACATCTCGCCGTCGTTGCTTTTAAAATAGGCTCCTGTGTTGAATTCATTGCTCTGTAATCCGTCCAGAACATCAAAGTTTTTGAATGTAACGCTGTCCGGATTAAACCGGGATAAGCCATGATTCGTGCTCAGCCATAAATTACCCTTTGAATCGGGGAGTATTCCGTATACCACATTATTCGGCAGCCCGTCGCGGGTTGTGAAATGTTCAAAAGTTCCCTCAGTTTTATTCAGTTTGCTTATCCCCCCTCCGGCTGTGCCTACCCAAAGGTATTTTTCGGGATTCCGGGGATCGGGACATATAGATTTAACGTAGCTGTTGTTTAGGCTCCTGGGATCTGATGGCTTATTTAAATATTTGCTGAATTTGCCGGTCTCTTCGTTAAATGATATCAGTCCTCTATCGCTGCCGATCCAGTAAATACCTTCTGAATCCTGGTACACTGAGGGCCTTATCACCACATTATTCGAAGCCATCAGGTTATACCAATGGTTCTCGAATATCCCTTTCTCAGCGTCTATGAGTTTACTGAAATAATTTCCGTTGACCGTCCATACAAAACCGCTGTTATCCACATATAATCCGTAAACTTCTCTCTGAGGCAGTCCGTTTTCTTTTCCCGGGATGTACTTGTACAGTCTTGATTTTTTCTTCTTTATATCATAACTGAACAACCCCTGGGGACTGGCAAACCAGAGGATTCCGTTATTATCTTTTACAATAGTCCATGGGCGCGTATTGCCGAAATCATCAGGCCGGTCGGATGTGGTTTCAAAACTTTTCAACTCACCGGTTCTGCGGTTCCACCTGTAAAGCACTTCCGAACCTATCCATATATCACCGGAATCGTCCTCGCATATTGAAGTTATACTGAAGCCGATAACTCTTGTAGGAGTATCTGCTTTGCGCTTTAGCAGTGCAAACCGGTTTGCTTTCGGATCATAAATATTTATTCCGGCGCCCGGTGTTCCTACCCACATTATGCCCGACCTGTCGCAGTGAATACTTGAAACCGCATTGAAGCTGATACTGCCGGGATCAAGAGGATCGTTTGTGAAATAACGGTAGGTTTTTGTATCTGGATTAAACCGCATCAGCTCTCCGGGAGTAGCAAGCCAGAGCATGCCGGAATGATCTTTTGCTATGCTGGTAATCCTTCCCCAGCCGAACCGCGATATAATGTAATGATGGGGGTATAAAGTATACTGTCCGCTATTAATTGAAAATTCAACTATACCGCTGGGTGTCCCGAGTATAAGCTCACCTTCCTTGTACTGTACAATTGAGTTTACGCCGTTATCGGCGGGGAAGGAGAGGGCGCGCGGATCTTTTGTTTTAATTTTATAGTGACTGAAAGAAATATTTTGTTTGTCGTATCTGTCCAGTCCCTCAGAATTCCCTATCCATAGAACGTCATTCATATCGACAAAGACAGCGGATACCATGTCGCTGGTGAGTGAACCGGGCTGTTGCCGGGCCCTGTAGTCAGTGCACGAAAAATTAGTATAATTCCCGTCGTGTGCAATCCTGAAAATTCCGTTCCTGCCTGTACCTATCCACACGTTTCCTGATTTATCTTCGGCAATTGTGGTAATCTGGCTGTCGTTATCCAGATCGGATACTCTGCGGAATGTCCCGCTCGTCTCGAAGTAAATATTAAGCTCGCCGGCAAGTGTGCCTATCCATATCTTTCCCCGTCTATCCTCAAAAATCGAACAGATATAATTGGACGAGATGGAAGTTGAATCGCGGGGATCATTCTGAAATATCCTGAAGTTGTAGCCATCGTAGCGATTAAGGCCGTCTTTCGTCCCGAACCACATAAAGCCATGACTGTCCTGTATACTGGAAAGTACCGCATTCTGCGAAAGTCCGTCATCTATAGTTAGATGCCTGAAATTAACCTGCTGTGCTGTTAACGGTAAAGAGCATAGAAAAATGACTACCGCCAGCAGCTTTAATAAATATTTATTCAAACTTTTCATTAATAATTTAGAAACCCGGTTCGGGAACATCAAATCATATCAAAGGAGTGGCAGTGAATTTTCAGTAATACTTCTCTGAATAACGACACACAAGGGGGCATGTTGAATTTATCTGTTTATTTTCTTGAAAACAAGTATTCCCCTAAAAAGGTTCACACCGGCTCCCATCCCGACACTAATATATCCACACCGGCTCCCATCCCGACAATAATATATTCACACCGGCTCCCATCCCGACACTAATATATCCACACCGGCTTCCATCCCGGTACCTTGGAGATAACCACCATCCCCGCTACACGTTAACAACCCGGATAGGAGAGTAAGATATTAACCTGTAACGTTTTGCTAATATCATAATAATTCTTAAATTTTGCGGGTTTTTGTATAGAGGGTTATGAATTTTTATTCGGTATTACAAAAAATTCTGACTGGCGATATTTCGCAAACCGACTTAAACCGGTTTATTGAGAAACTTATCCAGATCGCACTGAGGTTTGTAAAATATAATTCAGGCAGGATTAAAAAATTAACGAACGACAGCAGCAGCTTCCTCGATGATATTGCTGTGGATTCCATTGTTCCGTTTTTTACGCGGAACCAGTCCGACGGTGAACTGTTTATCATTTCAAGGTTCACTTCATGGGAGCCCGAAATAACCACCGAAGAAGAAGCGAAGTATTTCCTTCTTAAGACAATCTCCCTCAGCGTTAACCAGAGAATAAATACATTGCTCAAGGAGTACGATCCTTTCTTCTCTAAAATCCTCGACTCGGTTAATTATTTCATTAAGTCGCAGAACTTTAACAAAATCAATATAGCTGGCAAAATATACATAACAGAGCCGGGGATAGATGCTGATAAATGCAGGTTTGCCGATAAAGAGTTGCTATACAACACCCCGGCCGGTCTCATCACGAATAAAAAAGAAATGCTCCCTTCTCTTTTCAGTTATTTTAGGAAAATATACAGTACTCCTGCCGCAATCCCTCTTTACGACCTCATATACAGGATTAAAGAAATAAATCTGTCGGGTGAAATCTCAGATAGAGTTCTGGGCACGGGCGAAAAACTGGAGGTTAAAGAAATTATTGATAAAGGACTCGCTATCGTTTCCCTTAAGGCGGCGGAATCTTACGTTAAAACAGGAAAACTCTGTGATGATGAATTTATTAAGATTACGGAGGCTCTTAAGCTCATAGGCAATGACCTGATGGACGGCGGCATAAATCCCGGGTTATATCATTACCTGTGCGAAACTATGCCGGGACTCACAAAGAACGATTACGAAGTCAAGTACCATAACATTTTTGAGTATATAGTTAAGCTTTACAGGCAGCAGCTGGCGGAATTAATCTCCTGATTTTCCGAGGATTATAATTTTCAGGTTATCTATCATATAGAAATTGAACTATTTACTTGTCGTGGTTTAACTTTTTTTACTTTTTACCTGATTTATGCTTATAACTGAAAAAGATATTTTTTATTACGTGTTTTCTCCGGGAAACCTTGGCAAAGAAAAACTGCGTTATATTGCTGAGAACGGGGTGCTGTACCCGGCAGTAGAAGTCTACTCCGATATAAAGAATTCGCTGGAAGAAGAAATATCTCCTTCCCTCAGGACAAAGATTGCAGAAAAAATCCCCGCTTACAAATTGACCAGAGTTTATGAGCTCTTTTCCTGGACGATCGAGGCGTCTGAATATAATACCTCTACTGCTGTTCTGGCCGCTGCAACTGCAGAGACTGAATCCGGAGTATTTTCAAAAACATTTATCGATAAAGAAAAGAACATTATTATCAGGCTGATCGGTACAGTTAAAAATGCACGCTTGTTCGTGTTTCCTGTATCAGGGGAAGAACTGGGTGAATTCACTCTCACCCTCAATCCAGGCCTGCAGAAGTATTATTTCAAAAACAGCCAGGAATCAAAGATCCTGGAAGACTTACCCGAGATTAGTTCAATTTCAATAGAGGTATATCCTCAGTGAACCACGGCAGGGGATAAATGGATATTCTTCACCTTGAAACGGAAGCCTCAAAGCTCAGGATAAAGCTGCTGAAAACCATTCCTACCCGGGATAAATTATTCCTGCTCTATTCTTTCTTTCACATTCTCCTTGTTGAGAAGAACAAAAATATCGCTGAATCATATATTCTTGAATTCGGCGCTCAGTACCTTGATCTGGTAACAAAGATTGAGGTATCCGGAATGAACCCTGGCCGGACTGAAGATATCATAAAGCAGGCGAAGCAGGTACTCGCGGTTTACCCCGGTGAGGATAAATCATTCCCCGAATCGTGTATAAGCTTACTGGAGGAAAAGTATAAAGATTTGAAGGCGGTTCTTTCAGGTACTGAATCCGGAACGCTTCCATGTGTGTGCCTGCCGCTCCTCCAGGGAGAAAGAGAAAAATTTGAAGAAGATTACGGCGTACTGAGCACGCTGAGTGTGCAGATTAAACCCGGTGATAAGGGAAACAAATTTCACATAATTCCCGGAAGGGGAGAACCCCCTTCAGAACTAAGAGAACAGGCAGAGAATTCTCTGGTCAATGCCGTCAGGATTGCGGGGAGATTCATAAAGATAAAGCATAGTTTCTGGGATGTTTACATTGATTTTGAGAACAAGATAGGAGAATACTCGGGCAGCTCATTCGGTGTGCTGCTGGTTCTGAAACTCGTAGAGGAGTTTCTGCGGTTTTATGATTCTCCAATCAAGATTTTCAGCAATACCTCTGCTGCTTTAACCGGTGCCGTTGATAAGCTTGGAAACATTCCATCCCTTACAAAAGATATAGTTTCAGCGAAGACGAAAATAGTTTTCTTCTCCGGCATCAGTCAGTTCATAATTCCTGAAGAGGATTTTATATATGCCCGTAACACTATTCACGAAATTCAGGCAGAATATCCGGCAAGAAACCTTAAGCTGGTCGGTATCCAGACGGCCGACGACCTGTTCAACCTTCGTAATGTAGTGTCCATTAAAAAAGAGAACGCCTTTCTCCGCACAGGCAAGTTCATCCGCAGACAGGCCCTTGCTCTGTTCCTCCTCATTCCTCTTACCGCAATAATTATATTCTCCGGCATCCTCGATTTTGATGATAACCCTGACCATTTTGAATACAAAGGCAAGGTCGGTTTCATTATGAATAAGAGCGGTAAGAAACTGTATGAAACTTTATTGAGAGCTGACTACCATGATGTGCTGGAGATTGATATCATTAATAATTCAGGAAAAATCTTTGATGCTGATATGGATGGGAATAACGAAGTGGTATTGTGCAGTAATATGCAAGCGCTCAATGAAACCGACCTTAATAAAAACCGGATAGTCTGTTATGATAAAGATCTTAATATAAGTTGGTCATATACTTTCGATAAAGTAGTTAATACAAGGTTTGAACATCATTCGAATATGTTTGACCCCTCCCTGGTTGATACACTTACGATTAATGGAAACTTAAACCTTTTCTGCATCGCCAGGAATAATCCTAATGAAGTTTGCGGCGTGTTTAAACTCGACTGTGCAACCGGGGAAATGCTAAATAAAATATTATGGCATTCAGGTCATTTGCGGGTAGGAGGAATTTACCGTAACAAAAAAAATAATGAATTTTATGCGGTGGGAATGAATAATGGATTTGAAAGGGCAGTTCTGTTTTGTATCCCTGTAGAAAGAATGAACGGTCAGCTTCCCTGTGCCCCCGGCTATGAATTCATTAATATGGAGACTGCAAATCCTGACCAGTACCTTTTATTACCCAAAACAGATTTCACTGATTTTTACCAGACACGTTTCAATATCCCAACTGCGCTTTATCTTGACTTGAGTAAGAATGAAATTTTGATTTATGTTATGGAAGGTGATGTTTTATCAGATTACGGCGGAGTGGCTTACCGGTTTACAAAAGAACTAAAATTAATCTCGGTAAGCTTCGGAGACGCATTTATTGAAAAACGTGATGCCCTGGTTGAAGCAGGGAATATAAAAGGCCCCTTTACAAGGACAAAGGAATTTGAACGAAGCCTTATTTCCCAGATTCGCTACTGGGATGGAAAGAGGTTTGTAACTGCCGCGGAAAGATTCAAATAGTTTTCGTTCGCAATTGCTCCTTCGCCCGGCTCAGCACCGTATTTGAATAGCTTTGCCTTGCGCTTTACCCTTTGTTCGCATAGTGTCTCAAACTTCCAGTACTTCAGCTGCCTTCTTAAAATGCTCAGCGTTTACGTAAAGTACGTAGCCGAACCCTCCTCTTCCATCTGAAACGGCGTTAGAAGAATAGATATTAATATTTGCTTCAAAGAGCTTCTGGTGGATGTCGACAAGCGCACCTATTTCATCTTCTCCCATAATGAGGAATGCGGGGTTGGGACCGTCGAGCTTGAGGCCGGCATTCTTTGCCTCAACAACAAGTTTTGATGAGTCTTCTGGAAAAAGCGTAAACTGTGTCCGTAAAGGTCCTGTAGGCACACAGGTGAAAGCGATAAGATTAACACCGACATTGGCAAGGAATGAAAGCAGTCTATATGATTCGCCGGGCTGATCCTCAACAGAACAATAGTAGTATTCAACTTTACTTATTATAGTTGCCATATTACCTCCGGTAATTCAGACTAATAAGTTTTGAACTGAGCGATTTCTTATAGAAGTAAAATAAGTTAAAAGAATCATAAAATCTGTATCAGAATTAAACCAGCCGGAGTTTTTTCCCGATAAAATCCGCAAGTTTTGCAGCTTCCCTACCGGCAAGCTTCCTTGCCTTCCGGGAAACCTTCCCGAAGAAATTGAACTCTACATCTACAAAGTCATTTTTTATCGTTCTTTTCCATATTCCTACTACTTCACCACGGAATACAATAATAGGGAAGAACATACCGTTCAGGGTTACATATTTCTTTGCGTTCTCAGGATTCAGAACAGCCGACCTATCCGTATAGCCTATCAGATATTCATCGAATGCAGGCAGAAGGTATAGATTATCATCAGCTTCAACACTCCCGCCGGCATCGGAATACAGGAAAGTATTTGTGCCTTCGGAGAACGACGGGAATTCTTCCGACATAAGTTCAAGTGCCGATCTTGCATTGGTGAGATTCAATCCCGACCACCAGGAGAAATCATTAACGGTTGCAGGCCCCCGGCTATTGAAATAGATGCGTGCAAGTCGTGCAAGCGCTTCTTCCCGGCCTATTTTCGGGGATCCCTTAACTCTCTCCGACATCAGAGCATAAGTATGTTTATTCCCCTCGGGTATACCGCTGCAGATCAGTCCCGTCAGCTCAGCCCCGGCAAATAGATGAGATGCCCGGTTAAGATCGGTTTTAATTTTTGCATCATTAAGGAGCTTTATCAGTTCATCACGGGTCATATGATTACCGCCTGCAAGAGCTTCTCTCATTATTTTTTCGCATTTCCTGAATATGGCAGGAGTAAGCTCCAGCTCGCGATGGCGTCCGTTCATTGAGGATTTTATGCGCGGGGCCGTTAGCTCAAGCATCCAGGGGAGATCGTCGGAAGATACAAAGTGCCAGGTGGGGCGAAGGACGTGAGTCCTGATGATATCCCCATCAATAATTGCTTTATCGACCAATTGCTCATCGGCATCCTTTAAGCGCAGACCGATCGCGTGCTTCGCCATCCTGTAGTCCTGCGACTGAAAAGCTCCCATATACTTAACAAGGTCTTTCACATTTGTAAACTCAGTTCGGGAAATCCGCTGCGCGGCAAGCCGGTGAAATGGTATATCCTTCGCTTTCATTTCAGTGTATCAATGTATTTGTTGATATATTATTTAATAATTATGAATGAATAATGATTAATTTATAAACATAAATTAAAAATTATTTTCAAATAATTCGCTTAATTCCTTCAGCCGTCCTACCATCTTTCAATTTTCAATTTTCAATATTAAATATTTATATATTGCATTAACAGATACAAAATATTTATTATGAACAAACTATTGAAAAAAGCCCTCATACTGGCCGTAATCACCATTGTGTATAATGTGATAGAAGGGCTCATCTCCGTTTTCTTCGGAGCGAAAGATGAAACCCTCGCTCTGCTGGGATTCGGTGTCGACAGCTTCGTTGAAGTGATCTCAGGGATCGGCATCCTGCACATGGTTCTCCGTATGCAATATTCAAAGGTCAACAGAAGAGACAAGTTCGAAAAGACGGCGTTAATAATTAATGGCTCTGCATTCTATCTTTTAACATTGGGACTTATCGCCGGTTCGGTGCTGAATATAATATATGACGTCAGACCAACAACTACATTCGCCGGTATTATTATCTCTTTAATATCAATCGGTACGATGTATTACCTGATGAACGCTAAGTTAAAGGTGGGACACGAAATGAAATCGGATGCAATAATAGCGGACGCCAACTGCACAAAGACATGTTTTTACCTATCTTTCATTCTGCTGGCATCAAGCGGTCTGTATGAAATTTTTCACATCGCGTATTTCGATATTCTGGGATCGCTAGGTATAGCGTATTATGCTTTCAGAGAGGGGAGAGAGTCCTTCGAAAAATCACGTTCTGAAGAGATCGCCTGCGAGTGTTAATAACTATCGTCATTTTTCAATCTTCAATTTTCAATCCTGACTTCTGTTCAATGGGGAGCAGCTGAATCCATCCATTAATCTTATACGTTAATCCCATAATAATTCCGAAGAGCATATACATTCCGACGAAAGCAATAATATACGGGAATCCTCCGTGTGCCATAAAATATCCGGGAGCAGTGAGATAACGGGGAATAACAGGACTAATCACCGGGAAAAATCCATAGAAGAATCCGGCAGCAACTGTATGAAGCACGGCTATTTTAACCCCTGCCGCCCATCCGGTTCTTCGTGTACCGAGTTCAAAGAAGAATGCATATATCACTCCGAACATCATTCCCACCACAACGTGAATACCAAACCCGATCCACCACATACCCGGTCCCGGCATTCCCCCGAATAATGTTCCCAGAATCATCTCTATATCAATGTGCATACCCAGCCATCTGAGTGTGAGGTTGTAAAATGTAACAGCAACCGCCCCGGCCGCACCGCCGATCATTGCCCTTCTGTAGTTCATCTTTGCTCCGGTTTGTTCATATATATATATCTAACTAAACGAAGGGAAAAATGTTGTAAAGTCAGGCACAAAAAAAGGGGAGCCGCAATCAGCTCCCCATTAGGTCAACAATTAGATGGATGCCTGCCCCCATACAGGCCTCCAGACACCAAGTTTACTATTTCACCAGGTTCATCTTCTTTACAATATGTTTTCCGTCGGCCTTTAATTCGTAAAAGTAGGTTCCTGACGATAGGTTTTCAGCACTGAAGTCAAGGCTGTGTTTACCCGCAGTAAAGTCTGCGTTCACAAGAGTTTTGATTTTTTGTCCCAGCACATTATACAGGTTGATCGTAATGTGATTATCCTTAGCCAGACTGAAATTTATCGTGGTTGAGGGATTGAAAGGATTAGGATAATTCTGGTCAAGAGTGAAATCAACAGGCGAACCGCTAACTGAAGGATCAACCGAAGTCGGCTGGTTAGCCGTAAGTACAACCAGGTTGCGTACAAGGGCACTTGAGAAAGTAACAGTATTATTCTGAGCATCAACTGTTGCCCCGGGGTAGGTTATCCACGAAGAACTCAGAGCATCGTAGTACTTAACCTGTATTGTCGATTCATCGATGTTCGAACCTTCAGCCTGTATATCATTGTAATGAAGCTGGTAATTAGCATCGGAGTTCAGCTCCATACCATAGCCGTAATTACCGCCATGGTGCATACCGTTCATTCCGTTGGGGAGATACATATCGATTTCATATGCGGCAAACGGGTTTTCGTTACCGATTCCGGGCATCTGCTGGTAGGTAGTTTCAAAGATCTGGCAGTACATTGAGTCGGCCATCATACCGCCGCCGCCGGGACCTCCCATATGCCACCAGTCGGGATTAACCTGCATCCAGTCAGAGTTATCAAACGGCGTTTCAACGTTAATAGGATCATTCATATACCTGTGTATCCAGCTGCCGCCGAAGCCCTGGGCGAACAATGTCGAATCCCTCCACTCAAGTCCGTCTATCTCAAAAACCACGACCATGGGAAGATATTCTCTTTCAATCTCACCGCCGACGATCGTAACTTGTTCACCATTTTCGGGACGAACAGCACCCGACGTCGGTTCATACCACCAGGGGCCGAAATTAAGCATATAGTCGGGAATAGAATCATTATCTGCATCCAGGTAGTACATTGTCATCATAAAAGTCGTATCAACAAGAGCTGTACCCGAAAGCTCTACCGTTTGAAGGGAATCAAACATCCATCCGTATCCGCTGCCTCCGCATCCGCCGCCGTTATGTGAGTAGTAGCCCATAAAATTCCAGAAAGAATCGAATGGATCGCGCCAGAATTCATCATTTATATTATATACAATAAGCATTTCGTAACCCATCATATTCTCAACCAGGCCTCCTTCAATTGTAACCTGATCGCCGTCCTGCGGCCTTACAGCATCGCTGCTGTCGGGTTCATACCACCAGGGCCCGAAATTAAGCATATAATCCGGGGTTCCGTCATTATTTTCATCAAGATAATACATCGTATGCATAAAAGTGGTATCTACAATCGCTGTTCCGGTAACCGTTACCGTTTCTATTGAATCAGGATTTATAAAACCGCCTCCGCCGCCCATCTGCGCAAAAACACTTAAAGCAGGAAATAAAAAGAACAGCACAACACACAGTTGAAATTTTTTCATCATTTGCTCCTTATTTAGTTTATTTAATCACATCAGCCTGAACAAAAAATGATGAATCATCGCATCAGAGGGCGGCTGAAAGCATGGAGGTCATTATGATTTTTACTCTAACATTTGGTATGTGCAACCCCAATATTGTGCCATTGAAGAAAATGGCCTTTTTATGCGGATATTAGCAGGAGAACCGGGATAATGTCAGAAATTAGAATGGAAATTCTAATAGTTAAGAATAGTAATTAACAATGAATAATTAACAATGAGCAATTAACAATGGATAATTAACAATGAGCAATTAAAATGTTATTACCAACCGCCGCCTCCTCCGCCTCCTCCTCCTCCTCCGGAAGAGCCGCCGCTTCCCGAGCTGGAACCCGGCGCGCTGGACGACGAGGATACTGCGCCTGAAAAGGAGCTGCTGAAGGATGATGTGAATCCTGCCGCGTTAAAGCCGCTCCACGCTGCACCGGAATACCACGAAGGTGAGTAATTCTGTTCAACCGCCGCTTTGGCCAGTACATCCGAGAACTGCTCCGACCATTTTTGCTCAATGTTCAGCGCAAATGCGTACGGCAGGTACTTTTTCAAAAAGTTCCGGGGTTTTCTCAACGGGTGTAAGGTAATTCAGCCTGTCCTTCTCCGCGGTCGATAAATACATCTCAAACCCCTCAATCTTATCAAGAAGCTTTCTTCCTAGCAGAGTCGGCGCCTTCAGGAGATGATAAAAAAGTACATTTATGAGTATGATGATACCGGCGATAATACCCGACAGCATTGATCCCATAGTGTAAAAGAACCAGATGCCTACTACCTCACCGATAATAAAGGGCAGGGCAAACAGCGAGGAAAATATCAGCGTACCGATCATCGAAACTTTTATCCTGCCTCCGGAGAACACCCGCTTCCACGTTCTGAAAAGATTGATGAGAAGCGCGCCTACGCCGAGACTCCAAATCGATATCCACGCAAGCATAAAGGCCTGTTCTCCATGTCCCGTTACTATGCTCAGCAGCAGGAACACAAATGAAATTACCGCTCCTATCACAAACTGCTTCCTGTTTGTAATGAAATAAATTTTTTCGTATGAATTCTTCAATTCATTTTTCAAAGCTTTTATCGCACTGCTGAATATTGTATGGTTGGTATTCTTCAGTTCAAGTTCATATTGTTTTCCCGCTTCCTGCTTTTCTTTCGGCAATGTATTTAAACGGCTTTGTATAGCAGAAGTAATCACTCCTGATATTTTCCTGGCAAAAAAGTTATTGCTGTTCTTTAACGAGTTTAACTGCTTTAATGCCTCTTCAGCCTGAACCGCTGATTCATCTGCCTCAGAGAAGCTCAGCTTTTCGGCAATCTTTCTTTCCTCTTTATTTAGTCCTGCAGTGTCAGTCTTCAGTCTTACCAGCGTATACTTTCCGTCATCCTCCCTTATCTTAAGGTAACCCTTTACGGCCATATTAATAATGGAGGCTGAGAAAGTGTTATTGTCAAATCCCATCCTTTTTATGTATCGTACTGCGGCAGGGGAGAGGTTATCAGGCGGTTCGTACAGGGGAAAGATCACATCCTTTTCAGGATCCTTTCCAACTCTGCTCCATACAATCATATAGTAGAAAAGGATTACGATCAGACCGATTATCCCGATGATCTCGCTGCGGTTATCCTGCGCAAAATACCCAAGTTTCTGCGCTGTTGTCGGTTCCGTAATTATTCCTTTAGGAAACTCAAGAACTATTGTCAGTCCCTCATAAGAAGCGAGAGGAAAAGAGGTTGTATAAGAAGCTTTGCCGGGAGAAATGACTTCAGTAGACAGATTTTGATCCCGCGAACCTTCCCGGCCTGTGTAGCCATAATACTTCAGTTCACCGGAAGGTACATTATCAGGAAGGGTTACGGTTGCTGATGCACTTTCAATCGGGAATTTCCACCCGGTGCCGGTAACATTCCAGTAAAGCTCGTCGTGATCCTCAAAGAATCCGAGCTGGCGGTTAGTCCTATATACTATTTTGTAAGTATAATCGCCGGGCTCAAGATATACATTTTTATTTCCGGCATAAATTCGCACACCATTCTCCAGACTTTCTGTATGATAATCCTCAGGCCGGCCGTCTCTGTATATTCCAAGGATATCAAAATCAACCACGACTTTATTTCCGTAAGTATCTTTAAAGGCAGTAGGGAAGTCGCGCGTAATTCCCCGCCGTATATCAATCCCGAGAGCTTTCACTTTGATCGTTTCAGTAACGATCATCGAAGCATCTTTATTGATAACGATATCGCTGTGATATGAATAGATCTTCTCCTGCTGCGGATAAACGGAAGCACTTAACACAAGAAGTAATATGAGGATAAAGATCTTTTTCATTCAGCTTAGACCAACCTCCGGTGTTTCGCGTTCCGTTGCAAAAGTGATCTCGAAGAATTCCTCCTGCTTAAAACCAAAAAGCGATGCAACGATGTTGGAAGGAAATGATTCAACCCGGGTATTATAATCGCGCACCGCACCGTTATAATAGCGCCGGGCGTACTGTATCTGATCCTCCGCCTCGGTAAGCTGCTGCTGAAGCTTAAGGAAACTCTCATTTGCTTTAAGGTCGGGATAATTTTCCGCAACAGCGAGCAGGCTTTTCAGCCGCCCTGAAAGCGCCGACTCAGGTTTCGCTTTTTCACCCGGCGAATTAAGACCCATAGATTTCGCACGGAGGGCAGTGATATCCTGCAGAAGCTCGCGCTCATATGTACTGTACCCCTTAACAGCGTCTACCAGATTCGGGATGAGGTCATACCTGCGTTTAAGCTGTACGTCGATGCCGCTCCATGCTTCCTTAACGATATTGTGCTGACTAACGAACCGGTTGTATATGAATACAAACCAGAAAACGAGCAGGATGACTATAATAATGGTGATAAGCAATTTTTATTTATCGATTGATAATCTTAAACTGTTAAATTTTCAATTTTCAATTTTCAATCTGCAATCTTCAATCTGCAGTTTTCAATCTAATCTGCAATTTTCAATCTGAAATCTTCAATCCAATCTGCAGTTTTCAATCTAATCTGCAATCTTCAATCTGCAGTTTTCAATCTGCGTTTTCAATCTAATCTGCAATTTTCAATTTTCAATTTTCAATTTTCAATCTGCAATCTTCAATCTGCAGTTTTCAATCTAATCTGCAATTTTCAATCTGAAATCTTCAATCCAATCTGCAGTTTTCAATCTAATCTGCAATCTTCAATCTGCAGTTTTCAATCTGCGTTTTCAATCTAATCTGCAATTTTCAATTTTCAATTTTCAATTTTCAATCCAATCTGCAATCTTCAATCTGAAATCTTCAATCTAATCTGCAATTTTCAATCTGCAGTTTTCAATCTAATCTGCAATCTGAAATCTTCAATCTTGAAATCTTCAATCTGCAGTTTTCAATTTTCAACCTGCAATTCCTCCGCCCACACCAATTCGCAGGCTCCGCCGCCCGTATCATCCCGCCTGAGAGAGCTCGACCAGTGCCAGCCGTCAGCCGCCTTAACCGAAACCAGGTAGCCTTTCATTTCAATAATACATCCCTTGTATAGCTCATCCAGAGTTTCCTCAACCTGTTCATTTGCGGGAATGATATGCATGTTTGAACTGTGAGTGCTGATCTCATCTGCAGGAATTATAAGCACTTTCGCCTTCCACCGGTACCAGCGGTTGCTCTGAGTTATATCCAGTCCGTCTATTATCGGCTGGTTCGACATTTGTCCCCACCCGAGCGCGAGATCCATCGGAGAAAGTTTACTCTCTCTTCCGACTGAGAAACTATTGGTGCTCAGCACGAACGCTTTTATTTTGAACTCTGCCAGTGGAGTAATAGTGTATTCATCCTTCTGCCAGGGCACAGGATTGGTTACCGCGGTCTGTACAGGATCGTCGGGACATAAAATACCTGCAGGATGCCGCAGCTCCTTCTCAGGCCAGAATGCATAGATGAGGATGCCTGTAAGGACGATAATCAGAAAAAGGGAAAATTTCTTCATAATTTTTCTGCTAAGCTGGAACAAAATAGGTGCCAGCGGCTAAATTGCAAAATATTCGGATAATCCGCTAGTTAAGTTTCCTATTTTTAATATTATTAAGGTCAAATCGACCGAACACCCCGGTGGATTTTATAGGTTTATCGTGATGGAGGGCTGCAATTAGCAGGGCGTATAAATCGAAGTCTATTCCGGGAATTATTTGCGGGTTTAATATGTTTACTAATTAGAAGGATTGAGCCGATGATGTTTATGCCGATTTTATAAATCCAGCCTAAACCGGTCAGACTTAAAATTCTTAATTCTTAATTGTTAATTATAAATTATAAATTCTTAATTCCACTATGTATATTTTAATTATTATCCTAATATCTTCTTTTAGTCTTATGGCACAGAACAGCGAACCCGTAACAGTAAACCATGTCGATCTTAAGAGATACGCAGGGAAGTGGTACGAGATCGCTAAAATACCCAACCGCTTTCAGAAACAATGCATCAGTAACACCACAGCCGCTTACTCGCTCAACGACGACGGCAGCATCAAGGTTGTGAATTCCTGCCTGGATGATGAAGGTGAGATGGACACAGCGGAAGGCATTGCAAAGGTGGTCGACAAAAAAACCAATTCAAAGCTCGAAGTCAGTTTCGTCAGTATCTTCGGTATAAATCTTTTCTGGGGTGATTACTGGATAATAGGACTGCCGGACGACTACTCGTACGCTGTGATCGGTACGCCGAACCGCAAATACGGCTGGATACTGGGCCGCACACCCGGGCTCGCTGAAGAGAAGCTGAACGAAGCATACGATATCCTTAGAAAGAACGGCTACAACCCCAAAGATTTTGTAATGACTCTGCAGGAATAACGGAATTACGAAGGTGTGATCCAGACATTTCCAATCTACAATCTCTTAAGTCTTAAAATCTTAAAATTTTAAATCTTCAATCTTACATCTTCAATATTTAATGTCCTTCGTCACTGCAAAGTAAAAATTTTTTTTTACTTTTGTGAAAGAGTTTTGAGAGAGTTTGGTGACAGGATATAGTTATTTCACATTATGATTTTAGCCGGCAGTAAAGGGAACCAGGCAGCCTTTTTTAAGATAAACGAGCAATACTGATTTTCTGGTCTGCCGGCGCCGAATTTAGAAACACGGCAGTTCTCCCCGATCTGGAAAAATTCATACTGAGTAAATTCTCCATACATAATAGTGATTGCCCCTCGAGTGAGGGGCTTTTGCTTTTTAAATATGTAAGGATAATTTAAATACGGCGTGCTGATTTTACGAACTGGTAAGTAAACTGAAGAAGAAAACCCAGGGAAGCAATAAGTACTTCATTAATTCCGACGCTCAATGTTTCAGTAATTCCCAATACATATGCCGCAGAGTCCATCATTATTAATATGAAAAGGAAAGTTGCGAATCCTACAAGTCCCGCCGAGAAAGGAACAACTACATAATTATAAAATAATGAATTGCCTTTTGATATACTCCCGCTTCTACTTAAATACCTCGAATATATTTTCAATATTTCCTGCATATTCCGTTACTCTTTCATTGTGTGTCGTTGTCAATTATTAAGATCATCCAGGCACTATATAAATAAAATTCAAGTGAGTGTCAGTGATGCATCCTTCTATACTTCTAACCCTGTGACAATTTCCACGATAATGCCGCCTCTTCCCGCCATCTTTGTCGCCTGTGCCCTCTACGCCATGCTCTCTACCCTGTCCGCTATGCCCCATTCGCTTTACCCCCGCCCAATTATCTGCCGTCCCATACCTAACTTCTTCCTTGTATTAACTTTTTCCTCCTGCCTGCCGGCAGGCAGGTTTTCCTTTTTCCTTTCTCTACCCCTCTCTCTTTGCCCTCTGCCCTATGTTCTTACCGCTCCACCGCCCTATGTACTCAACTCTTTACCCCGCCCAATTATCAATTTTCAATTATCAATTTTCAATTTTCAATATTCAATATTCAATTTTCAATTTTCAATTTTCAATTTTCAATATTCAATTTTCATCCAATAATTCGTATTTTTATTGAGTCAATTTAATTCATATACATCCGGAGATAATGCACAAACATCTGAAGATCATTTCCGTAGTAGGGGCGCGGCCCAACTTTATGAAAATCGCTCCCGTACACAGGGCCTTCCTTAAGCACAAAGGCGCGGCTGACCATCTCATCTGCCATACGGGACAGCATTACGATGAGCGTATGTCGAAGATCTTCTTCACAGATCTTAAGCTTCCCGAACCGGATTTTTACCTCGGAGCCGGCAGCGGCTCGCACGCGGAGCAGACAGCCCGTATAATGATAGAATTCGAGAAGATAGTTCTTGCAGAAAAACCCGACCTGGTGATAGTGGCGGGTGATGTAAACTCGACCATTGCCTGCAGTCTTGTTGCCGTAAAGCTGGCAGCAAAAGTAGCGCACATCGAAGCCGGCTTAAGATCGTTCGACCGCACAATGCCTGAAGAGATCAACAGGATCCTCACCGATTCCATATCCGATTACCTGTTCGTAACCGAGGAAAGCGGCCTTATAAACCTTGAGAAGGAAGGCGTAAGCAAAGAGAAGATATTTTTTACCGGGAACGTTATGATCGACAGTCTCGTTTACTTTCTCCCCGAAGCCGGCAGATCCGGCATACTGGATGAATTTAAATTGACGATAGACAAATATTGTCTCGTTACCCTGCACCGTCCTTCTAATGTCGATTCCCCCGAATTCCTTGTGAAGCTCATCGACGTTCTTAACGCGATCACGGAAAAAGTGAAAGTGGTATTTCCCGTTCACCCGAGGACGATGAAAAATATAGAAGTCGCGGGATTAAAAGAGAACCTCAGCCGCAACTTCCTGCTCACCGAACCGGCGGGTTATATTGATTTCCTCGCGCTGATTAAGAACGCGGGACTAATCATAACCGACAGCGGTGGAATACAGGAGGAGTCAACCTACCTTGGCGTACAGTGTATCACCGTGCGTGAGAATACCGAACGCCCCGTCACCGTAAAGCTCGGCACGAACCAGCTCATCGGCACAGACCTTCAGAAAGTTAAAGAGACAGCGCTTACTATCATCGATGGAAAGAAGAAGAAGGGAACCATCCCTCCTTTATGGGACGGTCACGCCGCCGAACGAATCGTAGACATAATCCTGAACATAGCCGAATGACGAATTACGATCTTCCTGATAGATAATTGATAAGTTTTTACTATTTTCGTCTTAAATGAGGTGAAGTAAGGCAAATAATTCGCACAACTGGTAAGAATTACGATGCCTTACAATCTGTCCAAAATTTATTTGAGGATAAGAACCTGTTTGGAGCCCTTAGTAATTAAAGTTAAATTTGGCACCGAGTTTGTTCCCAAACGGGCGGTGTACTCTGAATAATCTGAAACATTCATTGCAATCTGCAATCTGCAATCTGCAATACAAAAGTGACGCAGATTACCTGACTTTTGCCGGGAACATACGATTATTGCCGTTACAAATTTTGATTATATACGAATTCGCTAATTCGCCAAATTCGCTAATTCGCTAATTCGTTAATTCGCCAAATTCGTTAATTCGCTAATTCGCTAATTCGTTAATTCGCTAATTCGTTAATTCGCTAATTCGTTAATTCGCTAATTCGCTAAATTCGCTAAATACAATCGCTTATGAACTATAAACTACTGCTTTTTCTCCCTGTTCTTTTGATATTATTCAGTGTTATCCAGAATCAAAAAACATACGCGCAGGACCAGGAACCAATCCGTTACTACCAGATGGAACCCCTCGACGACAGTCTCTTCATCCACATACAGGATCAGCTGTTCATCGCACCCCCCGACCCCAAAGCTGAAATAATCGTAGATCTAAGAGACCCCAACAACCAGACGATCTCAATCAAAGGAGTGCTCTACCCGTTCCTCGCGCTCAAGCCCGAAACCCGTGCGCAGATAGTCACCTATCCCTTCAAAATCAACCTTGAAGAGACCACGAACTTTGCCAGCGTTTTCACTCGCGTAATAGAGAAAATAAGACTGGATAAGGTAGCGGCTCCCCCCAGCGTGTTTCAGATATCATCTACACTCTCTTATATCAACCCGTTCCTTCAGCTGCTCGGAGGGGAGAGGTTTGGAATTTCGCTTAAATCAGACGCCGGATTTTCCTTTGGTATGGAAACGCCGTACTCGGGACCCCTCGAATCGAATATGGTAGAAGCGAACTTCCACATACTCGGTTTCCACGGTGGAATTTATTCTAACGTGGATGCAATAACAGAACTGCAGACAAAGAACAACCACAACAACTTATACGTAACAAGCGGATTCCAGCTCGGATACGTTATCCCCCTCGGGAACTTCTTTGAGGTTAGCTACCTTGAGGCAGATAAGAAATTTTCCAAAACGCAGAAAGCTGCATACGCTAAGAACGGCGCCATTGTATATGGTCCCAACTCCACAATAAAATACAGTGCCTACTTTGTTGAAGGCAATTATTTCAACTTTGAGATAAGATATCCCGTTCAGATAATGGGATCCACAAGAGGGAAATTTTACGGAGCGAGATATTTAGACGAGTGGCATGCTGGATTTACCGGAAGAGAGCTTTCGCTGGCAGGAAGCACCTTCGATTTCAGATTTGATGCAATGTGGGATAGTCCGGTCAGACGCAATCAGATAGTCTTCGAAGTGCTCGTTCAGAAGATAATGGACTTCTGGGGATTCAGTGCCTTCGCAATGGGACCATCCGGAACGATGACCACCCTGAAGGGCGGCAGCTACGGATTCTCATCCATCTTCTTCAACCTGAGACTAAAGATCGGAACTTCCCTGTAAAGTTCCATTTGTCATCCATATTGCGGAAAAGATCGCAGCGATAAATATCTGATCCCGCTTACTCCACCAGTACCAGCTTTTTAACTCTTGTTAATAACCTAAGCTTGCTATTATAGATGGATTTGCCTATTTTAATTGCGGAAAAGATCGCAACGACAAATATCGGAATCAATTGAACAATCCATTTAAGTTCGGCAGCATCGTAGAAGAGCCCTACTTCACAAACAGGGTCAGGGAAATTGCTGAGGTCAAATCAGTACTTAAAAGCGGGAACCACCTAATCATTATCAGTCCCCGCAGGTACGGTAAAACAAGTCTGATGAACAAAGTATTAAAATCAATAAACCGACCTTACGCAATGCTTGACCTCCAGCTGATAACCTCGGTGGAGGACTTCGCCGCCCAGCTTTTGAAACGGCTCTACAGGATCTACCCTTCGCAGAAGATAAAAGATACTGTAAAGAATTTCAGGGTTCTGCCGGTAATCAGCCTGAATCCCTTAACGAATGAAATTGACATCTCTTTCAGGGCAAATGCCCCGGCGGCGTCGACCGCACTGGAAGACGTGCTGGGACTTATCGAAAAACTATCCGCAAAGAAGAAGTCTGTTATAGTGTTCGACGAATTCCAGGAAATCCGCAGGATCGGGAAAAATATCGACCGTCTTCTAAGGGCGGTAATGCAGCATCATAAATCCGTCAACTATGTTTTTCTCGGCAGCCAGGAATCATTGATCAGGGAAATATTCGAGAAGAAAAAATCACCCTTTTACCATTTCGGACATCTTTTACCTCTGGATAAGATCCCTGAGCCGGAGTTTGAAACCTACCTGACGGAAAATTTCGGCAGGATCACAAGTGCGGGTAAAAGCCTAACAAAATCCATACTGAAGGTAACCGGCTGCCACCCGTATTACACACAGCAGCTGGCGTTTAATGTATGGGAGCTGGTCAACAAAAAGAAGGATCAGCCGGAACCCATTGAAACCGCGGTTGATGAAATAATTAGGCATCACGACATCGATTATGAACGGCTCTGGAACACGCTGAACAACACAGAGAAAAAGATCCTCATAGGGATGTCGCTTTCCGCGATTCCCCCTCTATCAGAGGAATTTTCACAGCAGTTCAGCACGGGACCATCCAGTACCACCTACAGCGGGATCAAAAAACTGCTTCAGAACGGATACGTCATTCGGAATTCGGCAGGCTATGAGATCGATGATCCTTTTTTCAGGAGATGGATAAAGATCAGGCGAAGCAGGTAGCAGGGTATTCCCGCGCAAGGCTCGGATCTTTGTAATTTTGTTATATTCTTGTAATTTAGATAAACAGTAAATCAAAGCTCATATGAATACCAGCGGGAAAGTCAGGTTAAATACAGAATACATACACGCACAATCGAAGATATTCAATGCAAAAGCAAAACGAAATATCAGTTGAATTAAAAACATTCATCAAAAAACATAGTAATTTATGGTGGTGGGTTCCTGAAGAAAAAAAAGATCAGCTTGGTTTGAATTCCGTTGTCGAAGGTATCCTTAATTACGGTGATATTGAAGATATCAGGCAATTATTTAATTTAATTGGAATAAAAAAAGCTGCCGATAGATTTTTTAAACAAATATCCGGAAAACGGCCGAACTATAGTAAAAAAACAATTAATTTTTTCAGGTTATACTTTCAACGGCATGCACCAGGAAATATTAACTAAAAACCAGGTGGAATTACTCCCATTACTGAAGGATTTTTCCGCGGATTATATCCTGGTAGGCGGAACTGCAGTAGCTTTACATATTGGTCACAGACATTCAATTGATTTCGACCTCTTCTCACCTAAGAAAATTAAAAGGCAAAGCATAAAAAATTATCTTGTGAAAAAAAAATATTTTGTAAATAAATTGATAAAAGAAGAAGAAGACCAGATCCATTTCATTATCAATAATGTAAAAATTACTTTCTTCCAATACCCATTTATAATTAACGAATTGGCAGATTTCAATAGAATAATAAAAATTCCATCATTATTAAACCTTGCCGCAATGAAGGCATTTGCCCTTGGGGGACGAGCGAAATGGAAAGATTATGTTGATCTATACTTCATAATTAAAAATCATTTACCATTGAAAACAGTAATTCAAAGGGCAGGCAAAATATTTGGTGAGGTATTCAACGGAAAACTTTTTTTAGAGCAGCTTTCATATTTTGAAGATATAAACTATGAAGAAGAAGTGATGTATTTAAACCAGCCCGTTGATAAAATTGTGATAAAAGAATTTCTTATCAGAGAAGCCACAGACGGTTTATAAATTGCCTAACCATGTGTCACCCGGGCATTTTCAACAGACAAACATTTCCCCGGTTTATGATTATCGCTTGTAGGATAGATATTTCTTCTCCTTCCCCAATTTTCTGTACTTCATTTATTTTTTTATTAAATTATCGTACAGTAGCGAAAATAACAATTCAACCAATCAGCGGAGGTCCTATGGTAAAGCGTACTTTTACATTTTTTCAGTCATACTTTCCCCGTCTTTCTTTTGCCATTTTTCTTTTAACTTTTTCCTTTGTCCTCGCCCCCGGCATTGCTCTTCCACAAGGATGGACACAAGTGGGCACTCTGCCTACATCCCCGAATATCAACTCAATTGCAGTGGCTAGTGAAAATGTTATCTGGGCCGTCTGCACTGCCGGAAAAGTATACCTGTCAGAAGATGGCGGAACAACCTGGACTTTAAGAAATACCGGACTACCCTCTGGCGACCTTTACGGAGCATCCGCGCTTGATAATATGAACTGCTGGGTGGGCACAGTTACAGGCAGTATTTACAGAACAACCAACGGAGGAAACAGCTGGACCCTCCAGGTTGCTGTTCCGGGAAGCTTCATAAATGGTATCCATATGTTCGATATGAACTACGGCGTCTATACCGGAGATCCTACCGGCAACGGAGTACCGTACCAGAACAGATATACCACTGACGGGGGTACAACGTGGACGCTGGCCCCGCACTCACCGATCGGAACAAATGAATTCGGAGTTATCAATGCCTGGGACTGGATTGATCAGAATACTTTCTGGATCGGATCAGCTAATACTTTAGCCAACGCCACCACTGCAAAAATATTCTACACAACAACCGGTTTTGAAGGCAGCTGGAATTATACTGCAGTTCAGGGGCAAGGCGGCACTCAAGGTCTATACTACCAGGCAATTGCATTTACAGATGCCATGCATGGAATGGCCGGCTCAAACGGAACTAATTTAATGAAAACTTCAGACGGAGGCGTTACCTGGCAGCCTGTTCAAGCTTTTCCGGTGGGAGTTTCAAACTTTGCAGCCATAAATTTCAACGGATTAAAGGATGGTTCTAATACTATTAGACTTATTCTTGCGGATGCTATCGGATACTCTGTTTTTAAAACCACTGATTTCGGCGACACTTACACTCAGGAAACCATTCCCGCACCTGCCACCGCCGGTTTACAGCAAATGGTATTCCTTAATGCTAATCTGGGTTATGCCGGCGGCACAGCCGGGGTAGTCCTTAAATACCAGGGAATTGTGCCGGTTGAGATGACCTCCTTTACTGCCAAAACTTTAAGCGGTAAGGTAGTGCTTAACTGGAGCACAGCAACCGAAACCAACAACAAAGGTTTTGAAATTGAAAGGCGGATAATAAACGGTGATAATGAAGGAACCTGGAGCTTTATCGGATTCAAGCAGGGTAAAGGAACCACTACACAGCCGCAGGAATATTCCTTTACAGATGACATTCAGAATATCCAGGCAACCGCAATTGCATACAGGCTGAAACAGGATGATTTTGACGGAAACTCAAACTACAGCGACGAAGTTCTCGTTAAAGACTTTATTCCGGTGCAGTATAATTTATCGCAGAACTTCCCCAATCCTTTCAACCCCGCCACTGTTATTGATTATGCATTACCTCAGAATTCTTTTGTAAGTCTTAAGGTATATAATTCACTCGGCCAGGAAATATCAACGCTTGTTAACGAAAGCAAACAGGCGGGTACTTACCACGTGAACTTTAATGCTGCAGGCTTACCGTCAGGAGTATATTATTATATTTTAAGAGCAGGAAACAACAACGAATTTGTTAAAACCAGCAAAATGGTTCTGCTTAAGTAACTAGTTACAGAAGTAAGATAATAATTTTCTAATGAGAGTTCATACGGGAATAAGAAAAACCGTATGAGCTCTCACTTTTTGAACAGACAAAAGCTCAGCAGTGAAAACCAAGCATGGCTTCCCTTAGGCATGTCATTCCGAACTTATCCCCGCTTCTTAGCAGGTTTCGGAATCTCCTAACATGATTTCATTCCGTCATTCTTAAATTTTCCCCGCAGAGCGGTATTTCGCCTTCGGCTCAACAATTTTCAATTTTCAATTTTCAATTTTCAATCCCTTCCTACCGGCAGGCAGGTTCAATCTTCAATTTTCCCGCAGAGCGGTCTCGCAAAGCGGGATTTCGAAGACTCAAGATTTCGCTTTCAGCTCAACAATCTTCAATTTTCAATTTTCAATTTTCAATTTTAATCCCTCCGCCAGCCCCTTAATCTGCTCCGCGCCGTTCGGCACAGTAACGCTTGAACCCTTAAAATCATTGCCTATCGCTTCCGATCTTCCGCCCAGGTGCTCCGCAAGGAACAGGTCAGTTATCGCGAAGAAAGCGAGATTGTTTTCGGGACGCGCAAAACCGTGTCCTTCATCAGGAAAGAGCACATATGTAACAGGAATATTCTTCTTCTGCATCGCTTTCACAATCTGATCCGATTCCGCCTGCTTTACCCTAGGATCATTCGCTCCCTGTCCTATCAACAGCGGCTTCTGTATACTATCCACGTATGTTAAAGGCGATATCGAATCCAGGAATTTCCTTCCTTCTTCGGTCCGGTTATCTCCCATACGGCTGGTGAACATTTCAAGAATCGGTTTCCAGTACGGGGGAATGGTTTCGAGCAATGTGTTCAGGTTGGAAGGTCCCACTATATCAACACCGCAGGCAAATACACCGGGAGTAAAAGTAACACCCACAAGCGTGGCATAGCCGCCGTAGCTTCCTCCCATTATCGCTATCTTATCCTTATCGGCAATTTCCTTATCAACAGCCCAGTTAACCGCGTCGATCAGATCGTTATGCATTTTGCCGCCCCATTCCTTATTCCCGGCATTGATGAAATCCTTACCGAATCCCGTAGAGCTCCTGAAGTTCACACTCAGCACGGCGTAACCGCGGTTAGCAAGCCATTGATGGATACCATTGTAGCCCCATTGATCCCGGGCCCAGGGACCGCCGTGAACGAATAATACCATCGGAAGCGGTTTATCCGGTTTACCCGTATTATCGGGATCCGTCCATAACGGAAGGGTTAGGTAGCTTACCAGGTTGTAGCCGTCCCTGGATTTAATTATCACCGGATCCATATACGAAAGCTTGTAATTTTCCAGCGCTTTTCTGTTTGTAAAAAGGAATTTCGCTTTCTTATTTGCGCGATCGTAGAGATAATATTTAACAGGACCATTATCTATCGTAAATGCTATCGCCCAGAAATTATCATCCAGTGTACGGTCGGTTACGTTTATCTCGCCATTCTCAACAGTCTTTAAGTAATCAAGGTCGGCCTTCACCGATTCGTCCAGCACGGTCCATTCCGTTTTTTCATAGTTACTCGCGGCAGCTTCAATTACCTTCGTAACCGGATGGATCATAATATTGCTTAAATCCGCTTTCGGATTTTCATAGATAACCTTTTTCTCACCGGTTGTAAGATCCTGGGATACCAGTGCTGCGGTATTCCGGCCGCGGCTGTCGATCATATAAAGTATCTTACCCGTGCTATCGAAAGTGATCGGGGAAGTTGTCATCATATCTTCCATCGGGATCTTATCCAACGACTTCCAGCCTCCGCTCCCGTCGGGAACAAACATTTCATTACCCCCGTCCGGGGTCATCTTCATTGCATAACGAACATTATAATTATCATCAGTCTGGAAACCCAGAAACTGGTCATTCTGCTGTGCTATGGTCATCTGTCCGTTAAGAATATTTATCTTGTAAATGTCGTGGAACTGCGGATCCCTTGTATTAAGTCCTATAAGAATATTATCAGGAAATTTATAACTCACCTCCTGGATCTGTGTAGTTGGTCTTAATTTCTTACCGTTGGGCAGAGTAACCGGTTTGCCGTCGGGACCGGGGATCTCCTCGAACGGGGTGAGATTTTTATCCTCCTTCGTCTCAATATTCACCGAATGCAGCTGCCAGTTCTCATCACCGCCAAGATCCTGCAGGTACAAAATATTTTTGTTCGTATACGCCCAGAAATAGATACGAATTCCGCGGAGCGTATCTTTTGTTACAGCCACGGCCTTTGCCGGATCATCCTTCGGCGCCACCCACACATTCAGCACGTCATTAACAGGAGCAAGGTAGCTGATATATTTCCCGTCAGGACTGATCTTAAGAGCAGCCTTATCAGGATTATCGAACAGGACTTTTCTTGGAATAAGCTCTGTTGGTTTCATTTCACTTTTGCAGCTTTGTAATACAATTGCAAAGGATGTTAGAATTAAAAGATAGATGATGTTTTTCATTTGACCCTCAAATCAAATTTATAAAAATGAACCCCGGACAATAAAAGGAGAAAAGCGTACCCAGAATCAATTTATAATTTACAATTTACAATTTACAATTTACAATTTACAATTTACAATTTTCAATCTGCAATCTGCAATCCCTTTTCCTTTTTCCTTTTTCCTTGGTTTACCTTTTCCTTTTTCCTTGGTTCGCCAATCCGCCAATCAGCCAATCAACCAATCAACCAATTCCTTAGTGCCTTCGCGTCTTCGCGGCATTGTTCTTTCTTTTTCCTTTTTACTTGATTTTCCTTTTTCCTTTATACTTTTTCCTTTTTACTTGCTCTGTCCTCAATCCCTTCCTTCCTCTTGCTACTATCAACTATTATTAGCAAATTAAGGTCAAGTAATTCCTCTACTCCGAGAGAAGTAAAATCCAGAGCAGGATTATACCATACCACCATCTCGCATATTGCTGGCTCTCCCGAAGCAGAACTCTGCTATAATCATAAACAATTTTAGAGGGAGGATTATATGCAAACCATTTCCTGTATCCACATCATCACACAAAAACTTATTCGCAAAAATCTTTGCGTCATAATAATTCTGGTTCTTCTTCAGTCGATGCTGCAATTTTCTTATTCTCAGCAGGAGAATGAAAAATATTCGAAAGTAAGCATACCTGTCGCCGGTAAATCAGACATCCAATACCTTCAGCAGGCAGGCTTTTCAATGGAGGGATCCCGGTATGACGGTCAGTCACTCAGTATCATACTTAGTGGAAGCGAGATAATGAAACTGCAGGATATGGGATTCACTTACACTGTTGTAATAGACGATATGACTAAATTTTATCAGGAACGCAGCCAAAGATCCAAATCTGAAATGCAGCAGCTGGAACAACAAATGAAATCAAAATACAGGATCGGTGGATTTGGCTTCGGAAGTATGGGCGGTTATTATACTTTCGATGAAGTTGTGGCAGAACTCGATTCAATGAGAATGCTCTACCCGAATCTGATAACCGCAAAATATTCAGTAGGTACTACCTATGAAGGAAGAACGATCTGGGCAGTAAAAATTTCTGATAATCCCGACATTACTGAAGCCGAACCTGCCGTATTCCTGAATGCCCTGATCCACGCAAGAGAACCTGAAGGGATGATGTCGGTTATCTATTTTATGTATTACCTCCTTGAAAATTACGGATCAAATCCCGAGATCACATATCTTGTTGATAACAGGGAATTTTATTTTGTGCCGGTGCTTAACGCCGACGGCTATGTTTACAATGGGCAGCAGCATCCGGGCGGCGGGGGAATGTGGTATAAAAACAGAAAAGATAACGGCAATGGATGTTTTGGTGTGAATGGTAACCGTAATTTTAGTTATATGTGGGGATATAATAATATAGGCTCGAGTCCGGATCCCTGCGTTGAGGAATTTCGTGGTGATTCCGCTTTCTCCGAGGCTGAATCCCGGGCAGTAAGGGATCTGTGCATAGAACATAACTTTTTAATCGCTAATAACTATCATGCCTGGTGGGATGTTGTTTTCCCGCCCTGGGCATATAATCTCACAAGGACAGAAGATTCCTTGACTTTTAATAATATGATTAGAGCAGGTACACAGTTCAATAATTATTTGATCGGAGATCCCGGTATACCCGAAAATTATGAGCTTAACGGTGATGTAACAGACTGGATGTATGGTGATATTATCATGAAACCACGGATATTTGGTTTTCTTACTGAAGTTGGGAATGCGGTTGACGGTTTTTGGCCGCAGCCTGAACGGATCTTTCCCATTGCTGAAGAAAATGCATACCTTAATAAGGTTATGGCATGGGGTCCGGGAGTAATAGATGATCCGCCCTTAATCTATACTGCAGCGGTTTTCCCCACATACTGCACCCCGGCTATAGATAGTGTTCACATTACCGCCCTGGAATCCAATCCGGATAACCTGGCAGGTGAAGTTACATCGGGTATGTATAACTGGGAAAATATATTGATAGACAATTTTAATCTAACTAATTCAGACAGTAATTTGTTTATAGCCGGCCGGCCTGTACCGGCGGCGGAGAATTACTATTACTTCCTTATCAAAGACAGCTGTTCACAGCCTCCCTCGGAATTTTATTATAAAAAGAATATGGTTTTTACCACTGCAGGTCCTGTTGTATTAGACAGCATAACATACATTACATATCCTACCTATTATTTCTTAAGACCATTTGTTTCAAATCTGGGCAGCACCTTAACAATAAACGGGGCCAAATTGAAATTTGAGTGTACTGATCCGTGGGCTGCGGTAAATGAGGTGCCGATAATCCTTCCGCCGATCGATCCGGGAACTTCGGTGGGAGGAAACTCCCTGAGGGCAATCTCTTTTGTGGATTCCATTTTCCCCGGTTATTTTAACCTCAGGGTTCTTATAATGAAGGACGGGTATACCTTCTGGACAGATTCGATGAGATTATTTGTTCTTCCTGTTAAAGTGGAAAGTAAGGAATTGCCGCTATCATTCCAACTTGAGCAGAACTACCCCAATCCCTTCAACCCCGCAACAACAATATTCTATAAAATTATACAGCGGTCGTTTGTCAGTTTAAAAGTATATGATATGCTGGGTAATGAAATCGCGGCACTCGTAAACGAAGAACAGCCCGCCGGAGAGTACAAAGTAAACTTTAACGCTGCCCGCCTGGCAAGCGGTGTTTATATCTATAAAATCAAAGCCGGTACATATACATCAATAAAGAAGATGATCCTGATGAAATAATTTTCTTTTATTTTTTCCTTTTTCCTTGAATGGGATGAGGGCGGACTCTCCGCCCCTTATCCTCATCCCCAATCTTCCCCGCAGAGCGGTCTCGCAAAGCGGTCCCGCAGAGCGGGATTTCGAAGACTCAAGATTTCGAAGACTCAAGATTTCGAAGACTCAAGATTTCGCCTTCGGCTCAACAATCTGAAATCCCTGCCTACCGGCAGGCAGGTTCAATCCTCTTACTTTTCCCTTTTTCCTTGCCTCTCACCATCTCCGATATATACATTGTAGCTTAACCGTGATAACGTTATTTTTAGGCAGAAGTTTAGTTCGATTAACAGGAGAAGGAAATTTTTAAGGACATAAATGAGCTACAAGCTAAATTACCTGGATGATAAAAATATCGTCAGTATTACTATTGAGGGGAGATTGAATTTCGGTATAGTTCAGCAGTATTCAAAAGAGGCGCTGAAACTTGCGCACGAAAACAACTGTACAAAGTATTTATTCGATCATACCGCAACCCTGAGTGAAACAGCAGAATTTAAACTGCACACGGACGGTGATACACTCGAAAAATTCGGCTTTAAGAGTAACGATAAAATAGCTGTAGTTACGACAGATAAACCTTCAGAAGTACAATCCAGCCAATCAGCGGCAACAAATGTCAAATGGGGTACTACCAAATACTTCAAGAGCATTGAGGAGGGAATGAACTGGCTGGAGAAGGAACCTGATCAGTAAACTGCAATCTGAAATCTGCAATCCCTGCCTGCCGGCAGGCAGGTTCAATCTCCTTCGCTTTTCCCTTTTCCCTCGGTGCATCGCACCGAAATATCAGTAGCAATTTATATAGCAATAAGATTTTTAGCCGCATCGCGGCGACACATTTCCCAATACCTTTCCCCTGGTACCGCCGCGTTGCGGCTAGTTTACATTCAACTATTTTTATAATAACTTATTACCATTCATTCAATCATCTTGCAAAGGTGTAGTGATGCAAAAAAGTTACTCAGCTTCCGCAATTCTCTCGGCCGTACTATTTTTCAGCCTGATCCTCTCCTCCGGGCAGGCACCCGCGCAGACAAGCGGGGAGATAACTACAAAGGACGGCTTCAGTAAAGTGACTATCAAAGACGGAAATAAAACAATAACAACCTTGCCGGTAATGCCGCCCGATGCCCCATTAAACGCCGTTATACCCGGCGGGAGAAATGAGAACGTTGAACAGTCGGGCTGGGTTCTCCAGCAGACGGTGTCCGGAGTTGTTAAAGCAATCTCTTTCGTTGATCCTAATGTAGGATATATGGCAGCAGAACTGGGAGTGGTTTACAAAACCACTAATGGGGGAGCCGACTGGCAAAACGTACTGAACCTCGGTTTCCCTTACTACTGGTACGGCGTGCATACTTTTACTCCCCTGAAAGTCCTCATAGCAGGATTTAATAACACCACCGGGGATGGTATAATGAGATGGACTTACGACGGGGGCGCAACCTGGTCAGACGACATTATAGTTGCCCCGGCGCCCTTCAACTGGCTGATGGGATTGGACTTTGCGGATTCGCTGCACGGACTGGCAGTGGGAAGCATCCTTTCAGCAGGCTCGGTATTCATTACCGATAACGGAGGAACCGATACAACAGACTGGACACAAGGTAGTCGCCGATCCCACACAGGGATGGTTTGCCGGGAATTTCACGATGAGACCCGACGGAAAGTATTACATCACAGGGATCAGCTTCTGCAGTTCAACCGATTTCGGAGCATCCTGGGACAGAAGAAGTTCCATAGACAACACATTCGACGGGGGAGTATCCTTTCCGGACGACCTGCACGGATGGACAGGCGGCGGATCAATATCACCCACCGTTGAAGGATGGGCGCACCGCACTACAGACGGGGGAGTTACCTGGAGCGGGAGGATACTCAGCACTCCTTACCCCATCAGGGTAGTTTACTTCTTTGACGCGCAGATGGGCATTGCCCAGGGCGGCGAGGTGAACAGCGGTATTGGCGGGATCTGGGAAACCACCGACGGCGGTGAAAACTGGACAGAAGCAATGACCACAGGAGCGGAGATGGGAAGCATCGACTGGCAGCGGGTGAGTGATGACAGCATCGACATCTGGAGTGTAGGTTACACAAGCTCCGGCGGATTCCACAGCGACGTATACAAAAAAAGGATCGGGTTCAGCATTATTCCCGTTGAATTGACCTCGTTCACCGCAGAAGTTCAGAACGGATTTGTGCAGCTGAATTGGGAAACATCAACAGAAACAAACAATAAAGGATTTGAAATAGAAAGATGCAGGAAGGGAGAAGAGAGCGGCAGTCAGTGGCAGAATATCGGCTTCTCCGGAGGATTTGGAACCACTACCGAAAAGCATTCATACACATTCACCGACAGGAACAGTCGCGGCCGGAAGTTACATTTACCGGTTAAAGCAGATTGATTTCGACGGAAGCTTCAGGTATTCCAAAGAAGTAGAAATTAATGTGGATACTCCCGGAAAATACAACCTGGCTCAGAACTACCCGAACCCGTTCAATCCCACCACCACAATACAGTACTCCGTGCCGAAAGACGGGAACATAAAACTCACAGTATACAACCCAATTGGTCAGGAGATTGCGGTGCTGGTAAACAGGGAAGTGAAAGCCGGAAGTTACGAAGTAAAATTTGATGCCTCACGCTTAACATCAGGCATTTACCTGTACAAAATAGAAGCGCCCGGCTACAACGCCATCCGCAAGATGCTTGTGCTCAAATGATGGTTTAATGGATAAGGCGGCCGAAGCTTCCCTTCCCCCGCCTTGCTCTCACCTCGTAGCTCTTTGCGCTCTGCCCTCTGCGCTTTGCCCTCTGCTCTCTGCCCTTAGCCATCTGCCCTTAGCTCTTTGCTCTCTGCCCTTTGCCCCTTGCTCTTTCCCCTCCGCCCTCTGCTCTCTGTCCTTACCCTCTTATGTTCTTATCCTCCTGGCAAAAGGAGTCGAGGGGATTGGCTTCTGTCACTGATTAATACAAAATCCTTATTAAGTACATAGCCTTTTCTCGCCGCCCTTCAAAACAATCAAAATAAAGAGCCGGACTTGTGGTACTCCTTTTGACATGCGTCGCTACTGGGCCACTCGTGTGGGTACTCACTAAATAACATATTTACCTACTTTTTCTTCATGGAGGGAATGATGAAGAAAACACTTTTCTATCTTGTTTTGTCCTTTTTAACTTTTCTTTTTTGTGCAGATACCTTTTCTCAAACCGTTCACACCGGCACGGAAGCCGGGGCAACTCTCGAAGCTGCTGTAATATTTCGAAGTCTTGCCGAAGGCAACACGCAACAGGATATCAGAGTTGGGAATTCGGATTTATCCTCTTTTATTGGTTCAAACCAGAACTGGTCATTTCCTCAGACGGTTCGATTCTTTTCATCTGACGCATATACCAAAATTAATGGTGTAATCAGCTCAACTACAACATATACATTTTCCAGCGCTTTAAGTACGATCAATTATATTGAAATTGAACTTGAAGCTACGGGCAGCGGCAGATCAGTGAGTTTATCTGATGTTACAATAAATGGAGTCACTGTTAAAGATGCCTCAAATAATAATTATGTTTTCTCATCAACTGGATCAAATACTCAATATAATATCACCGGAGTTACGCTATCTACCGGGTTCGATATTCAGGGTGTGGTAACCAATACAAATCCAAATGATGGAGACAATCCATTTTTTGAAATTAGAGTTGGTTACTTAGATTCTGGAGATGAAGAGGCACCTATAGCTTCCAATCCGTTAGCCACTCCGGATTATGCAGAGGTTGGAACCGATGTAGTTCTGACTGCAAACATAGACGATTCAAATACTGGAAATTCCAATATTGCAGCTGCTGAATATACTCTTGACGATGGAACAAACTGGTATCCAATGGCAGCTTCCGATGGTGATTTTAATTCACCTGATGAAGATGTTACAGCCACTTTATCAGATCTCGAATGCGGAACTTATAATTTCTGCATCCGTGGCTATGACAGCGAAGGAAATATGAGTAATGAGGTTTGCGATGAATTCACATTATATGAATTAGGATTAGTTTCAGGAATTGTTGATGTTGCCGGCGCCGGAGCAGGTGGTGTAATTGTAAAGTTATATTCACTAAATGACTTTATGGAAGTTGTTGACACAGTCGGGGAAACGCAATCTGCACCTGACGGTACCCCGGGATATTACGAATTCGATAACCTGGTACCGGATGATTATAGAGTAGGTATAGTTACACCATTAGGATTTACGGTGGATGAGCCTACAAAAGATGTTAACGTACCGATTTGTGATAATGATGAGACAGTTAACTTTACGCTTACTGCTGTCCCGATCTTAAACGCAGCCCGCAGCAAGGGCTACTGGAAGAACCAGTTCGACTATTACATCAGATTCAAGGGCCATCCGCAGGAAACATTAAGCGACCTGAATTCATTCCTGGATATCATTGTAAACCACTACGTACCTCACTACGAACTGTTCTATACAGCAACTATGAATATACAATATTGGTCTGATATACTTAGTTACGGCGGACCGGATATGAGGCAAAAAGCCATAGCAGAGCTGGCAACTTTGTTATTCAACTTTGCTTCTCTGAAAATATCCCAGCTTGAAGTTGTGACAGCTGATGGAAATGATGTTTCCGATGTCATTACCGAAGCCTCCAATATAGTAAGGGATATTCCGGGTCCAGCTTATACACTAGCGGAGAAAGATCAATTAGAGCGAGCCAAGGATATGTGCGAGTATGTCAATAATCAAAAAACTATTCCTGCAGGCTGGGTGCCGGATCATAATACGCTCTACAAAACCGGCGCATCTGATAATTTACCTACAAAATACACTCTTTACAGCAACTATCCGAATCCTTTCAATCCGACGACAGTGATACGCTATGCCATCCCGTCGGATGGGTTTGTTACGATGAAAGTATACGATATGCTGGGTAAAGAGGTTGCTTCACTGGTAAATGAAAAGCAGGGACAGGGAATTTATTCAGTTAATTTTGATGCTTCCGGACTCTCCAGCGGAGTGTATATATTACAAGCTGCAGGTGAACAATTTCACCGCAACTAAAAAGATGGTTCTTATAAGGTAATTCATTTCGGATACTATCAGAGCAGAGAAGGGAGCACAACGCTCCCTTTTTTATTTCCTTTTTCCTTGATTCGCCCTCCGCCCTCTGCGCCTTGCCCTCTGCACTTTGCCCTCCGCTCTCTGCTCTTTCCCCTTTGCGCTTTGCCCTCTGCGCTTTGCTCTTTCCCCTTAGCCCTCTGCACTTTGCCCTCTGCTCTCTGCCCTTTCCCCTTTGCCCTCTGCTCTCCGCTCTTTGCTCTTTCGCTTTGCCCTCTGCCCTCCGCTCTTTGCCCTCTGCGCTTTGCTCTTTCCCCTCTGCGCTCTGCCCCATGCCCTATGCTCCTCCCTTTGCCTTTTGCCTTTTTACTTGATATTTTTATCAGAAGTAAACAGGAAATACTATGAATAAGGATATTTTAATTGACGAATTAAAAAAGCGGGTGAGGAATTTTGATGAAGTTGAGTTTGCTTTCATCTATGGTTCTTATTTTAAGAAAATTTAATAAGGTGCTTCAGTGGATATAAAATCATTGGAAAATGAATTGCTTAAATTATCACCACGCGAAAAAGCAGCAATTCCCTATAAGCTTCTGGAGAGTATTGAAAATGATGGAACAGGAAACCTCGAAGAAATCTGGGCAGAGGAAGCTCTAAAAAGATACTATGATATTCGAGATAATAAGAAAGGGGTAATTGATGGTGATCTTGTAATTAGGGAGGCAAAGTTAAAATATAAGTGATACCAATCTATTTCCATTCTTTAGCAAGAAAGGAACTGCTCGAAGCAAGAGAATATTATGATGAATTGGTATATGGGCTTGGGAAAAAATTTATAGCAGAATTTGAGAAAAGTCTGAATGTAATAAAGATTAATCCACAAGCATACCCTGTTGTAAATGAAAATATTCGTAGAGCAGTCATAATTAAATTTCCTTATTCGATTTTGTACAGACTAGAAGGGGAGGTTACGAAATCGATGATCCGTTTTTCAAGGAATGGATAAAGCTGAGAAGGAAGGGGTGACAATTTAAGGGGAACTTTGGCTGGCAGGAATAAACCATATTGCATTATTTTACTGAAAATAATATTAATATTTCTTTCATTAATATTTTATTTGATAATTTTTAAATTATGTTCAGGGGAAATGATTTATTCGAATATAAAAGAGTAATAATAATAATTTGAGAATCATGATTAAAACTAAGGGGATAGGTTTAATAGTTATCCTTGGCTTAATTATCTGTATCAAACTGTATCCACAGCCAAATGAAGTAAAACTTAATCAAATCGGCATTGAACAGGGCCTTTCGCAAACGACTGTTTTCGCAATAACAGAGGATAAACAGGGATTTATGTGGTTTGGAACAGATGATGGATTAAACAGATATGACGGGTACTCCGTCACAGTATTTAAACATAATAACCTTGATTCAAATTCCATTGCTGATAATTCAATTCTTGCCCTGCAGAGTGATAAGGACGGTAATTTATGGATTGGGACAAGGCTTGGAGGGGTTGATCGTTACGTTCCTGAAAAAAACAAATTTTTTCATTACCGGCAGGTCAATGATACTTCAACAATTAATGATAACACTGTATATACGATTTATCAGGATCTGGAGGAGAATATATGGATTGGAACTAACCAAAGATTGAAAAGATATGATCGTGAAAAAAACACGTTCAATTATTTTGCGGTTGATCCTGAAGAATCTGGTAAACAAAATATATTAACCAGAGCTATCTGTGAGGATAAGGATAAGATTCTTTGGATTGGAACCTCTAATGGATTATATCAATTAGATTTAACCGCTCCGCATCCGATAATAAAGAAAACTCAGATATTCCCTGACGGCACTTACATTTATGCTCTACATATTGATAATAACCAAAAACTTTTAATAGGTACATACGGGAAAGGACTATATAGATATGATAAGGTAACCAATGTTTTAGATAAATCGCTAACAAATTCTTATTCAAATGCTGGCAATTTTATATCTTCCATTCTGGAGGATTATCAAAAAACTCTTTGGATTGCTGCTTATGATTCGGGTTTAGCTGTTTTCGATTCGCAATCTGATGACTATAGCCAGATTACCCGGGAACCGGTAATGACATTGTTTCAGGATAAGTCAAATGTTCTCTGGATTGGCACTTTCACCGATGGAGTGAAGATGTACGATTCGCGAATCAATCGATTTAAGCATTATTATAACAAAGCCGCATTACGGGATAATAATAGCAGAAATTTGGTTACCACTATTATGCAGGATATGGATGGAATGTTATGGATAGGAACGTATGGCAGCGGGTTAGATTTATATTCTTCACCCGGGTCCGGTCAATGGAATCAACGTAAAAAAATTTCAAATTTTAGTTACGATTCAAGAAATCCTAATAGTATCAGTAGTGATAGGATTGTCGCATTAAGTGAGTCAGATGATGGACTCATCTGGATTGGAACCGAAAATGACGGGCTTGATTGTTTAAATAAAAAATCTGGTCAAATTATCAGATACAAGAATAATCCCGGGAATATTAACACTATCAGTTCTAATCGAATTACAAATCTGTTTTATGACATTTCAAATCATTTATTATGGATTGGTCATCTCAACGGGAGTTTAGATAGCTTCAGCAGATCATCAAAACTAATCTCCCACTACAATCTAAGCACAAGCATCACAACTATATACAAAAAGAAAAATGGTGCTTTATGGGTGGGAACTTTCGGTGGAGATTTATACAAGTTTAATCCAACGGAGGGTAGTTTTATAAAAATGACTCCGGCATTTTCAAATATGAACATTACAAAAAACGGTATTTATTCAATTTATGAAGATAACGAGGGTATAATCTGGTTGGCGACACACGGCTCAGGATTGATCCGCTTTGATCCGGAAGTTAACTCAATTAAGAATTTTACAGAAAATAACGGTCTGCCGAATAATAGTGTTTATGGTGTTTTAAATGATAAAGATGGTAATCTCTGGCTCAGCACCAATAAAGGTTTAGCTAAATTTGACACCCAAAACGAAACTGTCAGAAATTATGATGCAAAGGATGGACTTCAGAGTAATGAATTCAATCAAGGTGCATATTTTAAAAGTACAGCTGGAGAATTATTTTTTGGAGGAATTAATGGTTTTAACGCATTCTTCCCTGAAGATATTAAGGACAATCAGTATTTGCCTCCGGTGTACATAACCAGTGTTAAAGTTTTCGATAAAATTTTACCATTACCAAACCCAATAACTTCCGATCAGATTACTTTATCATACTACCAGAATTTCTTTTCCTTTGAATTTGTGGCGCTGAATTACACTTCACCGGAGAAAGTTCAGTATGCTTATATGCTGGAGGGTTTCGATAAAAACTGGCACAGGGTCTCGGCCCAGCAGAGATATGCAGGTTATACTAATCTTGATCCCGGCAAATATTTTCTGCATGTAAAAGCAGCTAATAATGACGGCGTCTGGAATAATACCGGAGCTTCGATTGCCATCAAAATTACACCGCCTTTCTGGATGGAATGGTGGTTCAGGGTTATTATGGTGTTTATTTTATCAATCTTTGGTATAGGTTCGATAAGATATTTCGTATCAAAGAAAATTCGGGAAAGAACCAGGAAATTGGAACAGGAAACAGCAATAGAACATGAAAGAACACGAATAGCCCGGGATATGCATGATGATCTTGGTGCAAAAATAACTGAAATTTCCATCCTTAGCGAACTTGCAAAGGTGGATTTTGAAGATAAAAAATCTTCAATGAAGCATATTGAAGAAATTTCCTTAATAGGGAAAAAAGTGGTTAAAGCGCTGGATCAGATTGTCTGGTCGGTGAACCCTAAAAACGATACGCTTGAAAGTTTGATTGATTATATAGTTCAGCAAATAGAACAATTTCTGTCACTGACAGGAATTTTATACCGACTTGATATTCCCTCTGAAATTCCCCCTGTCATTATTCCATTCGATATAAGGCACAATGTGTTTTTAGTAATTCAGGAAGCGCTTAACAATATTGTTAAACATGCCGGTGCAACTGAGGTTAATATTCTTATGACGGTTAAAGTATCTAAATTTTATATCTCCGTGAGGGATAACGGAAAAGGGTTTAATATTGATAAATTGGATTCTTTATTTCCCGGCAAAAAGGATTTTGTGCAGAAGGAATATGTCACGAATAAAGCAGGTATACACTCCAACGGATTGGGTAATATGAAAAAAAGGATTGAAGAGACAGGAGGTGTTTTTGTAATTGAAACAACACCGGGGAAGGGCACAGAAATTAATATTGAAGTTCCTCTTGGTCACTAATACAAAAATTATAATGTGCTTACTTTAATTCTTTTTTTTTGACTATCACCCTAAAGGGTGATTGAATAAAGGACTTAGACAATATAAGTTAGAGATATAATTTTCACATGAGTTATTATGATAATAAAGATATCTATTGTTGAAGATGATGATCAGATTCGTAAAGGAATCATGAAGCTAATTGACGGATATGATGGATTTAATTGTATAGGTTCATTCGCCTCAGCAGAAGCAGCATTAGAAGGTATACCGTTGCAAAAACCTGATGTGATACTAATGGATATTAATCTTCCTCAAATGTCAGGAATTGAATGTGTACAATCGCTTACAAAAGACTATCCCGAAATTCAAATAATTATGCTTACTATTTATGAAGATAGCAGACTAATCTTTGAGTCGCTTAAAGCTGGTGCAAGTGGATACCTGCTTAAAAGAGCATCGCCGGAAGAGCTTTTACAAGCCATAAAAGATGTCAAAAACGGTGGGTCACCAATGTCCAGTCAGATAGCCAGAAAAGTAGTACAATACTTTCAAAAAAGTACCCCGCCGGATGATATTTCGAAGAAACTTACACAAAGGGAAGAGGAGATTCTTGATCTTCTCTCAAAAGGTTTTCGCTATAAAGAAATTGCCGAAAAACTTTTTATAAGTATAGAAACTGTTCACTCGCATATCCATAAGATTTATGAAAAACTGCAAGTTCGTTCCAGGACCGAAGCAGTGGTCAAATATTTAAATCGCTGATGTATCCTGAAATGAAATAGATCAGCATTTTTAGAATGAATATCTAATTACGGCATTGGGGCAAACCGACAGCAATTTAAAACGTAGCCGATTCTTCAGTCGGGAGGCGGAAGTCTTTTCAATTTGTTTAATAACCTTATAAATCTTTACACAAGAAATTGTTATAACCATCCGATAAGAAAGAATCTGAAAAAATATATTATACGGAATGCAGTTTTCAACCGAATGGGTGATTGTTTGCGGAAACTGGTTGTAATATCTTTTTAATGAGTTTTTTTACTTTAATAAAGGACGAGGTATTTTAATGAAATTTTCAAAACTTACAATACTCATGACGTTTGTTCTGAATTTTGCTATATCAATGTTGATTTACCCGCAATTTCTTTGGGAACAATTGCCGGGACTGGAAGGGGCGAATGCTGATGCATTAGTCAGCAATAGTGCAGGAGAAATATTTGCCGCAACGAGCAGCTCAGGCATATTCAAATCAACCGATAATGGTATCAGCTGGGTCGAAAAAAATAATGGATTGACTACCAGTAATGTTATTTCCTTAGCAGTCAATAATAACGATGACATTTTTGCAGGGACATTTAATTCTGGGATTTATCGTTCAACAGATAACGGGGAAAGCTGGACCCAAATCAATACAGGTTTAACTTTATTAAACATTAGGACTATCGTAATTAACAATGATAGTGGATATGTCTTTGCCTGTTCAGGTAGTACCCCATTTTCAGGAGGTGCATTCCGTTCTTCAAATAATGGAGATAGCTGGACAGCAATAAACTCGGGTTTACCATTTGGAGCAATTTTTTCCCTTGCAATAGACTCAAGCAATTATGTTTATGCCGGTTCAGGATTTAATGGTGGTGTTTATTTCTCTACAAATAACGGGCAAAATTGGATTGCGTCCGGACTTACAAATCAAACTGTTTTAAGTCTTACAATAGACAAAGCTAATGACATTATTTACGCAGGTACGTATACAGTCGTTTTAAAATCAACAGATGGCGGTTTAACCTGGAATCCCACGGGATTAAGCGGCAATATTTGGGCTCTCGTCACGAATAATATAGGCGGGGTATTTGTCGGAACCTGGTCAGGATCGATATATAGTAGTTCTGATTACGGTGCTACCTGGCATAATTTAATTAATGAATTAACTATCGTGCAAGACATCCTGATAGCACAAAATGGTGATCTGTTTGCAGCAGTTGCAGGGCCCGGTATTTTCCATTCGACGGATAATGGAAATAACTGGGAGAATCAGACTGAGGGATTTGGATCTATTGATGTGAATTCGATAAATGTAGCAGCAAACGGTAGCATTTTTGCGGGTGCAGGAATGGTTTACCGCTCTCTGGATAATGGTCAAAGCTGGACTTATGTTAAAGGCGGACGCGGTAACAGCTGGTATAATTCTATTGTTACAAATAGTCAGGGAACAGTTTTTGCCGCCAACGCAGGACTTAGCGGCGGTTACTGGATCCATCGGTCAACTGATAACGGGGAAACCTGGACAAAAATAAATAACGGGGTAACAGACTCAACCATCTGGACAATCGCTTTAGACAGCATGGACAATATTTTTATCGGGACAGATGGAGGAATTTTCTACTCCACAAATAAGGGTGATGATTGGGTACCGATGAATTCAGGTTTAACCTCAAATAAAGTGCATGCACTCGTTTTAAAAGATAATAACACGTTATTTGCCGGAACTTATCCTTCCGGGCTCTTTCGCTCCACGGATGGTGGAAATAACTGGGTAAGCGTTTTAAATGGTATTATCGGGAGTAATTGGTTGTCTCTTGCAGTTGATAGCATAGGAAATATTTATACGGGATCTGCCAGCGGTGGTTCCGGTATTTACAGATCAACTGATAACGGGGATAGTTGGATTAAAGCCGATTCCGGTATAACAGATTTGACTATATTATCATTGACGACAAAAGGGAATGATATTTTTGCGGGAACAGAAACGGGCGGGGTATTTCGTTCATCGGACAGTGGAGAATTTTGGACCAGTATGAATGAAGGAATGCAATCGATTGATAAGATAAATTCTTTATATATAGCTGATAATTATATTTACGCCGGCACAAAAGGACTGTGGCGACGTATATTATACGAGACAATACCATCAGCGCCAACCGGCCTTTTTGCCATCGCAGATACCTTTACTGTAGATCTTAACTGGACAGATAATTCCGATAATGAACTTGGATTTAAGATCGAAAGGAAGGATGATTCATTAAGTGTTCCGGGTCTCTGGACATTAATAGATTCAGTCGGAGCCGATGTAACAACATTTACGGATATAGGTTTAACGCCGAATACCGTGTACTCGTATAAAGTTTACGCATATAACGCAGTCGGTAATTCGGAAAGTGATTCAGTACAGACAGTTACGATTATCCCGGTAGAGTTAACATCATTTACGGCATCAGTAACCGGAAACCGGGTAAATCTGAACTGGAGTACGGTGACGGAAACGAATAACAGGGGCTTTGAAATACAAAGAGCTGTCATTCAGACTCAACCCGGTTCGGGATCATCCGCTCCGGAATGGACCGCCGTCTCATTCGTTTCAGGATCCGGAACTACTACAGAACCCAGATCGTACTCATTCACGGAAGATAATATGGCAGTCGGCAAATATTCATACCGGCTGAAACAGATTGATCTTGATGGATCATATAACTACTCAAATGCCTTAGAGGTAAGCATAGATGTGCCTCTGCAGTATTCACTTAAACAGAATTATCCAAATCCATTTAATCCTGCTACCACTCTGGGCTTCAGTCTCAAAACCGAAGCAAGAGTAACATTAAGCATATATAACGTGCTCGGAGAAAAAGTTGCCTCGCTGTTAAACCGCGATGAAATGAACGCGGGAGAGCACAGTGTAAGATTCGATGCATCAGAAATGCCTACAGGGATCTATTTCTATACGCTTGAGGCAAGAGGAACAGACGGCAGCAGCTTTATTTCCTCAAAGAAGATGATGCTGCTGAAATAACGACATTTATCAGAGCAGGGAAGGGAGCACAACGCTCCCTTTTTTTTTGCCTTTTTCCTTGATTTGCCCTCTGCGCTCTGCCCCTGCGCTTCGCACTATGCACTCTGCCCCATGCGCTCTGCCCATCTACTTTCGCCAAATTCGCTAATTCGTAATTCGCCAATTCCTTAGCCATATCTGACGTGGCCTTATTTTTGCCCATATTTTACTAAATTTTTTTATAAATTTATTATTCTCTTAATAGGGAATCGGGTAAACCCTGTCAAATTGCTTAAGATATGGAATACTATTTCACATATGTTTTATTCAGTCAAAAAGACAAGAAATTTTACACAGGTTATACCAAAGATCTTAAGCAAAGATTTGAGCAACATAAGAATGGGCTGGTTGAATCCACAAAATATCGCAGACCATTAAAATTAGTATATTTTGAAGGTTGTCTTTCACAAAAAGATGCACTTCATAGAGAGAAATACTTGAAGACGCATTATGGAAAGATGTTCTTAAAAAACAGGCTCAAATCTTATTTACTCAACGACCCTGTCAAATCAGGGTAAGTAATTTATTACTCTGTTATTTGACAGTGGGTTTACCCTGTCAAATCGGGGAAGTAGTTTACTACCTGTTATTTGACAGTGGGTTTACCCTGTCAAATCGGGGAAGTAGTTTACTACTCGTTATTTGACAGTGGGTTTACCCTGTCAAATCGGGGAAGTAGTTTACTACCTGTTATTTGACAGTGGGTTTACCCTGTCAAATCGGGGAAGTAGTTTACTACCTGTTATTTGACAGGGGAGTGACCCCGCGAAGCTATAAAAAAAGGTGATAATATATATAAAGTCCGTTTATACAACCTGACACTAATGCTTGAGCAACTGATATCCATTGCGGAAACAGCCGGCTCACTTATTCTCGATGTTTACAACCAGGAAGATTTCGACGTAAAGATCAAAGAAGACAATTCTCCTCTTACAGCAGCCGATAAGAAATCTCACGATTACATAGTCAAAGAATTAGCAGAAAACTTTAGCGGGATCCCGGTTTTATCTGAAGAAGGGCAGGGAGTTGACTATAAAGAGCGCCGGTACTGGAAAGAGTATTTCCTCGTCGATCCCCTCGACGGAACGAAAGAGTTTATTAAAAGGAACGGCGACTTCACTGTCAACATCGCCTTAATCAAAAATCAAAAGCCTGTTGCCGGTGTAATCCACGTTCCCGTTACCGGCGAAACATTTTACGGAAGCATTGATGACGGAAGCTTCAAAAGGATCAACGGAAACACAAAGAAAATTAAGGTAAGCACAAAAACCCCCAAAGATGAACTTACCGTCGTTCAGAGCAAGTCGCACTCAGGTGAAGAAGAAGAGACATTCTACAACAGGTTCAGGATAAAAGAAAAAACATCCCGCGGAAGCTCGCTTAAGATCTGTATGGTTGCAGAAGGTAAAGCAGAGATTTATTTCAGAAGCGGACCGACGTGGGAATGGGATACCGCCGCAGGACATGCAATTCTGGCAGCTGCAGGCGGCTTTTTTGTGAATAAGGACGGCACCCCCGTTCGCTATAATAAAGAAGTTCCCAAAAACTTTGGGTTTATCGCCTCAGCTTTTAAATTGTCACCTGAACCTGCCTGACGGCAGACAGGCTTGTTTCAGGATCCCTTTGTCCGCGTAGCCATTATAGGTCTTATAATGTAACAACCGCTTAATAAAACTTTATGAGACGTTACTGACAATTTTTATACCGCACTGGAGTTCTTTATTTATGATTGAAAGATAATTATTTGATAACACAAAACAATTTGTTAAGGACATTTTTTTAGGAACAGGAGGAGAGATAAAATTGAAAACTACTGAAATAAAAAAAATAGTTAATTTTTTTGGTTTTAATATAACTAGATATAACAAATCTATTGAGAATAATAAATTTAACTGGCTTAAAAAATATAATTTAAGTAACATTATTGATATAGGTGCAAACATAGGATCCTTTACTCTTTTTATTCATAAAATATTTCCTGATGCAAAGATTTATGCATTTGAACCACTAAAAGATTGTTATGAAATATTAAAATTAAAGGAAGAAAATATTAAAACGCTTAAAACATATAACATTGCTTTGGGCGATAAAAAAGGAAGTAGCAGCATAAAGAGGAGTTCATTTTTACCTAGTTCTTCTATTTTAGAGATGGGCGAGACACACAAAAATGCATTTCCACATACAAAAGCTATGACTATAGAAAAAATTGAAATAGACACGCTTGATAATATTTTAAATAGTGAAAATTTAGAAAATGGAATCCTTGTAAAAATTGATGTACAAGGTTTCGAAAAGAAAGTATTATTAGGCGCACAAAAAACTCTATTAAATATAAAGCTTATAATTGTGGAACTTTCATTTGAAGAACTATATATAGGTTCTGCTAGGTTTGATGAAATTTATAATATGTTAAAGAACTTAGGCTTTGATTATAGCGGTTCTTGGGCACAACTTAACAATCCGATTAACGGTAAACCAATGCAGCAGGATGCTATATTTATAAAAGAATAAGCTTGAAAAAGGTAATTACAAAAGTTTGAAAAGAAGAATATATATAAATGCTATAAGTTCTCTTGTACAGGTTGTTATCGTAACGATTGTATATTTTGTTTTATATAAATATCTGATAGATAAAATTGGGATCGAGCAATTAGAAATCTGGTCTCTTATACTCGCTTCAACTTCAATCTTGAATATTAGTAATCTAGGGTTTTCATCGAGTGTAATTAAATACGTTAGAAAATACAAAGCGCATGATGAACATCAAAGAATTACCGATATAATTCAGACATCACTAATTACCGTTGGAATAGTTTCAGGCGTCACATTACTTATTCTACTTCCATTTGCCAGTTTAATTTTGAAATTAATAGTCCCCACAAATTATCTTAATCTGAGTCAAGCTATTCTTCCATATTCATTATTCTGTCTTTGGCTTAATATTCAAAGCGGAATATTTGCAGCGACTTTAGATGGTTTTCAGAGAATTGAAATTAAAAATATAATCCTAACGGCCGGTTCATTAATCTATCTGGTCTTAACAATTATGCTGGTGCCCAAATATGGTTTATTTGGAGTGGTTTATGCACAGATATTTCAGGTATTACTTAGTTTTATATCGAATTTAATCCTTGTTAAAAGAATTTTTCCAGAATATCCTGTAATAAAATATCGCTGGCATAAAAACTTTTAAAAGAATTTCATTACAGCATAAAATTTCAGGGGATTACTATAGCCCAACTTTTATATGATCCGATTACAAAGAGTCTTCTCACAAAATTCGGTGGTTTTAGCAGCGACAGGATATTATGAAATGGCAAATAGGTTAATTTTAAGAATTAGAAGTCTAATCATTTCCGCAAATCAAGTACTTGTCGATCCAACTTATGCAACCGTTGTTGAGGAAAGTGTAGAAAATGTTAAAAACCTTTATTACGCACAATATAAAGTTCGTGCTGTACCTATTAATACCACTATTTCTTTTTGTAATCGCACTTACCCCATTAATTTCCGTGTTATGGATTGGCCATTATGAAAAATACTTTGTCAATTTTTTAGTGGTACTGACTATAGCATGGGGGTTTAACATATATGCTGCACCTAGCCTATTTTGCAAAAAAATCTAGGTATTGGAGAGTTGAATTGGAGTATGTATAAGTCATGGAATAATAGGTGTTTTAAATTTAGTATTGGGGATAATCATATGGTACTTGGGTGGGCCAATGTTTGTCGTCTATGCGTGGAGCATCGCTCTAATAATTGGAAGTTTAGTAATCCCTTTCAGTTTTCATCAAAGTATCAGTTATAAATCTCTTCAAAAATAATGAATAAAGAAGATATAGAACTAATTATTTGGAATGAATGTGCTGCAATATTTTCGTGGAGTATCTATTTCTATTTCGTAAATTAAAATAGATATACATCCAGACTTTAATATTAGAAATATTTTGCAGCTACGTATTTATTATATGGCTATATAACTTGGAATCATTCTATGAGATTAAATATAGTAGACCAAATAAAAAAAACATTGCAGTTAATTCAAAAAGTAACTTATTTCAAAGTAATGAAAAAAAATAGTTTTTTTCTTTTTCTTTACGGTGTAACATCAATTATTCTCTTTTGATTTTATTGGTAGGTTGATGCTTGCTGAAATTATTGCATTAGTAAGTTTGCCTTTTATAAACATAAAAAATACTTGAAAAAATATGATGGCCTCAAGATTTGTTCTTAGTTCCTTAGTTGATTGTTAGTTGCTTTGATAGTTAGTGGTATTAACTAATAAATCAACCCAGTTGATTTTTTAAGGGGATGGTCATTAGTATTATTTGCAATGATTTCAACAATTTTTTTGTTCATCATCTTGCCGAAAATCCCAATATAGTGACTTATTATTTGTTTGGCTTATTTATAGTAAAAATGATTTTTGGAGAAGGTGAATTAGATTTGAGTCAATGGGTGCAATACAAACTACTTTAAAGAACGGTTTGTTGGATTTCTTAACCCAGCAATAATGCTTGTGGGTTATTATCTTTATTCTAAAAATAAAAAGCATTAACCAATATATTATTTTTATATTTGGAATCATTTGTACTGCTTGATGCTCGTTCTAATGGTTTAATTTTTATTACTTCATCTTTTCTTTTATATTTAAAACATTCGATATAAAATTTACCCGAGCAAAAATTATAATCTTTTAGTTTAGCCTCGATCATTATTTTATATACAGGTTATATATTTTATGTAAATCAAGTTTGACCAATGGATTTGGTGGAATTAATGCCCACGTAGAATTAAGTATGGCATCAAATCCTTATAATCCTTTTGAGTTAATTATACTATGGACGCGTTGATTTTATTGTGTTAGTGCAGGCTGTAATAGATAAACCAGTTATTGGCCATGGTTCTTGGGGGGAAGATATAAGTGGTAAATATGCACGCATTGCTGCATCAATTACTGGTTCAAACAATATTATGGGATTGAATATATTAGAGCGCATTCTGTTTTCTTGGGAACTTGGGTTTGGGCAGGCGTTGTTGGGTTTATAGCTACATTTTTTATGTTCTACAAATTTTTAAATACTTCTTTACAATTTATAAATCAGACGTTGAAAATTATTTACTGCCGATATTAGTAATTTTATTTGTTGATATGGTTTGGGCATATTTATTTTCCCTATCGGAACATTGAGAACATCGTTTCCCAATTTTTGCTGCATTAATTTATCGTTGAATATTAGCAGACATTTGAAATTTTCAAAAAATAATGTAATTTAAATAAACATAAATTAATAGGTAAATATTCAATGTTAACGAAAGATCCCATTGTTTAGTATTGTCATCGCAAATTATAATCATGGTAAATTCCTGGACGAAGCAATTCAATCTATACTTAATCAAAGTTGCCAAGATTTTGAATTAATTATTGTAGATGGTGGGAAGTACTGATAATAGTTTAGACGTTATTAAAAAATATTCAACAATAATTAAGTTGGTGGATTTCTGAACCAGACAAGGGTCAAAGTGATGCTTTTAATAAAGGATTTAGGAAAGCTAAAGGAGATTATTTTTTTGGGTAAATGCTGATGACCTATTATTGCCATGAAGCTTTAGAAGCAGCCAAAAAAACTATACAAAATAAACCCAATAAATTATGGTTTACTGCAAATATTATTTTCTTTTCGGAGGTAGGCAGTATATTAAAATGTGCTAGAGGGTCCCAAATGGAAGGATTTTCTATTTAAGAATGCTCCTATAAATGTCTACGGTCCTTCGTCAATTTTTCATCGTAGTATTTTTGAAAGTGTGGTGGATTTGATGAAAATTAAATTTATACTATGGACACAGATTTGTGGATACGATTTAAGAAGATGGGGATAAAATTTTATAGAATAAACAAGTATTTCTGGGGTTTTCGTATTCATGTAAGTCTAAAAGACACTTGATGCGTACACGGAGAACGCGGATTTAGCTTTTGCACAAGAAAGAGGTAGAGTTTTGTCCAAGCATAATATTGTATATACAAAAAACGGTTTATGGAGACAAAAGATGTACAAATTGTTGGCTGGTTATTATTACAAGGCATGGCTTGACACAAAAAAATTAGGGGGGATAAATATTATGAGGTTATATGAAAAAAATTAGTGTTTTTATTCAGATATTGCTTTTTGTTTTCCCTTGGCAAATTAGAAAGAATATTGATGAATAAAATTTTTGGCTATCAGATTGACAAGACAGCAAGGGTTGGCACATCAATTATTCTAGCGAAGAGATTAGTCATGTAGAAGAATTCCAAAATAGGAAAGTTAAATTTTTGTAATGCAATCGATGAAATGATTTTAGATGAATATGCTACATTAGGTAGTTTAATTTACATTTCCGGTTATCCTACATCATTAAGTGATCATTTTAATCACATTGAAAACCGTAAATGTCAATTATATATTGGTAGGCATAGTGCTATAACCAGCAGACATTTTATTGATTGCACCGCTGGAATAAAAATTGGCAAGTATACAACTATTGCGGGCATCAGAACCCAAATATTAACGCATAGTATAGATTTAGTAAAGAATAGGCAGGATGCTAGGCCAATAGAGATTGGGGATTATTGTTTCATTGGTACAAATTGTGTAATACTCCCTGGGCCAAGTTTCCAAACCATTCTATTTTAGGTGCTAGTTCACTACTTAATAAAGCACTAAATGAAGAATATTGGCTATATGGGGGTGTCCCTATAAAGAAAATAAACCAACTTACAAAAAATGTTGCTTATTTTAGTAGAATTACCGGCAGGGTAAAATAAAATTTAACCTTAACAATGATAAATATAATTTATACCATATCTTCAATTGATCATTCAAACGGTGGCCCATCCAAAAGCGTTTCTGATTTGAGTAGCCAAATTGCAAAAAATGGACTAGCAATAACTGTATTAACAAAAAAATCTCCAAATCCTTATTTAACATCAAGTCCACATCAAAATTTAAAATTGCTTTTCACCAATAAACATTCAATTTCCAAAACATTAAAAAACTTGAGTATCGATAGAAAGATCGATTTGCTACATGGACATGGTATATGGCAAATGCCTGTTCATCATATGTCAAGTTGGGCAAGGGAAATTAAACTACCATATGTTATAAGTCCTAGAGGAATGCTTGAACCCTGGTCATTAGAACAAAGTAAATTAAAAAAAAAATTAGCTTTTTGGTTTTATCAATATAGAGATATTGCAAACGCAAGTTGTATTCATGCAACTTCGCAAATGGAATCTGGAAATATCAGTAAACTAGGTTTTACAAACCCTATTGCTGTTATACCTAATGGGAATTGATTTAACACAATTTCCACTCCAAAGGAAAAAGAATCTATGCCACAGAAAACTTTACTTTTTCTATCACGTATTCACCATAAAAAAGGTATTGAGTTATTACTTGAAGCTTGGCAAAGAATAGGTAAACAATTGCGTAGTAATTGGAAAATCAATATTGCAGGGAATGGTGAATCGAACTATATAAATAATATAAACCAACTTATTACAAAAAAGAATTTGGTAGGTGAAATTGAAATCATCGGTCCTAAATTCGGAGAAGATAAAATAAGAACTTACCGCCAAGCTGATTTATTTGTACTGCCAACTTACAGTGAAAATTTTGGTATAGTTGTTGCAGAGGCTTTAGCTTATGGCATTCCAGTCATTACAACAAAAGGAACACCTTGGGAAGAACTAAATACTCGACAAAGCAGGATGGTGGATAGATATTGGAGTTGCACCGCTTACACAAGCATTAAATGATGCAATGATGCTTTCTGACAATGAAAGAAGACAGATGGGAATGAATGGTCGAAAACTTGTCGAAAATAATTATTCGATTGAGTCGGTCGCACAGAAAATGATTCAATTGTATGAATGGATATTAGAAGGTGGAACAAGCCCAGATTTTATAATTTAATAAATAAATATCATTATGTACGATAAACCAATAATAATAAAATTCAGAAACTTTGGAAGAAAACTAAAAGTAAACAAGTTAATTACAAGTTTATTACCTAAAAAGGATTATGAATATTTATTCGAAAAAGCATTACTGAAGAATGTCACCGAATCAGATATTGTTTATGATGTTGGCGCTAATCGGGGATTTTATACAAAAAAATTGCTTGATAAGGTAAAAATGGGAAAGGTATTCTGTTTTGAGCCTGTACCTGAATCCAACAAGATAATTAGGGATAATCTTGGTAATCGTGATAATTTATTCATACATGAATTAGCCCTTGGTTCTAAAGAGGTATTTATAAAATGAATCTAGGTAAGGATAATCTAAATGCGAATTCTTCGTTGCATATAAACGTTTATGGTGAAAATAAGGATCTAATAGAAGTACGGGTTGAAACTATTGATGATATTGCAATACATACACAATCTTTTCCAAATGTGGTAAAAATTGATGTGGAGGGATATGAATTAGGTATTAAGGAGCTACTGAAGTGCTAAAAACAAAAATACCCGTGTAATTGCAATGGAAGTTCATTTTTCATTATTAGAAAAAGCTAATCTCAAAAATGGACCTTTAGAAATTGTAAAAATATTAAATGCTAACAATTATAAAGTGGGTTGGGTTGATAGATCACATTTAATTGCGATAAAAAATTCGATTTGAATATTGTGAAAAAGAAAAATTTTAATCTTAGGCCATAAAAGTTTTGCCGGAACAGGACTAAATTTACTTATTCAGAATGAAGGTTTTGAGTTTGATTGTTTTACACGTGGCCCTACAGAGATTAAGGATGGAAATATTATTTATGGGAATGCAT
>CAVXRO010000010.1:0-20135 GCA_963764235.1 uncultured Bacteroidota bacterium | reverse complement strand
ACGAAACCGTTTTCAGAAATTACCTGGGTATAAAACAAACAATATGGCTCGGACAGGGAATTGCAGGGGATGATACGCATGGACATGTAGACGACCTCTGCAGGTTCGTAAATAAAGATACGGTGGTGCTTGTGCAGGAAAAAAATCAGAATGATCCCAATTACCTTCCTTTAAAGGAAACCGTGGAAGACTTGAAGGTATCAGGCTTCAGGATGGAACCCAGCTTAACGTTATTGAACTTCCAATGCCCGCACCGGTAATTTTTAAGGGAGAGCGTCTGCCGGCCAGCTATGCGAATTTCTATTTTTCAAATTATGCGGTGCTTGTACCGACCTTTAATGATCCCAATGATAAAACCGCACTTGGAATCCTTTCCGAAATCATAACCGATCGCCCTGTAATAGGAGTTCATGCAATTGATCTTGTTTGGGGGTTAGGTACGCTCCACTGTCTTACCCGCGAACAGCCTGCATAGAGTTCGGTTCAATTTGTCCCTTCTTCCTGAAGATAAAGTACTAATAGTTGTCAAAACCAAAACATTTAACTTTGTTTGAATTTAGTCTGCAAACCTCTTAGTTTTACTCATTAAAATTTGAATTTAAAGGAGGAGAACCACCTTGATAATAGCTGTTCCAAAAGAAATCCTTCCGGGTGAGAACAGGGTAGCGACCGTTCCCGATGTAGTCCCTAAACTCATAAAAGCAGGATTTGAAGTACACGTTGAAAAAAATGCAGGACTCAACGCCGGGTTTACCGATGAAAAATATAAAGCAGCAGGTGCAAAGATAATCGACAATCTGCAAGAGCTGTATTCATCCGCAGATATTAGTACTTAAAGTTCAAAGACCTATGGAGCATCCCGGAACATGAACAAACATGAATTCGATCTGATGAAAAAGGGAACTATCCTAGTAACTTTTTATATCCTTTCAACTATCCCGGATGTAGCTAAGAAATGTGCTGAAAAAGGAATAAATGTAATCTCTATGGATATGATTCCAAGAACAACTCTCGCACAAAAAATGGATGCACTTAGTTCGCAGGCCAACATTAGCCGGTTATAAAAGTGTTGTAATGTGTGCTGATACTCTCGGCAAAATATTCCCTTTAATGATGACTGCCGCCGGAACAATTTCCCCGGCAAAAGTTGTTATAATGGGTGCCGGAGTTGCGGGATTCAGGCCTTAGGTACGGCAAAAAGATTGGGAGCCGTAGTTGAAGTTTCCGATATCCGTCCTGCTGTAAAGAAGAAGTTCAGTCGCTCGGCGGAAGATTTATTGAGGTTGAAACAGATGAAAATATGCAGGATGCCGGAGGATATGCAAGAGAAGCTTCGGAAGAATTTCTTAAAAAACAGAAAGAATTGATTTTTAAGCACATTACCGAAGCGGATATTGTAATTACCACTGCTTTGGTTCCCGGTAAAAAAGCCCCGGTTCTTGTAACAGAAGAGATGGTAAAACATATGCAGACCGGAAGTGTAGTCCTGGATATGGCTGTTGAATTCGGAGGTAACTGCGAGGTAAGTGAAAAAGGAAAGACTGTAAAGAAATATGGAGTAAATATAATCGGTGAACCTAATCTGCCGAGCCTTGTCCCCACATCATTCGAGTGAAATGTATTCTAAAAACCTTCTAAGTCTTATAACACATATAGGAAAAGAAGGACAAGGTTACATCTTAATCTTGAGGATGAAATTGTTAAAGGAAGTCTTATCACGTATAACAAAGAAGTTATTAACCCCCGAGTAAAAGAATTATTAAAATAGTTTGCTGTTAATGAAATCAAACCCGAAAAGAATCAACAACTATTCCGGCAAACTAAGGAAGGAAAAAGTTTATGGTGGATTTAACTTTTTTAATGCACATATATGTGTTTCGTGCTTGCGATATTTGTCGGTTTTGAACTTATAACAAAAGTTCCGCCAACGCTTCATACCCCGCTTATGTCGGGTTCAAATGCCATTTCGGGAATTACTATTGTCGGCGCTTTGTTAAGTGCAGGGCTGGAGCAATTCACAATAAGCACGATCCTGGGAATAATTGCAGTAATTTTTGCGATGATAAATGTTGTCGGGGGATTTCTCGTTACCGACAGAATGTTAAAAATGTTTAAAAAGAAAAAGTGAGGATAAAAAATGAGTGTAGTAATTGAAATAACTTATCTAATATCCTCAATATTTTTCATCTTCGGAATTAAATATCTTGGATCGCCGAAGACAGCGCGTAAAGGAAATCTTTTCGCTGCTATCGGTATGGCTGATGGCGATCGTAATTACTCTGTTCGATCAGCATGTGCTTACTTTTGAATGGATAATGATCGGTGTGATTGTAGGTTCACTTATAGGAGTTATTCTTGCCGTTAAAGTTCCAATGACCGGAATGCCCCAGATGGTCGGGATGCTGAACGGTTTCGGCGGCGGTGCTTCAACGCTGGTTGCTCTTGCAGAGTATTACAAGCTTAATCCGAATTACCCGGTTGATCAGGGTCTGCCGTTCAATCTTCCGGTTGACCAGGGAGTAGCAATTATTCTCAGTCTTCTCATCGGCGGTGTTACATTTACCGGATCAATGATTGCATTCGGAAAACTTCAGGGAATTGTAACAGGAAAAGTTGTTAAATATCCTCTGCAGCATCCTATTAACCTTATCCTTGTTCTGGCTGTTTTCGCCGGCAGGAATTTATTTAGTCATTAATCCGGGTTCTATTTCATTAGTATTGATTATTACTCTGGTTTCACTTGTTCTTGGTGTGTCTGCTTGTTCTTCCGATTGGCGGAGCTGATATGCCGGTTGCCATTTCACTCTTAAATTCTTATTCCGGAATTGCAGGTTCTACAACTGGATTTGTGCTTGGAAATAATGAATTGATTATTGCCGGAGCACTTGGTAGGTGCGTCGGGAATTATTCTTACTCTTAATAATGTGCCGCGGAATGAACAGATCACTTATGAATGTGCTTCTCGGCGGCTGGGCTTCAGCAGGCGGTACAGGAGAATCAACGGGAACAACCTCACCCAAAGGAGATGTTAAATCTGTTCGATGCCGAAGAACTTGCAATGCTGCTTGATGCCGTCAGCAGTGTTATTATTGTTCCCGGTTACGGAATGGCTGTTGCACAGGCTCAGCATGCGGTTCGCGATTTAATGAACGTCCTTGAAAAGAAAGGAGTTAATGTAAGATTTGCAATTCACCCTGTTGCAGGAAGAATGCCGGGACATATGAACGTGCTGCTTGCAGAAGCGCAGGTTCCATATGATAAACTGTTATGCGATGGAAGATATAAATGATGATTTCTCTAATACAGATGTTGTTATAGTTATCGGGGCAAATGATGTTGTTAATCCTGCTGCACGTCACGATCAGAGCAGTCCTATCTATGGAATGCCTATCCTGAATGTAGATTATGCAAAGACAGTTGTAATTAACAAGCGTTCTCTCAATGTAGGTTATGCAGGAATCGATAATGAACTGTTCTTCTACCCCAATGCTCTAATGTATTTCGGCGATGCAAAGGAAGCAATGACCAAACTAACCAACGAAATAAAAAATCTGTAAATTATAATATTGTTTTTCCGACAAACTCCCGGTCCCCCCGGGAGTTTTTATTTTAAATTGAACTGTTATATTATTTCATTTAAGCTATATTAGAGAAAGAAAAAATATCCGAGTTTTATGAAGAAACTTTTCTTTCTCTTATTATTTGTTATTTCCGCCGGCCCTGCATTACCGCAGCAGATTTACACATTCGATCTTTTTTCCGCTCAGTTACACGATTCACTCCTTACCGTCACTGATAATGAAACTAAGAATATCATATTTGAGGTGTCTTTCAGTAATCCGCGCGACTATACAATCGACCTTGACGGCGACAGCGTGGATGAGTATATAGTTATCGATTCAACCACCGTTGGAGATCTGCCCGACTACACAATCTATATTTTTAATACAATTGATGAATTCTCGCTTGCCGATTCTATCCGCAGCGGAACGACGGAACCTTATGATATGTTCTCGAATGAGGAGGGAGGAGAGATTATAGTTACAGGTAACCCGGATTTTGAATATTTCAACAGCGATAATGATGATTCTGATATTTTCCTTCCTATTAACTGCTGGAAATATGAAAGCGGCCAGGTCTATATTGTGAATGCCGATATATATGACCTTTATATCCAGGAAAATGAGGAAATTATAGACTACCTGGATTCATTTAATGATTCAGGTGAGTACAACTGTGACCTGAGCAGGCAGAATATATCAGCAATTGCCGCCGGGTATGCAAACTATGTCAATGCGGGAGAAGTTACCATTGCATCTCAGTTCATAAAAAAATATTATCTCTGCGCTGATATTAACGATTTTCTTCGAAATATAAATCAGATCCTTAACCAGGGAGATGCTCAATGAAAATGGAATGGAAGAAATTTTTAGGCAAAACGCTGCATATAACTTTGTATGAAAATTACGGACTAACAATAGATCCTCATTCGGATACGCCTATTTATGAGATAGTTTTTAAATCCGGCAAACTTACCGAAGCTTATGATGACGGACTTCTGCTCGAAACCACCAGGGAAACCGAACAGGTGAGGATATTTGTTCCATACCAGGCAATTAAATGCGTAGAAATCTTTAACATTTAGGGGAAACTTTGTATAGAATTTTATTTTTTCTGGCTGCAATTCTGCCTGGGGTAATTACTGCGCAGGAGCATATCTCAATTAAATCTTTAATCGCTTACCCGGGTGATGATGTAACAGCTCTTCCGGTTATTGCCGACGGCAGGCTGACAGTTGAATTTGATTTGCAGGCTAAGGACATTCCTCAGCTGAGTTTCGTTTTTCGTTTCTGCGATAAAAATTGGACGCCGGCAGGCAATTTGTTCCTTGCGAACCATGGACATAATATTTTTAATAATCCTGATTATGATGTACTGCCCGTAACATTGAAGGAAGCAAAGTATCACTTCAAAGAAACCTTTCCTGATAAAGATGGACAGATTACTTTTCCATGGTCAGGCAAATGGCGGTATTATATAACTGATACTTATGATACTTCAACAGTTTATGCTTCCGGTAAGTTCGTGGTAGTAAAAGAAGTTTTGGGTTTGAATGTAAGTTTAACCAAAGAAAAGCTTGAAGATAAAACATATTTTCCAACTCAGCTTGCCGATATTTTTAATATAACCTCAGAGATCAACCTCCCGCAGAAATTTCACCCTATGTTTGTAGATCATCTTGAGATAATCGAAAACCACAAAACAGATTATCCTTATATAGTGGACCGTTCTTTTAATACAAATCAGAGGCAGTTCTACTGGGATGGTGACAGGAAGTTTACTTTTACAATAAGAGATATTCGTCCCGGCAACGAATACAGGCAGACGGATATTAGAAATTATAATAAGTTTATAAGCGAAACGGTTAAAGCTCAGTTCGAAGGACTTGAGTATTCAAGGTTCTTTGAGGAAGGTCCCCCTGATCTTAACGGCGGAGAAATTCTTTTAAACTATAAAAATGATTATGCCACATATAAAGATGTAGTTTTCTCAATCAGACCGCCCAATCCGGTATACAGTGATATTTTTCTGGTGGGGGCATTTAATAAATGGGTGGTTGAACCGGTTTACAAAATGAAAGAACAGGGTGGAGTGTATACTATTACCGTCCCGCTTAAACGCGGGATCTATGATTACCAGTATGTTATAGGCGAGACTTCCGGGAACACCATTACAGATATCGACTGGTACACCCTGGAGGGAAACAGCTGGGATACTTCAAATATTTATTATGTATTTTTGTATTATAATGATCCCGATTTGGGCGGGTATGATCATATAATCGGGTATGCTAAAATTTTTAGTAAACAATAACGGATCGAAATGGAAAAATTAAATGTTGGAATAGCCGGAACAGGACATCTCGGAAAACTGCATGCTAAAATGTTTACGGCGATTCCCAATTGTAAATTAACCGGTGTGTATGATATTAACCAGCTTCAGTCGAAACCAGCAAGTGAGGAATTCGGGACTGAATTTTATGATAATCTAGAGGCACTGCTTAAGGTGGTTGACGCTGTTTCTATCGCGGCTACTACCAGTGCTCATTATGAAATTGCAAAAGAATGTCTGAATGCCGGGAAGCCTGTCTTTATAGAAAAACCGATAACTGCTGCAATACCCCAAGCCGAAGAGCTTGTTAAACTGGCTGCCGATAAAAATCTTATTCTGCAGGTTGGACACATTGAACGATTCAACCCCGCACTTGTATCGCTTGAACAATATATTCTAGAGCCTAAGTTCATCCAGACCGACAGGCTCGCGCAGTTTAATCCCCGCGGTACCGACGTTGCGGTCGTATTGGATCTTATGATACACGATATCGATATAATCCTTAGTCTCATAAAAAGTAAGGTGCAGCAGATAGATGCATCCGGTGTTGCAGTTGTTTCAGATTCAATTGATATAGCTAATGCAAGGATCCTGTTTGAGAACGGTGCTGTTGCCAATGTTACGGCCAGCAGAATCTCACAGAAAAAGATGAGGAAGATGCGGATCTTCCAGAGAGATAATTATATCTCACTCGATTTTATAACCGGTCTTTCAGAAGTGTACAGACTTGTCCCTCTAGATCAGGATACAGGCAGTTCAACAATTTCATTCGGTGAGATCGGGGTAGGGGAGAAGAAAAAGAGAGTTATCTATGAGCAGCCTGAAATTAAGGAACAGAATGCTCTTCAATATGAACTGCAGCTCTTCGTCGATTCGGTTTTAAGCAATACAAAACCTGTTGTATCTGGTGAGGATGGACTTCGTGCTCTGCGTGTTGCTGAACAAATACTGCAGAAGATCCAGGAATCTCAGAAGCTTATTTTATCCAACTAAACGGTGAGAAATATGAAGAAATTATATATTTACGCACTCATAATGGTTTTTACAGTCGGCGGCTGCAGTGTTTATCAATCAATCGTCAATTTATCACGGCTTCAGTTCAAACTTGGTGAAGTTAATTCCTTTGCTCTCAACGGGGTCAGTCTATCGGGAAAGTCGAAATTATCCGATTTCAGTTCAATTGAGATCCTCAGGATATCCCAGGCAGTAGCAAACGGAACCCTTCCTGTCTCTTTTGTACTGAATGTGCAGGCGAAAAATCCGAACGACGGTACGGGCGGATACCCGAATACAAACGCTACAATTACAAATTTTCCCTGGAGGCTCCTCATAAACGATAAGGAGACCATTTCAGGAGGACTAAAAAATGATGTTACAATACCGGGTACAGGAGAAGTCAGTGTTATTCCGCTTCAGATGAGTCTCGACCTCGTAAAATTCTTTCAGAATAAAGGATATGAAGATTTAATCAACCTCGCACTTGCAATCGGAGGCAATCAGGGCTCATCATCAAACCTGACCCTTTACGCGCGTCCTACTGTATCGACCTCCATAGGACCGATCCAATACCCGCAGGAATTAAGGATAGTGAACGTCAGTTTCACAAATAAATGAGCCAATAGCTGCCTGATGCTTTTGGTGCTGCCCGGAGATATATAAATGTAATACGGCTTACATTTTTGAAATTTATGCCCTCTTTTTGAAATAAAAATCCCTAATAAATTTATATTTGTTTACCGTAATTCAGTATTTTACCGTTTGAGTGATAACTTTATAATATTTCAGTAAAAGACGGAATAAGTAATGGCTAAATCAGTTAAATATACCCTCGGTGTAGATCTTGGCGGGACAAGCGTAAAAATCGGGATTGTATCTGAAAAAGGGAAGATCAGTAAGAAGATTTCAGTTGAGACGCATGCAGCCGAAGGTCCTGATGTAGTAGTAGAACAGATCAAAAAAGGAATACACGAAATTCTCGGGAAAACAAAGAAGAAAATAAACGGAATAGGCATAGGTGCTCCCGGTGTGGTTTCGGTTAAAAAGGGAACTGTTGAGAATCCCCCTAATTTTCCCGGCTGGGAAAAGGTAAATCTTGGTAAACTGATTGAGAAGGAATTCAGGATAAAAGTCTTTGTTGAAAATGATGCAAATGCTGCCGCGATAGGTGAACTGATATTCGGAGTGGGGAAGAAGTATGATTCATTCATAATGGTTACGCTCGGAACCGGAGTAGGAGGCGGGATCATAATTAATAATAAAATATACCGGGGGGAATTCGGTGCTGCCGGTGAGATAGGGCATGTAACAATAGACCATAAGGGACCCCTGTGCAATTGCGGATCTTTCGGCTGTATAGAGGCATATGTAGGCAACCATTATCTCGTCAGCAGGATAAAGAAAGAGATGCCTGACCATCCTGATTCAAAAATATGGGAACTTATCGATAATGATCTTGAAGAGCTTTCCCCAAGGATTATAGATACTGCCTCCGAAGATGGAGATGGTTATGCTCAGTCGATAGTAAAGCAAATGGGTTATTATATCGGATGCGCCCTGGCATCTGTCAGCAACCTGCTTGATGTAAGTACGTTTATCATCGGGGGAGGTGTATCAGGATTCGGCAAACCTTTATTCGATTCTATCAGGGAAACAGCTTCTTCGCGGGTATTGACGCCTTTACGCGACAGAATTGAAGTTCACCCTGCTAAATTAAAAAATGATGCCGGCATAAAAGGGGCATCTGCTTTAGTGTATTATAAATCCTGAGGACGGGCTTATTTTTGAAATATTCTTCATATCAATTCTGAAATGAGAAATTTCTTACTGATCTTAATATTATTATCTGCACAGGAATTTGCTCAGCAAACTGATTCTACCGGAATGGTTCCACCCGATTCAATCAGTTCACCGGTAATTGATTCCCTGCTGACTTCCGATTCTGTTAAAACGAAACCCGGCGATATTGATACCGTAATAAATGCAAGTTCATCTGATTCGTTGATCTTCGTTATAGGTAAAAAGGAAATGTATCTGTATGGGAAAAGTGAAATACAGTATAAACAGACCGATCTTAAAGCTGCGAATATTATGGTTGATTTCGGAAGCGGCGGTGTGGAGGCTGAGGGCGTTCCTACCGATACCTCGGAGAAGTATGCGGGCACGCCTGTAATGACTGATAAAGGCGAAAAATATGAAGGTTTCAGGATGAAGTTTAATTTTAAAAGCCAGCGGGGATTTATTGCTGAAGCAGGAACTGAAAATGAAGGCGCCTACTATACGGGCTCAAAGATCAAGAAAGTTGATAAAGATACATATTTCATTAAGGATGGTATTTATACTTCCTGCGATAAGACTCATCCCGATTACTTCTTCTATTCACCGAAGATGAAAGTTGTACAGCAACAGGAGGTTATGGCTGAATGGATATGGTTTTTTGTAGGTGATGTGCCTTTTCCTGTTCCTCTTCCTTTTGCGATCTTTCCTCTGCAGTCGGGCAGAAGATCAGGTATCATCCCGCCGGTCTTCGGAGATGATGCCACCTATGGAAAATACTTTGCCCGGTTCGGGTATTTCTGGGCGATAAGTGATTATATGGACTGGAACCTGACAGGCGATTACTATACACGAGGCAGCTACAGAGCTAATTCACGTTTCCGTTATGCGGAACGCTACAACTTTACCGGAACTATACAGGGAGATTACTCTGATCTGAAATCAGGACTGACCACTGACCCGGACAGATCAGAACGAATCGACTGGAGGATCAAATGGAGTCATAACCAGTCGTTTACTCCGACCATGAGATTTGATGCAAACCTGGAATTTACATCAGGGAATTACCTCTCAAGAAATGTTACAGATTTCAATGAACTTCTCCGGAATGAAATTGTATCAAACGCCACTTTCTCAAAAACCTGGGATGAATCCGGCAACAGTCTTTCAGCCAGCTATACCAGGAGACAGGTTCTTCAGACCGGCGAAATTCACGAGGTTCTTCCCAACCTTACATTTACGAAGTCTCAGAGTTATCCTTTCCGCAGCAAGAGTGTGGGTGAACAAAAGTGGTATGAGTTGTTCGGCTACAGCTACACCGGGCAGTTTGAGAATGACAGAGACAAGCGGAATGATCATCTTAATATCAGGGGAGGCTTTAATCATCAGATTTCGGCTGGTATTTCACCCAAAATCGGCTACATAAGTGTTGCCCCCTCAGTAAGGTATCAGGAAAAATGGTACAATAAAAGAGTAGTATATGAAAGAGCTGTCTCTCCGAAAACAGGAAATGATACAACTTTTATTAATGATGAGCACGAGCTTAATTTTGTAAGAACATTCGGTGTGGGACTAACCGCTTCCACAAAGTTTTACGGGATTTTCCCTGTGAACAGCTTCGGGGTAAACGCGATAAGGCATACAGTTAATCCGAGTATTTCATATAATTACAACCCCGATTTTTCCAGACCGGTCTGGGGATATTATGACTCCTACATTGACCCGAATAATAAGGTTGTTCATTATGATAAGTTCCAGAGAGAGGTATTCGGCGGTGTTCCTTCCAGCGAATCGCAGAGGATTACTTTCTCACTCGGAAATATTTTTGAAATGAAAACCCTGCCGGATCCAACGGACACCACTTCGAAAGAAAATAAGATCCAGCTGCTGAATTTATCCGCTTCGATGAGTTATAACTTTGCTGCAGACAGTATGAAGCTTTCTGATCTTGGGCTTCAGTACAGAACGCAGATAGGCGACTGGTTTAACTTTTCCGGCAGTTCTAATTTTACTCCCTATGATTATTCCGGAAATAAATCCAGGATCAATAAACTCCTTGTTAATGAAGGGAAAGGGCTGTTAAGACTTACAAACTTCAGCTTTTCGATTTCAACCAGCTTATCAGGTGAAAAATTAAAGTCCTCCCGGGGTGAACAGCCGCCGCCCGAAGGAGAGTATGAGCTTCAAAACGGTGATAACGTATATAAAGGACTTTACTCCGAAAAAGAAGCTGATTTTACTATTCCCTGGGATATTAGTCTGACCTATAATTATTCACTAAGCAAGCCTGTACCATCTCAAAAGATTGAAGTTTCAAATCTAAGCGGGGGAATAAATTTTAACTTTACACCCAACTGGAAATTCGCATTCACCGGTAGTTATGATTTTCAGAGACATGAGTTTGCTGCCCCCCAGATCCGGATCTCAAGAGATCTGCATTGCTGGCTGATGAATTTTACCTGGAATCCTGTTGGAACTTACCGCGGATACAGGTTTGAGATAAGGGTTAAAGCACCCCAGCTGCAGGACCTGAAGGTTACAAAGCAGGATCAGTTCTACAGCGGAAGGGGATATTAACTATGAGAAAATATATTATCGATGGAAATAACCTTATCGGGAAAATCAGGCCGCTTCAGAAACTGCAGAATAGTGATAAGCAGTCAGCCCGTGAAAAGCTCGCGTTCCTGATCGAAAGTTATTTCCGGGGGAAGAAAGCGAAAGTGTCGCTTCATTTTGATGGTTTTCAGAACACTCCCATCAAAATCGCTGCGGCAAAAATAATCTACTCGGAAAGTAAAACTGCTGATGATAGAATCAAATCCGAAATATCAGCATACAAAAATCCAAAACTTTTAATCGTAATTACTTCAGATAATAACCTTAAGGAATTTGCAAGGGTCTGCAGCGCGACTGTGATCTCTTCAGAAGAGTTTGCCTCAGAACTCAGTGCGAGAAATGAGAAAGATGAAGAAGAACAGCGTATACGAGATATAAACAGCGTTGAAGAATTCAAGAAAATATTCAATGTGAAAAAATAATTTCTCAGCAAATCCTTTTTTATTCCCTTTAAAAAATTATTTCATCTTTTCAAACTCAAAGGATTGGAGCAGCCGGTTTTACAAAGAAAAAATCTCACACGATAACGTAAAATATATTCATTAGATTTATTTATATAATTTACCGATTATCTTAAACTAAAACCCCAGGTGTTATGTACAGTGCTACATACAGGAAATATTCAATTCTTTTCCTTTTACCAACATTGTTCTTCTTTACAACCAATTCCTATCCACAGGAGGGAGATAATCCGAGAATAGACAGGCTTCCTCAGGAGGTCATTGAGTCTTATGTTCCGGTTATTTACAGTACTGACGTCATTTCAATTGACGGATTTGATAACTTTAATCTCGGGGTTGACTTTGGAGAGCCTCATATGTCGGTTAATCCCACTGATCCCCTGGAATATTTTAATGCTTTCAATATCAACGGCACTCACAGGACATACGATGGGCACGACTGGCTGGCTTCTTCTCCTTCTTTCGGAACCGTCGTCCAGGGAGATCCTGTTACTGCTTATGATAGTCTCGGCAACCTGTTTTACATGCAGATGTACGGCAGCAATATTCTGGGTGCAAGGGTTATCCGTTCATCGGATAACGGTCAGTCATGGTCAGCGGCGGTTAATGCAGTCAGCGGCGCTGATAAATGCTGGATGGCCGCGGATCAGACAAGCGGTCCTTATGCAAATTATGTCTATGCTACAATGACCAGGATAAGTTACGGTGGTCATAATTTTGCCAGGAGTACTGATTACGGGGCAAGTTTTTCCCAGACATTTTCAACAAGCAGCTCTGCACTGCCGGGTGCAATGGTTGCTGTCGGACCCAATATGATCGGCGGAGATGTACCGGGAGGCTGTGTATATTTCGTTACGAATGAAGGCAATACTTTTGCCGCGACCTACAGATTTTATCTTTCTACCGACGGCGGTGCGACATTTACGTTGATGTCTTCACAGGATTTTGCAGGTTATGTCGGAACCGATGTAAACGGAAGGCACTCGGTTCAAAATATGAGGACAAGACCTTATCCGTTTATCACAGCCGATAACAGCTACGGTCCTTACCGGGGAAGACTCTACCTGGTTTATACATCGAATGTTCCTGCAGGTAATGGTAATAAACCCGATATTTTCTGCCGTTATTCGGACGACCAGGGTGCAACATGGTCGGCTGCAGTTACTGTTAATGATGATCCGAATTCAGCCAATAACAATCAGTGGCATCCATCTTCCTGGTGCGATAAAGAAACCGGAAGGTTATTCATTAAATGGATGGACACCCGTGATACACCGACATCGGACAGTGCATACATTTATGCGAGCTACTCTGATGACGGGGGACAGACATTCGCTCAGAATCAGAGAGTTTCAAACGCTAAAATGAAAATAAACTGTACAACCTGCGGCGGCGGCGGTACACCGAGATACCAGGGTGATTATGACGCAATAACTTCTGCAGGTAATATTTCTATGATGGTATGGACGGATTTCAGGGTCGGAAATTTCGGCAGCTATACGGGGTACTTTCCTGATTTCGCAATGCTTGTTTCTCCCCCGAATAATATGGTGGGGAATACCAATGATCAGACAGATTACACCATCGAAATTCCGGATGTTACTCTCTTCGACGGAGAGGCCATGTTCACTGCTAACATCGACCCTGCACCTGCAACCGGATCTTTTGATATCACCTTTGACTTCGGAAACACAATCACTTCATTTCCCGGAAGCATTACAATGACATCGCATACAGTTGGTACTGTTCCAAACGGAACGTATACTATAAAAGTTCAGGGTGAGGGAGTAACAGGAATTCCGGTTCACAGAAGGGAAGTGACTCTGGAGGTTATTGATAACGTACCTGTGGAGATGACTTCTTTTACCGCGAATATGGACAAAAATGAGGTCTTGTTAAGCTGGGTAACAGCCACTGAATTAAATAACAGCGGCTTTGAGGTCCAGAGAAGCCTTAAGTCGGAAAACGAAAAAGCAGTCTGGAATAAGATCGGCTTTATCCAGGGAAACGGAAGCAGCACTGAATCTCATTCATACTCATTTACCGATGAGAATATTGTAAAGCCGGGTCATTATTCATACAGACTTAAACAAATAGACTTCGACGGCAGGTATGATTATTCACCTGTTGCTGAAGTTGACGTCGATAAACCGACCAGGTATTTTCTCAGCCAGAGTTATCCGAATCCATTCAACCCGACTACAACTATTGAGTTCTCGACTCCTGAAAGAAGTCATGTATCTCTTAAGGTATATGATGTACTTGGAAACGAAGTAGCTACACTAGTTAACGGATGGATGGAATCAACTAACCATAAGGTGATTTTTAACGCCGCAAACCTGGCAAGCGGAATTTATTATTACACTCTTACTACAGGAAACTTCACTTCAACAAAGAAGTTAATCCTCCTTAAGTAAGTAAAAAACCTGTATAGGTTTCAAGGTTACAAAAAAAAGGCTGTCTCAAAAGGCAGCCTTTTTATTTTCCCACGGAGCTCGTCGAAGCGTGAGCCCGTGAAGTTTGACAATGGAGTTACAAAGCAGTCTGAAAATTCAGAACCAGTGAAGTGGGGAGTGCAGCCTGATTCTGAAGACCTACCGAAACATTCCAGCTCAAATCCGTGTCAAGATTTTTATTATATGCTGACACAAGGCGTACTGCATTTATCGCACTTGCAATGCGGTTTACTATAAGGGCTCCTACTACAAATCTTATATCATTAAAAGTCTGTTCACTTGAAGTCCACATTCCGCGGTAGGTTCTCCTCTGCTCGGTTGTCGGCCAGTTCCAGTAATGAGTCTCTACATCGAACATTGCACTAAATTCGCGGTTAAGCGCCTTTTCCTCGTTAAACTGATCAATGCTGGAATAATCACCAATCGTAGCATAGAAATCATCACCCTTGCCGGAATGACTAACTCCGCCGTTTGTAATAGCGTAGGCCTGATACCTATCTTTTTGCCAGTTAGCATAGGTATTCATCCCTATAAAGATGCCCCATAGTGCTCCTTCAGCAATAGTAAAATATTTACCGCTTGAATATCCGTCGGCGTACAATTCACCCATCCCCGGCAGAAGAAGAGAGTAGATGATTGCGAGTCCCGGATTTTTTTTCGTTCTTTCAGCCGGAATGGTTATATCTAATGACTGATGTTCAAGATTTTCTTTTACTATACTTTTTAATTCAAGCGATGATTTTGGAGTTGATACCTGAGCAAATGTTAATGATGTAATGAAAAGAAGAGCTAAAAGGGAATATTTCATAATTTTTTGATTTTAATTTTATAATTAAGATGCTAATGTGTCAACTGATTTTTTTATCGCTGTTATTTCCCCGGAGCAGAAAGATCCCGCCGCTTCAGTGATTTTAACAGATGATAATGTATTAACAACTTCCGGGTTGTAAGGAATTGCCACCCTTATGTAGTTAGATGAAAACCCCTTCATTAGGCCGTTGTTATTTTCTGCCTCAAAAAGAACCTTTGAGATCTTACCGGTATTATTGTTGTAAAAAAGATTTTTCTTCCTGCTGCTCAGGCTTCTTAGAACACTGTTCCTTCTTTTCCTCTCGAATACATCAACCTGTTCAGGCAGATCGGCGGCTAATGTTCCTGGTCTTTCAGAGTACGTAAATACATGCAGGTAAGATATAGCAAGCTCTCTTAAAAAATTATAGGTTGTAAGAAACTCTTCTTCAGTTTCCCCGGGAAAACCGACGATTACATCGACTCCTATTCCGACATCAGAAATAGCATTATTAAGTTTCTCAATCAGTCTCTGATAATCCTCAACTTTGTACCGGCGCTTCATCTGCCTGAGTATGCGGGGATTTCCGCTCTGCAGCGGAATATGGAAATGTTTGCACATTTTTTCATTGGAAGCAGTGAGCTGAATAATCTCGTCGCTCAGCAGGTTGGGTTCGATCGAGCTAATCCTTATCCTGAAGTCTTCGGAGATTTCCACCATCCGGAGAAGGAGCTGATACAACCCGGTGCCATACTGCCTGCCATAATCACCAACATTTACCCCTGTGAGGATAATCTCCTTATATCCCTGATCAAGCAGAGATCTGAATTCTTTTATAACCGAATCAGGTTCCATGCTGCGGCTTAATCCCCGTGCTTTTGGGATAGTACAGAAAGAACACTTATAATCACATCCGTCCTGGATCTTAAGATAAGCCCTTGTCCTGCTGTCGGCATCCGTTGAATGAGCCGGTCCGAACTCGCTGATCTCATCATTGGGAGATACGAAAATGCAGGCCAGGTCCTTTTTTTCAAAACCATCAAGGATATCAAACAATTTGAATTTTTCCTGAGTACCGAGGACAGCATCCACACCTTCAATGGCTGAAATCTCTTCAGGGCGCAGCTGGGCGTAGCATCCCGTAACAACAATGAATGCCTCGGGATTCTGCCGAAGTGCCCGTCTAATCAGCTGACGGCATTCCTTCTCTGCATTTTCGGTAACCGTGCAGGTATTGAAGACATATACATCAGCCTGTTCCTTAAAATCAACTATACTGAAACCTCTGGCAAGAAACTGGTTTCCGATAGTTGATGTTTCGGAAAAATTTAATTTACAACCCAGGGTATGTAATACTGCTTTATTCACTCTGACTTTAAGTTTATTTAAAATTAAAAGAGCGGGAGGTAATTCCCGCTCTTTATTAACCCGGAAATTCTGTTAAGAATGATCCTGCTGATTTGGACGCTGGTCGTCAGGGAGCTCAAAGATCGGGAAATCGGAGGAGTCGATAGCGCCTGTTTCAGCATTCATTATCTCTTCAACAGAAACTCTGTCGAGTTTATGTTTATCGAGATATTCTCTAACTTCCTGTTCAGATCTTTCCTTAAGTGCGGCTATTGTGCTGAGAACAATTTTTTTATTCTCTTTGTCAAATTCAATAACCTTCAAAGGAATAACATCATCAACAGGGAAGTGGTTTGCGATATTTTTAATTTTATTCGTAGCCAGCTGATTTGTCGGTACAAAACCGTCAACTCCTTCCGGCAGTTCAGCGATTAAGCCTTTTTCGATAATTCTTACAACTTTGCCTTCGGTTATTGTTCCGACGTTGTAATCTTTTTCGAAATTATTCCATGGGTTTTCCTGGACCTGCTTATGGCCGAGAGATATTTTTCTCTGGTCAACATCAACTCCGAGAACTATTACATCGAGCTTTTCGCCTTTTTTAACAACTTCACCGGGGTGACGTATTTTCTTAGTCCAGCTCAGATCTGATATATGTACCAGTCCATCAACTCCGGGTTCAAGTTCAACAAACACACCGAAGTTCGTCAGGTTCCGGGCAATACCGGAATGCTGGGATCCGACAGGATATTTCTGCATGAGCGATTCCCATGGATCCGGCTCAAGCTGCTTGATACCGAGAGAGATTTTCTTCTCCTCTTTATCAAGGCTGAGGATTACAGCTTCGATTATCTGTCCCATTGCGACAACCTGTGAAGGATGCTTGATATGCTGTGTCCAGCTCATTTCCGAATTATGGATTAATCCTTCAATACCTTTTTCAATCTCAATGAATGCGCCATAATCTGTAAGTGAAACAACTCTTCCTGAAACCTTATCACCTACCTTATATTTTTCTTCGATGTTTTCCCATGGATGGGGGAGAAGTTTCTTAAGACTTAAGGAAATTCTCTTCTTCTCTTCATCAAAGTCTGTAACAACTACCTTTATAGTCTGATCAAGTTTAACAACTTCATTTGGATGATTGATTCTGCCCCAGCTGAGATCGGTTATATGAATTAAGCCATCAACTCCGCCGAGATCAACGAATACACCAAAGTCGGTAATAGCTTTAGCCGTACCTTCGAGTATCTGTCCTCTTTCAAGGCTCTCAAGGATTGCATTTCTCTGGTCGGCAATTTCTTCTTCAACAAGCACTTTATGTGAAACAACGACATTCTCTGTAGGGATATTAACCTTAACAACCTTAAAATCCATTGTCTGGCCTACGAATGCATCAAAATCTCTGATGGGACGAATATCGATCTGTGAACCCGGAAGGAATGCTTCCATTCCCATAAGGTCTACAACCATACCGCCCTTGATGCGTTTAATAATCTTACCCTGAAGGATCTCACCGGTTTCGTGAGCGTTTACAACTTTCTCCCAAATCCTGAGGAAGTCCGCTCTCTGTTTACTTAGTACAAGGTTTCCTTCCTGATCTTCAACACTTTCGAGAACTACTTCAACTTCATTGCCTATTTTAATCTCTTCATCCTCACGGAATTCATTCTTAGGAATTGAACCTTCCGACTTGAACCCCACATCGATAATAACATTATCGCCCTGAACTCTGACGATCTTACCTTTTACAAGTTCACCTTCCTTAACATCTCTGAAAGAGTCTGCATAAAGTCTGGCAAGAGAAAGAAATTCTTCCTGAGAATATTCTTCATTCTCAAAGTTTCTTTTTGCTTTTTCGTAATCGTTTGCGGTTACCACACCTCTGGTCTTCTCTTTTGTCTCTTCGGACATTAATCCTCCTGAAATAAATAAATTTTCTGCAGCTGAGTGTTCCAAGTCATCTGAATGAACATCACTGCAAAGATTTAATTGAACATAATTTGATTAAGATGACTTAATAAACTTTTCCGTTTTCATGACTTCTTCCAGAATAAGCTGAACCTGTTCTTCAATCGTCACTGCGGAAGTGTCTATTTCGACAGCATCTGCGGCTTTAAGAAGGGGACTGACCTTTCTTGTAGAATCAATCCTGTCGCGCTCTTCCAGATTCTCTTTAATATTTTCAACAGGGATATCTATCCCTTTACTTTTGTACTCTTTTGCTCTTCTGTCAACCCGCTGATCAATTGTTGCAGTTAAGAATATTTTAACATCGGCATCCGGAAAAACAACAGTGCCGATATCGCGGCCTTCCATTACTATTCCAGTATTGCCGGCTGCATATTGCCTCTGCTTGCTTACCAGTGCTTCCCTTACACCTTTAATCTTGCTGACATTACTTACTTTTGTATTTACTTCGTATGATCTCAGCTCTTCGGTAATATCTGTACCGTCAGCAATAACCTGGGTAAATCCTTTTTCAAATCTCAGCTTTATATCAACGGATTCAGCAAGCTGAGTGATCTCTTTTTCAGATTCCAATTTTTTTTTTATGGATAAAAAAGTAACTGCTCTGTACATAGCTCCTGTATCTATGTAAAGATAGCCAAGTTTTTGCGCTACAAGCTTGGCAGAAGTGCTTTTACCACTTCCGGCAGGACCATCAATTGCAACAATTAAATTTTTGAACATCTATTAAAATACACATATTCATAATATTTATCAAAAAAGATAAGACGGGAAATATTGATGCAAGTGATGAATATCGCCTGTTTTAGGCGGTTTTAATCTATGATTTCTCCCCCAAGTTCAGTTCTTATTGCATTCACATAGGGATCATCGCTGCTATCAATCTCTTTCGTAATTTTGAGATGCTGCTCTTCTTTCCGGGGTTTTCCTGCGAGCTTAACTACAAAATTCAGTTTTTTCCCGAAATATTCCAGAGTTTTCTTCGAAATATAGTCTTTGTCATTTTCAACAATATTTTGAGCGTGGGAATTTGATGTGATAATTTGGAGATTATTTGCCTGAAGATCGGAGACTTCTACACTGTTCAGGAAGGGACCGAATATCAGCGCTTTTTCCCTCATAACTGAATCGACAAACCCTTCCCACTTATTTTTGACCGATTCGAAGTTTAAAGATGAAGGCGGATCAGCCTGTAGTGGTCTTTTACGTGTCAGTGCCTCCTTCCCGGTGGTTCTGTCGGTTGAATGCTGAGGGGCAGCAGCTTTTCCGGGAAAATTTATTTTGAGGGGGAAAGATTCAGTATTCTTTACTTCAGGACTTTTTTTTTCACCAAGTCCGTTTATTATACCGGATATTGTCACAGATTTTTCAAGTCCTATAAGATGGCTGAGAGATATCTCAACTTTAAGCTTCTGATTTTGAGAAAACCTGAGCTCCTGCCTGGTCTTATTAAGGAAATTCAGAAGTCTGAGCATATCTCCTTCGTTGAATCTGTCGAGGTAGTTAATATATTTCTCTCTGTAGACTTCAGCAGTTTCAATTAATTCAGTTTTCCCGGTAAGGATTACAGTAAGAATATTCCTGAAATGCTCGGTAAGACCGTCAATGAAATCTACAAAATCCCACCCGTTTTCATAAAGGATCTTGGTTACTTCGAAAACAGTTTTGAAATTTTTCTCAAGCACTGCATCCGAGATCATAAAAAATAATTCATCGTCAACAAGATTGAGCATGTGAGAAACTGTGGAAGCATCTATTTTATTTCCGCAGAATGAAACCACCTGGTCGAAATAACTTTCAGCGTCCCTTAGAGCACCATCGGCTTTACGA
>CAVXRO010000009.1:0-586100 GCA_963764235.1 uncultured Bacteroidota bacterium | reverse complement strand
ACAGTTCTTGTTGAAAACGGTATTGTTAAACAGGTTCTTCTGGGTAAAGCAGAAAGAGGATCTTACAACATTTTTACACGGCTGAGAATAATAAGAGGCTGTCCTTCGGGACAACCTCTTATTAAGGAAATTCTATTTACTGTAGTGCCGTAAAACTATCGCAGTAACATCATCTTTTTTGTATCTGTAAAACCATTTATCATCAAACGGTAAAAGTAGACACCGCTTGCAAGTCCGTTTCCGTTGAATTCAACAGCAAAGGTTCCCTTATGAAAAAATCCGTTCACAAGGGTTTTAACTTCCTGACCCAGTATATTATAAACTACCAGTGATGCTTTTCCTGAAGAAGGAAGTTCGAATTTAATTGTCGATACAGGATTAAACGGGTTGGGATAGTTCTGGTAAAGTACAAACTTTTCAGGGATCGAATGTTCTGTCTCAACACCTACTATCGAGCCGTAACCTCTCACCGGAGCCCAGCCGGTATTATTATTTTCGTGCACTTCATTTGTAACAGCATTCTCCTGGTCAATCACAACGTAAATTCTTAGACTGTCCAGATTCTGGTTTACCGGAATTGCCCAGGGAACAGTAACATTTCTGTAACTCCGCGGTGCGATTGTGGTATCAACAGTTGTTTCACCTATCAATGTTCCGCCGATATCCGGATTGCCTTTATAAAACTTTATATTGAATGGAGTTGTTACTGCCTGCAGTCCGAAGTTGCGGACCTTGGCTTCTATCGTAACTGTATCGCCTCCTATCGGATTAATTTTGGATATTCTTATATCTCGTGAACGGTATCGGTAAGTTGTATCGTTTCGGGGGAATGGATAACCTTTTTGGGAATCATATCTCCAGGGGAGACTAAAAGCAAGATCGTTCTTGTTTCCATAATGAGCCTGCCAGAATGAATTTCCCCCGATCGGAAGTTGAGTGACTTTATAATCAAGAGCAAGCGCTCCGTATGATGTCCAGTATGAATAAGGTTGAACATAATATGTTCCGCTGGTTCCGAACTGGGAATTTAAATGACCGAGATCTCCTCTAACTTCAAGCGACTGCTGTACTTTTACTGTTTGTGTATAAACTTCACCATAATTATAGTGACCGTTTACTTCTACTTCCAGCCCGACATCAAAACCATAAAATTCTCCCTGAAGGTCAACAGAACCGCCGACTTCTAATCCTGCATCCCAGCTGGTATCTATACTGTTCTCTCTGAAAGACTGTATCTGGAGGGAAACAAAACTATTTCCGGTTGCACCTATCGTTTGTTCGGGAAAGTCAACTATAACACGCGAGGTATCGTAAGTATTTGTGGATCTATATGAAAGAACATTACCTGTTTCGTGATCCGGACTGAACTGGCTGCCCAGCAGGTCATCATCCTTCAATTCAACCCATATCGGCCGTGGATTACCTGGAATGGTGACAAGAAAATAACCTATCGGCGTTGGATCTAGCCCATCATAAACCGGGTATTCATAAAAATCGATATCGAATACATTTGAATATATCCAGTCGTCACCTGCGGCTACTCTGCCCGTTGTAATTGTATATGAAGTTCCTGAGGATTCCTTGCTGCTGAATTTATCACCGTATGTTGCTTTTACTTTTTCCTTTAAAACACCCTGGGAGGAAGTTATTGTTGCATCTCCTCCCCAGTCTTCATGATATTCAGTTGTAATTGTTGAATCGGTAGTTGTAGATTGTATATATGAAGAAGAAAAACCGCAGCTTTGATCCGGAAAACATCCGCTCAGATCATAAGTAATACCGTCAATAATATCATAATGAATCGGAGGAGTGTAAAGAACAACTTCGGGCTGCATTACTCCGGTCCGCCTGTAATGAACCGGGTCGCCAAGCCTTATCCTGTCGCCGTCAAAATCGCCCAGTGCAATAGCATAGTTCCTTTGATTATTGCTTGTGGGTATAGGTTCCTCGTACAATCTTTCGGCTTTAAGTGTGTAATTGGTAAGAGTTGTATCGAGACCAAATACATTCAATTCTAAGTGCTGTATTCCTCCCGGTTCATAGTCAAGGAAACTTTTCACAACTACAATATCGGCGCTGCGGTCAAGGTCCATATCACCAACGGCTAGAAAAGCATCGCTATCCCGGTTGTAACCTGGTGTTTGTACATTATGCTGTGATTTTAACTGAGCATTAAGATCACCGTCAAATGAATATACATAGAATGTTGCGCCGGACATCATAACCAGCTCATCATGATTATCTTTATTGAAATCTCCTGAGGCAACATTAAATGGCGGCATCTCGTTCGGACCTACCAGGTTACTTGCCACACGTTTTGTATCATCGACAATAATAGAGTCAAGGTTATTTTTAATATTAATTAGATAAACATATGTGTCGGTTCCTGTTTGTTCCCCCTGGAAGAAAGAAAATCCGTATGCAACTTCCATTTCTGCATCGTTGTCAAAAGATCCTGCAATGCCATCGATGTTTATTTCAGTTACATTATATGCGGGTTCTTCAAATACTTCTTTCGATGATTTTCTTGTGAAATTACCGTTGCTGTCAATTGTATAAATATTAATCCAGAGCGCCCAGTTGTTCGCCCCAACCGGCTTCAGGTATAATAAAGCAATATCATCATACCCGTCGCTATCAAAATCTCCGGCAACAATATCAAAGTTATTCAGATAAAATTGAGAAGGGAGGGTGCTTTCATCGTTAATATTTCCTCTCAGCTGCGGAACAAGACTTCCCGGATTAAAAGAACAAAGCTGAAGATGTATTGTTGTATCTTCACCCTGGTATGCCACTATAAATTCATCCTGCAGATTTCCGAAAAAATTTCCTGTTTCCAGATGTATCTTATTTTTTGGTACAGTTGCAAACCCGCTTAAAGTTAACTCGTTAGTGTTCGTCCACGCCAACGCTGCAGAATCTATATCCGGAACGGAAACCCTGATTGTATTATCTCCTGATTCCCAGGCTGTTACCATATTCTTACAGTCCTTATTAAGAAAATTTCCGGAAGCGACAGCAAGGATTTTATTTCCGGTAATTGATGAATCAATGTGTAACGGCTTTTTAACCAATGTTGAATCAACTCCGCCGGGATTAGTTAAGTCAAGATCGTAAATTCTTTGATAACAAAATTGATTGACAGTACTTTCACCCTGGCTCCAGATCATAACTAATTCATTTGAATTAACAAGATCTCTTACCTGGTTCAGCCTGTCTTTATATCCTGAGGTTTGAGCCAGGTTAGAAAAGCTGACCGACAGAATTACTGCTGGGGTAATCAGATAGAATAGTACACTCTTATTCATAAAACCTCCGTGAATATTGAAATGCTCAATTCAGACAGGAAATAGAAAAAAATGGTGTTCTGGTTGATTTTAGTTTAATCTAGTTAATAAATGCTTTAAAACAAACATTAATTTTAATTTTGTCACTATAAATTTATGCTGACCTTAGTGAATTTACCCACGCCCCTATCCGGTCATTTGTAGCGTTCCAATAAGATTATTTATCACACCCCGTTTTTACCCCGGGATCTTAACTCCCTTAATATTCTTTTCGAGGTATTCTTTAATTTTTTCCAGATCTTTCCTGCACTGCATGCATGTGCACTTCTCTGTTTCCAGTTTATAGTACCTGTAAAGTGATTCAGCCAGAACCTTGGTTTTATATTCGGGTTCAGAACTGTAGATCTCTCTCCGGAAAAGCTGGCTGTAAAACTTATTTTTAACCATACCATACAAAAGTATGGTAAAAGTATTAAAAATGTAAAGTCCTGTCCGGTAATTGGGGAAGTAATATCTAACAGAGTAAAAACGGGAATTGTACTATTATCGGGGAAACATTTTATTTTGTTAAAGATAGCTTTTTACTGCTGTTTCGGTTACTGTCTCCACTATGGCGTTGCGTATTTTGTTCAGTTCTGTCCGCGGCAGATCTTCTTTCTTCAGTGCGTCCATTTCAAGCAGTTCTTTTTTCGACTTCACAAGTTCTTCAAATTCCTCTTTAGTCATCTGGTGAATTGAGTACTCAACACCCCAGCTTTTCATATGGGGTTCAAGCTTTTGTGCAAAATCAATACCGTCATGAACTATCTGCCGTGAATATTTTTGGAATGTTCCATTTGATATTTTTGAAAGGTTATTTTTCAGTTTATCCAAAAAATCATTAAAATCGCCCATTTAATTTCCTCCTCAATTGTGAAGGTTTTATTTAAGCTATTTATTTCCATTTTACATTTTCAGATAACTGACCTCGCTGCAGCCAGTAACAATCAGTATAGAAAATTCGAGCAAAATCTCCGGCAAATTTCACAATAAAAATTTAAATGTCAAAGCTGCAAATTATTTCACTGCTCAGAATTACCTGTCCCTATGTGTCTGCATATAATGATCCAGAGAGAAATTTCCCGAACCGTAAAACAGGAAGAAAATAAGCAGAACAAGGACGGCTATTGAAAATCCGAGTTCACTGTTTATTGAAGTAAACCCATTGGGCAGATTGATGAAGAAAACAGCTCCAATTAATACCGGGATTTGAAAACCGGCAGCCCAGCGCGTAATGAGTCCGGCAGCGATAAGCAAACCGCCCCCGATATGGAAAAGAATAACGTAAACAGATATGATGAAAATAAGAAATTCAAGATGGTTCTTTACCAGCACCCATTCAATCTGCTCCCTGCTGTTGATAAAGGATGCGCCTTTGGCTATCAAAAATATTCCAAGGAGTATTCTCAGGAAATCAATCCATAACGGGTGATGTTCTTCTGACCATTTTACTATTCCTGAAAGTGTACTCATTTCTTCCTCCACAGTTATTTACTTCATATTGTTAAAATAACCATGCCCGGCACCCGGGGAAGTATAGTACAGCACACTTAAAAAATATGGGCTTAGTCTTCCCTCTTGCTCAGGAGATAATCTGCAGAGAATTTTCCCGATCCGTAAACAAAGTAAAAGATAAGCAGACCCAGGATCAGGACCGAGTAGATCAACTCGGAATTGAGTGCGAATAAGCCTTTGTGATAATCAATGAAAATGATGGTTGCAACAAGTATGGGAATCTGGAAGAGAACAATAACTCTTGTCAGCAATCCGATTGCAACAAGGAGTCCCCCCGCGATGTAAAATACGAGTACGTATTGCGACGTAACGAGAAAAGAAAAAACGTCAATGCTGCTCATTTCCATATTGAGCATCACCTGTTCACGGTTAATAATAAGGGTTACACCTTTTAGAATAAGGATGATCCCCAGAAGTATGCGGAGGTAATCTATCCATTTGGGATGATGCTTATCGGCCCAGCGTTCGATCTGATGTGTCCATTCCATATTTCCTCCCCAGGACTAAAATTGATGTGAAATTAATAACCTTTAATTCATCTTAAAGAATGTAGTTATTTATTTGAGAAGAATAAAGAAAAAAATTAAGGTTTGCTTAACCCTGGATGGAATTCCACAGCGATTTACTGCCATAACCCAGTTTATCCCACCACTTGAGAAGCATAGTATTATTACCCGCTTTGATTCCTTCGAAAGTAACATCATCGGGTGGTTTTACAAGTTCGGCCAGCCTGTTGTATATTGGTTTTACATCTCCGGATTCTGCATCACGGAGGAGGTACCACAAACTCAGGGCATCCTGCCTGCCGGCAATCTTAAGAAGAGTCTTAAGGTCCTCTTCTGTACCATGACCGGAATCCAGTCTTGATAATGCTTCCTTAAACTCTTTGTCAGCATTTATGCGGTATGGAGTACCGGGTTCCTTGTTCTTGATCGTTTCGCATACTGCCCCCGTGGGAACAATCTCGTTCTCACCTCCTGATTTAACGATAATGCTTCCTGAGGCTACCCTGAAAAGAGAGTTGCCGTCTTTATTCACTTCAACAGAGTAATTGCTGCCGAGGTCTAATGCTGAAGCTGAAGGGGTTATAATGGATAGCATTTTGGGTGAACCAGGAGTTTTAGCAGTTATTTTTCCAAATTTGAGGTAAAGTTTATAAACAGGCTCCATGGTATCAAGAAGCTTAACGGCACTGCCGGGCTTCACATCAACCTCTCCCGCAAGTCCCGCCTTCACTCTGGCGCTTGAATGTGAATCAGTTTTCAGCCACTGTCCGGCTGGAAGATTTCCCGTCCCGTCAATCCTTTCGCTCCCTGCTATAGGAGTTCCTTTTAAGCTTTCAACTTCCCAGAAGGAAGGGTCTGATCTGTAAAAGTATAGAACTGAAATTAATACAGCTATGAGAATGGCGCTTATCGGGGCCCCGACCGCAATCCACTTCGATCTAAGAACCTTGTGACTTAACTTTACCCGGTACGGGGGATCATCCCTTCTCTTCAAAGGTGAATAAAGGATTGCCGGAAGATTAAAATCGGGATCATAATCGTTAAACTCTGATGCAGTTTCCCAGAAGCCTTCCCCATGGTGAATCTCTTTACGGATAGTTCCTGACGATTTACGCATCGTCCGTATTTCTCTTGCCTTTTTCCTGCAGGAATGGCACCTCTTTGAAATGAAACGAAATTTCTTTCCTCATCTCATCGATCAATTTTCCGCCAATGTAATCATCCAGGTAGTATTTTACTTCTCTGCATTTCATAGCTTTTCGATTTTTAACAGCACCTTGTATTAATTTAAAGAGATATTGCAAAGATTTAATGCCTTTCGTTTAACATTTGCCTGAGCTATATAAAATCCGGGTAATAAAAATCGCAGGAAGTTCTGATGACACAACCGGGAAAATAGTTTTTATTGTCTTCCGATCCTGATTATTAACATAAGGTAATTTATTAATTGAAGCAATAAAAATATTATTCGATTATCCTCAATTATTGCCATTCATTATGCTTTTTGGCACAGCTATAAAGTTTTTGCTTGACTTCGTTCCTGAAGTGTGTAATTTCGCCGTCGAAATACTATCGTATAAATTAAAATTCCTTTTTCTTAACTAATACCGGTTTTTTACAAACCGGTTTCCCTTTCATTTAAATAAACAGGAGTTAGTGTAATGAATATGTATCTCATTGCCCTGTATATTCATATTACCGGGGCTCTGGCAATGTTTGCGGGACTTGGTATTGAAGGTATCGTTTTCAAAAATCTTAAAAATGCTTCTGACCCGCGAGCATGCTATCCCATGGCTTGGATCGATGAAGATTCTCCGTATTATCTTCGGTTATGCCGCTGTCTCTCTCCTCTTTACAGGAGTTTACCTTGTGATACTATCCTGGGGCTGGAATTCATGGGTTTTAACAGGACTTGTGCTTCTTGTAACTCTTTCAGGGTACGGCAGCACAACAGGAAAAAAAGTCGCCATGTCGATTGCTTCCCTTATTTCCAATAACGGCCAGTCAATTCCGTCAGAAGTTAAAAAAGTTATAGCCGATCCCTTCCTGATGACAACCTTCAAGTTGAAAATAACTATCGCACTAGGAATTATTTTTATGATGACTACAAAACCCGGGTGGATCGGGACTATAGTGACTGTGGCAGCAGCAGTTGCTGCAGGATTTCTCCTCGATCTTCCGTTCAGGATGAAGGCTGATATTAAAGAACTTGAATCTGCCTGAACAATTTAGGAATTTGCCGGTACCAATAATTAAAAATTTGATACCGGTATGCCTAATATTCTGATTGTAGAAGATGAGCCTAACATGAGGCTGGGATTAAAGGATAACCTCGAGTTCGAAGGGTATGAGGTTGATTTTGCGCCCGATGGTGAATCCGGACTTGCAAAGATCCTTGATAATACGTATGACCTGGTTCTTCTGGACGTGATGATGCCTAAAATGTCCGGTTTTGATGTTTGTAAAACATTAAGAAAAAAAGGTATTACCACCCCGGTTATACTTCTTACTGCCAGGGATCAGGAGATCGACAAGGTGCTGGGACTGGAGCTGGGTGCTGATGATTATGTAACAAAACCATTCAGTCTCCGTGAGCTCCTGGCCAGAATTAAGGCAGTATTAAGAAGGGGTGAAAACCTGAAAACAGATGACAGTAAGATAAAGATCGGCAGAATCGACATAAATTTTCAAAATTATTCGGCGCTGGAGAACGAAGAACCGGTTCAGATGTCGCATAAAGAGTTTGAAATTCTGAATTATTTGTGGAAACACCGGAACAGGACAGTAAGTCGTGACGATCTCCTTGAAAAAATTTGGGGTTACGAAGAAAGTCCTAGCACGCGTACTGTCGATAATTTTATTGTTAAACTTCGACAAAAAACCGAAAAAGACCCGAATCACCCGCAGATTATCATTACCGTTCACGGAATTGGGTACAAGCTTATAGATTAATGTGACTTGTCACCATATTCCCTCCACTGTGATTTAAATTATAGTTTATTATACCGTATTTACCTTAATTACCTTCAGAAATTTGTATCACGGGAGTTTTTCCTTTAATAAGATATACCTATGAGGAGATTTATGCAGGTTCAAAAACGCAGCGAAATTGAGCTCGAAAAATTTACCAGGGAAATCGAAGATAATCCATTCGATTCGATGGCCTATTATAAAAGAGCTACTTTAAGAGCGGAAATGGGTGATCTCACTGGCGCAAGTCAGGATTTTAAAAAATCTATTGAACTGGAAATGCAGGTAGCACGTGAATACTATAATTTAGGGGTAAATAAATATAAAAAGGGTAACCTCCCTGAGGCATCTGTACTATTCGATAAGGCTATCGCGCTGGACTGGCGTTTTGCTGAAGCCTACTACCAGAGAGGTAAGGTAAAAATTGACCTTGGGGACTATTCCGCGGCCATGGAAGATTTCAGTACTGCAGTTAAATTAAATAAAGATTTAAAGTTCTCCTGAAATTCTGACTGTTGACGATCTTCATGACAATTTTTTACAATTAATTACTTCATACTGACAATTCTTTCTTTGCGGAAATTTAACTTACCTAAGAATTATAATACCGGATAAATTCTCACTCCTAAAATTCTATAAAACCCTCCAGTTATTTGATAATTAAAAATATGAGGCAGATATGGAAAACAATATGTGGGATTTCGGAATCTACAGAGGGGAAAAACCCGGAAAGGTTTCTTTTTACAACCGTGAAGGAACAGCAAAAGCTGACGAGGGAAAGCTCAGTGAGGCAATTAAACACTATTCGGAGGCTATACAGCAGAATCCTGAAGACGCTCTTGCGTACTATAACAGGGCTACGATAAAGGCTGACCTTGGAGATTATACAGGCGCATCCGATGATTTTAAGAAATCTGTTGAAATAGATAGAGAAGCTGCGGCAAAATATCTGGAAGAAGGAATTGCCGAGTATAAAAAATGTTGTTACCACAAAGCCTACGATTTATTATGTCGTGCTATCGAGTTAAATTCATCCTGCTGTGAGGCTTTTTATTACCGGGGCAGAGTAAGATCCGACCTTGGTGAATACGGTGAGGCAATATGGGATTTTAGTGAGGCCATAAGACTTGATCCGGAGTATAAACCTGCTTACAGGAATAGAGGAATGATAAAGGCCAACCTGGGTGATTACCTGGGTGCCTGGAATGATATAAGCGTAACTGATGAATAGAAAGGTTAGAGTACTAACGGTTGTTGGTTATGTTAGGGAGCATGACAATTAATTACATCGCTTTACCATGGTATGACACCTGATACATATTGATCCTTTAGATTGGCAGTGGAAGTTAGATAAAAATAACTCTTCACTTAAACTTAAAGGAGAAACAAAATGAAATCGGTTACAACTTTGGCAGTTCTTTTGGTTTTATTATTAAATGCGAACACCGGACTTCAGGCCCAGAGCAGGAATTATAAAAACATAAATGATTATTCTATTAAATCATTAAAACAGGGAATTCAATCTGATAATCCCGGTCTGCGGAAAAGTGCAATCTATATGGCAGGACTCTATAGAATAGATGAGGCTGTAGAGACTCTTATTGAGCAGCTTGAAAAAGAAAAGTTAGCATCAACCCGGGTTTTAATAGCATTATCCCTTTATAATATCGGCAACCCTGATGGAATGGAAGCTGTGAATAAACTCACGATGAAAGATAAAGATAAAGAAGTGAAAAGAATGGGCACTGTTTTATACAGACAATTTGCCGATATCAATGAGTAGCAGGTAAAAAGAAGTCATTTTTATGAATACCAGGTCAATTAAAATAATTGGTTTAGTACTATCAGCTGTATCACTGCTTACTGCAGAAGGCTGCCGGGTGGAAGGTACGCAGAACCCGGTAAATCCGGCAGCTGAGTGGAAGCAGGTTGTTGATCTTTCGGGGGTCTGGAAGTTCTCAGTAGGCGACAATCCGGAGTGGGCAGAGGCAGGCTTTAATGATCAGAACTGGGAAAGGATCGAAGTACCCTCTTCCTGGGAAAACCAGGGCTTTCATGGATATGACGGTTATGCCTGGTACCGGAATACCTTCAGTGTACCGGACAGATATAAAAATGAGATAATGTACCTTTTCCTGGGATTTGTTGATGATGTAGACCAGGTTTTCATAAATGGAAAACAAGTCGGCTTTTCGGGTTCATTTCCGCCGCATTATGAATCGGCATATGATGTTAACAGAAGATATCCCATCCCTGCTGCAGTACTTAATTACGGTGCTGAGAACACTATTTCTGTAAGGGTTTATGATGACGAGCTTGAGGGAGGGATATTAAGGGGGGATATTGGTTTTTATGTACCCGGATATTCTATGGATAACGGGATTAATCTTGTCGGCACCTGGAAATTTAAGACCGGCGATAATCCCCAATGGAAAGAGGTAAATTTCAATGACAGGGACTGGACTGATTTGATTGTTCCGGGATATTGGGAAAACCAGGGCTTTTCTGATTACGATGGTTTTGCCTGGTATCGCAAATCTGTGTTCGTTCCGAAGAAGTTCGGAAACATAAAACTTATCCTTGTTATGGGTAAGATCGACGACATTGACGAAGTATATATTAATGGAAAACTCATCGGTTCAACCGGAAACCTTGAAGTCAGGGATATGGGTGATAATTATCAGAAACTCAGAGGCTATTACCTGTCGGATAATGATTTCAAATATGGAGAAAATAATCTCATAGCCGTAAGAGTATATGACGGGTTCAAGGAGGGGGGAATTTATGAGGGTCCCGTAACAATCGTACCACTGAAGGAGTACAGAGAATACTGGAATAATTTAGGGAGAGGAAATAATTTCTTAGATAAACTTTTTAATTGACCACTTATAACAAACAACAAAAACACTTCACAAACTCCGGACAACAAATTCAAATGAATTACTTTACTATTTTCTATTTCCTTGGTATTTTGCCGCCGGTCAGAAAGTATAGCCCGAAAACCAGTCACGGCCTTCTTCGCTGATCTTTAATATCATCCACCTCCAAAATATTGTGAAAGGGTAATCTTTGAAAATCATTTACATTCTGATGCTGATATTACTATCGGCTCTTATATTACCGGACAGCCTGTTAGCCCAAAAGCAGCAGCAGAGCCGCGGAATAGAAATCACTCCCGATGAATCGGAACAGTTTATCACTCAAAATAATATGAGGGTAAACGCTGAGAACGGCGTTCCCGCTGCTGTCTACCAGCTCAATGAAATCGGATGTTAACGTTACCATTGATAGAAATAACAGTGTTGTGTCAGGATGCAGCCTATGCTTTTCTTACAGCAGATCAGACCTTGTTCGGCGGAGTTAATATTCCTTCAATCGTTCAGGTATTCCAGGACAGAGGCTATATTGATTCTCCTGTAACTGCCGACTTTACTGCCGATGTTACCGGCGGTCAGGCTCCGTTAACCGTTCAGTTTACAGACCTTTCAACATCTATAAATGGACCAATTACTTCATGGGAATGGGATTTTGATAATGATGGAACAGTGGATTCATATGATCAGAATCCAGGCTGGACGTATAATGACAACGGAAGTTATACGGTTAAACTGACTGTTTCAGATGGTACTGAAACAGACAGCGAAACGAAGCAGGACTTCATCTCTGTTAACAGCGGTGTCTTTGTTTGGGAAGGTGAAGCTAACGGTGCTAATTACAGCGGAGCATTTATAAGAGACTATCTGCAGTCACAGGGTTTTGACGTGGTTTATTCATCATCTCCGACGCTTCCATCCTCATTACAGGGCTATGATGCCGCCTTCCTCTCATACGGAAATTTCGGCGGTGGAAATAACACTTCTCTTGAGGATCCCGATGCAGCAGTAATCATCAGCTACCTGCAGAATGGTGGTGCCGTCTACTTGGAAGGCGGGGACGCGCTGGGATACGATCAGAGCAGCAACTCTACTCTGCTGAACCTGTTCGGACTGGCTTCAGCGAGCGATGGTTCTTCATCCGGAACTCCCGTGACGAATCTCCAGGGACAGACCGGCACGCTCACCGAGGGTATGAACTTTACGGGTTCAACCCAGCCTAATAATACCTGGATTGATCTATATGCGCCAAACAGCGGCACACTTGCATTCTTTCAGACAGGTGTAGGAAATGTTGGTGTTCAGAATGACGGAACATCAGGACAAAGATCATTTTGTTTTTCGTATGCTCTTGCCTACCTTACCGATGGCTCTTCTCCTACAACCAAAGCCGATTTGCTCGACCAGATCGCAGGATTCTTTAACCTGGAGATCCCTGTTGAACTTATTTCACTTTCGGCAAATATAATTAATAATAATGTACAGCTGAGCTGGCAGACAGCGACAGAAACAAACAACCGTGGATTTGAGATAGAAAGAAGTTCAGACAGTAAAACTTTCTCGAAGATCGGGTTTGTTCCCGGAAGAGGAACTACAACTGAAAAGTCGGCTTACTCTTATGCTGATAAAAATGCAGCTGAGGGTAGACTTTACTACAGGCTGAAACAGGTTGATTTTGACGGCACCTATGAATATTCCGGAGCTGTGGAAGTAAACTACACTGTTCCGGTTGAATTCAGTTTGTCGCAGAATTACCCGAACCCGTTCAACCCGTCTACCAAAATTAAGTTCAGTCTTGCCTCAGATTCAAAAGTCTCGATTAAGGTATTTAACCTTCTGGGCCAGCAGGTGGCAGAACTTCTGAACGGGGAATATGCTGCAGGAAGGCATGAGGTTACTTTCAATGCGGCCTCCCTGTCGAGCGGAATTTATTTCTATGTTATAAATGCGGCCGGTAAGAACGGAAGCAATTTTAGTTCGACTAAAAAAATGACATTGATGAAATAGCTGCCCGATCCTCATTTTTTATAATAAGGCGCCTTTTACGGCGCCTTTTTTAATTAATTCCATTTTATCTGTTTTACCTGGCCGGAGCAGAATAGTAGTGAAATACTATCCAGCAGATATCTGAAAACGCTTTGAAAACGCTCTGAAAACGTTATGAATACGTATTAAAAACGCTGTGAATACGCTTATAAAATCAACTTTTAACCCGGAAACAGGGAGAGGAATTATTCTCTCCATATAATCCGAAAGAAAATTTGTGAAACAATTTCAACACAAATTCTTGACAGATATTCCTCTTTTCAGTAAGTTGTAACCCCATTGGAGGGTCAATAGAATATATCGGGACCCCCGAATGGTAAATTACTGTAAAATCTTTTAGATGGATAATTCGAAATACCTGCAGGAATTCATGGAAGTCGGCCTCACCGAAAGGGAAGCCAAGATCTATATAACCCTCTTAAGCGGAAGAATGTTCACTGCTTCAGACTTGCAGAAAGCCGTTGATATACCAAGGACCAAGATTTATGAAGTCCTGAATAAAATGGTAAGCCGGAATATCTGCATTGAAAAAAAGCTCGGCAAGAATAAGATGTATGAAGCTGTTGAACCGAAGCTGGCGATGGAAAGAATTTTCGAAACCTATAAGAACGAACTGAAGCAAAAGCGGGAAATAATAGACGAACTGTCCGAAGTATTCACTCCCATATTTGAAAACAGCAAAGCAATCATTAACCCACTCGACTTCATCGAAGTGATGGAAGAGAAAACCCAGATCCACAGAAGGTATATTAAGAGTGTTGCTTCTACGAAGGTAGAAATGCTCACATTCAATAAAGGTCCCTATGCGAGTGACAACAGTGAAAGGCTCAAAGAACAAGAAGATGAAGAAGCGAAGCTGCTGAAAAGAGGAGGATCGTCCAAAGGGATCTATCAATTCAGCGAACTTGAAGAGATCGACTGGCTTTATGAGTCGGTTAAAATGTCCGTGCGTGATGGCGAAAAAGCGAGGATAGTTGACAGCCTGCCAATTAAAATGTTAATATTCGATGATGAGAAAGTTATGTTCCCACTCGAACAGCCTATTAAAACCACAAAAGATCTGACAATGATTTATATCGAGCACAAGCAGCTTGCGGCTGCATGCAGAATATTATTTGACTATATGTGGAACAATGGGATCGACTTTGAGGACGTAGAAAAAAAATACAGTCTGAAAAATAAAGTATCCGAAATTCAGCAAAACTAATAACGAATTACAAACGATTTATTTAATACATAGATATAAAATATTCGCGATCATCGAACATTAAAAGCAGGAATATCTGTTATATGAAACCAGTTCTACTATTATTATTATCCGGTATATTCTTTTACAGCTGCAATACCAATCCTCCAACCTCGCCGGAAAGTATTTCATACCCTGCTGGTAAGGTCATTGTGAGTACAACCATTAATCCGGAGCCATCAAATACTCCTGCTCAGAGAGTTGTACTGCTCGAAGATTTTGCAAATGTCAGCTGTGTACCCTGCGTAACGTCAAACCAGATAATAGAATCTCTCCAGAACGGGGCATATAAAAACAAGCTGGCGGTAGTAAAGTTTTCTACATATTTCCCATCTGCGAATGATCCGTTCTATCTTGCCAATAAATCAATATGTGATGATCGTATTGCCTTTTATAATGTATATTCAGCTCCAACTCTGGTTGTTGACGGTACTTTAAAGCCATTCGCAACCGATTCAGTAAAAATAAAACAGGATCTTGATCAAAGGATTTCAGCTGCAGCACCTTTCAATATAAATGTTACAACAGATCTACAGGACAGCAGTTTTATTGTTAGTATTAATATACAGCCGGTTTCTCTGACCGGATTAATTTTAGATAACCTGGTGCTGTACACGGTTATTACTGAAAATGATATTGAGTTTAATGAAGCACCCGGATCAAACGGCGAGAAGGTATTTTCGAATGTACTGAGAAAAGCTCTTCCATCGGATGATGGAATTTCTTTTACGGCATTACCCGATACTACTTTTAACTGGCAGACGGATCTCTTATCAAACTGGAATTCTTCCAATTTACATGTAGTCGTATTCATACAGAATATTCAAACAAAAGAAATTTTACAGACCGGTACAGATTATTAATCAATTTAATCACTCATAATAAATTCAGGGAGGATCGAATGAAGAAATTATTACTATCAACAATCTTATTTCTTCTTGTTGTAATGGTTCCTATGAATGCCCAGGTAAGAAGGATTGTACTGCTTGAAGAGGCTACAAATGCTAGCTGCGGCCCTTGCGCGCAGAATAATCCTAACCTGCAGGCATTTTTCAAATCGCATTTTGGCGGTGTTATTTCAGTGAGGTATCATGCATCCTGGCCGGGTGCTGATCCTATGTATAGTCTTAATCCAACTGAAAGCACAGCCAGGATTGTTGCATATTACGGAATAAACGGGGTTCCAAATTACCTGATGGATGGTACTAATTACGGAGTACCAAGTGATGCCCTGGGGATGGTAGGTCAGATGAACCAGGATCTGGAAATGGACGCTCCTGTTAAGATAAAGGTTGAGGCTAATATTGATGCAGATTCTGTAAGAGCCACGATCACTTTAACCGGTGTTGTTCCCGTGACCCAGACGAACTTGAAGTTCAGAATCGCTATCATTGAGAGGATGATTCAATATGCGACTCCTCCGGGAAGCAATGGTGAAAAGGTTTTTCCGGATGTAATGAGAGATATGTATCCTGATCCCAACGGATACACAGTCAGCAGTATTAACCCCGGTGATGAAATTGTATATCATGTAAGTCAGGCTGTAAACGCAGCCTGGAACTGGCAGGATCTGGCCGTAGTCGGCTGGCTTCAGTCAGATGCAACAAAGGAAGTAATTCAGTCTAACATCAGTGTTCCTACTTATGTTATCAATTCGGATGCACCCCTTGGAGAATTTCTTGAACCCAACCAGAATTACGCCAAGACTCTTAAAATACAGAACGATAATGATGTAGATCTTCACCTGAGAGTTAAATTTACTGATGCACAGGTACCTTCGGGCTGGACATACGGTTTAACTTATAACGGAACAAGTTATGATTCAGTTGATATCACCATAGCACCAGGCGATTCCGGTGTGTTCAACCTGAATGTTAATACGGGTTCTGATGCCGGCAGCATAAGCCTTGCATTGTTTGCAGAAAACCTTGACGATCCTTACAGCTATGGTTATACAGCTAATTATTTCGGCGTTATCAAAAACGGTAATGTACTTTTTGTTGACGATGACGGCGGCGCTAATTCAGAAACATTTTATTTCCCTGCATTTGATAATGCAAACATTCAATATACAAGTATAGGAGAAGGCTTCGTTGCCGGATTAAAAGATCAAATCTTTGCTCAGGACTTTAAAGCAATATTCTGGAGCATCGGCTGGGGATTCCCGGCATTAATTTTATCAGACGTGAATTTTCTTGAAAGTTATCTTGACGGCGGTGGAAACTTATTTATTGCAGGTCAGGATATCGGCTGGGATATTTTTGAAGGCGGAGCCAATCTGCAGGAAGCTGTGGATTTCTATCACAACTACCTCGATGCAAATTATATTGCAGATAATGCCGGCTCAAACTCTTTTACCGGAGTTCCCGGAACGTTTGCCGAAGGAATCACCACTTCGCTTGTCGGCATTGCAGGAGGATTTTATCCGGAACAGATAGGAAGTTATTCCGGAGCAGCCGATACAATTTTCCAATACACCAGCACTACCAAATATGGAGCTTTGTATCACGATGCCGGCACTTACAAGACAATATATCTTGGAGTCGGTCTGGAACAATTTTCGTCTGAAGCTGCCAGGAACACTTTAATTCAGAACATATCAGATATGCTTCAGCTTGTTGTTCCTGTAGAACTGACATCATTCAGCTATAATATTGATAAAAACGGCGTAAACCTTATATGGAATACAGCAACAGAGCTGAATAATAACGGGTTTGAAGTACAGCGATCAATTGATGGATCTGATTTCTCTACAATTGGTTTTGTTAAAGGATATGGTACTACTTCAGAAGAACATAGTTACAGCTATACCGACAAACCAAACACAGCCGGAGCTGCTACTATTTATTACAGACTAAAACAGGTTGATTTTGACGGAGCTTCAAATTACAGCAGCACTTTAACTGTTGTATATAATGTACCCAGCCGATTTGATCTGAGTCAGAATTATCCCAATCCTTTCAACCCTACAACCATAATTAAATATGAAATAGCAAAAACCACAGATGTAAGTCTGAAGGTATACAATTCAATAGGTCAGGAAGTTGCGGAACTGGTTAAGGGAGAAATAGAGCCGGGAACCTACAAAGTTCAGTTCGATGCAAAGAATCTTTCATCCGGCGTCTACTTCTATAAACTAACTGCAGGTGATTTTGTCACCGTTAAGAAAATGATTGTAATGAAATAATTATTAATTTACGGGGGCGGGAAACCGCCCCTTAGTATGGTATTATCAGGAAATCAATTATGAAATTGTTGTTTAATAAATATATTTTAACTCTTGCTGTCACTCTTTGTTTACTTCCATTCAGTGTAAATGCACAGGATTTTACGGTAACTGTGGATCATAGTACTATAGTTGATACAGTAGGGTCAGAAATGATTTTTGAATTTGAGGCTATTAATACCTCTTCCAGCGATCTTACACTTTTTATTGCAAGAGCACAGAATGATATTCCGGAAAACTGGCAGTCGAGTTTATGTTTTGAATATTGTTTTGCTCCTTTTATAGATACAATTGAAACCACAAGTCAATGGGGAAGTTCACCCCTGGCTCCCGGAGATACAGTAACCTTTTCCATACACGTTTTGGCACTTGCTGAAAATAGTACGGGGCATTTAAGAATAGTGGTAGGAAATGTTAATAATTCTTCTGATACCGTGTCTTTCAATTTAACTGCAACAACCGAAGAGCTTACACCGTCCTTTACTTTAACAGTAGATCATACTTCACTGGTTGATACAGTAGGATCAGAAATGATTTTTGAATTTGAGGCTATTAATACCTCTTCCAGCGATCTTACACTTTTTATTGCAAGAGCACAGAATGATATTCCGGAAAACTGGCAGTCGAGTTTGTGTTTTGAATATTGTTTTGCTCCTTTTGTTGATACAATTGAAACCACTAGTGAGTGGGGAAGTTCGCCCTTGGCTCCCGGAGATACCGTTTTCTTTTCCGTCCATGTACTTGGACTTGTTGATATTGGTACGGGCAGCTTAACTATAGTAGTGGGAGATGTAAATAATAATCTGGATACTATTGCTTACGATCTCACTGCCTCTACCCAGGCAAGTGCTGTTGAAAGTACAGATCACTTATATCAATTTAACTTATATCAGAATTACCCGAATCCGTTTAACCCGGCTACTATTATTTCATATGTTGTTCCGCATAGAACTAATGTAAATATCACAGTTTATGATATTACCGGTAAAGAGATAGCTGCCCTGGTTAATGAAGTTAAGGATCAGGGAATTTACAGCGTTGAATTTAATGCTGAAAATCTTTCATCCGGAATTTATTTCTACAGGATTTCAGCCGACCGGTTCTCGACCGTAAGAAAAATGATTTTAATAAAATAATTATATGCAAAGACTGGTCCGGTACATTACCCGGATCAGTCTTGTTTATATTTGAATTGGATACGGAGTTTTAAATGAGCAAACTTATCCTGCTAACTTTTCTATTACTTTTCGCTGTGAAAATATCCGCTCAGGATTATGAGCAAACCGGCAGGATCGCCCCGGATTTTAAGCTTGAGAATGTTCAGGGGGATTATGTTTCGTTAAAAAGTGAGCTGGGTGATGGTCCTGTACTTCTTAGTTTCTGGGCAACGTGGTGTAAACCCTGCATAGAAGAAATGACAAAGTATAAGGACATATACAGCGAGTACAAAGACAAAGGACTGAAGGTGCTTGCTATTTCAATCGATGATGAAAGAACAGTAGCCAAAGTTAAACCTTTTGTCAGATCAAAGAATTATCCTTTCCCGGTACTGCTTGATACTAATTCGGAAGTTGCACGTAAATATTATGCGCAGAATGTACCTTATTCTGTTTTACTCGATAAGGCAGGAAATATAGTCTATACGCACTTAGGTTATATGAAAGGGGATGAGCTCAAAATGAAAAATAAAATAGACGGGCTCATAAATAAATAAACCTTACTGCAAAAATACCGGACCCCGAACATGCATAGAAAAATACTGTTTATTATTACGCCCTTTTTATTCTTCATTTCTCCCGTTCTCTTCGCACAGGAAAATAATTTTCTCCCCGAAGGACTTGGGTTCTCAAACCAGCTTGAATATTCGAATGATATAAACGGACATATCGAAATATTCGAGGACTGGCTGAACCTGGATTATCAAAAAGGAATCTTCGGAGCAGGGATCAGATTTGAAACTTACGAACCAAATGACCCTAGTCCCGCTATTAGCAGAGGAAAAAAGAGATATGCAGATATAGCATATAAATATATAAAGGCTGAGATAGGAGACGCTCAGCAGGGAGGCGAACTTGTTGTTGGAAACTATTATGCTCTCTTCGGCAGAGGTCTGGTTCTGAAAAGTTATGAAGAGAGAAATATTAGAGTCGACAACAACCTGCTGGGAGCGAAATTGCAGGCAAGGTATGGGGGGATTACACTCACTGCACTTACAGGAATGGCCGCCAATGCCGATAATATCCGGGAAGAAATCCTTCATGCTGCAGATATCGAATATAAGGCTGCCAGTCAGTTGAAAATAGGAGCTTCATATGCAGCTAATCTACCTGTAGATGATAACGCTGCAAGAACAATGCTCACATCTGTAAGGATTATGCCGAGCATATGGAACTTTGATCTCTACGGAGAATATGGGTTCAAGCAGAACAGGGACGTAAGGGATAAACTTTTAAATCCCGATACTTCGCACGTTGTCTATTCACGTTACAATAAAAACGACTGGAAAGTAGGACAGGCAGCTTACGGAAGTATTAATTTCTATTATAATGCTTTCGCATTTACAGGAGAATACAAATATTACGATAACTTTACTTTTACTTCGCAGGATGGAACAATTCTATATAACACTCCTCCGGGAGTCAGGAAAGAATATACTTATATCCTGCTTAACCGGCATCCGTCGGCTTTGAACCAGGCTGATGAACAGGGCTTTCAGGTTGAGCTGAATTATAATATGAGCGATGAGACTTACTTCAGCGCTGATTACGGTGAGACTAAGACCCTATCTTACAACTCATACTATAAAAGGATACTTCACGATAATTCTCCTTCCAGGATTCAGTTAAGAGAAATATACGCCCAGGCTCACCACGACTGGAGTGATAACTGGACTTCCATTGCAGCTTTCGGGTATAATGAAGAAAGAGATACCGACACTAAAAATGTTACCCCGATCCTGGAGAATATCTTCTACTTTAATGATATTAATACAATTAAATTTACTATTGAGCATCAACAGACAACAGTCAATTTAACGAATGAACAGTACTATGACGATGCCCTGGCTCTTGAATATCTCAGATCCCCGAAATTTAATGTCGCAATTGTGAGTGAAATGCAGACGAAAGAACCTGAGCCCGGGAATGTAGTTCGGAAATTCTGGGGCTTTATACAATTCGGTTATAAAATAGGTGACCACACTGATTTGTCTATTTTATTTGGCACAAGACAGGCCGGAAACATATGTATTGGCGGCGTCTGCCGTTATGAACCGGAATTCAGCGGTATTGAATTCAAAATGTTTACCAGATTCTGATGAAAAACTTGTTTTTTTATGAGACTCAGATCAAATTGAAGCTTGAATTAAGGGGTATTTCGGCGTGTCCAGCATCTCACGCACCCTTCTTAATTTTCAAAAGGAGGGTTTAATTAATTTTATACTTAAAGGAAAGTTTAGAACTCCTTATTCTACAAGTAATTCCATGGTATTAAATATTAGATAAAGGCTTGACTTTGAAGTGGTTTTTTAAGAGTTTGCAAAAGTGCTTAAATGAATTATTTCTTTAAGTCATTCTTGACTTAGGAAATTCTCAGGCGTAAATTGAGTTTCTAAAAATTGCGAGGTTAATGGTAACTTGGTTACAACTTCTGTTTCGCGTGTGCATTTCTTATCTGAAAATCTTTTCTTACGGGCAGTGAATCCGTACATCCAAAATAAAAGATCAGAATCACTGTGTATGCCCGAATTCTATAATCTAAATATTAAAATAGTGGTAAATTATAATTTTTCAATAATCTTTAATATTAAATAGGTCTATTGAGAATATTTTCAAATAACAATGAGAGAGAATGAAGCAACTTTTACCAATTTATTTGGGTAAGTCACTTCCGTTTAACATTAAATTCAATTGCTTTTAAACAGGAATTACTGTGTCTGAAGTTTCACGATGATTAAATTCAATTATCCTAAAAGGAGGAAATATGAGGCTACCTGATAAGGTTAAATTTCTTTTAGTACTATGCTCCGGATTGATATTTTTTATCCAGGGCTGTGTCGATACTAGTGTGCAAAGTATCCCTTCCAGCTTTGATCAGCGGAGTCAGCTGACTTTCGTCAATCTCGTTGCTGGTGCAGGAGATGCAACTTTTACAATAAATGGGAAATCTGTCAGTGCGGTTTATGCACAAGAAACAAGTATGATAGATGTGCCTGCAGGAAACAAAAATATTTCGGTTAATTTTGCCAGCGGACCTAAAACGTATAGTTTCTCCACTGACGTAGATGCTAAAATGCGGATCTTTTTTGTTGGGACAGATTCAGCAAGCGATGCAGAGAGATTTATGCTGAGACGCATCGATGGTACAATTAATACCAATCCTGACAGCGCTCTGGTGTCATTCTTTAATGGTTCACCGGGATCAGATCTTAACGGGTTCACCATGGTTGCAGGAACTGATACACAGGATGTAGAATTCGATCCTGCTGTTGCATTTGGCGACAATTCAGGTGTTATGCCAATGCTGCCGGGAGATTATACAGTAATCAGTTTAGCTTATAACGATTCTCTTTCAGCAAGCGTATCATCTGCATTAAATGTTCAGGCAAATAGTAAATATACTGCAGTAACATATGATCCGCCTTCTAATATGAAATTGAATGTCCTGACAGACAAATAGAAAAAAGTTTATAAAACAACGGAGGAATAAACATGTTTCGAAAATTTTATACAATCTTACTTTTGATGTTGTTTTCCTGCTCCTTTGTATTGGCACAGTCAGGCAGGGTTTCCGGGAAAGTTACTGATAAGGAAACCGGCGAACCGTTGATCGGTGCTAATATAATTATAGTAGGAACCAGTTTTGGTGCAGCATCAGATGTTAATGGCGACTATGTCATTCGCCAGGTACAGCCTGGAAACTATACTATTAAAGCTTCCTATATCGGCTATCAGGATGTTACAATCAGTAATGTCAGGGTTGTTGCTGGTCTTACAGCCGAGCAGAATTTCCAGCTTTCTTCGTCTAAAATTACAACCGGAGAGGTTGTAATTGTTTCACAAAGGCCACTTATTGAGAAAAGCTCGACGAACGCTATGAGAATTGTCGGTTCTGAAGATATCACTACATTACCCGTCAGGGATGTTGATAAAATTGTTGCACTTCAGCCCGGTGTTGTTCAGCAGAACGGCCAGACTTTCATCCGCGGCAGTCGTGCTGATGAAACCGGTTATATGGTTGAAGGTGCAGATGTTAAAAATATCCTTAATCGTAACGGAGGTTCTCTTATAGACATTACTCCTGACGCATTACAGGAAATCCTGGTTCAGGCAGGTGGTTACACCGCAGAATATGGAAATGCCAACGCAGGAATTATTTCTACCGACTTCAAAACAGGTTCAGAACAATACCACTTTTCAATCAGAGCTGAAACCGATAACCTCGGAAACTATAATGGTAACAATTTCAATCTTACTTCCGATGGGAAAATGAAAGCCTCGGGATCAGATGAATTCCTTAATACATATTCCTACGGATATTCTGATTACGTCTTAACTCTCAGCGGTCCTCTTGGTACTGATAAGCTGAAAGTGTTCTTATCGGGTGAAAACAAATTTAACCGTGATATAACACCCCAGTTCTTCTACGGAAATCCTTTGGCTTTCTCCGACGGTGCTTTGCTGGATACAACCAAGGTTTATGATACCGGTTTTTACAGCGGAAAAACTGACGAATACCAGTACCTAACCTGGAACGGAGGCAACGTTCCTGGTATAATGGACAACAGGTATACCGGCAACGGTACACTTTTATTCGATAGCAACCCGATAATACTCCGCCTTGCCGGCGCATTTACCTGGGAGAGAACAAGAGGCCAGCAGGCAGGTATTTACAGTACTGCAAACACTACCTTAATAGATATGTTTAATACGGCCCGTCTCCCGATGAACGATTTTTCGAATTTATTGTTAAACTTAAAAGGCACCTATCTCTTATCTTCTAATACCTTTATTGAAGCTAATGTTAACTACTACGATGCACGTCATAAAACTTATGACCCTATATTCGGAGATAATTTCATACAATACAGTGATAGTCTTGCAGCAGCACAGTATGGCTGGGAATATCCAGCATATGCAGCTTCCCCGCAGGCATATGATTTTTACGGATTTCCGTTTAACAGACCGGGAACTCCTCTGGTTTCACCTGGAAATAATACAGGCAACGGAAACCTGCAGTCATATACAAAAGATCATAACAGTTATATAGGAGCTTCTGCTTCTTTCACCGGTCAGGTTCAAAAACACGCATTGAAGCTTGGCGGATCATTCCAGAGATGGACAGTAAGACGCTTCCAGGAAACTGATGCGAGCAACTTCCTGACAACTATTCGTCAGCAGCCTGATCTAGCAAGTACCGAAGAAGGAATGAAATTCCTTGCTGCTAAATATTTATACAGAGATTATAACAATTACGGATTTGATATTTTTGGTAACGAAACCGATGCAGGAGAATTTGCTCCTAAACATCCTGTGCTTGCTTCAGGTTACCTGGAAGACAGGATAGAGGTTAGCGATCTGATCATTAACGCAGGATTAAGATATGACTTTATCGATATGGACAGTTGGGCATGGTCAAACCCGAACTTACCGCAGATTGATACAAGCCAGACTACTCAACTGAATACTATTCCTGATTCTTCGTTGCTTAATGGCGATACTTACAGTTATCTATCACCCCGTTTGGGATTTTCATTCCCTGTAACGGATAAGACAGTTTTCCACTTACAGTATGGTAAATTCGTTCAATCTCCGAGTCTTGATATAGCCTACAGAGGTGTATATCAGGCTGCCCAGATCCTAACGGCAACCAACCTGTTTACTAACCCAATCGCATACAACCCTGCTCCTGTAAAGACAACTCAGTATGAGATCGGATTTTCACAGCAGATAACTGATTTTGCTGCATTTGACCTGACGGCATTCTATAAGGATATAAAAGGCCAGCTGCAGTACTCAATTATTTATAATCAACCCGGAGCGGCAAGAGGCAGTTACCAGGCTTTTGTTAACCAGGACTTTACTACAACAAAAGGTCTTGAACTTGCTATCCACCTGAGAAGAATCGAAAGAATCCGGGCTGAAGTAAATTATACTTATTCTGACGCTGCAGGTACCAACTCATTCTCAGGAAGCGGTATTGGTTCCCAGCAGGTTAATAAAGAAGTTCCTACTGTAATCTTACCTCTTACATATCAACAGACTCATAGAGGCTCTATTTTCCTTGATTACAGATTCGGTAAAGATGATGGTGGTCCGATTTTGCAGCAGTTAGGTGTTAATTTCCTCTTCTCATTCAACAGCGGACACCCATTCACATATGCACAGTACACTGGTCTCGGACAATCATCTGCATGGACTGGCGGACTGATCCCGGCTCAGGATCCAAGAAACAGAAGGCCGATAGGTCCTCCTAACTCATCTAATACACCATGGGTTTATAACCTGGATTTACGTGTAGATAAAACTGTTAGTATTTATAACCTTGATGTAAACTTCTACGTATCAGTTCAGAATCTTCTCAATACAAAGAATGTTGTCAATGTTTACCAGAAAACAGGAAATGCATATAACGATGGATTCCTGAATTCACCTGATGGTCAGCAGATTATTGCCGGCGAAAGATATACACAACGGTTTGCTGATCTGTACCAGGCATTAAATTATGATAATAGAGAAGCTGCTTACCAGGTATATGGATACGATTTATTCGGAACGCCGAGACAGCTGCGTGTTGGTGTGTTAATTAATTATTAAAAGGAGAATTTAATGTTGCCTCATGAAAAATATAAAATTGTGGAGGTTATTTAATATGAATAAAATTAATTATCTAAACTTTTTAATAATCCTGGCTGTGTCCCTGATGATTTCCGCAGGATCTTTTGCGGAACAGAAGGAAGGCCAGGGGAATAAAAAATCACATTTTTCAAAAGTTACGGATAATCCTCAGCAGAGTTTGATCGATATAAACAACATCACTTGCTGGGTTGGTTCAGACGGTTATCATGACTGGCTTGTAGGCGGTTCATGGAATGGTGCTTATCCAAATGGAGTTAATGCCGGTGCTATCTTCTCCGAAGGTATTGTCTGGGGAGGTAAGGTAAATGACGGTATTACTCCGGACGTAAGGGTTAATGGAAATACCTACGGTACAGGGTGCTCACCCATAACCCGTTTGTTCCGAGTTCGTCCTGATTATAATACAGGGAACCTGACCCAGGATGCTGCTGATTTTAATAACATCGGTACTGGTGCTGTTACTGAGGGCGATATCCAGGCACTAAGAGATCAGTATGAAAAAGACTGGAATGAATGGCCGGCTGATGAAGGAGCCCCTTACGAGGATGTTGACGGTAACGGCTCTTATGATCCTACGATTGATATTCCGGGTGTGCCCGCAGCTTCACAAACTCTCTTCATAAAGTACGATGACGATCAGACTCCACTTTACGGTTCCCCGGCAATAGGTCTGGAAGTTTCAGAAACTTACTGGGCATATTCCTACACGGGAGCCCTTGGTAATGTAATTTATAAGAAAGTTGATATAGTTTATAAAGGTACCCCAGCTTCAGCAGCAAACTCGAATATACAAGATATGTATATTGTTCAGTGGGCTGATCCTGATGTTGGTAATTCAGGAGATGACTTTGCAGGCTGTGATACAGCTTTGAACCTTGGATATGCCTATAGTTCTCAGGATCCCGATGCCGTATACCAGGGATTAAATTTGGCACCTCCTGCAGTTGGATACGACTTCCTGCAGGGAGTTTCTAAGTATACCGGTGATCCTAACGACAGTGCAATCTTTAATTTGCAGTGGAGGCATGGATACAAATACATAAATCCCAAACCCATGAGCTCCTATGCTTACTTTGCAGCAGGCGGTACATGGTCGGATCCTGCATTCACATACACAGGAACTCTGGAATTTTATAACCTCATGAGAGGATATAAACCTGATCCTCCTTATCCGGCTGGTGATCCGTTCCCGGCTTCGGTTACGGATGTTACACCATTTGGGACTTACCTGTTGACGGGTGATCCTGTGGCAGGTACCGGAAAATTAGACGGATCCGTTGATGCTCCCGGTGATAGAAGAATTATGGTTACAAACGGTCCGATCAGTATGAACTTAGGAGATACAGCTGAAGTAGTTCTTGCACTAGTGGGAGGACTTGGTACTGATCACCTGAATAGTATTTCTCAGATGAAAATAAATGATGCAACAGCTCAGACTGTATTTGATATTCTTTTTCAACTGCCTACAATGCCTCCGCCAAATATGAATATTGCGCAGTTAAATCAGAAAATAGTACTCGATTGGGGATCTGATTCACAGAGAATAAATCAGATAGAGAACTTCCAGGGACTAGGATACTCTTTTGAAGGATATGAAGTATACCAGCTTCCTTCTGCATCTGCAACTATCGAAGATGGTGTTCTTCTCGGAGTATTTGATCTTGTGGATGGTGTAACTGCCATATATGACACAGTTAGTGATCCAAATGGAAGTTTCATTCCGGTACTTTCGGTTGACGGAAAAGATGCCGGTATTAAAAGATATATGACAATAACGCAGGATAAAATAAGAAACCAGGCACTGCACAATGGCCAGGAATATTACTTTGCGGTTGTGCCCTATGCTTTCAATCCCGATCCATTGCTGCCTTTCCATGCCCTGCGTTCGGCTGTTGTAATTCATACTGTGATTCCTCAATTCCCGCCTCCGGGCACAGCTTATAACGGTAATCCCGGAGATACTCTGGCTGTTACACACGATGGTCCGAGTGATGGTAATGTGATTCCAATTATTGTGGATCCTACGCAGCTTACAGGCGATACTTATATAGTTACATTCGATACTTCAGGTGGGCAAAGTACTTGGAGCGTTGTGGATCAAACGACAAATACCCCTAAGATTTCCGGCGTGATAGATCAGACCGGAGATGAAGCCTATCCGATCGTGGATGGAATTCTGGTTAAAGTTACAGGTCCTCAGCCCGACTTCAAAGATTTCCAGGAAGTCTCAAACTCAGCTGGACCTCATGATCCCACATATGCTTCGTTTACATTTAACGGCAGCGGATTCCCATCGTCATTCCCTGCGGATGTTGACAGGCCCACTCCGAATCCGGAAGGTACAACCTGGGGATTTCAAACAGGTGATAATGGAAGCGGAAGTTTTGATTATGAATTTTTCAAATCACGCGTGCTTCGCGGCGATAATGGTTCAAGATTGATTCCATTTGATTATGAGTTAAGATTTACCGCTGCAGGCGGAAAAGCTAATCTTGCTTTCACTGATCTATTAAATGTCGATGTTCCTTTTGAAATATGGAATATCGGTGTTGCTACTCCTGATGATCCAAGTGATGATTACAGAATGATTCCTTTAGTACTGGATAATTTAGAAGATGATATATATAACCTTGATGGTCTGGATAACCCGATCTCAGGTGGAGACAATGATCCCGAAACAGATTGGATTTACTGGTATAATCCGGTAGATAAAGCTACGGGATATGATACTTATGTAAATTCCCTTGCTGCTGGTGATACCGCAACTGCAGAGGCTCAAATTGGTGATGAAGTTATGGCAAGAACGGTACTCGTAAATATGAACGGCGGAAGTATTAGTGATCCATCCTTCCCCTCAAATGTTGATCAGCAGATACCGCCGACAGGTACTGTGTACAGACTTATCAGTACCAAACCTAACGGTGTAAATGATTCCTTTACTTATTCTGCCCCTGCTAAAGGTACTTCAGTTGCTAAGGAAGATGTAAAGAAAGTAAATGTATTCCCCAATCCTTATTATGGATATCAGTACAGGGAAAAATCAAGAGATGAACATTATGTCACATTCAGTCATCTTCCTTCAAAAGCCACTTTGAGAATATTCGATCTGAGCGGTGTCCTGGTTAAAACTATTAACCATACATCAGCGAGCGGACAATTCGATAAGTGGAACCTGCAGAATGATGCGGGTTATCCTGTAGCTAGCGGAATCTATGTTGTTTACATTGATATGCAGGACTTAGGTACGAAAATCTTAAAACTTGCTGTCATTCAGGAACAGCAGATATTGAAAGTATATTGATTGAGATCAGGATGTCCCGTGTAACGGGACATCCTTTAAATTTTTAATTTAATTGGAGGAATTATGTATCATTTGAAAAGACTATTATTAATCCTTCTGATACTTGGCTTCTCAGCATCAGAGATTTTTGGTAGTGGTCAGAATCGTGCTGGTACGGCGGGAGCTCCTGAACTTAGGATCCCAATTGGAGCCAGGTATCTTGCTATGAGTGGATCAGCAATTGCAAATGTTTCCGGTCTTGAGGCTATATACTGGAATCCTGCAGGAGTGGATCTTGGTGCAACAGATGCAAATGCAATGTTCTCATACCGTCAGTATATTGCGGATATGAGTATGAATTTTGCAGCTGTAAGCGGAAGATTGGGTGAACTTGGATCATTAGGATTATCATTCAGATCCCTTAATATTGGAGATATACCCGTAACAACAATGGATCAACCTGATGGAACGGGTCAGATAATCAGTCCAAGCTACTTCGTACTCGGCTTGACTTACTCAAAAAGACTTACCGATAGAATTTCTATTGGTGCTAACTTTAACCTGATAAATGAAAGTATTGATAGAGTCAATGCATCCGGGTTCAGCTTTGACTTCGGGGTTGAATACAATAACCTGTTTGATGTCCAGGGTTTTGCCGTTGGAGTAGTAGTTAAAAATTTAGGTCCTGCTATGACATTCAGCGGAAACGGAACATTTGTTCAGGCTAATGATCAGAGTTCTCAGAGAGGACCTACATTCTACCAGTTTTCAGCTTCATCAGCTGATTTGCCTTCGGAAATCGGCATTGGTCTTTCTTATAGAAAACAATTTGATGAACAAAATGCTGTTATGGTATCAGGAACATTCCAGAACAATAACTACACATATGATGACTATAAAATTGGAGCGGAATATAACTTCAAAGAGTTACTCTATGTTAGAGCCGGTTACCTGGCAACACCCCAGGCTACCGATGATACGCCTAATGTTTGGCAGAATTATACGCTGGGTATCGGTATAAATACAAAATCATTCAGCAGTATTAATCTGGCGGTAGATTATGCTTATGTTCCTGCTAAATATTTTGATGCAAATAATGTTTTCTCATTAAGTTTTGGCTTCTAAATAGTCATACTATTTGTTAAATTAAACGGTTTCTCATGAAAATGGGAAACCGTTTTTTATTAACTTTGCCCTAAATTACTTCAATGAACTCAACACATAGTTATTTGAGAACTCTCCCCCTGGTAATATTATTATTTTTATCTTTTACTTCATATTTGTCTCCACAAAGCGCTGACAGCCTGCTCGGTAACTGGAAATTAATTAAAAATGCCAGACAATGGGATGTTGATCTTCGGTTCGGAGGCAGCGGGAATTTTTATGTACAGCGGCATCTATCTGCAAGGTACAGTTATCAGCTTAATGGAGATACTCTGGTGAGCTTCCTTCAGAGTTCGTACCCTGACTCAGAATTAATTGTAGATACAAGTTTTATAACCGTTAAGAAAGATACAGTAATAAGGACCTATATAAAATCAGGTAAAACTAATTCTCTTCGCATGATAAAAGATAATAGTTATCCTGTACCGGAGAATAAGAAGACGAATCCGCTTATCGGCCGATGGAAATGGACGTATCCTTCAAAGGATACAGCTGTTGAAGTTTTTCATAATGATCAAACCTGGGATTTTTCTGTTACCGGAAAAATGAATACAGGACATTATGAGGTTGATAAAGACACCTTAACTATGATATATAATGATAAAAAGGAAACTGAAAGAATACATACTTTCTGGATCCAGGGAAATATGATGGGCATCAGGGATCTGAAGACTAATAAAGAATATCTGTACCGTAGGACTAAACCGTAATTCTACGCATGAAAAATAGTAAAAAATATCTCTTTGGAATTATTCTGATATTGATTCCGATAATTCTTTTCGTGCTCATAGAACTGGCTTTAAGGATTTTCGGTTATGCAGACGATCTTGAATTTGTTTCTAAAGTTGAGAGGAATGGAAAAGAGTATTATACTATAAATCAGCTGGTTGGGAAGAGATATTTTAATAAAGATCGAATGTATTACAGGAAAGGGTCCCATGATTATTTTGAAGTAAATAAATCACCTCAGACTATCAGAGTTTTCTGCCTTGGGGCTTCAACAATGGCCGGGTTTCCATACGAATATAATGCTATTCCCTCAGAATTTTTAAGGGACAGACTTACAACTTCATTCCCGGGTAAAAATATAGAAGTGATCAACACGGCAATTGCCGCTACAAACAGCTTTACCGTTGATGAATTCGCTAACGAGCTCGTTCAATATAAGCCGGATCTTTTTATTATATATATGGGACAAAATGAATACTATGGGGTTTATGGTGTGGGGTCAACTATTTCAGTTGGTAAAAACAGGAGTCTCATAAAAATATATCTTTGGCTTCAGAACTTTAAAACATTCATCCTTCTGAAAAATATAATAAATTCGGTCAGCGGCTGGTTCGGTTTAGATAATCAGCAGGAAAATAAGGTTTTAATGGAGGAAATGGCCAACACCTCCATAAAGTATGACAGCGACGATTATAAGACAGGGGTTCATACCTTCCGTGAAAATTACCATGAAGTAATCAATACTGCACGCGAAAACAATATCCCCGTGTTAATATCCAGCCTTGTAAGAAACGAAAACAGCCTGCCTCCGTTTGTTTCTTTTCATTCTGATGGTTTAAGTGATTCACTTAAAAACCGTTCAGAGAACCTTTTCAAAAGCGGTGTTGATAGTATGAATGCCGGGAAATACTCTGTAGCAGAAGATTTATTTACCCGGGCAATTACGGATGACCCAATGCCTGCAAATTTCCATTATGGCCTTGCGAAATGTCTTGAGGAATCAGGCCGTTATAAGGAGGCAGAAGCACAGTATTCATTAGCTGCCGACCTGGATGGACTGCGGTTCAGAGCCCCGTCAGAATTTAATAGGATAATATTCAGCCTGGGGAGTGAATATAAAATCCCCGTGGCAGATGTCAGACAGATGTTTAAAAGAATTCGTCAAACGATATAATAGGTTCGGAACTGCTTGTTGATCATGTTCATCCCAACATCCAGGGATACTTTCTTCTTGCAAAAACATGGTATGAAAGTATTAAGAAGCATAACCTGCTTGGTCCCCTGCAGGATCCGGAAGAAAGCGACAGCCTTATATGGGCAAAAAGCGCAATCACTGATTTAGACAGTTTGATAGGCACCATTAAAATTATGGAACTGAAGAGCAGACCCCCTTTTACAAAATCAGATTCTGCTTTTAATTTCACTCCTAAAACTGTTTTAGAGCAGCTTGCTTATGAATATGCCGTGCTTCATAAATCGTCCTGGGCTGCATCTCACTTAAATCTTGCAAAGTACTACCTTACCCTCGGCTATTATGCAAAATCTCTGAAAGAACTCAGGGCAATCCTTGTTTCGGATGCAGATAATCCTATGGTTCTTAAACTTGCTGGTGATATGTCTCTTCAGCTCCGTAATTATGAGCAGGCTGAAGCATACTATTTGAAAGCTAATAGATTCAATGCAAATCAGTATATTGAATATAAGCTAGGAAAAACAGAACTGCTTCTTGGGAAGCCTGATGTGGCTATCCAGTTCCTCAACAGCTCACTTGAAAGAAATCAGCAGAGTAGCGATAAGTTTACTCCTGGTGAAATTGAAGATATATATTCCAGCCTGGCTGAGGCATATAATAAAAACAATCAGCCTGAAAAAGCCCGGGAAGTAATACAGAAACTATTTAAATGAATTTAATCAACCTGGATCAGTTTGTTTTCCGCATTCCGGATAACATTAGAGGCCGGTCTGACCAGGTAGATATTCGCAGAAATCCTTCCCAGCACAAAGGCTGCAGTAGCCGCAATCACCCCTACAACAGTAAGCAGCTTCACAGCAATCATCAGAACAATAACAATTCCGCTGAATTCAATTACCGTAGCAAGAGTTATGTGTTTAGTTTTTCTGGCATCCACCAACAGCGCCCGCTGGAAACTTATCAATACTGTCAGCATTGGGAAAACAGCCATAATCTTAAGTGGAATGATGCTGAAGATGGTTAACTCTGTTGATAAACCGGATACGTCGTTGAACCAGATATCAGCCAGGGGAGAAAAAGCAATTATGAGAAGAACTCCTCCCAGGCAGATAGACAGTATAACTGCGAATTTTTTCAGAATATTATAATTTTCCCTGTTCTCACCAAGCAGAGCTATTACTACTTCCTGGTACGATAAACCGAGGCTTCTGAAAATAAAGACAAAGGATGTAAGCACAGGCAGTACAGCCAGCGACTCCAGGGCCATCGGGCTCTGTCCCATAAAAAATGTAACCAGCGGCTGTACCCCAAGAGTAATCATTGACGTAAGTGCCAGGGGGTAGTAAAAATTAAATATTTCTTTATGGTCAAGTTGATTATCGTCCAGCGATACTTCTGATTTAATTTTTTTCAGAATTGGCGAAGCCATAAACCTGCTTGCGACAGCTTCAGCTGTAACTCCCGCGGAAAGTGCGGAAGCACCCACAATTACACCATCGACCTTAAAAAATAAATAAAGAACCAGGGCAGTAAGCCCCATCGAAGTTAATCGTACAATCGTTCCATACGCCACTCTTTTTGTAAGGTTATTCCTTATCAGAACTCCCTGGTAGAACCTTCGGTAACCGATAGCCCCGGGCCAGGGAAGCAGTATAATCAACGCTGTATGGGTAAGTTCAGCTACTTCATTGGGCAGGCCGATAAGATTAAGTGCTATATAATAGAAAACGGCCGGGATGATCAGTATAATCATTCCCATAGTAACAAGCAGGTTGAGCGTATATGTGAATGTTCTAAGTTTGGAGAATGAATGGAAATCTCTTACAAGTGAAGTGGAGGCGCTCATCATCATAATTACCGGAGCTTCTATGATCAATGCAAAAGAGTATGCTACTCCATAAGCAGCGAGGTTGTATTTTGGTTCACTTAACCTCGCAATTAAAGCCGACAGGAAGGGTCCCTCTACTGACATCATCAGCCATGTTGCGGCCAGAGGCATCCAGAAAACAAATATTTTCTTTAGGGTGAGGGATTCTCTGTTGTCAGTATGCAAATGTTTTTTCCGGGGCTTAATTAAGGTTGTACTTTTTAATAATTTAGCAGTACAAAAATAGAAAGATAAACATGCCAGAAAAAATCCCTTCGCCGTTTATAATTCTTTTCAGTTCTATGCTTATAGCCTGCAATATCCTCACCATGGGTCAGGTAAAAGAAAAGTATTCCGACATAGCGGAAGCTGTCTCTGCCACACACATCCTGAGGGGAAGCTCCGGTCCTCAAAACGTTCAGTGGATGGAAAATGGAAAAAGTTATTCTTACACCGTAAGGAATACGGAAACCGGGCACAAGGAGATAAGGCAGTATTTTCCCGGATCGCAAAAGGATAAATTACTTTTAAATACAGGAGAAATGACATTTCCATCAACCGGTGAACCCTTTAATTACAGATCCTACAAATGGTCGGATGATTTCAGGTATTTATTATTTGAGACGAACTTCAGATCCTTACACCGCTACTCCGGAGTCTCAGATTATTATCTATATTCAACAGAAGAAAAAACCTTAAAACTGGTAGTCAAGGATGCACGTACAGCAGAACTCTCACCTGATGGAACTCTTGTCGGTGTGGAGCGTGAAGGCAATTTGTATGTTTATGATATTAAAGATGGACTCGAAAAGCCTCTTACTGACGATGCCTCAGATACAGTTTACAATGGTCATTTCGACTGGGTCTATGAAGAAGAGTTTGACATAGCTAAAGGGTGGGAATGGTCGCACGACAGCAAATACATTGCTTACTGGCAGGTTGATGAAAGTGATGAGCCTGTCTTTCAAATGACGAATTATGAGACTCAGCATCCGGATTATGTGAAGTTCAGAGTTCCACTTGTTGGTGATCCGAACGCAAAGGTTAAAATAGGAGTTGTAAATGTTACTGACGGAAACAGAATATGGCTGGATGTTGATGAAGAATATATTCCGAGGATTTACTGGACAAGTGTACCGAATCAGCTGGCTGTAATGACGCTGAACAGAAAACAGAATGATATGAGGCTCTACTTTTTTAACATTTTAGACGGTAGTAAAAAATTAATTCTTGAAGAACAGTCAGAAAGCTGGGTTGATATAAACAGTTTCTTCGAGGGTGTTTTGGAATTCATTTATTTCCCGGATAATATTGAAGAATTTTTCTGGATCTCCGATAAAGATGGATACCAGCATATTTACCGGTATGATTATGATGGCAGATTGATAAATAAGGTTACAAATGGTGAATGGACTGTTACGAGTATTGAATGTATTAATCCCGAAAAGCAGCTGATTTATTATACTTCAACTGAAGTATCCCCCCTTGAAAGGGATCTATACTCGATAGGTTTTGATGGAAATGGAAAACATAAAATTTCAAAAGAACCCGGCAGGCATTCATTTAATCTTTCTCCGAACGCAAATTACTATATTGATATTTACTCAAATGTAAGTACTCCCAAACAGGTGGAATTATGGAATACGAACGGAAATTTAATTACCAGGCTTGAAGATAATGAGGGAGTAGTCCGGTTTATTAAATTTCATAAGTATTCTCCTTCGAAGCTTTTCAGTTTTAACACAAGTGACAGCACAAGACTCGACGGCGAGATGGTTCTTCCTTTTGATTTTGATTCCACCCGGAAATATCCGGTGGTTTTTGACGTATACGGCGGTCCTGGTTCGCAAGGAGTATTCAATGCATTTGAAACCGACGGCTGGCGTCAGTGGCTGGCACAGAATGGTTATATAATAATTGACATTAATAGCCGCGGGAATGGCAATTACAGCAGTCAATTTATGAAAGTAGTATACAGGCATCTTGGAAAATGGGAAAGTAATGATTTTACCGAGGCAATGGGTTATCTTTCCACACTTCCATATGTTGATACAAGCCGGACCGCTATAATGGGAGGCAGTTATGGCGGATATATTGCAATCTATACGATGCTGATGCATCCCGGGATATTTAAGACCGGTATAGCAAATTCAGCCGTTACCGACTGGAGGCTGTATGATGATATTTATACCGAACGGTATATGGGACTAATAAATGAAAACACCGAAGGTTATGATAAAAGCTCTAATGTCTATAATGCTGGAAACCTTAACGGAAATTTGTTGATTGTACACTCCACTATGGATGATAACGTTCATGTTCAGAACACAATGCAGCTGCTTACAGCATTAACTAATGCCGGTAAGGATGCTGACTTAAGGATCTACCCGCCGGGTGGACATGGGGCATTCTACGGTATGACTAATTATATGCTTATGCTGAATGTATATTTTGATTACTTCCAACGTCACCTTAAGTAAGACGCAAAAAACAAGAGAACAATCAGTCCTGGAGATTATCGATACACTTTTGTATATCGATTCCTTCAGATAAGATTTTCTGAAAAATATCACCTTTCTGACCCAGCCGTCTGAAGATATTTTTGATATTAAAATCTGAGGGTTTTATTCCTTTTTTTACCTCACTCCAATCAAGGGGTGTTGCAACCGGAGCACCCGGTCTTGGCCTTACACTGTATGGTGCTGCCAGTGTCTGGCCTCTTCTGTTCTGAAGATAATCAAGGTAAACTTTTTTTTTCCTTTTTGAGGGACTCCTTTCAAGGCTTGTTATCCCCGGTATTTTATCGTTAGCAAGCCTGGCAATAATATATGCGAATTCTTTTACAGTATCATAATCATATTTTGCTCCCAGGGCGACATAAATATGTAGTCCCGTAGCGCCTGAAGTTTTACAGAAGCTCTCGGCACCTGCCTCATCCAGCACCTCCTTTACACACTGGGCTGTTTCAATAACCTTATCAAATTCAATTTCTTCAGGATCAAGATCTATTACAAAATAATCCGGATTCTCAAGGTTATCTATCCTGGAAAACCAGGGATTAATTTCGATACAGCCAAGATTTGCCATGTACAACAAAGCTTCCTCATCGTTACAGACCAGGTATTTAATGTTTTTATCATTGGATTCAGAAAAAATGTTCTTCGTCTTCAGCCATTTTGCATTGAGCTGCGCTATATCCTTCTGGAAAAAACTTTCACCATTGATTCCATTGGGATGCCTTAATAATGATTCGGGCCGATCTTTGAGATAGGGTAGGATATAGCCGCTTATTTTCGCATAATACTCTATAAGGTCGCCTTTTGTATAGCCTTCATCAGGCCAATAAACCTTATTAAGGTTTGTTAATTTCAGCACCTTTGAATTAATGGTCGCCTTTTTTCCGGATCTATCTGTTTTGGGATTGCTTTTCTTATGCGGTAATTCATGGAAGACATTTTCAGCCTTTTTATCCTCACGAAGTCCCATAAAAACAGGGTGCCTCATCATACCCTCGCCGGTCCACTCGGAGAACTCAACTTCACATAAAAGTTCCGGTTTTAACCAGACCGCCGGCATATTCGTTTTGGGTTTTTTAATAAAAGGTGAGTCTTTTTGCTCAAGCGGTTTCATCCTGTTATACATCTGTTTCAGATCCTCCTCAGTAAAACCTCCGCCTGTATGACCTATATATTCCAGTTCTTCTTGATCATTATAAACTCCAAGGACTAATGCCCCAAAATAATTCCGGCTTCCTTTAGGTTTAGTATAACCTCCTATAATCGCCTCCTGGCGTTTTTTTATTTTTAATTTCAGCCATTCTTTTGATCTTTTATTACGATAATATTTACTATGAATGTTTTTTGCTATTATTCCTTCAAGCCGTTTTTCCTTAGCAAGGTTATAGAAAGTCTTACCGTCTTTGAGTATATGGTCATTGTACCTTACCGGGTGAATATCAGGTAAAATGTTTCTTAATATATCTTTGCGTGCCATAAGGGGAAGGCCGGTCAAATCCTTTCCGGCTAAATATATTAGATCAAAAACATAGTATATAAGCTGACCTTTTCCCGCTTTGCTGAAATTTTGGAGACTATGAAAATCGTCCCTTCCCCCCTCATCAAGCACCACAATTTCTCCGTCCAGTATCATGTCTTTATCTACAGTCTTCAATGCAATTACAATAGGTCTATATTTCAGATTGAAAGAATTATTGTTTCTTGAATATAAATCCACCTCACCGTTCTGTATTTCAGCAATCGCACGGTACCCATCCCATTTAATCTCGAAAATCCAATTCTCATCGTTGAATGGTTCATCAACCATGGTTGCAAGCATGGGACTTATTTTATGGGGATACTTTTTCGAAGGAGCTTTATTCAGATATTTTTTAACAGAAGAGGTTAATTCAGGGACTTTTTTTTTTCACCACCGTTCTGCAGATCTTCAATGCTTTTTCCTGATACTACCGAATTCTCCATTTCAAGGATATTCTCTTTTGATGCATGGTCATCACGATGCTTGATCAATAACCAGGCGTTTTCCCCCCTACCCTTCATTTTAACGAGGACGAATTCGCCCTTTAATTTATGGCCTTCAAGTACAAACTTAATTTCACCTTTATCAATTCCCTCACGCATCAGTCGTTCTGATTCCTTCTTATCTTTGGTGGAGAGAGCATGATACGTCCCGTTATCCCATATAATCACTTCACCTCCGCCATATTCTCCTTTGGGAATAATCCCTTCAAAATCTTTATAATCAAAGGGATGATCTTCAACCATCATAGCAAGTCGTTTGTCTGACGGATTGAGCGACGGGCCTTTTGGTACGGCCCAGCTTTTAAGCACACCATCAACTTCAAGTCTGAAATCATAATGCAGATTTGTAGCATTATGTTTTTGAATTACAAAAATTAATGCATTGCTGTTTGATTTTTTGCCGGCTGCAGGTTCCGGGGTTTTCTTAAAATCTCTCTTTTCTTTATACTTTTTTAAAGACATAAAAAACTTTTTAATAACTGAGAATAAAAATTGTTCCTGCACCGATGAGGAGGATATAGACAACTCCTAAAATGGAAGAAGGCCGATTTTTTGACAGTACATCTTTGAACAGGAAAACCGCTCCGATAAAAAGCGCGAGCCAGGTTAATATAGCAGCTGCTGTAAGATCGCCTCCTTTATAAAGATCGCCCGGAATATTTATGATCATGAAACCGGACAGAAAAGCAAAAATGTGGAGTACAACAGAAGCAATTGGAGCGTCTTTTCCGGTGAAAAGGTTAAATAAGATATGCAGTCCAAATAAAAAACTTACAGCAAACATAATGGCTGGAGCAATCATAGAATCTCCTTGACGTAAAAATTATAAATAGGGTGTTTATCCGAATATCATATAATCGCAGCACTAAGTCAATAACCATCAGGAACTTCTAATGTTATAGAAATCATTTCTTATTTCATTATTTCTGTGTGCATTTATGATCGCCATGGCAATAAAGATATTACTTGATTTTTCAAAAAAGTCGGCTGTTCTGAATTTAAGTATGTCAAATGTCTCATCCTGTTCAATTTCCATGACTGAATTTATAAGATTCTTTGAGGCGTCAGATAAATCCGGAAATTCATACGACTGAATCCGGGCAATAATCTTTGAAGCTGTTAATAAGGATGCTTTAAGATTCTCTGCAGTTAAGGAGTCGGTATTCAGTATTTTCAAATTTATATTCAGCAATTTTTCCCGCTGAACTTTCATTCCCGTATTATTCTGGTAATGGTTTTGTATCATTGCATTCAAAACACCTGAAAGGTAAATCAATCCTTTATTAACGTATTTCCGGTCCAGGTCCGGATCGGTTGATTTATGTTTTTTCACAAATTCTACAAACATTGAAAGTTTTACCGCAATTTCATCTTCAGGACCATTTTCAGTAATCACCATTCCCGTATATGAACTATTATCAGTTTTATACGTGTTTATCTGCATTCCCATCCATACAATCAGTATTATAAGCACCAATTCCCAGGCTAAATAGTTTAGCCTTCTATTTTCATAATTATTCATCTTATTCTCCTCATCTTTACTTATGCTGCGTTTTTCTTCTCTTCCACGGTCTTTTTCAATATTGTCATCATATCCCCATAGATTTCTTTGGTTCTTTTCTTTTAGTTTCACGGTTCCCGACAAAAAGCACGCATTAAACACAACCATATTATTTCTTCTTGTATATAGATATTATAAAAGATTAAAAATATTAGACCAGTCACAGAGGTGAGGTGAGGCAAAGAATGAAAATAAAATATTGGTTACAGGGCCGTCTAAAAAGTAATTATTATTATCACATTAATTTTTTTTAATCCTTTTTTAAGATGTTATTCATCTGGTTAAAATAGATTTCACTCGTAATTAATAAGCTTTGATAATGAAGACTTTTTAGAGGTAAAAATATGAAAACCCATTTAATTTTTTCGCTTTTTGTTGCCCTGGTATTTTTGAGTATGAGTGTTGTAAGTTTCGCACAGGAAAAACCGGTGACCTCTGCCAAGAATACAAAACAAACCCATGAAAAACAGCTTACCAAACCGGCTAAAATGCATCAGATGAGGGTAATTAAGGATGATGCGGTTAAAACAGGCGATAAAAAAGTTACAAAAAATACCAGTACAGTTAAAAACAGGAAAAATTTAAAAAATGAACCTTCCCAAAAGACGAAGAAGAAGGAAGTAGTTCATCATAAAAAGATGGAAAAGAAGATACAGAAAAAAGAGAGCAATACTCCTCAAAAAAAATAAATTTGCAGTTATGAGCTGTAGATTTAAAGGAGAGTGTAAAAACTCTCCTTTTTTTTATATTTTTCATTTATGAAAATTCTTTTGATTGAAGATGAGAAAAAAGTAGCCTCTTTTATAAAGAAAGGGCTTGAGGAGGAATATTATACCGTCGATGTTGCCTATGATGGGAAAGAAGGTTTAAGATTTGCTTTCGGTGAGGACTATGATTTAATGATCTTGGATGTAATGCTTCCTATAAAAGATGGATTCACTATCCTTAAAGAGATAAGGGCTGAAAAAATAAGTACTCCCGTGCTCCTGCTTACTGCCAAAGATACAGTTGAGAATAAAGTAGAAGGACTCGATTCCGGGGCCGATGATTATCTTACCAAACCTTTTGCCTTTGAAGAACTGCTTGCCCGTATAAGGGCGCTTTTAAGAAGAAACGAAAAAAATAAGTCGGTTGAATTAAAGGCTGCCGATCTTGTACTGGATACACAATCTCATAAGGTTATACGTTCAGGAATTGAGATTACCCTTACTCCTAAAGAATATTCTATTCTCGAATACCTTTTAAGGCATAAAAACCATGTGGTTTCAAGAACCCTGCTTTCCGAACATGTGTACGATTATCATTTTGATTCAGACACAAATGTAATTGATGTTTATATAAATAAGCTGCGCAATAAAATTGACAGACAATTCAATAATCCTCTCCTCCATACAATCCGCGGCGTCGGGTATATCTTAAAAGAATAAAATTAATAAATTTTAATAGAACTTTAAGGAAAGTTTAATATTCAACGAGTAAGTTGAGGTCGTTGGTTCAATATATTTATCACCTCCTTTGAGTAGGATAGAAAAAAGAGAAGTTTATGACTGGTTAAATAGGAGCGAATGATTACCCGGTAGATAAAAGGAGGGCAAGGAGAGCAATACTGAAGCTCTCCTTTTTTTTTGTAAAGCTTGAAGGAAAAGGGTATTATACGGTGAATAAGTCAAGAAAACTTGTGAAAATAAAAGATATCGTTAAATCCACGAGATTCAAAACCACCTTATGGTACTCGGGATTATTTCTTACCCTCGAAATTATAATCGGAATAACGGTCTTTCTTTACCTGAAACATAACCTGGAGAATGATCTCGATAGATCACTGTCAAAACAGGCAGGAATGATATATAATTTCGTTGAGGAAAGTAAAATTGACCTTTCAAGCTTCCAGCCTGATTCTGTGTATTCTTCTGCAGATGAGCTAGTTTATGACCTGATTTTCGAAGCTGTGGCTTTCAAACCCGAGAAACAGTTATGTGCAGGTTGAGTTAAATAGTAAAATGCTGTTTAAGACCCAGAACCTGATAGATCAGAAGATTCCTTTTCCTGAAATCCCCGGGGATAAAATTATCATTAAAAATATCCTTAACAACCGGCTGTCAGAATTTCCAATAAGGACAGCATATTTAAAGAAGAATAATTATAAGATAACGGTAGCTTATCCTTCTCACCTGATTGAGGGAACCCTTACGAGCCTGACAGATATTTATATACTAATTGCCCCTCTTTTCTTTATTTTGTCAATTGTCGGCGGTTCAATCCTTTCTGCCGGCTCTCTTAAAAGAATAGATAAAATCACTAAAAGAACAGATGAGATAACAACCCAGAATCTGGATGAAAAAATACCCGGTGAAGAATTTAATGATGAATACGGCAGACTCGTTCATACTATGAACAGAATGATCAGAAGGATAAAAACATCAATTGATTATATGAATCAGTTCTCAATAGCTGCTTCACATGAACTGAAGACTCCTCTCACAATCTTAAGAGGAGAGGTTGAAGTTGCATTGCGTCATCCTAAAACACCTGAACAATATAGGGAGATACTTAAAAGTAATTATGAAGAAGTGCTGCGGTTAATAAATATAGTGGACCGATTATTTCTGATCTCACGTTTTGATAATAAGCTTATAAAGGCTAATCTTGAGAAGGTTGATCTTAAAGAATTCCTGGAGAGAACTATTGATACTCTAGGGTATTTATCATCAGATAAGAACAACAGACTTGTTCTGGAAGCCGATGATGATATTCAGGTTGAAGCTGATCCCGGTCTTGTCAGGCAGGTAATGACGAACCTGATAGAAAATGCGATTAAATATGGTTATGAAGATGAGCCGATCATTATAAACATGTACAAATCAGGAAAAAATGTTAAGATTTCGGTCATTAATAAGGGGGAAGGAATTTGTGAAGAAGATAAGGGTAAAATATTCGACAGGTTCTACAGAATTGAAACATCAAGAAGCCGGAAAACAGGAGGGACCGGACTGGGGCTTTCTATCGTTAAATCTATAATCAATCTGCACGGAAGCGAAATATGTGTAAAATCTTCGCCCGGTAAAGAAACAGAATTTTATTTTACCCTGAAGGTTGTTTGATTTACCAGCTGCATCTGCTTCATATTATTATTCATTGAAGATGAGGCATTAAAGCCGTAATTTTATAGTTCAAAAATCAAAAAAACTATAAACTTCCATATAAGCGAAGAGGGAGAAAATAGATGTCAAATGCATATTTCAAATTACCAATACCCATAAATGAACCAATATTAAATTATGCCCCCGGAAGTTCCGAAAAAGCAGAATTAAAGAAAAAACTTTCGGAATTACAGTCGAAAGAAATAGAAATTCCCTTAATCATCGGAGGAGTGGAGGTCAAATCCGGAAAAACTGCCGAGATCAGAGTTCCGCACAACCTTTCGAAAAAACTAGGTGTATATCATAAGGCCGGTGAAAAAGAAGTAAAAATGGCTATAGAGGCCGCCCTTGAAGCAAGGAAAGGCTGGGCAGAAATGCCATGGGAACACAGAGCCTCGATTTTTCATAAGGCTGCCGAACTATTATCCGGTCCCTGGCGTGCAACTGTTAATGCAGCTACGATGCTGGGACAGTCAAAAACCGTGTACCAGGCTGAAATTGACTCTGCCTGCGAATTGATTGATTTCTGGCGTTTTAATACTTACTATATGACACAGATAATGGGCGATCAGCCATATTCTCCGACAGGAATGTGGAATCGGATGGAATACCGCCCTCTTGAAGGTTTTATCTTTGCGGTGACCCCATTTAACTTTACTTCCATCGCAGGAAATCTGCCCACCGCGCCGGCTATTGTTGGTGATGTTACACTCTGGAAACCTGCATCAAGCGCAGTTTATTCAGCGTATTTCCTCATGAAATTATGGGAAGAAGCGGGATTACCCAAAGGAGTTATTAATTTTATTCCCGGTTCAGGAAGCCAGGTAGGCGACCCTGTTATGGCTAGTCCTGATCTTGCCGGTGTGCATTTTACCGGTTCGACAGCAGTATTCCAGGGAATGTGGAAGACTATCGGTGATAATATCCAGAACTCCAAATACTACCCGAGAATCGTCGGTGAAACGGGAGGTAAAGACTTCATTTTTGCCCACAAGTCAGCTGACGTTGATGCCTTGGTTGTAGCAGCTATCAGAGGTGCTTTTGAATATCAGGGTCAAAAATGTTCAGCAGCATCAAGAATGTACATTGCTAAATCAATCTGGGATGCGTTCAAGAAGAAATATACGGCTGAAGTCGGAAAGATAAAGATGGGAGATACAGAAGATTTTACAAACTTCATGGGAGCAGTTATTGATAAGGGCGCTTATGAAAGTATTAAATCTTATATCGATTATGCAAAGGATGCAAAGAACGCAGAGATTATTACGGGCGGTAATTGTGATAATAAGAAAGGTTACTTCATAGAACCGACCACAATTGTAACTACTGACCCAAAATTTAAATCTATGCAGGAGGAAATCTTCGGACCGGTTCTGACCATCTATGTTTATGAAGATGATAAATTTGATGAAACCCTGGAGCTTTGTAATAATACCTCTCCTTATGCACTAACCGGAGCAATCTGGTCGCAGGACAGAGAAATCCTCGTAAAGATGTCTGATAAGCTGAGAGACGCAGCCGGCAATTTTTATATAAATGATAAACCGACCGCCGCTGTTGTCGGTCAGCAGCCTTTCGGAGGCGGAAGAGCTTCTGGTACTAATGATAAAGCAGGAAGTGGAATGAATATATTAAGATGGATGACTGTAAGATCTATAAAGGAAACTTTTGTTCCCCCGAAGGACTGGAAGTATCCTTTTATGAATGAAAAATAGATTTCATAGAGACTGTCTCATAACTGTCATTCCGAACCCGCCTGCCGGCAGGCAGGTTCATTTCGGAATCTAATTATTCGGTTTCGAAGCTGAATGAGAACCTGAAACAAGTTCAGGTTGACATTTTCCGATTTTTGAGACAGTCTCTAAAAATTCTTTTTCCAGCTCGCAGCCTTTATTTTTTGCATACCAGAAATGCAGTTTCTCTATCCATTCAGCTTTTTCCATTCCTTCTGATTTGCACTGATTTATTAAGCCAACCGCAGCTCCCGGCCTTGGACCCCAGCGGAAAAGCTCGTCTCCTGTAGAACTGAACGCAGCTAGAATGGGAATGCTCCGCGTCTCATTAGAGAGAAATTGATACATTATATCGGGATTAGAATCACGCAAGATTATATTCAGGTCTATTAAAGGATTTTGCTCTGCCATAACTGCAATGTAAGGAAGATTCTGACCTGAGTCACCGCACCAGCTTTCTGTAATTACCATCCATAACTGCGGTTCGGAAATTCCCTCTAAAATTCTGCTTAGTTCATCACCGGGTTTATAATGTCTGGTGATCCTGCTGTTCCTTTGAAGGTTAAGAGACTTAATGTTTAATCGCTTTAATTCTGAGGGGGTAAGGTCGTCAATTTTTATCCCTGAAATTTCATCTGCAGTCTTTTTAATATACTCCTGGTATGAAATACCCGATTCATCAATTCTTTTCTTAAGCCATAAAAAATCCATTATTACTCCGGTTTAAATACAATCTCTACTTGGTTAGAAGCAAAAAACCGCATTTAGTTTCATCATTTTTAAAATTATTTACTAAAGTGGAGAGTAAAGTGTTCCAGCGTATAAAAATCAGTGCTTCCTTTTTTTACACCCTTTACAGTGACACTTAGCCCTCCTGCCTCCCTGTCAATAAGTAGATAATTAAAAGGTCTTGGGGAAGGACCCTTATAAAAATCTTGATGACTATTTCCGCGTGTTTTTAGTATTACTCTGGGCCCGCCGCCTCCACCTGAAACTATGAAAGTTTTCCCCTTTTCAATAAATCTTTCATATGTATGTGCATGTCCCGTAATAAAAGCCAGAGTTTTGGGGGATTTATCGAAAGCGGGCACAAAACCAAGCTGAACCTGCATTTCATCACCTGTGATCAGGCTGTTTGTATAAGGAGGGTGATGTGCGAATACGAGTATCCCTCTAATGGACGGGTCATTATCATACAGGAGGAGTTTATTTTTGAACCAGTCGATCTGACTCTGCCATTCCTCACTGGAATATTCCAGGTCGTTAGAATCAAGAAATATCAATGCAACGCTATCGCATCTTTCAGTATACCAATGACTTCCCTTCAACACAGGGAATCTTTCTGTGAGGTACTGGAGAGCGATCCGGTTCTTACCCCAATATTCATGATTGCCGATAACAGGGAAGAGTGGAATATTCTTTTTTGTCAAAGGAGTCATTACGCTGTCAAAGTACTTCCAGTGGTCGATGTTATCTCCTTCAAAGACCATGTCGCCGAGCAAAACCACAGAACCTGGATTATTTTCTGAAATATTTTCAATTATTTCTTTTCTTTCAAAATCGTTACTTTCCCTTCCCATCATGTATTCCCATAAGGAGGTTCTCTGAAGGTCGCCGACCGCAGCAATGGGAAATGAACAGCTTTTTGCCTCCTGGAGCCTGTTAAGTTCCCGGTCAGATGCATCAATTCTGGTTGCGAAGCTGTCTATAAAGCCTAATCCGGCTATAATAATATATAATGCCGAAACAAGAAATTTCCTGTACATTCCAAATAATAATCTTATATGATAATAATCATATAAATTTACCATGTTTATAATTTTGATTTGAGGCAAGATATACTGACCGCATAATAAATTGTGATAATTTTGAACTTTTTTTGAACAAATAAAATTGTAATTTTAAGAAGGTTAATGCAAGGAAGGAATGACATATAAATGATTACTGCTACCAGATATTTTTCGCCTGAAGAAGCTCACAGGACTCTTCCTCTTGTTAGAAAAATTGTTGAAGATATTATTAAGACCTCCCGTGAGATAAGGCTTCTTACCGAAGATAAAGACGGTGTAATTGAATCAGACCCGGAAGTTAAAAAGATGGTTAATGATCTGAATGGTTTTATGGCGGAGCTAGAAGAGATAGGGTGTTTCTACAAAGATTGGAATTTTTCCATCGGACTGGTAGATTTTCCGGCTATAATATACGGAAAGGAAGTTTTCCTCTGCTGGAGAAGTGACGAGGAAAACATCAGCTTCTATCATGAGACCGATAAAGGTTATGCAGGAAGAAAACCTATTCCTGAAAAATACTTTAATCACAATTAAAATATCATTTCAGCACTTCTCACAATTCTGATCCTTTGTTTTTCATTTCACATTAATCCATACACGTATCCTTTAGATTATTCTGTAACAATGAGAATGGAATATGAAAGTTTTAAAAATAAATATACTCTTAATAATCCTGCTCCTTATTGCAATAGTATCCGGATGTGATTCACAGGAGCAGAAAACCGAAGATCTTGGAAGATTTAATAAACTACTCTGGATGGAGAATATCTGGCGGGGAAAACAGGGTGATGCAAAACTCTATGAAAGCTGGCATAAAAAAAATTTCCGGCTTATAGAAGGAATAAGTTATACAACTGATGAAAACGGCAGAAGGGTATATTCCCAGGATATGCGGATCGAACAAAATAACAACCAGGTCTATTATATTATCAAACTTTCCGGCAATCAGCAGCTGACGTTAAAACTTACTGAAGTCACTGATTCTTTAGCGGTTTTTAAGAACCAGGAAGAGGGATATCCCGCTGATATCACATATAAACATACAGCTGATGATTCTATGATAGTTTTACTTGAAGGTGAGAATGAAGGTACTTCTATGAACACCAGATTAAGTTATGAAAAGGATTAGCTCTTGAGTCTAATCCTTTTTAAGACTAAAAGGAGCAGATGCTGAAGCGGTCTGCCCCGTTTCAGCATCTTTTATATTAAATATTATTTTATAATCACCGTCTCTGTAAGTTGAATCAAGATCAAATTGGATCTCGACGGGAACATCCGCAACTTCTTCATCATTGATCTTATCCTCCGTTTTACTTATCAGGGCCTTAACCGTATCTCCGGCAGGCTTTACTAAGTCGATATCGTAGCTGAGGGTTGCTTTGAATTTATTATCAGTCTCGTTTTGTTTTAAACCCTTAACCCTTGTAGTAGCGTCAACCTCCCAGCTGTCACCCAGGTCATAAGCGAACGCCTCGGCATTAAAAACTTCAAGTTTTTTCTCTTCCTTTGCGCAGGAAATGATCAAAAGAATCAGGCAAAAGGATGAAAATAATAATGCCTTCATTGTAGGCCTCCCGGGATAATTATATATATACGATTAACCGTTCTTTTTCTGAAAATCTTTCATGAAATTTACAAGGTCTTCAACTCCCTTTTTAGGAAAAGCGTTATAAATTGATGCTCTTATTCCACCTACTGATCTATGTCCTTTCAGTCCGCTGAACCCGTTTTTAGAGGCTTCATCAACAAGTTTCTTTTCGAGATCTTCAGAATTAAGATTGAAAGTTATATTCATTAATGAGCGGCTGTCTTTTTCCGCGTGGCCTTTATAAAATCCGCCGCTTTCATCTATGCATTTGTATAGGTCATCAGCCTTTTCTTTATTCGTTTTATACATTGCATCCAGGCCGCCATTCTTTTTAAGCCATTTCGTAACAAGACCAATGATATATACACCGAATACCGTAGGTGTGTTGTAAAGAGAGTCAGCGTCTATGTGTGTTTTATAGTTCAGCATTGTATGCAGGGAATCGCTGCTTCTTTCAGCAATATCTTTGCGGATAATTACAAAAGTAACACCGGAAGGCCCCATATTTTTCTGGGCACCGGCATATATCAATGCATAGTTATTGACATCTATCTTTCTTGAAAGGATATCGGAAGAAGCGTCGCAGACAAGAGGAACATTCCCGGTTTCAGGTTCATAATGAAATTCAGTTCCATAGATCGTATTATTTGAGGTAAAATGAACGTAAGAAGCTTTGGGGTCAAGTTTAAGTTCATCCTGTTTAGGAATTCTTTTGAATTTCCCTTCTTCTGAGGTTGCCGCTATATTGACAGTACCGACTCTCTTTGCCTCCTTAACGGCTTTCTTTGACCAGCTGCCGGTTACTATATAGTCGGCTTTATTTGCGGGAGGCATAAGATTCAGAGGAACCATTGAGAATTGAAGGCTTGCTCCGCCCTGAAGAAACAATATAGAATAATCATCACTGATACCCATAAGTTCCTTAAGGTCAGCTTTGGCATCACCGATAATTTTATCAAAAGTTTTCGAACGATGACTGATTTCCAGTATTGACATTCCAACACCGGGAAGTGACATTAAATTTTCCTGTGCCTCTTTAAGCACATCCTCGGGCAGAATTGCAGGGCCCGCACTGAAATTATAAATTCTATTTTCCATTTTTATGATCTTCCCTTCTGATTTTCGATTAATATTTTTGTTTAATAATTAAATAGTATGAACAAGCAGTCCGTCCCTCAATTTAGGCTCAAACCAGGTGGATTTAGGAGGCATTATTTCTCCTGCATCGGATATATTCATCAGGTCATCCAGTGAAACCGGGTACAAAGAAAATGCAACCGCTGCCTCTCCTTCATTTACAAGCCGCTCCAGTTCCTTTGTTCCTCTTATACCGCCGATAAAATCTATCCGCTCATTTGTTCTTGGATCGTCAATCCCCAGGATTGGATTCAGCAGGAAATCCTGCAGGATACTGACATCAAGAGTTTCGGCCACAGATTTAGAAAGAGAATTACTTGCCAGAACAGAATCACGAACTTTAAGCAAATACCAATCTCCGTCGAGAAACATACCATAGTTTCTTCTTTCATTCGGTTCTTTCTCATCCGTTTTTTCGACAACAAACTTTTCACTTACCCTGTTCAGGAATTCGTCTTTGGAAAGATTATTAAGATCGGAAACAACACGATTATAGGGTAAGATGTTAAGCTGTTCAGCAGGAAAGATCACCGAAATAAAATAATTATATTCCTCCTGTCCCGTATGGTTTTTATTATTATCTTTCTTAACATTCCTTGCCCTTGCAGCGCTGGCGGCACGATGATGGCCGTCGGCAATATACAGGTGTTTTATTTTGCTGAATTCGCTGATTATAGTCTCGTTATATTTTTCAGGGACGATCCATAACGTATGCCTGATCTTGTCTTTTGAAGTAAAATCATATTCAGGATTATTATTTTTCATCGTACCGTCAACGATTTTATTTACAGCATCGACTCCCCTGTATGTCAGGAATACCACCCCGGTCTGTGCTTCGGTAGTAACAATATGATTCGTCCTGTCATCCTCTTTTTCGCGTCTTGTTTTTTCATGCTTAAGGATAACATCCTTTTCATAATCATCTACCGAGAATGTAGCAGCTATCCCTACCTGAGCATTTCCGTTCATCTCGAGTCTGTACAGGTAGAAGTGTGGGGAATCCTCCACGATAAGCGGAGCTTCAGTTTTAATTTTTTCCAGGTTTTGTTTTGCTTTTTGATAGACTTCTTCGGAATAAGGACTAATACTGTCATCCAGCTCAATTTCAGAACGGGTAACTCGTAAAAAGTTTAACGGATTTCCTTCCGCTTCTTTCCTCGCTTCCTTTCTGTTTACAACATCATATGGTACACTGGCTACTGTTTCGGCATTATTTTTCGAAGGTCTTAATGCTTTGAAGGGTCTGATAACTGCCATATTGAACAATCTCTCCTTAAAAAACTGTAAAAGAATGAGGTTTAAAAATCCGCAAAATATTATAAATATTCCATTTAAAGTGCCCTAAAACTTCAGGAAAATTGATGAGAATCAATTATTTTTGTCATTTTATACTCTATTTCTATATTTACACGTTTAAAACAAATTATAATTAGATATGCCGGGAGAAAAGGAGCTTTTAATAAACCGTTACAGGAAAAAATCCAATCCTAAAACTTACCGGGGAAGAAAGAAAATTATCGGAGATATCAGATTCCATAAGAAGTTTCGTTCGGATTATTTACATAGTGAGAGAGACGTATTTGTCTGGCTTCCTCCTACATATCTCACATTTTCCCGTAAAAGATACCCCGTACTTTATATGCAGGATGGTCAAAACCTGATGGATCCCGCAGCTTCTTTTTCAGGAACTGACTGGCAGGTTGATGAAACAGTATCAAGGTTGATTAAGACCGGCCGGATGCAGGAAATAATAATTGTTGGAATTAATAATACCGAAGACAGGCTTGAAGAATACAGTGATTCTGAAAAGGGAAGTAATTATATGAAATTTATGATTGAAGAACTTAAGCCGTTTATAGATTCTAATTATAATACAATCCCGGATGCCCGAAACACCGCAGTAATGGGATCCTCAATGGGAGGGTTAATTTCACTGCTGATTGTGTGGAGAAATCCCGCTGTTTTTTCGATGGCCGGGTGTATGTCAAGTTCCTTCTATTATGATAACGACAGGATATTTAAAACCATCGGCGAAAGCAGCAAACCCAAACCGGGAATAAAAATTTATATTGATCATGGTGAAGATGGTTTGACAAGGGGACAAAGAATGTTTGCCCTGCTTACTGAAAAGGGATTTTTAATAGGAACAAATATTGATTATTTTTATGCCCCGAAGGCGGAACACAATGAGTCAGCCTGGGCGGAGAGACTGGAAAGGCCTTTAATGTTTTTCTTTGGGAAATAATTCAGGGAAAGAAATTTTAAAAATGGATGCATTACACTTACCCGTCAGAAAATTCAAAACTTTTTTATTACCCCTTTTTATAATAATTCCTTTATTAAACTGGAATTGTTCCCCCGGATCTGTCAGTCTTATTAACCTTGGAATAGCAAAAGATGAGGTAATCAATTATCATAACAGCGGGAAATATGAAATTGATACACAGGAGGCAGTTGATGAAGCTATAGAAAACTTTAACAGCGTAACACCCGGGCAGAATTCCGCTGTAGTTTTTGATGTTGATGAGACTGCACTTGCGAGTTATGATTTTTATAAAAAATGGGATTTCGGCTATGTCCCCAAATATTTTGATATGTGGATTGACAGTGCCAAAGCTCCTGCTATTCCTGCAGTTCTGGATCTTTACAATTATCTTTTAAAAAGGAATTTTAAGATAATATTTGTTACAGGAAGAAAAGAATATCAGTATGAGCCTACATTTAAGAACCTGATCAGTGCCGGTTATACACAATTTGATACTTTGATTATTAAGGGAGCGGAATACGCAGGACAAACGGCTGAAAAGTTTAAATCTGATAAAAGATCAGAACTTGCAGAAAAGGGATATATAATTGCCGGTACTGTAGGAGACCAGTGGAGTGATCTTCACGGCCCGCACCATGGAATTCAGGTTAAAATTCCCAACTATATGTATATCATTTATTAATATCCTATAAGAATATCACCAGAAGCCTGCTCTATTATTCTGAAAGAGCTATTGTGATCCCCGATTTTTACTCAATGCCCCATTAAAAAATTCCTTATATTTGCTACTTAAAATCAGTTTATAAACAAAGGAAAGAAATGTCTCTGACCGATATTCCAAAGGCATATGATCCCGCTTCGGTAGAAGCTAAATTGTATTGGTACTGGCTTGAAAACAAGTTTTTTCATTCAGAAGTTGTTGAGAAAAAAGAACCTTTCACCATTGTAATCCCTCCCCCTAATGTTACAGGTATGCTTACGATGGGACATATACTTAATAATACGATACAGGATATTTTTATACGTATGAAAAGGATGCAGGGATATAATGCCTGCTGGGTTCCCGGGACAGACCATGCATCAATAGCTACAGAAACAAAGGTAACTAATTATCTTAAAGACCAGGATATAGATAAAAAAAGCATTGGCAGGGATGAATTTATTAAGTACTGCTGGGAATGGACGGAGAAATATGGCGGCATCATTATACAGCAGTTGAAAAAGCTCGGAGTAAGCTGCGACTGGGAACGCGAACGTTTTACAATGGATGATGAGTATTACAAAGAGGTAATAAAAGCATTTGTAATCCTCTACAATGAAGGAAAAATATACCGTGGTTACCGGATGGTGAACTGGGATCCCGCAACCCGGTCAGCCATTTCTGATGAGGAGGTAATTTACCGCAACGTAAGCGGCAAGCTTTGGTATTTTAAATACCCCTTAAAAGACAGCAGCGTGTACATAGTAGTGGCAACCACGCGTCCTGAAACAATGCTTGGTGATACAGGGATAGCTGTGAATCCGAATGATGACAGATATAAAGCATTAATCGGCAAAAAGGTTATGCTTCCCATAGCGGATAGAGAAATTCCAGTCTTTGCGGATGATTATGTAGATATGGATTTCGGTACAGGCGTTGTTAAGGTTACTCCTGCTCACGATCCTAATGATTATGAAATGGGTAAAAGACATAACCTGGATTCTATAAATATTTTTAATGAGGATGGAACAACAAATGGTAATGTCCCGGATTTCCTGAGGGATCTTGATCGATATGAAGTCAGGAAAAAAGTTGTAGCCCGGATGGAGGACCTTAAGCTTCTTGAAAAAATTGAAGACTACCAGACAAAAATCGGTTATTCGGAAAGAGGAGGGGTACCGATTGAGCCATACCTCTCAGAGCAATGGTTTATGAAGATGCAGGAGCTTGCAAAGCCTGCCCTTGAAGCTGTTGAAAAAGGTAATGTGAATTTTTACCCTGACCATTGGGTAAAGACCTTCAAACACTGGATGGAAAATATAAGCGACTGGTGTATATCACGGCAGTTATGGTGGGGACACAGGATACCTGTATGGTATTGTGTCGGAGACGATCATTGTAAGCTGGAATGCAAAAATCCCATAGTAGCAGCTGAAAAGCCCGAGAAATGTCCATACTGCGGTTCTGCTAATTTAAGGCAGGATGAGGATGTACTTGATACTTGGGCCTCCAGCTGGCTGTGGGCTCATGCAGTATTTAAAACACAGGAGGAACAGGAATATTTCTACCCAACAAATATACTTGTAACGGCTCCTGATATTATATTCTTCTGGGTCGCCAGGATGATTATGGCGGGACTTCATTTTAAAGATGATATTCCATTCAGCAGCGTTTATTTTACTTCTGTAATTAGAGATATCCAGGGAAGAAAGATGAGTAAATCCCTTGGAAACTCTCCTGATCCTCTTGATGTAATAAAGGATTATGGTGCAGATGCTCTAAGGTTTACCATAATTTATCTTGCTCCCATGGGGCAGGATGTTTTATTCAGTACAGAGAAATGTGAACTGGGAAGGAACTTTGCAAATAAGATATGGAATGCCGGCAGATTTTTATTGATGAACCGCGAATCAATTCCTTTTGACATCAGTCTTGCAGAGAAGCATATTGACTTTGCTGACAGGTGGATCATCTCCAGGTTCAATAAAACCCTGTTTCAGCTTCAGGATGCTATGCAGAGGTTTGAGATTAATACTGCTTCAAAAATTGTTTATGCATTTGTCTGGAATGACTTCTGCGACTGGTATATTGAACTTTCTAAAAACAGGCTATATTCAGACGACAACGAGGTAAAATCTGCGGTATTGACCAGATCTTTAATGCTGTTTGAAGGTCTCCTCAAGATAGTTCACCCGTTTATGCCTTTTATAACCGAAGAACTCTGGCAGTTGATCGTGGAGAGAAAGGAAGGGGAAAGTATCGTAATCTCCGATTATCCTGTGCCTGCAAAAGATAGAATAGATGCCAGGGCCGAAGAAGAAATGGAATTTGTACAGGATATTATTACGTCAATCAGAGTAATACGCGGAGAAATGAATATTCCGCCATCGAAGCAGATTAAAGCGTATATTAAATCCTCTTCTGTAGCTCAGCATCAGGTTGATTATATTAAGAAACTTGCCAGAGTTGAGGAATTAATTGTCGATGAAAAAATTCAAAAACCAAAGGCCAGTGCTTCATCTGTATTAACCAGGTGCGAGATATACATTCCTCTGGAAGGTCTGATCGATCTTGATGTTGAACGTTCACGCCTTAAGAAGGAGATCAGCAGACTTGAAGGTTCACTTGGAGGTATAAAAAAGAAACTGGCTAATGCAAAATTTGTTAATAATGCAGCCCCTGAAGTAGTTGAAAGGGAAAGGCATAAAAAATCTGACTGGGAAAGTAACCTGAAAAAACTTAACGATATACTTGATAGCCTTTCTTAGAAAGAGTATCTACCCGCTTCACTTTAACTATAATCTAACTGATAGTTATTGTTTTATCCTGAGATACTGCACACTGAAGAACTGATTTTTATCTACCCAGACATTTCTTACTTCGAAGAAATCACTTACCAGGTTTTCAAATTCCTCCGGTGTATATTTATAGGAATACTCGGTAAGGATATCATCGTCCTTTTTCAGATGTAAAACTGATTCATTCATATTTATACTCTGATCTGACAGGCTGATCAGGTGCATTTCTATTCTACCTTCCTCAGAGTTGTAAAAAGCATGATGTTTGAAATTTTCTGTCTTGAAGTCTGAACCTGTTTCATCATTTATATGATGGAGGATATTCAGGTTAAATTCGGCAGTGATTCCTTCGCTGTCATTATAGGCTGCTTCCAGTATACTTTTGTCTTTTTTAACATCGACACCTATAATCATTCCGCCGTTCCTGCCGATAAGCCTCGCTATCCTTCTCAAAAAATTCTTTGCTTCCAGAGGTTTGAAATTTCCGATAGTTGAACCAGGGTAGAAAGCGGATATATGATCATAAGGTTTAGGTATCTCCGGAAGGTTAATCGCCCTGGTATAATCCGCATAGAGTGGAATAATTTCAAGCCCCGGATAGTCCTTAGAAAGTTTATTGACTGAATTCTGCAGGTGTTCTTCGGAGATATCTATCGGAATATAAGCGGCTAGCCCGGGTATATTATCAAGCAGAAGTCTGATCTTTTTACTGCTTCCGCTCCCCAGTTCAACCAGGACTGTGCCTTCGCCTAAAAGCCCTCCAATCTCGGAAATATTATCTTCCATTATCTTCATTTCTGTTCTTGTAGGATAGTATTCCCTGAGCCTCGTTATCTCATCAAATAATCGGGAGCCTCTTTCATCATAAAATAATTTACTGGGCAGTTCTTTATTCGGGCCGGATAATCCCTCGCGAACGATATTTACAACTTCATTCTCTTTTTTTTCTGTATAAAACATAGGACTACTCAATATCTTTTGCTAGCCGAAGGCCCATAAACTGCCACCTGCTGTCGGGATAGAAAAAATTTCTATAATACTTCCGTATGTGGAAGGAGGATGTAGCGCAGGATCCGCCTCTCAGAACCATCTGGTTTGACATAAATTTTCCGTTATATTCTCCAAGAGCTCCGGGAAGAGTTTTATAACCGGGATAAGGTACGTAAGGACTCATTGTCCACTCCCATACATCACCATACATTTGATTAAGCGGTTCGCTTTCCGATAATGGTACAGGATGGAAATTACCATTTTCCACAAAATTTCCGGAGATCGGGATACTTCCGGCCGCTGTCTCCCATTCTGCTTCTGTAGGCAATCTATACCCGGCCCATCTTGCAAATGCATCAGCCTCATAATAACTTATATGACATACAGGTTCATTAAGATTTACTTTATGAAATCCATTTAATCTGAAGTTCCACCATTCACTATCCCTTTTCTCCCAGTATAAAGGTGCCCGCCAGTTATTCTGCTCAGCCTTTGAAAATCCGTCGGAAAGCCATAACTCCGTTTTCTTATAACCGCCATCATCGATGAAGTCTATATATTCACGGTTTGTTATAAGTCTGTCAGACATGGCAAAAGATTCGAGATATATTTTATGCCTGGGAAATTCATTATCGTATCCAAAATCGTTCTCGGGATGCCCGATCTCATAAAGTCCTTCGTCAAATTTTTTAAATGACATCTCAGGAATATGATCCACGATTGGAGGATACCTGTCAGAGTAAACGGGATGCAGGGGGTTCATAGAAAATACATGCTTTATATCTGTCAGCATTAATTCCTGGTGCTGCTGCTCATGGTTTATTCCTATTTCAATAACCGGTCCATACTCAGTAATCTGATCCCCGGTACAATTTAAAATAAAATCGACGATATTTTTATCAACATACTCCCTGTATTCATAAACCTCCTTCACCGTCGGCCTTGATAATAATCCACGGTCAGCTCTTGTGAATCTTTCCCCAATCTGCACATAATAAGAGTTAAACAAAAAGTTATATTGCGGATGAAGAGATTTGTAATTTTTAACGGCTTTTTGCAATACGAAAGCTTCAAAGAACCAGCTGGTATGAGCAAGGTGCCACCTTGCAGGACTTACATCGGGCATAGACTGGATGACATAGTCTTCGGTTTCCAACGGTTCGCATAGAACATTAAAAAAATTTCTTACCGCCTTGTATTTTTCGGTTAAGATCTCCCGATCTTCATATATCGCTTTTCCTTCTGAAACAGATAAAATTTCAGCATTGTTGTCCATAATATTCCCTCGGTTTATCTAAAAAAATAAAATGAGCTGGATTAATGACAAGATTAAATATTATTTTTAAGTTATCCAAATTAAACCAATTCCTGAGCCAGTCAAGTGAGAGGGATAACATTCACACACCGATAATGTTATTTTTTTTAAGTTTTGGTTAATGATTGTGATTCCTTCGATTTTTTAATCCGAAAGTTATTGAAAAATTAGTATCTGATTTCATCAAAAAGAAAAAGGTTGAACAAAATGAAAAAATATTTAATTCTGATTGCTTTCCTTACTGTTATACCCGGGATATCACAGGCACAGACGTATTCTCCTTATGGGCGGGAATTTGGTTTCGGCATTATGGTTGGTGATCCTCTTGGTGCTACCCTGAAGTTCTGGACACAAAGGGATAATGCTTTTGTCATTGACGTCGGAGCATCTTATTTTGGAAGTCCCAGGATAGGTGTTGATTATCTCTGGCACTTTAATGCTTTCAAATCACAGATTGCTAATTTATACGCCGGACCCGGAGGAGTTATAGGAGTTGGAGAAGGAAATGGTTTCTGGTATGATGGAAGATATCACCGGGCCAAAGGAGATGTTGGAATCGGCGCAAGGGGTGTTATGGGTGTCAACCTTGTTCCACGGGATACGCCTATAGAAGCATTTTTTGAAATAGGCGTTCTGCTGGCGCTTGCCCCTGATTTTGATTCTGGTGTTGATGTGGGACTCGGCGTAAGGTTCTACCCTTAAAATCATTAAATCAAAATATCCTTTTTACAAGCACGGTACTATCCGTGCTTTTTTTTTCACCATATTGAGAGATGTCCTCCCGCGAATAATAGTCCAAAAGTATTACTGAAATAGCTTTAGGCTATTCGCGCTCTTACGTTGATGCTTCGTGAAACATGACAATACATTCCGCTACAATTCAGATACATTCCACATACGCTTCATATACGGTCCACATACGCTATAAAGTACCTGTTTTATCCTTTTCACTAAATTCCCGCAGACCTGGCTGGTATACCTGCCGCAGGAATATCAAACAAAAGCCTTAAAAGTTTGTGATACTTGAAGTGTCCATTTTCTCAGTTCTTGTGAAGTTAGTATTTTAGCTTGTTCAATAAAAACATTTAGAGAAAGGAGAATAGAATGCCCGTAAGAAAAGGCAGTGCACAGTGGAGCGGAAACCTGATGGAAGGCAAAGGAGTTCTGAACACTGAAACAGGTGTGTTAAAAAATACTTCGTATGATGCTAAGTCAAGATTTGAATCCGGCAATACAACTAATCCTGAAGAAATACTGGGAGCGGCACATGCAGGATGCTTTTCAATGGCTTTGGCCAATTCTCTTGCGAAGGCTGGGTTTAAGGTCAATTCAATAAACACGGAAGATGCAGTACATATTGAAAAAAAAGATGATGGATTTACTATTACAAGGATAGATATAAGCACGGTAGCAGAAATTGAAGGGATTGATAATGAAACCTTTCAGAAGCATGCAGCGGATACAAAGAAAAGCTGCCCGGTTTCTAAAGCCTTAAAAAGCGTGGAAATGATCCTGGATGCAAAACTGAAGTAGAAAGTTATCGAGGCTGTTTCAACCGGAACAGCCTTTTTATTCTTCTATTTCAATATCTTCAAATTCTCATTTATTCTTATCTAGGTACTTTTTTACAAGGGATAGGATGAACATCCTTTATAATATTGTCAGCCAGTATCGCATCATTTCTTCAGTCTGATTCTAGGAGATCCATATATTTTTCATGTCTATGGATATATATGTTCACGTAGGAACAGCTTGGAATTACCTGCAGCTTGTTTTTCTCAGCATACTTTAACCCTTCCTCTACAAGCAAAGCTGCTATCCCCCTGCCCCTAAGTTCACCAGGAACATAGGTAAAATAAAAATCTACCACGTTATTGCGGGGTAAATTATAATTCAAATAACATTCACTTCCTTCAATGGTTACAGTGAATTTGTGATTCTTTTGATCATGCAGAATTTTTGTATCCATATTCTCAAACGAAAATTATTATCTGATATTTATTAAAAATAAAAATATAAGCATAAGAAGCTGTAACTGAACTTAAATTATTTTAAACATTAAAAAGAAAATGCATAACATCACCATCGCTCACAGTATATTCTTTTCCTTCAATACGCATAAGGCCCGCCGCCTTACATGCGGATTCCGAACCGTATTTTACATAATCCTCATAACTTATAACTTCAGCCCTGATAAATCCTTTTTCAAAATCTGTATGTATAACGCCCGCTGCCTGGGGAGCTTTCCAGCCATTATGAATGGTCCAGGCTCTTACTTCTTTTGGCCCGGCTGTAAAATAACTTATCAAACCAAGAGTATGAAAACCAGTTCTGATAATTTTTTCCAACCCGCTCTCGTTTATCCCGTATGATTCAAGGAATTCTCTTCTCTCTTCATCCGACAATCCTATCATTTCTTCTTCAACCTTTGCGGAAATTTTAACGGCATCAGCACTTTTTTTCTCTGCATAATCCCTTACAGCTTTTACGTATGAATCATCAACAAGAAGCTCAGATTCATCGACATTAGCGCAGTATATAACATCTTTAGCTGTCATCAGTCTCAACTCATTTAGAAGCTGCCGGAGGGATTCCTTCTCCCTTTCAGGATATGATGAGGCAGGGCTGCCTTCGTTCAAATATTTCAGCATATTCTCAGCATCATCCATCATCTGTTTTGCAGCTTTATCACCCTTTGCAAGTTTTTGCAGTTTCTCAATTTTCCGTTCCATAGTTTGGATATCTGCAAGAAGGAGCTCAGTTTCTATGACTTCAATATCCCTGACAGGATTTATATTACCGTCGACGTGAACAATATCATCATTTTCAAAGCATCTGACAAGATGAAGTATCGCATCAGTTTCCCTGATATTACTGAGGAATTGATTTCCAAGTCCCTCACCCTTACTTGCTCCTTTAACCAGCCCTGCAATATCAAAAAATTCAATCGTGCTGTACACAAGCCTCGCAGGATTTACCAGCTTGGCTAGCTGCTCAATCCTGCTGTCAGGAACAGGCACTATAGCTTTATTAGGTTCAATTGTACAAAAAGGATAATTTGCTGACTCAGCATTTTGTGCTTTAGTTAATGCATTAAACAAGGTTGATTTTCCAACATTAGGCAATCCGACTATACCAATACTCAGACCCATCCGGGGTTCTCCGTTTTCTTACAAAAATAATTTTTGAGGCTGTAAATATAAGAATAAATAAAAGGTTTATTGAATTTTCTCCCTTTTAAGAGTACTTCAAATACCGCCAGAATATGAGTTAAATCAAGGGTCTAAATATTTAACCGCGAAATAATTGCGTACTAATAGCATCTAAATATGCTTAAAAGCCGGCTTTTGTGAAAAAATTTCATAAGGCATTGAAATTGCGCTTCTTATATTGGTTATGTATCATTTCTGAGGAACAGACGATGAAGAATAAAAATATTCTTATCGTAATCGAAAATGGAATTATAGGACTTGATATAAGAAAGCAATTGAACGGATATGGTTATAATGCTGAAATAATTAATCCCTCTGGCAAAGAAAAAATTGGAGAAGCCCTTAAAAAAGGGTTTCAATTGATGATAATTGAAAAACAAACGAACGCACAAGGTATATCAGCAGCAGTACGATTTGCAAGGGAGTACAATCTGCCGACAATATATCTATCTACAGACAACGAAACTATAGATTTGGAAAAAAGCGGTTTCAGGATTTTGATGATGCCGTTTGGTGAAGATGACCTGAAAGAAGTCGTAAGGATGGCTCTTGGTGATCAATAGGAAGTCTCTTTGACCTCAGGGGAATGAAACAGAACCAAACCCCGGAGATCACTCTTCGGGGTTTAATAATTTTATAACCTGAATAAATATACTAATGGTCGATAACTGAAGCCAGTGAATCAGCCCTGAAAGAATTTATTAACGAATCCCTCCGATTTTTTCGGCTGATTATTGTTGGAAGATATTTTTGAACCGTCTTATTTAATTCCTTTTCGCTCAGTTTATCTGCATCTTTGTCCTCAGCAAGTCTTTTCCAGGATGGCGGGGAATGATAATCATATTTGCCGTAAATAATAACGGGTGTGCCGAATGCTTTTATCCTGTTTCCGTCCTTTGTGAGTATCCATTGATCGGCCCAGTAATATATCCATTCAGCGTCCTGCTGAAGCAGCCTTGCACAGGAATGACTGGCAGGGTATCCGGGTAGCTCAAACTGATGAATTGAAATTCCATTGAAATTATCGATATTAAATGCCCAGGGAAGTACCCATTCTTTATTTACCGTACTTATCGTTTCCTTTGCCTTCCAGTTGGTAAAATATAAACCTGTTGGAGTAAGTGTAGTTCTTTTTCCCATGCTTGTAGGGCCCCACCTTACTAATTCTCCATATTCATATGCAGCAAAAGCCTGAACCGGATATGAGAATATTAAAATTTTGGGTATTGAGTCAAGTATCGATATATGAGTCGGGAATGGTGAGAAAAAAAGAAAATTATCGGGTAAAGTGTCAGGTACACAAAGCGTATCTCCAATTACGATATGCCTCGTATCGAGCCTGTTAATAGCAAGCACCTGTCGCATCCCGGCATCCCCAAAACGGTCGGTAAGTTCAGATAATATATGTAAGTTTTTTATCGGTTCTTTAGTAAAAACTATATTCAGCGGAGGAGGCTCTGGTTTCGGAATAGGTTTAACAATTACTGTATCTCCTCCCTTCGAAGAAGATCTTTCCATTTTTTCTTCGCACCCTAAATATAAGGATAGAGCCATTACCAGAAAAAGCAGATTTATATTCTGCATAGAGGAAAGATATTTTATCATAAAGTAGTTAATCCCTGTAAGTCAGGATTCCCGTATTAATCAATTCGGTTAAAAGATTTTTGTAACCTTTAAATTGTACCCCTTCCCAGCCAAGCTTTCTCGCAGCATCTACATATTCTGCTGTATCATCAATGAAGAAGTGCCTCTCAGAATTTTCACCGGTAAGAGACTCAACAATTCTGTAAATCTTCTCCTCCGGCTTAATAGCCCCGGCTTCATAAGAGACAACCACCTTGTCAAATTCATCAAGGAACTTATAGGTTTTCCAGCCATAGTTGTAGTGAATAATATTTGTATTTGAAAGCATCACAAGGGTATAACGCTTTTTTAGTTTCGGCAGCAAATCTACAACTTCTTTATTTACTGTAAAAATATCGGAATATAATCCGCAGAAAGTTTCTTTATCGATTTTATGATCTATAGCGGAAAGCATTATTTCGGTAAACTCATCTTCAGACATATCACCTTTTTCGAAATGCCTGTGATACTCATAATTAGTATTATAAAAATCAATGAAATACTCTCCCAATCCTTCTTCGATACCATTAAGTTTCTCAACCGCCCTCTGATAATTAAAGGGGAGAAGAACATTTCCCAGATCAAATACTATAATTGAAAAATTACCGGGCATATATACTAAAGTTCAAAAGTTGTATCCGGAATTCCCGTATTTATTTTTATTGAGTCCACCCTGAATTCCATCTGCTGCGGACCAATAGATTGTTTTATAGAAAACGGGTATTTAACACCGTCGACTGTTCTGTAGTCACCATATATAACCTCCTGTGTAAATGTACCCTGCGGTGTTGTAATGTTTTTTGATTCTTTTATTTTATAGCCTGTTTCCGGATCATAGTATTGTATCCATTTAGTCCCGGATGGAAAGGTCATTTCAATCTTATAGGTATCTTCTCCATTAACTTTTTCCATACCTGTCAGTTTAAGTTTAACACCAAGTGAGTCAAGGTTCAGCAGGAGATGAAGTGTTGCTTCATTTTTTAATTTCTCAAGTTCATCACCTTCAATTTTTATCTGTTGCCCTCCCGTCAGCATTTCTCCCTTTTGTCCATTGAAGATTATATCCTGTGTCATTTCGCCTGCATCTACTTCCTGTTTAAAAGATCCGGCTCTTTCTGGTATATCATCGTGGTTACATCAAAACCCTGAATAGTTCCTGACATAGTTGTAATTCTATCGTGCACATTTGCAAGGCTGTTTTCTCCACCAATAGCCGTTATATAGTTATTTATAACATCCTTTGCTGAAAGATGTCCCGGAACAGAGGAGAGTGAAGTATCAATTAAATTTCCATATTTATCATAGTAAACTATCGGCCCGAATTGTTTAAGTCCCTCTTTTATCTGATCGGCATTGCCTACAATAACAATATTGGAGTGTTCCGGTTTTATATATTTTTCCGCAGCTTCTTTTATTTCACTCGGTGTAACCGCAGCCACATTTTTAAGATAATCAGCATAATAATCTTTTGGCAGGTTATACTTATCAATATTTATTGCAAACGATGCAATAGTCTGAGGATTTTCAAGTGAAATAGCAAAATTACCGGTAACATAATTCTTGATAGTCTGTAATTCACTGTCCGGCACAGTCTCATTTTTGATCCGATTCATTTCGTATAAAATGCGGCTAACTGCACTGTCCGTTACTGAATTTCTTACATTGGTAAACGCGGTAAAACTGCCTATAAATTCATCCTTGGAAAGGTGTGAATTTGCCCCGTATGTGAAGGAATGTTTTTCCCTTAAATCCTGAAATAATCTGAAAGTGCCTCCCCCAAGAATTGTATTCATCAGACCGGCAGGAATAGCTTCTTTATCTCCCGGTTTCAGTTGAACCGGGTAAGTAACATTGATAACAGACTGAACAGAATTCGGTCTGTCAACCAATTCAACTGTGGTTTGTGAAGGAGGCTCAGGAACAGGGTAATTGAATTGCGGAACGTCCTTCTTCGTCCAGCTGCCGAGGTATCTTGTCACAAGTTCTTTTGCCTGCTGCTCATTGATATCGCCGACAACCGCGAGATAAGAGATATTGGGCACGAAAAATGTCTTATAATAGTCCCTGCATTTTTCCAGCGTTATATTATCAACAGTCTGTTCTGTTTCAGGCTCTCCGTAAGGATGTTCCTTTCCAAAGTCGACAACGTTCTTAACTGTTCCTGCAATTGCATCGGGATCATCTTTCTGGCTGGCAAGATCAGATTTCATCCTTCTCTTGATTTTATCCAGTTCTTCCTGCTTAAAGTCTGAGTTAAGTATTATATCCGACATTATTTTAAACAGTGTATCGGCATGTTCAGTCAGACTCATACCATAAATACCGGTGGAGGAAGTAGAAAGTATGGCTCCGATAAAATCGATCGCCTGGTCTAATTCATCTTTGCTCCTGTCTTTTGTTCCCGTTCTGAGCAATTGCCCTGCTGCTGATATATATCCAGTAATATCTCCTTCAAGGATCGGGTCTCTGTCGACCTGAAGAGAAAATGAGATCCTGGGCAGCTTATGGTTTTCAACAACGAATACCTTCAGCCCATTCGTAAGTTTAAAATGTTCATAACTTCCGAGTTCAATTTCAGGGGCAGGGCCGGGCTTAGGCGGCCGGCTTCTGTCAACCTGTGCGCTCAGGGGGATGATAAACATTAATGCTGTAAGGAAAGTTATTAGTTTATGCATGATTATTTCCCTCCTTTCTTTTCAGGGAGATAATAAAGCACAACCCGGTTACTATGCTTTAAATATTTATCAGCAACACGCCTGATATCTTCTTTTGTAACATTCATCAGCTTATCCAGCTCTGTATTAATCGCATTTGTATTTCCATAAATAGTGTAGTAATAAGCAAGGTTTTCAGCCATTCCGGCATCCGTTGCATTTTGATTAACATAATTGGTCTCAACCTGGTTTTTAAGCTTCTGCATTTCTTCATCAGTAATAACTGAATCTTTAACCTTATCAATTTCCTGGTCAATCAGGTTCTTAAGTTCGTCCGCATCGACACCCTGGTTTGCAATAGCAAGAGAAATAAACAAACCGGGATTTTCCAGGGCTGCAGGAAAAGCTCCTACGTACACAGCTTTCTGAGTTTCATCAACCAGCTTTTTATAAAGCCATGAGCTTCTTCCCCCGGATAATAGAGTGGTGAGCATGTTTATAGGGTAATAATCTTCTGAACCGACAGCAGGAATATGATATGCTTCAACCAGTGCCGGCAGCTGTATATTATCATATGCCGTATCAATTATTTCCTTCTCCTGAACAGGTTCTTCCACCCCGGGCCTGTATATATCTTTAGTCCCCATGGGTATTTCAGAAAAATATTTACTAATCAATTCTTTTGCCTGATCAATCTGAATATCTCCAGCAATAGAAAGCACTGCATTCTGAGGAACATAGTATGTTTTATAAAAATTTCTGAATTCATCAATGCTTGCCTGGTCAATGTATTGTGCCGAGCCTATGGGCATCCATCTATACGGGGAAACCTTAAATGCATCACGGAAAGTCACCTCCCATATCCTTCCGTACGGCTGATTATCAAGTCTTTGTTTCCTTTCCTCCTTTACAACCTTCCTCTGGGTTTCAACGCCTGTGCTGTCAATTTTCAGATGAAGCATCCGTTCTGATTCCAGGTATAGTCCAAGGGCCAGCTGGTTAGACGGGAGTACTTCATAATAATATGTTCTGTCGAAATCAGTATTTGCATTAAGTTCTCCGCCTGCATTTTCAACCATTTTCATATATTCGCCTCTGCCAATATTAGGAGAGCCTTCAAACATCAGATGTTCAAAGAAATGGGCAAAACCTGTCCGATCGGGTTTCTCATTTTTTGACCCTACATGGTACATCACGGATACGGCAACAATAGGAGTGGAATTATCCTGATGGAGAATTACGTGTAACCCGTTGTCCAGGTTATATTCAGTGAATTTTACATCATTCTGTGCGTAGGTCGTCATCATAAACAGCATAAAAAGCAGCACAGGAAAAAGTGATATCCTATTCATAAAGTGTCCTTTATAAACAATAAATTTGTAAACATGATTATATAAAATAGGGGTATTATTGTGATAATTAAACATTAAAATGAATTATTGAATTGTAATGTGATTTGGCTATTTATTATATAAAAACTTAGGTTTGAAAATTAAAAAAAGTGAAGCATTATTGAAATGAAAAAGATCTTTGTTATCGGCGCAGGCAGAACGGCTACAGCCTTAATATCCTATCTTATCCAGAATGCAGGTAAATATCAGTGGGAAATTATTGTAGGCGATTTTGATTATACTCTCGCTGAACAAAAAATCGGAAATCATCCTCACTGCAGAGCGATTAAATTCGACGCACTCGATGACTCACAGAGACGACGTGAAATTTCCAACGCTGATATTGTAATATCTTTTCTTCCGCCTGCAATGCATGAGTTGATTGCAGAGGAATGCCTTAAGCAGAAAACAAATATGGTTACTGCTTCCTACGTTTCGCAGGGTATGATGAAACTTGATGATGAAGTGAGAAAGAAAGGACTGATTTTTCTGAATGAGATGGGTCTGGATCCCGGAATAGATCATATGGATGTTATGCAGCTGAAGGAAAAAGTTGATTCTGACGGTGGTGAAATTATCTCGCTGAAATCATTCTGCGGAGCCTTAATATCACCTGAGTCTGATGATAACCCATGGCACTACAAATTTACCTGGAGCCCGATGAATGTCATTCTTGCGGGACAGGGGAACGCAAGATATAAAGAAAATTCAGAAATTATAGAAGTACCATATGATAAACTGTTTGTGAATACAGAAAAAATAAATGTTCACGGCCTGGGCAGTTTCGAAGCTTATCCTAACAGGGATTCAATATCATATATTCAGAAATATGGTCTGAATGGTGTAAGAGACTTCTATAGGGGAACGCTCAGGAGACCCGGTTTCTGTGAGGCATGGGACGCATTAAGAAAGATAGGGCTGACAAACAACGAGAGGATATGGAACAATACCCGGGATTTAACCTATTCGGAATGGGTGAGATCCTCACTACCTTTCACGAACGGCAAACCTCTCGAAGATGAAATAGCATCCTACCTTCATATCTCAAAAGATGATGAAGTATTTAAAAAGATCTACTGGCTGGATTTATTTAGTCATAGAAGAATTAACAACGGACAGGCAACTTCAGCACAAATACTTCTGAATCTGCTTATGGATAAATGGGAATTCAGGGAGGGCGACCGTGACATGGTAGTGCTTCAGACTGAAATAGTTTATAAATCACAAAACTGCAGAAAAAAAATTTCTTCTTCTATGATATTCAAAGGCAAAGATAAATTGAATACTGCAATGACGTATACCGGCGGATTACCGGTGGGTATTGCAGTAAAATTAATAGCCACAGGGGCGATAAAAGAAAAGGGAGTTGTGATTCCGGTTTACAGCGACATTTATAAGCCGATATTAAAAGAACTTGAAGAATACGGAATCAAATTTAACGAATCCGAAACGGCAGGATAAAGATCAGGCTATATAATTTTTCATATAAAAATAATCGTCAGTGAAATTGCCTCTCCATATGATCACGGCTCTTTTTATCTCATCAGGCAACCCTGATTCTTCAAGACTGTGACAGTAATCTGCCGAAATAATCGCATCAAGAAATAAAGAAAGATCTTTGCTGAACTGACGGGATGCATCTGATGAAAACTCACAGGGAAGATTTGTAACAGACATAACCGCGACCCCATCTCCCTCAAACCCCATTTTTATTGTTTCACTTAAAGGATTGTAAATGTAGACAGGATCATCAATCCAGGTTTCTTTGGAGAACTCGACAGACCCATTCGGATCACAGGTGATGTCTCCTATTGCAATAAGATTTTTGCTCTCTTTGAATAATTCTTTCATCAAAGTTTTTGTGAGGGCCCTGGGATATTTAGGTTCCCACAAAATACAGTTCATTAGTATGGAAACACAGGGAATCAGTATATCAAGATTTGATTCATAATATTCAGGGTACATTAGGTAATGCTGACGTTTTTGCTTTTTATTAAATCTCTGATAAGTTTCAGGGGTAATACCTTCTCCTGCTTTAAGGCGGTACATTTCATTAATCGAGAGAATAAGCTTATAGACCTTATGTCTTGAACCATGATGAAAAACTTCCTGAAGCCTGTCTGCATTAATTTCTTCAACAGGCAGAAGATCATAAATCTTCTGCGCTCCGAAGCTTGTCTTACCCTTACCAAGAAAACAGGTTATTACCGGTGGGATCCCGCGCGGTGTACCGTATGCCGATATTTGTTTACCCGCATCTGAAATTGAATCCCTTATTGACTGGAGATCCTCACCTTCAACTGCCTGGGGAATATTCTCAAAAGGATTAGGAATTCCTTTGATTTTAAGTCTCTGTCCGAATGACCATAATGTATCGACCATTCCGGCATACCCTGCATTATATGAAAAAGCAGTTATCAGCCTGTGGTTGTTTTCATCCCTTACCAGCTCATAATCAATCACGGTGGTTCGCAGATCAACAAAGGCTTTAAGCATTTCCCTGTTTTTCAGCTGCCCTTTAAATGTATGAGAAAATAAAAAGTAAACTTTTTCCGGCAGAATTCTTTTTACCGGAATTTCTTTTAACCCGAAAATAACATCAGTTTTTGACAGGTCTTCATTTATTTCTGCCCCTGCTTTAAGGTATTCATCATCCGGAAAAGCCCTTTTTATTTCACCGGTTAGAGGATACTTTGCGGGCTGTACTGTCAGTTTGTATCCTTGCTGAACAATATGGGCAGCAAAAGTCGGAGTAACTGCAACTCTTTTTTCACCTTTTTTGTTAATGGCTTCCCTTAATATTCCTATCGTATTATTCATTATTTCCCGATATTTAATCCTTAATTTAAGAAAATAATAATGAAGCAGTTTTTCATTCTGATAACCATTGGGCTATACCTTGCGTCAGCCTCAGCCCAGCAGGTTTTAATTGAAGGAAAAGTCACAACTGATGCTCAAAACCCGCTTCCTTTTGCTAATATAAGGGTCAGCGGCACAACTCTCGGTACCTCAGCAAACAGCCGCGGACAATATGAGCTTAAACTTGCACCGGGTACATATGAACTTATTGCCTCCTATATCGGGTATATTTCAGACACTGTTAAAATTAGGGCTGCCTCCGGAATAGTTAGAAGAGATTTTTCCCTGAAGCAGACAAATATCAGTCTTCCTACTGTTACAGTTCTGCCGGGTATGAATCCTGCCCTGGAGATCATCAGGAAGGCCATTATAAGGAAAAAAGAGCGTGCTGCTTTATTAAATAGTTACAAATTTATGGCTTACACAAAAGGAATAATTAAAACCCAGGGAGATATAAGCTCAGGCAATAACAGTGTAGGAATTAACCTTGGTGGTAATGATACAATACCTTTGAAGATCTCTGCAATCATCGAAAATCAGAGTGAGGGATTTTATAAAAAACCGGAAGAATATAAGGAACTGATCCTTGCAAGAAAGCAGACAGCTAACCTGCCTTCTTCGATTAATGTCTTAACCGGGGGAAGGCTGATTCAGAATTTCTATGAGGAATCGGTGAACTTTCTCGGAGAGGATCTACCCGGACCTCTATCTGACAATGCTCTATCTTATTACTATTATTATATCGAAAGCACTCTGGCTATAAACAATACTACTGTATATCGGATTCACATAACCCCTGGAGATGATCATTATCCGGGTTTTACGGGCAGCATTTATATAGCTGCGGATTCCTATGATTTGCTGGAGGTCGAACTCAACCTCAACGATGCGGCAAATACAGGCGGGTTATTTGATTCTGTTTACGTCTTTCAGCAGTTTACAGCATTTACAGATTCTATGGTGATGCCAGTAGACTATAGGCTTTATGTTAAAGCTAATTATCTGAACCTGGCAAGATTTGCATTCGAACTAACTACGATACTTTACGATTACAAAATAAATCCTCTTCTCGAAGATAGCGATTTTGGAAAAGCAATCATTAAGGTTGTTCCCGGTGCAGACAAAAAGGATTCGACATATTGGGATTCTATCCAGAGTATTCCCAACACACCGGCGGAAGAAGCAGCTTATGAAAGGATAGACAGTCTTGAAAATATTCCCCAATCCTTCTGGGATAAGTTTTCGTTTCTCTCCTCTAGGGTTTACTTAAACAGACATCTTGCGGTAAGTGCGCCTTTAGGTATGTATCATTTTAACCGGGTTGAGGGACATGCTATTGATTTTGGTTTATTCCTTGAAGGTGCGGCAGAAAAAAGACTGAATGGCGAATTGAACTTTTCCTATGGATTCTCAGACAAAAAGTTGAAAGAAGATCTTTCAGCTGAATATTTATTGGGAGATTACAGGACGTTTTCTGTAGGACTGAATGTCTTTAATAAATTAAACGTTCTCTTCGGCGAATCGGAGGAATACGGTGAACTTATTCCCTCATTGCTGGCTCTTATTTCAAAATACGAGTTCAGAAATTATTATTATACAAAAGGATTTGAATTTAATTTCTCGGGAGAAGTCTTCCCTGTACTGACATTGACCGCAGGCTATAAGAATCATACTGATAACAGTACAGTTAAAAAGACGGATTTCTCGCTCTTTAACAGGGACAGAAACTACCCTCCCAACCAGGTAATCAATGAAGTCAGGATAAATGCTGTATCAGCTGGATTTAAATTAGACTTCAGAGACTATATTGAAGACGGTTACTTCAGAAGAAGAATCTCACAGGGAGAATCTTATTTAACAGTCAGAGGAAATATTGAATTATCCGACAAAAAGATCTTAAACAGCGGACTCGACTATACTACCTATAAGCTGATCCTGAACGGGACATTAAACACTTTCACATCCCTGCATCTGGATTACAGGATTATGGGAATGTATAACAGGGGAAGTCTGTATTATCAATCACTCTATTCTTTACCCGGAAATATAGATATTCTTTTTCAGAGGTTTTCGTTCAGAACATTAAATGTCAATGAGATTTTCGGAAGCAGGGTTATTACTGTTAACCTGGAGCATGACTACCGGGATTTAATTTTCAGAGCTCTGAAAATTCCCGGACTGAGAGATTGGGGGATTCAACTTAGTACATTCTTTAACGCTGCTTATAGCAATATCGGGAAAGAAACCACTGCATATCTGCCAGTCCAGGTTCGAACATTTTCTCATCCATTCTATGAGGCAGGAATAGGAATATCACAGGTTTTGATACCTCTGAAGATTGAATTTGCATGGAGACTGAATTACCGGGGTGAGAATAATTTCAGAGTTGGTATAAATTCGGTTTTGTTTTAGCCAGCCATTAAAATAAAAAAGCGCTCCGGAAAAAGAGCGCCTTAAAAACAGAAAGCTAACCAGGAATTAACTCTTGGGTTTTGCTTCACTGACAATTATGCTGCGGCCGCTAAGTTCTGAACCATTTAGCGCATTAATTGCAGCATCTGCTTCGGATTCATTTGACATTTCGACGAACCCGAAACCTCTGGATCTGCCGGTCTGACGATCGGTGATAACCTTCGCAGAAACTACTGTACCGTGTGGTTCAAAAGCTGCGCGAAGAGAATCATCAGTGACCGCCCAGGGGAGTGATCCAACAAAAAGCTTAGTACTCACTAACTTACCTCTGAAAAATAATTAATAAAATAACCACGGTGTTTAAACCGTGCAGAAAAATACCATTATTAAACAAAAAAACAAAGAAAAATTTCTTATATGCAATTTTGGAGGGTATGTACTCGGAAGATGCAATCAAAATGTGATTTTAATCATCTATCCAAAAATATGCGAAATTGCCTCGGAAAGTGAATTAACAGGTATTACTTTAGAAGGATTTTTTGATTTTAATGACTTTATATTATTTGCAGGGATAATCGTCTTCTTAAAACCCAGCTTTTCTGCTTCTGATATTCTTTTTTCAATATTCGCGACGCTCCGGATCTCTCCTCCCAGCCCCACTTCTCCTATCACTACGATCGAGTTATCGGTAGGTTTATCAAGAAGACTCGATGCAATACTGCAGCATACCGCCAGATCAACTGCGGGCTCGTCTATCTTAACTCCTCCAGCCATATTCAAAAAAACGTTATTTGCACTCAACCTGTACCCATTCCTTTTCTCAAGCACGGCAAGAAGGATAGATAATCTTCTGTAATCAAAGCCGGTGGCTACTCTCTGGGGGTTTCCATAATTAGACGGAGTAACTAGTGCCTGCACTTCAAGTAAGATAGGACGTGTACCTTCCATGCTTGCCGTAACAACAGAACCGGAGATCTTTGTGCCGCGTTCACTAAGAAACAGCTCACTGGGATTTTTAACCTCCTGGAGGCCATGCTCATGCATTTCGAAAATGCCTATTTCATTGGTGCTGCCGAAACGGTTTTTTTGTGCACGGAGTATTCTGAAAGAATGATGCGATTCTCCCTCAAACTGAATTACAGCATCGACAATATGCTCCAGAACTTTCGGTCCCGCAATAAATCCTTCTTTGGTAACATGACCTATAATAATAACACAGAAGTGGTTTTTCTTTGCCTCATCCATAAGCATCGAAGTGGATTCCCTTATTTGAGTGACCGTACCGGGAGAATTTTCAAACTCGCTCCGGTACATTGTCTGAATAGAATCAATAATAACTACTGCAGGCCGGGAATCTCTTATTGATCCTATAATTGTATTCATATCAGTCTCAGCGAGGAAGTAAAAATTATCGGATGATATTTTTAAGCGGTCAGCACGAAGCTTGATTTGTCTGGCCGATTCCTCTCCGCTGACATATAAAACTTTACTATTTATTCTGGCCGCAGCCTGCATCGCAAGCGTTGATTTCCCGATCCCCGGATCACCGCCGAACAATACGACGGACCCGGGCATGAGTCCACCGCCCAAAACCCTGTCGAATTCTAAGATCCCTGTTTTAATCCTTTCGTCTTCCCTGGCAGAAATCTCGCTTATTCTGGGGATGGCCGGTTTTCGGGCTGGCGGGGAAGCTTTCCGTGGATGCGTTTCAAGGATCTCCTCTGTAAAGGAATTCCATTCTTCACATTCGGGGCACTTACCAAGCCAGCGCAGCGATTCATAACCGCAGTTCGAGCACACATATTTAATCCTTGGCCGGTTCTTCATTTTTTATAAAAAACTTTGAACTGTTTTTTCAACTTCCCTTAAGACTTCCGGTATTTTAGAAACGTCTCTTCCGCCGGCAGTTGCCAGGTGTGGCTTTCCTCCTCCTCCTCCTCCGGCAATTTTTGCCAGAGAGCCGACAATCTTTCCAGCATTAAGCTTTGTACCCTGGAGAAGATCGTCATTAACTACACACACAATTCCTAATTTATCCTCAATCCGGGATATTATTACACCTACAGACTTTTTAGTCTTATTTCTTAATTCATCTCCGAAAGATTTAAGCTCATCCATACTATCTGCATTAACTTCGCCTTTGTATACAGTGATATTTGCTACCGGGACAGGTTTTTTAAGAATATCATCCACCTGGCCAAGCTTTTCTTTCAGCTTTAATTCAGAAAAGTCTTTTTCAAGTTTTTTCTTCTCCTCCAGCAGGAGAGCTGCGCGTTCTTCGGATTCTTTTATTTTATTTAATTGTGTTTCGATATAGTCTTCAACTCCGCGTCCTGTGACTGCTTCAATTCTCCGGACTCCGCTGGCTATTGATGATTCGCTTATTATCTTAAATAATCCAATCTCTGAAGAATTCTTAACATGGGTACCGCCGCAGAATTCCATCGTGAAATCACCAAATTGAACAACATTAACCCTGTCGCCATATTTATCACCAAAAAACATCAGAGCTCCCATCTTCTTTGCTTCTTCAAAAGGAATATTCCTGTGATACTGATTTGGCAGGTTTCTTCTAAGCTGCTCGTTTACCATGGATTCAATCTCTTTAATCTCGCTTTCTGATAATTTTGCGAAATGAGTAAAATCAAAACGAAGTCTGTCAGGGCCTACGAACGAACCGGCCTGGTGTACATGATTGCCAAGGACTTTTCTTAAAGCGGCATGAAGAAAATGTGTTGCCGAATGATTCCTCATTATGTCCCATCTTCTCTTTTCATCAACCTGTGCAATTACATCCTGGCCGGGAGTAATCAGGGCCTTTTTCTCGTTCTCAACCACGTGGATAGTTTTATTTTCAATCTTGGTGACATCAATAACAGGAAAATTTTTTCCTTCTATGATCAACTGTCCCTTGTCGTCAATCTGGCCTCCGGCTTCCACATAAAAGGGCGTTCTGTCGAGTATTATAAGGTCATTGTCCTTATCTTTTTTATACCCTATAATTTTTCCTTTTGATTTCAGTTCATCATAACCTGTAAATTCGGATGAAGCCCGTTCAGTAAGTTCAAAAGAATCTAAATCATCGGCAGAAATATTAATTGAAGCCAGTTTTTCCCTTGAAGCTTCTCTTCCCCTTTTCTGCTGCAGTTTCATTAATTCATTGAAGCCTTCTTCATCAATTGTAAATCCTTTTTCCCTGGCCATTATATTCGTCAGGTCCACAGGGAACCCGAAAGTATCATAGAGTTTAAAAACATCTTCCCCGGGAATCACTTTCAGATTATCCTTTTTTAATCTTTTAATTAACTCATCGAATAATTCAATTCCCCGGTCGAGAGTCATGTTAAAACTTTCTTCCTCAGACCTGATCACTTTTTTGATATAGGTTTTCTTTTCTTTCAATTCAGGAAAAATACTTCCCATAGTGCTGACAAGTATATCTACAATTTCAAAAAGGAAAGGCTTATGGAGATTTATTTTTCTGCCGTAACGTGAAGCTCTTCTCAATATGCGTCTTAATACATATCCACGGCCTTCATTTCCCGGAACTGCACCGTCGGCTATTGCAAATGTAAGCGCCCTGATATGATCAGCAATCACGCGCATTGGGATCTTATCTGTCTCTTTTTCGTATCTGATGCCTGAGATTTCCGAAATCCTGTTTATAAGAGGCATAAAAATATCAGTATCATAATTTGATTCTTTTTCCTGAAGAACTGCGCAAACCCTCTCGAAACCCATCCCGGTATCAATATGTTTTGATGGAAGGTCATATAGTGTACCTTTTTCGTCCCTGTCGTACTGTATAAAGACTAGGTTCCAGATTTCAATGCATTCTGAAGTTCCTGCATTTACATATTCAGGATTATTAAAATCACTTCCCAGGTTTATGTGTATTTCGGAACAGGGGCCGCAGGGACCGGTTTCTCCCATTTCCCAAAAATTATCCTTTTCATCAAATCTGAGGATATGTTCAGGATTTATGTCGGTTTTTGTTTTCCAGTATCCAAATGCCTCATCATCTGTTCTGAAAACCGTAGCCCATAGTCTTTCTTTAGGAAGTTTCCATACCTCTGTGAGGAGTTCCCAGGCCCAGCTGATTGCTTCAGCCTTATAATAATCGCCGAATGACCAGTTTCCAAGCATCTCAAAAAAAGTATGGTGGTATGTGTCATTCCCTACCTCTTCAAGGTCATTATGTTTACCGCTTACACGAATGCACTTTTGGGTATCTGCAGCCCGGCTGTACTCCCGTTTGCCCTTCCCAAGGAATACATCTTTAAACTGGTTCATACCGGCATTTGTAAACAATAGTGTCGGATCATCAAAAGGAACAACCGGTGCGCTCGGTACGATCCGATGACCTTTTTCGGCAAAAAATTCTAAAAACTGCTGTCTTATTTCTCCTGAATTCATATAATCCTGAAATATTTACTGAACTGTAAAGATAACAAATATCATCATAAGCTTAAATAAATACGTCCTTTGTGAAAATTACCACCCAGTATGACACATATAAATGAAATAGGACCTGGTTCTTCGGCAGGAATTTTGCTTACCAATATTATAAACTTCGTTGCTTTTTTATGCTGTTAATAATAGTTTTGCATTTAAGTAAGAATTAGGTGGTGGGCATTTTGACTTCTGCTTCAACAACAACTGATCTCGAAATAATGAAGAAGGTTGCTTCCTATGATTCGAAAGCACTGGAAGCATTATATAACCGGTATTCAACAATACTATACACTCTGATCAAAACAATTGTATCAGATACAAAATTAGCTGAAGAAGTACTTTCAGATGTTTTTGTAATCATCTGGAGAAAGGTAAACCATTTCGATTTTGAAAAGGGAAACGTATATACCTGGCTTATCACCCTGGCCCGCAACAAAGCAGTGGATACCATCCGGGTTAAAAAAAGCGGTGTTGAAACTCAAGCATACTCGGATGAGTATGAAGATAAGTTTATTCTGCCTGCTCTTAAAACAGACGGGAAAGCCCTCGAACTTAAGGATGCATTGAACAATACTATAAAAATGCAGAAAGCTATGGAAGAGCTAACGGATGCACAGCAATACGTAATACATCTTGCTTATTTTGAGGGGTTAACAGAGGGTGAAATCGCCGCAAAACTGAATATCCCTGTACCCACAGTTAAATCAAAAATCAGGATTGCTCTGACGAATCTTAAGGAAAACCTTTCTAAGGGGTATAGTATATGATTACACGACAGGAAGCTGCCGAACTCATTTATGCCGGTGTTTTGGGATGCCTTGACAGGGCAGATCAGAACAAATTAAATGAATATATACATGCCGGTGGTGAGCTTCCATCAAACCTGGGTGAGTTTCAGAATATAGCGGCTATGCTTCCAATTATTTTGCAGGCGGAAAATCCTGATCCGGAGCTGAAGGATAAAGTTGCCAGGAAATTGTATAGAATTAAGGATGAAATACGGGCAAAGGCCGCCGTGGATAAAAACGGTGTTAGTCCGGCTGAAATATTCTACAATAATTCCAGGGAAAACAGGAAGTCTTCTTTAATCACAGATGACAAAGTTTCCTCTTCTTCAGATCCTGAAAAACCGGATATTAGCGTGAGTAAACCGGGAGATGAGGAAATTGAAGAACAGCCTTTTTCTTCTGAGTCTGTTCAGGCAGAGGAAACTGCCGCTAAACAAAATTCCCGGGAAATTATCGCAGAAGATTTTGAACCCGTCACACCCTCACGAAACACTTTCGAATCATTTAAATCAACCCGTGAAAAAGTTCGCGAAGGAAACTTTGAAAATGTTCCTGAAGAAAAACAGGAGGAGGAAGTAAATCCGGAAGTGAAAGTTCCTACCAGGGACAAAATCAGGACAGATGAAAGAGTGGTAACAAAAGAAAAGCCGGCTTATAAAAATTCTACAAGGGAAACACCTTATATGAAAACTTCCACCAGAGAGCGCGGAAAAAGTTTTGAAAAAGCTTATAAAAGAAGGTATCCTACAGAAGAAACCTCCTCTGGAAATAAAGGGATGGCTTTCTGGATTAGTATTTCAATGTTCATCATACTTCTCCTTGCTTTACTGGTATTTTATCTCAACTTTTCCTCTGAAATTAAGCATCTGGAATTCACCAATGACACTCTTAAACAGCAGGTAAATGACCTCTCTGTAAAGTTTAACAGCACTCAGGAAATTCAGAGCATCCTGGAGTCGGCAGATGTAAAAGTTGTAAATCTTGAAGGAACAGGAATCAATCCTGAGGGAAAAGGAAAATTGATTATTAGCATAGCACAAAGTAAGGGTTATCTGCAGCTTTCGGATATGCCTGCACTGGGAAGAAACAATGCCTACCAGCTATGGATGCAGATGCCGGACGGCAGATATTTTTCGCTTGGTGTTTTCAGTCCATCCGGAAGAGTCCAGTATTTTCCCTTTAAAATTCCTGGATCCCAGGAAAATAATATCACCGAATTTCTTGTTACAGAAGAGTCTTCGAATGGGGCTGCTCAGCCGGGGAATAAGGCATTCTTAACCAGGTCTCTCCGGTAAATTAATTTATCTCTTCAGAATAATCGTTATTCCGGAGATTACCAGCAGCATAGGCCAGTAAACTTCTATTATCTTTAAAATGGATTCACCGAACACCGCAGGCTGTATATTGCGGGCTGTCAGGATAAAAATAATTCCTGCCAGAAGAAGAATTAACGCGGCTAAAAGTACTGCTTTGTTGCTGGTGTCATCAAAGTATACTATAAAAAGACTTATGCCGGCTATTAAGATGGACGAGGGAATAAATACATTTAATGGACGGACAAAATCAAAATGTGCGGGGAGTGATATTACAATTCCCGCAAGGAATGCTGCAGACCCTATAAAAATAAGGACTTTATTTTTTTCACCAAAAGATGTATAAACTGAAGCCACTCCGTAAAATATCAATCCATATCCAAAGAACGTCGTTGAATCTATTTCCAGAATGCCGAAGATATTAAGGAAAATAGAAACCGCTGCGAATAGAAGAAGAAGCGTAAAAATTGCAATTTGAGAATGTTTCACCTGGGTCACATTATTTTTGTTAATAAAACTTCCGAATATTAATAATACGCCTCTCGGTTATAATTCTGTCTATACGTATATCTCGTCTTTCATATTCTATTTTATTAAAGACCTGGAATTCATAAGCAAGAACAATTTTGGGGGCAAATGAATTTCTCAATAGTGCATTATAATTCATTCTATCAAAACCAATTCTTTCACCAAGCAGCGATACAGCAATAGATGGAACAATTATGAGATCAATATCACTAAGATCTTCTTCTATTCCAAACCTGGGTTCAAGGAATTCCAGGTCATTGTTAATTAATTTATCATATGCAGTAAACTGAAACCTCCCCGGTATTCCATTGTGTTTATACTTTGGAAGGAAAACTGATTTACTCTGCCCCTGAGCTGTATTAATCAATCCTCTTGTATTTACTATCAATCCCGATGTTGAATAATAAGCAAATATCTTTGAAGCATAATTAAAATCATCCGAATTGGTAAGCCTGTCTATAATCGAATCAGATTTATTTTGAAGATTTATTATTGAAAACTCTGCGGCTCTGTCCTGTACTATTTTCCTTGCTTCCAATTTAGGAATAGGAGTTTTATTCCTCAGCGGAGTGGAATTTTTTAAGTTATGATTTATCAAAGAATTCTTTGTCCCATGCTTGATGCTGCAAGATCGGCAGCAAATTCGGCGCTTCTGTTTTTCCTGTCAAGGATAGGGTTCACCTCAGAAATTTCAAGAGACGACATACACCCGCACTCAGCTATTGATTCCATCAGTAGATGCGCTTCGCGGTAACTTAACCCTCCAGAGACAGGTGTCCCTACTCCGGGAGCTATATTCGGTTCAACACTATCAAGGTCAAAGCTGACATGTATATGATCGACTTTTTCCCTGAACTGCTTTAAAACCCTGCTGATAATTCTATGAATACCCAGTTTATCTATATCGGTCATTGTAAACACAGGGAGTCCTGCCCTTTTAATGTTTATTTTCTCGCGCTGATCAATACTCCTTACTCCAATGAGTGCGCAATTCTCAGCCTTAACTTTCGGGGCAAATCCATAGAAATTTACAAGTCTTTCATTTCCGAGTCCCAGCCCCGCCGCCATAGGCATGCCATGAATATTACCTGAGGGAGAAGTTTCATCCGTGTTCATATCAGCGTGAGCATCGATCCATATAATGCCGAGTTTCAGCCTATTTTTTTTACAATATGACGAGATGCCTGCAATTGTACCCAATGCCATAGAATGATCACCTCCGAGACAGAGAGGAAACTGTTTCTTTTCAAGCACCTTTTCTATTTTTCCGGCAAGAATTTTTGATGTTCTGAGAATCTCATTTACATATTTCAGCCGGGGATTAGTGATCTTCTGCCTCTCAACATTCTGAATAAATATATCCCCGCTGTCAATCACCTTATACCCGAGCAGCTCAAGTTTTCCTTTCAGGTTGGCTATGCGAAGGGCCGAGGGTCCCATATCGACGCCTCTTCTGTCAGCGCCCAGATCCATAGGAAATCCAATCAAATTCACTACTTTGCTCTCTTTTTTTGTCATCATCGAGGGGATTTATGATATGAGCTGTAAAAAATCATTCATCAAATTAAAAAGTTTATAACTAATTTGCCAATACATATCATTTAACAGGGATTTTAACAATTAATTCGCTAAATATCCTCGGCACGTAAATAACTAAAAGAAAAGCATGAATTACAATCATTTTCCTTTAATTAGTATATTTTAGTTTCATTTTAATTAACTCTTTGAATACAGGAAACCCGGTTTTATGCCTTCATTTCGTAAAGAACCAACGATTAATGTTGGAATAATAACTGAAAAACAGGTGAACTTTGACCTTTACGGCGATTTCAGGGTAAGGGGTATAAAGAAATTCTTCAGCGGAAGATTTACAGCTGAAATAATAAATGATAAAATAAGGTGCAAAAGAGGCGATGACACCCTTGAAGCAGATAAGGAAATAATTTTTGAACCCGATGATATTGATCTCGAATCATTTTTAATAAAAGATGTAACTATAGGCGTGAGGTTTCACTGGCAGAGAAAAGAGAAACAGAGATTTCAGGGATCGCTAAAGCTTTTGCGGAGTAAGGACAGGATAGTCGTCATAAACATAATTCCTGTGGAAAGATACCTGGTTAGTGTGATTTCTTCGGAAATGAGTGCAAAATCATCTCTGCAGATGCTGAAATCACTTGCTGTCGTTTCAAGGAGCTGGCTTCTTGCTCAAATAGATAAATCAAAAACAATCCGGGCAAAAATGGAAGTCTATTCTTCGGAGTCAAGAACAGAAGATGAGTTTATAAAATGGTATGACCGCGAAGAGCATGAGTTATTTGATGTCTGCGCTGACGATCATTGTCAGCGTTACCAGGGAATTACAAAGATATCCACACAGGCAGCAAGGCAGGCTGTTGAAGAAACCTATGGTCTCGTATTACTCTACAATGATAAAATATGTGATGCCCGTTTTTCAAAGAGCTGCGGCGGAATTACAGAGTCATTCCATAATGTTTGGGAACCGGTTGTGCATGAATATCTTACGTCTATAATCGACTATAAATATGAACCTGAAAATTATGCACTTGATTTCTCTGTGGAAGGTAACGCTGCAAAATGGATAGAGGGAAATCCTTCGGCTTACTGCAACACTGAAGATGACAAAATCCTTTCACAGATCTTAATTGATTACGACAGGGAAACAAAGGATTTTTTCAGGTGGAAGGTAACTTACAGTCAAAGTGAAATCTCTGAGATCATATCTAAAAACAGCGGTATTAATTTCGGGGAGATTATAGACCTTATTCCTGTTGAGAGGGGTAATTCCTCCAGGCTTATTAAATTAAAGATCACCGGAACTAAAAAGGAATTAATTGTCGGCAAGGAGCTTGAAATCAGAAGGCTGCTTTCGTTAACTCATCTTTATAGCTCGGCCATTGTGATTGAAAAACAAAATATAGAAAATAATATCCCCGGGAAATTCGTTATATACGGTGCAGGATGGGGACATGGAGTGGGTCTCTGCCAGATTGGTGCAGCGGTAATGGCTGAAAGGGGACATTCCTTCGATGAGATTCTCCTTCATTATTTCCATAATGCCAGACTAAATAAGATATACTGATTAAATGAAGATATTATATTCATGTTTATCCCGAAGCTGGGGGGGAATGGAGATGGTAACTATCACAGGCCTTACACAGCTTATGAAAAGGGGAATTCATGTTGAACTTTTGTGTGCTGCTGAGTCGAGGATTCATATTGAAGCTAACAATCTCGGCATTATTCTTCATCCAGTAAAGGCAAGAGGTTATTTCCATCCGTTTACTTCACTCAGGATAGCTTTTATAATCCGGAGGATAAATTTTGATATAATCCATACGCATGCCTCGAAAGATTTATGGGTACTTGTTCCGGCTCTGCAGTTTCTTCGAAGAAAGATTCCCCTTGTCCTTACAAAACATATCGGATCATTTATTGAAAAGAAAGATTACCTTCACCGCAGGCTTTACAGGTATGTTACGAAGGCAATAGCAATCAGCACGGCAATTAAAAATAATATGCTTCAGACTACGCCCCTTAGTGAAGACAGGATCCTGCTCATACCCAATGGAGTTGATACTCAGAAATTTGATCCTGATTTTGTTTCAGGAAAAACAGTCAGGGAAGAGTTCAAAATAAGGCAGGATGAAATATTAATAGGCATGATGGCAAGGTTTAGTCCCGGCAAAGGCCATGAGGAATTTATTAAAGCAGCGTCTGATTTGAATAATGAGTTCAGCAATATAAGGTTTATTATAATCGGGGAAGCCAGCAGAGGTGAAGATGAGTATGCGGACCGTATTAAAGAATATGCCGGGGAGCTGAAATTGAATAATCTTATTTTTACAGGTTACCGGAGTGACGTTCCCGAACTCATGGCAGCGCTGGATATATTTGTATTTCCCTCCCATGCTGAAGCATTCGGGATTGCATTAATAGAAGCAATGGCTATGCAGAAACCTACTGTCTGCTCTGCATCTGAAGGTGTTCTTGATATTGCCCTGGACGGGCAGACATCATTTCTTTTTGAGAAGCAGAATGCGGAAGATCTCGCGGCTAAAATAAAATCCTTGATTGTTGATCCGGCTAAAAGAAGAGAGTTTTCACTGGCCGCCAGGCAGAGAGTTTTGCAAAATTTCAATATCGATTTCGTTACTGATAGAACAATTGACTTATACAGGCAGCTGATTCGATGAAAAGAAGCTAACTCACAAAAATAAAAGAATTTATGCTGTTGTGACATTCTTAACTATTTAATAAACTTAAAGTGGTATTTTTTAAATGTTCAATTGTTATAGAAAAATTCCTGGAGGAGATAAGATGAAATATTTATTAACCATTCTTTTAAGTTCAATTCTATTTGCAGCATGTTCCAGTTCAAAAATGGTCTCAATGGACCCCGCCCGTTTTGATGCCTGTACGCAACAAACCGATCTGACATCAAGTGATGTGTATACAGGTGAGACAGTAGATAATGTTGTGATTGACCAGCAGGCAAAACTGGTTTATGTTACAATGGATGTCCGCTCTTACTGCAATTCTGCATTAAGTATGGACATGACCCAGACCGAGAACCAGATTACGCTAAAGGTTTCAAATACTAACACGGCAAGCGATAATTGTGTATGTATTAAAAAGGCAAGAACTGCTTTCCGTGATTTAGCCCCGGGTACTTATGAACTCAGGATTACAGATCAGACAGGTCATAAGCTGCTGGACCAGGAAAGTATTACAATACCTGAATAGCTGAAAAACAAATTTTTTTTCCTGCAAGCCGGTTTTTTGCCGGCTTTATTTTTTCTATTTTACAGCCTCCTCTTAATTGAGCCGTTATTAATTTCAAAGGAGGATTTATGAGTTTTCCTTTCACCGTATTCGTTCCATATAACGGGAATTTGAAGATCTGGGAATCAGTTAATTCGCTTCGGGCATCAAACCTTATTGAAGAACTCTTTCTAATTACCACTGAATCAACAGAAGTACCGAAGTCCTCCCAGGTTCTATTCTCGGAAAGCATTACAAATACTCGAACGTTAAGAGCAATTTCAGATGAATCCGATTCAGAATATATTCTCCTGCTTTTGAAACCGGAAGAGGTTTCTTTTGGGAGATTTTCCTTAAATCGGTTTTTCGAGGTAGCGGAGGTGACGGGGGCAGAGTTGATATATTCTGATTTCTACAGGATGGAAAATAAAAACCTTTATCCTAATCCTTTGATCGATTATCAGCCCGGCAGTATCAGGGACGATTTTGACCTCGGAAATGTAGTGGTTTTAAGGAAATCAATCCTTGAAAAATTTCTTTCGGGTAATGAACCCGATTTTATACATGCTGGTCTGTATAACCTGAGACTATTTATATCCCGTGATAATGATATCCTGCGAATCCCTGAATTTCTATATACAGTAAAAACCCCGACCGACGAGCAGGGCGATAGCAGACAGTTTGCATATCTTGATCCTCATAACCGTATTCCGCAGGTTGAAATGGAAGAGGCAGCGACCAATCATCTTAAATTGATAGGAGCATACCTTGAACCCATTTTCAGCGGGGTCAATTTAACAGACCAGGACTTTGCATATACAGCGTCAGTCATAATTCCGGTAAAAAATCGTGAAAAGACCATTGCCGAGGCTGTAAATTCAGCTGTTAACCAGATAACCGATTTCCCTTTCAATGTTATCGTGGTTGATAATCACTCGACAGACGGTACTACAGAAATCGTGAAAGAACTCTGCAGTAAGCACAGCCGGATTATACACATTATTCCTGCTTCTCAAAGTCTCAACATAGGGGGATGCTGGAATGAAGCTGTCTTTAATGAACATTGCGGGAAATATGCCGTTCAGCTTGACAGCGACGACCTGTATGCCGACCAGCATACTCTGCAAAAAATAATTAATGTATTTAGCGAGGAAAAAAGTGCAATGGTGATCGGCTCTTATAAACTTGCTGATTTCAATAAAAATGAAATACCGCCCGGAATAATAGATCACAGGGAATGGACCAGATCCAACGGCAGAAATAATGCTCTGCGTGTAAACGGACTCGGCGCCCCGCGGGCTTTCTATACCCCCATTCTCAGGAAAAACAAATTTCCGGATGTCAGTTATGGAGAGGATTATGCTGTTGCGCTCGCAATCTCCAGGAAATATGAAATTAGTAGAATTTATGAACCTTTATATATCTGCCGCAGATGGGAGGGTAATTCTGATTCTCAGCTGTCGGTTGAAATGAAAAATAAATTTAACTTTTATAAAGATTCAATAAGAACTTATGAAATAAAGGCCCGGCAGAAACTAAATGCAGAAACCCGGAAATAAGCTCCAGATGAAGCTGCAGGATCTTATCCATGAAGACAATTATTCAAAGGCGATATCCCTGCTATACGACCAGCAGAGCCAGGTCTGGCCCCTGTTGAAGAGTGGGATTGAGTCTTTATCCTCAGCCGAGTTCAAAAAATATTTCTTTGATGGTTATCAGATAATAACTCAGTTCAATCCCGGAAGGATAAATTCCACTATAGCAAATGTATCCCCGGAAGCTGTTAAAAAACGGGAGTGTTTTTTGTGTACAGAGAATCTGCCGAAAGAACAGCAAGGTATTATTATTAAAGATAAATACTCGATCCTCTGCAATCCCTACCCGATTTTTATAAATCATCTGACTATCAGCAGCATTATTCATTTGCCCCAGAGGATAAAAAAAACTTTTACAGATCTTCTGGAAATAAGCAATGACATCCCTGATTACTGTTTTATGTACAATGGTCCTGAATCGGGTGCTTCTGCACCAGATCACCTCCACTTTCAGGCATGTAAAAAGGAATCCCTGCCAATTAATATAGATTATGAAGGACTCAAAAATGAATTTGGTGAAGAAATTATAAACAACGGAGTAACTATATATGCTATAGATGATGGAATCAGAAAAATATTCGCCCTTGAATCAGATTCTTCAAAGTCTTTAGTTAAGATATTTGATGTAATATATTCCCTTTACGCACCGATTTCAAAGAGTCATGTTGAGCCTATGATGAATATTATTTCATCATATGAACAGGAAACAGTCTGGAGAGTAATTATATTCTTTCGTAAAAAGCACCGCCCTGATGCTTACTTTAAAGAAGACGATGAAAATATCCTTGTCAGTCCCGCCACTATCGACCTTGGAGGGGTACTGGTTACGCCCCTTGAGAAAGATTTCAAAAAAATTGACAAGGATATCATCAGGCAGATTTTCCGAGAGGTATCAATGGGAAAAGAGGAATTTGAATACCTTAAAACGAAGATGAAGGAGTAGTAGATAGATAATATTTATAAGCTTAAAATTCCTACCGATTATTTTTTGATGTCCTGCAGACCTGAGGGTGTCTGCGGCGTTGAAATTAATTTTTCAAATATTTCCCATCGTTTTGAAGGATTATCCTTTGTACCCCCGTTTTGTTCAACATATTTTTTGACTATATCTTTCCCGAGGTTATAGTTGATGACATAGCTTCTATACTTATCTACAAAACTCATTCTTTTTTCCGCTCTCTCCCTGCTCATCAGCTCAAATTTTTGAAGCCAGTCAACGGCAGCATTTTTATCCCAGATGCCGTTCAGATATTTGCGGGCAGCCTCGTTACCGGCATAACTTAACGAGTCAGTTAATTCGAGTATCCGGTAATATTCATCAGCTTGGGAAGAATCGAGTCCCGCAATAGGGAATAAAACCTCCTTCTCAAATTTAATCCTGGACTCACCCGGGAAAGCCATTTCAATACCGAAATTTGCAGTTCCCTCTGCTATAAGCGACTGAGGACTAAATAAAGGATATACGCTGAACTCGGCCCATCCGCGCTGCCTGACAAGATTTTTTTCAAGCAGTGTATTATATACATGATGACCGGGATAGCCTTCGTGTGCTGCCAAATCAACTGCACGGTCAATATATATCGGCAAATCAGTATTAACCTGTATTACACTGAATGAATTTCCTTTATACCAGTTATATCCACCCCAGGGTTTATTATTTACGTATTCAACTTTAAAGTTTTCATTCTGCGGAAGCCGGATATGATCGAGCGTTCTGCTGCGGCATTCGTTTATTGCGGCTGTAAAGACTTTATCAAGTTTATCCTTCGGTACAATGAACTGCGATCTGAACTTTTCAAACCTGTCTGTCACATTACCGCTTCCCGGGAGCAGCTTATCAAGTTCAACAATAATTTTCTTAAAATGTTCTTCCGGATAATGCGGTACCTCTGCATCATAAAGGGCTTTTGTTTCCTGGTCGAAAGGCAGATACCCTCCCTGCAGCATAAATATCTTTGTTTTTAATGCAAGCATTTGTTTGAACAAGAATCTGAACCTCAGGGTCTGCATTTCATCTGCATTGTATTTTCCCAGCGATTCCATGCTGTCAAGCAAAGCGTCTGTTTCAGCATTGAGGTGATTTAAAGAGGTTGAATCGGCATTATAGGTACTGTCGGGCTTCCATTCATCGGGACCATAATAAGCGTCAACGTAATCAGGATCAAATTTGCCAACCCTTAATATTACCTTTACATAACTTTCTGCAATTTTATTCATTATAGTATCCAGTTCTCTTGATGGTTGTTTTTCAGTTTTATCACCGCAGGAGATTAAAAATAAAGCGGTTAATAGAATGAGAAAAATATTTTTTTTCAGCATCATTTATCCTTACTGGAATTTTCTTTTAACGTGAAGATTGAATAACCGAAAGGGTCCATATGAATATTTACATTATAATTCCTTACGGGTAGTTCTATACCCGAGATAAGATCAGTTATTGAGTCTGCCTTGAAAGTATAAGGCAATTCAAGCGACGTATTGGTCAAAGTATTACTTTTATTTAAAACAACAAGAATGCGTTCATTTAAATCCGAACGTACAAAAGCATATATGTTTTTATCTGCCTTCAGAGTATAGAAGTCGCCGTACCTGAGTGCGGAATTTTCTTTTCTGACTTTTATGAGCCGGCTGATATCCTGTAAAGTCTTATTTTCAAGGTCTGCCAGTTCGGATCCGAATCGCATCATCCTGCGGTTGTCCGGGTCTGCTGCACCTGTCATTCCAATCTCATCACCGTAATCAATTATCGGTATTCCGGGTATCGTCATGAGATAGGAGAGGTATATTTTAAGTTTATCGTAGCTCGACTTATTATCTACTTTCGGAGGATTCTTCCATCCGATATCAGCAGCATCTCCTTCATTCAGAGAGATATCTCCGTCAGCATAAGCCATAAAACGAACTTTATCGTGACTGTCCATTATATTTCCCATTAGGTGGTTCACACCATAAACATCAAAGGATTTTTTTATTTGATCATCAAGGGATTTGAAGGAAAGCGATGAATCGATAAAAACCGGGATTGCAGTATCGTACAGGTTAAAATTAAACTGAGCATCAAGCTGTCCGTTATTAACATAGGAATTTACCAGCTGATAGCTGCCGAAGGTTTCCCCGATCTGGAAAATGTTCCTTTTCTCAGGAATTACAATTTCGCTTTTGATCTTCCTGGTTAGTGTCCGCCAGAATTCATTCGGAATATGTTTCACAGCGTCGTGCCTGAAACCATCTGCATTAGTTTCCTGCAGCCACCAGACAGCATTGCTTGTCATTGTATCAAGCGCCTCCTGTGAACCTTCATAATCAAATGAGGGAAGGTAAGGCTCGAACCATGTAGTAAGTCTGTGTTCATCCCATAGACGGAGATTCAGCTTTCCATCAGGCAGCTCCAGATGTCCAAACCAGTTCCTGTGCTGTTTAAAAAATGGATGCTCCTCATGTACATGGTTGGCCACATAGTCAATCAGGATATGAATATCATGCTTGTGAGCATCTTTGACCAGCTCCTTCAGAAGATTCATATTGCCGAAGCGTTCCTCTACCTTGTCAGAGGATATGGGCCAGTAACCATGGTAACCGGTGTAGTACCTGTGCGGTTCAGGGTATTCCCTGTAGGCACTGTCTGTATTATCTACAACAGGCGAAAGCCATAATGTATTCACGCCAAGTGAATCAAAATATCCGCCATCTAATTTGTTAATTATCCCCTGGAGGTCCCCACCGTAATAATTTGCTTTTTTCGTAAGGTTCGGATCGGTCACGGGTATGCTGTTGCTTGAATCTCCGTCGTTAAACCTATCGATCATTATGGAATAAATGATATTATCATACTCAGTTCGGTGGTTATCCTTGCCTTCCGGTTCGCCGTCATAAAATCTTAAAGTCTGAATATTAGATGCAAGCCCGTTCCTGTTCACGGCAACTCTGAGGACGTTCTCTCCTTTAAGTCCTGCAGTATCCAGGGTAACCAGAAACTTGTTTGCGGCTGTTGAGATCCGTTCACCGGATAGAACAGAATTATTATAAAGTGCTGAAATTTCATCCCGTTTAACGGGTGATCTGTATTTACTGTTATAGTATGAAAAACTGACAGTTATCCTGTCTTTTGTTTTTTCATACCCGTTAACGAATAGGTAACTCTCTTCAGGATGAGGATTGGGAATGGTAATAACCGAATTATATCCCCCCAGTCCGTTTGGGATACTGTCGGGATTTTCAGGATCTATAAACTCATTTCCCTGCACATAAAATTTATACTGATATGTCCCCGGTTCCAGGGGGACGGTTAAGCTGTAATTTTTCTTTTTTTTGTCATTGCTCATCGGAAGATTTTCCCTGTTCCAGCCGTTGAAGCTCGCAAACAGGTTTACTCTTTCCGGATGATCTTTAAGAGTTAAATAAAAAGTATGATTCTGAACGATCTCTGAGTAAAAAGGGACAGCATAAAAAGAATCATTTAAAGTGAAGTTTATTAAACCAAAGCCTTCAAATTTACTATCGGGTTTAACCGCGAGCGTTTTGCTTTCCCGGTTATAAACAGCCTTAATATTATCGCCCGGAATAATACTTACATCATAATTGTCTGAATAAAACAGATCGCTGATAAGCACAGTATCCGCTTTCCCTGCCTGGAGATGAAGCGGTTTGATTATATCCTTTATGCCCTGTGGAAAAATAACCAGCTGAGAGGCCAGCAATAATAAAATAAGGTTTCCCTTTGTTTTCATATAAAAATACCTTTAATCCTCTTCAAAGTTAACTGCGGATTTATAATCCTGCACATCGTTGTTCCTTTCACGCTCGCCTATCTGCTGACGCCACATTGCGTAGTAAAGTCCTTTCTGCCCGAGAAGATCCATGTGTTTACCCGATTCAATTATCTGTCCTTTTTCAAGAACATATATTCTATCAGCATGCATAACAGTCGATAAACGGTGTGCAATCATAATTGTAATCAGATCTTTTCTCCCTGAGATATCCTTTATTGTGGATGTAATCTCCTCCTCGGTTAATGAATCGAGGGAGGAAGTTGCCTCATCAAAAATCAGAAGCTGGGGACGACGAAGTAAAGCACGTGCTATTGAGAGGCGCTGTTTTTCTCCGCCGGAGACCTTTACACCGCCCTCGCCTATAATGGAATCGAGACCTTTATCCGCCCTGGCCAGCAGGTTCCCGGCAGCGGACTTTTCCAGTACATCAAGACACTCTTCATCAGAAGCGCCGGGATTAACAAACAGGAGATTCTCCTTGATTGTGCCGGAAAAAAGCTGAGTATCCTGAGTAACGAACCCGATCTTTTCACGTAATTCATCAAGGTCTATCTTATCTCCCGGAATGTCATTGTAGATTATGGCCCCATCCTGTGGAGTGTAAAGACCGACCAGAAGCTTTACGAGGGTAGTTTTCCCGGCCCCTGATGGTCCCGCGAAAGCAATGGTCTCACCCATTCTAACCCTGAATGAGATATTCTTAAGCGCATTGCTCCTCGAGCTTTGGTGCCTGAAACTGACATTCCGGAATTCAAGGGACTGAATGATGCTTATGGTTTCCGGACTTACAGGCTTTACATCAACGGGCTGTTTGAGCAAATCACCAAAATTGTCGAGGGAGACCTCCGCTTCGCGGTAAATATTTATGATGTCTCCAAGACTCTGAAGCGGACCAAAAATAAAGAATGAGTAGAGCATCAGAGTAAAAAACTGTCCAATCTGAATTTCCCTTGTGAAGATCAGATAGAGCATAAAGAAAAGTATAGTGGTGCGGATAAAATTAACTATGGTACCCTGGATGAAACTTAGTGTCCGTATATATTTAACTTTTTTTAATTCAAGCAGTAGGATCTTATCGGTCGTTGAATTAAGCCGGTTTATCTCCTGGCTGCCCAGTCCGAGACTCTTAACAAGCTCTATGTTTCTGAGAGATTCTGTAGTAGTTCCGGCAAGAGCAGTGGTTTCTCCAACTATAACCTTTTGTATTTTCTTTATCTTCCGGCTTAAAACAGAACTCACTATCCCGAGAATAGGGATAGCGGCAAAGAATATCGGCGCAATTATCCAGTGAACATTGATCGCGTAAACAGTTACAAAAATCACTCCAACCACTGTAGTGAAAAGAACATTAACAAAGGAAGAAATCAGTTTTTCAACATCTGTTCTGACCTTCTGCAGAACTCCCAGTGTTCTGCCGCTCTGTTGATCTTCAAATTTAGAATACGGAAGTTCCAGCGAATGTTTAATACCATCAGTATATATCTGTGCTCCGAGACGCTGGGTTATCACATTAACGTAGTAATCCTGGAAATTCTTAGCCACCCTTGATATAAAAGCAACTCCAACAGCTGCGGTCAGAAGGAGTCCCACTCCCTTAAGAAATTGTTCGGTAGTGTAGGAATCAAATTTGGTTGCATACTTGTCAATCACCCTACCGAAAATATAAGGATCAAGGAGAGAGAATACCTGGTTGACTGCCGCGAGCAGAAGAGCAAGCAGCATTAGTTTCCAGTAACCTCTGAGGTATGTATAAAGCAGTTTCATTTGAATTGATTAAAATAATGAATAGGGACTCAATATAAAATAGTATTAGAGGGATGCAGATATGGACTTACAATTCATATAGAAGCCTGTTATCTGCTGGTTACACGCCTGTTACAGGCCGGGATGAGGCCGAACAGTGGCCGTTTATGAATCTTACGAGGGGACTTATTCTATCTTCATCACGAGGGTTAAATTATTCGATTAGTTCATTGACTGAATAATCTACCCGTCAGGATTTTTATTTATGAAGGTACTTTGAGCACCGTTAATACAACTGCAATTATAGGAGCAATGGTTGCGATGCTTCCCCATAAGTTCCACTCTTTAGATACGGCGTCGTAAAGCTGCTGATCAAAGGGATCTGTTTCAGCTATCTTTAATAATTTTTTTTGAGCGGGAACGACCTTAGCCATAAAAGCAGCGGCAGAAATTAAAATCATTATAAAGCCCCACAAGATCCATCCGGTCTCAAATGGAATATAGCCTATTCCCATTGCACCGAATCCCGCAAGGATGAGGAATGCGACTGCAGGCATGGTAAAAAACCTGTCGGCCCTGATTATTCCTCTCATCGTATGAGCCATTATCCCGGGATCTTTGCTCCGGTCACCGTGATTTTTCCAGAAAACATCTATAATGATATTTCCCAGGAACAGGATAACCGCAAAAATATGTATGAGTTTAAATACCAGGTAAGCCATATTCACTTCTCAATTATCTTGGATTCAAATTTGCAAAAAATCAACAGGAATTCCAAGAAATTCCTGATTTCCTGACTTTGAGAACAGAAGTAGATCATTTTTCTAAAAAAAGAATAAAAAAGTCCGAATTATTATAGTTCAATCAAATTTCATTTTTTTATATTTGGATATTGATGGCACAATTTCTGTCAAATTCCTTCTTTCCGAAAAAAACTATTAAATTCTAACAGGATTGTACGGGATACTTTTACAATTTTTGACTGTATGAACAGAAAAGATACTGTTAAAAAAGAAATAAAATGCTACCACTGCGGTGATGATTGTCAGGATGACAGTCTGCATAGTGATGACAAATATTTCTGCTGCCTGGGCTGTAAAACAGTCTATGAAATGCTTAATCAAAAGCAGATGTGCGATTATTATTCACTGGAAACTACACCCGGCATCTCTCCCGCAAATATACCCGTAAGGAAATTCGACTACCTGGATGATCCCGAAACAATCCAGCGGCTGATAGATTTCAAAAACGATAAAATAACTTCAGTTACTTTCTACATTCCGCAGATGCACTGCAGCTCCTGCATCTGGCTGCTCGAAAATCTTTATAAGCTTAATTCAGGTGTCAGTCAGTCGCATGCCGACTTTCTTAAAAAGGAAGTCTCGGTAAAGTATTTCCATTCAAAGATCAGTCTTAAAGAACTTGTCCAGCTTCTTGCCTCAATAGGTTATGAACCGCTGCTTCAGCTTGACAGCACCGAAGAAAAAAAGGATGTACACCGGAAACACCTGTACTACAAAATAGGTATTGCCGCATTCTGCTTCGGAAATATAATGCTCCTCAGTTTTCCCGAGTATTTATCGATAGATATTAACGACAGCTACTACAAAAATATTTTTGCCTACCTGAACCTTATCCTTGCTCTGCCTGTGTTCTTCTATTCTGCTACCGAATATTTCGGCTCGGCATGGAAAGGACTTAAGAAAAAAATAGTCAATATAGATTTCCCGATCTCGCTCGGCATACTTGTTCTATTCCTGCGAAGCGTGATCGAAGTAGTAATTAACCACCAGGCAGGATATTTCGATTCAATGAGCGGATTAGTATTGTTCCTTCTGATAGGTAAGTTATTTCAGGAGAAGACTTACGAGACGCTCAATTTCGAAAGAAGTTACAAATCATATTTTCCCCTGGGAGTTACTGTAAAAAAAGATAATAAGGAAACTTCTGTTCCTGTTTCGAAACTTAATGTCGGTGACAGAATAATTGTACGAAACGATGAGATTATCCCTGCCGATGCAATTCTGTTCAGCGGAAACGGAAATATCGACTACAGTTTCGTTACGGGCGAATCATCCCCTGTAAACAAGGTGCTTGGTGAACTGGTATACGCCGGAGGAAGACAGAAGGGAAGCGTCGTTGAACTGGAGGTGGTCAAGGAGGTATCCCAGAGCTACCTCACTCAGCTGTGGAATCACGAGTCTTTTAACAAAAAAGATGAAAGCTATTTTACAACAGTCAGCACCCTTGTCAGCAAGTACTTTACCGCGGCCGTCCTTTTAATAGCAGTTATTTCAGCTCTTTTCTGGATCCAGACAAGTATACATACGGCCATCAATGTCTTTACAGCAGTTCTTATAGTAGCCTGTCCCTGTGCGCTGGCTTTATCAACTCCCTTCACTTTCGGCAATACTGTAAGGATTTTCGGAAGAAATAAATTCTACCTGAAAAACAGCTCTGTAGTAGAAGATCTGGCAAAAATTGATACCGTGGTTTTTGATAAAACCGGTACAATTACAAAAGCTGGTGAAGGAGAGGTTAACTTTACGGGCGACTATCTTGATGACTTTAAAAGGAGATGATTAAGTCTCTTGTAAAGAATTCAACTCATCCGCTGAGTACCGCCGTTTATAATTCACTGCAGAAGTTTGATGAACCTGAGATATCGGATTACAGGGAATATTCGGGACAAGGAATCGAGGGAGAGGTATTAGGCAACAAAATAAAACTCGGTTCACTTGCCTTCGTTGATGATTCACTTGCGAACTTTAAGCCGGCTAACCAGGAAAACCCAAGAGTATATGTCTCCTTTAATGGTAGAACCTACGGCTACTTCGAAATAAATAATTATTACCGCGAGGGTATTGAGAAGGTTATTAATGATTTATCAGGCAGCTATAAGCTTTCGGTCCTATCCGGAGATAATGAAGGAGAAAAAGAAAGACTTTTAAAATTATTCGGAGAGGGTGCTGAACTTAGATTCAGACAGACACCCAATGATAAGCTCCTTTACATCGAAGAGAAACGAAGCAGAAATGAAAATGTTTTGATGGTAGGTGACGGGTTGAATGATGCAGGTGCACTGAAAAAAAGCAATGTAGGTATTGCCGTTACAGAAAACATAAGCAGCTTTTCACCTGCCTGTGATGCAATACTTGATGCTGATAAACTTTCTCTTCTGCCTGAGTTTATCAGGTTTTCAAAGACAAGTGTGCACATAATTATAATAAGTTTTATTATTTCGTTCCTGTACAATGCCGCAGGACTAACATTTGCGGTTGAAGGAATGCTGTCACCCTTAGTGGCAGCTGTTTTAATGCCGCTAAGTTCTATTTCAGTGGTTTTATTTACAACCCTTACAACGAATTTCATCGCGGGAAAGCGAGGCTTGTTATCTCGGTAATAGTCGTTTTAATAGGATTCAGTCTTCTCGTTGCAATTGGTTTCCTGGCTGCTTTTCTCTGGGCTGTAAAAAGCGGCCAGTATAAGGATACATACACTCCTTCTGTGAGGATGCTCTTTGAGGATAAGAAAGAGAAGCCCAAAGAAGATATTGAAAAAAAGAAAAAATAGTTCCCTATTCACTCTATGGAGAATGCATTTATGCAGTTAGAACAGTTCAGTTACGATAATAAAATCGTAAAGAATTTTGCTATAGCTACTGCCTTTTGGGGAGTAATCGGTATGCTGGTAGGACTCACAATTGCCTCCCAGTTATTTGTACCTTCCCTCAACTTTAATCTTCAGTACACAACGTTCGGCAGGATACGTCCCATTCATACTAATGCTGTAATTTTCGCTTTTGTGGGCAACGCAATATTTATGGGGGTTTATCACTCCCTTCAGCGTTTGTGCAAGGCAAGAATGTACAGCGACTTGCTGAGCAAAATACATTTCTGGGGATGGCAGATTATTATTGTAGCTGCCGCCCTTACACTTGCGATGGGCTTCACAACCAGCAAAGAATACGCAGAGCTTGAATGGCCGATTGATATTGCTATCGCTATTGTCTGGATCGTTTTCGGAATCAATATTTTCGGAACGATCCTTAAGCGGAGGGAAAGTCATATTTACGTTGCCATCTGGTTTTATATCGCAACGTGGGTCACCGTGGCAGTCCTTCATATTGTGAACTCGATCGAAATTCCGGTTTCCTTCATGAAAAGCTACCCCGTTTATGCGGGTGTACAGGATGCCCTGGTGCAGTGGTGGTACGGACATAATGCCGTGGCGTTTTTTCTTACAACTCCCTACCTGGGACTGATGTATTACTATCTCCCCAAGGCAGCTAACCGCCCTATTTATTCATACAGGCTGTCGATCATCCACTTCTGGGCATTGATTTTTATTTACATCTGGGCGGGTCCCCACCATCTTCTTTATTCGTCATTGCCAAACTGGGCTCAATCCCTTGGAACCGCATTCTCTATAATGCTCATTGCTCCATCGTGGGGCGGTATGATAAACGGTCTCCTCACTTTAAGGGGAGCATGGGATAAAGTTAGAGAAGATCCTATTCTCAAGTTTATGGTCGTTGCTATTACTGCTTATGGTATGGCAACCTTTGAGGGACCGATGCTGTCTCTTAAAAATGTTAATGCGATAGGACATTTCACCGACTGGATAATAGCTCACGTTCATATCGGAGCACTGGGATGGAATGGATTTTTAACTTTCGGAATATTGTACTGGCTGATTCCTCGAATATATAAAACAGAACTCTTCTCAAAGAAACTTGCAAACGCACACTTCTGGATCGGAATGCTGGGTATTGTATTCTACGCCGCCTCAATGTACTGGTCGGGTATAACACAGTCTCTAATGTGGAAGCAGTTTACCCCGCTTGGTCTGCTTCAGTATCCGAATTTCCTGGAGACCACGCTGCAGATTATACCTATGTACATTATCCGGGCTATCGGAGGACTCCTTTACTTCTCCGGGGTAATAATGATGGTTTATAACCTAATTAAAACTGCAAAGCAGGGCAATTTCGTAGCAGAGGAAGAAGCTGAGGCGCCGGCTCTTATAAAAATTTAATGACAGGTTCGCTAAGGGAATATGGCACCGCTGGCTGGAAGGTAAACCGATTTACTTCCTGGTGGTTTCAACAATAGTTATTCTTATAGGAGGCATCGTTGAGTTTCTGCCGACATTCCTGGTTAAATCAAATATTCCAACTATCTCCAGTGTTAAGCCTTATACTCCTTTAGAACTGCAGGGCAGAGATATATACATAAGAGAGGGATGCAACAACTGCCACTCGCAGCTTATACGTCCTTTCAGATCAGAAACAGAACGATACGGTGAATACTCAAAAGCAGGAGAATATGTTTACGATCATCCTTTCCTCTGGGGATCAAAAAGAACGGGTCCCGATCTCCATAGAGAGGGTGGAAAATACCCCAATATGTGGCATTACCTGCATATGCAGGATCCAAGGCAGATGTCACCCGGTTCAATTATGCCTTCTTACCCGTGGCTGCTTACACAGGATCTCGATACTTCGGATACCAGATCGAAAATAAGAGGATTAAGATCGGTGGGTGTTCCATACAGAGAAGGTTATGAAAATGCGGCTAATGATGACTTAAGAAAACAGTCGGAAGAAATAGCTGCAGACCTTCAGAAGAGCGGTGTTCCTGCTGAACCCAATAAAGAGATCATTGCACTGATTGCTTACCTGCAGAGACTTGGTACTGATATTAAAGGTAATTCTTTAACAGAGAAGAAGTAGGATTTATTATGGAAATGGCAAGTAAATATCTTGAATCGATAGAAGGAATCGCGGCATACCCGCTGTTCTCTCTCATTGTCTTTTTTGTCTTCTTTGTTGCCCTGTTAATCTGGGCTCTGCGGGCAGATAAAGGATACCTTAAAAAGATGGGAGAACTTCCTCTCGATCCCGAAAATAATCAGCAAAAAATCTTAACAGGTGATTATAATGAAGATAAATAAAAGGTCTTTAGCGAATATCTTTTTTACAGTGTTACTGCTTCTGCAAGGTAATCTCTTTGCACAGCAGGCAACCACTGTTGAACAAGGAGCTATCGGTCCCACTTACTACAAGGTTCTCGGAATTCTCTTCTTTATCCTGATCCTCGCAATTATATACGGATTTATGTACTTCGGCACAGAGGAAATAAAGGAAGAAGAGAAAGCTGTTGAGGAACCCGGAAAAGCTTCTTTGTGGGCGCGCATACGGCAGGCAATGACAAAAGCTGCTCCTCTTGAAAAAGAGGATGAAGTATTGATGGAGGATGATTATGACGGGATCAAAGAACTTGACAACCCTGTCCCGCCCTGGTTTAACTACCTTTTTTATGCCACGATAATTTTTGCTGTTTATTATTTGTTCAACTATGAGGTATTTTCTGCAGGAAAATCTCAGGTCGATGAATACGAGGCTGAAATGGAGGCATATTCAATCCAGAAAGCGCAGCTTGAGGCCTCGGGAGCCTTTGTTACCGAAGAAAATGTTACAAGGTTAACCGATCAAAATGATCTTGAAGCCGGCAAGGATATTTTCAAATCCAACTGCGTTCCATGCCATGGTCCCGATGCAGGAGGCGTTGTTGGTCCTAACCTGACAGATAAATACTGGATCCACGGCGGCGGTATAAAAAATGTATTTAAAACTATTAAATACGGCGTTCCTGCAAAAGGAATGGTAAGCTGGCAGTCCCAGCTGAATCCAAAACAAATGCAGGAGGTGGCCAGTTATGTTCTTTCATTACAAGGAACGCATCCCGCAAATCCCAAAGAACCGCAGGGAACAATCTGGGAGGGAGACAGTACTCAGGTAAACCAGTAAATTTAGTTAAATGATGGATATGATAAGATGATTGAAGAAAAGACAGAAATAAGCGAAAATGATGATTCGTTCAGGGATCAGCTTTCTACGGTAAGTAAAGAAGGAAAGAGGAACTGGATATATCCTAAAAAACCTTCCGGGAGATTCTATAATGCAAGGACGCTGGTGAGCTTCCTGCTGTTAGTTATACTCGTTGGTATGCCATTCATAAAAGTAAACGGACATCAGTTTATGCTGTTTGATTTTCTGAACAGGAATTTCATACTTTTCGGGATCCCTTTTGGACCCCATGATCTTTACCTCTTCGTAATCGCAATGATCGCGATAATTGTATTTATCATCTTGTTTACGGCGGTATTCGGCAGGGTATTCTGCGGGTGGGCATGTCCCCAGACAATCTTTATGGAGATGGTATTCCGCAAAATAGAATACTGGCTGGAAGGCGACTGGCTGCAGCAGAAAAAATTATCTAAGGCTCCCTGGGATTCCAAGAAAACGGTTAAAAAGGTGAGCAAGTATATTATCTTCTTTACCATTTCATTTTTTATATCAAATATCTTCCTCTCGTACCTGATCGGTATGGATAATCTTATTAAGATAATTACCGATCCTCCATCAGGAGCATGTAGAAGGATTGATCTCAATCCTTGCATTCTCTGGAGTGTTTTACTGGGTGTTCTCATATTTCCGTGAACAGGCCTGCACTATAGTCTGTCCCTACGGAAGGCTGCAGGGTGTTCTGCTCGACAGGGATTCGGTAGTAATAGCATACGATAATGTAAGAGGCGAACCGAGAGGTAAAATACGTAAGAGTGAGAATCAGTCGGCTTTGGGAGACTGCATCGATTGTCATCTGTGCGTTGATGTTTGTCCCACGGGAATCGACATCAGGAACGGTATCCAGCTCGAATGTGTCAACTGCACAGCCTGTATAGACGCCTGCGACAGTGTAATGGACAAGGTGAAAAGACCGAGAGGACTTATAAAATATGCCTCGATCAATTCCATAGAGAACAAATCAAAATTCCGCTTCACTCCCAGAGCTATATTTTATTCTGTCATCCTGGTGGTTTTAATGGGTGTACTGGGCTTTCTGCTTTCGGCAAGGACCGATTTTGACTTCAATGTCCTCCGCACCCCCGGTATGCTTTACCAGAAGCAGGCTGATCATAAAGTCAGCAACCTTTACGATATTAATATCGTGAACAAAACATACAAGGAAACAAATATCGAACTTAAGCTTGAGAATATGGATGGAAAGCTTGAACTTATAGGCAGACCCATCGAGCTGAAACCGCAGGAAATTTATGATGGAAAGTTTATGATTGTACTTGACCAGGACGAAATCAAAACTATGAATACTCCTTTGAATATCGGGGTGTACTCAAACGGGAAACAGATAAATGTACTTAATACCTCTTTCCTGGGCCCTGTTATAAAGGAACACAAAGATAAGGAACACGATGAAAAAGATTAAATGGAACTGGGGAACAGGGATACTTTTGTCGATCATTGTGTTTATGGCGATCCTGGTCAGCATTGTCTATGTCTTTATGAACCAGGATGTTGATCTCGTTACAAAGGATTATTACAGCAAGGAGCTCAAGTACCAGGACCGGATAAATAAAATCAACAACACCACCGAACTTGGAAAAGAGATTGATATACTTTTCAGAGATAATATTGTAAGTCTTACATTTCCCGATTCGGTATTTGACAAAAAAGCCTCAGGCACTATTTATTTCTATCGTCCCTCAGGATCTAAAAAAGACTTCACTGTTCCCCTAGCAGTTTTGAATAACAATACACAGCTGGTCAATACAGCATCCCTTGAAAAAGGGTTATGGAGAGTTAAAGTAGAATGGGGTATGGGAGGAAAAGATTTTTACACAGAAAAATCAATTATCATAAATTAAGATGGAATTACTAACAGCTTTAACAATAGGTTTCCTGGGCAGCTTTCATTGTATCGGGATGTGCGGACCGATTGCTGTTGCACTGCCGGTACCAAAGTCCTCCAATATCGTTTTCTTCTCGGGGAGAGTTCTTTACAATTTCGGAAGATTGATCTCATACGGCATAATGGGGTTGCTGTTCGGCTTCCTGGGCAAAGGATTCGTCGTCTGGGGATACCAGCAGAGTCTATCCATTGCACTGGGAGTGATCATTATAATTCTTCTTGTAATACCGGGTAAATACAAAAACAAATTCCTTGGTATGAACATCATCCTGAAGATCACTGAACCCCTGAAGCGATCGATCGGGAAGCTGTTTAAGAGAACAAGCCTTCCTTCCTTCCTGTTAATCGGCTTCCTCAACGGCTTCCTTCCATGCGGATTCGTTTATATAGGATTAGCCGGAGCCGCCGCCACAGGTTCTCCAATAACAGGAATGCTGTTTATGGTATTATTCGGATTAGGAACCTTACCAGCTATGCTTACGGTCTCACTCTTCGGAAAACTCATCAGTCTTAATGTAAGGAAGAAGATCAGCAGGGCAATACCCGTATTAGCCTTTATGCTCGCATTGATTTTTATTTTAAGAGGACTGAACCTCGGCATCCCCTACCTCAGCCCAAAGATGATGGGAACCAAAACAATGATGCATCATATGAAATAATTATAATGAAGGCATTTTTCTTGTTTTTAATTCTTTGTTTCCCAGTATTTGGGCAAACTTATGAGTATACTCATAATGTCTCAAATACAGGCGATCCATCAATTTTCACAAACGAGCCTTCTGTAGCATTCATCTAACGTTGTGAGAATAAATTACAATCCAATCCTAAGGGTATATTATTTGCTATTATTAACTAATATTGCAGTCTCTTTATCCGTTAATAGAAATTTAATTTGACTTTAAGTTTTGAAGGTTGTAATTACAGATGTGCTTCTTTAGGGTTCTTTTATAGTGGGTATTCGGAACTACTTCAAAAACCCATCATTTTTGATTTTAATAACCGGGGATCTTATGAAACAAATCTCATTAACTTCAATCTTGTTGTTTTGTTCACTTGTTCTATTATCCTGCAAGAAGGATAACCCTGTTACGCCCCCTCCTCCAGAACCACCAAAAGCTGTCAGCCTCAGTCTTGTTGATGTAAGCTGCACAGAGGCGTTTATTAAAGTTACCGCCGCAGACAGTGTCCTTCCGTTAAATATAAACCTAACCAAAAATTCAAGCAATTTTTTCTTTTTCAGCAGGTGATATACTTTTCGCACATATCGATGGCAGTATTTCTCATTACAATGGACTAGAATTTACAAATGATTGTTCCTTAATAACTCAATTAAATGGTTCTGCAAATAAAATCTGGGGTGTATCGAGAAATGACTATTATGTTTTAAGCGGCAATGGGTTTTTAGCCCATTACCAAAACGGTCAGTGGAGAGGCATCGAAAGCGGAACTACTACAAATATTAATGATATATGGGGGCTAATTGATTCTCCGGAAAATAATTCTCTTGTTTTATGTGCGGTCTCAAACCGATATCAGTTAGGCGATTACAAATTGCTTTCTATTTCCGGTAATACCATTGCAGAATATATCACTTGGCCTCACACAAGACTCTATGGCATCTGGTTCAATACGCCACAGAAAATTTATATTGTAGGAGATGGGGCTTATGTACATATGAATAACAGTTTAAGAACAATAAATCTGTCGACAAATTATTTCAAAACACGGATAAAAGGAAATGCCTTAAATGACATTTTTATTTCAGTAAGTAATGCCCAGGTTCTTCATTATAATGGAATTAACTGGAGCGAAATATATTACGGAATATATGGGAGTTATGAGGGTATGGACGTAAAAGGCAACACAATAGCTTTTGTTGGTTATAATATTGAAGGAGGTATGGTGGGTAAAGCGGTGATAACTATTGGGAAGCACAATTAATAGAAAAAGATATGCTTGTTGTAAAACGTAATAAAAATCCATCTAAAATATAAAATTCCCTACAGGTGGAGCAAGCACCCGCAGGGATGAATTGCAAATAAAAGTTATACGAGAATATGATCTTTTTTTAAGGGCAGAAGATTAACCTCATACCTTTAGATCAATCTGCCTTTTTATTTGCTTTGCACAGAATTTTCCCAATCCCTATAACCCTACGACAACGATAAATTATCAGCTGCCTGAGAATGGATTTGTAACCCTTAAGATTTACGATATCCTGGGTAAGGAAGTTGCAACCCTGGTCAATGAGCAGAAGAACCAGGGAAGGTATTCGGTTAACTTTGATGCTTCCAGGCTTGCAAGCGGCGTCTATATATACCAGCTGCGGGCTAATGATTACGTAAGCTCGAAGAAGATGCTGCTTTTGAAGTGATGGATAGATTTTAGAAAAAAAAGAGGCTGCTTATACGGGCAGCCTCTTTTCAATTCAAGATAAGATTATTTCTTTGGAGGAACTACGGCGTCTTTTGCCTGCTTTGCAATTCTGAACTTCAGAGTTTTCTTTGCAGGTATTACCATTGTTTCGCCTGTAGCAGGATTTCTTCCCATTCTTTTCTTTCTGTCAACAACCAGCAATTTACCAAGGCCCGGAATTACGAAAGATTTTTTTGCTTCTTTGTAAGACAAGTTAACTAACTCATCAAGAAACTGACCGGCTAATTTCTTGGTTGTTCCGGTCTTCTTTGAAAGATGGTCAAGAATCTGACCTTTGGTCATTGGTTTGTTATTTGCCATAGTATGTCCTCTCTTTTATGTGTTTGAATAACTATGTGCGAAATTTATAAATTTTTAATTCTAAACAAAAATAGAATCTCCTGTTTTTAAAAATTATTATGAGCCCTGTTAAAGCCTGCTGGCGGGGCTTTTGTGGCTTACCACTTATTTATTTATTTTTTCACTTAACTAATTAGAAAGAGTGCAGTTCTGCTGATGATGAAGCGGCTTGGTCTATTCCTGTTTTTGGTCTCTGCGGTTATAGCATACCCGCAGTCGAAGGATTCGGTGTATGTCGATACAACCAGGGCCGGGGTAATCGATACTGTTGCTACTGATACTACGGGACTGCTGAGCACATCGAAGGAGATGGCAAAGGCTGATACCATTGCCCCTATCTATCAAAACCCTTTCTATTCAGAAAGTGAATTTATAAGCAGAAAAGAGATGAATTTCCTCGATTACAGGTATACCGGGGATCTCTTCGAACCTTTCGGATTAAGCTTCCTCAGGAACTACGGCTTTGTCGGCCACCCCAATGAACTCATGCTCTACGGTACCAGTGACATCGGATATTATGATAATGGAGTATATCTAAATAACAGGAGCTCGGGGAACTACAACCTCAATCTCCTTTCATCCGAGATGATAGATTCAATCGAGATTATCCCTTCCCCCCGCGGCTTTTTATATGGTCCGGCAGCTCATCCCGTGAGCGTCAACTTCCTGCAGAGGGATCTTTTGTCAGTAAAGCCTTATACGAGGATCAAATATTATGAGGGGCCTTTCGGTGAGGCTTCCATCGATGCTATTTTCAATTCAATACTTTTTAAGGATTTTATTTTTACTGTGGAAATAGCTAACCGGAAAGTCGATCTGAGTTACGCGAATAGTAATTTCAGTATCTGGCAGGGAGGCGCACACCTTAAGTACCTGATCTCAAATAAGGTTAACCTGACGGCATCCTACGGCTACAATGATTATGATGCGGGACTGAATGGAGGTGTGGATGTTGACAGCATTGTACAGGCAGGCTTAAACCTTGACGCTATACTCTTTACTGAACAGTCCGCCCCGGTTTATTATACGCAGAGGCGACTTAATATCCTTCAACATAACCTCGGTTTAAGAGTACTGGCAGAACCCATAAAGAATTCGCGAACAGACTTGAGTTTATATTACCGCTTCAGCGATGACGAGATAAGCAATCCACCTGATGTGATGAGTTATCCCCGGAAGTATAAAAATAAAACAGGCGGGGCGTTATTAAAGCAGGACCTTAGTCTTGCCTTTGCTGATCTTCAGGTGTTGGCCCAATACGAGAGAACCAATTTTAAATATATTGTTCCCGGTTCTAAATCGGAATATAACTCGGACTATTTCAGTCTTTCCCCGGTATTTAATCTTAACCTACTCGACAGTACTATTATTCCTGCGGCGTATTATAAATTCCAGAATATCAGCAGCGGCGGTTCGGCAGCATACAACGGACTCGGGTTCGATATTACTCTTAATCTGCCGGGCAATCTGAAACTCTACGGCGGCTATTCAAATTATAAATCGGCAGGTCTGAGTGATAATGTTAACACGATTGAATTATCAGGTTATTACCTCAACGAGTTCATTAACGTGGGAGTTAATTTTATCAACCGGAGTGAGAGTTTCGCTTCTGTTTATTCTATCCCCTACCTTGCTGAGGATAATTATTATCTCGATCTCGGCACTACAATGATCGGCGGGAATGCCTCACTTAAGTTGTGGAAGATACTCCTCGAAGGAAGTTCCTATTATGATCTTTCAGATCACATTCCATTCGGCAGCCAGCCCGCGCTCTCCATAGCTTCACCCAAAATCAAATTCAGAGGGGGAATATATCTGGAGGGATATTTCTTTGCCGATAACCTCAATCTGAAAACGGGTTTTGCCCTTAACTATAATTCGAGGCAGAGAGTATATTCGTCGGGACAGGAAAACATCCTTGCCGGTCAGTTCACCACAGTAGATTTCACGCTTGCCGGTGAAATACAAAAAAAAGCTATCGCATATTTCACCTGGGAAAACCTGCTTGATGAAACTTATTATATAGTTCCTTATTACCCGATGTACAGAAGAGGCATACGGTTCGGGGTGGCCTGGGAACTTTTTAATTAAGAATCCTGCCGATAAATTGAAATCCTTAAAACTAAATAGCCGCAAATCACTTTTACTTCTCTTAACATCCGGCGTTTTTCTTGAAGCCCTATATGTTTTCTTCCTCCTTAATAACGGCAGCGGAGATATCGGCCTTTATATGTTTATTTACTTTGAGGCCTTTTTAATTTTTTTCTTCGGGTACTATATAATAAAAAAAGCTGCTCCCATAAGCGGGGATACGCTGCCTTTCCTGAGAAGAATACTTGCCGGTGGCGATACTGAAGAAATAAATTTTACTCTTCCGGCATTAATAATTCTCTTTGGAATATTATTCAGGGCAACCCTGATTCCTACAATGCCGACCACTTCTCCTGATGTTTACAGGTATATCTGGGAAGGCAAGATTATTTACAATGGCTATAATCCTTATGAATTTTCTCCGGATGCGGTACAACTGACGGAGCTCAGGGATGATCTTTATTCAAAAGTTACTTTTAAGGACCTGCCAACGATTTATCCACCTGCCGCACAGATTATTTTTCTTGCTTCATACAGTCTGACAGGGAACAGCTTAACAGGACTAAAACTCATTTACCTGCTTTGTGAAATTATTACGATGATATTCCTGGTGAAACTTTTAACACTGAAGGGAAAGAACCCCAATTTAGTAATGCTTTATGCCTGGCTTCCGCTTCCGGTAATGGAATATTTTGTTAATGCTCATATAGATGCAGCAGGGATCATGCTGCTTATTCTGTTTCTCTACTTCCTTGAAAAAGGGAAGATGCTTCCGTCGGTATTAGCTTTTACATTCGCTTTTCTTACGAAACTATACCCGGTATTTTTAATTCCACTGCTCGTTAAAAAATTAAGAGCACAGAGATTTCTCTATTTCATACTGATCTTTACCTTCACTTCCATATTATTCTATTTTCCTTTCATCGAAGGAAGTCAGTCAGTAACTAAAATGTTAAATATTTTCGTGAACAGGTGGGAGTTCAACGCCTCGGTTTACTACCTGCTTAAAGCTTTAATCCCCGACGGGGAAACTGCAAGGCTCATCTGCGGGATCCTTCTCTTCATATCGATCGGATATATTGCAAGCTATTATAAGGACTTTGTTAAAGGTGTCTTCGGAGTGCTCCTGGCAGTATTAATATTATCTCCTGTACTCTATCCCTGGTACCTTGGATGGATAAGTGCAATAAATCCATTCGTGGGGTTTTATTCTGTATTAAGTCTTTTGTTTACGGTCAATCTATCTAATTTTACACCCCTTGGTAAGGTTTGGCATGAATACTTCCCTGTGATATTCACTGAGTATGCAATTTTCTTTGTTCTGTTTGCTTACGATCTGTACCATCAGAGAACCGGGAAAACATTTAAGGATCTTCTGCAATAAGTCTGCAGTCTCAGTCTGTTCGTCCTCCCAGGTGTTTTGCAAGGAATTCCTCCATAACCATGTAGAACTCGAACCTGTTTTCTTCGTTATGAAAACCGTGTCCCTCATTATCCTTTACAATATAAGGTACATCAATGTTTTTTTTCTTCAGGGCTTCAACGATCTGATCAGATTCTGATTTAGCCACACGGGGATCATTAGCTCCCTGTGCAATAAGCAGCGGTGCTTTAATCTTATCCACGTGGTAAACAGGTGAAGCTGATTCCATAAGTTCTTTATCCTCTTCCGGATCTCCGACCATCTCATATAGCATTTTCAGATAGGGTTCCCAGTAAGGAGGTATGGACTTCATAAAAGTAAAGAGGTTGGAAACTCCTACGTAATCAACACCGCAGGCATATAGATCGGGAGTAAAAGCCAATCCCGCAAGTACTGCATATCCACCATAAGATCCTCCGTAAATAGCTACTCTCTTCTCATCGGCGATTCCCTGCTTGATCAGCCACATAGCCCCGTCGGTGATATCATTCTGCATAGCTTTTCCCCACTGTTTAAAGCTGATCTCCCAGAAATTTCGTCCATAGCCTGTAGAGCCCCTGAAGTTGATCTGCAGAACTGCATAACCTCTGTTGGCAAGGAACTGAACCTCAGGATTGAATCCCCATGTATCGCGGTGCCAGGGTCCTCCGTGGGGGTTTACCACCACAGGAAGCGACTGCGGTTTCACTTCTTTTGGCAGGGTGAGATAACCATGGATCTTCAGTCCGTCCCGCGATTCAAACTCTATAGGCTTCATATCAGCCATATCGTTTTCGTTAAGCCAGGGACTAACATCGGCAAGTTTCTTAAAATCTTTGCTGTTCAGGTCGTAATCGTAATAAGCTCCCCTCGATTTATCACTATATGTTCTTACAAGTACTTTATCCTCATCCCGGTTTGAATGAGAAACAACTACTTCGTAACCGGGAAGTCTGCTTTCGAGGTCCTGCTGTAGCTGCTTTCTCTCCTCATCAAAAAAATGATAATGACGTTTGTCTGTTACGAAAGTAACCCCTGTAATAATTTTCCTTTTATCAGAACTTAAAAGATTAGAGACATCAACCTCAGGGTGTTCATAAATTACTTCAAGTTCTTTGTTGTTCTCAATATCATATTTAACGATCGCCAGTTTATCACGGCCGATATTAGATATCATATAAACTAGATTATTATCATAAGTAAACATCCCGGGTGCAAGAGTTTCTTTGAAATTGGTTGTCGTTACCAGCCTGAATTCATCTGTTTCATTTTTCCTGTAAAGTATGCCTGTGTTCACCCCATCTGTAGTTGTAGCAATTCTTAATTTTCCGTCGTGATCCGTTACCCAGCCGGTAATATTTCCCGGGTTCTCTGCTATCATTTTCATTTCACCGGAGTTAACGTTTATCCTGTAAACATCAAATATTCTGGGATCCCTTTTATTCATAGCTATAAGCATCTCATCATCATTATCCTTAAGCTCATCGATGAGTTCCACCTTTACCTTTTCAAAGGGAGTAAGATCCTTCTGGTTGCTGCCGTCGATGTCCACAGCGTATAGTCTGAAATTCTCATCTCCGCCTTTATCCTGCACATAGGCTATGCGTTTATTATTAGCCCAGAAGTAGCCTGCGATATCTCTCTCCTCGGCGGAAGTCAGTCTATTTATTTCATCCTGTCCGATCTTTTGAATAAACACATTCAGCCTGTTCTTCCATGGCATCATCAATGCAAGGTGTTCACCATCAGGCGAAAGCTGAAATGCTGTCTTCTCAGGGTTCTTAAAAAAATCTTCTAACGGAATGATCGGCACGTTTAATTTCAATTACTTTCCTTCTTTTTATTCCTGGATTAAAATTTTGTATGTCAAAAATAACAATATAACAGGGAAATTTTGGTGTGCTGAGTTATCTGCCATGTTAATGGAGAGTAATCATCAGATTATTCCCGGGAGTGAATCGTACCTGCCGCCTGGGGGAAAGCATATCCTGAGTCATCATTCAGAGTCATCTCTATAAATAATTATAAGGAATGGATGGATGACTCTTTTAATGGACTAAATTGAACCATTTCCCGTGCACGTATCATTGTCGGGCATTGAAGTAATTCTCATCGTGCAAATTATTGTTATTGCATTGGTTAATTTACAGGCTGAGCATATCCTTGAATTTTATTGCCTGGCGTCTCGAGACTTCGATTTTGTTCCCGCCTTTTAATTTTACAAGCAGGCCGCCGTTAAGCCAGGGTTCGATGCTGTCGATCCATTTAAGGTTAACGATATGTTTTCTGTTTGCACGGAAGAAGGCTTTATTGTCAAGTCTTTCGTCGAGGTAGTTAAGGGTTCTGAGGATTAAAGGTTTGTTATCTTCGAAGTAGAGCCTAACATAATTCCCTTCTGATTCAAATAAACGTACAGTTGAAAGCTTTACGAACCAGCACCGGTCGCCGTCCTTCACAAATACCTGGTCGTTTTCGGTAAGAACAGGTGTGTCATCAGCTTCAATTTTATCTTTCTTATTCTTTTCAAGCAGTCGTTTAACAGTATCTTCAAGCCGCTGCGGTTCAATAGGTTTAAGAAGGTAATCCATCGCATTATATTCAAAAGCTTTAAGGGCGTATTCATCATATGCTGTGGTAAAGACTACAGTTGGTACGCTGTCGAGTTCTTCCAGCATCTCAAATCCGTTCTTGCCCGGCATCTGGATATCAAGGAAAATAAGTTCGGGATTAAGTTCAGTTATTTTGTTCAGGGCATCCTCCGCATTAACAGCTTCGCCCACTACTGTGATCTCTTTAAAGGGATTTAACAGTCTGCGCAGTTCGGTACGCGCGAGACGTTCATCATCTACTATTAAAGCTTTCATTTATTTTTCCTCCTGTTGGGATAATAACTTCTGCAAGAACTTCAGTTTGTGATGTATTCTGAATATTGAATGAACCGAATTCTCCATAAAGAAGACTCAGCCTGTGCCTTGTATTCTGTATTCCGAAACCGGTAGCATTTTTCAAGTCCTCTTCACTCAAGCTGTCCGGTATTCGATATCAGGATATGCAGTTTTGAATCTTCAATGAAAGAATCAACCGAAATCTTTCCGCCATTTGTTCTCTTTGAAATTCCATGCTTTATTCCGTTCTCTACAAGGGTCTGCACCATCATCGGCGGTATCTCAGTCTTTGCCGCTTTTGGATCAGTATTAATGCTGTAACTTAATCTTTCCTCGAATCGTATTTTTTCAAGGTCGAGGTAATCTACAACAGTCTGCATCTCATCTTCAAGTGTAACGGTTTCGCTTTTTTCAATTCTTAATGAGTAACGAAGAATATTCGAAAGTTTTGTAACCGCAATTTTTGCCGAGGCCGGATCTTCTTCAATTAAAGCTCTTATGCTGTTCAGGGCGTTAAACATAAAGTGGGGATTGAGCTGACTCTTCAATGTCTTCAGTTCAAAATCTTTTACGGCAGCCTCCCATATGAGAGCCTCGATCTCAACCTTCTTGTAATTCTGGAAGAAATGAACAGAAAAATAGATCAGCTGCCAGAGGAGTATTACACTGCTCAGGTTGAATGTCCATATCAGGGGAGTAGCCGGTTTAAATTCCGACATATTGTAAAAGCTGCCGGTGAGGTTTATCGAAAAGAATACAATAGAAAGCAGAATCCCTATAAGAAGGCTTGATATAAGAACCCTTGGAACGATTTTCTTTAAAGGCAGCTCCAGCCAGCCTTTTTTCTTAATTGTTATCCGAAGGAAGTGGGTGGAAAGAAGACCCAAAATACAGATAAAGAGAAAAAGCAGACCTTTCTGCCAGGTAAAAGATTCAAAAGAGAACATAGCAATGAGGTTCACGGCAGCGTAGAATGTCCATCCCGAAGCCTGTGAGATCCAGTAGGCTCTATTTCTGCTTATTCTTGAAATACTCTCACCGCCCTGTTTTTTCCTGGTAAAATTTAATGGGACAGTCCCGGTTTTAAGTTTAATATCGTGCGTAAAATCAGTCATAAATATAGTCGTAATGTCAGTAAAAGGAAATTATAGCCTGTCAGTAAAAATTTACAGTCAGGCACTGTAAAATTAGCCTTATTGTTCCTGAAGCAGGTTTTCTTTATTACCACCGGTTTTATGGAAGGATAAATGGTAAAGGACAAGGAAAAAGGAGGAAGGAGAGCAGACAGTAGACAGGAGAGCAGAAGTTAGGAGGGTGAAGAATGGTTGAATTGCTGAATGGTTAAATTGTTAAATGGTTAAATGGCTGGGTAGGGGAAAAAGGAAAAACCCAAATGGTTGCTAAATCTGCTTTTGGGTGGGCGAACTATCCGAAGTATCGGAAGGATGTAGTCCATTTCGAGGACTTCCAACAATGTGAGGTTAATTTTAAGCTAATTTTAAGAATTCTCTTAGACATATTTAAGTGTCCCAGTGTAGGTTTCAGATCAAAAAAGGAGAATGAAATGATTGACACACAGCATATTCATCCTATGATAGTTCATTTCCCTATCGCATTGTTGATTGTGGGATTACTGGCTGATAGTATAGGATTATTTTCAAAAAAAGAATTTTTCTCTAAAGCCGGATTCTATCTTTTGATCCTGGGAACACTCGGAGTTATTGCCGCTTATTTTTCCGGCAACCTTGCGGGCGAGGGAGTGACCGAAGCCGGTTCTCTGAAACAGGCTCTTGAAACACATGAGGAAGCTGCAGAGCTGTCAATCTGGCTTATGTCATTTGCGGCCCTGGTAAGAATTGGCTTTGTGGTTGTTAAAAGATATTCCGGGAGTTTAAAATGGATCGCTTTTGCCTTATTTTTGATTGGCGTTCTGTCAATTGCACGTACCGGTTATTATGGCGGGGAGTTGGTGTATAAACACGCAGCGGGAGTTCAGTTCAACCTCGGCTTCGGTAACCCGGACGCTCAAAACTTTAATATTAATACAGATGATAAAGACTAAAAGCAGCTAAAATGCGGATTCTTATTATTGAAGATGAAAAAGGGATAGCTAATTTTATCAGAGACGGATTAGTCGAAGAATATTATGCCGTAGACGTGGCTAATGAGGGTCGGGAGGGATTACAGATGGCGCTTGTAAATGACTATGACCTTCTGCTCGTCGACTGGATGTTGCCCGTCCTCAGCGGGATTGAAATTGTGAAGCAGGTGCGTAAAGAAAAACCTGACCTTCCGATTATTTTTCTTACGGCAAAAGATACTGTACAGGATGCTGTATTCGGACTTGAGACCGGCGCGAATGACTATATAAGGAAACCATTTCAATTTGAAGAACTGCTTGCCCGTATCAAGGTTCAATTACGTCCCAAAAATTCCGAAAGCGGATTACTGACTCTTTCAGATATAATTCTCAATCCAGATACACACCAGGTTTTTAAAGACGAAGAAGAAATCCTGCTGACTCAAAAAGAATTTTCCCTGCTTGAATTTCTTTTAAGAAATAAAGGGAGAGTTTGTACCCGCACCAATATTATTGAACATGTCTGGGATATACATTTTGAGGCGGATACGTCAGTTATAGATGTATATATTAACTTCCTGAGAAAAAAATTAAATATTGAAAGTTCTAATGACCTGATCCGGACCGTAAGAGGAGTTGGTTATATTGCCCGGGAACCGAAATGAAACTTAATTTCAGAAACAGGATCGCCACATGGTACCTTGTTGCGACAGCACTTCTTATTGCAGGTCTTTTTTCTGCTATATATATAATCGTTAATAATACAGTATACTCTCACCTGGATTCCGATCTCGACATTGAATTAAAGGAAGTCAGAAATAGCATTGTAAGTATCGGCGGAGAACTAATTTTTGCAAATCCTTTCGAATGGAATGAGAGAGAACATGGACAGATCGAAGTAAACCCAACTTTTGTCCAGGTTTCCGATAAGTATGGCACGGATTATAAAAAAGACGGGGAATCTTGTAAGTGACTCACTTGAATACAGAAATGCTGTAAGTAAAAAAATTTACTTCGACTCTGAGCTTTCAGGTTCGCCTATCAGGCAGGTACAATATCCTTATTATGATGCTGATAACAATCTTCAGGCCTATTTGTCTATCGCCGTTCCCCTTGAGGAATCGGCTCTCGTATTAAGTAATCTTCGGGAAGCTCTATTAATTTCATTCCCTGCTATTCTCCTTATACTCTTCCTGGTAACAAGGTTAATTGCAGGGAAAAGCATTGCGCCTGTCCATAATGTAATCAATACGGCTAATAAGATATCCAAAGAAAATATTGCAGAACGAATTTCACCCCCACCGCATAATGATGAGATTTATGCATTAACTTCTACAATCAACGGGCTATTGAACAGACTTGAAGATGCCCTCTTAAGAGAACGACAATTTACTTCAGATGCCTCACACGAACTAAGAACACCTCTTTCGGTTATAAAAGGAACGCTAGAAGTACTTATCAGAAAACCCAGGGAAGTTGGTCAATACGAAGAGAAAATACGCTATTGCATATCGGAAACGGACAGAATGACCAAACTGATTGATCAGCTTTTGCTTCTGGCGCGGTATGATACCGATAAAATTACACCCGTTAAAATCGAGTTCCTGTTTTCTGAAAAAATAGATATAGTGCTTCAAAGATTATATCCGCTAATTGAAGATAAAGGAATATCAGTTAATAGAGATATTGATGAAAAGCTAACATTGAATGCTGACCCCGGAATGACCGAGATCATTCTTGAAAATATACTGACGAACGCAATAAAATATTCCCGAAATAATAACTCTATTGATCTTATGGCAGCCAGAAATGGAAACAGCATCCTGTTTTCGGTTAAGGACTATGGTATTGGGATGACCGAAATGCAGATAAAAAACATATTTGACAGATTCTATAGAGCAGATGAGTCAAGAAGTTCGGAAGCAGGAGGATTTGGTCTGGGACTTGCTATAAGTAAAAAACTCTGCGATATTCAGGATATTAAAATAAATGTAGAGAGTGCACCCGGAAAAGGAACCAATTTTATCCTTCATCTACCAGCCTGATTTACAACAAACCACCCTCGCTTTTAAGCATTTTTTAAGAATTCATTAAGACTTGTTTTAGAAGGCCCTGTTATGTTTGAACAGGAAATTATTTATAAAAAAAAGGAGAAAAAAATGAAAAACGTATTATTCACAGTCTTGGTATTGGTTATAGCAGCTTTTAGTCTGAACTTTACCCTGGACAAAAGGGATTCAATGAAGACCATCGATAACCTTAAAGCGGCGATTACCGGAGAAACAACTGCGAGTGCTAAGTATGCAGCTTACGCTGAGAAGGCTAAAGAGGAGGGCTATAAAAACATAGCTTTATTATTTGAAGCTGCCTCAAAATCCGAGAGCATACATGCAGGGAATCACAGAGCTGCTCTTTCACAACTGGGTGAAACAATGGGTGAAGTTAAACCGGAATTCACAGTAAAGTCCACAAAGGAAAACTTACAGGATGCAATAAACGGCGAATCATATGAAGTTGCAACAATGTATCCTGAATTTATCAAGACAGCAAATGATGGTAAAGTGAACATAGCCCTGATATCATTTAATTATGCATACCAGACAGAGAAGAAACACAAGGACTTCTACAAAGAGGCTCTGGATAAGCTTAATAACAAACAGGAAAATACTCTTGCCTCTGTATACTATGTTTGTTCAACCTGTGGAAATACTTATGCGGATACTGCTCCTCAGAGATGCGGAATATCTATGACTCCCAGCGAGAGATTTTATAAGATCAACTAGAAATTCTGATACAGTATCTTTGCTGTTAGCTCCCACAAAAAAGCAGGATACTATCTTACAAAAAAGCCCGGCGAATTAGCCGGGCTTTTGCTGTTTATAAGAAATGTTTTAGAGGTTTACAATGTCGTTGTAGATGATGAACGCCATCAGCAATAACAGGATTACGAATCCGGTGTTCTGGATTGCAACCTTCACCTTGATCGGGATCTCGCGTTTAGTGATTCCTTCAATCAGAATTATTATCAGATGTCCGCCGTCCAGTACCGGAAAGGGCATAATATTAATAATTGCAAGACTGAGGCTCAGCAGTGCAAGGAAGAAAAGGAAATTAAGAAATCCTGTATCGGCCGACTTTGCTGCAAGCTGGGCGATCTTAACAGGACCGCCGAATGCCTTTCCGAATGCTACCTGTCCTCCTATAACCTTTCCTACCATACTGAAGGTTAGGTCGGTCATACGTACAATATCCATCCAGCCGTAGTAGAAAGAATCAAAGAATCCATAAGTCTGGAATTCAACTGGTGCGTCAGGATTGGTAACGAGTCCAACTCCTATCAAGCCTTTTTCATCAGGAGTAACCGACAACTGCACGGTATCCTGTCCTCTTTCAACAACAAGGGGCATTGTGGTATTTTTATTTCCGGAGATAATTTCAATCGTCTGCTGCACGCTGTAGATTTTCTGACCGTTTAACCTAAGGAAAATATCACCTTCTTTTATGCCCGCTTTCTCGGCAGGAGAATCCTTTGTTACCTCACCGATTGCGGGCTGAAATCCTTCAGGTATCAGGAAATGTGCTTCGGTTTCATTTTCAGGAATAACCTTCCTTGGGATAGTTATGGTCTCTGTCTTATGATCTCTCTGCAGCTTAACATTAACGTCCTGACCTATGGTATTTACAAAAATATCCTGTCTTACATCGTCCCAGTTCTCAACCGGTTTACCGTTAATGGCGAGAATTTTATCATTTGGCATAAATCCAAGCGAATCAACAGCGCTCCCCGGTTCGACATATCCAATTTTAGTGGTCGTTATAATTTGTTTTCCCTGGAAGAAATTAACACCCCAGAAAATGATAAGGGCCAGCAGCAGGTTCATTATTACCCCGGCGGTAATAACTATTATTTTCTTCCATGTCGGTTTAGCACGGAATTCATAAGGCTGGGGTTCTTTATCGGCAAACTCGGTATCGAAACTTTCATCAACCATTCCGGCTATCTTAACGTATCCGCCAAGGGGAAGCAGGCAAAGACGGTAATCGGTATTTCCCTGACCGTCAAAATCCTTCGGCAGTTCGCCGAAAGTGAAGCCGGAAATCCGGTTCCATCCGAACAGCCTTTTTCCAAATCCGATAGCAAAAACATCGGCACGCATACCGGTCAGTTTTGCCGCGGCGAAATGACCGAATTCGTGCACAAACACGAGAATTCCGATCGTTATCGCAAAATAAATAATATACTCCATTAAGCGAGGTTCTCCTATTTTTCAAAAACCATTATAAATCAGATGCACATAAGCAAAAATTGTTCCTCATAATATTAAATGAGGGCTGCTGTAAATTCTCTCGTCTGCCTGTCCTGTTCGATTATCGTTTCAAGATCCGGGTGTTTATGATTATCAAAATGATCAAGTGCGTTACAAATTAACGCAGGAATATCGGAAAATTTTATCTCTTTTTTTAGGAATCTATCAACAGCCACCTCATTTGCGGCGTTCAGGATACATGGGGCAGTTCCGCCGGATTCGAGTGTTTTGTATGCAAGGTCAAGACATTCAAACCGGTTCCGGTCCGGTTCCGAAAAGGTTAGACGGGAAATAGCGGGTAAACTCGTTCTTGCAAAATCATTTTTCAGTCTTTCCGGATAAGTTAAAGCATACTGTATGGGGAGCTTCATATCGGGGAGACCCATCTGTGCTTTTATTGATCCGTCGATAAACTGTACCATTGAATGAACTATCGACTGCGGATGTATTACTACATCGATTTTTTCTTTTGGCAGATCGAAAAGCCAGTGAGCTTCAATAACTTCGAGTCCTTTATTCATCATTGTTGCCGAGTCGATAGTTACCTTATTTCCCATTTTCCAGTTCGGATGATTAAGGGCATCTTCAACTGTAACACCGTCGAATTGTTTTTTATCCATTTCCCTGAAGGGTCCGCCTGAAGCAGTTAATATCAGTTTTTCAACTTCTTCATGGTTTTCACCTGTTAAACACTGGAATATTGCGCTGTGTTCCGAATCGACAGGGATAATTTCAGCATTATATTTTTCTGAAAGAGCCTTAACCAGTTCACCGGCAACTACAAGAGTTTCCTTGTTTGCAAGAGCTATCCTTTTACCGCGTTTTATTGCCTCGATAGTGGGGATCAGTCCGGCAAATCCTACTATTGCGCCTACAAGTATATCATAATCAAGCTCAGAAGCTGCATATATTAGTCCCTCTTCATCCTCCAGCACCTTCGTCCCGCTGCCGATGCGTTTCTCCAGTTCCGCCGCAAGTTCCTTGTTTTTTACCACAACAAAAGGAGGATTAAATTCCTTTATTTGTCTTTCTAGCAGATCAATCCTTGTATTGACAGTGAGTGCGGTTACCCGGAATTTATCAGGAAAATTTCTGATTACATTCAGAGCATTTATCCCTATTGAACCGGTAGATCCCAATATTAATATTTTTTTCATTCTAACTATTTAAAAATAGACAATAAAAGTAACTAAGTATGCCTTTTATAGCAATGTATTTCGCAGGTTTTCCGCTGCGGACTTTTTTTAAAAAGGATAACTTAACGGCACTTTTTTTTGTCTGAAATTACTATTTAAGAAATTAAAGTTTACAATTTACTTAATGTGTGATGATTTTATCACAAACACTATTTAGATTAAAACACCAAAGATCGTTAAATAATTCATTTCGCTTAGGAGGTTTATGAGAATGTTCAAAGTTCTGCTATTTATGTCTGCGGTACTATTTTTTATTTCCAATACTTATTCTTTGCCCAGGTATGCCCTGCAGATGGGCGGAAGCTGTACAGACTGTCATGTTAATCCCACCGGGGGACTAATGAGGAACTCGGGAGGCTGGAATTTCGGAAAGAACGTCCTTCCGATGGAAAGACCCAGCAAAGAATTTCCGATGAGCAATAAATTAAATGAAAATATTCAGTTCGGAATGGATATCAGGGGAAACGGATATCTCTATATGACCGATTCGACCAAAAGAATTGATTTCCAGGGGATGACGGGATCGGTATATACCAATGTCGATTTTTCTGAAAAAATAAGTGCATTCGCTCGATATGATTTTATATGGCAGATATGGGAAGCCTATGCGATCGCTCATATTCTTCCTAATGACGGGTATATTAAGGGAGGAAGTTTTACGCCAAATTATGGGATCAGGTTGGATGATCATACAGCATATACACGGGGTGGCGACTTGGGAATAATTACTGCGGGTGCTTCGAAAAGAGGATTGATCTTCGATCCCCGTTATGTGGAAAGCGGTGTTGAAGTTGGGCAGTATATTTCTAACATTGCCCTGATCACGGCAAGTGTGGGAAATTCCCGCTCACCTAACGTCTTTGTTACAGATCCGACTTACATTGCAAACGTAATGTTTTATCCTACTGTTTCCGATGTTGCCGCACTCATGTTCGGCGGATCAGTTGCAATTTTCAGGCAGCAGGTTTTCCAATCGTCCGGAATTAAATTTCCGCAGGTACAAATGTACGGCGGTTATGCCGGAATAGGGATAGGTGATTTTACGCTGATGGGAGAATATGATATTGCCAATAATTATGTAAAACAGGACTCAGCTTCGACTGCTTTAATGATAGAAGCATCATACAGGCTTATAAAAGGACTAGAGGCTGTTGTAAGGTATGATCGTTTCGACCCGCTGGATTCAAGAGAGAATGATGATATAAGCAGACTGATCGTCGGCTTTGAGGTACATCCATACAGCTTTGTTGAGATCCGTCCCCAGTACCGCTTCCAAATGGAACATCCGTCGATTATGAATGATACGTTCCTGGTGCAGTTCCATTTGTGGTATTAGGAGAATTAAATTTGTGTAATAAGTATTAAATAAAGTGAGGCTGCCACAAAGACAGCCTCTTTCTTATTCTACCTTTATTCTCAGGCAATCACTTCAGTAACAACATCTTCTTCGAACTTACGAAGTCGTTCACTCTTAATTGATATATGTAGACACCGCTTGCAAGTCTTGAAGCATCGAAATTAACTGAATACCTTCCCTGGTTCTTCTGCTCGTTAACAAGTGTTGCGACTTCTTTACCGAGTATATCATAGACCTTAAGTGTCACAAATCCTGTCTGAGGTATCTGATAGTTTATAGTAGCTGCCGGGTTGAAGGGATTGGGGTAATTCTGGGATAAATCGTAAGATTCAGGAAGCTTTGTCCCGTCAAAGTTTATTTGGGTATATGTTCTTTTGCTTAATCCCTCACCCGTGTTCTGTACATTTCCCAGGTAATATTCAGCATCCCCGTCTACTGAAGTTACAAGTCTCAGGAAATAATCCCCCGGGACTATGCTGCTGCAGTCAACCCGGTAGCCTATATTATTATGCTTTTCAAGATTTTCTTTTGTGTAGGTGATATTATCAAATGTACCTGCCGTTATCCCTGTCCGGCTGTTAACAAGCTCAACCTTAAAGCTGACCGCATCTGCTTCGGTAAGCAGACTGTCGGCTTCTTCCTGATTGAGCACATAATAAAAATCTGTAAAATAAAATTCTGATCCCGGGTTTAATTCAAATGATTCTGTCCTAACCAGGTCGTTTAATTCCGTCTGAGAACTATAGGCAACAGTATCAGGACAGTCAATGAACTTTATTACGCTGTCATTAACAATAACATCTCCTATGTTAAAGAGAAACTCGATCCCGGTTTTATCTATCACACCCTCTCTTCCATAGGATAATTCGACAATATCGCCTGGTTTTTCCAGCTCTCCTTTAGGAAAAATTACGCTGAAATCAGTAGCGCTTAAAGCCAGATCAAATGGTTCGGTAGCGGTTGAAAAGACAAGGCCTTTAATATTGGTTAAGCTGCTGCCGTTTGAGACCTGGTAGCTTCAGTTAGTGAGGATATTAGGGAGTTATTATTTGTTGTTACAGCATCTGTGCCTGCCTTAAAAAATGAGCCCCATTTCCCATTATACCCTCTTCTTACCACTACTTTTGGAACATACTCATCAGTGCTTACCTCATTTCCCTTGCTGACCGTCCCAGGGGGGACGATATTGCTGTAGCCGATCCAGCTTACAACCGGGTAATCATCCCTGGCTATACTAATGGAGGGAGAATGATTAAAATCATAACCGCTGCCTGTAGATATTGTCTCATTATAAAAATATCCCCAGTTCGGCCACGATGCAGATGCATATAAATAGTTTATGCTGTTAAACTGTTCATAGGCAAGATGAACATTGGCTGTCCTCCCGGCTGCAGCAGGGTTCTCGGAATATGAATTTGTGTTTGGAATCAGGCCTTCGCTGCCCCACTGCCAGCTTCCGCCAAGATTCCATTGTGTTCTCTGGTAAATACCACCTGATGTGTTTTTCCTGTAGGCAATGAATACCACCTGGCCGGTATATGCTATTACAGGCTTTGCATTCCCGAAATATTCGGCAGGATAGGATGATAGTACATCCTCTGATCCTGATTCGGAGTATCCTCCGCCCTGATCAGATTCATAAGTATCCAGGCGAATTACCGGATAGGGGTCATAACCGGGAAGGAACCTTTCAAATACTATCTTAACTATATTGCCCTCAAAATCTATTGCCGGGTTTTTACCCGGACCCAGTTCTATCTCATCACTCCATTGACCGTTGAAATTGTTCGTAAGCGTATAAGTATACCACACAGTACCAAGGGATTCATATACCAGGTGGTAAATACCGTTATCCGTACGGACGAGCTTACGCTGGCTGCCGCTGCTTATTCCATTCTGATCGTTTGATAGGCGGTGGCCTTTAAGTATGGCACTGACTGTTGCATCTGCGGAAGTAAACACAACACCGGCACCAATGCCACCTTGAATACTCGCATTTGTTGCGCTCCAGTTATGAAACCAGAACTTCCTTGTTCCTAAACTACCCCCGAGATATATATCCTGCGGGCTTACTGCCTGAACGGAGTAATAAGGTTTATTGGGATCATTGGGATCTGGTGTTTGATCCAGGAAAACGCCCTGGTATGCGTGAGCAGGATCATCCCCATTTTGATATACAGTGCTGTAATCAGGGTAAAACGGTGAAGTTCTTTCTCTGTATTGCAAAGCATCCGGCCCGGTATCTTTCATTCCACGGTTCCTGGGGCTTCCTCCGAAGGAGGGATCAGCATAATCAATATACCAGGGATCTGCAAATTTTATGTTACCTCCTGTTGTAGTAGTTGCCTCCAATGAATTTTTGATGGCTACGCCTTGGTGAGTAGTTGTAAAATACGATATCAAAGTATTAGTTTGATCATCGATATCAAAAGAATGATGATTAGTTACATCCGGCAATGCATTCCAGTTATTGTATTTTTCATTGGAATAAACAGCTTGATCACCTTTAATAGTTTGGGATGAATTTACCGGAAAATTAAGAGATGCCCCTGGATCAATATATGGTGGAGGTGTGAATTCTGTTCCTTCCCATTTTCTTAGTTTACCTATTTGATTATTATTACTAAGTCTTTGATCAAGTACCACCAATTTTTGAGGAGGAGTATATTCAATCCTCAACGTCATCGAATAACTATCGACAAACCACGTTGTATTGTAATTAGGATTCTCGTTTTGGTATTTAATGCCTAAAATGAACTTATTATTTGGCAAAGCATTTCTAACTGCCTGGTTGAAAGCATTGCTTGAATTATTTGAAACAAAATTCATAACATTGTTTGAGCCCGTTAAGTAACCGATGTTTGTCGAGCCCATCTCATCCCACATTCCATTCAACTGAATTTGATTAGGATTTACTATGTCATAACTCAACGAATAAAAATAAACTGGTAGTTCGTAGCTGTGTCCATTTTTACTGTATGTAAAGTACAACGTTACATTGTTGATTGTCGAATTATCGGGAATTTCTGTGTCCGGAATTTCCCATTGATAAACTAAGCGTCTATAGACATTATTTTCATTCCCAATATATAATAATGTGTTTATTGGTTGAAGTCCATTACTTAAAACATCCTCTGTCCCTATTTCTTCTTATGTCTCTTCTGTAGGTTGTTTGTTCGGGTCCCCAGATATTTTGTGCTATTGTATTTCCGACTAATCCCGCGAATAAGATTATTAAGACTATTTTACTAAATTTAACTTTCATTATAAAACCCTTTCATCTTAAGATTTGATGAAATATTTTTAGTAAGCAAATAAAAAGGCAGAATGATTCACTGAATTATTCACGTCAACCTTACTTATTTGCACTTACAGAGTAGCGATGTTGCCGCATCGCTACTCATCTTTTATTGTATTTGGCGGACTCATATTTTTGACCTCCTTCCTAATTAATTTCTAGTGCCTATTGTTACAACTGCCTGGGGATTATCTATCCCTACTGCAATTATTATATCTTTTTTATAATCCAATCCATAATAATTACCTGCAGTCAAGCTCGTTTGATTTATATAGCTTTTCCAGCTTATTCCATTATAATGCAGCAACTCACCTGCTCCTCCGGTTGCTGCAATATCATTTATGGAAGCTCCTTTTATTCTATACGTATAGTAACTAGTAAAATCAAATGGATCATTTCCCCAAATAGTATCTTTTAGAGATTTTTTTTGATAAATGCCTCCACCACAGATGTAATAACGTCTATTGGTTATAAACCATAAACTGCTTAATGTTCCGTTGAGAGGAAATGTTGATAAATTAGTTGCTATATTTTCTTCAATTTTCAGTATGCTTCTATCTAAACTTTCAAGAATATTTGCGGCGACAGCTAATATTTCATATTCATTTGTCTTTCTATTATATGCTCCATAAATATCATTTATATTCAAATCCGTTCCGCTTTCTATGCTGCTCCATATACCATTTTGATAGTGGGCAATTCTACCTATTTGCCCAACCGCATATATATTATTATCATCGGTTCCCCAAAGCTTATTTGCGGAAACGGGGATGCATACTGTTTTTATTTGATTTACTCCATCGAAATGTGTTATCTGAGAGCCGGATGTTATCCACATATCAGTATCGCTGAAGGCCAGGATTGATCTGGTCGGATATGAACCTGTCGAAGGTTGTCCACAAAATGTATAGAATTGCAGCCTTAATAGTGTCCAATCAATTCCATTCCAATGAATCAGATTATATGCATCCGGGTCAGGCTGACCCAGTGTATCCAGCAAATAAATCGCACCAACAGCCCAGATGTTGTTCTCATCTATTATTGCCACATCATTAAGTACACAGCTTCCTGCCTGCCCTCCGAATGTCCAGCTCTGAAAGGAGAAATTGTGGGAGGTGGTGTCCATAGTTGTAACACTAAGCAGGTTACTTGATTGACCGGTTGACTGAATAACTGACTGGTATTTGTATGTATGGTTTGGCAGGAGTGAATCAACATAAAGGACTGTGTCCTCTGAGGTCAGGTTTATTGTTTCAACAAGACTGCTGTCTCTGTACAGATCAACATTTGAAGGTAATGCCAGGCTGCTTGTGCTCAGTTTCATCCAGGCCTCAGTACAGCTTCTGTCTTCCAGGGTAAGATATACTTGCGGCTGCTCTTCAGGAGGAGGAATGGGATTATTCTCCTTTTTGCAGGAGAATAAAAAAAGAGAGGAAATCAATAACGCTGCAGATAAGAATAGAATCTTCATACTAAACCCCGTGACAATTTTAGTTTAAACTTCCCGGGTATTCAAAATAAATAGCAGCGCAAATACTTTTTATCAGAATCCCTTTATCTTCCCGTTACAATATAGAAAAAAAAAATAATAAAAAGCAACTTTATTAATTTATTTCCCGAGAAGACGAATAGGACCATACGTTCTGCCAAGTCCCAATTTCTTCGTATTTTTGCACTTTAATAATACCAGGATGAGAATGGCGGACAATAAATCAGTAACGATCTGGAAGTCGCATTTACAGGAAGAAATAGATGCATCCTACCTGTACAAGGTGCTTGCAGGGATGGAGACTGATGCAAAGCAGAAGGATATTTATTCCCGTCTTTCAGACATAGAACAGAAGCATATAAAGGTCTGGCGTGATCTCTTATTAAAACACAGCGCGAAAATAAAAGAGGAGAAGCCTTCCTTTAAAGCCAAATCACTCGTATGGCTATCCAGCAGATTCGGACCCTGGATCCTTTCTAAGGCACTGATGAATGAGGAAGCAGAAGAAGTAAGGTCATATCTTAGTCTGCATAAAACAAGTTCCGATAAAGAAACAAAAGATATTGCACTTCAGCTCGCGAAAGATTCTGCCGAGCATGCCAATAAGCTGATGGATATTAAGGGAACCACAGAAGAACCCTGGCATCGTTCGGAATCGGGGGGACTATTAAGAAACGTTGTTTACGGATTTAACGATGGACTGACAGCCAACTTCGGTCTTATTGCAGGAGTAATCGGTGCGGCTGTCGCCCCGCATATAATTTTAATTTCAGGTATATCAGGAATGATCGCGGATGCCCTATCGATGGGTTCATCAGGATACCTTGCTGCAATAAGCGAGAAAGAGGTATACGATCACGAAAGAAAAATGGAGAAGGAAGAGATCCTTCTTATGCCTGAGCTTGAAACAGAAGAGCTCGCACTCATTTATGAATCGAAGGGTATGAGCAAGGAAGATTCGGCCAACCTTGCAACTGAGGTGATGAAAGATCCTGCCCAGGCACTTGAGGAGAAGGTAAGGATTGAACTGGGAATAGGTGAAGCGAATATGAGTCCTTTCCGTGAAGGCTGGATAACGGGACTGGCAACGGCCATAGGCGCTCTTATTCCGGTATTCCCGTTCTTCTTTTTAACGGGAAGTGCAGCTATATTGACCGCTTTTACTATTGCCATGCTGGCACATTTCGGCGTGGGTGCGGCGAGAAGCTTCTTTACCGGCAGAGGAATTTTCCGCAGCGGGTTCGATATGTTTGTGGTTGGTTTTGGAATAGCCGCTGCAGGCTATTTCATCGGCGAATTTATATCAAAGTTCTTTTAGTTTAGGCTGAGTTTCTGCTCGCGTTGATATTGCCGTATAAAGATCTCTGCACTATCTTTTCATAAACTTCTGCGTTGACAGTATTCTGTTCTCTTTTCTGCAGTGCATACTGCTGAATGACAAGAAGGGGAAGTACCAGCTGCTCTCTTATCTGAACTGAATCCCTCGTTACAGGATCCTCTTCCATCAGGGTGCTGTAGCCTGAAATTAACAGCGTCATCTTCTTCGAAAGCATATACTCATCGTAAAGTATATTCCAGAATTCCTTATACTCTTTATCCTTTGCAATGTATGAAGTCAATTCAAAATTACATTTCAGAAGCGACATCATACTATTGAGTATCATAACTTTAAAGTATTCCGCATCCTTAAATAATTTCTTTAAATCACTCTGTCTGCCTTTATCAATCAGTGTTTTAATTGCGGTACCGAGTCCGAAGTAGCCCGGAACATTCTGCTTAAGCTGACTCCATGAACCCACAAAGGGAATAGCCCGCAGATCCTTCAGATCCAGTTTCTTCCCCGATCCTCTTTTCGTCGGCCTGCTGCCGATATTTGTCTTTCCGTAATACTTCAGCGTGCTTTTATTTTCAAGATAGGGTACGAACATCTTATGGTTCTTGAGGTCGTTATATTTTTCATAACTGATCTGAGCGAGTTCCTCAATCAGTTCTCTTGATTTTTCTGATATAATGTTTTCACCTGCAAATAACCGGTTCGATAATCCGGCTGTAAGAAGCTGTTCGCAATTATGCATAAAATGTTCTTTTGTTCCGTATTTGCTTGTTATAGTCTGACCCTGTATGGTCAGTTGAATCGCATTGTTCGCAATGTTGGGACCCTGCGCCGCGTAGAATCGGTGGGTTTTACCTCCTCCGCGTGCAGGAGGACCGCCTCTGCCGTCAAAGAATACTGCCTCAATATTATATTCTTTACAAACCGTGGTCAGCTTTTCTTTTGTTTTAAATATGGACCAGTTCGCCTGCAGATACCCGCCGTCCTTTGTTCCGTCTGAAAACCCCAGCATTATCGTCTGCCTGTTCCCCCTGTTTTTAATATGCTGCCGGTATTTGGGTACATCAAAAAGCTCCCGCATTATCTGTTCGGCATTTTTCATTCCTTCCATTGATTCGAACAATGGTATTATATCAAATGGTATCTTACCTTTATTCCATCCGCACCATTTTAAAAGTGCATAAACGAATAAGACAGAATAGATATCCTCAGAATTACTGATTATGTACCTGCAGCATCCTTCCTCACCGTTTTTTTCCTGTATATGCTTAAGATGTTTAATCGTTTTTATCGTGTCGCTTACCAGCTTGTCTTTGAATTGATCGGTGTTAACTCGTGTTCTTTTATGTACAAGGATTGAAACAAGATCCTTCTGCGAGATATTATCCGGACTTTTTGAAATAGTCTTTTCCTTCATAAGTAAATCGCCAATAGTCTTTTTGTGAACACTATGATTCTGCCTGATATCAAGAGAGGCAAAATGTGTTTTGAATATTCTTACCTTGTCGATGAGTCTGTCAAGTTCATCTACATAAAGACTATTATATTTTGACGTAAGCAATTTCCTTATTGAATAAAGCGGGTTTATTATCTCATCATACTTAATAACTGCATCGGGATTAAACCTTGAGATAGAAAGCTTCTCCGCAAGTGCAGAAACAGTCTCCTGTACATCTCTGAAAGTTAGTTTCTTTGAAAGGTCTTTGATATCCCTGTAGTAGCACTTCATCAAAGTCATACGAAGTTCATCCGCGACGGCTGCTGTTGTATCAGAAGTAACAAATGGATTCCCGTCGCGGTCTCCGCCGGGCCAGAAACCCAGCTGAATGATATTTGTATTATCAAAGTTTTTGCCGGCAACGTTTCTTTTTATTTCTGTAAAAAGATCACCGGCCGCATCATAATAAACACTTCTGAGAAAGTAGATTATATTTTTTGCCTCATCCAGGGGTGTCGGCTTTTTCGCATTAACCAGTGAAGTCAGTCCCAGCTGCTGCAAAGTAAGATCCATTCCGGAGATATTATTTCCGGTTATCAGGGTCCTCAGTTTAGCGATGATATCGAGTACGGAGTATGAATAAAACTGCGTGGGATGGGCAGTAAAGACAATTCTTACGCTGAAGTTAGACAGTGTATCATAGATCTGTTCCTTCGAATGAGTGGTATCGAAAAGATTTATATAATCCTTCAGCGACAGGGTATCCTCCAGCTTTAATATTTCGGGAAAGGCTGCATCTTCTATACTATCGTATAAGACTACTTGTCTCTCAATATACTGGATAACCCTGAACATAAAATCGATCTTTTCCTCCTCCGATTTAAGGTTTGCGTGGATATCAAAGAATGAATCCATTATAGTTAACGGATCTCTGCCGGAATCAAGTTCTCTTTTGAAGACACTCTGCATAAGGGGAATGAGCATTCCTAAATTGCTTATTCTCCGGAACGGAAGGTTAAGGAAAAGGCTGTTGTAAACATTGAACTTATTTTTTACCGAACGCTCAAATTCTTTTTCTTTTACAGTGATGCTCATCGATACCGCTAAATAGTTTCATTAAAACTAATTAAAACTATTTTACTACTCAAATTGCATAATCACCAGGCTATGAGAAATACGATATATCATATAAGGAACAAATCATTTCCACGGTGGTATTATTTATGTAGTTTATTCCCTTGAACGTACGGCTTTATTTGGCAATATTTAATTTTATGTATAAGAAATTATTAGTCATTTTACTATCAATTCCGGTGTTTCTGTCAGCCCAGAACAACAACCCGACGCTTCAACAAAGGTATATGCTGGGACAGGGATATCTGCAGGCCGGTCAGCTCCAAAAAGCTAAATCTATTTATGAGGAGCTTTACAACCAGGACCAGAATAATTTCCAGTACTTTGAAGCTTTAAACAATGTCTATCTTCAGCTGAAGGATTACCAGGGCTCGATAAGGATTATTCAGGACAGGATGCAGAAAATTACTCCTGATGCAAATATGTACGGACTCCTGGGCTCCACCTATTACCTTATGGGTAACTCCGAACAAGCCTACAAGATATGGGATGAGGGTCTGCAGAAGCTCCCCCCCGATCCGATGAAATACCGCATAATATCAAATTATGTACTCGACCGGAGAGATTTTGATAAGGCAATTGAGGTACTGAAAAAGGGAAAGAACGAGAGCAATGATCCTGTTGTTTTCTCCTACCAGCTTGCCGATCTGTACGCACTTACAATGAGATTCACGGAAGCTGCCGAAGAATATGTTTCCATTCTGAACCAGAATCCGCAGCAGGTTTCTAATGTTCAGAACAAGATGTTTAACTATATTAATAAAACAGAGGCCCTGCAGAAAACTATTGAGGTATTTGAGAATAATGCCGGAGATAACCAAGGTATAAGGTATCTGCTGGCGAGATTATATGTTGAAGATAAAAATTACCAGAAAGCTTTCGATTTATACCTCAATCTGGATAAAGAGTTCAAAAAGCAGGGAACCGACCTGGTAAGACTTGCAGATCTCCTTTACAGTGAGGGTAATTATAAGACCGCTGAGAAGTTTTATTCTGAAATCATCGACAGGTTTTCGGGTTCACCCATCATTTCTTCTGCAAAGCTTGGTTATGCAAAGACCCTTGAGGCCCAGGTAGAACAGAACGCAGGCGAAAGCTGGAAACCATACCATGGGTTCAATTCTGTTAGTCCTAATAAAATCGATAAAATTGTCAACGCTTATAATGATATAATCAGACAGTTCCCGAATTCCGATGTTTCGCTTGAATCATATCTGCAGCTCGGGAATCTAAAATTATATAGCCAGGGTGATATCCCGGGTGCAGAGGATTATTATAACAAAATCCTTACAAAAGCTCCGTTTTCCGCATTTGGAGCTCCTGCAGAGCTTGCGTCAGGGAAAATTGAGTTAATGAAAGGAAATCTTGAAGCTGCAGCCGGTTACTTTCAAAAAGTAGCAGAAAGACCCAAAATTCCCGAAGATCAGAAAAACAGCAGTAAATATTTATTAGCCAGGATCGATTTTTACAGGGGAAACTTTAAGGAGGCTAAAAATCAGCTGGTACAGATATTGAACAATCTGGGTGATAACTATGCCAATGATGCCATAGAATTGTCGCTTTTACTGAACACTACGATGAATGATTCGTCTGAATTAGTAAGGTTTGCTGATGCCGAATGCCTTGCCGATCAAAAGAAATTCGCAGAAGCAGCCGAAAAATATCACCTGGTTGCTCAGAATCCGAAAGCATTTATGCTCAAAAATATAGCTGAACTGAGAGAGGCGGAGATGGAGCTTGCTGCAGGCAATAATGATAAATCAATCGGGATGCTGGAGAATATTGCAGGTGAGGAGAGCAAAAACATTTATGCAGATAAAGCGTTATATTTGCTGGGAAATATTTACGAATTCGGCCTAAATGAGCCGTCTAAAGCCATTGAAAAGTATGAGGAGCTTCTTGCAAAGTACCCTTCCTCCTTATATCTTGATGATGCAAGGGGTGAAATAGTTAAATTAAGAAACAAAGCGAGTTAAGTATGGGAAAAAAACAGGGCCAGAAAATTGTAAAATGTTCGTTTTGCGGCCGCGACGGAAGTGAAGTGGGCAGTATGATTGCCGGACCTGATGTTTATATATGCGATATATGTATATCCAGCAGCGTGGATATTTTAAGGAATAACCTGGCTGCCTTTTCGAATACAAAAACCAAAGCATCAGAGATTCCTGTGCCTTCTTCAATTAAGAAAACCCTGGATGAATACGTAATAGGACAGGAAAGAGCAAAGAAGGTATTGTCGGTTGCGGTTCATAATCATTATAAGAGAATAAACTCGAAAGGTTCCTTTTTTGAACTTGATGATGTGGAGATCGAAAAGAGCAATATCCTTTTAATAGGACCAACAGGAGTCGGTAAAACCCTTCTTGCGCAGACACTTGCCAGGATCCTTGAAGTTCCTTTTGCGATAGCAGATGCCACCACACTTACCGAAGCCGGTTATGTAGGTGACGATGTTGAAACGGTGCTTGTGCATCTTCTCCAGGCAGCGGATTATAATCTTGAACGCGCTCAGAAGGGAATAGTCTATATCGATGAAATAGATAAGATTGCGCGGAAGAGCGAGAGCACCTCCATTACGAGGGATGTATCCGGTGAAGGCGTCCAGCAGGCTCTGTTGAAGATCCTAGAAGGCACCGTTGCCGGGGTTCCCCCAAAAGGAGGAAGGAAACATCCGGAACAGAGTCTAATAAACGTTAACACGAAGAACATCTTATTCATCGTCGGCGGAGCATTCGACGGCATCGACAAAATTATTGCATCGAGGATCAACAAGAACAAGATGGGATTCTCGCGCGGGGATATGAAAGATAAGATTACAGAAGAGGATCTGCTTGCCTACACTCAGCCCGAAGACCTTCTCCGCTTCGGTTTGATTCCTGAACTTATCGGGCGGCTCCCTGTTACTGCCCCGCTTCATTCACTTAATGAAGTAGCGCTTAAGAGCATATTAACAGAGCCGAAGAATGCAATCCTAAAGCAGTACAAAAAATTGTTTATGATCGACGGCGTTGAGCTTGAATTTGACCCCTTTGCAATAGACATCATCGTTAAGAAAGCACAGGAGAGAAAAACAGGGGCCCGTGCATTAAGATCGATTGTGGAGGAATTTATGCTTGACGTAATGTATGAATTACCGAATAAGGAAAACGTTGATAAATGCATCATAACGAAGGATGTGATTGAGAAAGGCGCGGAGCCGATATATCTTGATGCGGACAGAAAATCGGCTTGACCGTTATTCCGATACGTTTTATTTATAAAGGCGATTATTTGAATCGCCTTTAATTTTTTTAAAAATAAGTTTTATATGCTCAGAAAGATTTTATATGTACTAGCCTTAACCTCCCTAAGTGTATTTGCCCAATCGAAAATACTGATCTATATGGATCTGCAGCAGACAGACCATCTTAAAGCCTACGGCATAACTTTTCACGCATTGCAAAAAGGCATAAAATCCGACTGGCTTTTGAATTACCGCGGCGGATCATTTATGATAGACTATAATGATAAAATCGCTGTCGAGTGCAGGGTGGAAGGAGTCGCTTTTGATCTTCTATCTACCTCTCAGGCGGCGGATATGTATTCGACTGTCCAGAGCGAAGATAATAATATGGATGTGGTGCGACTTGAAAAGGCTCCTAAGATAGCAGTGTACGTCCCGCCGGGATTTATGCCATGGGATGATGCAGTAACCCTGGCGCTTGAGTATGCGAAAATCCCTTATGATAAAATATGGAATGATGAGATCCTCAGGGGTGATCTTTCAAAGTACGATTGGCTTCACCTCCACCATGAGGACTTTACGGGTCAATACGGAAAGTTTTATGCAAGCTTCAGTAATGCTCAATGGTACATTGATAACCAAATAATGTACGAGAATGATGCAAAGAAGAACGGCTTTAAGAAAGTCTCTGAAATGATGAAATCTGTTGCAATGGATATAAAGAATTTTGTTGGACAGGGAGGCTTTCTGTTTGCAATGTGTTCTGCGACGGATTCTTACGATATTGCTTTAGCCGCTCATAATGTCGATATCTGTGCAGAAATGTATGATGGAGATGCGGCAGATCCCGATGCACAGAGTAAACTTGATTTCTCAAATACACTGGCTTTTACCGATTTCAAACTTGAAATGAATCCTTATGTCTACGAATACAGCAATATAGATATTCAGCCCGCCGAGGTTGGAAACTTTGCGAATGATTACTTCACCCTTTTTGAATTTTCTGCGAAATATGATCCCGTTCCTACTATGCTGACGCAGGATCATGCAAATGTAATAAGAGGATTTATGGGTCAGACAACAATGTTCCGTAAAGAACTTATTAAGAAATCGGTAATAATTCTTGCCGAACGTCCCGGTACTGACCAGGTAAAATACATTCACGGAAATTACGGCAGGGGAACCTTTACTTTTTACGGCGGCCACGATCCCGAGGATTACCAGCACGCTGTAGGCGATCCCCCAACTGATCTGTCACTATATAAAAACTCCCCTGGCTACAGGCTCATATTGAATAACGTCCTATTCCCGGCCGCAACAAAGAAAAAACAAAAAACGTAAGACATAGTAACAAAGATTATTAGCCTCCGGCTTAAGAGACCTGTCATTCCGGGTTTATTTCGGAATCTCAAGTTGGAAAAGGAAACTGAGACTCCGCCAAAGCGGCCCAGGCAAGTTTAGTTTGACCCAATGTTAATGAACTGCCTGGATTTTTCTATCTTTGGGAAATGGTTTTCTGAAATAAATATTGCAATGAAAATGAAACAGGTTAAAATCAAGGACAGCAGCAAAACTTATCCTATCGGGAAAATTGTTTGTGTAGGACGCAATTATGCTGAACACGCTAAAGAACTCGGAAATGAAGTGCCCCCCAAGCCGGTTATTTTTCTAAAACCCACTTCTGCAGTGATCTTCTCAGGTGATAAAATTGTTCATCCTTCATTTTCAACAGATATGCACCATGAAACAGAACTTGTACTGCTGATCGGAAAAACAATTAAGGATGCCGATGAAAAAGAAGCCGAAGAAGCAATAGAAGCTTATGGTGTAGGTCTTGATATGACTCTCCGTGATATTCAGACTGAACTGAAACAGAAAGGACATCCCTGGACAATTGCAAAAGGATTTGATACCTCTGCGGTACTTTCGGAATTTATTTCTGTGAACGATTATCGTTTAACATTAGATGAGGAGATTATATTAAGGGTAAACGATACCGAGAGACGGCATGAAAAACTCAATAAGATGATCTTTCCCCCTGTACAGATTGTGGAATATATTTCATCATTAATGACCCTTGAGAAAGGCGATCTGGTCTTTACAGGAACCCCTGCGGGAGTCAATAAAGCTGTGAGAGGGGATAAGCTTCACGCTGAAATTTCTGAAATTGCTTCATTGGAATGTGAAGTAATCTAGAATTCGCTCAATTCAAAATATCTAGGAATTATTATTTATTCAGATTGGAGAGGGATTTTTTAATGAGCTCTTCGAGAGATAAATTCGATTCCTCGGAAAGAATATCCCTGATGATTTTATCCGCAACCTTTGAGTTATAACCCAATGTTGTTAAAGCCGCGGCTGCTTCATTCTTTATACTGAATGGGATTTCCTTCATGCCTGCTTCGGTTACCTGGTCTACTTTATTCTTAAGTTCGAGTACAAGTCTCTCGCCGGTTTTTCTCCCTATTCCGGGAACAGCAATTATTCTTGAAACATCGCCCCGCTGGATCGCATCTTTAAGGTCGTCTGTCTGTATGCCCGATAAAATACTCTGGGCTAATTTTGGACCGATTCCTGTTATCGATATCAGAAGCTCAAACATCTGCTTTTCTGATTCTGTGAAGAAACCATAAAGAGTGATCGAGTCTTCTTTAACATTCGTATAAATAAACAGGGAAACTGTCTCTTTATCGGAGATATTCTCAAAAGTATTTATAGAAACATTGACAGCATAACCAACCCCGTTTACATCCAGTAAAAGTTTTGTTGGCTTGAGCGAGATTATTTTTCCTGTTAAAAATCCAATCATATACCATTAACAATTAAAAATTATAAATTAAGAAATGACGAATTTATATAGATTATTATTCATTGTTCATTCTTAATTATACATTATACATTATACATTATACATATACATTATTCATTGATTATTGATTATTGATTACTCTATCCGGAAATGCTTCGATGAAGGATTTCCAGTCCTTGCTTTTCTTTGTTGTCGATTTTGATCTGAAAGCATGGCAAAGAGCAATAGCCAGAGCATCACTTTCATCAGATTTCATCTTTGTATTTTTTATTTCAAGCAATGTCCTGATCATAAAAGCAACCTGCTCTTTTGAAGCGGCCCCATTTCCTACAATTGATTTTTTAACTTCTCTAGGTGAATATTCACTTGTTGGAACCTTATTGTGAACGGCTGCAAGAATTGATACTCCGCGCGCATATCCTATCTTCATGGCCGACTGAACATTCTTACCATAGAATGCAGTCTCGATTGCAAATTCATCAGGCTTATACAACTTGATGAGTTTGTCGAGTTCATCATAAATTATTTCAAGTTTGAGGGATAAGGGTTTGGAAGGGGGAAGTTTGATTATTCCGTGAGTTATACGGTTAAAAAGATTTTTGTTGCAATTGATAACCCCGAAACCTGTAAAATTTGTTCCGGGGTCAATTCCGAGAATAATCATTTAATTAATTCGCGTATCCGGGACGCATTAGTTTATAGAACTTTCGTCAATATCAGCATTGGAATAGACATTCTGAACATCATCATTATCTTCCATTGCTTCAATCAGCTTCATTACTTTCTCAGCCTCTTCACCTGCAACCGGCACAGTATTCTTCGCAATCCATTGAAGGGATGCATTCTCTAAAGTAAGCTCTTTGTCTGCCAGCGCTTTACGAACCGGTTCAAAGCTTTCGAGGGGAGTCTGTATCTCAAAGTATTCCTCTTCAGCTAGAAGGTCTTCAGCTCCCGCATCAAGAATAATTTCCATAATATCGTCTTCGGATTTACCCTGCTTCGGAAGAGAAATAACACCTTTTCTGTCAAACATCCACGCAACCGATCCGTTCTCACCCATACTGCCGCCGTATTTGCTGAAAATATGTCTTACCTCGGCAACAATTCTGTTTTTATTATCGGTAGCTACCTCAACGAGTATCGCCACACCGGCAGGTCCGTATCCCTCATAAGTAAGTTCGTGATATGTAACTCCCTCAAGTTCACCGGTAGCTTTTTTTATTGCTCTTTCAATATTGTCCTGGGGCATATTGGCGGCTTTGGCGTTATCGACTGCCAAACGCAGCCTGGGGTTGGCTGTGGGATCACCTCCGCCTTCTCTTGCGGCAATCGTCAGTTCTTTGATTAACTTGGTAAACATTTTACCGCGCTTGGCATCCAGTGCACCCTTTTTTCTTTTAATCGTTGCCCACTTTGAGTGACCTGACATTTAAGATGTCTCCTGTTTATTTTCTAATACTTTAAGATCTTTAATTTTAAATTGAGGGAATATCCTTCCGTCTCTCACAGTTTTATCAATTGAATAAACGACGTCGAAGAGCTGTCCATCTTTCCCGATAATGCTGCAGAAGCTTCCCATATTAAAACCGATGCAATCGAATACTCTTTCACATCCGTTTTGCTTCAATGTAACAAGAAGGTGGTCATTTCCCACAATCCTGGGAGCTGACGCCGCGCTTACCTCCTCTGATAAAAACACAGGTCTCGTATTGCCGGGACCAAATGGAGAGAATAAGTCAATAATTCTCAAAAACTTAGGTGTTATTTCTGAAAATTTAAGCTTAGAGTCAATATGAACCTCGGGAAAAAGATCTGCCTCGGTTACCGTTTCTCTTACTATCTGGTTAAACTTTGCTTTGAACTCCTCTATTTTATCAACTTCGACTGCCAGTCCCGCTGCTGCCTGGTGGCCTCCGAAATGAATCAGCAGATCCTCGCACTTCTTAAGAGCCTCATAAATATTAAAATTAGAGATGCTGCGTGCGGAACCCTTGGCCACACCGTCAACGGTTGTCAGCATTATTGTAGGACGGTAATATTTTTCAACAAGTCTTGAAGCAACAATTCCTATCACACCCGGGTGCCATGCCTCCTGGTGAAGTATGATCGACAATTCTTCTTTAAGATCGATCGTACTTGCTACCAGGTCAAGAGCGCTGTCATACGTATCAACATCAATTTTTCTTCTTTCATAATTTTCTGTCTCAAGAACTTGTGCAAGTTTAAGCGCCTCAGCTTTATCTTTCGTTATCATCAGTTCAACGGCACGTTCGGCATCTCCAAGCCTGCCTACCGCGTTAATTCGCGGAGCGAGAGTAAAAACTATCTGCCCGGTATTAAGATTTCCGGGATGAATATTGCTTTTGGATATCAGTGCTGCCACACCTGGCCGGGGATTATCATTAATTATTCTTATACCTTCGCTAACAAGTGCCCGGTTTTCGTCAACAAGGGGGACAATATCAGCTGCCCCGGCAAGAGCTACAAGATCGAGGTACTGCATCGGCATTTCTCTCTTGCCGATCCTTTCAGCTACTCCCTGCGCAAGCTTAAAGGCGATTCCCGCCCCCGATAAATATTTAAATGGATAATTGCATACAGGTTTTAATGGATCGAGGACCGCATAGGCATTCGGGATCTGTTCCTTAGGCTGATGATGATCGCAGATTATGAGATCCATTCCGAGTTTATTTACAAGGTCTGTCTCTTCTATGGCAGTAATACCGCAGTCGACTGCTATCATGAGGGATGTGCCGCGGCTCTTTATATACTCAACTCCGGCCGCAGAAATTCCATAGCCTTCAGTCAAACGCTTGGGAATGTAGTATTCAACTTTTGCTCCCAGTTCCTTCAGAAAGAGATAGAGCAAAGCTGTGGAACAAGTCCCGTCGACATCATAATCGCCGTATACAGTTATTCTCTCATTTCCTGTTAAAGCCTGGATAACACGGTAAGTTGCCGGTTCCATACCATCCATGAGGAAAGGATCGTGGAGTGAATCAATAGAGGGGCGGAAAAAATTCTTTGCCTGGGTAAAAGTTCTAATATCTCTTAAAACAAGAAGTCTGGCCAATACCTCGGAGATATTGAGCGAATCAGCCAGCGACCGTGTGGTATAGTCGTCGATGACCTCTCTTATTTTCCAGCGTTTTTCTGGCATAATACTCTTTTAAGAGATAAAAAATTATAAAAGAACAAAACACTGCTCAGAACTATAAGCCGAATTCTGTAATCCCGCCGGAGCGGGACGGCAATTATTTGTCTTGGTTCTGCATTGGTGCAGAACTCCAGCGGTCTACCCGGAGATCATACCCGTTATTAGCGGATATCGAAGCGAACAACTACGCACTATTAAAAGATGAATCTCCATATTTGACCTTGCTTCGAGTGGGGTTTGCCATGACCCGTAAAACGGGCTCCCTTCCGGGACCGGTAATGTTACCATTACCGCGGTAGGCTCTTAACCTGCCTTTTCACCCTTATCCCGGTTTTCACCGGGACGGTATCTTTTCTGCGGCACTTTCCGTAGTTATAAGATTGCTCCATACAACTCCCGGGTGTTACCCGGCACTCTGTTCTGTGAAGTTCGGACTTTCCTCCCCTCCGTTTTACCGGAGGAGCAATTGCCCGTTCTGAACTGTATTTTTATTCTTTAAACTCTTTTCAATCTCTTAAGTTATTTAAACTAAAAGAAATGATAATTAATATTTAACTGAGACGAATATAATAAATTTAACGCCATAAGTCAGCAGAAAAGATCCGGAGGATAGTCTTTATGCAGTTTTCCCTTAAAAACAGAAGGAAATATTTTCGGTTTTTTCGATCCTGAGTTTAGTCTTCAGTGAGCTCAGCTATTTCCGGTGAAACCAGTATCCTGCCGCAGTATTCACAGAAGAAAAGTCTGTTATTTCTTCTTATTTCAAGCTGCCTCTGCGAGGGAACTATATTGTGGCATCCCGAGCAGGCCGATCTTCTTATGGTAGCAACAGCTTTGCCTTTCTTGGCTTTTCTGATGCGCATATAGGCGGAATAATCAGGTTTCTTTGTTTGTGCCTCGATCTCTTTCCTTTGTGTACGCAGCTTCGCCTCTTCTTTTTCGTTTGCCTTTATGATCTCCTTGAGGTCGGCTTCTTTAACTTTTAATTCCTCATTAAGTTCACCAAGCTGAGGATTCAGTGATTCGATATCCTCGGCGAGGATCTTACTCTGATCAGCCAGTGCATCGTTTTCGGTTTCAAGTTTGGTTATCTGCTCTTCGGTATGATCTATCTCTTTAGTTAAAGCATCATATTCCTTGTTGTTCCTGACCTGGTACAGCTGGGCTTTGAATTTTTTCTGGTTTGCTTTCAGCTTATCTATTTCTTCTTCGTTTTCTTCTCTTTTTTCAAGCGATTCCTTTCGTTTGGTCTCTTTTTCCGTTACCTGGTCTCTGATGCCGTCGATTTTATCCCGCAGTGCCTGAACAGCGTTTGGTAAATCCCCCCGGAGTTCTTCAAGCTCATCAAGCTGGTCATCAATCTGCTGTAATTCATATAGGGTTTTTAATCTGTTTACCAATTTATCCATTCTCCTTTTTATTTATAAAAAATTTAACCGGATTTGTAGTTTTATTGTAATTAAAAATTTGTATCTGCTTATTCAGAAGAGGCTCGAGCCTTTCCCTGACCTCATCCATTGCAAAAATCTCAGTCTCATAATGTCCCGCATCGATCAATAAAATATCTTCTTCTGCTTCCAGGAAAGTATGGTATCTTATATCCGCCGTTATAAAAGCATCAGCTCCTTCTTTAACAGCGTCTTTTATATATTCGCTGCCGGAACCTCCGCAGACGGCAGCCTTCCTTATCTTTTTCTTTCCGCCGCAATATCTTAAGTTTTTCAGCTTAAGGTTATCGCTTACATGTGCCAGGAATTCTTCGGTACTCATTACTGAGTCAAGTGTACCGATCGCACCTATACCGTGATTAACATTTTCGTTATCAAGAGGATATATATCGTATGCGGGTTCTTCATAAGGATGAACCTTAAGCATTGCAGAAAGTACATTCTTTAATTTCCAGGAATCGACAATAACTTCAAGTCTTATTTCGTTTACGGTTTCGATAACTTCTTTGGTTCCCGTTGCGGGATTAGTTTTCTCCGAACCTTTGAATGTTCCTTCCCCGGGGGTTCTGAAGCTGCAGTTTGAGTATTCTCCGATTCTGCCGCCGCCAGCATTAAATATCGTATCCGAAACTTTTTCAAGAGATTCTTCGGGAACAAAAACTGCGAGTTTAACCTGGTTAGCGCGAAGCCTGGTAAGGAAATCTATATCCTTAAGCCCGAGCTGTTTTGCAAGTCTGAAACTTACGCCGCCCCTTGTATAATCAAGGTTAGTATGCGCCGAATAAAGTGTGATATCATTTTTTATAAGTTTCTCGATAATCTGCGACCGGGGATCTGTATCGGTTAAAATTCTTTTGAGAGGATTAAATAAAAGAGGGTGATGCGAAATAATGAGGTTGCAGGATTTCCTTACGGCTTCATCGACCGCTGAGGGTGTAACATCAAGACAGAGGAAAATATTTTTTATATCTCTTTCACCTGAACCTACCTGCAATCCTACGTTGTCCTTTTCCCAGGCTGTTTCTTTAGGAGCCCATTGTTCCAGATATTTAATTATTTCAATGCACTTCATAGCAAAAAAAAATGCACTTCTAAGATTTGAAGTGCATTTTTATAATTTCTCTGCTTTTATGGTTTTTTCGGGAGCAGAATATTTAACAAGATCGAGAAATTTAAGTTTTTCTAAAATTAGTTTATCCATATTAAGTTTTTAAATATACCAGATCAATATGTAATAATCAACAATCGAGCCAGTGCCCTGATTAATCGATTGGTTCGATCCAGTTATCATCTTCTTTTATAAGCTCTATCAATTCATCTACAGCATTTTCAGCCGGCACATTTCTCTTTACAATATCCTTAGCGCGGTACAGAGTAATTTTCCCGACTCCCGATCCTACATACCCGTAATCTGCATCTGCCATTTCACCGGGACCATTAACAATACATCCCATTACCGCTATTTTCACACCCTTCAGGTGTTCCGTACGTTTCTTTATTTTCTCTGTCGTAATCTGCAGATCAAAAAGAGTTCTTCCGCAGGAGGGACAGGCAATGTATTCAGTTTTCGATATCCTTACCCTTGCAGCCTGCAGAATTCCAAAGAGTGTACGGTTAATAACTGTCTCATACGATTCTTGAATATTTACAAATTTTCTTACTAGTTTGTTGTGATCATTAAACTCTTTTTCTTCATCTTTTAATTTACCTTTTAAGGCAACCCAGAGACCGTCACCCAGTCCCTCAATAAGCAGGGCCCCAAAGTCTGTGGAGGCAAAAAGTCTGAGCTGATCTATGTCGATATTATCGTAAGTCCTTTTTATGATCACGGGATTCTCAATCCCGTTATTCATTAGTTCAAAAAAAGCCCTTCTCTGTTCAGCCATACCATGCAGATTATCGGTGGTTAAAAGAATTACCGCAGTTTTATCTTCTTTAAGTCTATTCAATAATTCCGGGGTAAGTGTTTTTAATTCAAGCTGAACGATATTGAGGGAATCAGAAAGGTTCTTCTTATTTAAATAACTATCAGGAGTAAGCATCGGATAACCTTGAGGGTCTTTTTTCCAGGCTTCATGGTTCTTTATTTGTTTCAGACCTGAGGGGAGTTCAATGGGTAAATTCTTGTCTCCTGTATACAATAAATCAGCTGCACTATCGCTTACATTCCATTTGTCAGTTTCCGCATTATAGCGGTATCCTATATCAGCCAGATCCTTAGGTTCTGAAATACTTCGGTTTGAATAATCAGCGGCGACTACAGGAACGTTAGATCCTCCGATGTTCAGTACTTCAAAAGTATGTCTCCTGGTATATTCAAGCGGATCTAAAGGCATATCTGTGACCGAAATAATCTCCTTGTGGTTCTTTCTATCTTTATATCTTTTAACAAGTTCAATAGCCACAGGAGCTTCGAATTCAGGATCCTCGGTGAGCGAAACGCGCACAGTATCACCGATACCGTCCTCGAGGAGAGTTCCTATACCCAGTGCAGATTTTATTCTTCCGTCCTCACCTCCGCCTGCTTCCGTTACTCCAAGGTGAGTAGGGTAATTCATCCCTTCCTCTTCCATTTTCATTACAAGAAGTCTGTATGCCTGCACCATCACCTGGGGATTGCTGGCTTTCATTGAAAGAACAATCTCCCTGTAATCAAGGTCTTCACATATCCTAACAAACTCCAGGGCTGACTCAACCATACCAAGTGGGGTATCGCCGTAGCGGCTCATTATTCTGTCGGATAGGGAACCATGATTAGTACCGATCCTCATCGCGGTACCATGTTCCTTGCATATCTTAACAAGAGGGGTAAACTTCTGCCTTATCCTGTTGAGTTCTTCTTCATACTTCTGATCAGTATATTCGATTATATTAAACTTCTTTCTGTCGGCGTAATTACCCGGATTCACCCGTACTTTCTCCACAATCTTTGCGGCAATCTCAGCAGCATTGGGAGTAAAGTGAATATCGGCGATGAGAGGTACCTTATAACCACGCTGCCTCAATTCGTTTTTTATATTCTGCAGGTTTTGTGCTTCAAGTTTGCTGGGAGCAGTAATTCTCACATAATCGCACCCCGATTCTATCATTCTTATCGTCTGCTCAACAGTCGCTTTGGTATCCATGGTGTCAGTGATGGTCATCGACTGTATTCTTATAGGGTAGTCGCCTCCAAGAGGTATATCACCTACATTTACAACTCTTGTTTTATAACGTGAATAAGAGGTGAGACTGCTGTAGTATTTTTTGCCTTTACTTATCGATTCAATCATTATTATTGAATAAACTATTTCAGTATATTATTAAATCAGTTATATTATTAAAAAGTTCCCAATTCAAGCCTGTCATCTCACCAAATATAACAAATAGGCAACTCCCATTGAACGAATAATTGTGTTAAAATCTTCCCCTGTGTTTACCAGTTGAGTAAAAGTAACTTATTTTGTGAGCGAGAATCTTAGATTTATTCATTAAATTGAATTTCAGTTAATTATAAATGATTTCTGTTCTTAAGTGCCAGTATGAGAATTCCCGAGAATAAAATAGAAGAAATACGTTCTGCAGCTAGTATTGTAGATGTAATCTCAGGGTATGTGCAGTTAAGGAAACGGGGCAAGAACTTCCTTGGACTTTGTCCTTTCCATTCCGAAAAAACCCCTTCTTTTACTGTAAGTGAAGAAAAACAGATCTTTCATTGTTTCGGATGCCATACGGGCGGCAACGTCTTTAAATTCCTGATGGAATATGAGAAGATATCTTTTGTTGAAGCGGTGCAGGAACTTGCAGAAGAGCTGGGAATTCCTCTTGAACCTGAACAGCAGGAGTCGGATGAACGTCAGTCGGAACAGGAAATCCTCTACGATATAAATACTGAAACCGCAAGATACTTTTCAAAAAACCTGCTTAATTCAGATGAGGGCGAGATTGCCCTCAATTATTTTCAGAACAGGAAGATAAAACCCGCGACGATAAGAGCTTTTGGTCTGGGCTATGCTCCTAACGGCTGGGATAACCTCCTTCACTTCCTGCAGGAAAAGAAAATAGATATCGATAAGGCTCTTGATCTGGGGCTGATCGGAAAATCAAAGGAAGGCAGATTATACGATAAGTTTTCGTCAAGGATCATCTTTCCTATTTTTTCGCCTAATGGAAGAGTAGTAGCGTTTGCAGGCCGAATTCTGGAGAATAAAGAAGGAACAGCAAAATATCTCAATTCCCCTGAATCGCTTATATATGTAAAGGGGCGGATCCTTTATGGACTATCGCACGCGAAGGATGAAATAAGGCGGCTGGATAAGGCTATCCTGGTTGAGGGATATATGGATCTTATCTCACTATACCAGAGCGGGATTAAGAATGTGGTTGCGGTATCCGGCACGGCTCTTACCGAAGAACAGGTTCAGCTTTTATCGAGATATACGAAGAACGTTGTTCTTCTTTTTGATGCAGATGCAGCTGGAATAAAGGCTGCGATGAGAAGCATCGAGATATTGCTCAGGAAGGATTTTGAGATTAAAATTGTATCACTTCCGCAGGGCGAAGATCCCGACTCGTATGTGAACAATTACGGAAAAGAAAAGTTTGATGAGCTGGTAAAGTCGGCAAAGAATTTTCTCGAGTATCAATCTGATTATTATGCTTCCCTGGGAATGTTTGAAGATCCCGCAAAGACAACTGAAGCGATCCGTGATCTTGTAAGGCCTCTTGCTTTAATAAATGATGAACTCAAGGTTAACATCCTGATTAAAAACATCGCTAAAAAGTTTAACCTGAGAGAAAAACTGATAGAGAGTGAATATGATAAGATTAAAGCAGGATTAAACAGGCAAAAGACGGTTGAAGAAAACAGGCAGCAGAGGAAGACAGCACAAAAAGAGAATACCGTACTAAAGTCGGAAGTAAAACTGACTCTGGAAACCGTAAGTCTTGAAAGAGAACTGGTTAAGCTGCTCCTGGAAGGGAACAGAGAAACTTGCGACTTTATCCTGCGTCATATAAAGCCGGATGAATTCCAAATAGGAATTCATAAGGAATTAGCCGAAATTGTACATTCCGCTGTTTTACATGATGAAGACCTGACTGCCGCATCGCTGATTGAAAAGCTTGATCAGGAGGAGGCTAGAACTTACGCAAGGGAATTGTCGTTTGAGAAATACCAGATAAGTAAAAACTGGGATGATATCAATCCTTCGGATGATTTCGAAAAAATATTGAAGAAGCATTCATCGGATGCAGTAAAAAAATTTAAGTTAAAACAGGTTGAGGATAAGATAGCTGTCCTGAACAATAATATGTCATCCCTTACTGATGAAGAAAATCGGTTTGACCTGCTGAAAGAGATAAGAGACCTGATAAGAGAGAAACAGCTAATAAAGGAGGATCTGGAAAGCCAGGATGTGCCTTAAAAAAAAGCCGCAAAAATGCGGCTTAAGTGCCCCTGCCTCTGATTGAATAAGTAATCAAATAAATCTCTATTCTATTAATAGGGTAAAAAAAGCGGTTTTCGGAAAACTGCTGAATAATTCTTTCCTCCTTTGAATATATCCTTTCAGACTATTTATTTTTAATTTCCGTCCAATCAAATTAAAATTTAATAATGAAGTATAGACAGGCTAAAAACGGAAAGCTTTTAATTAAATATTATTCCCAATAAATGTGATTTTTGCGGATGCTGTGTGGGAGTTTGTCCCGAAGACGCCATTGAATTAAAAGAGGCGGAAATAAGCATAATTGATCCGCGGTGCACCAATTGTGCGAAATGCGTTTGGAGTTGTCCCATTGAGGTTATCGAATTTAAAAAGGAAGGGGTGCCGGCACAGGTATAGGATGGTATATAAGATATGAACAAGAATTACGACGTAGTTATAGTGGGAGCGGGACCTGCCGGAAGCATCGCTGCGAGAACGGCGGCTGAGCAGGGGGTTTCTGTCCTTATGCTCGAAAAGGACCGCGATGTAGGTTACCCTGTGAGATGCGGAGAGGCAATCAGCAAGGCAGGCCTTGAAGAATTTATTCAGCCTGATCCCAAATGGATTGCTGCTGCAATAAGTAAATTTTCTTTCAACGCTCCTGATGGTAATGAGGTAATTATAGAATTCGGTGATGCGGGTTATGTTCTTGAGCGTCGGATATTTGATTATGAGCTTGCAAGAACAGCGGCAGCCGCGGGAGCTGAAATTTTAACCAGGGCTTATGTGAACGGACTGCTCTTCACCGATGGTAAGGTAAGTGGTGTGAAATATGAGTTTAATGGAGAACAGAAGGAAGTAAACGCGAAAGTAGTGATTGCAGCCGACGGGGTGGAATCACGCGTGGGCCGGTGGGCGGGATTAAAAACCCACGTCGACTTTCGTGATATGGAAAGCGCCGTTCAGATTACCGCCGCTAATATTCCTGTTAAAGATGATACGCTTTACTTTTATTTCGGACAGGATTATGCCCCAAATGGCTATTTCTGGATTTTTCCCAAGGGAGATGGTAAAGCTAATATAGGACTGGGAGTGAGCGGTCTGATCGGGAAGAAAAAATCTGCTCAATCCTTTCTGAATGACTTTATGAATAAATATTATCCGCAGGCTCCCGTACTGACAACCATTGCCGGCGGTGTGCCCTGCAGCATTACTTTACCGAAAATTTCTTCACCCGGAATTATGCTTGCAGGTGATGCGGCCAGGCAGGTGAATCCTCTGAGCGGAGGCGGCATCGCCAGCGGTATGGTTGGAGGCAGTATAGCAGGAAGGTTAGCCGCGGAAGCTGTTAAAAGAAATAAGCCGGATAATATATTATCTTACGATAAAGAATGGGCAAAGAGATCAGGGAAACGTCACGAGATTTTCGATCGTATAAAGAACGGGATTTATAATTTTTCGGATGAAAAGTTTAACAGTATCGCACGAAGCTTCTCCAGAGTCCCTTATGAAAAACGAACACTTAAAAAGTTATTCACAACTGCACTTGTAAATAATCCTTCTCTCATCTACGATGTTGCCAAGGTATTTGTCGAGAAAAATACCAACCCAAAAATGTTCTGAAGGACGGAAAAATCTGTATGATCTTATCCTTTCTACACCATTCCTTTTGGTCAATTAATGACTATTCTGTCAGACTTTAAATTCAATATTTTATTTGATGGGTATAGACTTTTGATACAGTGGTTATTGACTGGTTGAAGCCTTGCTGAGCTCATTATGATACAATTCTTAACCATATTAGAAAGCCATTTTATTGGATGAAAATACTTCACATACCGATAATTTGAGATACTATCTTTCCGGATTAAAGCAAAATTGTTGTTGCTTATTCAGTTTTTTAAAAATATCTTCTATTGATGAATTAACGGGAAATAAATATCCGGGGAAAGAATATGTCTATTACAACATCGCGTACAAGTGAAAATGCCCATGTAAAAATTGACTTTAGTCAGTGCAGCGACTGCGGCCTGTGCTCCTTGGTCTGCAAAGATCTTACTCTGCAGATGAAGAACGGGAAAATTACCGTAGATGAAAATCCCGTGTTCGGCTGTGTTGGCTGCGCCCAGTGTGTGGCTGTTTGTCCTGAGGACTGTATCGAAGTCGAAGGCCGTACAATCACGATGGACGACTTCGTTCCACTTCCTGAAGCGAAAACAGCGGCAAACTACGAGCAGATGTATTCATTGTTGTTCAAGCGGAGAAGCATCAGGGATTTCAAAGATAAAGAAGTTGAGCAGGACGTTATCAATAAAATAATGAAGGCCGCTGTGACATCTCCAATGGGTATTCCTCCTTCAGATGTAGAAGTATTAATTTTCAGGGGTAAGGAGAAAGTTAAAGCATTTTCGACCGATTTCATTAAATATCTTGAGAGTACCCGCTGGATGTTTTCAAAGTGGGCTCTCCCTCTCTGGAGACCTTTTATCTCCAGTGCTGACTATGAAATGTATAAATCCTTCCTTGTACCGCTGATTGAATTTGTGGTAGAAAGGAATAAAAAAGGTGAGGACTGGCTTCTTTATAATGCCCCGCTTGCGTTGTACTTTTATGGCTCTCCGTATTCAGACCGCGCTGATCCTTATATCCCAGCCTCCTATGCAATGCTTGCAGCAGAATCGCTGGGACTAGGAACATGTATGATAGGAAGTATACATCCTTTCCTCGAACACCGCGGCGCCTCGCTCAAGAAGAAATATAAAATCAACAGCAGGTGCAAAAGCGGTATTTTCCTCATCATAGGGTATCCTAAAGTTAAATATCATAAAGGCATTAAAAGAACTTTTGCAAAAGTAACGGAAGTCTGATTGAAAAATCCCGGTTTTTGCCGTTAAAAACATCACACCTTTCAGAATTTTATGTTGATTTTTAATTTTTCTGATGGAGGGATTATTTTTATATTTCCTGTTATTCATTTATAAAATTTTATAGACGATAAAAAACAGATATATTTTGGAAAAACATACACTTCAAAACCTACCCGCTGATCTTTTATCCGGAAATTACAGTGAATTTGATGACAGGTTTACCTGGCTTCTGACTCTGGAAGAGGACACCGAGGAAATTAATTATTCTGAAAATGTTGCCGTTGTTACCGGGTTTGATCCTTCTGAACTCAGAGGAATGCGCGGGAAATGGTATAACCTGGTTCATGAAGAAGATATTGAACCGTTAAGAACAAAGTTCAATGATCTCATTAATAATCCTTCATTAAGCCAGTACACAGCTGACTACAGGATAGCAAATAAGCATAATACAAATATCTGGGTAAGAGAATCGGTGTATGCGGAAAAATATCCTTCCGGTAAACTGAAGAATGCCTTCGGCATTGTACAGAATATATCTGACCTGAAGAACAGGGAATCAGCACTGAATGATGAGATCAGGAAGTTGCGGGATGCTAATTATTCAAAGGATGATTTTATTGCAATCCTCTCGCACGATCTTCGTTCCCCTTTTACGAGTATCCTGGGCTTCTCCGAGATACTTCTGAACGAACCAAAACTGCCGGAATCCGAGAAGAACGAATACCTGAACCTGATTCATTCTTCTTCCGTTAAACAACTAAAGCTTATCAATAATCTGCTCGACTGGTCGCGCTTAAGAACAGGACGATCTCATACGGAACTAGCTAAAGTAGACGTTAGAAATGCCGTTTATAATGCTGTGTCTTCTCTTACAGGTGAGGCTGTTAGGAAAAATATTGAAATCAGGGTTTATGTGCCCGCAGATCTGTATATAGAAGCAGATGAAATATTATTCTCCAAGGTTGTATTAAACCTGCTTGAGAATTCTATAAAGTATTCTTCGGAAAACAAGAGTATAGATATTAAGACTTCACCTTTCAACGATAAGTTTGTTGAATTCGTTATCAGGGATAGAGGCAAAGGAATTTCCGAACCCAACAAGCATAAGCTATTCCAGATAAATAAGATATTTTCAACACAGGGAACAGGTGGTGAAAAAGGTACGGGACTGGGACTTATTCTATGCCGGGAGATTATTGAAAAACACGGTGGAGAAATCTGGTATTTCTCTGAATCCGAATTAGGTTCTGAATTTCATTTTACCTTCCCTCTTTTCAGGGAGAATATATTATTGGTGGGGATCGAGAATGGCCTCTGCTCTGAAATCAAAAATCTGATCGAAGAATTAAAACCGTCATATTCTGTCAGAACCTGCCCGAATGGTTTTGAAGCCGTTGATGAGATAAAATCAAAAATTCCCTCCATGATAATCCTGAATGATAAAATGCAGTTGATGGATGGAGTTCAGTTTATGGAAATACTTCAGGCGGAGAACCGGACAGCCGGAATACCCGTTTGTTTATTTGCTGAAGATTTGCCGGAACAGTCTGCTGCACGTTATAAGAACCTTGGTGTGAAAAAAATCTTAAAGAAATCTTTAAAAGGTCCTAACCTGAGAACAGAGCTGCAGGATATCTGAATTTTAAACTTAGAAATATATAGAAATAGGGAGACTTAATGAATATAGCTATTGTTGGAACAGGTTATGTAGGACTAGTAACAGGCACATGTTTTGCCGAAACCGGCAATACCGTTTCTTGCGTTGATATAGATTCTGAAAAAGTAAAAAAATTAAAAAAGGGAATTGTACCGATTTATGAACCGGGACTCGATATTCTTATTGACAGAAATATAAAAGTCGGACGATTAAAATTTACTACCGATCTTTCTGAAGCTGTTAAACATTCCTCGCTCGTTTTCCTGTGTCTTCCCACTCCCCAGGATGGCGACGGAAGTGCAGATCTTCAGTATGTTCTGAAAGTTTCTGATGACCTTGGTAAAATGTTCAAAGCCGATTCCGGACTGGGGTTTAAGGTTATAGTAAATAAAAGTACGGTTCCTGTCGGTACAAGCGATAAGGTAAGGAATGCAATTAAAAAGCACGCCCCCGATTTTGATTTTGATGTTGCCTCCAACCCGGAGTTCTTAAGGGAAGGAATGGCCGTTGATGATTTTATGAAACCGGAGCGTGTGGTTGTAGGAACAAGCAATGAGAAGACGCGGGATATAATGGAACAGCTTTATGAGCCATTTGTAAGGTCGGGCAACCCGATCTACTTTATGGATGAAAAGTCGGCCGAGGTAACAAAGTATGCTGCAAATTCATTCCTTGCAACCAAAATTTCATTTATGAACGAGATCGCCAACCTGTGCGAGATAACCGGCGCGGAAGTAGATAAGGTAAGGATAGGTGTCGGTTCGGATTCAAGAATCGGCAAAAGGTTTTTATTTCCGGGTGTGGGTTACGGCGGTTCATGCTTTCCGAAAGACGTTATTGCACTTATCAATACCGCAAAGGAAAATAAATATGATTTTAAGATCCTGAAATCCGTCTACGAGATAAATAAGAACCAGATTATCAGGTTCTTTAATAAAATTGAAAATCATTACAAAAAGAACCTCGCGGGAAAAACTTTTGCGGTATGGGGACTTGCTTTCAAGCCCAACACCGACGATGTACGTGAAGCACCAGCGATAAGGCTTATTCAGACACTGCTGGAAAATAAAGCAAAGGTTAAAGCTTATGATCCGGCAGCTATGGAAACCTCCCTCAGAATTCTCGGGGATAAAATAGAATTCTGCAAAACTCCTTACGCAGCTCTTGACGGAGCGGATGCGCTGATTATCGTGACTGAATGGAATGAGTTCAGGACTCCCGACTATGAAAAGATTAAAAAGTCACTCAAAAAACCGGTGATTTTTGATGGCCGTAATCTGTATGATTTATCCAAGATGGAGGATATGGGATTTACATATTATTCTATCGGAAGAAAATCAATTATTGGTAGATAGATGGGACAGGAAAATACCTGGGACAATAACGTAAAGTCCTGGTTTGCTCTTTACACGAAGCCCAGGAGCGAATTTAAAGCTGCAGAACAGCTGGAGGCAAACGGAATAAATCGTTATCTTCCGACTGTAACTACATTGAAACAATGGAGCGACCGTAAAAAGAAAATCACCGAGCCTGTCATCCGCGGTTATATCTTTATTAAAGCCGATGAAAAAGAAAGGCTTCTCGCACTTGAACAATACTCAATTGTAAGATGTGTAACTGAAAGAGGCAGGCCTGCTGTAATACCTGAATGGCAGATTGACAATCTTAAAAAAATGCTTGAGTATGATGGAGATTTTTATGTAATGAATGGTCTTGCTCCGGGGAAAAAGGTCAGGATTAAGGAAGGACCTTTCGCCGGTGTTGAGGGCACGTACCGGGAGAGTGAAAATGACAAAACAATTTCTGTCTCCATCGAACTGTTGAACCGTTCTGTTATTGCTCATCTCCCCAAGGAAAGTGTCATTGAAATTATCAAATAATAATTGCAGCGTTCCGAAATGCTCAATCAGAAAGAATTAATCTTATTAAATAAAGGGGATACACTCAATCATTTCCTGATCGTACGGAAGAGTGAAATCCGCCTTACAAAAACCAATAAGCAGTATCTCTCCCTCGATCTCGGCGATAAATCTCTCACTTTAAACGCTAATATGTGGGATAATTTTGAAGCGATCTCGGTTAAAATAAAACCGGGTATTGTTGTTAAGGTAGCTGGCGTGATAGATGAATTTCTCGGGAATCCCCAGATTAAAATAACAGCTTTAAGGCTTGTAGCCCCTGCTGATGGTATTTCTCCAGGCGACTTCCTTGCTCATTCTAAAAGAGATCTGCAGGAAATGAAGGATGAATTCTCTGTCAGAATGGACAAAATAAATGATCCTAACCTGAGGCAGCTTATGGCGATCATTTTCAGTGGTGAGAGATTCGAAAAATTTATAAATGTACCGGCAGGTAAGTCGTGGCACCATTCATACATACATGGACTGCTGGAACACACCCTCGAGATAATCAGGATATGTGATCTGATGTGTGGTATTCACCCGGAGATCAACAGGGATATACTTATCTGCGGAGCAATGCTGCACGACTTCGGTAAGACCGAGGAGATTAGTTATGAACCTGTTTTTGAATATACCGATAAAGGTAAATTGCTGGGACATATAGTAATTTCAGCAATGCTTGTAAATGAAGAATCAAAAAAAATCAGAGGCTTTCCTGAAGACCTGAAGGACTGTCTTTTACATGTAATTTTAAGTCACCAGGGAAAACTTGAGTTTGCTTCCCCGGTAATTCCCAAAACTCTTGAGGCTATCACCCTATACCAGGCGGATGAACTTAGCGCCAAAGTTAACGCGTACAAAAACGCAATACTTAAAGATCAGAAGACTGATAGCAAGTGGACTAAGTACATCAGTCTTGTCTCCACAGATCTCTTCAATCATGGGATTTTCCGCGAAACAGATGAAGAGATTAGCAAATCACTCTTCGACTAAATAAAAGGATCGCTATGCTTAATTTTACAAAATCCATCGTGAGAATATTCTCATTTATTCTTCTTCTAAGCACTGCCACATGGGCCCAGACAGTTGAATCATTAATACAGGAAGGGGACAAGTATACAGAGGAATTTAATAATCAAAAAGCTCTTGAAACCTACATGAAAGCTGATAAATTATCTCCTGATAACTGGAAGATACTATGGAGGATCAGCCGCTCTTATGTAAATATCGCCGTAAAAATGCCGGCATCAAACGGCGATGAGGAGGATGCACAGCTTGCCGTCTTTGAAAAGGCTCTGTCATATGCAGACCGTGCGGTAAAACTGGCCAAAAACCAGTCGGTTGTGTACGTCAGGCGTGCTGTGGTTAACGGCAGGATTGCATTATTTAAGGGTGTTTTTACTGTAGGCGGAGTAGTAAACCAGGTAAAGGACGATTGCGAAAAAGCAATTAAGTTGGGAAACGGTGATGCTTATACCATGGCCTTGGCTCATTATATACTCGGCAGGACACATGCAAAAGTTAGTGAAAAATGGGCTCCCGCAAGAGCGGTTCTGGGCCTGGGATGGGCCGACAAAGACAGTGCCCTGGTTCAACTGAAAAAAGCTGTAGAATTGTACCCGGATTTCAGAATGTTCTATCTGGAACTGGGTAAAGCCTACCTTGAAGAAGACGAATATGATAAGGCAAAATTTTATCTTAAAAAGGTAATCGATACGCCGAAGAAAGATCAGGATGATGATCAGGTTCTTGCCGAGGCCAGGCAGCTGCTGAATGATCTCAGTGATTAGAATATGATCAATATTCCAGAAAGCTTAATAGACAGACTTCAGGAAGCTGATTCTGTTGTATTTTTTACAGGGGCAGGAATTTCTGCGGAAAGCGGGATCCCTACGTTCAGGGGAAAGGACGGAATATGGAATAAACTCAAACCAGAGGAACTTGCTAATTTTAATGCTTTCATAAAAAATCCTGAGATGGTGTGGGAATGGTATTCGCACCGGAAGCAGATCATTCATCAGGCTCATCCTAACAAAGCTCATGAAGCCATTGTCGGAATGCAGGATCTTTTTCGTGAAGTCACGGTAGTTACACAGAATATAGATAATTTTCACCACAGGGCGGGAAGCAGTACCGTGTACGAGCTCCATGGAAATATTGAGCGCAATTACTGTATAGAATGTAAAACGTTTTATAACGATGAGCTTCCCATGCAGGGGAAGATTCCAAAGTGTACAAAATGCGGCGGGTTAATTCGCCCCGATATCGTCTGGTTCGGTGAATATCTGCCGCAGGATCAGTTTATTGCCGCGGAAAACGCAGCAAGGGACTGTGATGTTTTCTTTGTTGTCGGGACATCAGCCGTCGTTTTTCCGGCAGCATCCCTCATCTATGTTGCCCGGGATAACGGAGCTTACATTATTGAAGTTAATATTGAAGAAACGGAAATCTCCTACCTTGCAGATAAATCCTTTTATGGTGAAGCCGGAAAGATATTACCCTTAATCAAAGAAGAATTAATAAAAAATAAATAAACAGGTCAGCCTTCCTTTAATCCTATCTTCTTGCACATCTTCTGAAGATCACAATGTTCCCCTTCAGATAAAACACCAAGTTCATTCACGATGGCATCAAGGTGCTCCGGGAAGATCTTTGAAATGAATTCCCTGCCTCCGGAAGTAAGATGTATGATATAATGCCTGCGGTCAATTTCACCCCTCTCCCTTTTGACGAATTTCCTTCGTTCGAGATTGTCGATAACCATGGTAATATTTCCGGGACTCCGCAGAAGTTTAGTGCTCAGCTCTCTCTGGTTCAGCGGTCCGATATGATACAGGACCTCAAGAACTGCAAACTGGCTTTCGGTAAGGGAATGTTTTGTTAGAAAGGGATATAGTCTTTGATTTAATGATTCAACTGCCCGTACCAGCTTTATGTAGGTATTGAGGGCCGTAACCTCTTTTTTAGGACCTTTATGATGTGTTCCCATCTTAATAATTTTAATAGATAAACGAAGCTAACGCTTAACAAATGAATAATCAAGAATTTTTTATGCTCCTCTTCTGGGAGAGAGAAGACTAAGAATTAGAGTGAAAACTACAGCCCCTAATATTGACCATACAACCGGGAATGCTACGTCTCCTACATTTATTACGAAAATTTCCGGGAGGGCCATTTTGTGCGCTATCCAGGTTCCGATGAGAGCGCCTATAAAACCCACAACAATCGAAAGGAAACAGCCCCCGCTGGAGAATCCTGTTAAAGCCTGTCCGATAGCACCGGAAATTCCCGCGATAATAAGCAGGATTATAATTTCAAGGAATGACATATTTTACCTGATTTTTAAATAACAAGATAACACACACAGCTTATGTGCATATTAACCCGGTCACTTGAATTTAAGGCTTTTCTATTCAGAATCAATAAGGATGCGAATCTTTATTTTGTTTTTCACGCGTGAAGCTTAATGCAGCAATAACAAAAACAACGAGGAGAGTAATAGAAAATATTATTGCCATTGCATCAGAAATAATCTGCATGATCATACCCTTTTAGTAAAAAAATTTCAATTTTTCCGGAATGAGAGTTAGCTTGACTTATTGAAATTCCGTACCAGGAATTATCCCCGTAATTTGCCGTAATAAGGATATTTTTGTTCTACTCATTTCAAAGAATGCTTTAAAATTATAATTATGTTTCAATTTAAGATTACAAATTAACAGGATTTCTGATGCCACTAAAAGAAGGTTATATCCAGGTCTACACAGGAAACGGAAAAGGAAAATCCACCGCTTCTATCGGGCAGGCTGTAAGAGCTGCGGGAAACGGTTTGAAAACCTACATTATTCAGTTTATGAAGGAATACCCATATAGTGAGCTGAACTCACTCAAATACTTATCTGAGTGGATAACCATTGAACAGAAAGGCGGGGATGATTTCGTTTATAAGCGGGAACTTCCCTCAGAAGAAGAAATAGCAAAGGCAAGGAGTGCTCTGCAGAAAGCAGTTGATTTGATGACAGGCGGAACTTTTGATATAATTATCCTCGATGAAATACTTGTTGTAGTTTATTTTAAGCTGCTTACAGAAGATGAGATTATTGAGACAATAAAAAAGAAACCTGACCGGGTTGAACTTATACTGACAGGAAGATATTGTCCTGAAAAGATAATTGAAATTGCGGATCTTGTTACTGAAATGAAGGAAATCAAGCATTATTATACAAAAGGAATCCCTTCAAGAAAGGGCATTGAATCCTGAAAATTATTATTTTAATAAGGAAATATTGAACTTTAAAGTTATTGTTGGGGTTTTACATTTATAATATGGTGTTGATATGATAAAAGAAGTTTATTACCTGGATTATTTTAACGGCCTGCTTGAGGGAGATAAAAATAGGTGCCGCGGAGTTATAGACAGACTGCTGGAAGAGAAAACCGGCATAATTGAAATCTATACGGAACTTTTTCAGAAGACTCTTTACCAGGTTGGTAAAATGTGGGATCAGAATAAACTTTCCGTCGGGGATGAACATTTAGGAACAGAGATTACCGAAGAGCTGCTTTATTATTGTTCGTCCAGAATAACCCCTGTCAGACAGCTAAATAAAAAAGCCCTTGTATCCTGTGTAAACAAAGAATATCACAAGCTTGGAGCCAGGATGGCGGCCGATGTCTTTGTGTTGAATGGGTGGGAAACTTATTTTTTGGGTGCTTCAACACCAACTAAAGAAATACTGAAGTATATAGACTTGAAAAAACCTGAAATTGTGGGACTTTCATTCAGTTTTTATATAAACATAATGAAGCTTATTGATGTTGTAAGGGAAATAAAGACTAATTATCCGGGCCAGAAAGTAATCCTTGGGGGCAGGGCGGAACTAAATGGCCAGGCTGAAATCCTTACGAAATATGATAATGTTCATTTTTTTAGCACCATAGAAGCCCTTAACATCTACCTGCGGAAAGAATCCACCGCTTAACAGAATTTTATTGAACTTCCTGCCTGAATCACTTATGTTAACCTCAAATGAAAAATTATTTTCTCAGGTTTTTCAGTGTAATTAATCCGGAAGCTTTAATCTGGATTTCGGGGATTCTGGTACTGGCTTTCATTGACGTTGACGGTTCATCTCACTTTTCTGTTTGTCCTTTTAAGAATATAGGCATTGATTTTTGTCCCGGCTGCGGTTTGGGAAAATCAATTCACTACCTGCTTTCCCTTGAAATTGAGAAGTCATTAAGTGCTCATCCCCTGGGGTTATTTGCATTTGCAGTACTTTTCCGGAGGATTTACGAACTAATGAAAATTTCATTTATAAATTCAAAAAATCTTTTTACTACAAAGATGGAGTATAAATATGATCAATCTTTTACAACTAATGCCTAACCTTGAACCGGAAGAACTTAGCTACATACAGGGAATGGTAAAAGATTTCAGCGATGATCAGATCCGGCAGTTCGCAAACATATATAATTCGAGAAGAAAAGATCCCCAGACAATACTTCTGCTGACCCTGATAGGGTTCCTGGGAGTTTCGGGCGTACATAGGTTTGTTATTGACCAGATGGGAATGGGGCTGCTCTACCTGTTCACAGGGGGACTCTGCCTGGTAGGAACTATTGTAGATATCGTAAACCATAAACGACTGGCCAGCGAATACAACCAGAAAGTTGCAAACCAGGTTTCAGGTATGTTAATGAGTTAACAATTCCTCTTCTCAAATAAATTTGGGATGCTCCATTTTGTGAGCATCCTTATTTTTTGTGCAACCACTTTAAAGCCTTCTTGCTTTTAAATTTAAGCATGCTTAAATTTAAATCGACCTTTACTTAAAAAATTACAAAGATGCCTAATATCTCTACAGAAGACTACCTGAGTGTTATTTACAAGTACCGGGATGAGTCGGGGAATATAAAGCCCAATATAATTGCCGAAAAGCTGGGAATTTCCAATGCCGCAGTTACCGATATGCTCCGGAGGCTGTCCAAAGAGAAGTATGTTAATTATGAAAAGTACAGGAGCATCACTCTCACCGAGAAAGGAAGAGCTTATGCAAAGAACATGGTCAGGCGCCACAGGATATGGGAAGTATTTCTTAACCAGGTTGTAGGGATGCCATGGGACAAAGTGCACGATGAAGCACACAGGCTTGAACACTCTGCTTCGGATGAGCTGATCAACAGGATGGAGGAAATGCTTGAATTTCCTGAATATGATCCGCATGGAGATCCTATTCCTTCGAAAAAGGGAAAAGTTCCGAAACTCAGGAAGAATATACCCCTTTCACTTTTAAAGAAAGGTGAAGCCGGGAAAGTTATTCGTGTGAATGACTTTGACGAAAGCTTCCTTGTCTACATATCCGAAATAGGAATAAACCTGAATGAAATAATTGAGATGAAGGCAGTTAGAAATTTTGATAAATCGATGTTAATTGAGGTAGAGGGAAGGGACTGTAATATCAGTCGTAAGATTGCCGAAAATGTATTTGTTGAATTGATAAAAAAATAATTTATGGATAAATCTCTTTCTGAAATACATTCATCTGTAAAAATTAAATCAGGTTCCAGTTTCTGGAAGAGACTGCTTTTCTTCACCGGTCCCGCCTTTATGGTTTCAGTCGGCTATATGGATCCGGGAAATTGGGCAACCGACCTGGCCGGAGGTGCGAAGTTCGGCTATGCCTTAATCTGGGTAATACTTCTCGCTAATATAATGGCTATAGTGTTTCAGACGCTGTCGGCCCGGCTGGGGATTGTAACGGGAAGGGACCTGGCGCAGGCCTGTCGCGATCACTATCCGAAACCGGTTAATTATGTTTTGTGGATCATAACTGAGATTGCAATTGCTGCTACAGATCTTGCGGAAGTGCTGGGCTCTGCTGTTGGTATGTATCTGCTGTTTAATATTCCTCTGATATGGGGCGTTGCCATCACCGCACTCGACGTGTTAATACTCATGGCTCTGATGTCGTTTGGGATCAGAAAGATGGAGGCATTTATACTCGCACTGGTGGCGACGATCGGGATATGCTTTGCTTTCGAGATGTTTTTATCACAACCGGATATCCCAGGTATTGCTAAGGGATTCATTCCCGGCGCGTTAAACGGTGAAGCATTATTTATTGCTCTCGGAATTATAGGAGCTACTGTAATGCCGCATAACCTTTACTTACACTCAGCACTTGTTCAGTCGAGAAGCATCGAAAGAACACATACGGGCTTAAGAGAGGCCAATAAGTTTAATCTTATCGATTCGATTGTAGCTTTGAATGCAGCATTTCTAGTCAACGCTTCAATTTTAATTCTGGCTGCTGCAGTCTTCTTCACAACAGGACATTCGGAGATTGCCTCAATTATAGATGCCCATGCGTTACTGGCCCCTTTGCTGGGAAGTAATATAGCGCCCATTGCATTCGGTATTGCTCTGCTGGCGGCAGGACAATCATCTACAATCACGGGTACATTCGCTGGGCAGATCGTTATGGAGGGATTTACGGGACTAAAACTAAGACCCTGGCTCCGGAGATTGATTACACGCCTTCTCGCGATTATTCCGGCAGTAATTGTAATTAAAATCTCGGGCTCCGGTGCTGTTGATGAACTGCTTGTCCTTTCACAGGTAATATTATCATTGCAGCTTCCTTTTGCTCTGATCCCTCTGCTGCACTTTACAAATAGCAAGTTAAGGATGAATGAATTTGCGTCGCGGCTGCTTCTGCGCCTGGCTGCGTGGTTTTCTGCTGTTTTGATTATAGTCCTTAACTTTAAGCTGGTGTATGATTTTCTTTTGGAAAATTTCGATGATCAGGGAATCGGAGGAATATTAACAAGATATGCCATGCTGCCTTTGTTGTTTTTCCTGGTTATATTATTATTCTGGATCAGTTTTGAGCCGTATCTAAAGAAAGAAAAGATAGCCAGAGTAATCGGCAAAAAGTCGGTACTATTATCATTCTTCGAAAACAAGAAAACATATCCTTCCATGTATAAAAAAATAGGAATAGCACTTGAAGGTAAAGCTGAAAGAGACAGAGAGATAATAAAGGGGGCATTACCGCTGGTAAGGTCCCTGAATCCCGTTATTTACCTGATCCATTGTGTTGAATCGGCCACCGGGAGGTTCATTGGGGATCTTGTCGCCGATAAGAGTGCTCTGGAGATGGAGGAATATCTACAGGGTTTCGCAGCAGAATTAAGGAAAGACAATATTAAGACAAATACTATTATCGGCGGCGGGGAACCCGAAGACGAAATAGCCCGTATATCTAAAAAGGAAGAACTGGAAATGCTTATTGTAGGAAGTCACGGCCACAAGATACTGAAAGATATCATCTATGGATCAACAGTTGACGGTCTCAGGCACAGGGTAAGGATTCCCGTTCTTGCGATACCTGTCGAACAATAACAATATTTTTATTTATGCAGACACTTAGATTATTGTCCTGGAATGTTAACGGGATAAGAGCAGTACATAAAAAAGGTTTTCTTAACTGGTTTAATTCCGAGAATCCTGATGTTCTTTGTCTTCAGGAAACCAAGGCAGCCGAAGATCAGCTCGCTGAGGGACTGAGAAATCCTCCCGGATATAATTCGTACTTTTCCTCCGCCGTTAAGAAAGGCTACAGCGGGGTTGCCGTGTATTCAAAGAAAAAACCTTTAAGGGTGGAAAATGGATTCGGGGTAAAGAAATTTGATAGTGAGGGAAGAATTCTCGCAGCTGACTATGGAGACTTCGTCTTGTTGAACGTCTATTATCCCAACGGTAAAGCGTCTCCTCTGAGACTTAAATACAAAATGGATTTTTACGATGCATTTCTGAAATATGCGGAAAAATTAAGGGCTGATGGCAGAAACCTTGTTATCTGCGGTGATGTTAATACGGCGCATAAAGAAATAGACCTTGCACATCCAAAGCAGAATGAGACAACATCGGGATTTCTTCCCATCGAGAGAGAATGGATGGATAAGTTCTGCGGCTGTGGTTATGTGGATACTTTCAGGATGTTTAACAGTGAACCCGGTCAGTATACCTGGTGGCATGTCATTACACGTGCGCGGGAAAGAAATGTAGGCTGGCGTATCGATTACTTTTTCGTAAATGAAGAATATAGAGATAATGTTAAATCTGCTTTTATAATGCCTGATGTTATGGGCTCTGATCATTGTCCCATTGGAATTGAAATTACAATCCCCTGATTATTTATAATTTTCTTGTTATATCTCCGGCTTAAGGCCTGTCGCCTGTAACAGATCGTGAATTTAATGTTTGTGAGCAGTCACTTTTCTTTTCGCTTTCATATCATATTTTTTTGAAAAAAAAATCTTATTTCGGGCAGACTTTATTTCTGGGAAATAATAAGCTATAACAGTTATCATCAGGATCGATATGAAATGTTATATTTACCTGGTCTGCTTAATGGCTTTTTCTCTTTGGCTTTCTGCAGGCTGCGGCAGCAGAGAAAAAGTAAATGGGGAACTGATCAAAGAGTACCCTATCAGCAGGAATGATATAATCAGCAACACAAATATCGTGCTCGATAGGAATGCTTCTTTTGATGGTAATGGTTCACTGGCAATAACCACAGATCACCCTGCCGTTGTACACCTTTATGAAACAGGGGATATAGATGTTGAAAATGCACGGCTAATTTACCGGGCGAAGGTTAAGACACAGGATGTGAATGGAAATGTTTACCTTGAAATGTGGTGTCAGTTTAACGATAAAGGTGATTTTTTCGAGTCATCTCTTACCGGAACAGCCGGCTGGACAACCCTGCAGACACCATTCTACCTGCGTAAAGGGGAAAATCCTGATATTGTAAAATTAAATATTGTGATTGATGGAGACGGTATTGTCTGGGTAGATGATTTGAAACTGCTTAAAGTTCCTCTTGATTCAACTCAGAACAAATAGGCTGCAGATCTCCTCTTTGAACTTATTCTATCCCTGGTTTGTTATTCAGGCAAACAGGAAATGGCATGGATGAATTTAAAAACAGGGTCACGATATTAAAGGAAGGTAGAGAACGCAAAGGTCCCGTCATTTACTGGATGAGCAGGGACCAGCGGGTCCATGATAATTATGCTCTTCTTTATGCTCAGAAACTGGCTTTGGAGAGGAAAGCATCATTTGGAGTGATATTTAACCTTGTGCCCGACTTTCTGAGCGCCTCCTTCCGCCAGTATGATTTTATGCTTGAAGGACTTAAGGAACTGGAAAAGAAACTTAAGAAATACAATATTCCTTTTTTTCTGCTGACCGGTGATCCCGCCAGAGAATTAATAGGTTTTATAGAATCCAATGATATAAGTATACTTGTTTCAGATTTTGATCCACTGAAGATTAAAAGGAAATGGAAGCAGGAAGTTGGGGACAGAATTCACATACCATTTTACGAAGTGGATGCTCATAATATAATTCCCTGCAGGTTCGTATCCGATAAGCAGGAATTTGCCGCATATACCCTTCGTCCTAAAATCCATAATCACCTGCCGGAGTTCCTTACTGAATTCCCTGCCGTAAAAAAGATGAAAAGTTCGGAAGCATTCTCTGCGGATCCTGTTGATTGGGAAAATGTATATGAGAGTACTGATGTTGATAAGAGCGTTGGAAAAGTTGATTGGATAAAACCCGGGGAATATTCCGCTCATCAAACCCTGAAAAAATTCCTTGAAGTAAAATTTGAAAATTATGCTGTTGACAGAAACGACCCGGTAAAAGATGCCCAGTCCGGTTTATCCCCGTACCTGCATTTCGGACAAATCGCAGCTCAGCGGTCAGCACTGGAAATAAAAAAGTTAGGCGGAGAACAGGATTCCGAAAAGGCTTTCCTTGAAGAACTTATAGTTAGAAGAGAGCTGTCGGATAATTTCTGTTTTAATAATACTGAATATGATTCTGTTTCAGGGTTTCCTGATTGGGCGAAAGAAACACTTGAGCAGCATAAAAACGATAAACGCGAATATATCTACACACCGGAGCAATTTGAAAATGCAGAATCTCATGAGGATCTATGGAACGCTGCACAGAAGGAACTTGTTACTACCGGAAAAATGCACGGATATATTAGGATGTATTGGGCAAAAAAAATTCTTGAATGGACTGCTTCTCCCCGGGATGCCTTTCGTATAGCCATTTACCTTAACAATAAATATGAGCTTGACGGACGTGATCCGAATGGATATACGGGCTGTGCCTGGTCAATAGGCGGAGTGCATGACCGGCCATGGGCTGAACGGGAAATATTCGGGAAAGTCCGGTATATGAACAGGAATGGTGCGAAAAGAAAATTTGATATCGATGCTTACATTCAGAAATATAGATAATCCCACGAAAATCAGATTCCTGCCATTTAATTAAAGACTTCATTTCCGGGATCTCTCTTTTTATTCTCCAATCCGGCAGATTCCCCGCCGGTGGATGGAATCAAAAGGCTGTTCAAATACGTTCTAACAAAGGTCTGAAAACGTTCTGAATACGTTCTGAAAACGTTCTGAATACGTTCCAATACCTTTTCCACCTGACTTTATTCGGGACATATTTTTCGATTTAACATATTTTTTGTACATCCGGATGTTATTTTATCCTTTCAAAGTAACCCTGCAATTATTATTTTCTGTCCTGATTTTAGGATTAAATTAGCTGATATATGAAATACCGCGTGTTATTATTCTATAAGTACGTCCCGGTTGAGAACCCGCAGGAGATTGTGGATGAACACCTTGAGTGGTGCCTTAACAACGGCATAAAGGGAAGGGTTTTTATTGCCGGAGAAGGAATAAACGGAACCGTTTCAGGCACAGTGGATAATATTGAGAAATATAAAAACCATCTTAGGAGTTATACCGTCTTCTCCGACATTTGGTTCAAAGAAGATGAGGCAGAGGGTCATGCATTTTTTAAAATGCACGTAAGGTTAAAAAATGAAATCGTGCATAGCAGACTGGAGGAAGTATCTCTTAAAAACAGGGGTAAAAGATTAACTCCCGATAAACTACTTGAGTTTTATGAAGAGGGTAAGGATTTTATCATCATAGATGCCCGCAACTGGTACGAAAGTAAAATAGGGAAATTTAGAAATGCTCTAACTCCTCCGATGAAAAACTTCAGGGAATGGAAAAAGGTTGCCGAAGATCTTAAGGATCAGAAAGATAAAACTATCGTTACTTACTGCACAGGAGGCATCCGCTGCGAGAAGGCTTCTGCTTACCTGGTGGAAAATGGTTTTAAGGATGTCTATCAACTTGATGGGGGAATAGTAAACTTTATAAAAAAATACCCGGATACATACTGGGAAGGGGGGATGTTTGTGTTCGACGAAAGAAGAGTTGTAAACCCGAACAGGCGTGAGGAAATAAAACATATAGCAAAATGTTATTACTGCGGAGAACCCACATCTTATTATATCAACTGCCATAACCAGTCGTGCGATAAACTCTTTGTCTGCTGCCATGAATGTAAAGTTAAGTATGATTACTGCTGTTCCGACGAATGCCGGAGTTCAGAGAATAAAAGAACCCGGTATTATGGATGAACTTTTTCGATAATATTCTTTATTTTTAGATGTTGAAATTTTTCATAAATCATACTCTACTATGAACCTTCGCCTTACCGTTCTCATCTTTTTATTTGCTTCCCTTTTAATCCCGGAACAAATCTTTTCTCAGGAAAATAAAAATTCTGAAGATCAAAAAAATAAAACAGAAGAAGCCGATACCCTTGAGTATGGCCTCGAAGAGGTAACTGTAGTAGGTACGCGGGCCAAAGAAAGAATAATAGATATTCCATATTCAGTATTCAGCGTTGATAAGAAAGAACTTGCTTACGGTAAAAAGGTATCGGCAAGGAATGTGCTTGCCGACGTGCCGGGCCTTTTCTTACAGTCGCGTTACGGCAACCAGGACCTGCGTGTATCCATACGCGGATTTGGCACGAGATCAAATACTGGTATTCGCGGGATCAGGATCCTTCAGGACGGGATACCTTTATCAGAACCCGACGGCGAGACTGTAATCGATGCTATTGATTTTACTTCTCTTGCCGGAGTAGAGGTGGTAAAGGGAAATCTCTCATCCCTTTATGCAAATGCACCCGGCGGAGTAATTGATTTCAAAACCGACTACTATTTCAATGAAGATTATGCCGCAACTTATAACCAGGTTGGAAAATTCGGGTTCAGGCAGAACGGCTTTAAGATGGGACTAAAAAACAGCGGCAACAGGTTTTTCCTCTCATATTATTACCGTAATCTAAACGGGTACCGTCAGCATAGCGAAGAATTTCAGCACCTTGTTAATGCTGTTTATGAAGGTTATCTCGGACCCAGATCATCGATAACTTTGCTTGGAGATTATGTTAATGGCTTTAACAGGCTTCCCGGTCCTTTAACTAAAGAGGAGTATAATACCGATCCTCTTATGGCTAGTTCTATAGCTGTTGCACAGGATTTCAGAAGAGCAACTAAAAAGGGAAGGCTTGCGGTAAAGTACAGAACAGGATTCGGGGAACCTGAGGAAAATGAGATTGAAATAGCAGCCTACGGCGGATTAAAGGAACTTACCAAGGTCGATAATGATTTGTACGCGGTTTCTACAAGATATTCATTGGGAACTCTGACCCGTTATACAAACCGCGGACACATACTTAACTGGAAAAATGTTATCACAGCCGGATTTGACTATGCATATCAAAGCGGTCCTCTTACCGCCTTTGAAAATGTTTCAGGTAATCCGGATTTTTCAATAAAGGATTCTTATGATGCAAGCGTAGGAAATATGGGATTCTACTTCCTTGATCATATTGATCTGCTGGAAGACCTTGGACTTTTTATATCAAGCAGGTATGATATCAGTACCTATTCAAAGAACACTTTTCAGCCATACGGACGAACCGATTCATCCAGGGTGTTTACAGGATTTACACCAAAGGTAGGAATCAATTTTAAGCTCCTTCCCTTTATTGCCTTATATACCTCTTATGGTTTAAGTTATGATTTTCCTGCGCTGAGTGAACTGGATATAAGATCTGCATTAGCATTACCGGACAGATATACCTTAAACCCGGAACTTGAACCACAGAAGTCTCTTAATTTTGAATTCGGTATAAAAGGCAACATTATTAATGAAGATTCAGAGTTCATGAAAAAAGTTATTTTCGACATTACCTATTTCCATTATGTAATCTCGGATGAGATAGTCCCCTATATCATTATCGGCGAACAGGCCCTTTTCAAAAATGCCCCGGAGACCAGGCGTGACGGTATAGAGATAGGGATACATACAGAACCTTTTGAGGAGACAGAAGTTACAGTTAACTATACTTATACAGACTTCAAATATACCAGTTACAAAACCACGATCTCCACACCGTCTGCAGACAATCTGGCTGTTAATTACTCAGGAAATTATGAACCCTCGGTTCCGCAGCAGATAGTAAATTTTATCTTTAATAAAGAATTTGAAATTAATGATGACCTTTCCGGACTTCTGCAATGGGACTGCGATTATATAAGCCGGATATATGTGAATGATGCTAACTCTGAAACAGCGCCCGGTTATTTTTACGGAAACATAATGGGCGGAATCACCTATCAGAATGAATTAATCAGTGCTGTGCTTTACGGCGGTGTTTATAATATTTTTAACAAAAAGTATGTCGGTTTTATTAACACAAATGATTACCTGGGAAGGTATTATGAGTCAGGTGAACCACGGAGTTTTTATTCCGGTATTAACATTCGTATGAATCTATAGTCATTAGGTAGTTTATGCAGTTTAGAATTATTTGTTTACTCGTTATGATTAATATTACAGTTCTGTCCCAGACTGTACTGGATATTCCGAAATTCAGGATTTATCCTTCAACGATTACGCAGACTGAACCTGTGGTAGCGGTGAATCCGGGAAATAACTCCTTAATGTTTGTAAGTGCAAGAACAATTAACATAAGTACTGGATTTGATAGTGAAGGTATTTATACATCTACGGATGGTGGATTGAATTGGACGGGAAATGATACCTGTACGGGACAATCTATTCTAAATCATGGAGGTGACCCCGGCGTTGAAATAACACAAACTGGAAGATTAATACTCACACACATAGGCGGGCGATTTCCAGGAATGTACTCAAATTATTCTGATAATTTCGGTGAAACCTGGTCATCTTCTTATCCAATTACAAGCAATGAAAGTGAAGACAAAGGAACACTTGCAATTGATAACTCACTCCAAAGTAATTATTATGACAGACTATACCTAACATGGGTAGATTATGTAAATCTGTTTACTGTGCACAGTTCTTTTTCAACAAATGACGGTGATGACTGGTCTCAGCCAATCCAGGTAAATCCTAACCCACCAACCCGAAGCACTGGTACATCTCTTGCCGTTGGTTCAGATGGTACAATCTACCTGGATTGGGCAGGTGTAACTTCTTCAACTGACCCACATGAAGATTATATTGGATTTGCCTTCTCTTCGAATGGGGGTGTAAGTTGGAACATTAATCAGAACATTATTGATATGAATGGAATTACTGGCGTACTTCCAGAAAAAAATAATATTAGGGTTAATGGTATTCCTCAATTAGTTATTGATAATAGTGAAGGGGAAAGAGATGGTTGGTTATATATTATTACAACAGAAAAAAATAATTCTCCGGCGGGAACTGATCCCGATATTATAATGCATCGTTCATCAGACAGAGGGGCTACATGGTCACAGGGTATTCGTGTTAATCAGGACCCTATTAATAATGGTAAAATTCAATATTTCCCATTTCCAGAGGTTGATGATCAGGGAAATCTTAATATCCTTTTTTATGATGATAGAAATACAACTTCAGATTCTACTGATGTTTTTATTACAAAATCTAAAGATGGTGGTGACCATTGGACTGAATATGCGATAAGAAATTCCAGGTTCAAACCCAAACCAATAGCTGGGGGATCATCAAATTACCAGGGGGATCATATTGCTCTCATATCTACTGAAAATAATCTTAATGCACTCTGGATGGCAGATTACTCCGGAATATACCAGGTCTGGTCGACTGTGATTGACAAAACAGTGCTGGGAACAGACGATGCGCCTGAAAGTTCACCCCATTCCTTTACTTTATCCCAGAATTATCCAAATCCATTTAATCCGTCTACCAGGATAAAATACTCTCTCGGCAAAAGGTCCTTTGTAACCCTTAAAATCTATGACGCACTCGGACGGGAGATAAAAACTCTGGTCCGTTCAGAACAGACCGCCGGGGAATATGAAGTGAATTACCGGCCGGAGAACCTTTCCTCTGGTGTTTATTTTTATACTCTGCGGGCTGGTAATTTTCAAACAACAAAAAAACTGCTCCTGCTGAGATAGGATTTGCTTTTAATCCATCCTGCTCGAAAGCTGCTAAAGTGACTTTCTGAAAATAATCAGTCTGCACTTTTATATCCATCCTGTCCCCTTTTCAATCAATTTTTTGAAGCTCTATTCTCATTATGGAGCACCAAGATTTATTTGTTTTTGCTTAATAAACAAATAAAACAAATGGCATAAATGTTGATTTTGAGACACAGATCAATCAAGGGTTCTTTAATCTTATGTTGCGTAAAGAAAAAATAAAAACAGAGGGACTTAAATTAGGCTTCCTGTCAAACCTTACCATTTTTCTCATTTTCACAGGGCTGGGGTTCGGTCTTTACATCTTTTTCATGAAAGAACTTGAATCCCAGAAGCTTGCAGATTCAAGGTACAGGATAGCGCAGCTTGCTGAAGAAATTGTAAATAAAGAACTCCTTCCTGCAGATTCCACCCGAAAAATTCCCGGGTTATTCCGTACCTACATCAATAAAAATAATATAGAGTATTGTGTATTATCTGAAGATTCAGTAAACGTTCTGAATAGTTATAATTATGCAGAAGCGATGAACAGCAATTATTTATCTTCAGATACCCGGGGTTCATATAATTATTCAATATCCCTTTATATGATTAAGTCCCGCGTCCAACTGTCTGGAAAAACTTATACTGTTTATCTTGGGTTAAATAGTAAATTTATTGACGATTACCTGCAGGAAAAAAATAAAACCATTCTTCCGTTTGTCGGAGGATTGATGCTGCTGGGTTTCCTGGTATTATTTCTTTTGAATAAAATATTAATAACAGGTCCCATGCAGAAGATTGCACAAATGGCGCAGGGAATTTCATCAGGAAACCTTGACCTTAGAGCAAGATACAATAGCAGCAGTGAGCTCGGAATCATTGCTGCGGCTGTGAATTACCTTGCTCATCACCTCGATAAGGCGAATCGCCAGGTTTCAGTATTAAATAAAGAACTTAAAACGGTTGTTAAGGACAAAATCGGCGAACTTAATCTTGAGGTTAACCAAAGAAGACTGGCAGAGCATAAACTCAGGCAAAGCGAGGAGCAGTTCCGTCTTTTATTCGAGAGAGCACCTATAGGGATGGTTATAACGACAATTGAGGGGAAAATTATCAGAAGCAACAGCGCTTTCTGCGAGACATTGGGTTATACTTCTGATGAGATTGAGAAGAAAAATATTTCAGATATCACTGTGGATGAATATGTGGAATATGATAAGCAGCTGCATAAAGCTTTGCTGAGCGGAAAACTCTCCCACGTATATTTTGAAAAGGAATTAAAAAAGAAAGATGGATTAAGCATCCACGCGATTGTTGAATCCGTGATGACCAGGGATGCAAGCAATCATCCTCATCATATCATTCAACAGGTTATAGATATAACTGAACGTAAAAAAGTTGAGAAGGAACTAATAATTTCCAAGGAAAAAGCTGAAGAATCAGACAGACTTAAAAGTGCATTCCTCGCCCAGATGTCTCATGAAATTAGAACTCCTCTTAATGTTATTTTAACTGCAACGCCATTATTGGCAGAAGATCTGTCTACTGAGGATGAGGATATAAGCGTGTTGCTTGATTCAGTAAGTTCAGCAGGCAAAAGGCTGCAGAGAACTATAGATATGATCCTTAACCTGTCTTCTGTGCAAAGCGGTAATTATGTGTCACAGTTTGAAGTTGTAAATCTCAGCGATGATCTGAAAATACTTGTTGATGAGATGAAATCTCTTGCCATGGAAAAAAATCTTTCACTTAGTTTTACAAATCATGCATATGATCCTCTTATTAAGGGAGATAAATATACGTTGAACCAGATCTTCCAGAATCTGCTTGGGAATTCAATTAAGTATACTCAGGCCGGCAATATCGAGGTTAGAGTATTGGAAGAAAATCCGGGTAAGATCGCTGTAGAAGTTAAAGACACAGGAATCGGAATGTCTGGAGATTATTTGAAAAAGCTTTTCACTCCTTTCTCACAGGAGGATATGGGGTATAAACGTGAGTTTGAAGGCAACGGACTCGGCCTGGCCCTTGTTAAAAAATACGTCGAATTAAATGATGCTGAAATTTTCGTAAAGAGTGAAAAAAACAGAGGGACTACATTCAAAGTTGTTTTCAAAAAATCTGCTGACAAAAAAGCTTATACGGTATTGCAGGATAATCAAAAGGTTATATCCTAAAAAGGGCATCTTTAATTTTACTGCCAATCTAAAATAAAACTGACTACTTCGTAATTGACCAGGATAATAATTAAAGATTAACATTAATTATTTTTCCTATTACCCCTTTTCTGCCTCTTATAATTAAAGATAAATTTTTAATTTAATACTTCATATAAAAAAAATTCAAAATGAAAGCTGCTTTCTTCATTCTCTTAGTAATAGTATTTAAAGTCTCCTTTGCCCAGGAAGGACTGGAAAAATCATATTATCCGAATGATACCCTTAAATCAGAAATAAATTACGATAGAAATGTAAGGCAGGGAGATGCCAAGTTTTATTACGAAAACGGGCATCTTAAAGAGGAAATAACATATGTGAATGGAAAAGCTGAAGGGGTCGTAAAAGAGTATAATGAAGGTGGTCTGCTCAAAGAGCTATATTCATTAGAAGATGGTAAAAGGCAGGGACCGACTTCATACTATGATGATGAGGGAGTCTGGACCGGAGATAAAAATTTTGAGAACGGGGTACTCGTAATAGAAAAAGAACCTGAGCCTGAGGAAATCGCTGCAAGTCCTCAACCTGCTGCGGATGAGAGTGCGGAAACTAATAAAACAGTAGAAAAGAGCAGAGTTAAGAAAACAGAAGAAAAAACTGTTCCCCCGGCTGTTCAGGAGGAAAATTTTGATGATGATCCTGCTTATTATCTGAGTGCTGAAGTTATGCCTGAACCAAAAGGAGGAATAGCCGAATTACAAAAGAAGCTGATATATCCGTCCTATGCAAAAGAAAAAGAAATTGAAGGGACCGTTAAGATAAGGGCTTTCATAGACCAGAATGGGGATGTTACAAGGGCGGAAGTAGAGCAGGGAATCGGCTACGGATGTGATGATGCGGCAAGAATTACTGTCTTATATGCAAAATTTAATCCCGGTCTAATCAGGGGTAAGCCGGTTAAAACTCAGCTGATAATACCTCTGGAATTCAAACTTGATAACAAGAATTAATATTCCTTTAGCTTAAATCGTAAAGCCTCCAGTATTTTTATCTCTTTTTTCAGTTTTTTGTTAATACGGACCCTATAATTTGAAAACTCCCTCCTGACAGGATAATTCTTTCTAAGTCTGTCAAAATAACGGCCTGCTTTGTCTTTATCGGGGATTTCACGAAGTCTCTGATCGTCTCCCCTGATATTATATATTTCCGAAATCAAATTTGAGAAAGATTCTTCTGCGGATCCTGATTCAGGATAGTTGATTTCTGCGTTTGTTATCCCGGGCATCGCGGGCTTCCATATTCTTTTCTCATTAAGAAACCTGTTGAGTAAGTTATAAATCATTATAGTTCCATTTATTTTCCCCTCAAATGAATAACCTGCAACGTGAGGCGTTCCTATCCATACCAGCTTCAACAACTCATTATCAATCAATGGCTCATTCTCCCAGACATCCAGGATCACTTTATTTCTGTTCTTCTGCAGAAATTTCTTAAGATCATCATTTGAAACAACACTGCCGCGGGAGGCATTCAGGATAATTTTACTGCCATCAAAAGTATTCAGCTGAGATGATGAAAGCATATGATATGTATTATCGGTTCCGCCAATGTTCAGGGGTACGTGATAGGTTATGATGTCCGCCCCGATCGCTTGCTCATATGAACAGAAAAAAGAATCTCCTTTTTGTCTCTGCAAGGGCGGATCATTAATATACAATTTCATACCTATAGCAGCGGCTATTCCGGCGACTCTGCTTCCGATATTGCCGTATCCTATAATTCCCATCGAACATTTTTCGAGCGGGAATTTCGCTTCAGAAGCAATTTTATAGAGTCCTGCAAAGATATATTCTGCCACTGAATCAGCATTGCAGCCAGGGGCGTTGGCGCAGCTGATATGCATCTTCTGCAGATAAACGGTATCAATATGATCCAGACCAATTGTTGTTGTCCCCACAAACTTTACATTCGTTCCTTTCAGGAGTTGCTCATTGACTTTTGTGACAGACCTGATAATCAGGATATGGTAAGGTCTGAGGATTTCATTAGTTATATCCCTGCCGGGAATGAGCTGAACAGAGCCGAACTTTGAAAAAGCCTCTTCAGCAAAAGGTATATTTTCATCTGCAAGTATTTTGTACATCACTCGGATTTCAGGTTATTTAATTATTATATACATTCAAACATTGTTTTTTGAGACATTAAAATATATTTTTTACAACCTTTTCTTAATTACTTTTAAAAGATAATGAATATGTAGAATAAATAGGTTCAATGTAAACTTTAGGAGAGATAATATGCTGAGTCAACTGCTGCAACCGGAAATCAAGTCGTTAATTGATGAGCGTAAGCTTAGCACTCTCAAAGAAGTTTTAAGTGACTGGTCTCCTGCCGATATAGCTGAACTTATCGCTGAACTTACCGAGAACGAACAGGCCGTAGTTTTCAGAGTGCTTCCCCACGATCTTGCTGCTGATACCTTTGAATATCTTGAATTTGATATGCAGGTAACCCTGCTTAGAGCTATGGGTAAAGAGGAAGTCGCTTCTATATTAAATGAAATGTCGCCTGATGACCGTACTGCATTGCTTGAAGATCTGCCAAGCAGCGCTGCCCGCCAGATGATGATGCTCCTGTCGGCAGAGGAAAGACATGTAGCCAGGACGCTGCTGGGCTATCCTGAAGATAGCGTTGGCCGATTGATGACTCCGGATTACCTTGCTGTAAAACCTGAATGGACGATAGAACAGGTTCTTAACTATATCAGAAAAAATGGCAGTGATAAGGAAACGATCAACACCCTGTACGTAGTGAATGAAAAAGGAAAGTTAATTGATGATGTAAGGATCAGGGAGATTTTACTGGCAGAATTCGATGAACAGATCCTCGATTTGATGGATGATAACTATATAGCTCTTAACGTGTATGATGACCAGGAAACCGCAGTTGAAATATTCAAGAAATATGATCGCATTGCTCTGCCAGTGGTAGATTCGTTCGGCGTTTTACTTGGAATTGTTACCGTCGATGATGTTTTTGATGTTGCGGAAGAAGAGGCAACCGAGGATATCCATAAGATCGCTGGTGTAACAGCACTTGAGGAAGCATACTCTTCAATTTCACTGTTTGAGATGATAAAAAAACGCGGCGGCTGGCTTGCTTTGCTGTTCATTGGCGAAATGTTTACCGCAACCGCTATGGGATTGTTTGAAGGAGAGATAAGCAAAGCTATCGTTCTGACGCTGTTTATCCCATTGATTATTTCCAGCGGCGGTAACTCGGGTTCCCAGGCCTCAACGCTTGTAATTCGTGCGCTGTCGCTGGGTGAAATATCCTTAAAGGACTGGCTTTTTGTAATGCGGAGAGAAATAATAACGGGAGTCGTCCTGGGAGCAATTCTTGCAATTATAGGGTTCCTGAGGATTTCTGTATGGCAGGCATTTTCGGACGTATATGGAGCGCATTGGCTTCTTGTGGGGATGACTGTCTCGGTTGCATTGATAGGGGTGGTTTTATGGGGAACGCTTTCGGGATCTATGCTCCCCTTTATTCTCAAGAAACTGGGAGCTGATCCGGCAACCTCAAGCGCCCCCCTGGTTGCTACTATGGTGGATGTAGTGGGACTAATAATTTATTTCCTGGTTGCTATTCTTATACTAAGGGGTACTCTGCTCTGAAATAAAAATCTTTATTAATCTGAGTCACATTAAAGAGACTTCAACTATTTTGTCCTTTCCCCTTTCCTAAGTAAATTAATGGCTATTCTGAAAAATATTAAGCAAAGGATAAAAGATTTAGTCTTACTCAATATCCGGCCTGGAATTTGACACAGATTTAGATTCCCCAAATTTATTTCAAAAAAAGGATGATTATGGAGTTATTGAACAAAATAAAAGATAAATCGGCTGTTGTAGGAATTATAGGTTTAGGTTATGTAGGTCTTCCCCTTGGGTTGGAATTTGCATCCAAAGGGTTCAATGTTCTGGGATTCGATCTGGATGAAGCAAAGGTGAAAAATCTGAATGAGGGCAGGACTTATATAAAGCATATAAATTCCAAAAGAATTAAGGATGTAGTCGATAAACAAAAATTCTCAGCAACAAATGAGTTCAACAGACTGCCCGAGGCTGACGCAATTATCATCTGTGTTCCCACCCCTCTTGATGAACACAGGGAACCTGACATGACTTATATCATAAGTACTGCTGAAACAATTGCTAAGTACCTCAGAAAAGGTCAGCTTGTCTCTCTAGAATCTACTACATATCCGGGAACAACTGATGAGATACTACTCCCGATGTTTGAAAAATCGGGTGCGCGGGACGGCGGTAAAAAATTTGAGATAGGTAAAGACTTTTACCTGTCATTTTCTCCTGAAAGGGAGGATCCCAATAATCCAAGTTTTAATACCGCGACAATACCTAAAGTTGTCGGCGGCGTAACTCCTGATTGTGTAAAAGCTGCTACTGCATTATATAATATTGTTGTTGTGAAGACGGTACCAGTTTCATCAACAAGGGCTGCGGAAGCAACAAAGCTTACCGAAAACATATACAGATCGGTGAATATTGCGCTTGTAAACGAACTAAAAATGGTATTCGATAGGATGGGTATAGATGTATGGGAAGTAATTGATGCAGCATCCACCAAACCATTTGGTTTTCAGCCGTTCTACCCAGGTCCGGGATTAGGCGGTCACTGTATACCCATAGATCCTTTCTATTTAACCTGGAAAGCACGAGAATATGAAGTTCATACAAGGTTTATCGAACTGGCAGGAGAAGTGAATACTTATATGCCTTACTATGTTATTGAAAAAGGAGTAGAGGCTCTGAACCGTGTAAAGAAATCCTTGAATGGTTCAAAGGTGCTTATACTTGGTGTGGCTTATAAAAAAGACATCGACGATATGAGAGAATCTCCTTCACTTAGACTCATAGAACTTTTCAGGGAGAAAGGGTCCGAAGTTTCATATAACGATCCCTATGTTCCTAAATTACCCAGGACACGTAAATATCAGTTCGATATGGAATCCGTTGATCTTACAAAGGAGAACCTGGCAAAATTCGACCTTGTTGTCCTCAGTACAGATCATTCAGATTATGATTATAAGATGATCGCAGAAAATGCAGATTTGATTGTCGACAGCAGGAATGCTTTTGTCAAACATGGAATAATTAATAATAGTAAAATTGTAAAGGCATAAGATGTTTGAAGAAATCGGATTAGGCATTATTGGTGCGGGAAGGTGGGGTATAAATCATGTTAGAACAGCAAACGGGATATTAGGGAAAAACCTGAAATATGTCTGCGATTTTAATCCTGCCGCTTCAGAAAAAATAGCAGCTGTCTCTCCTGAAATTCCGTTTACCACGAAGCTGGAAGACATCATGGAGAATCCTGATATAAATGCTGTTATAATTGCAACCCCTGCTGAAACCCATTATGATGTGGCAAAAAAAGCATTAATGAGCGGTAAGAATGTGCTTGTTGAGAAACCCATTACTCTGATATCGACTCACGCAAGGGAGCTTGTGGAAATAGCCGAAAGGAAAAACAGGAAGCTGATGGTAGGTCATGTTCTTTTATATCATCCTGCTGTAAAAAAGATAAAGGAAATGATGGCTGAGAACAGGATAGGAAGGCTGCAGTATATATATAGCAACAGGCTGAACCTGGGCTCAATCAGAACAGAAGAGAACATACTCTGGAGCTTTGCCCCCCATGATATTTCCGTAATCCAATATCTGCTTGAAAGCAATCCGGTATATGTTGACGCAAAGGGAGCGACTATCCTTCAGAGCGAAATTGAAGATACAACGGTAACATATCTTTCCTACCCTGGAAATATACATGCCCATATTTTCGTCAGCTGGCTTCATCCATTCAAAGAACAGAGGCTTGTTGTAATAGGTGATGAAGGTATGGTTGTATTTGAAGACAGCCTTAAAACCGATAAGCTGAAGTTTTATCCGAAAGGTTTCAGGAATATAAACGGGTCCCTTCAGAAATTTGAAGGAGACTTTGAAGTGGTTGAATTTGAAAACAAGCAGCCTCTGGCTGAAGAACAAAAACATTTCTTCAATTCTATAATTAACAATGAAAAACCGTTGACAGATGGTGCCCATGCTGTGGAAGTGCTTGAAATCCTTGAAAAAGCCCAGGCCTGTCTTTCAGCAGACCAGTCTATTGCAAAGGTTAAATAAAATATATCAACTTCGGAAACGGGAGCAGAACTAAATGGAAAATAAAAATTATTACGTCAATCAGTATGCGGTGGTTGACGACAACGTCGAAATAGGAGAGAACACTAAAATATGGCATTTTTCGCATGTTCAGTCAGGTTCAAAGATCGGGAAAAAATGTATTCTGGGCCAGAATGTAAACATTGCAAATAATGTTACTATCGGGAACTTTGTAAAAATACAGAATAACGTATCAGTTTATGAAGGAGTCGAGCTTGAGGATTACGTATTCTGCGGCCCTTCAATGGTTTTCACAAACATCCTTAATCCCCGTTCAAAATACCCCCAGGTAGGGGCTGAATTTTATATTAAAACACTGGTGAAGGAAGGTGCATCCCTAGGTGCTAATTCCACCATTGTCTGCGGCATAACTATAGGACGGTTTGCATTTGTCGGGGCGGGGGCTGTGGTTACCAAAGACGTTCCTGATTTTGCTCTGGTAGTCGGTAATCCGGCCAAAATAAAAGGATGGTACAGCGAGGCAGGAAAGAAACTGAACTTCGATGAAAATGGTTTCGCGTTCTGCGAGAAATCAGGTAAAAAATATAAATTAGAAAATAATTTGGTAAAAGAGGTTTAATATTATTAGTCACAGACAATCTGGAAATATAAAAGGTATTATACTAGCGGGAGGTTCCGGATCCCGTCTTTACCCCATTACAAAAGTTTACAGCAAGCAGCTGGCTTTATTATACGACAAACCTTTGATCTATTATCCTCTGTCCATTCTCATGCTTGGAGGGATTCGTGAAATCCTCATAATTTCTAATGAAGAAACTATTCCCTTGTACAAGCAGTTGTTTGAGGATGGGTCTCAGGTAGGATTAAAAATAGGCTACGCAGTGCAGAAAGCCCCGAGAGGGATCGCAGAGGCATTTATTATCGGTGAAGAATTTATCGGAAGTGATAGTGTCTGTTTAATACTCGGAGATAATATTTTTTATGGCTATCTTGATTTCTGGTACAAAGCTCTGAAAAAGCATAAAGAGGGAGCCACTATATTCGGCTACCAGGTTAATGATCCACAGAGATATGGTATTGTAGATTTTGACAAAAATGGTAAAGCGAAATCTATAGAAGAAAAACCCAGGCATCCGAAATCGGATTTTGCAGTACCTGGTTTGTATGTGTTTGACAATCGGGTGGTGAAAATCTCAAAATCATTAAAGCCATCCAAACGAGGTGAGCTGGAGATAACAGATGTGAATAATGCCTATCTGAAAAAAGGAAAACTTAATGTAGAAAAGATAGGAAGAGGAATAGCATGGCTTGATACCGGGAACCCGAAAGCCCTTCTGCAGGCATCAAACTTTTTCGGTGTAATAGAGGAAAGACAGGGTCTAAAGGTTGCCTGTATTGAAGAGATCGCTTACAATATGAAATATATAGATAAAAAGGAATTTAAGACGTTGATTTCTTCAATGCCGAAATCGCTTTATAGAGATTACCTGGAAAAATATCTGAAAGACCATAGCTGATTCTATGCAGATCATCCCCGCAGAAATACCCGAAGTTCTGGTAATTAAACCTGATGTATTTGAAGATACCAGGGGATATTTTTTTGAATCGTTTAATGAAGCACGGTTTAATGAAAATAACCTTGAGGTGAACTTTGTACAGGATAATATCTCACGGTCAGGCAAAGGAACCATAAGGGGATTGCATTACCAGGCCGGTGATAGAGTCCAGGGAAAACTTTGCCATGTAATTACAGGCAGAGTCCTTGATGTTGCTGTTGATATAAGATTCGGCTCGCCGACTTTCGGTAAATATGTTGTCCAGGAATTGTCTGAGGAGAATCATATCCAGTTGTGGATTCCGCGGGGCTTTGCTCATGGTTTTTCTGTTCTTTCTGATTACGCAATTTTCCTTTATAAGTGTACCGATTTTTACAGCAAAGAATATGAAAGAACTATTGTTTATAATGATCCACGGTTAAACATTGACTGGCGGGTCGACAATCCTGTTGTTTCACAAAAGGATTTGAATGGGAAATCGCTTAATGAAATAGACAGGGACTTTATTTACTCAGTGATGAAAATATAGAAATGGAGATAATACTATGACCGTTCCTTTATTAGATTTAAAAAAGCAATATCATTCATTAAAAAATGAATTAGATGAAGCTCTTATCCGGGTTGCAGAATCACAATACTTTATTCTTGGTCCTGAAGTTGAAAAAATGGAAAAAGCATTCTGCGAATATCTTGAATGCAAATCTGCAATCGGCGTTTCGTCGGGCACAGATGCTCTGCTGATAGCATTAATGGCCCTGGATATACAGCCGGGAGATGAGGTAATTGTTCCGACATATTCCTTCTTTGCGACTGCCGGAGTGGTTTCCAGAATGAAAGCTGTTCCAGTCTTTGCAGAAATCGACCCGGTTACTTTTAATATAGATCCCGACGATATCGAAAAGAGAATAACCGTTAAAACCAAAGCTATTATCCCTGTTCACCTTTATGGTCAGAGCTGTGAAATGGATAAAATTATGGAGATTGCACGCAAACATAATCTGAAAGTGATTGAGGATGGTGCCCAGGCAATTGGTGTTCAGTACAAGGACGGCAAACATGTCGGTACGGTAGGCGATATAGGATGTTATTCCTTCTTTCCCAGTAAGAACCTTGGCTGTTTCGGCGACGGCGGCCTTGTGGTTTCAAATAATGATGAACTTGGTGAAAAACTGCGTATTCTACGTGTGCATGGAGGCAAGCCCAAATATTATCATAAAATTATAGGCGGAAACTTCAGACTGGATGCTATTCAGGCTGCCGTACTTAATGTAAAACTGCCTCACCTGGATGATTGGTCAGCACAGAGACGCGGTAATGCTGAGCTCTATACAAAACTTTTTATTGAGTCAGGTCTGGCTGAATCAATAGGTAAAACAAAATTCGATGATAAAAATAAGGTGCTTCTGCCAGAGGCAGTTTACAAAGATTCCGGGGTTAAGAACTATCATATATATAATCAGTATATTATCAGAGTGCACGACAGAGATGCTGTAAGGAAACACCTTTCTGATAAAGGAGTCGGTTCAGAGATTTATTACCCTGTTCCATTCCATCTGCAGGAATGTTTCTCCTCTCTCGGTTATAAAAAAGGTGATTTCCCCCTGGCGGAAGAAGCGGCAGATGACTCAATTGCTCTTCCCATATATCCGGAATTGACCGGGGAACAACAGAAGTTTGTGGTGGATACGATTGCTGAATTTATAAAAAAATAATTCGATTTAAGTATGATTGGAAATTTAAGAGAGAAGAAAATATATATTGCCGGGCATGCCGGTATGGTAGGCTCGGCAATTAAAAGGAAACTTGAATCCCGGGGGTATACAAACCTCATATATAAAAGTCTTTCTGAACTTGATCTGATAAGGCAGGACCAGGTCGAGAAATTTTTTACAGACCAGAAACCTGATATAGTAATAGTAGCAGCAGCAAAAGTCGGAGGTATTCTGGCGAATAATACCTATAGGGCTGAATTTATCTACGACAACCTGATGATTGAATCCAATATCATACATCAGGCATATGTTAATAAAGCTGAAAAACTGATTTTCCTCGGAAGCAGTTGTATTTATCCTAAACTCGCACCTCAGCCCCTTAAAGAGGAATACCTGCTTTCGGATTACCTGGAATATACAAATGAGCCTTACGCTGTTGCTAAAATAGCAGGGATAAAACTCTGTGAGAATTATTTCAGACAATATGGATGTGATTTTTATTCTGTTATGCCGACTAATTTATATGGGCCTTATGATAATTTTAATCCCGAGACCTCACATGTTCTGCCTGCCCTGATAAGGAAGTTTCATGAGGCAGCAGAAAAAAACCTTTCTTCTGTTACCCTGTGGGGAACCGGTCAGCCAATGAGGGAATTCCTCTATGTTGAAGATCTTGCTGAGGCAATAGTATTCCTGATGGAAAATGTTGAAGCCGGAAATATATATGAACAGGGAATATCTCATATAAATATTGGTACAGGTGAAGACCTTACTATCAACGAGCTTGCGTATCTTATTGCCGGTTTAACGGATTTTTCCGGCAAAATAGAATATGATACCGCCAAGCCTGATGGGACACCCAGAAAACTGATGGATGTTTCCAGAATAAACAAGCTCGGTTGGAAATACAGTACAAACCTGAGAAATGGAATTGAAAAAACCTATGAGTGGTTTAAATCTAACGTTCAATAGTTGAGGGAGACATGAAAAAAGCACTAATTACAGGAATAACGGGTCAGGACGGAAGCTATCTTACCGAAATCTTACTTGATAAAGGATATGAAGTCCATGGGATCATAAGAAAAAGCAGTTCCTTTAATACAGGAAGAATCGACCACCTCTACAGCAATAAGGAGATACTCGATAAAAAGCTTTTTCTTCATTACGGAGATCTTGTGGATACAAGTGCCTTAAACCGTCTCCTTGAAAAAATAGAACCTGATGAGATATACAACCTCGCTGCACAGAGCCATGTCAAAGTTTCATTTGAAGTGCCCGACTATACCGCCCAGGTGGATGCGCTTGGTACACTGAGATTTTTAGATGCTATCAGGGAAGTGGGCTTGAGGAAAGTTAAATTTTATCAGGCCTCTACAAGTGAACTTTTCGGTAAGGTTCAGGAAGTTCCCCAAACAGAGGAGACGCCGTTTTATCCCCGTTCCCCTTATGGAGTTGCAAAACTGTATGGATACTGGATTATAGTTAATTACAGGGAAGCATATAATATTTTTGCCTCAAATGGTATTTTGTTTAATCACGAATCCCCAAGACGCGGTAAAACTTTTGTTACCCGGAAAATTACAATGGCAGCATCGAGAATTTCTGCAGGACTGCAGGACAGGATTCTTCTGGGTAACCTGGATGCAAAGCGCGACTGGGGCTATGCCCCGGAATACTGTGAGGGTATGTGGAAAATCCTTAACCATAAGAAGGCAGAAGATTTCGTCCTTGCAACAGGAGAAACTCATACTGTAAGGGAATTTGCGGAATCAGCTTTTAATGAAATAGGGATAGAATTAACATGGAAAGGGAAAGGAGCTAATGAAACAGGTCTCATAAAAGGATTTAACCGCGATAAAGGTAATGCACTTTTATCCAGGGGCAGCACGAAGGCAGAATACAGGTACTCTTTTTCAAAGGAATTAAAAAAGGGGCAGATAGTGGTTGCAGTTGATCCGGATTATTACAGACCGACAGAAGTTGATTTGTTAATTGGTAATCCTGTAAAAGCAGAAAAGGTCCTGGACTGGAAAGCCAAAACAACATTCAGCCAGCTTGTCAAAATTATGATTAAGTCGGACCTTGAAAAGGTCATGCTGAGAGGATATTAAGTGGTAAGTCTTTTGCGGTGAATTATTATCACCACTACAACTGCTGCTGCTAGAATTGTCAATAATATCATAATTGAAAGCGAGATGTTTTCCTGGGGTTTCAATTTAACTGGCGCAATATTTCCTGATAATACAAACGCTCCCCAGTAATATGGATTGGGCGAATATTTTTGTATGAATTCAGTCTTTGCAAGTCTTAATGCCCTGGATTTATCGTAACCCATACTAAGTTTTTCGTAAAAAAGAGTCATTAGCTTTGAAGTATACCTGTCGTTCACATCCCAGAGCGAAACGACTACGCTTTTCGAACCGGCTTCAAAAAAAGCTTTAGTCAATCCAAGAATACCTTCCGATTTATCAACACTGCCGAGACCTGAATTACATGAGCTCAGTACGACAAGATCACTGTTAAGTTTAAGTCTGACTATTTCTCCTGCTTCCAGGAAGCCATCATTTTCAGCATCATATATATTTGAAAAAAATATCAGGGGCTGCTTTTTATACAGAAATGAATGCGTTGAAAGGTGTATTATGCTGCTCAGCCCGGCATTCTCCTTGAAATTGGTTTCCGTAGCATTTTTATTCAGGAGAATAGTGCTGGCATTTATGATCTCCCCGATGCTTCTGACCTCTTCGCCTGAATATTTCAAGGGAAGGAGTGCCAGGTTTCTTGGTATTCCGGGTGGTTCCTCAAGGAGGCCCCTTCTTTCTGCAAATTCCATGGACCCGGTATTTATGGAGGGATCACCAACCAAAAGCACTTTACTATTATTTTTCAGGTTATTTTTTTGCTGCTGCAGAAATGCAGAAGCAGATGGGGAATAGGAAATATCATAGTCTGACAAAAGGAATTTCTTATTATTGTATGAGTAAGGACTCTCATCGGCGCTGTAGGAAGTTACAAGGAATTCCAGAGGGATTGTAATCAATTCAGTGCATGGTGAAAAAATTATTTTTTGTTCGGGCGGAATATCCTTCAATATCGGCTCAACTATTTTTTTGTACAAGGCATTTGAGGCTTCTGCATTAAAAGAGAATAAATCCTGGTTATAAAATGCATCAGTCCCTTCCGGACTGTTTTCAAAATAGGGTGAAATAGCTGCAGTCATCCCGGCCAGCTGCTTTGATGAAACAGCAAATTTAAAAGGTTTGAAGAATTTCTTATTAATTAGAAATGCATAAAGGCTGTTTCCGTTAGAGTAATATGAAATTAAATTCTCCTCTTCCGTAAGAGAATTCTGAATCTCATTTATTGAGGGCCATTTTTCCATATTCAGATAAGGTCTGAGTTCCGTATTGGAATTAACCAGGGAGTGTTTTAATTCAGCCATCATCCCTTTTACTTTTTCGGTTTTTTCCTTGCCGTAGATTCCTGAATGAATGATCCAGTCATAATCATACAGCTTACTCAAGAATGTGCTGTCTCCTAAGATGGTCTGCAGCTTAAGGTTATTCAGGTTCTGAATCATATTCCGGGAGTGCGACTTGTTGATAAGCTCAAAAGCCCTGTGGTATTCTTTAAGTCGAAGGTAATGCTCAGCAAATGAGTCATATACATCCCGGTTGCCGGAGAAGTATGAGATCTGGACATCCTCCTGCCTGAATAACGGGCGGGAAACATCCTCAATTAAAGCAATTGCCGATTTATAATAACTTTCTGCCGAGTCATTTAAATTTCTTGAATCGTTAAGCTTTGCAAGATTAAAATAGGCCTCAACTTCGAGAGTTTTCTCATTCAGGTTTTTCACTATCTCCAGAGTACGGTTGTACGCAGACCGGGCACCCTCAAAGTCATCGCGCTTTTCCAGAATGTTCCCTCTCAGGTTCTCAGATCTCGCCTGTAAATACGGAAAATTTCTATTGGATGAACTTTTTGATATCGTATTCAGCAGCACCAATGCCTTTGAATACTCTTCCTTTTTAACCAAAACCTCCGCTCTGTTTACAGCTGCTAATAATGCCGTGTAAGAAGTCCCGCTTTTATCGGCAAGCTTCTCCGCTTCTAAAAAATATTGTTCAGCTATATTCAGGCTGTCGAGTGAAGAATATACCGTTCCCAGCTTATCGTATAGATCTGCCGTAAGGAATGGGTTATTTATTTTACTGCACTCTGATTCCGCCTTCAGATAATAGTTCAGAGCATTATCCGGATGATCAAGATTATAATATAATGCCCCTAATCCGCTATTAATTTTTATACTTAGCTCAACAGCTTTAATATCTGCGCTAAGCTTCTTCGCCTCATTATAATATTTCAATGATTCGGAATAGTTGGAAAGGTTGGAATAAGCATCTGCCAGTCCTGTGAGGTTAAGGACAAGAGAACGCTTATTATCGCCTGCGTACTCGATACCCTCCTTATAGCTGCTAATGGCGCTCTCATAATTGAATATTGACATATAGATCTTTCCAATATTTTCGGAAAGAAGAGCTAATCTCAGACGGTTCCCCATCTGTTTGTACAACGCATAACTTTTTAAGTAATTCTCTTTAGCTTCAATTAATTCACTTGTATAGCTGAACGAAACACCTAGTTCTGAGTATGCATATGCTCTAAGTTCCTGGTTATGAGTCTTTTCAGCAATATCAACCGCATTATTATATTTGGTTCTTGCCTTATCAATAAAGCCCTGAATGTCGTCCATAATTCCGAGAGCCACATAGGAACGTCCTGAATTTTCCGTCATGAAGTTATCTTGAGCCAGTTTAAAAGCTTTTTTATAAATACTGTCGGCCAGGTCATATTCTCCCGACAAAAAGTATAAAGCTCCTTCAGCAAGATAGACTTTAACCAAAAAATAGAGATCTCCCGAAGCCATATCCCCGGCTTTTTTTATCAGCATCAGGGCTTTATTATAATCACCCAGACTCCTGTAAGAATAGGACAACTGATACAATATATATTTATCAGTTGAGTCGGAGTCAAAACTTTTTTGAAAGTGCTCCTTTGCAGAATTATAATCTGCGTTCTGATAATTAATCAATCCCAGCAGATAATTTTTTTCACGCGCATGAAAATCCCCCCGAAGCTTCAATTTTAGATTCAAGCAGCTGCAAACGTGATGATGCACTTGATGCAAATACCAGTTCATCATAATAGGGAAGGTAATGAGGCACAACATTAAGATATGAATCCAGTGTGTCATACATTTCAGTGAACTTATTCTGCTTTTTCAACAGTACTGACTGAAGAAGGGCTTTGCGGAAATCATTTTTCAGATCCTTAAGTAATCTCAAATCATTATCGGCAGGTGCGTAGGAATCCGTCAGATAATATTTAATTAAAGAGAGCCGTTCCGGATTCCAGCCGTCTCTGCTCACATACATTAAAAGTGAATCGGGAGAGTTATATAAATGAGAGTAAGGATTTTCTTGAAGTTTGGATTCAACTCCGGCCGGCTGCAGAAGAGAGAATATAAAAGCTATAAATAATATTGATACTTTTTGTATAATCATTTAACACAATTCACTCCATTTCCCCGAGTAGATATTTTGCTTCCTCCATCTTGCTTCCTTTTCCGTTTATAACCAATGTCAGATAGTGCTTTGCTCCTTCTTTATCTTTCAGCATCAGGCTGGCTTTGGCAAGGTAAAAGTAAGAGTTCAGTTTTATATTATTGAACCTGCCAGAATCATTCTTCCTGATGCTTTCTTCCAGATATTCTGCGCCCTTTGATGCTCTGTCCTGATTATAACCGGGAAACAATCCCAGGAAATCATGCTCAGCTGTTTTCAGGTACGATAAGCCCATTATGTAATATGAATAAAAAATCGTTTCATCCCTGGAATTTTCTTTAATATCTTTTTGAAGGTAAGAAATTGCTTCATCGTAATTGTGGTTTTCAAGAGCCTTAAGACTGTTCTGGAAATTCTCCGTTGCCCTTCCTCTGTTAATCGAGAATTGCGAATCACTACTGATTGCCGCATTATTATAAAAGGCCGGGGTAGTAAAAGAAGAAACAACATACAATGCTAGGTAAACAAGTCCGACTATAATGATGGATGCGAAAGCATATCGGGGAGCTTTGTACCTGTTTAAGGATAATTCCGTCCTTGAATCCGCTGATCGATCTGAAGAATCTCTTCCTGACACTATTGATTCAGATAAAAAGCTGTCGATGTCGGAATATTCCAAGTTGAATTCCCTGAGAATTCCCGAACACACCGCACATTTTCGCAAATGCGTCTCAATAAACGGAATTCTGCCTATTATTGAACTATCATCAGGCACCATTCCATTCTTGTAAAGGGTATATTGCGAAAGTTCTTCCTCGCTTAAATGTGAGGAATGACTGACAACACTCTCGAGCTGCTCATAGGTTTTTCTTAATTCACTTAATTCTTTATCGCTTCCGGCAAGTGACTCAAGTTCATCCTTCTCTGAATCCGTTAAGCTCTTCTTTCCCAGAAGATCCAATATTTTATCTTTCTTGCCCATTATTTTTTATTTCTCAGGTTTATAACCAATTAGTAAAATTAGTAATAATAAAGTGACAACCTTATATTTTTAATTTAAGTTCCTCGATGGTCCTGTAGAACATCTTTTTAACGGCATCTTCAGATTTTCCAAGATTCTCAGCAATTTCGGCAAATTTAAGGTCTTCCCAGAATCTCATCCTGAAAATCTGCTGCTTATCATCGCTGAAGGTATTTAGAATTGAAACAATTTTTTCGGCATCAACCTTAACCGAGGGATGTTCATCTTTTTGTTCGACGTAATAGGCCTCATCAAGCTCAAAAGTCTTTCTTCTTTTTGATTTTTTGTACCAGTTGACGAACGTAAGGAATAACACCCTTCTCAGCCAGTTTTCAAGGCTTTCTATTCTGTGATATTGCTCGGCAAAGGAAAGATAGACATTGTTAGAAAGGTCATCTACATCCTCTGTGTTAAGAATTTTCCCATGCCTTAATTTGGAAAGAAAATAGCTGTAGGAAATATCCCTTATTAACCCGGATAATTCACTGAATGCTGACGAACTTCCCTTTTTTGCTTCTGAAAAGAGCTCATCCAGTTCATTTTTAGAAAAATTTATGTAGTTTAACTTTTGTTCAGCCAAGAGATATAATATTTTGTCACTATTGACTTAATTGCATTACTATTATTATAATTATTATAATCAACTTAAACAATAAGAATGAGAATTATAACCGCAGGAATTCTGGTATTACTTTGCTGCCTTTCTGTAAATGCTCAACCTGTGCTGCAAATTTATCCTGAAGAACTGGAATATCATGATGTATTTCACAGACTCCAGAACGCATATTTTATCAATTCGGGGAATGTGCCGCTTGTAATTGACAGCATTTATTACAGTAAAAATGACTTTTACTTCCTGAGATTCGACAGATACTGGAGATACCCTATTACCATTGAACCGGGAGATTCAATTATGATGGATTGTATCCTTTCCGGCTACTTGAATTATACTTATGAAGATAGGGAGGATACCCTTTATATATATAATAATGGTTTAAATCCATACGAATATCTCAAGATAAAGATTGATTATTATGAGGATTATTTTTATTCGGGTTCTTTGCAGGGAAACATAAGTACAGACGGTGTACCTGTTCCTTCAGCTGATGTATACTTCCTGTATGGCGGTAATTTTGTTATCGCAAAGAGTGTTTCCGATGACAACGGAAATTATTCTGCTGAACTTCCGGTTGGAAATTATACAGTAGCGGCGGCGAAAGACTCCTATTATGTTTCCTTCTATGATCAGCAGTTTGATCCTCTGAGTGCGACACAGGTGTTTGTTGATACCAATGGAATTTCTTCCGCAGATCTGAATTTAGTCAGGGTGACTTCTACCCAGAATTCAGTTTCAGGAAGAATATTTGATTCGCTTGCTATTAATCCTTTAAAAAAGGAATTGTAATCGTCAGGAGCGGAACTCATACTCCTGATAAAATTATACATAGCAAGCTCAATTCGCCCGCCTTGGGAGGTACCTACGCAGCCTTTGTAAATCCCGACGGTTCTTATACGATAGACAATATTATTGACCCCGGTTATTACTATATACAATCATTTTCAGATTATTATGTTCCCTCATATTATGATACATTAGGGAATAACCCCGGATTCTGGCAGGAAGCCGACTCTATTTATATCGGATCACCAATTCTTAATGCAGATATTTATATGCCCAGGGATTCGTCTGTGGGAGGCGGAATTATATCAGGCACAGTCGGAATTACGGGTAAACGAGGCAGTATTGTAACTGATGCGATTATTTATGCACGGTCAGCCGAAAACAACTTAATAACTTATGCTTTCTCGCAGTCCAACGGAACCTTCAGAGAAAATTTCCTTCCGTTCGGCAGCTACTACCTGGTTGCCCAGAAAATAGGGTATGAGGATGCCACGAGCGATAAAATTATTATAGATAGTATTATGACCAACATAGGAAATATTACACTATTATTTTCTTCACCAAATTCTGTAAGGGAAGAGGAATTCATTCCTGACCAGATCAGGCTTTACCAGAATTATCCCAACCCTTTCAATCCTACGACAACTGTAAGCTTTTATCTCCCCCGGGGAACAAATGTATTACTAAGAATAACAAATATCCTTGGTGAAACTGTTTCTGTCATGGAGGACGGATATTTATCCGCAGGAGATTACAGTATGCAGTTCGACGGCAAAGGCTTAAGTTCAGGAATCTATTTTGTTTCCCTCATAACCTCGGAATCATCTTTTGTAAAAAAGATATTGCTTCTGAAATAAACCAGCGATTAATTTCGAAAAACCCCATTTGAGTTGAAATAAATTGCTATAACCTATTGTTAATCAACAGGTTATTAAATATCACATTTCTTCCGCCGTGTTATCTTTCCCACTCTGATTACATACTTTTCCTTTAAATTGTTAGGGAACATGATGTTAAACAGAAAGGAAAGGATGGATTATGAAGCTGAAACTGACGGCTCTTCTTGCTGTGATGATGTTAATAAGCAGCCAGATATATTCTCAGACTAACAGGAATATAAAACATCACGCTTTCTCAGGAACTCTCATGCTGGGAGCAGAAGCAGGAGTTACCCTGGCTAAAACCGATTATGATAAAGTTAGACCCGATATTATGGGAAGAGGGGTTCTTGAATACTTCTTTCCGACAACTAACCAGGGAATACTTGGAATTAAAGGTTTCGTAATGGCAGGATATATAGGTGGGGAAGATAACTCAAAAACCCCCGGTGTATTCAGAACAAATATGACGGGGATCGGAGGAGATCTGACGTATACTTTTTCAATAGAGGAGGCGGTTTTTCCCTATGTGGGTGTAGGAGCAACCTATTTATGGTTTAATCCGAAAGATAACAATGATAAAGCTTTGACAAATAATCTCCTGGGTAGATATGATAAGCAGGAAACCATTTTCCAGGCTGAGCTTGGATTAAGGTTTCTTCTTTCACAGTCGATAAATATGAATCTCGGACTGGGAGGATACTTCTCTCCTCACGATAACTGGGATGATCTTGCTATAAACGGAAACAATGATTATATGGTTACCGTTATGGCTGGTATAGCCTATTCATTCTTCACTACATCAGATAGCGACGGAGACGGAATTGAAGATTCAAAGGATATGTGTCCCAATACACCTCAGGGTGTCACAGTTGATGAATACGGCTGTCCGCTCGACAGGGATGGAGACGGAGTACCCGATTACAAGGATAAATGTCCTAACACAAAATCAGGAATGGAAGTAGATGAAAACGGATGCGCCATAGATGCAGATAATGACGGGGTACCTGATAAACTGGATAAGTGCCCGAATACTCCTGCCGGAATGCAGGTGAATGATCAGGGCTGTCCTGATACAGACGGCGACGGTATATATGATAATAATGATAAATGTCCCGGCACACCGACAGGTGCAGCTGTAGACGATACCGGTTGTCCTAAAGACAGCGACAGGGACGGCGTACCTGATTATAAGGACAAATGTCCTAATACACCTGCCGGGAAACAGGTAGATGAAGATGGATGTGCAAAAGCGGATACGGTAGTCAAGAAGATAACTCTCAGCGGCGATACGAATTTCGAATTCAACAAAGCGACTCTTCTGTCGAGCGCTTATCCCACTCTTGATAATCTTGCAAAGACAATGAAAAATAATCCTGATACCCGCTGGAGAATAGAAGGATATACCGATGCTGTAGGTTCTGAATCCTATAATATGGATCTGTCACGAAGAAGAGCCCAGTCGGTTGTTGATTACCTTATAAACAAGGGAATAGACAGATCAAGGCTCGAGGTAGTTCCTTATGGTGAATCAAATCCGATAGCCTCAAATGATACTCCTGAAGGAAGAGCCATGAACCGCAGGGTTGAGATAAAAATGATTGAAAATAATCAGTAATCAAGATTTCTGTAACCTCATTAAATATAAAGGCCGTCTCAAATAACCTGAGGCGGCCTTTCCATATTGCCCCCTTATTGCCGCTTTTGGTTGCGAATCTTGACGATTTTAGATAGTTTAGTTGATCTTACTATTAAAAATTAGAGGTACCAATGTTTGATGATAAATATAAATTTACCTGTGTAGATCGGTTTCTGGAATACGTAAAATACGATACTCAATCCGATGAAGAATCAACTTCATTTCCTTCGACTGAAAAACAAAAAATTCTTTCAAAAGACCTCGCCGCAGAATTGAAAAAAATGGGACTTAAAGATGCTCATATGGATGAGAATGGCTATGTGATGGCGACTCTTCCGTCTAATTCTGATAAAAATGTTCCGGCGATTGGATTTATCGCTCACGTTGATACTTCTCCGGCTGTCACCGGTGCGGGTGTAAATCCTGTTATCCATAAAAACTACCAGGGAGGGGATATAAAACTTATGAAGGATCCTTCTCAGGTTATACTTGAGAGTGAGAATCCCGACCTTAAGAATATGAAAGGATTTGATATCATAACTACGGACGGAACAACCCTTCTCGGCGCGGATAATAAGTCCGGTGTGGCTGAAATAGTAGATGCGGTTAATTACTGGCTTACACATCCGGAAGTAAAGCATGGTCCAGTAAAGATCTGCTTTACCCCCGATGAAGAAGTCGGACGGGGAACAGAAAAATTTGATGTTAAGAAATTCGGTGCAAAGTATGCTTATACTGTCGACGGTCAGAGCCGCGGTGAGGTTGAGTCTGAAACATTCAGTGCTGATGCAGTTACAATTAAGATACACGGAAAAAACATTCACCCCGGTTACGCAAAGGGAATAATGGTTAATGCTGTAAGGGTTGCATCTGAATTTATGGAAAGCCTGCCGAAAGACAGACTTTCTCCGGAAACAACAGAAGGACGCGAGGGGTATGTTCACTGCACAAACTTTAACGGCAACGAAGAGCTCGCAGTATTGAAATTTATCATCAGGGATTTTGAAACACCCAAACTCAAAGAATATGAGGCTTTTTTAAAAGACCTTGCAGAGAAGACAGTAAAAAAATATCCTGCCGCAAAGCTGGAATTTGACGTAACTGAACAATACCGTAATATGAAGGAAATTCTTGTCAAGCATCAGCAGGTTACTGATTATGCGGAACAGGCAATGAAGAATCTGGGTATTGAGCCTATTATGCACCCGATTCGCGGGGGTACAGATGGTTCACGGCTTTCATTTATGGGATTGCCCTGTCCTAATATCTTCGCCGGGGAACATAGTTTCCACTCGAAGGTTGAATGGGTTGCAATACAGGATATGGAAATGGCTGTAAGAGTGATCATTGAAATTGCTAAAATCTGGGAAGAGAAGTCGTAACCTTCATTCTCAATGCTATTAAAGCATTCAGCCGGATACGTATAAATAAGTTAATAGATTAGTTATGCATAAAAATGTCAAACCAGAGCTTATGGCCCCTGCTGGTAATAAAACCATGCTTACATCAGTGGTTAAGGCAGGGGCTGATGCTGTTTACTTCGGTGTTGAAAAACTGAATATGAGGGCTAAGGCCTCTAACTTCAAAGCCGACAACCTTCCAGAGCTTACATCATATTGTAAAGAAAATAATGTAAGGACTTACCTCACTCTCAATACAATTATCTATGAAGAAGAGTTGGACCAGCTAAGGGATATCATCTTAAAAGCAAAAGAAACCGGGGTCGATAGAATAATCTGCTGGGATTTTTCTGTTGTACAATTATGTCAGGAAGCAAGGATGCCTTTTTGTATTTCCACACAGGGATCTGTCTCCAATTCCCTGGCGGCAAACTTCTATAAAGAACTGGGAGCCGATAGGATCGTCCTCGCAAGGGAATGTTCTTTGGAAGATATTAAAAAAGTACGTTCTCTTACCGACCTTGAGATTGAAGTATTTGTGCACGGAGCTATGTGTATTGCGGTAAGCGGCAGATGCTTTATGAGTCACCATCTTTTTGAAAAAAGCGCTAACCGGGGTGAGTGCATCCAGCCATGCCGGAGGGAATATGAGATTTATGATCCGACTATTGGCAAAAGTATGATTGTCGGCGAGGATTATGTTTTATCGCCTGAGGACCTTTGTACCCTTGGTTTCATCGATCAGCTAATTGAAACAGGCGTTGATTCATTCAAGATAGAAGGAAGGAAAAGGAGTCCGGAATACGCTGCTGCAGTTACCTCAGCCTATAGGAAAGCTATTGATCTTTATTATGAGAACAAACTTACACCTGAGATTAAAAATGACCTTATTCAGGAACTGGAAAAGGTATTTAACCGCGGGTTCTCGACTGGTTTTTATCTCGATACTCCCGGTTCTGATGAGTATGCCGGCATTTACGGAAGCAGGGCAAGTACAAGGAAAGAGTTCCTTGGAAGGGTTTTAAATTATTATAAACAGGCGGGAGTGGTATATATTTCAATTGAAACCGGTACTCTGAAACAAGGAGACGAAATATATATAATCGGAGAAACTACAGGCGTGGTTCAGATTAAGGCAGAGAATATCTTAATTGATGATAATAGAAAAGCAGAATCGGCATCGAAAGGGGAAAAGATAACTATCAGATGCGATGAACTTGTCCGTCCCCGTGATGCAGTTTATCTCATAAAGGAGGTTCGGGTGAAAAAATCAGAACAGCCTACAATTTAGCTCTCAGTTCTTCTGCATTTTCCCTATAAAGCTCTAAACTGTCTTTTATTATCTTATACGCTTTTTCTTTGCCTAGAAAATCTTTAACAAGCACTTCTTTTTGTTCAAGCTTTTTATAATCCTCAAAGCTTATTTTGATAAGCATCATCAAATCTTTATTTTTGACAACTATTTAAAGTTTTAATCATCCTTTATCAGTTATACTACCATGAGATTAAGCAAATCCTTTGTTCCTACATTAAAAGAAGTTCCGAGTGATGCCGTAGTTACCAGTCATATTCTTTTGCTCAGGTCAGGTATGATCCGTATGGTTTCCGCGGGTATTTATTCATTTCTTCCGGTAGGCTACCGCGTTATCAGGAAAATATCTGAAATAATCCGCGAGGAAATGAATGCCATAGGAGGACAGGAATTTCATCTTCCCGCTCTGAACCCAAGAGAAATCTGGGAAGAGACAGGAAGGGTTGAAGCATTCGGTGATATACTCTTCCATATTGCTAACAGAGAATATGTTCTGGCCCCGACACATGAAGAAATAATGACCTACCACGCAAGGAATGTTCTGAAATCTTACAAGGATATGCCCCAGATATGGTACCAGATACAGACTAAGTTCAGGAATGAATCGAGACCAAGAAGCGGAATAATCCGGGGACGACAATTCCTGATGAAGGATGCTTATTCATTCGATATTTCACCGGAAGGACTCGATCATTCGTACAGTCTTCACGACAAGGCTTACAGAAATATATTCGACCGGTGTCATTTATCCTATTTCATTGTAGGCGCATCCAGCGGTGCAATGGGCGGCTCGGGTTCTGAGGAATTTATGGTTAAATCGGATGCAGGCGAGGATACTGTAGCTCATTGTGAGAACTGCGGGTATGCTGCAAATCTTGAAGTGGCAACTTCTAAAATTAGCAGCAGGCAAAGAGATGAACAGAGTGGAGAGATAAAGAAGATACATACGCCTAATGTCAGATCGATCGATGAACTTTGTGATTTTCTGAAGATAGATGAGACTCAGTGCGCAAAGTCGAGGGTCTATATTCATAGCGGAAATGCTGTACTTGTGCTGATGCTCGGTAATGAAGACGTAAACGAAGCCAAGCTTGAACGTGCACTCGGAGGTGCCGTTCGTCCTGCTCACCCCGAAGAACTTGTAGAGATAACGGGTGCGGAGGCGGGTTCTATTGGTCCTGTGGGCTACAAGGGAAGAATCATTGCGGATCTCAGACTTAAGGATGCGAATAATCTTTTCAGCGGCGCCAATGAAACCGATTATCACCTTGGTGGGATCGATCTGAAACGGGATGTTAAGGAAATCGAATACGCTGATCTGCGCTCTATAAATTCAGATGAAAATTGCCCAAGATGCGATCATAAGCTTGCGGTTTTTACTGCAATAGAACTCGGGCATATCTTCAAGCTCGGAACAAAATATTCTGTATCAATGGGTGCTAATTTCCTGGATGAAAATGGTAAGGAAAATCCTATTATTATGGGAAGTTATGGTATCGGGGTCGACCGCGTTCTGGCATGTTATATCGAGCAGCATCATGACGATTACGGGATTATTTGGGATAAAACTCTTGCACCGTTCCATATTCATTTAATGGGATTAAATATGAAGAAGCAGGAAATAATCGAAACCTGCGATAAACTTTATAATGATCTTACGGCTGCAGGCTACGAAGTTTTATTCGATGACAGGGTGGATGCCCAGGCCGGTTTCAAATTCAAAGACGCTGATCTTCTCGGAATGCCGATTCAGGTCATCGTTGGCGATAAAAAGCTGAAGGACCTTAAGGTTGAAGTAAAAGTCCGGGCATCGGGTGAGAGATTCGATGTTGACCTTAACCAGGTCCAGGAAAAACTGAAAGAGCTTTTAGGATAGTATCAGCAGCAGGAGAAGTATTATTTAATACCCGGTTTGTTATAAATAAGTTGAACAAGTCCGGAAGAATACGGCCTTGATTCAAGCAGATTAAATCTAATAATTTTATTCCGGGATTTAAATAGGGGCGTTCCGCCGCCCAGAATCAAAGGGTGAACCGCAAGCTGAAGTTCATCGATAAGGTCCATATCAAGAAGTTTATTAAATAATTCCGCACCGCCGAAAAGCCAGATATCGGTTCCCCTCAATTCTTTTATTTCATTAATCTTAACAGGATCGATTTTTACTGAGATGGCATTTTTAACAATATAGTCCGGATTCTCTGTAAATACGTATTTTGCTTTATCCGGATAAGGATTTTTATCCATAGCGATAAGAACGTCATAACTCTTTCGACCGAAAAATATGGTATCAATGCATTTCAGAAATTCCGTCATTCCGTAATCCTGGTCGGTGAAACACCAGTCGAATTCGCCGTTTGGTCCTTCAACGAATCCGTCGAGAGTTACAGCAAGATTTAATATTATTTTTCTCATAATTTTAAAATAAAACAGGCTGTCTTAGTCTGCCGATTACGACAAACCCGGACAGCCTGCTAAAAAGTTCTATTTCTTTCTTGTAAAATCAATCTCCATCGTTTTAAATTCCTGTCCCTTATCGGTCATAAACATTTCCATATGTGAGTGATCAGCATCGATATGCTTAATGGTTTGCTTTACCGGTACGTCCTGTCCCGTCATCGGATCAACTGAAGTCCCCGTATAAGTAAATGTATTTGTACCCTCATCATAAGTTCCTTCAAGGTACATTACACCTGTACCGAAATTGTCAATCCAGGTAGAGAAAAATTTCTTCTTCGCATTATCATAGCCGGAAATTTCTCTGCCATGCATCTCCATACCGTTAAAATCAGCTGTATGAGTACCTTCAAAATATCTTCCATCAAGGATAGATTTGATTTCTGAAAAGCCTGAAGATTCCGTAGGAGGCTGGGATGGGTCCATCCACATTTTAATAGCAGAGGTCCACTCGCCGGTACCTTTTGAAAGCAGTTCATGCATAGGACCAGGGGTCATATATTCGGTCCAGGCTTTATTCATCTCCTCCTGGTAATTTTCATCCTGGGCTAAAACCGGTAAACAAAATGCTATTAGAAACAGGAAAGCCGAAAAAGCAATGAATTTTTTCATAGAACTCCTCGTTAAAATTGTTGTTTAATCTGTATCTGTAGGGGAATCTAAATTATGGCGAATTCTGCTATAAAGCAATAAAAAAATTTTCCGGCGTGAGCTATCTACAGGTTATTCATTTCATGGTTAAGAAGCCACTGCTTACGCCATAGTCCTCCTCCGTAACCTGTAAGCTTACCATTCTCCCCGATTACACGATGACAGGGGATGATGATAGCAAGCCTGTTGTGTCCGTTCGCTGTACCCACCGCCCTTACCGCTTTGGGATGGCCGATTGCCTCAGCCTGCGTCTTGTATGATCGGGTAGTGCCGTAAGGAATTTTCGTTAATGCGTCCCAGGCTTTTTTCTGGAAATCTGTTCCGAAAATTATTAAAGGAACATCAAAGCTTTTTCTTTCACCTTCAAAATATTCATTGAGCTGCTTCCTTAATTCTTTGATGTGTCTGTTGGTTCCCGGAAGTATGGGACACTTAAAATGTTTTTCAAGCTGTTTTAATTCTGTTTCCAGCATCCTGCGGTCGGTAAATTCCAGAAGATAAATTCCTTCCTCATTTGCTATCACCATCATTGGTCCAAGCGGACTTGTGAAGCGTTCAAAAGAAAGAACCTTTTCATTTTTGGTTTCCGAAGGACTACCGGATGTTACCTTTTTAAAAGTATGCTGGAACCCGCTTAATGATTCATACCCGGCGTCGTAGGCTGCTTCGATGACTTTATCTCCTTCCTTAAAATTTCTCAGGGCATTATTTATTCTGAACATTCTCTGGTAAGCGTGGAATGTCATCCCGTGATTTTTAATAAACCATCTTCTGACACGGGCAGGATCAATTCCTCTCGCAGTAAGTTTGTAATCGGTTATTTTCAGGGAGGGATTTTGTTCAATCTCTTCCAGCAATGATTTTATTTCAGGGAGTATTTCATCAGGATATTCAAGAGGATGACATATTTTACAGGGACGATAACCGTTAGCCATAGCCTCCCTGGCTGTCTGAAAGAATTCAACATTTTCTCTTTTTGGTTTGCGTGCCCTGCATGTCGGCCTGCAGAAAATTCCGGTAGTTCTAATCGCAGCGAAAAACAAACCTTCATACTGCGGATCTTTGTTCAATAACGCTTTGTAAGCATTTTCATCGGATAAATTTAATGAAATCATGGACGACCTTTTTTTGAACCAAACATAAAGAGATAGATATATTCTCTCAACCGAAAACTTGACAAGTATTTTTTTACTGTTGATAAATTAAACATTATGACAAATTGTCATACAACGGTGTATCCATATTGAGTCAGCCTTTTATCTGCCTTTTGGACTCAAAATGAGACAGCGAAAACACGCATTTTTCGCACATAAAAAAAACGGAAGTATGACAAAATGGCAGTGTCTTAATCTTGTAAAGTGTCATTTTAAAGCATTCACGGTCTCTTCAATTCCTGTCTTAACCGGTGCTGCTTTGAAAAAATGATTTTCAAAATCACTGCTGTCGAACAAATATTCGGAGTCATACTGGTACATCATCTCGTCCATTTCACCTATAACCGGAATGAACAAACCAACCATTTTAAGCATCCACCTTGAGAGGGTAGCGTAGCCTGTATTTTTACCATAGGTATCCTGCACCATTTTAATGAATTCTTTTCCGGTGGGTGTATTTTTGTCAGTTGGAAGATGCCAGGTTCTGTTATATGCATCTGGGGTATTTCCAAGGAGGGCTGTTGCTTTTGCAGCATCTGCAGTATAAGTAAGCGAATGTTTCAAATCAGCATTTATAAACCACTGTGCTTTCTTGTCCTTCATTACTTTTTCATAAACAAGAGGATGTACGAATGTATTTTTTGTCGGTCCATTGAAATCTGCCGCGCGGGCAATAATTGCCTTAACATTTCCCTGTTTGTATTCGTTTATTAGCTGCTCTGCTATTTCAGCACGGACCTCACCTTTTTTACTTGAAGGATTCATCGGTGTCTGTTCAGTCATCCACCCGTCTACTTTTCCATATGCATAAACATTATCAAAAAAGACCAGCTTTGTGTTAAACTTTTTGCAAGCATTTATTACATTAGTCATAACCGTCGGCCAATCCCTCTGCCAGACACTTAACTTATATTCCATACCAAGAACGAGGTAGGCAATGTCTGCACCCTCAACAGCCTTCTCAGTTTGACCGTAATCTGTAAGATCAGCCTTTATAAGCTCATCATTTTTATTAATAGCTGCAGGATTTCTGCTTACCAGCCTTACCCTCTCTGTGTATTGAGGTAAAATTTCGGCAATTCCCTTTCCTATTATACCTCCCGATCCTAAAATTACCTGCATCTTAATACCTCTTTATTTTTTATTTTTTCTCCATCTCATTTGGGGAATAACTTCACCCTTTTCAGAAGAGGAAATAAGAATTTCCAGTCTCTTCAGCCTGGTAGCCTCCTGCTTTGCGCTCATAATCCAGTGAATTACAGGTTTCCTGTAAGAAGGTACCCGAGATTCAAAATATTCCCAAGCCTTTTTATTTTTTCTAAGTATAATTTGATATTTAAGGTCAAGATTTACGATACGCTGTTCGAAGGAATATGTATGACTATATTTCTCTTTCCTCTTCTCATAAACCTCAAGTCCGACCGGCTTCATTTGTTTCAGCTTAATTAGTTCCTCAACCCGGCTTATATTTTTCGTACTCCACCTACTGTTATTTCTGCGCGGAGTGAAACGGATAGTGTAGCTTATCTCGTCCAGCGATTTCCTGATACCGTCAATCCAACCAAAACAGAGAGCCTCATCAACAGATTCCTCCCAGGTAATACTTGGATTGCCGGAACTTTTTTTATAGAAGCCTATAAGCAGCTCATCCTTTTTATCATGGTTTTTTTCGAACCATTTTCTTAAATCCGGCTGTTTCCTGAAGAACACCGGCTTCATTTACTTGCTGCCGGAATCGGGTTCAAAATCAAGGACAATTGAGTTCATGCAATATCTTTTTCCGGTGGGAGGGGGACCATCATCAAATATATGTCCCAGGTGGGCGCCGCACCTTCCGCACAAAACTTCAATCCTATGCATACCGTACGAATCGTCGGGCTTATATATCACGCTATTCTCCCTCATAGGCTCGAAGAAGCTCGGCCATCCGCAGGTGCTTGCAAACTTTGCGTCGGAACGAAACAGAGGATTCCCGCAGGCAGCGCAGTAATAGGTACCTTTGCCGTCATAATCCCAGTACTTGCCGGTAAAAGCTCTCTCGGTTGCCTTATTACGGGCAACTTCATATACATCCACGGGGAGAACTTTCTTCCATTCCGAATCAGGAATATCAAGCTTTGTTGTATCCGTTCTTGAGTAATAAGGATTATGCGGCTTCACATTCTGTTCTTTCATGGTTTCCTTTTTTCCGTTAGTAATTTCACTTTTATTCTGGCAGCATATAAATGAGAATGTGGAAAGAATAAAAACAATCAAACCTAATTTCATAATATTAACTCACTTTCACTTTTTCCTCAAACATAAAATCATTTTAAGTGAAAATAATCACTTAATTATAACATCCTTATTGCTTTAGTATACTGGTTAATCTTCATCCTCATCAGAGAAACGGATGGTCTTATCTCTCTTTTCATTGTTAGTCTCTTTACTATTCGAGTGCTCTTTTTTTTCTCCGAACGTTGCTATCAATCCTGAAATAAATTCTTTTTTCTCTGCATCGGTCAGCTTTGCTTCCGAATGCATTAAAGTATACTGCCACATCGGCATATCACCTTCCCTTACTTCCTTCGCGGATTCATCGCCTTTACCCGGCTTCCAGTCGGACATATTAAAATGGGCTCTTCCTTCTTCCACATCACTTGCCACGAGCCAGCTAACCGGTGCTACATACGAATAAGCGGGCCATTTTGTTTCATTGCTGTGACAATCGAAGCATGCTCTTGCAGCATATGCTCTGGTTTTGGGCGAATCCCAAACGGGTTCTCTTACAACAGGAGGATTTGTTCTATCTACGGGAATAAATTGTATTACGATGAATAATAAGAAAATCATCAGGAGGGAATATTTTATTATTTTTCCTTTTTGTTTCTTTGCAGCAGCCATTAGAAACCTTCCGGTTAGTTAGGAAATTTTTTAATAAAGTAATATAAAGAGTTTTTAAGAAGATATAAAAACCCTGATTTTCCGCAGAAATCAGCCGGATATCGGAAACAGTATAAACAAATTACAGTTTTGATTGAAAGGCAAAATCTAATCTTACGGGCTTAACAAGCTTTTCATAATCTGAATACGACATTTTAATGAGCTGTGAATGTGAGCATGCGTTAAACGCAATCTCCTCATCCTCTGCTAGACTGTTTGCCACAAATACATCCACTCCGTATAAATTTCCGAATGGAGGCATTGCGCCTACTTCACAGTCGGGGAATTTGTCGATGAATTCATTCTCATCAGCCAGCCTCACACTATCCGAACCCAGCACCTTCTTCAGGTTTTCAAAATCAATCTTAAAGGATCCGGGCAGTACTGCCATGGCAAGCTTACCGTCAACCTTAACCAGTACTGTTTTGGCTATTTCCTTTCCCGGCAGATGCGCCTTCGCCGCTATCTCCTGAGCCGTATATGCAGGTGAATGTGATACTGTTACATACCTGACGTTGTTTTCATCCAGAAATTCCTTCAGTTTTGTTATTGCCATTTTCTCATCTCCTTTTCTCAAAGTTTTGTTATTGATCTGTTGTGATCATATTTTTTCCACCAGGTCAAGGAATTTTTTATAAGGGATTGCAATGAGACTCTGTGCTTCAAATGCGCCGTTTGAGAGACTTATCATTGAAACCTTTGCCGCGGTTTCTTCATCAGGTGCTTCGTAAATATCCAGAAAATCGAACGGACCAAGCAGGGCGTAATGCTCTATGAACTTTACTTCAGGACATTTTTCCTTTACCTGCTCAAGCCAGTTTCTGCCCAGCCTTGCACGGTCTTTCATCTGCTTAGAGATTTCCGGAGATAACTTGGTAAGTAGAATGAACGTTTTCATGGCTTCCTCCCGCTGAGTATGATGATTTGATTTCGACCCACCATACATCTTAAGCCGCTGAAAAATCAAAATGGTTTAAGGTGTGAATACTCTAATTTAACTTTTGATTGGATAAAATTCTACTATGCTCCTAAATAGTGCGTTACAGAACTTCTGCAGGGTCATCCTTTTATTATATTGTAAACGCATAACTTGGAGTGAAATAACCTGTAATAAGAGCCATTTAGACACTATTTACTATTTAATGAGCAGAATATATGTCAAAGAACGTATCTCAAAAGCTTATAGAATCTCACCTTGTAGAGGGAAAAATGGTTCCCGGTGAGGAAATAGGGATAAAAATCGATCAGACTTTAACCCAGGATGCAACCGGTACCCTGGTGATGCTTGAGTTCGAGGCTATGCGCATAGACAGGGTGAAGACTGAGTTGTCGGCCCAATATGTGGATCATAACCTGATACAGGAGGATTTTAAGAATCCCGATGACCATATTTTCCTTAGAAGCGCGTGTAAGAAATTCGGGATCTGGTTCAGCCGTCCCGGCAATGGTGTAAGCCACCCTGTACACATGGAGCGATTTGGGATACCGGGAAAGACTCTGCTTGGATCTGACAGCCATACTCCTGCCGGAGGCGCGCTCGGGATGCTCGCAATAGGTGCGGGAGGACTCGAAGTTGCACTGGCGATGGCGGGAGAGCCTCTCTATATCAAAATGCCCAAAATCTGGGGTGTGAAATTAAAAGGGAAATTACCCGACTGGGTTTCTGCAAAGGATGTAATACTTGAAATGCTCAGAAGACACGATGTGAACGGCGGGATAAATAAAATAATTGAGTACTACGGTCCGGGACTAAAAAACCTGACTGCTATGGACAGGCATGTTATCGCTAATATGGGAACGGAACTTGGTGCAACTACAACAGTTTTTCCTTCTGATGAAGAAGTGAAAAGATTTCTTAAAACCCAGAAGAGAGAAAATGACTGGGTGGAACTTACTGCCGATGAAGGTGCTGAATATGATGAATATGAGGAAATAAATCTTTCTGAACTTGAACCATTGATTGCACTTCCCGGAAGTCCCGGCAAAGTAGTCCCTGTAAGGGACGAGGCAGGAAATGAGATTTACCAGGCTTACATCGGTTCCTCGGCAAACCCCGGATACAGGGATTTTGCCATTGCTGCATTGATGGTAGACGGAAAGCAGGTTAACGACAGGGTTTCATTTGATATTAATCCTACATCGCGCCAGATACTTGAAAACCTTATGTCGGCCGGTCTGTTGGGCAAGCTGATCCATTCAGGAGCCAGGCTTCACCAGGCAGGCTGCAACGGCTGTATTGGGATGGGACAGGCGCCGGCTACGGATAAAATCAGTCTTCGTACTGTTCCCCGTAATTTCCCGGGCAGATCAGGTACAAAAGAAGACAAAGTTTATCTTTGTTCGCCGGAAACTGCCGCAGCTTCCGCCCTTACAGGTGTTATTACAGACCCCAGGACACTTGGTATCAGCTATCCACACTTCAAGGAGCCTGATAAAATTATTATTAATACTGAAATGCTTGTTCCGCCCGCAGATCAAAATCAAGAGGTCCTGCTTGAAAAAGGGCCAAACATAAAACCGTTGCCTCCCTTTGAACCTCTTCAGGATAAATTTGAGGGTGTGGTGCTGTTGAAGGTTGAGGACGATATTTCAACTGATGAGATAATGCCGGCAGGGGCTAAGGTACTTCCATACAGGAGCAACATTCCCGAGATAAGTAAGTTTGTCTTCGGCCAGGTTGATGAAACTTTTTATGAGAGAGCTTTGAAATACAAGGAAGCGGGTTTTATTGTGGTCGGAGGAGAAAACTACGGCCAGGGAAGCAGTCGTGAGCACGCAGCGCTGGCCCCGCGCTACCTGGGCTTAAGGATGGTTATTGCGGTATCCTTCGCAAGAATACACTGGCAGAACCTTATCAACTTCGGGATACTTCCACTTACTTTTGTGAATCCTGAGGATAAAAATAAAGTTGAACAGGGAGATACACTTTCAGTTGAAAACCTCGTTAAGTTACTTAAAGAAGGAAATAAAATCATTGTAACAAATAAAACCAAAAATCTGGAGATTCAGACAGAACATAGTATGAGTGCAAGGCAGGTTGAAATGATACTTGCAGGCAGCCTGATTGAACTTGTAAAGAATAAGTTCAGGAAGAGAGTCGGAGATTAATTGCTTCCCGTCACAAACTCCTTTATGTCATAATAGGTTCATTCATTTTTAATTAAGATAATTTATTAAAACAACCTGGAGGAAAATTAAGAATGAATGAAGTATATCATATCCTCTCAAATATATTCGGCTTTGATACTCAAAACGTAAATTTCTGGCAGATGGCGATGAGGGCGGCTTTCATTTATATATCTTCCCTTATCATAATCAGGTTCGGTAATAAAAGGTTCCTGGGAAAAAACACAGCCTTCGATTTTGTCATTGGTATTATAATCGGGTCGGTATTCAGTCGTGCCATAAACGGACAAGGACCTCTCTTTGTAACAATTTCCGCAGGTGTAACCCTGGTGGTGCTGCACTGGCTTTTCGCAGTGGTTTCACTGAATCATAAAGGATTTGCCAATCTCGTTAAAGGTAAAACATCACTCATCATTGATGATCATCAGCCTGATCAAAAGGAAATGAAAAAAGGACATGTTTCGGAAGATGACCTCAAAGAGCAGCTTCGGCTTGGAATAAATCAGGAATCTCTGGAAAACATAAGAGAGGCTTACCTGGAAAGGGACGGTCAAATCAGTTTTATAAAGGATAACCGCGAACCGAAAATCTTTGATATCAAAGTTGAAAATGGCGTACAGACTGTCAGGATAAAACTCGAATAAATAAATTCATATCATGTTATTTTTTCAATCAGGTTCATTTTCATCCTGTACAATTTATCTGAAATCGATACATGGTAATAGTGAGGATTAATTAGTCTTTTTACTCCGGGATCAAGCCTATCAATATCTTTCCTTCTTATTTCCCTAATTTCATCAATTGAAGGAAACTCATAAACCAGCTTTCCATCATCGAGTATGGTCTCAAGTAATGGTTCCAGCTTTGAGATATGGTCTTTTCCTAAAGTCCTTTTCTTGCTTTGACTTGTTGCATGATGAAGAATGATATCTTCATCTGTACCTGGTCTTTCATCCTCAAGTGTAAGAAGATCAGCATTGGCTTTTTCCTTTGAATTATAAAGCCTCCAGACTTTCTTATTTCCCGGATTGGGGATCTTTTCAGCTGACTCTGAGATCTTTATAGCAGGAAGCCACTCATTTTTTTCATTGGTCACTGCTACCAGCTTGTACACTCCGCCAATTGACGGATCGCCGTATGAAGTTATCAACCTTGTCCCTACACCATAAACCAGCCTTTTAATAATCCCTTCAGGATCAAGCTGGTATTTAGGAGCCTCATCAGTTATCTGTGTGATTATCTGCCAGATGTTCATTTCATCCAGCTCGTTGGAAAGAACAATCTTTACATCTTCAAAGCCTGATTCATTCAACAGCTTTGCAGTTTGAATACTGAGGTAGGCAAGGTCTCCGGAATCTAGTCTTACGCCAAGCGGCTTTTGTCCTTTCTTCTTCATATTCTCAAAAACTTTTATCGCGTTAGGTACGCCGCTCTCAAGAGTATTAACTGTATCTACCAGCAGTATTGTATCGGCCGGATAAAGTGCAGCAAATTTTTCAAAGGCTTCCTCCTCAGACATACCAAGCGCCATAAACATCTGCACCATACTATGTGCGTGTGTACCTTTGGGAGGATAGCCAAGGAGATGAGAGATCCCGACATTGGAAGAAAAGTCGGCTCCTCCGATAAGTGCTGCACGGACACCCGCATTTGCCCCGCGGTCGTGAGCACGTCTCATACCGAATTCAAGAAGCATCTGGTGCCGTCCGGCCTCATTAATCCTGCAGGCTTTCGTTGCGATGAGGATTTGATAATTTAACTGATTTAACAGAGCTGTCTCAAGGATCTGTGTCATTGCGGCCGGGCCTTCAACCACTGTCAGAGGTACATTAGGATGAACCACTCTTCCTTCAGGTATTGCCCTGAGTGTAATTTTACTGAAGTTGCCATTTTCCCTGAACCATTCAAGAAAATCTTTATCAAAAACCGGCTTGCCGTTACTGCCTTTCTGTCCTGCCATCAATTCAATATCTTTATCAGTTGTGCGGGTGTTCTGCATCCAGTCGATCAGCCATTCCAGTCCTGCGTTTATGCAATACCCTGCTTTATGAACACCATAGTCGGGATATTGCCTGAAGAAGTGGTCAAACTGAACCTTCCTTTCATGCAGTCCCATCTTAAAATACAGCTGCGCCATTACCAATTCATACTGATCCGTAAATAAAATTCCTTCAGTTATCCGCTGATCAAAAATTTTTAACATTAATTCCTTCTTCGGTGATTTTGAATACTTAATAATATAAATATTATGAAGGTAAGTTAATGCGGCAACGCAATATCTCTGCCGTTTGTTTGTCAGCTGAAACCCTTAACTATATAATGATTTTCAGGTAATTCCTCATTTTTTCACAGCTTCTAATTTCTTATTTTAACCGGATAATTATGGAAAAAAGTAAAAGAAATATCGCTGTTGTGGCGCTAAGCGGCGGGATGGACAGCTGCGTAACCACCGCAATTGCAGCAGGAAATTATGATCTTGCCCTGCTGCATATTAACTATGGGCAGAGGACTGAAAAGAGAGAGCTGAATGCTTTCAATGATATAGCAGATTTTTATAAAGTTGATAAAAGACTCATAATCGATCATGCACACCTGGCAGAAATCGGCGGCTCATCCCTGACTGAGATTTCCCGGGAGGTGAGAAAGGCTGATCTTTCTGATAAAAATATTCCCTCATCCTATGTCCCTTTCAGAAATGGAAATATTTTATCAGCCTGTACCAGTTGGGCAGAAGTACTGGGCGCTGAAAAGATCTTTATAGGTGCGGTTTATGAGGATTCTTCCGGATACCCCGACTGCCGCCCTGAATTTTTTAAGGCGTTCGAAGAAGTGATAAATACTGGAACAAAACCGGAAACAAACATTAAAATAGAAACACCGGTAATAAACTTTTCCAAGTCGGAAATTGTTAAAAAAGGTATAGAGCTTGGTGCGCCTCTCTATCTTACCTGGTCGTGCTACAAGAATGAAGATGAGGCCTGCGGCGAGTGCGACAGCTGCGCGCTGCGATTGCGAGGGTTTCAGCAGGCGGGTGTTGAGGATCCTATAAAATATAACATAAGACCAGTTTATACCTGAAAAAACACTAATTTGTAGTTAAAGACGCTGAAATAAATTCAGTATGAAGGACTACTTCACTAACAGACCGAAAAAATTAACTAAATATAAAACCAGATAATGAACGACAAATTAAAACTACTTGAAGTATTCGCTAATGCTTATCCCGGCAGGGATTACTCTGTAATTCATACAGCTCCGGAATTCACATCTGTATGTCCTAAAACCGGTCAGCCGGATTTTGCCACTATGGTTATTGAATACATTCCCGATAAACTGTGCATAGAATTAAAATCATTAAAAATTTATCTCAATTCATACAGGGATGACGGGATATATTTTGAAAGTGTAACGAATAAAATACTTGACGATCTTGTAGAAGTGTGTAAACCAAGGTATATGCTAATTACAGCCTCTTTCAATGTAAGAGGCGGTATATCATCAGTAGTAAAGGCAGAGTATAAGAAGTAATGGTTTCCCTTGAGGTAGCAAATAGGATTAAGCAGGATTTCAGCGTAAAGAAAGAGAAGCTTTTCTCGGAGTACACAGGTTTGAATGCATCATTGAAATTCAGCCTTGCGTTCAGTCTGCTTGTTGAAGAGTTTATTCGTTCCCTGGCTGGCGACGGCAAATATAACTTTGCGCTTGCATCCGCGGGAAGTTTCAGCAGACGGGAGCTGTCGCCTTATTCTGATATCGACCTGATGTTCATCACCGATTCGGTTTCTGAAAATGAAAAGGATATTATTGAGTTCGTAACCAGACTATGGGATAACGGTATCGAGGTTTCACATACAGTCAGGGAGTTCTCTGATATAAAGAAGTTTATTGAAAGCGACCTTCATACTTTCACTCAATTTTTTGAAACCAGGTTCCTTCTCGGCAATGATAAAATATACCTTTTATGGAACGACATTCTTCTTGATGCGGTAACTGAGGAAGTTAAGGTTAAACTTATAAACGAGATGCTGGAAGATATCCAGCACCGATATGAAAAGTACGATGATTCACCGAAAATCCTCGAGCCGAATGTAAAATTATCTGCGGGAGGGCTGAGAGATTTCCAGGCAGTGGAATGGATGTATATGCTTGTTAACAGGACATTCCTAAACAAGCAGAACGAAATGAGCCAGGCCGGGAACTTTATTCAGCAGCTTAAAGATGATGAATACACAAAGCCTAATGAATGCAAGAGACTGCTGGAAAGCTATAACTTTGTAATTACCGTCCGTAATATCCTTCATATTATGAATCGACAGAAAAGCGACAGGCTGGAATTCCAGGATCAGAAAAAGATTGCCGCGATGATTTATAACTCGGAGGATGCTATATCTACTTTTATGAACAGGTATTATACGGCTGCAAATGTTATTAATAGGTTTTCAAAATCTATGGCAAAGACGTTCCGGGAGGAGGTTGTTAATCCTCTCCCCGATACACTTTCGATAAAGCTTGACGACGACTATATCTTTAAGGGAAACATCATCTCTTATACGGGGGGAAAAGTTTTAACTTTATCTTCAATTCTCAGGGGTTATTATTATCGCGGTTTATATAATGCAAGGTTTGATGAGAGTCTGCGTGCAATGATAATAGCTACAGTTGAAAAACTGGATCAGAAATCATCTCTCGAAACGGAATCTTCCGTTTTTTTCAGAGAGATCTTGAAGCTCCCGAAAAATGTGGGGCAGACGCTTTCCGCAATGAATGAACTCGGGGTGCTGGGAGTCTTCCTGCCTGAATTTAAAGATATGATCGGTTTTCTGCAGCACGGAGTTTATCACTTTTATACTGCTGATGAACATACCCTGGTCACCATTAAGAATGTGGAAAAGCTCGAACGTGAGCACTCACAGCTCGGGAAGCTTTTCACCAGTCTGAAGAATAGGGAGTTTCTTTACCTGGGACTGCTTTTTCACGATATTGCAAAGCCGATCAATGTATCAGGCCACGAGATTATCGGGGCTGAGGTTGCTGCCGCAGTCATGCACCGGCTGCAATATTCCGAAGAAGAAATTGATAAGGTTTCCCTGCTTGTAAGAAACCACCTGGTAATGGAGCAGGTCGCTTTCCGACGGAACCTTAATGATCCTGAAACTCTTAATAATTTTGCTACAAGGTTTAATTCAACTGAAGAACTGAACCTGCTTTACCTTGTTACATATGCCGATTTATCTGCGGTGAACCCTGCGGTGTGGACCTCCTGGAAAAGCGATCTGCTGGCTGAATTATATCGTAAAACCTATGCGATGCTTGAAGAAAAAATCAGCGGCGAGGAATTTCTGATCACAAATACCTATGTTATTCCGAAAGAGATAAGCAAACACTCGGATGTAATTTCAGAAGATAACGTTCAGGAACATATTGATTCAATCAACGATATAGCTTACGCTCATAACTTCACGGAAAAAGAAATTGCCAAACATGTCGAGGAGATTCAAAAGGGTGTTTCTATCTCTGTCTCATTTAAAAGAGCTGAATGATTTTACGAACGTAACGGTTATTACACGCGATTTTTCATCGCTTCTTTCCAAAGTATGCGGCGTTCTTTCAATTAATGGTGTGAATATACATGATGCAAGGATATTTACCAGGAAAGACGGAATAGTGATTGACACATTCAACGTAACAGATTTTAATACCGGGAAGAAAATTGAAAAGGACCGCTTCGGCAAAATCAGGAAGGATATGAAATCGGTTATTTCAGGACTCCTGCAGCTGAACCAGGAATTCGCAAAGATGAAATCAAAGTGGTGGAGAATTGAAACCCGGCTCTTTAAACGCACCGGCAAGGTGAAGATAGAATTCGAAAATTATGAGAAGTATACGATAATAGATATTTTTTCACCCGACAGGCTCGGATTTTTGTACCAGGTAACGAATAAAATGAATCAGCTTGGTCTCAGCATTTATTTTGCAAAGATTGCAACAAGGGGTGATGATATAGTCGATTCATTTTACGTTCTTGATGCCAGCGGAAAAAAGATCTCTCCGAGCGATTATGATCTCATCAAAACTGAGCTTACAGAAGCTATATCTCAAATATTATAGGATTTAAAAATTGAACTTTATGGAAAAAGAAAAGCCGATAGGTGTATTTGATTCGGGTATCGGCGGCCTTACGGTAGTTAAACGTATAGCAGCGGCACTTCCTGAAGAAAATATTGTATATTTCGGCGATACGGCAAGGGTGCCGTATGGTTCAAAATCCAATAATACAGTTATTGAATATTCAATGGAAGACGCAAAATTTTTGATGCAGAAAAACGTTAAGGCAATAGTTGTAGCATGTAATACTGCATCATCAGTCGCGATGCAAGAGCTTAAAAAAAACTTTAAGGTTCCTATTATCGGGATGATCGAACCGGGAGCTGCAACTGCAATACGAACTACCAAAAATAACAGGGTCGGTGTAATCGGAACCCGGGCAACCATTTCCAATAAAGCCTATTCTAATAAGATCAGGGAATTAAACCCTGAAATTGAGATCTTTGAGACCGCCTGCCCCTTATTCGTTCCCCTTGCAGAGGAAGGATGGATCGATCATAAAGCAACTTATGAAATTGCCGAAGAATACCTCCATGATTTACGAGATGAGAACATTGACACGCTTGTCCTTGGATGTACTCATTATCCTATTCTGTCTAAAGTAATCCAGGAAATAATTGGTCATCACGTGACCCTTGTGGATTCAGGGGTAGTTGCGGCTGAAATGATAAGGAATGAGCTTGACAGGACAGACCTGCATACTAACAGCTACAGTATGGGAAATCAGGAATTATATGTAAGTGATATCCCCACAAAATTCAGAGAGGTTGCAGAATTATTTCTCGGAAATCCTGTTAAGGATGTACATAAGGTTGAAGTTGAACATTTAAGTTTTCTTAACCATTCGCGGCCGTCTTAATTCTCAAAAAGTTTCCTTAATTTCTTTTTATCTTTTGTAATTCCCAGTGCAAGCATCAGCTTTATTCTTGCCTTTTGACCGTTAAGATAATCGGCAAAGATAACTCCTATTTTATGAAGCCATTTCCCTGCGCCCGGATAGCTGTATATGTCAAGTGTTTCACCTGCCGGACAGCGGGAAACCAGTACGACAGGGATTCCCTTTTTAACTGCATATTTAATCCCCTCAAAAGCGGGGGGAGGTACATTTCCAACTCCTAGCGCTTCAACAACAATTCCTTCAACACCGCTGTCGGCAGAATATTTAAAGAACTTATCATCCATGCCAGCATAAACGGTAAGTAAATCAACATTCGTAACCAGGTTTTTAGTTTCGATGGTCTCAAGCTTCCGCGGAATGCGGTTTAATATAACCCTGCCGTTCTGAACGAAACCGAGACTCCCAAAATCAAGACTTGAAAAGCTGTCGATCTGTTCGGTATAGATTTTTGTTACTTCACTTGCAGCATTTATCTCCCCATTTAAACAAACCAGTACTCCTATATTCCGGCAGTTATCATTAAGACAGATATGTATTGCATCAAGCAGGTTCCTTGGACCATCCCAATCAGGTTCTGAACTATTTTTCATTGAGCCTATTACTGCGATGGGAGTTTCAGTTTTAATAGTGAGATCGAGGAAATATGCTGTTTCCTCCAGGGTATCAGTTCCATGTGTTACAATTATTCCGGCAAAATCTTCCTCCTGCATCAGTCCCCTGATTTTTATTGATAATTTCATCATAAGCGCAGGAGTCATATGAGGTCCCGGGTATTTACCAAAATCATAGCAGGTAATATCCGCTAGTTCCTTCGCTTCGGGAATCTTGTCAAGCAGTTCATTCCCGGAATATCTCGGAACTGCACCCCCTGTCTTTTTGTCTATTTTCATTGAAAAGGTACCACCCGTAAAAACAACTAATATTTTATTCATCTACTTTCGAATTATTTTTATGTGACCCTAAAATATATCGTCAAAAAGCAACTTATCCAATTTAGAATCCAGGCAATGCCCGAAGTCGGAAACTGCAGTGCTTTAGAATTGCCCCCACTAAATGTCCAGGTCTGGAAAGAGAAATTGTGAGAAGTGGTATCCATAGTTGTAACGCTGAGTATATTGCTTGATTTACTGGTTGACTGGATGACCGATTGGTAACACTGGTCAACGAGCAGAAGAATATTGGGAGATTAGCAAGCGGTGTCTATATCTACCAGATTCGTGTTGACGATTATGTTAGTTCAAAGAAGATGTTGTTCTTGAAGTGATGGAATAGCAATTAGGGTAAGGAATAAAGGAGGCTGTCTTTGTGGCAGCCTCTTTGGATTTATATTACCTTTTAGACTTGTGGTATTTGACAGTATACCTTATTTTTGCAGTTGAAAGGAGAATACCTATGTTAATGATAGAAGATGTGGAGTTGACTCCCAATCCACAAGCTTTGAAGTTTGTATTAAATGAGAAATTATTAAATCTGGAAACCAGGCAGTTTCCGGATCGGGAATCGGCAAAGGATGACCCTCTCGCTGCCGGTATATTTAAAATTGACGGTGTTGTTTCTGTTTTTTATATGGATAAGTTTGTTACGATTGAGAAATCCCCGAAAACCAGCTGGGGACAGATACAGAAACCATTAATTGAGTTTGTTAAAGATTTTGATAAGGGTCAGATTCCTGCTGAAAAAGAAGTTCAGCCGTTTAATGGAAGTGATAATGAATTGCTTAAGCAGATAAACTCGCTGCTTGATCAGCGGGTAAGACCTGCACTTGCCGGAGACGGCGGAGGACTGGAAGTACTGGGTTTAGACGGTTATACGGTCAAAATCCGTTACCAGGGAGCCTGCGGAAGCTGTCCCAGCTCTATAAGTGGAACACTAATGGCTATTGAAGGGCTGCTTAAAAGAGACATACATCCTTCTCTTGAAGTAGTCTCAGCATAAAAATTTTCTCTTGTACTCACTGACATACGGGGAAGAAATCTGATATTTCTTCCTCTTTTTTATTCTGTCTATTCCGGGTTAAAAGAGACTTTGTTGTTTTAGTATCAGGCGAAAAGCTCTATATCAACTTCCGAATCATCCTCATAGTCATCATCAAAGAACATTTGTCCGTTCTTTGTCATTAATATCTCATTCATCTCATCCTGGAAGAAAAATTTGGCTTCACCAAAAGCAGGCATTAACCCATTATACCAGGATATATTTGGATCATATTTAGCAAAGAACGGCCGTTTAACCCATTCCGGATTTCTTGCCTGCAGGAGAGTAAGCACAAACACCTTCTCACCTCTGATTTCGGTGATTCCTTCAATGGCAACTTTACCCGGCAGAGAAGACATAGAAGGTCCGCGGACAGTTCTGCTTAAACCGGATACCTGTACATAAGCATCCCTGAATATATTGTACGCTCTCTCAAGGGGTATCTCAAAATAATTTTTTGCCCCGGTGTTTCTTTCGACAAAGAAATAATAGGGAATACATCCCAGGTGTACCTGATCTTTCCACATCTTTGCCCATACAGCCGGATCATCGTTTATGTGTTTGATCAGGGGTGATTGGGTTCGTATCTGGGCACCGGTATTTCTTATTCTCCTTATGGCTTCCTGTGAGACCTCAGTAGAAAGTTCTTTCCAGTGATTGTAATGTCCCATAATAGCCAGGTGTTTTCCTGACGCTACAACTTTTTCAAACAAGCTTAGCAGGTCATCTGATTCTTTGTCAGTAACGTATTTGTACGGCCAGTAGGCAACAGATTTAGTTCCGATCCTGATTGATAGGATATGGTCAAATTCAGGTTCAAGGAGAGGTTCTATGTAAGCCTTAATATTATTTAAGCCCATGATCATTGGATCCCCGCCCGTAAGAAGAACGTCCGATACTTCCTTGTGTTTACTCAGGTACTTCTGAAATCTTTTGGATTCATCCGTCGCAAATCTCAGGTCATTCATTCCTACAAATTGGGCCCACCTGAAACAAAAGGTACAGTATGCATGGCATGTTTGTCCGCTTGAGGGAAATATAAGAACAGTTTCCCTGTATTTATGCTGGACACCGGGAACAGGTTCGTCATTAAGCCGGGGGACATTTTCAGTCATTTGTCCGGCGGGGTGAGGATTAAGTTCAAGCCTTATTTCATCGATAACCTGTTTAATTTCTGTTGGGGGCAGATTCCTGTTCAATGCTTCAGCCATCCTTGAGAATTGATCATCAGTGAGCATATCCTTTTGCAGGAAAGTAAGCTGGTATATTGGGTCATCAGGTACATTATTCCAGTCAATCAATTCCTCAACCACATAATTATTTGTTCTGAAAGGGAGAACATTAGAAACAACAGTTAAGGCAAACTTTTCATCTTTGTTTAGAATTTTGAGTTGAGGTATGCTGTCTAGATCCTTCAGACTATAGAATTTCATTTTTCTGGGGGTAATCATGATAACATTCCTCCAAATTGTGGATGGATTAAATAGCGTATTAGAGTTTATACAGTGTACTTGTTAAAACAAGCGAGTATCAGGAAAAGTCAGTAACAGACGATTTCGTGATTTGGTAGTAAAATTTAAGATAAAAAAATATTCTTCGGAGTCAAGGATTATTTTTAGAAAACTGTAAGTTTTTCCAGAGGGGATGCATGAAAAAAAGCGGACAAAGCCGCTCATTTTCATCTATTTCAGGTCTGTAACCTTGCTGATATCGTCGATTTTAACGAATTTTTCGTTGAATTTATACGAACCTTTGGAAGTTTTGACCGTCTTGATAAGTTTTACGCTTATTCCTTCGGTTTTCTTCTTCGCTTTTGATTTATCCGCAAAACTTTGTTGTTTAGCCATTTTATTCTCCTGAATTTAAGGGAGACAAATATAGAAAATCTAATTCTCAAAAAAAAGGTGTATAAAAGGAAAACTTTTTAGTGTTAATAAGTAAGTAGTTACGTAAATGAAAAATGCTTCAAAATTTTAGAACAGGCTATGGATTATTCTCACTTGTTTCTTAAATCACATCACCGAATTTTGCATTTACCAGTCCCGCCAGATCCAGGGGAGAAATCCGTATCTGCATACCCCTTATTCCTGCGCTAATGTAAATATTTTCTATAATTTGTGCGGTTTCTTCAATAAATACAGGATATTCCTTTTTCATTCCGATAGGAGAACAACCTCCTCTTACATATCCTGTCAATGGCAGAAGTTCTGCCAGTCTGATCATTTCAATTTTTTTACTTCCGCTGATGGAAGCCGCTTTTTTCAAATCCAGTTCCTGGTTAACAGGAATACAGAATACAAAAATTGTATTTTTATCATTTCTTGTAACCAGGGTTTTGAAAACTGAATCCTCATCAACATTGATCTTTCCTGCAACCGAAGTTCCGCTCAAATCGTTTTCATTTACTTCATATTCAAGAGTTTTAAATTGAATATTATGCGCTTCAACTATCCTGACGGCATTCGTTTTATTCATCGACTAGTTTATTTTATTAAAATCATCAAAACTCAGGTCGTAATTTTCCGATTTTAACAAAAATTTTGTGTAAGAATGTTTTGGTGAGTTAAATATATCCTCGGTATCTCCTTTCTCAACGAGTCTGCCTCTGTAGATAATCATTAGCTCATCGCATAATTTCCGAAGCAGACGAATGTTGTGAGCAATAAAGATCAGTGTAATATTATACTCACTTTTTATCCTTTGAAAGAGATTCAGGAAGTTCAGCTGGGATTCAGGATCCTGAGCCGAGAATGGTTCATCGAGGATCAGGACTTCCGGTTCAACAGCCAGAAGTCGGGCCAGTGCTGCTCTTTGCTGCTCACCTCCGCTAAGTTCAAATCCCTTTCTTCCCCATAAGTCGGACGGAAAATCAAGTGACTGAAATAATCTAATCATTTTCTCTTCTACCCCCATTCTACCGGATTTTATTTTGACAGCTTCTTCTACAACTTCCCTTACCTTTCTGAAAGGGTTTAATACTTCACCATTGTTCTGAAATAAAATCTGCACGGATGAGGTTCGTGGTTCATTCGACGGATTGAGGTCGAATTTTATTTCACCTCCTGACGGAGTTAAAATTCCTGCGAGAAGTTTTCCCAGGGTAGTCTTGCCGCTGCCTGATTCCCCCGCGATACCCAGGGTTCTGCCCTTTTCGAGTTCAAAAGTAATATCATCAAGGATTGATAATTTACCATCTTTCCCCTGTACACTATATGCTATGTTATTTACCCGAAGCAGTTTATTCATCATTTTAATTGATTGTAAGCTGAGATAAACCTTTCAAGCCCCGGATCGGACCTTTCGAAAAATTCATCCGCCGGATAGAAGGATGAAAGAGTTCCTTCCTTAAGAAAGGCAATTCGGTCTCCGGCCTTTCTGGCAAATTCAAGATCCTGGGTCACAAGCAGAACTGAATTGCTATCCTTTTTAACGAATTCCTGCAGCTTTAGTACAATGAGGTTAGAAACGGGAGTATCAATGCCGGAAGTTGGCTCATCAAGTATCAATATTTCAGGTTCTGCAAGTAATGATGCAGCTAGAAGGAGTCTTTGAGCCATCCCGCCGCTTATCTCATACGGATAGAGCCTGAATAATCCTTTGATATCAGGTAAGAGTAATTTATCGAACAGGTTTATCAGATCAGGATTTTCTTCATACCCGCGGAAATTATGTCCAATATCTCTTAAAGGGTCAAAACTATTAATCGCATCCTGAAAAACGTACCTGATGCCGGATTGGCGTATCTTTAATAATTCATCATAGGAGATTGTCATCAAATCGGTTTCATTAAAGTACACTTTGCCTGTGACAGCATAAAACCTTTCATCGAGCAGCCGGGTTAAAGACCTGATCAGGGTTGATTTCCCCGTGCCGTTTTTTCCAACAATGATACTGATATTATTTTTATCCAGCTGAAAATTTATCTTCCTTAGAAGCACCCTTTCGGTTCCATCATCATGGATAGAAATATTATTGATTTCCGCCTTAAGCATTTGATCCAGTTTTATTTTTTATTTGTTAAACAAAATAATAAATTACCTGCAAATTTATTTAACTACTCTCAGGAGAAGAGTTAATGAAAGTAAGATACCTCTATATTCTGATAATTCTTTCTTCTTTAATTTTTTTCTCATCCTGCCGGAAAGCTTCAACTTCAACGGATTATATTGTTGTGGGGATTGCACAGGATGTTGAATCTATAAATCCATTGTTCGCATTCAGTGTGGATGAAGGCAGTATATCCGAGTTATTATATCTGGGAATGGTGCAGCATGACTGGAATGAAGAAAAGGGGGAGATAACCTCTGAACCGCTTCTGGCCAAAGATTGGGAATGGAATTCCGATACTTCATCCATAACAATAAATCTTCGAAATGATGTTAAATGGTCAGACGGAGAGAAACTGACAGCAAAAGATGTGGCTTTTTCATTCGATATCTTTTCAGATCCTTTTGTAGACAGCCGGTTATTCGGCAGCTTTGAGAAATTTTATACAGATACAACCGGCCATATTCTTAATGATAAAACCTTCGAAATACTCTCTGATTACAGACTTAAGATAAATTTTCTTCCCCACTCACACCCGACTATGTATAGTATTGATATTCCCATAATGCCCGAACATATTTTTTCTAAGATAAACAGGAAAGAACTGGCAACTTCGGAAATCAATTCAAAACCGGTTACCAATGGCCCGTACCGGCTGGATAACTGGGACAAAAATCAGTCATTAACTTTTAAGGCTGATCCGGCTTCTTTTTTATACCACGACGGAATTATAGACAAAATAGTGTTTAAGATAATACCGGAATACACCTCCAGGCTTACGCAGCTGAAAAAAGGGGAGATTGATCTCTGCGAGCTTATTAAGCCCGAAGATACACCGGCTCTGCGAAAACAGGAAAACCTTGAAATTGTTCCTGTTAAGGGAAGAGAATATGAATATATTGGCTGGAATAATATAGATCCTGATGTTTTTAATAACAGCGGCAAACTTGTTCCGAATAAGTTTTTTGGTTCGGCACTGACAAGAAAAGCTCTGTCATATGCTATAAACAAAAAAGAAATTCTTGAGGAATATCTTCATAATTACGGTCAGCTGGCCGTTGGGCCTGTTTCGCCTATATTTAAAAAAGTGCTGAATAATGAGACGAAGCAATATAACTATGATCCTTCGAAAGCAAAACAACTCCTGAATGAAGAGGGCTGGAAAGATTCTGATAATGACGGGATTCTCGAGAAGAATGGAGTCAAATTTTCCTTCGATCTCTATATACCCGGGGGAAATCCTCTTCGGAATTATTCAGCGACAGTGATAAAAAGCGATCTGAAGAATGTAGGTATTTCTGTAAATATACAGACTATGGAACTAAATACATTCCTGGATAATCTGTTTTCTAAGAAATTCAACGCCTGGATTGCAAGCTGGTATATCGCTATTCCATTGGAACTTAAAATGATGTGGTATTCCGATCTAAACAGTACCCCACTTAACGTTCAGAGTTATTCAAATAAACAAATTGATAAAATTTTGGATGAAATAGAGCAAAGTCCCGAAAAAGAAAAACTTTACAATCTTTATAAACAGTTCCAGGAGATTATGCATAACGATGAACCCGTGACATTTTTATACTGGATTGATAATATCACTGCACATAATAAAAGAATAAAGAACATTGATATCAATCCACTTGGAGTAATTCACCACTGCTGGAATTGGAAACTGGAAGATTAATTAAATATTATGAAAGAAAGTTTCGGCAGAGCAATATTACTCAGGATAGCATCCTCACTGCTGATCTTGTTTTTCCTGGTTAGTTTCCTGTTTTTTTTATTACGTATCTCGCCGGGGGGACCCGAACAAAAATATATTTCACCCCAGTTAAAGCCGGAGTTAATCGAGAAGGTCAGGGAATCTTTTAACCTGGATAAACCTCTCCTTGAACAGTATAGCGCCTTCCTTGTCAACTCCTTTGAAGGTAATTTCGGAGTGTCATATAATTACAGGGAACCGGTGTTTAAGGTAATAATGAATTACCTCCCGTTTACACTCATATTTGCTCTGATAGTAGTAATTGTACAACTGGTTCTGAGTATCTGGCTGTCCTTTATTACTGTCGGTAATTTGAACAGCGGTAAAGACAGAGCCATATCCAGGTTCACGCTCTTACTTTATTCAATACCAACCTTCGTTGCAGGAGTATTTTTAGTTTATATTTTTTCTGAAAAAATAGACCTGTTTCCTTCATCAGGGTTGAAGTCGATAGATCATGGTGAAATGAGCTTCGCTTCGCAGGTGTGGGATTACTTTATTCACCTGGTGCTGCCGGTTATTACTCTCTGTCTCGGCGGCATAGCTGTATATTACAGGTATCTAAGGGATAATCTTGAGGAGATTTATAACAAACCGTTTATTCTGAACCTGAGAGCTTCGGGAATTAGAGAAAGAAAAATTACCCTCAGGCATGTCATTCCTAATGCATTGAATCCCCTGATAACAATTGCAGGGATTGATCTTGGACTCTTATTAAGTGGAGCCCTAATCACTGAGGTTATTTTCGGACTGCCAGGCATGGGCAGGTTAACGGTAACTGCTATTCTGACCCGTGATTATCCTGTGGTACTTGGCTGCACCTTTACTGCGGGATTCTTTATAGTTATTACAAATCTTGCAGCAGATATTATTAAAGCAAAAATTGATAAAAGATTAATCAAAGGAATTTCCGGTTAATTGAATTTCCAGGTAAAAAATCGTCATCTCATAATATTTATCCTGCTGGTGATAATCTTTCTACGATTTTCGCACCTGTCGGAAATAGCTGTGCTGCTTTTCACCGTTGTGATTTCACTTTTTAAGAGCAACTCTGAGGCTTTGTCGCTGCTTAATTTTTCGCTGGCCGATAATTTTCTCTCATTTATTCTGATCTTAGTCTTATTGGTATATCTGGTTACTGCAGGAAGAAAACAATCAATCCTGACGAAAAAACTGAGCCTGACATCTTCGGTATTAATTTTACTTTTCACTTTCTTTATTTTTTCTCCAGTAGTATCCACCTGTGATCCTGATTTTCAGGACAATATAGGAATAACAAAACTTCTGGCGCCGTTTTCCGAAGTTAAGACCCTCGCACCGTCAGGGGATGCTGTTGATATGTCAGCATTGAGAAACAGGTTGTTGAATGGACCCGTAATTTATATTGACAGTATTAAAAATGAGGGTAATGGATATTACTACTATCAAAAGGGAGTTAAAAACAGAGCAGAACCCAATAAGATCAGATTTGGAAATGGTGTCCCGGTTGTAGATTCACGACTATTCATTCTTGGTACTGATGAATTCGGGAGAGATATATTTTCACGCCTTGTCTATGGAACAAGGATCTCGATGATCGTAGGATTAGGTGCGGTCATAATCGCATTCATTCTGGGTATCGGCCTGGGATTTCTTGCCGGCTATTCCGGATGGTTTTTTGACACATTGCTGAACCGATTCACCGATATGTTTCTTTCAATTCCTGTTATTTTTCTGATTATTCTAATACTGACCTTTTTTGGTAATTCAATATTTACCATCATCTTTATCCTGGGATTTTCAGGCTGGATGAGTTTGTTTAAGATTGTTAGAAGTGAAGTTATTTCAATTAAGCAGAAAGATTACTTCATTACAGCAGTAAAAATTGGTTTGCCGGGATGGCAATTACTATTAAAGGAAATTCTTCCTGTAATAATAGCACCGGTTATCGTGAATCTTATATTTCAGTATGGAAATGTTATTCTTGCAGAAGCTGCTTTAAGTTATCTGGGCCTCGGAACAGGATTGAACTATCCGTCCTGGGGCGGTATGATTGAAGCAGGGCAGGAGTATTTGTCGCAGGCCTGGTGGATGATTTTTTTCCCGGGATTTGCTTTAGTACTCACATTATTTACTGCAAATAATCTGGGAAGAGATTTGAATCAGTTTTATAATCCAAGAATAAATAAATGATTAATGGCCGTTATAAAATATCCGGAAAAGCGGGTGAGGGAAGAAGCACTGTTTATCTCTGTGAAGATGTACTCGAAAAAAATTCCCGGCTGGCCATTAAGATTCTGCCCTCTTCTGTGGATAACGAGGAAAAAAAGGCCTTCCGGGATGAATACTTCGTGCTCCAGAAGTTAAACCATCCGAATATCATCAGCGTCTTTGATTATGGGGTGATCGTTTCGTTAGATGAAGACGATAAGGTTTTTAATCTCAGTACTGGAAGTCCTTTTTTCACCCTTGAGTATTTTGAAGGAGTGGAACTGTATGAATCGAAAAATTTGGACCAGGAAAATGTTTTAGCTGTTATTATATGTCAGATTGCCTCTGTCCTCTACTATCTTCACCAATCGTCTTATATATATTATGATCTTAAATCGGAAAACATCCTTGTAAGAGAGAAAGATAATCTTCCCGTTATAAAGTTCATAGATTTTGGCCTGACAACCAGGGCTAAGGAAATTGACAAGGTCAGTGCAAGGGGAACGTCGGAATACATTGCTCCGGAGATTTTGCGGAAAGAGGATATTGATCATCGAATTGACCTATATTCATTCGGGATACTCCTATATAAAGTATTGTATGGTAAATTTCCTTTTTCGGGAAAAGATCAACTGGAAATTTATAAAGCACATCTTAATGAACAGTTTGAATTCCCCGAATCTTCATTCAGTCAAAGGCTTGTCAATCTTGTGAAGGTTTTATTATCCAAAGATCCTGAAGAAAGATTTTATACCTCAATAGGGATAATAAATGAAGTAGCACCGGAAAAATTGCATAATTTAAGGAAAGACTGGACCAGGATTCAGACATTCACTGCAAGGAAGGATGCTTTCTCAATTATCTCTACTTATATAGAACAGGAAAACGGTGGAGAGGTATTAGCCATAAAAGGTGCTGAAGGTGCAGGTAAGTCTACACTTCTGCAGGAATTAAATTATAAATATCCATTCTCAGTCCTTCTGTCTTCAGATCAAAGCGATGGAAATATCTGGCAGTTATTTTTAAGGAAAATTCTCTACCAGGAGAATATTTATTTCGGGATCGACAGCGAGATTCTTGCCGGGATAAAGGAGTTACTAGATGGAAAAAGTACAAACCTTGCTGAGCAGCTTAAATCTGTAATAATTAAATTAATTTCCGCCGGCAGGTTCGTTTTATTAATAGATAACTTTAACCTGATTAGTAATTTCGACTTTGAGATCTTCATCCAGCTTATCCCTATACTTCAGGTAAATAAAATAAAAGTTGTACTAACCGAAGACTCTTCAATTCAATATAAATCGAAAGCCGTAAATAGTCTCCAGGTAATTAACCTGAATCCGTTTACCGAGACTGAAGTTACGGAGTTTGTACACAACAGTTTTGCTGAATTTTACCCCAGTGAAGAAATCAAAAAAGCTGTAATTCTATATTCTGATCTTTTACCTGGCAGTATTGAGATTTTTCTAAAGGATTTGATTGTCCTTGATATATTGAAATTCACCGTTAATGGTCCTTTACTCAGGATCGATAAAAATACCGACGAAATTCTTAAAGGGAATCAGGAGGATATTTATAAATTCAGAATTGATAATCTTGATTCCGGCAGCAGAGATATCGCAATTTTCCTTTCTTTGTTTAATATCAATTTGGACATAAATACAATAACATTGCTGACAGATCGGGTGGAACAGGATATTACCTATACCTTGATTAAATTGGCAGAGGCTAATATTCTTCATTTCAATCCTGTTTTAAGTGTTACACAATTTACTTCCAGGGGAATAAAGGAATATATCTGTTCAACCATTGAAGACTTAAGAGAAGCACATTTAAAAATAGCAGGGCTGGTATCCGGCAGAATCTCTGATTTTAATAAGAATGAGCTTGCAATACATTGGGAAGCTGCCGGGGAGTACGAGCTTGCTTACCATACCCTGAAGGAAGAAATAACAAGGGCAAGGAATGCCTCGGCACTCGCATACGAGAGAAGCCTTCTTGAACACCTTAGCAGCTTACCGCTTAAATATGACAGCCTTAGAGAAGTTAAAATAGCATTAAGTAACTGCCTGTTCCAGATTGGCGAACATCAGGCCAGTCTGGCCCGGATCAATGAATTATTAGAGTATCCGATCTCTTCAGAGGAAGAGATATCATTAAAAATACTAAAGGGCAAAGCACTTATCTCAAGTCAGGATCTCGAAGAAGGGAAAAAACTGCTGGAGTCAATCCTGGTAAGGATTGAAAGTGCTGATAGACGGAACGAAATATTAGCTGAGATAACCGAAGCAGAATATGAAATGGCTAAATATGAAGAGGCTGAAATACTTTCTGATGAAATAATTGCTGATCGGACTACCTCAGCAGAGATAAAAGGAAAGATTTACAGAATTAAGGGTCTGATCGAGCTGTTTAAGAACAACCACCCTGAAAAAACAATAGACTGCTTTGAGAATTCTCTCAGATTATATAAGCACGAAAATATAATAACCAAGGTAGCTGCAATGGAGAATAACCTTGGAAATATTTTTAATATGATTAACGATAAAAACAAAGCGGAAGAACACTGGAACAGAGCTATAGATATAAATAATTCTATTGGTAACTTACTATATAATGGAATAATTTTATTGAATTTTGGTATTTATTACCTGGAAAGATGCAACTACGAAAAAGCTATTGATTACTATCAGGAGGCTGAATCAATATTTAAAACTCTGGGGGATAATAATAATCTGGGAATTACATACATCAACCTTGGGGAGGTTTATTTGATATTATGTGAATATGAAAAGGCAATTGATATACTCAAACGTGCTTCAAATATCTTCGAAGCTCTAGGCAATAAAGTTGAAAAGGCAGAGGCAGTTTTTCTGCTTGGCAAGGTGTTTTATGTTATGGGAGATTATGAAAACTTAAATTTGGTAATAGGGTCTTACTCTGAGTCCCAGCTGAACCTGGAGAGATCTGATTTCAATTTCCAATATTTAAAACTACTATATAATTTATCTAGAAATAAGACTGTAAACATCCAGGAAGTATTAATTTCTCTGAGGGAAAGAAGTAAAACTTTTTCAGATAATTTTTTGTTTTGTGAAATCCAGATAGCCATAATTGAGTATTTAATAAACTCCCGCCTTTTGGTTGAGGCAGAGAAAGAACTGGCTCAGCAAAATTTTGTTGATATATGTGAAGACCATCTGTATTATAATGCTTATAAGAATTTCCTGGCTGGGAAAGTTTTAGAATTGTCTAAGGATGAAAAGTCTCAACCCTTTATGGATTATTATGAAAAAGCATATAATCTTATTAGCGGGATAAGTATCACCGAACTTACTTGGAAAATACTCTTCCACTTATACAGGGTATATCAGGAGAGAGGAAATATATCTCGCATGGAGGAATTCAAAAATTATACATTACAAACAATATATTACATTGCCGATCAAATAAAATCTTCAAGGCTTAAAGAAATTTATCTTAAGAAAGCTGAAAGACAAAAGGCCCTTAAAAGATTAGAGAGTAATTGATTATTTTTTTTGACTTATGGATGCATTTGAAGAAATAGTAATAAAAGTATATTCGGATGATGAAGACTATGCTTCTGTCAATTCTGCTCTGGCCAAGCTTAAAAGATCAAATATTAATGTCCAGACTCCAAAAAATGAAAAAATTCTTCTTGAAGACTATGAAATTCTGGTTATTAAACTTTCGGGTATTGAATCCCCCCTCATCCAGCAGACAGTCGAACTTAAAATGCCTGCAAACAGCAGATATTTATTTATCATACCGGAAAATAATACCCTCCTGGCTGTCACTCTTGCTAAACTAGGCTTCAATGATATTTTTATACTTCCATATGAAGTTTATAAATTTTCAACTTATCTTGATGAAATCATAGAGGATTTTGAAGCAAGAAGGCAGGGGGAGCTTATTCTGGATGACTCCGAAACTTCTGCTGACTTTGAAGGCTTCATCGGAATTTCTGATTCTGTTTCGAAAATTAAGAAATTAGCAAAAAAGATATCCTCAGAACCTCAGCTGAACATACTTATACTGGGGGAAACAGGAACCGGCAAAGGACTCCTGTCCAAATTAATCCATAATAACAGCCTGGGCAGCAATAGTGCATTCGTCGATGTTTTATGTACTGCAATTCCGGAAGCATTACTGGAGTCTGAACTATTCGGACATGAGAAGGGTGCTTTTACGAGCGCTCAGTTTAAGAAAAGCGGATTATTTGAAATTGCCGAAAACGGTACACTCTTCCTGGACGAGATAGGGGATTTGTCAATTTCCCTACAGGCTAAGCTCCTGAGAGTTATAGAAAAAAAAGTGATAAGGAGATTAGGGGGAGTAACCGATATCCCGGTAAATGCCCGGATAATATCGGCAACCAATAGAAAACTGGAAGAAATGATTGAGGAAAATACTTTCCGAAGCGATCTGTTTTACAGGCTGAATACGGTTTCAATTGAAATTCCTCCTCTCAGAGAGAGGCAGGAAGATATCCAGGTCCTGCTCGAAGATTTCATAAAGGCATACAACATACAGTTTAAGAAGCGTATATCGAGAATAGACAGCAATCTTGAAGATTTTATTTTAAATTACAGCTGGCCGGGAAATGTGAGAGAATTGAAGAATTCAGTTGAAAGAGCTGTTCTTTTGAGTGAAAGTAAAAACCTTAAATTGAGAGACTTTTCTAGTATAATCAACTTCAGCCCTGCGGCTGAGGAATCAGAAAAGAATATTCCTACTACACTCCATCCTCATATTATAAATCTTCAGTTAAATTATGTTAGCACGGATCTTGAAGAATTAAACCAGTTATATGCTGAGCAGGTTCTTAAAAAATTTAAGGGTAATAAGACTCGGACTTCGCAACAGCTCGGGATTTCAAGGCCCAAACTTGACAAATTGTTAAAAAAATAAGCTTCTCGGATCTGTATTCTGTCCCAGGGCTTAAAAAGATGTCTTATTTGAAAGATAATGAACTGCGAACCTTCGGATTTTTTGGTATCTTTTAAGAAAATCGTAAAAATATTTTACAAAAATCCCAACATTACCACCTCCCTTCGGTAAAATTTACATTCGCTCCCTTCTTATTAATATAAATCGATTGACGTTTTAACAAAAGATTAATGGCATAAACATTGCTTTTTTATAGTCACTCTTGTGAGCGCAACACTTGAGTTAAAAACTAAAATCTATTTTCAAAACTCATAATTATGAGAGGGTGTTAGTACTATGAAAAAACTTCTATTTTCCATTCTTTTTGCCGGTTTGCTGTTAGGAGGCTGCTCCGATATAAATAACAGCACAGCATCCAGTCCGAATGGTAACCCTGCAAAGATGTTCAATATGCCCAAAGCTCTGAACATGTCCACTGAAGCCACTTTCTCAACTTCGCAGAATATAAGCGGCAATTCAGGCGGAACAATCCAGCTTAGCGGTTCTTATCAGGGAACTTCCAGTCTTGTTACTGTTCAGGCTAGTCTCAATGTTCCTGCAAGCGCATACTCGGGAGAGAAGGTTCTGTACGTTGCCAACAGCAGCGCATTTGCAGAAATTGACTTTAATCCCACACTTACTTTCAATGCACCTGTGCTTCTGAACGCCACAGTTTCCGGCCTTGATCTCTCAGGAGTCAACCCGGCAGATGTATACTTTGCGTATATTTCTGATGATGGTTCATATATTGAACCTGTCAGCTGTGATCAGATCGGTGTAGATGTAGTTCATGGAACCTTATCGGTTACCAATGCTCATCTATCACATTTTTCCAGATATATCTGGGCTAGATAATAAAATTTTTGTTATACTTGTATAGAATAAGATTATAACAAAGTGATTAAAGAAGCACAACACTCAATAGAGAAGGTATTAGGAAGCTATTTTAACAGGAAGGAAATTTCAGAGTATAAAAAACTTTTGAAAGGAAAATCTTCCCAGGCTGACGAAATATCTTCTCTATCTAATTTAGATAAAAAACAACTGGCTTCTCCCTTCCCCTCAGGATCAGAGTTTCATTATAAAGTTAATCTCCTCATTACATTCGCTAAAGATAAGTTAAGCGATGCCTCATATGCCGAGTTCCTTGTCCACCTGGCTAATCTTTCGATTATTCAGGGTGAATTCACTTCTGCTGAACAGACAATTGATTCTCTTTCGAAGGTAGTTAAGAGAAGGGATGACCTCAATTCTTTTTATGCCCATGGCCTTTACCTGCTGGCTACAGTTTACAGCAGACAGGCTGAATGGAAAAAAAGTATTTCTATTCTTAACAGGGCCAAAAAATTGTTTGAAAAAGAAAAAGATTTTCGAGGATATGTCAGATGTGAAAACCTGCTGGGAGTTATTCATCTTGATTATGGAAAACTTTTTAAGGCTGAAAAGCATTTTGAAAATTGTCTTTCCTACCTCAATATAACCAGAGATACCAACCTGATGGGTATGATAGAAATAAATCTTGGGGTCGTTAATGGTATGAAAGGATCTTATGAGGATTCCTATAACTATTTTCACCGGGCTTTAATCAAGTTTAATAAATTAAAGAACATTATCCGTATCGTAGAATTAAGACACAACCTCGCACTACTTCATACACAGAAACATGAGTATAAACAGGCACTAGGAGAGATCGATCAGAGTATCGACTTCGCAAATAAACTTAATTACATATCCAACCTTGCAATCTCTTACCTGACTAAAGCCTTCATTTATATCCAGCTTAATGATCTTTCTCTGGCGGAAGCTTTTACAAAAAAATCTCTTGAGCTGAGTTATAAACTGGACGACAGGTTATCGGTTGCAGATAATTTCAAGTTAAAAGGTATAATTGAAAGAGAAAAAGGGAATCTGGCTCTTGCCGAGACATACTTCCTTACAAGTCTCCGAATTAATGAAGAACTTGAAAACAGACTGAATTATGCTGAAACTTCCCTGGAACTTGGAATTTTGTATAAAAAAATGGACAGGAAAGAGGAAGCAACCCGCTACTTTACTTCATCCCTTAACTTTTACAAATCTATTAAACACACAGAGCAGATAGACTTAATTAAAGAACTTATTCAGGGTCTCTGAATCTGCATCTGACGGTATTTTTTGCTTTTTTGAAAAAATTACCGACAAAATAGACGGCGAAAACCCATTATATTACGATATTCATCCAAAATAGCTGGCAGAAAACTTGTTATTTCACTCCCGGAAGGCTAATTATACTACAACTACTTCAGGATGGGTTTTATGAAAAAAATATTACTACTTCTAATTCCGGTTATGCTTATCATCGCCGGTTGTTCTCAGTCGGTTCTTGAACCTAGTGCTCCGGCTCTGGAAGCACAAAAGTCTGTGATTCAGCTCCCTCAATCAAACTCGCTAACCATAGAAAATAATGTTTTTGCTGTTAGTGAAGAAATTGATGGCAGTAAGGGTGGAATGGTTAAAATGAATGAATCGTATACCTCTGGATCAGGTCAGGTTACGATTAGAGCTAAGCTGAAGATCCCGAAAAATGCATTCAGCGGAATCGAGACTATCGGATATCAGGTTGATGATTTGGATGGTTCAATTGATTTTTCTCCCAGTATTTTCTTTGATGAGGATCTGCGCTTTGATATAAAGTTTACTGGTCTGGATCTTTCAGGCTTTAACCCTGATGAAATCCAATTTATGTACCTGGATCCTGATGGTTTTACTCATCCAGTGGAATATTCAGAGCTGACAGTCGATACAGAAAGAGGTATCCTGGAGGTCAAGGATGCAGTAATCACACACTTTTCCAGATATATCTGGGCCAGGTAATCCTTTTTTGAATATTGGTTAAAGAATGCCTGATGTTAAAAAATCAGGCATCTGTTTATTAATAATACCATTTAAGTTTTTTGGTTATTATAATATTTTTAGTTTAATTAAATCTCAGGTTACTAAAAGAACAGGCATTCATGAAATTCAGTGATTTTAAGAAGAATCTGGATGAGGCAAATACCGGAGTTGTTGCTCCCGATGAACCTATTGAAAAGATAAAGAATCTTGAGGTCATTCTTGATATTGTTAAAAGTATTAATAGCTCATTAATACTTGAAGATGTACTTGAGCTTGTCTTAAAGAATGCCATAAAGCTGACGAATTCTGAAAGAGGATTTATTGTTCTAAAAAACAGTTCCGGCGAACTTGAATACAAGCTTGGGCTTGATTCAGGAAATAATACTCTGCCTGAAACACTCTTTGAAGTAAGTACAACCGTTGTGGAAGATGTTTTCCAGACCGGTCAGTCAAAATTTATTGAAGGGGCTCAGAGCGATAATAATTATGATCCAAGTAAAAGTATTTTAAAGCTTGAACTTCAGACAATCTTGTGTTCCCCCCTTATTACAGAAGGGAAAAAAATAGGCGTAATTTATGTAGACAGCAAGTTCCTTCATAAAATACGTGTCAGAGAGATTACAGATACTTTTGAAATCTTGGCAGGTCAGGCAGCCACCGCAATCAGGAATGCTCAGTTATACCATGGTCAGATAAGTGCGTATAATGCACTCCAGGAAGCAAATACCCAGCTTATAATCGCTGAGAGGAAAGCTCTTAAATCCAGCATTGATTCTGAAATAGGTCAGTCGCTTCAGGGACTTGTTCATCTTGCCCTCCTTGAAACAGAGAGCCTGATGAGAGTTGTTGAAAAATCTCATAAAGAATTCGAGTCGGGAAGCAATGATATTGATACGATCTTTTTTGACAGATTGAAATTAAAATTAAAAGTGACTATAGACAGTATAAGAAATATTCAAAAGTATGCTCAGGTTCTGCTTGAAACTTCAATTGTAAACCTGAATAAAGATCACGGAGAAATAAATAAAACGGTTCAGTCAGTAATAAAATATCTGTCTCCGATGAAAAAATTCAACAAAGTTACTTTTGAAACAGAATTCAATACTGTTCCTGCCTGTAATTATGATTCAGGACAGATTCAACACCTCCTTGTTCACTTATTTACTAATTCAACTGAAGCCAGGCCCGACGCTACAATAAGAGTTAAAACGTATTCTTCCGGAAATAAAGTCAGCGTAGAAGTAAAAGATAATGGCCCTGGATTCCCCGTTGAAAAACTGAATACTATGTTCGAACTTCCTACATCAAGAGGGAGCGGCTATGGACTTTTCCTTTGTAAAAGTATAATTGATCAGCATAATGGAAGCATTGAAGTATTAAAAAATGATTCCGGCGCCACTATTGTTTTTTCATTGCCTGTAAATTGATAATTATGAAACATAAGACGGAAATATACTTCTCCACTTTATATGATCCCTTGATTTTTCCCATTGAGATCATCAATGGTAAAGGTAATATAGTCTATGTAAACCAGGCATTCTCGAAACAATGGGGCTATAATCTGAGCGAATTAAAAGAATATAATGTTTTTAAAGATGTTGAATTGAGAAGAACCGGCATACAGGAACTTATTCAAAAGACCTTTGAAGAAAAAAGCCATGCCGAAACGAATGATTTTGCTGATTCACTTCTAAGAAGTAAAGAAGTAACAATTCCAATCTTCCGGACAAATCTTTTTTATATCTCATACGAAAATCTCGATTATGTAGTAATGATCCATATGGACCAGACGGAAATGATCCTTACCGAGGAGGAAATAAAAAAAGCGCGACTGGGAAACAGGGAGGCCGAGAGGTTGAAGAATACATTTTTGAATGTACTTTCTCACGAACTGCGTACTCCTCTGAATATAATCCTTGGCTATTCATCGATCATTAAAGAGAATCTGAAAGATAAACTCGGGCCGGAGGACAGGATCTACCTTGATAACCTCTACAGCGGAAGTGAACGCCTCTTTAAAAGCATCACTCAAATGCTCGACTTTGCTCAGCTTGAAGCTGGTAACTATAAACTGAATATTCAAACTGTTGACCTTGTCGGGATCCTTAAATCATGCATCAACTTAATTAAGGGAACTGATTCTAAAAAAAATATTGATGTAAAAACAACTTTTCTTAAGGATAAAATATATGTGGATGTTGATGTTCAGAGCACAGAGAATATTATCAATAACCTGTTAAATAACGCTCAAAAGTTTACCAAAAAAGGCTTTATTGAAATAGAGGCTGATATCCTTACTGAAAGAGAACTGGCAATATGCAGAATTAAGGATTCGGGTATAGGCATATCCACCGAATATATGGATCACCTTTTTAAGCCTTTCAGCCAGGAGGATTTAAATATAGGAAGGAATTTTGAAGGAAACGGACTGGGATTAGCTCTGGCTAAAAAATATATTGAAAAATTAGGCGGATCTCTTCTCGTTGATAGTATTAAAGGTGTCGGAACAACTTTTACTTTTACACTTCCTTTATCTCAGAATATCAGTCACCATCAGGAAAAAATAAGAAGTAATGGAAATCGGAAAGAAGTCCTGATGCTTGATAACAGCGGCGAATCTTATGAATTGATAAAAGCTTTTCTTAAAAATTCTCACACCATAAAAGTATTTTCACTGAGGGAATTTAAAATAGATATTGTCTTGAACGGCAATTACGGTGTTATAATATTTGATGTGAATCCGAATCTATGGACACAAAGTCTTTTGATCTGCAAAGATCTTAAAAAGAATGATCCATACAAACGTCCTATAGTTATTATCTCAAGTGAATCTATAGAAGCAAGGATATCGGAGTTTTTCAATGCAGGTGCCGATAAATTCCTGATAAAACCTTTTTCCAAATTGGAACTGATTCAGTCCCTTGACGAGATTGAGAAGAAGGCTCTATCCATTAACTGATCATTTTAATTTGTACATCTGCCACCATGGGGTACGCGGAGATTCATGATGTTCAAAATGATATCCGAAAAAATAGCAGGTTAACATTCCCCATAAATGATTTTTTTTCAGGGTTCTTGCGTTATGCGGACTCATTTCGCCGGTATGGGGATATTTATGGGGTATATAGGTTCCGAAGTAAAATAACTGAAGCGTCCCTAATAAAGCCGGCACTACCCAGAAGGCGAAGATGGATGACTCATTAAACCATATCTTTAATAAGTTAAACATTAAGGCCATTATTATCATCTGAGTAATGGTTGTGTAACGTTTCATAAAAACAATCCACCATATGAAGAAATTCTGCGATTTTCCATAAAAATCGGGATCATCATCCTGTCCCGGATTTTTATGATGAGCTTTATGATTATTAAGAAGTTTTTTATAGGATAATCCGGCAAAAAGGAAAGATGATAATCGGCCGGCCGCGTTATTAATTATACTACTGCGTAACACATTACCATGCATTGCATCGTGTGAAGTAATAAATAGCCCGGTGTAAAGATAACCCTGCAGTAAAATACGAATATAAAACACGGGATCTGTCAATACCGGGTTCACATATATTAACGAATATAATAAATGTGATATCCATAAAACCAATATCAATAAAGCTATAATCACTCCCATAATAGTCTCATTCAGATAAATAAGGATAGTACAATAAAAAAGGTTAACTGGATTGTGAAATAAATCTCCGGCACTTTATCATTCGTTTTTATTTTGAGGAAGTCATAAAGCAGCGATGACACGAAAGAAATTCCAAACCAGGAATAGTAATTTGCAATAGGAATAAACCCGGAATTCCATTCCCAGTAGTGAAGCTTTATCGCCACAGGTTCCATCATAATATCAAATAAAACTGACAGTGTACCGGCAAACAAAGCTGTTAAAAATATATTCTGATCAATTTGTTCTGCTATTGTGATAGCACCGAGGATCACTATTACCCAGTTAAATCCTATTATTAAAGGGACCTCCAGAAATTTTAATCCTAATGTATTCCCGTAGCTGTAACTTCCGAATATCATCTCGGTTTTTACACCGGCCACTTCCAGACCGAACGTCAGAATGTATATAATTAAACACCAGATAAGTAGTTTTAGTTCACCTGCTCTTAAAGTCAGGTAGAGAACTAAAATTCCCGTTAATAAAAGCAGGTAGGGTGTAAGTGACAGCATGAGGGGGCGTAATGAAGTGATGATATGCCCTATTAATCCTGTAAAAAAAATAATACAAAGAAGGATTATAAACCGGTTTTGTTTCAGAAGCTCCTTCCTTTCCATTGTCTTTTCTTTTTCTTACTTACGATAACTGAATTTATACCCAGTAAAAAGAACATTATCATCTGCAAAGGGTGAAACAGCAGGTTGATTAAAAAGTGCTGTCTGCTTCTATCTGAAATTAAAATACGCTGCAGGATTATCAGCATCAAAGGCAAAATAAAGATTTTATTAATAAATGCCAGTATTATGGGAATATTAAAACAGAATGTCAGAAATGCTGTAAGAATCAGAAATACAGATGGATTTAACCCGGAACCGGGGTAAAAGTTCTTTGAAAAACCTTCAAAGGAATCTTTGAAATTACTGTACATTCTGCAGGATATCAGCTCTCCTCCCAGGTATGTTTTAACAAGGAAGTGTTTTTGTTTTAGTAGTCTTGCAAATGCTACATCTTCAGCAACGATTGAATTACTTGAATAGTGTCCTCCTACGCTTTTATACGCTGACCGTTCAAAAAACATAAATTGTCCATTGGCAGCCGCTAGTGAATGGGACTTATCAGAGTAAACGAAATATAAAGGTAGAAAAGTCAAAAGCAGCCAGTTCATTAAAGGTACTATTAACCATTCTCCGGCAGACTTTATTTTCTGAGAAGGGAATACCGATAACAAACCCAGGTTTAATCTTTTAACTTCCTCAAAGGCCGAAAGAATAGAACCCTTTTCCAGAGTGACATCTGCATCGATGAAGAGGAGATATTTACCCGACGCTGATTGCGACAGCTGATGACAGGCCCAATTCTTACCTGTGAATCCGGCAGGTAAAGGTTTCCCATTCAATACTTTAATCCTCTTATCTTTATTTGATAATGCAGCAGCTTTAAGGTAGGTATTATCCTCTGAATTATCGTCAAGAACAAGGATTTCCATTTCGGAATAATCCTGTTCCAGCACCGATTGGAGACAATTTGAAATATTTTTTTCTTCATTCCTTGCAGGAATCAAAACCGAAATCAGGTTTTCACCGGATACTTTTCCGGATTTGATTTTAATGATAGGCGCCGTAAGATAATTATAGATAACTATGATACCGGTAATCGTTAAAACTGAGAGAACAATAAACACTATAATTATCAAAACAAATTCCTGCATTTTTCGAAATCTGAAAGAGCTTTCAGCCTATTGATATTGAGGAGGAATTCTCTAACATATGCGTCATAATCGCTGCTGATTTCCTCCGCGGAAAATATTCTGCCGAAACCTGCTGCTATGTCGGGTTTTTTGTTCTTTCCGTATTCTATTTTCAAAGCCAATGGTAGTACGAATTTTCCACCGCTGCTTTTTCCAAGAATTAATTTCAGACCAGGTTTTATAATTATATCATCTGATGTCAGTGACTGAATTTCTCCCTGCGGATAAAGTACGACTATATTTTCTTTTTCATTCAGAACATTCCGTGTGTAATCCATTGTCCTGTTTATACTGATCGGATTGGAAGGATTAATAGAAAATGCTCCTACTTTCTTAAAAAACCAGTATTTTTTTAACTGATCTTCAAGCATCATCGTGAAAACTTTTTTTCGGGTTAGTTTTCTTATCAGGAAGCTGGTTATAAACCCATCCCACCATGAGAAATGATTTGGCGTTATTATCAGTCCCGGATATTTGCTTAAATCGTGCAGGTCGCCGGTTACATAGAACCCATTGAAATTATTTCTTAACAGATGATTGATATAAGGGTTAAAGATCAGTTCAGCCCAGTTTTTATGTTCTGCCTTAATCATAGATACTCTCTGCATATTAATTCAGAAGCATGTTTTCCTGATAACAGGACCAAAGGAATACCACCGCCGGGATGAACGCTGCCTCCACAGAAGAAAAGATTTTTATAAAAAGATGATTTAATGGGAGGTCTTCTGAAAGCTGAAGTTTTACTGTTGGAAGAAAACCCGTAAATGCTTCCCGACAAACTTCCTGTTTTCAGTTCTATATCGGAAGGAGTAAGAATTTCTTCAAAAACGATTTTTTCAGAGAGATTGATTCCTATTATGTTTTGAATCCTGAGTTTTGCCACCTCTCTGATTCTCTCAACCTCCTGATCCCAGTCCTGACCTGAATTATAAGGGGTATTAACCATTACAAACCAATTCTCATAACCTTCAGGAGCATCATCAGATTTATATCTTGAAGAAACATAAATATAGATAGTCGGATCGTCGGGACACTTTCTGTGAATAGAAATATCTTCAAATTCCTTCTTATAATTTTCAGAGAATATAATATTATGTATCTCAAGAGAATTATGATTTCCTTTTATTCCCCAATAAAAAACAATACCCGACATTGAAGGTTCTATTTTTTCTTTTAATTGCTTTCCCAGCAGATCCCTGTAGGTATTTCTCACATCCAGGTTTGAAATCACTGAATTGAAAACATAGTCCTTATTCCCCGCTCTTAATCCTACTGCCGAGCCATCTTTAGTCAGTATTTTTTCGACATTTTGTCCGGTATAAAACTTAGCTCCCTTATCTTCCGCAAGTTTTTTAAGAGCTGCCGAAACCGCTGAAATACCCTCCGCAATAATATAAGTGCCCAGGATTAACTCGACATAAGGAATAATATTTAAGGTCGCAGGTGCCCGATATGGGTCGGAGCCATTATATGTAGCAAACCTGTCAAACAGCTGCAGGGTTTTAGAATCACGAAAAAAACTCTTATTCGCATTATGCATCGTTCTGAATGGATCGATCTTGAGAGGACTCAATAACGAGTTCAGAAACTTCGGGTTTAATAGCGATTTCAGGTTTATTTCGGGCGAAAACAGGAATGGTTCTGAGGTCAGATTGTAAATGCTGCTGCAGTACCTGAAATATCTCTTGACAGCCTCAGGATGGTCATTGGTTTTTAATCCTATTTCGTCAGCAAACCTATCAGGATCTGAATATGCATTTATGATGGTTCCATCGGGATAAAAGTATCTGCAGCTGATATTAAGCCGGGAAATGGTTAAATAATCTTCGATATCTTCATTACAGGCATTAAATAAATCACGGAGTACGAAAGGCATTGTAACAACTGAAGCTCCCGTATCGAACCGGAAACCTTCCTTCTGCAAGGTTCCTGCTTTTCCACCTGCGTAATGGTTCTTTTCAAATACCGAAACATGGAATCCTGCAGCACTTAGATACGCGGCTGCCGAAAGTCCGCCCAGGCCTGCTCCTATAATTCCTATATCTGTATTATCTGCAGATTTAAGCATTGGAAATCTTTCCTATGAACCTTCTGGAAATCACATAAATGAGAAGATAAAATGATATCATTACATACGAATAAAAAAAATCTTCAACAGGGATGGTTATGAGTCTGTATCCCCAAATTGCATCCGCGTTATACATAACTATGGGCAGGGATGTCAACAGATAGTTTACAATCAGAAACGGAACGTAAGAAAGCAATATTGTGAGCCAGTAAATTTTCGACCTCAATATATAATTAAATTTGAATAATCCTGTTAGAAGAAAAAAAGTTGAGAAGAGAAGCACAGTGAAAGTATAATATTGATCTCTGAAGACTAAAGCAGATGCAATTAAGATGAAAGCAAAAAAGAGTATCATTCCATTGTTAATTCGCAGCTGTTTTTCACGAACGTAATTTCTCAATACTTCATAGATAAAAATACAGCTGTAGGGAGCGGTTATAAAGAAAAGGATTTCTTCCAGTGGAAGATTAAATACGCGTGTACTCCCCACGAACTCAATATTAAAACTCCAGTCACCTCTTGTTACGGCAATTGAATCCCATATTATAAAAACAGCGCCAACAATTATTACAGATATCAATACGTGGAGCAGATTTTTGTAATAAGCAGTCTTTTTATCGAAGCTTAGCAGCAGGGGGAATAAAATTATGAGGAAATTTATAAGTAAATATGTACTCATTTTTTTGCGAAGGAAGAGATTAAATGCCTGATTAATCTTTCCTGGTTATAGTTTAATCTTTCTGACTCCAGCATAAATTCAGCCATACCTTTTTGAATTTCATAGCCCGTTGAAGAGTAATCTTTTTGAAGCAGCAGCTGACATATTTTATCTTTATCAGCTTCTCTCTCTTCCGAATATCCCAGGAAACCCGGAACATGATGGAGAATTGAAAAACGCATAAATCTGATCTCAAGATTTCCCGGACTCTCAGCCACAGCTTCTTCCAGTCTGTTCAAACCAAAAATGAGGTGACTTAACTTTGAGACCGGATTAAAAACGTGTTTAGCTTTCAGTGTCTGAATTCCACCATAGTAAGCAAGAATAAGAGGGCTGTAGCTGGAATAGTCATCTGAATATATGGATACTATAAACTGCTCAAGTACATTTACTTTATCTTCATCTTCAACCGCAGCGTAAAAACCATTCCTCAGGAAATTTATCGAAGCACTATCCGGAGTTAACATTGAGCCGTATACCTTAACCGCAAGGAAAATAAATACAATTATGCCGTGTTGAAATCTCATATCGGTCCGTACATTAGCATGTTTTCAAAATCTTTACTTCAAACCAGGATTTTAATAAGAGCAGAATTTTAGACAGGTTTGAGACACGGACTCTTTTACGTAATAATATTTCAACATCGCTTTTCCTGATCTTATTAAACAATCCCCGGTAATACAGGTATGCAGAATAAACACCCAGCTTTACACCTGCCGGGAGTTTTTTAATACCTTGCAAAGCCATTTCAAATTCTGCAATGATGTCATCTTCAAGCTTTTTCTTGTTCGTTTCTGTAATATTTTTTTTCTCGTTTATTCCGGGCAGGTATATGCGCCCTCGTTCGTTCAAATCACTTTGGATATCCCTGAGGAAATTTACTTTCTGAAAGGCTGAACCCAGACTTCTGGCAGGTCCCAGCAGTTCCTCAAACAATCCCGGGTGACCATGACAGAAAACTTTCAGGCACATTAAACCTACTACTTCGGCTGATCCGTATATATACTCATCATATACTTCGGTTTCGTAATAGTTATTGGATAAATCCATTTCCATACTATTAAGAAAATCCTCAACATATTTTAAATCTATTTCATATTTGTTTACTGCCAGCTGAAAAGAATTGATAACGGGATTGGTCGAAATTCCTCTTTTTACTGCATTAAAAGTTTCCTGACGGAAATCATCCAGTAAAAGTTTTTTATCGTAATTATGGAACGAATCCACTATTTCATCAGCGAGCCTTACATAGCCGTAGACAGCGTATATTGCATCTCTGTAGGAAGGTGAAAAAACGCGTATGCCCAGGCTGAAAGATGTGCTGTAACTATGAGTTATAACCCGGCTGATTTTAAAAGCTGTATTATGATAAACTGCTTCCATATTCCTTTTCAATCTTTTCTAAAACCAGCTTTGAACTAATAATAACCATGGGTAATCCTGTTCCCGGGATTGTTGAAGCTCCCACATAAAACAGGTTTGGGAATTCCTCGTCCTGATTTTTGGGCCTGAATCCGCCAACCTGGTTTATGCCGTGTGCTAAACCAAGTCCTGATCCTCTATAAAGATTAAATTTATCCTCCCAGTCAGCAGGACTCCAGACCTCCTTTACTATCAGATTCTTTTCAATATCAAAATTAATCCTTGCGGACAGGTCTCTGATTATATTCTCTGCAAGCTCATTCTTGTCTTCCCACTCCGACTTAAATCTCCTGTCGGGTACCGGGCAGAGAACAAAGAGATTCTCGCAGCCTTCAGGAGCAGATTCAGGCCAGGATTTGGAGGATACGTTTACATAATAGTAAGGCTTTCGGGGACTAACCGATGAGGTGAATATCTTATCTGCGTATTCCCTGAAATTTTTACCAAGGAAATAATTATGATGCATTAAACCATCCATCTTACCTTTAACACCGAGATATATGGTAAAAGGAGCCAGCGTCCAGTCCATTTTGTCCAGTTTTTCTTCTCTGAAGTTTTTTCTACCCAGGATTTTTCCTCTGAAGGAAGCTGCATCTGAATTTGAAATGAAAATATCAGCGGTCCACTCCTCTCCATTATTATCAAGGAGTGAAAGCAGTTTACCATTTGAGCTTCCGACTGATACAATCTCAGTATTATAATGGAATTCAACTCCTTTTCTTTCCAGAATTCTTACGAGTTCTTCAACCAGTTTATACATCCCGCCTTCAACTTTCCAGTAACCATCATGCTTCATTTCAGTATAGTTAAGCAGGGAATAAATGGCGGGAGTCTGAAAAGGAGTTGATCCCAGAAAAAAAGCTACAAGCGAAAAGATTATCTTCACCTCATCAGAATCAAAGTTGCGTTCTACTTCCTTCCACATATTTCTGAAAAGGTAAGGGAGATGCTTAAGGGGAACTCTCGTCAGTTTCAATAAATAATCAAGTACATTTACATAGTTCGATTTTATAACTTTATCTTCGGTGTCGTGAAAGAATTCCCCCGCTTTGCTTAGATAGCTTTTTACTTTAGCACCCAGACCCGGTTCAATATCCTTAAATTCCTCTTCCAGCTTATTCAGGTCTTTCCAGATTTTGAAAGGCCTGCTTCCACCTTCAAAATAAACCTGGTAGAGAGGATCAAGTTCGGTTAAAATTACAGGATTTTTCTCACCTGTACTCCTGAAAAGTTCATCAAGCTCGTAGCTCATACTCATGAAGGAAGGACCCACATCAAAAGTAAAACCTTCTTTTTTGAGCTGGTTTAATCTCCCTCCTGGCTTTGAATATTTTTCAATAACGGAAACTTTGTATCCTGAAGTACTCAACCTCAGAGCTGTTGATAGACCACCGAGTCCTGAACCTATAATTATTGCTTTTTTCATTTGAGTTAATCCTGTAATGAGAAAACGCAAAACCTCCTTAAATAGTTCCTGCTGTTGAAAAAATTTGCACTCCGGTACTGAAAAGGAGAGAATTTATATTAAATTTCAGAATAATAGACCCTTTGGGCGGCTAAAAATTTTCTTAGTGCAATTATTCATTTATTTTTGAGTGTGCAGTTATATTATTATCTGCATAGATCAAATAAAGTTTGGAGGAATTGTGGCCTCAATTGACGAGTTGAAGAACAAAGTTCAGCAGGCTTATAAAGAGTGGGAAGAAAAGACATATCAGAAAAGCGCATCAAAATTTCCTGAGAGAGAAGAAGAATTTTCAACGGTGTCATTTACACCAGTCAAACCTTTATATATTCCGGCAGAAACTGAAGAAAAGTATTTAGTAAAAACAGGTTTTCCCGGACAATATCCTTATACACGGGGAATTCAGCCTACTATGTACAGAGGAAGGCTGTGGACTATGCGCCAGTATGCGGGATTCGGAACAGCGAAAGAGTCGAATCAGCGTTACAGGTACCTGCTGGAGCAGGGTACCAGCGGACTTTCGGTTGCCTTTGATCTTCCCACCCAGATCGGATATGACAGCGATGATCCTTTATGCTACGGTGAGGTTGGAAAAGTAGGGGTTGCGATAGATACACTTGCAGATATGGAAGTACTGTTTGACAAAATTCCGCTTGATAAAATTTCAACCTCAATGACGATAAATGCATCTGCATCCGTATTACTTGCGATGTACATTGCTGTTGCTGAGAAACAGGGATATTCGCGGGATAAAATAAGCGGAACGATACAGAATGATCTTCTTAAGGAATATATTGCGAGGGGAACATATATTTATCCTCCAAAGCCCTCGATGAGGATCATCACCAATATCTTCGAATTCTGTGCAAAAGAAGTTCCCCAGTGGAATACAATTTCTATATCAGGATATCATATCAGGGAAGCGGGATCTACCGCTGCCCAGGAAGTTGGTTTTACCCTGGCGAACGGGATAGCTTATGCTGAAGCAGCATTAAATGCTGGACTGAATATAGACGACTTTGCTGGACAGCTCTCATTCTTTTTTAACTCGCATAATGATCTGCTTGAGGAAGTTGCAAAATTCCGGGCTGCCAGAAGGCTGTGGGCACGGATCGTAAAGGATCGTTTTAATGCAAAAAAATCCAGGTCAATGATGCTGAGGTTTCATACCCAGACGGCAGGTTCTACCTTAACTGCACAGCAGGTTGATAATAATATTGTCAGGGTTACAGTGCAGACTCTGGCGGCAGTACTGGGAGGTACGCAGAGCCTCCATACAAATTCAAAAGACGAAGCACTGGCTCTGCCGACTGAAAACTCTGTCCGTATAGCATTACGTACTCAGCAGATAGTTGCATATGAAAGCGGCGTTACGAATACAATCGATCCGCTTGCCGGTTCGTATTTTGTTGAAGCTATGACTGATCAGATAGAAAGAGAAGCTGAGGATTATATAAACCGCATCGACGCTATGGGAGGGATGATAAAGGCCATTGAGGAAGGATTTGTCCAGATGGAGATTCAGAAAGCTGCGTACGAATATGAGAAACAGATTGAAAGCGGTAAACGTACAATTGTGGGTATGAATAAATTCTGTACAGATACGGATGAAGAACCCGAACTCCTGAAAATCGATATGAAAGTCCAGGAGGATCAAATAGAATTTCTCAACAAAGTCAGAAAAGAAAGAGACAACAATAAAGTTCAGGAATCATTAAAGAAGTTGAAGGAAACTGCCGAAGGTAACGGTAACCTTATGCCTCCCATTATTGAAGCGGTTAAGGCCTACGCCAGTGTTGGAGAGATCTGCAACACGATGCGGGTTGTCTTTGGAGAGTATAGGGAACATGTTGTCATTTAAATAAAGGTGTTGAAATGGACTTAACCCATATTGAACATATTGGAATAGCTGTTAAAAATCTTGAAGAATCAATAAAATATTACGAGGATGTTCTCGGGTTAAAATGCTACGCTGTGGAGGAAGTTAAAGATCAAAAAGTGAAGACGGCTTTTTTTCAGATAGGACAGACAAAAATAGAACTTCTGGAAACAACAGATCCGGAAGGACCGATAGGAAAATTTATAGAAAAAAGAGGAGAAGGCGTTCATCATTTAGCTTTCGCAGTAAATGATCTTTCTTCCGCCCTTAATGAATTAAAAAAGAAAGAAATAAAATTAATTGATGTAAGTCCGCGTAGGGGAGCAGAAGGCCTGGACATAGCATTTATCCATCCCAAATCTTCTTACGGGGTTCTTACAGAATTATGTGAAAAGCCGGATCGGACTTAAAAGCCCCGATCGGGATTCCAATCATATATAAATAACGGATAGATTATGGCGACGCGCGATAAAGTAAAGGAGCTTATGGATCTCCGCAACCAGGCGCGGCTTGGCGGCGGTGAGAAAAGAATTGAAGCTCAGCATAAAAAGGGGAAATACACAGCACGTGAAAGACTTGATCTCCTTCTTGATGAAGGAAGTTTTGAAGAATTCGATATGTTCGTTTCTCATAGAAGTATAGATTTCGGACTGGATAAAGAAGCATATCTTTCTGACGGTGTTGTTACCGGATATGGTACTATTGACGGCAGACTTGTTTATGTCTTTTCGCAGGACTTCACAGTTTTCGGCGGTTCTCTTTCTGAAATGTATGCGCAGAAGATCTGTAAAGTAATGGACAAAGCAATGAAAGTGGGTGCCCCTGTTATCGGAATTAATGACAGCGGCGGGGCAAGAATTCAGGAGGGGGTCAAAAGCCTTGGGGGTTACGCGGATATTTTTGAACGGAATATACTTGCTTCGGGAGTTGTACCTCAGATTTCAGCAGTATTCGGTCCCTGCGCCGGCGGAGCAGTCTACTCTCCTGCTTTAACCGACTTCATCATTATGACCAGGGCTACCAGCTACATGTTTGTTACCGGTCCTAAGGTTGTAAAAACGGTGACTGGCGAAGATGTATCTGATGAGGAACTTGGTGGATCATCCATTCATTCAACCAAGTCAGGTGTATCACATTTTGTTGCAGAGACTGAAGAAGAAGGCATTCAGCTGATAAGAAAACTAATAAGCTTTATGCCTCAGAACAATCTCGAAGATCCTCCTTCAATTGTATGTAATGATCCCATAGACAGGCTTGAGGATTCTCTGAATGAAATAATTCCTGAGAATCCGAACAAACCGTATGATGTTAAGGATATAATTTATTCGGTCGTTGATGAGGGTGAATTCCTCGAAATCCAGCGTGTATTTGCTCCTAATATAGTTACAGGGTTTGCAAGGTTTAATGGTCAGCCTGTCGGAATAGTAGCCAATCAGCCTGATTATCTTGCAGGAGTGCTGGATATAAATGCATCGAGAAAAGCAGCCCGGTTTGTCAGATTCTGCGACTCATTCAATTTTCCCATAGTGACCCTTGTAGATGTTCCTGGCTTTTTACCAGGCACTTCACAGGAATACGGAGGGATAATAATACATGGCGCAAAGCTTCTCTTTGCATATGGTGAAGCAACAGTACCCAAGGTAACCGTGATTCTGCGTAAGGCGTACGGCGGCGCATATGATGTTATGAGCTCGAAGCACCTGCGCGGAGATATAAACTATGCCTGGCCTGGTGCTGAGATTGCTGTAATGGGACCTAAAGGTGCAATCGAGGTACTCCATTACAAACACCTTCAGATGATTGAGGATACGGAAGAAAGAATAAAGTTCCTCAAGGAAAAAGAAGAAGAATACAGAAAGAAATTTGCCACACCATATGTTGCCGCCAAATATGGATATATAGATGATGTAATTGAACCCAGGAATACGCGTTTCCGGGTAATTAGGGCACTGCAGATGCTTTCGACCAAAAAAGATGTGAATCCTCCGAAGAAACATTCCAATATTCCATTATAAGGGAGGTGGAAAATGTATTACCAGGTTAGCGCTGATACTATAAAAAGTGCTGCGGATTCAATAAGCAATTCTTTAAATGCAGATCAGCTGTTAAATAAGATTGAGTTTAACCCTTCCAACATTTTAAATTCACAGGGAATATTCATTTCGGTTGTGGGTTATCTTGTTGTCTTTATCGCTCTGCTCCTTATGTATATGATGTTTGTTAATCTCTCCCGGTTTCTTCAGTTCCGTGTAAGAAGTAAACTCGCAAAACAGGGGGAGATCAGTAGCAGCAGTGGTAAGGATATTTCTGTGTCAGGGGAAATAAATGCTGCAATCTCAGCGGCACTGTACCTGTATTTTGAGGAGGTGCACGACATTGAAAGTACGGTTTTAACAATTAAAAAAGTTCAAAGGAGTTATTCCCCATGGAGTTCAAAAATATACGGACTAAGGGAATACCCCGCAAAAAGGCGGAAGTGAAATGAAAAAATTCAAATTTACTATTCAGGGTAATAAATATGATGTTGAAATTCTAAGCTTTGAAGACAATGCAGCTGAAATCGATGTAAACGGAACAGTGTATAAGGTGGATGTAGAACAGGAAGTTAAAAAAGTTAAAACTCCCAAGCTGGTGAGGACAAAAGTAGAACCATCCGCGGGAGGAGATATCCCTAAGACAAGCAAACCGTCCGAACGAAAGGGAGCAGGAGTAATTAAAGCCCCACTTCCGGGGACAATTTTAGATGTCAAAATAAAACCCGGTGATAAGGTTAAAATGGGAGACAAGCTTCTCATAATGGAAGCTATGAAGATGGAAAATAATATTAATTCCGACAGGGAGGGAACAATTCTCAGCGTTAAAATAAAAGCCGGTGATTCTGTTCTTGAAGGGGATCTGCTTGTTGAGATCGGTGATTGATAGATGGAAGGACTAAAACATTTCCTCAGTTTTACAGGTTTCGCAAACGTGACTATTGGTCATTTAATAATGATTGTGGTTGGTTTGCTGTTCATTTATCTGGCTATTAAAAAAGAATATGAACCGCTGCTTCTTATACCGATAGGATTCGGTATCCTCATAGGCAATATACCTTTCCTTGAAAACGTTGGTCTGCAGATCGGTATATATGAAAACGGCAGTGTGCTTAATTATCTTTATTACGGTGTCCTCAAAGGAATATATCCGCCTTTGATTTTTCTCGGGATAGGAGCTATGACAGATTTTTCGGCATTGCTTTCAAATCCTAAATTACTTCTTCTCGGGGCCGCTGCCCAGGTGGGTATCTTTATTACTTTCCTTGGAGCAATAGCCTTGGGATTTTCACAGCAGCAGGCTGCCGCAATTGGAATTATAGGGGGTGCCGATGGTCCCACTGCAATTTTTTTATCCTCAAAACTTGCCCCTGAACTCATCGGTCCTATCGCAATTGCAGCGTATTCCTATATGGCGCTTGTTCCTGTAATTCAGCCTCCTATAATGAAGCTGCTAACTTCAAAAAGAGAACGGCTGATAAGAATGAAACCGGCAAGGACGGTTGCAAGAACGGAAAAGATACTCTTTCCTATCGTCGGTATGCTACTGACAACGTTCATTTCCCCGGGTGCTCTTCCTTTACTGGGTATGCTTTTCTTCGGTAACCTTTTAAAAGAATGTGGTGTTACGAAAAGACTGGGAGATACTGCAAAGAATGCTTTAATTGATATTGTTACGATTCTGCTGGGAGTTACAGTGGGTGCATCCACACAAGCTACAATATTCCTTACTCCTCATTCCATCTTTATATTTGTACTTGGAGCTCTTTCATTTGCAGTGGCTACGGCCGGAGGAGTAATGTTTGCTAAAGTAATGAATTTGTTTTTAAAGGAGGGAAATAAGATCAACCCCCTCATCGGCTCTGCAGGTGTCTCTGCTGTCCCTGATAGTGCACGGGTTTCTCAAATGCTTGGATTAAAAGAAGACCCGACCAATCACCTGCTGATGCATGCGATGGCTCCGAATGTCGCGGGAGTTATAGGAAGCGCAGTTGCCGCAGGTATACTTATGGGATTTTTATTAAAACTTGCTGTATAAATAGAGGAGCTGCTAAAAAAGGTTTTCTGTTTACATAATCAACAAGTATGACAAAATGGCAGACTACTATCAGTCTTTTTGTGTCCGCCTGTCATGCGCCTTTTATGTAGTAGGTGGACTCAAAATGCGACACTTAAAACGGCGAGGAAACGCAATTTTTTAGCTGTTAAAAATATCAATAGTGTGACAAATATTAATTCTGGGGCGAGATCCGCTCTGCAGGTCAGTGCCTCAATTTGGAATTGTTAGGTTGAGTATATAATCTTCGCTCTGCTTGCCCATCCGGGGGTATACCCGGTCACGGAAAAGCTTTATAGCTTTGAAAAGTGCGAAAAAATTTAGAAATTGATAAGGGAAATTATCTTTTTGACATACCTTAAAGGCGAAAATGCAAAAAGAAATTCATAAATGGAATAGTGACAACCTTCAAAAGAGTATGGAGGTTGCTGTATATGGTTATTATGGCTATGCCCTCCTCATGTTTCCTACCGCAGGAGCAGATTATCTTGAATATGAAAGATTTAACCTCATTGATAGTATTGCGGAATTTATTGATAACGGTACACTTAAGGTCTTTTCAATAAATAGTGTGAATAATGAAACCTGGATGAATAAAAACCTGAATCCTTCTCAAAAAGCTGAAAGACATGAGCTGTACAACAGGTATGTTATGGAAGAAGTAATTCCATTTATCATAGAGCACTGTAGAGGTGAAGTTCCGATAATTACTTCAGGGGCGTCTCTTGGAGCATACCACGCAGCTAATATTTTTTTCAAAAGACCGGATTTGTTTGAGGGACTGATTGCAATGAGTGGTATTTATGATCTCAGGCATTACACTGACGGTTATTTTGATGATACCTGTTATTTTAACTCACCTGTTGACTACCTTCCTGCATTAACTGACGAGGAAATCCTTTCTACTATAAGGAGAAAAAATATAATCATTGCCAGCGGACAAGGGGCTTATGAGGACCCTGGAGCATCGAAGCAGTTATCTGATATTCTTCACTCCAAAAATATTTCTCACTGGTTTGACCTGTGGGGAGAGGATATGGCGCATGACTGGCCTACTTGGCATAAAATGCTTCCATATTTCCTGGACAATATTAACATAGAAAATACATGACTTCCCCTGCCTGGACCGATTCCTATAAATTAAAGAATGTAGAGTACAAACTTTTAATTTCCGTTATAATTCTGGCAGTAGTACTTTACTTTTATTCCACCTTCCTTAATTATGTCGAAACCAGGGAAGGGTTCTCATTCAGAGACCCGGTGCTCAGTCTTTTTCATCCGATAGATCTTACCTGGCTGATATTTTCGTTAATATATCTGTCATTATTTTCCGGCATTATAATCCTGATAAGAAACCCTGTCCGCCTCATCCTTGCAATTCAGATATATACAGTCCTGATATTAGTCAGAATTACTGCAATGTACTCTCTTCCGTTTAATCCTCCGCTGGATATGATACCGCTTAATGATCCGTTTGTCCAGATCTTCGGTTCAGGTAAGCTGCTTACCAAAGATCTTTTTTTCTCAGGACATACGGCTACTTTATTTCTTCTGTTCCTTGTTGTCGATAAAAAACCTTTTAAACAGATATTTTTGATCTTTACGGTCGTAATTGGAGTGAGTGTAATTCTGCAGCATGTTCATTACTTTATTGACGTTATGGCAGCTCCATTTTTTACATTCGGCGCGTACAGCATCGTGAAGGAAATCAGGGAAAAATTCAATTATAGTTTTCTCGTCTGAAATTACTTTTGTTTATCAGGCTAGCTGTTTATATTCTTATAATGAAAGTTGAGCCTTCTCCAAATAAAATAACCAGGCTGTTTTTCTTCTGGTGCGGCTGTTTATTTGCTGTCATAGGAATAATAGGACTAATACTTCCGGTTATACCCGGATTTGTATTTTTTATTCCGGCCGCATTCTGTTTTGCCAAATCATCGGACGCATTTAACAGAAAGTTAAAAAACAGCAGAAGGTTTGGTAAATATTTCAAATAATGTTTTTTAATTGCTGAATGAGGGAATTATGAATGAAGAGAAAAACCAGGTAATTGAAGTTACCGAAACAATCTCAAGGGATTTTGATAAAGCGGGTATTACGTCGGTAATTACACCTGAAGGTATTGATAACCTTGCCCAGTTAAAGAAACACCTTACCCTGAAAATAACTGAACTAATGGAGACTAACTATGAAAAACTGCTAAATATTCTGTATCGCATTGATATTCATGAGAACAAGTTGAATGAATTATTCGGTTCAAAAAACAGGGAGTATATTCCCGGGCGGCTTGCAGATCTAATTATCGAAAGACAGCTCGAGAAAATTAGATTCAGGAATATGTACCGTAAAGAAAGAAACAACCTGTCCTGAGAATATTGATCATCTTCCGGCTTCTGCGTGAGTGAGCATACAGTAAATTACCTTCAAAAATTTAAATTGCATTTATATACCTCTTCTTTTAACTAAAGGCCGGGCTTTGAATAAAGATACATATTCGCAAAAGGTACTTTATACCATTGGAGTTGTTGTTCTTGTTGTAGCTTTAATAATATTGTTCGTAGAAGCTATACAGGTAATGCTGCTTATTTTTGCCGGTATTCTTTTGGCTGTATTTCTCAGGGGGATCGCTTCTTTTCTTGCAGACCGGACGGAGGTATCTTCTTCTATGTCTCTTGTAATTGTACTCGTTGTTTTTATTATCATAACTACCGGGGGAATCTGGATGCTTGGTCCAAGCATTGCTGACGGATTTATTAGCATGAAAGAACAGATACCAACGGCATGGGACCATTTAAAAGGGGAACTGACTAAATCAGACTGGGGCAGATCCATTGTTCAGAGTATAGAAAATGTCATAAACGACTTTAGCTCTGACAGTGATATGATAAGCCGGATTACCGGAATATTTTCATCCACATTGGGAGCCTTTGTTAATTTATTTATTGTCCTCGTCATAGGACTCTATTCTGCATTCAGTCCGGAAATATATATAAGAGGTGTGATAAAGCTATTTCCTCCCCGAAACAGAAAAAGGGCCAGAGAGGTGCTGGAGGCAATGAATAACGCTCTCAAGTGGTGGTTTGTCGGAAGAATTGCTTCCATGCTGGTAATTGGAATCCTTACGGCAATTGGTTTATGGATCTTTAATATTCCTATGCCAGTAACTCTCGGCATTTTTGCGGCCATTCTTACCTTTGTCCCAAATCTCGGGCCCGTTATTTCTGCTGTTCCTGCGGTTCTGTTCGGACTTGTAATAAGCCCCGTAAAAGGTTTATGGATAGTTGCTCTTTATGTCGGTATTCAGACCCTTGAGAGCTATCTCATCACACCCCAGATTCAGAAAAAGGCGGTCTCCATACCTCCGGCTCTTCTTATTTCCAGCCAGATACTGGCAGGCGTTCTGCTTGGGATATTTGGTTTAATCCTTGCAACTCCGATGATGGTATGTGTTATTGTCGCAGTTCAGATGATATATATTGAAGATACTCTCGGAGATGAAGTAAAAGTACTGGGTGACGGTCACTCTCTGAAAAGCTGAAATCTGATTGATAATTTAGCTCCTAATAATTAAGTTCATACATTATTAATATCTTTTTTGATATCCCCTCTGTATTTTAGATATTGTTTTGAGGACTAACTATATTAAGTTTTTCGGGAGACCAGGCAATGGCAATTTTTAACTCAAAAATAAATGAAGCCCTGAGGAAAGAGAACCAGGAACTAAAAAATCAGCTTCACGTTTATAGTGAGCAGGAAGACAAAGCAAATGACCTGGAGGATATTCTGAAAAGGCTTCAGGGCGAAATTGCCGCCTTATATTCAGCAAAAGAAGAGTTATCAGATGAAATACAGATTCTGAAAAATGATAAGAAAATCAGGGAATCTGAATTAGATGAATTGTCGAATAAAATTCCTGAATTGAACGGACTTAAAAAAGTACTTCAGCATACACTGATTGACTACAATAACAGGGTGGAAGCACTAAAAAAAGAATTTGAAGCTCTGTCCGGTTCTTCTGCCGAAGAAAATACGAGTGATAATGAGGATACCGAAAGTTATAATCGCCTCAAAAAGGAGAATGAAACTCAAAGGAAAGAAATCAGAAGATTAAATACGAAATTGGAAAATATTTTGAACCGGAGGGAAGTACCCGGAGAAGAAATTAAAAATGATGACGAAGGAAAGTTAAAAGCTGAAGAAAAAATTTTAGAGGACCTTAGAAAACGTGAGTTGAAAATATTGAGGGGGATTGAAAGTAAAAAGGAAGAGGTCAAAGAACTGATAAAAAAGGTTGAAACCCTTCAGGAACGTGATAAAACTGAGAGGCAGAACCTTAAGGACTTATATAAAGAAATCGAAGAGAAAAAAAGAGAGAAAGAATATTATTCCGGTGAAGAAGTAAGGCTGCTTAACAATGTTGCCAGGTTAAAAGAAAAAGAGGGCGATCTGAGTAATAACATCGCAAACCAGGAAGAGGAAATTAAAGCTAAAGATGAAATACTCAATATGCTTATCAAAAATATTGCTCATAAGCAGGAGAAAGAAGTTGAACTGGATAAAGATCTTAAAGAACTGGATTCAGAACTGAGGGAAAGATCAAATTCTATACATACTGTCTCGAATGACTACAGCAGGATTTCGGATGAAAAGAATAATAAGCAGGCATGAACTTTTTGATATTACCACTGAACTTGAAACTAAAAGTAGCAGATTAACAAAGCTTAGTGAGGAATTTACTTTGCTTGAGAATAAGCTTACTGCTCTTGAGAATGAAATTGACAACTCGGAAGCACTAAAAAAAGAATTAAGCCGAAAGATCAGCGATCAGGTTGAGGTTTATGAAAAGCTTAAAGAGCAGTCTGATTTACTCAGGCAGACTCTCCCGCTTCTGGAAAAGAAAAAAGTTGAAACTGAAAATGAGAATACCGCTCTTGAAGAAAGGTTCGGGAAAGTATTCCAGAAATACAGCAGGGATGTGAATGAGCTTAGCCGGAAACGGATTTTCTATGAGAAAGTTGTTATGGATAAGGAAAAAGAAATAAATGAAAAGGATGAGACACTGTTTGAAAAGATTGCAGCGCTTGAGGAAAGTGAGAGAGTGCTTGGTATGAGGCAGGCAGAAATCAATTCTCTGCAGGATTCGCTTAAAGAACTTGAGGAGGAGAAGGAAATTATAAGACAGGATATTGAGTCGCTTGATGATAAGACGACAGAAATTTTACGCCGTAACGACGGACTCCGGATGGAAACCGAGTACCTGATGAGCAAGAAGCAGTCAATCGAAGATAATATGAAAGAGATCCTTAATGATATGAACGAGCGGTTTGAGAAATCCCGTACCAAAAAACATGAAGTTGATGAAGAATTATCCGAATATGAAGATAGGCTTCATATTACCAGGGAAAAAATTTCCGAATCCAGGAAAGAATTATCTGAACTTCAGTCTTCTATAGGACAATTAAAACTTGAGCATGAAGAACAGCGGGGGTATATAACTAAACTTGCAGCAAAGAAAACAAAACTCCTTGAGGAAATTTCCAGGAGCCAGACCTTGCTGCAGAAATATGAACAGATTAAAGAAAAAGTTAAAATAGAGAAAGCCGCTGCCACTGGTAAAGACGGAGATATTTTTGAAAACCGGCAGTTTCAAACCGAGGCTGAAAAGAACAGAGGCAGAGAAAATACTTCTGAATTGTAATCACAGCAATTAATTTAATAAAAGGGGAGGATTCTGTACGGAAGAATTCACCCTGTACCATAAACATTACAGAGAAATTTATGTCAATCTATAAACCCAAAATACTCTCCCTTCTATTTGTATTAATTTTATTCGTTAATTATACTCCCGCACAGGATATAATCTCTGTCAAGCATCCTGCCTGGAGTCATAACGTCTCTATTTATGAAGTAAATACACGGCAGTATACCCCCGAAGGAACGTTTAAGGCTTTTGATGAACACATCCGGGAATTAAAGGATCTTGGGACAGGGATAGTATGGTTTATGCCCATAAACCCAATAGGTGAAAAGAACCGGAAGGGAAGCCTCGGAAGCTATTATTCCATTAAAGATTACAAAGCTGTTAATCCCGAATTCGGAACACTTGATGATTTCAAAGAGACAGTAAGGAAGATACATGAAGCAGGTATGTACGTTATCATTGACTGGGTTGCAAATCATACTTCATGGGATAATGTATGGGTGAAAGAACATCCCGAATTCTATACCAAAGATTCACTTGGTAATTTTGTTCCTCCTGTTGCCGATTGGCATGATGTCATTGATCTGAACTATGACAATAAAGAATTATGGAAGTATATGATTGACGCAATGAAATACTGGATTCAGGAATGCGATATAGACGGCTTCAGATGCGATGTTGCCGGAATGGTGCCGCTCGATTTCTGGAAATCCGTCCGTGCTGAACTGGATACGGTTAAAAAAGTTTTTATGCTGGCTGAAGCTGAAGGACCTGAATTTCACGAGGCTTTCGATATGACTTATTCCTGGAACCTGCTTCACCTTATGAACGATCTGGCTCAGGGGAAGACAAGCGTTCAGTCAATAAGGGATTATTTTATTAAGGAGAATAATACCTATCCGCAGGATGCATACAGAATGAGATTCACAACTAATCATGATGAAAATAGCTGGAACGGTACCGTATTCGAGAGGATGGGTGAGGCAGTGGAGACTTTCGATGCATTTACCTGCGTTATAAGCGGAATGCCTCTGGTGTATACAGGACAGGAAGCCGGACTTAATAAAAGGCTTAAGTTTTTTGATAAGGATACTGTTGAATGGAAAGAAAGTAAATACCGCCTCCTTTACACCGATCTCCTCAATGAAAAAACAAAAAACAGGGCGTTATGGAATGGCACTGAAGGTGGCCGGATGATACCGGTTAAATCAAGCAAAGGTGAAGTCTTTGCTTTTGTCCGTAAGTCAGGCGAAGATAAGGTGTATGCAATATTCAATCTCTCGGATAAAAAAGTAAGAACTGAATTGGAAAGTGATCAGATTTCGGGTGAGTATATAAATCCGTTTTCTGAAAAGAAAACCCGGATCAGATCAAAAGAATGGCTGGAATTGAAGCCGTGGGACTACCGGATACTTGTTGCAGAATAGCGGATTTTGCGATGAACAAATTATAGCCTGATGTCAATCATACTAAACAATATCTCTAAATCCTTCGATTCATCTGAAGCACTGAAAAGAATTGAATTGGAGATAGAAAACAAAAAAACTACGGTTTTAATTGGTCCCAGCGGCTGCGGAAAATCCACACTTATAAGGGTTTTAACAGGAATTATAAAACCTGATTCAGGTCAGGTCTCTATTGACGATCAGATTCTCACTCCTTCAAATCTTCGTGAAATACGTTTAAAAATCGGGTACGTAATTCAGGAAGGCGGTTTATTTCCTCATCTCACCGCAGAAGAAAATGTCTCGCTGCTTGCCGGTTATATCGGCTGGGAGAATGGAAGAATAAAAAACAGAATTAAGGAATTAGCCGGACTCACAAAATTTCCACAGGAGGGATTTCCGAAATTTCCTGCTGAATTATCCGGAGGACAGAGACAAAGGGTAAGCCTTATGCGCGCTCTTATGTTGGATCCGGAGTTTCTTTTTCTTGATGAACCCCTCGGTGCACTCGATCCTTTAATAAGGTATGATTTACAGTCCGACCTGAGAGAAATATTCCGCACTCTGAAGAAGACAGTTTTAATGGTTACACATGATTTGAATGAAGCAGTTTTTTTTGCCGATAAAATAGTACTCATGAAAGACGGTACTATCATCCAGCAGGGAAATTTTAAAACATTAAAGGATAACCCTTCAGATCCTTTCGTTTCTTCATTCATCCGGGCTCAGCGAAGCGTCATAGAATTCAAGTTATAAGTGAATTTATTAAATAAAATATTACTGGTTATTATCTTAACAACACATACTGATTTTCCTCAATCGAAGGAAACCCGGTTTATTGTCGGATCCAAAAAATTTACCGAGTCGGTGATACTCGGAGAAATTGCCGCACAGATGGCGCGGACTGTAAATCCTGAAACTATCCACCGGAGAGAGATAGGGGGAACCAGGGTTCTATGGAATGCTTTGGTGAGAGGCGACATAGATATTTATCCCGAATATACTGGAACAATTAAGCAGGAAATCCTTTCGGGTGAGCCAATAAGTAATGCTGAAATGACAGGTATCCTGCGCTCAAAAAATATAGAAATCAGCAAACCTCTCGGGTTTAATGATACATATGCAATAGGAATGAAAAAGGGCCTGGCTGAGAAATTTCATATTAATTCAATATCGGATTTGAGAAAGTACCCGGAATTAAGATACGGCTTCAGTAATGAATTCCTTGACCGTAAGGACGGGTGGCCGGGACTATCACGGGCTTACAGCCTTCCGCAGAATAATGTTACCGGACTGGATCATGATCTTGCCTACAGGGGACTGGATGAAGGCTCAATAGATGTTATCGATTTCTATTCAACTGATGCGGATATAAAATATTATAATCTTAAAGTGCTTAAAGATGATTTGCATTTTTTCCCGGAATATAAGGCAGTATTTCTTTACAGGAAGCAGGCAGAAAATGAGAACCCCGGGGCGCTTTCGGAAATTCTTAAACTGGAAGGCAGTATTCCCGAATCAACGATGATTAAAATGAATGCAGAAGTTAAGATTAACGGCAGGCCGGAAACTTATGTGGCTGCACAATTTATTAAAAATAATTTCGGTATTGAATCAAGCTATGCCAATGAAACAATATGGACGCGCCTGCTGAGAAATACCCGGGATCATCTATTTCTTGTAATCATTTCGCTCTTTGCCGCTATATTCACCGCTGTTCCTCTGGGAATAATAGCTTTCAGGAATAAAAAATGGGGAAGTATTATTCTGAGTACTGTCGGCGTTATTCAGACGATTCCCTCACTAGCCCTTCTGGTTTTTATGATCCCTCTTATAGGGATCGGATCATGGCCTGCCATAGTTGCCCTGTTCCTTTATAGTCTCCTTCCGATTGTACGTAACACTTACAGCGGACTGCAGGGAATACCCGGTCATATCAGGGAATCGGCTGAAGTACTTGGTATAACCCCTGCTGCAAGGCTGCGTCTGGTTGAACTTCCTATAGCTTCACCGTCAATACTTGCCGGTATAAAAACCTCTGCGGTGATAAATGTAGGCACTGCAACACTTGGAGCTTTAATAGGAGCGGGGGGATACGGTCAACCGATATTAACAGGCATAAGATTGGATAATATCTCCCTCATACTTCAGGGGGCTGTGCCTGCTGCTGTCCTGGCGCTTCTGGTGCAGGGAATGTTTGATTTAATAGAGAAGCTTTTTGTGCCACGTGGATTAAAATTATAGTCTTACTCCTCAAACTTCAGTATGACCTCTTTATCAGTTACCGGGCTCAGTAAAGCATAAACCACTTTTTCGGCATTCTGTTCTGCCTGATCATAAGTACCGGGAGAAACAGCATTTTCTCTCAATAATTGAAATACCATTGATCATTTTGTGTTACCTTAAATGTAAGAGCTTTAGTAATTTAGAGAGGTGATTTAGATGATTTTTAATTTTTCTATCGGGAGAGATAATGAAACAACTAATCCGTTTATTTATAATACTTATTCTATATACTGTCAGCCTTTCCGCACAGTCGGCGGGAGGCGGCTTAATGCTTGGTTTTCCACAGGGTGAATTCAAACAGAATGTAGACCGGCCGGGGTTCGGACTTTCAGGTCAGATCCTTTTCTTCAACCCTTCAGAAGGTCTCCCTTTTGGATTCGGGCTGGATATCGGTTATCTGAATTATGGAAGTGAATCAAGACAGGAACCCTTCAGTCTCACTATTCCAGATGTCGTCGTGGATGTTAACCGCTCAAATAATCTGATTAATTTCCACCTGCTCTTTCAGATCGCGCCTCCTTCAGGCGATGTTCGGCCCTATGCGGAATTGCTGTTCGGAGGAGCTTATCTTTTCACAGAAACTTCGATAAACAGCCAGGGGAATGAAGATGTTGCCAGTAATACAAATTTTGATGATTTTGCCTGGAATTACGGTGTCGGGGGCGGACTTTTGATAAGGCTGTATTCACCGGAAGAACAGGAAGGAAGTTATGAATCATTATTTCTGGATCTGAAAGTCAGGTATCTTTTAGGCACCAAAGCCGAATATCTTAAAGAAGGTTCTGTAATTATTGAAAACGGAAATGTCTACTATGATGTTTCAAAGTCAAAAACTGATTTGCTGATTACGCAGCTTGGTGTGATGTTTTATTTCAGGTCATTTACCGGAGAATGAAAAAAATTCTTTTGGAAATCAGGTTTTTAACGGGAATATTATTTTTGATATAAAAATATACCCGGAACAGTTCATCTCCGGAGCGTAGAAGATTATCATTTTAATATATTTTCAGAAAATCATTTGAGGAGTGTGGGATGTCCTATCCATCAGAAAAAACAGATCTTGCAGCGATTAATACATTAAGGTTTTTATCAGTTGATGCCGTACAAAAGGCAAATTCAGGGCATCCGGGAATGCCAATGGGATGTGCACCAATAGCATATACACTTTATGCAAGGCACATGCGGCATAACCCGGAGAATCCAGAATGGGTTAACCGCGACAGGTTTATTTTATCCAACGGTCATGGAAGTATGCTTTTATATTCCATTCTTCATTTATGTGGGTATAAAATCTCGATAGAGGACATAAAAAATTTCCGACAATGGGACAGCATTACCCCGGGTCATCCTGAATATCACTTAACTCCTGGGGTCGAAACTACTACAGGTCCTCTTGGACAGGGTTTTGCAAATGCTGTCGGCATGGCAATAGCAGAATCCTACCTCGCAACGATGTTTAATAAAGAAGATATCAGAATTCTGGATCATTTTATTTACGGGATCTGCAGTGACGGTGATTTAATGGAAGGAGTTTCACATGAAGCAGCTTCAATTGCGGGGCACCTGAAACTCGGTAAGTTGATCTTTTTTTACGACGATAATGGGATTACAATTGACGGATCAACCGATCTGGCATTCAGTGAAGATATAGCCAAAAGATTCGATGCTTACGGCTGGCAGGTATTGAAAGTTGATGATGTAAATAATCTGAAAGCACTTGAGACAGCACTCATGGCTGCCAAAAACGAAATTGACAAACCGTCTATTATCATTACAAAGACACATATAGGATTTGGGAGTCCCCATAAACAGGATACTTCAGATGCGCATGGTTCTCCCCTCGGCGATGAAGAAATCAGGCTTACGAAGAAAAATCTGAACTGGCCTGAAGACAAAACATTTTATATTCCGGGCGAGGTTTACGGACTTTTCGGTTCGCTCCGGGAACAGTTCGGGAAATATGAGGCTGACTGGAATGACCTTTTCAATGAATATTCAGAGCGTTACCCTGAAGAGGCAGCTAAGTTTAAGAAAATTATGAGCGGAGATTACGGGGACGAATGGAAAGAGAATCTGCCGGTATTTGAAGATGACGGTAAAAAACTTGCTACAAGAGCAGCCTCGGGTAAAGTGCTGAATGCGATTGCATCATCTCTCCCCTCACTAATCGGAGGTTCGGCTGATCTGGCTCCCTCAAACAATACTTATCTTAAAGGATTTACAAACTTTAGTGCATCCGATAAAAGCGGAAGAAACTTTCATTTCGGTATTCGTGAACATGGGATGGGGGGTATTCTTAACGGGATGGCTCTCTATGGGGGCATCATTCCTTACGGTGGAACGTTCCTCATTTTTTCTGATTACCTGCGTCCTGCGATAAGGCTCGGAGCGCTTTCAGGAATAAAACCTATTTTTGTTTTTACTCATGACAGCATCGGACTGGGTGAAGATGGACCTACCCATCAACCAGTGGAACATTTTGCTGCATTGCGTGCGATTCCAAAGGTCATCGTAATCCGCCCTGCCGATGCAAATGAAACTTCAGCCGCCTGGAAAGCGGCAATCGGACATAAAGGGAGTCCTGTTTTATTAATATTAACCAGACAGGGACTTCCGGTCATAGATCAAACCAGATACAGTTCTGCCGGGAATCTCTCAAAAGGGGCTTATATCTTAAAAGATTCAGATGACCCTGAAGTTATACTAATGGCATCAGGTTCTGAAGTTCCGGCCACACTTCAGGCTTCGGAAATTTTAGAAAAACAAGGTATAAAGGTCAGGGTGGTAAGTTTCCCCTGCTTTGAGTTTTTTGAAGAGCAGGATATTGATTATAAAGAATCGGTGCTGCCTTCAAGAATTAAAGCAAGGGTATCCATTGAAGCAGGTATAAGCCAATGCTGGTATAAATACCTCGGTGACGCCGGAGAAGCAGTCAGTATAGAAAAATTCGGATCATCTGCTCCTGAAAAAGTTTTAATGGAAAAGTATGGTATCACTACCGGAAACATCGTAGCAACATCGATTCGCGTTATAGAGAAACTGAAAGTTGTATCCTGAGGTTTCAACGGGATTTTACTTTTTTTGAATAATAACTGACAAAATCAAATTTCTTTTAATTATATTTTGTCTGAAAAAACAACTGGGGAAGGTATGAAAAAAGAAATAAAATATATTGACGTTCCTCTAATCACTTCAATAAGAGATATGCTCTTCAGGTCGGCTCACAATTTTCCTGATAAGCCTGCCCTGGAAGATCTTGCAGATACGCCTATAAAAAGGGTTTCATTCAGGCAGCTGCTTGAAAATGTCTTAAAATTCGGTTATTCACTTCATAAACTTGGACTTACGGAAAGAGCCCACCTTGCAGTTATCAGCGAGAACCGGGTACAATGGGGTATTGCATACCTTGCGGGAATGACATTCAATTATGTGGTCGTTCCTATTGATAAAAATCTCCCCGAACAGGACATTATTAATATTATTCATGAATCTGAAGCTGAGGCGATTGTTTTTTCGAATTCATACAATGAATTAATGCGCGATAAAAAAGACCTGCTCAAAAAGCTAAAGATCTTTGTGAATATGGACCTTGCTAGTGAGAAAGACGGATTTCACTCGATGACCAGGTTAATAGAGGAAGGAAAGGTAGTTGAAAAGGAATCTCTTCCTGTCATAAATCCCGAAGAGATGGCCGAAATAAATTTCACATCGGGATCACTGGGCAGGGCAAAAGGGGTTATGCTCAGTCAGAAAAACATAGCTGAAAACCTGATGTCGATGACCAGCATGATTGAGATTAACGATAAAGACAGATTTCTGTCGGTTCTTCCAATACATCATACTTATGAATGTACCTGCGGATTTCTTTGTCCGCTCTACTGCGGAGCTTCAGTACATTATGCAAGGTCGCTGAAAACAGTAGGCGAGGATCTGCAGAAAGTTAAAGCTACAATACTTCTCGGCGTTCCACTGCTTTACGATAAAATGTTCAGGAAGATTTATAAGGCAATAACTGAAGATAAAGTTAAATCGAAAGTTGTACCTCCTCTTCTGAAGATAACAAATTTCGCGGAAAAGATCGGCTGGAAATCGTCAAAAAAACTTGTATTCAAAGAGCTCCATAATCAGTTCGGCGGTGCAATAAGGTTGTTCATAGCAGGGGCCGCGGCACCTGATCCCAAAGTAGCAAAAGGTTTAAGAGAATTCGGATTTAATTTTGTACAGGGTTACGGATTAACTGAAACATCGCCTATTCTTGCATTAAACCAGATCGATAATTGTAAGGATATGGCTGCAGGACTTCCACTTAAAAACGTCCGGCTTAAAATAAACGATCCCAATCCTGAAGGCATCGGGGAAGTCTGGGCAAAGGGTCCCAACGTAATGCTTGGTTATTTCAAGAATCCTCAGCTGACCAAAGAAGTTTTCGACGGTGAATGGTTTAAAACTGGTGATTTAGGATATATAGACAGTGATGGATTCCTTCACCTGGTGGGAAGAAAGAAAAATATGATACTTTCACGTACGGGTGAAAATGTCTATCCGGAAGAAATTGAAGACCTGGTTAACAGAAGCCCTTTCATTCTGGAATCCCTCGTTTATGGTGAAAAGGACGGGAAACACGATGAACTAATTGCCGCCCAGATAGTTACTGATGCCGATGCGTTTATAGAATATTCAGAACATAATAAAGCAGAAATAAACGATGAACTTATACTCAGGATAATTGATGAGGAGATAAAGAAAGCCAATAAACAGCTTCCCTTACATAAGCAGATAAGAAAATTTTATATCAGAACTGAAGAATTCGAAAAAACCACAACCCAGAAGATCAAACGATATCTTGTAAAAAAAGAGAAGATCGTAAGCTCAGATAATGTTTAACACATTAATGGGTTTAAAAGAAAAAGCGTTCTTGAAAAAGAACGCTTTTGAAGACCGGCCAACTAAATATTAAGTACGGGGTTTAGCAACATTAACAACTATATTTCTACCACCGAGCTGAGCATTGTTTAATGCAGAAATTGCACTATCGGCACTCTCCTGAGATGCCATCTCAACGAAACCGAATCCTCTTGATCTTCCGGTTTCACGGTCTTTTACTACTTTTGCTGAAACCACTTCACCGTGTTCCTCAAAAGCTGCCTGTAATTTTTCGTCATCAACTGACCAGGGCAGGCTGCCCACAAACAATTTAGTACTCACTTAAATTAATCCTTTAAATGTTATTAGATAGAATTCCCGGTTTTCTAGTTACCGGGATAAGAAACATACAATAAAAAAGGGTACTAACCTAATTAATTTTTTTAGTTTGTGTTTTTTGACCCGTACAGGGAATTAGAAAATATCCCCTTTTTTGAACCGCCAGAAGCTTACAGCATTGACCAGTATGCCAATACCGATCAAAACTCCAAGGTAAGGCAGAATCTCAAAAAATCCGGCCCCATTCCATAAAACCTGCAGAAATCCCTCCACAGACCAGTATACTATTGTGAATTTGCTCAGAAATCGAATAAACTCCGGAAGCAGAAAAGTAGGGAACCAGGCTCCCCCGATAGCACTCATGGTTAAAATAAGGAAAGTTCCGAGTCCGTTTGCCTGTGCATTGGTCTTACTGAAAGCTGCCAGTACCATCCCGAATGCTGTAGCGGCGGCGGCTGAACAGATTATTACCAGGAGCAGGTTTCCGAAGTTTGAGAACAGATCGATATTGAAGAACACATATCCGGCAAAAAAGAGTACCATAAGCTGGATCACTCCCAGCGAGATATTGTAAAGATATTTACTCCATAGAATATCGACCCGTGATACCGGGCCAGATAGAATTCTTAATGTAACCCCTGAGTTCCTTTCATCAAAAAGCGAGGTTGCAGATGCAGTTATACTGAACAGAAGAAACATCATAGCCCAGCCGCCAACGCTTCTGGTCGCATTAGGATTACTCACTTCTTTCCCTACCAGCTGTTGCTTGTCCAGTTTAACGATATTATTGAAAAATTCAGAAGTCCCCTTACCCGCTGCTGTATCTTCCTCTGTGCTGTCATTTTCAAAATTATAAAAGCCCTGCCTGAGGATATCGGAGGTATCGACGTCGAAGTACTGGCTGATAACAGCCGCTATCTTTTTATTAAACATCATTCCTTTTTTTTTACCCAGATAATCCTCTGAGCGGCGCATCATACTCTGATTAAATATTTCCGGGATTTGCGTCATGATAGTCTGCTGGAGAAGTCCCTGTACAATCTTCATCTCCAGTTCATTTTTAGGATTATAGTAGAACTTCAGTTTTAATCCGAATGATGTGTCAGAATAGGCATCCTCCGGTATCACCAGAGCTGAGGAAGCACCGTCATTTATTATATAATCTTTAATGCTGCTTGTATCAAAAGGAACTTCCTTTCCCTGATCATTCTTGTAGGTTTTTATTATTTGAAATGTACTGGATGTATCAAGGGTTGATTCAATTTTTTTTGCAATTTTTGTATTATTCTGACTCAGAAATGCTAATCTTATCCCGCTTACACTGCTTCCTTCCGGTCTTCCAAAGATTGAGCCGAATAAAAGTATCAGTGCTGCCGGTACTATAAAAGTTAAACCGACAGCCACTTTGTCATGCCAGAAAAGCTTATAGTCTTTTTTAATGAGATATAATATTTTTTTCAATCTCTCAGGCTCCTTCCGGTCAGATGGAGAAAAAGAGCCTCCAGGGAAGGTCTTTTGATATTGATAAACGAATAATTTAAACCGGTTTCTTCCACTTTCTTAAAAAACTCAGATAAAACAAGACCGTCATCAGGCCGTAGTTCGTACTTATCCTGTTCACTTATAATTGTTCCGAAAGATTTAAATGAATCTATAATCTTTTCCGTTGAGGGATTTTTAGAGATTGCGATAGTCTGCTTAAGCTCCATTTTTTCAAGTAGGTCATCAAGTGTTCCGACGGAGATAATGTGTCCAAAATCTATGATGGCAATCCTTGTACAAAGTCTTTCCGCCTCTTCCATATAGTGAGTGGTGTATATAATGGTTTTTCCCTCGTTGTTTAATGCTTCAAGATAGTCGAATATTGCGTTACGCGACTGAGGGTCGATGCCCACGGTGGGTTCATCACATAGAATGATTTTAGGATCGTGGAGAAGAGAAGCGGCAAGGTTCAATCTTCTTTTCATGCCCCCAGAGAACGATTTCACTGTATCATTTTTCCTTTCGAAGAGTCCTACCATTCTAAGTTTATCTGCAATGATGTACCTGAGTTCCTTTTTAGATATGCCATAGAATGAGCCGAAAATTTCAAGGTTCTCCCTGGCTGAAATATCCTCATAAAGAGCGATAGTCTGCGGAACCAGTCCTATCTTTTTTCTCAGCTCCAGTGAGCCGGTAAGCATCTTTTCCCCATCAATCAGTATCTCTCCGGCGTCTGAACCGAGGTAGCCTATCAGAAGGTTCATCAGGGTGGATTTCCCGGCACCGTTAGGCCCCAGGAGTCCGAAGAATTCTTTCTCTTTTATTTCGAGGGAAACATTATCGAGTGCGGTTGTCGAAGAAAATTTTTTAGTTATGTTTTTGATGCTGATCATTAAGTGTAAGATATATGTAACGGCTGAACCTAATTTACATAAGCGTTCTCACCGTAACAAAAAAAACATTCACATTTTAATAAGCTGCCCAGGAAGAATATTCCATGCCGTTTGACCTCTTCAAACTTAATATATAAATTCTTTTTCGTCTAATCATACTTATTTCCAGGAAACCTGAATATTGTCTGAAAAATCCTGACAGCATTACTAATAATTCTATATATTACAACGAATTTAAAACACAAAAGCTAAATGAAAGGAGAACAGAAATGTCTACCGAATCTACCAGGCAGATCATAACCAGGTATATCGACTCAAATCATTCCGACACAAGCATGATGTCGGAGGATGTCGTTTTTAAGCATATGGCATCCGGTGAGGAATACCACGGAATTAAAGGGGTGCAGGATATGCTTAACTATACATACCATGTTGCTTTTGATGCGCACGCAGAAACTAAGAACATGGTTTTTTCTGAGAACCAGGCCGTTTTTGAAGCTGACTTTGTAGGAAAGCATATTGGTGAATTTGCCGGCATACCTGCTACGAACAAGGATGTCAGGGTTCCTCTCTGCGTTATTTACGATCTTGAAAATGATAAAATAAAGAGGGCAAGAGTTTATTTTGAACTGCCGGCTATGATGGAACAGATTAAATAATTATCCGAACCCTTAAATAATATACTTATAAGCTGAAATCAGTGAAGCGTTTGGAACCGTATAGTTCATTCCGTGTAGTAACAAGTTCATTCAGAGAAGGCTTCGCAGTGCAGGCGAGGTTTATTTCCCTGTTAAAGAAAATCTTATTGAGATTTTCGTATACCATTGCTTTTATGATTCAACTGCGCTGATATTTTGCGCATTTGGCAGGTCAGCGAGGTTTTTTTTTAGCTAATAATTCTTATCTTTAATTGATCCTCGAAAAACCCAAAAGTTACTGGTAAATTTCAGCAATATTCCCGAACAAGGTAAAGATTATAATATGGATGTTCTGCTTCAAAAAGGCCACGAGGCTTTAACTACAGGTGAATGGGAAAAAGCAAGGGAACTGCTGGAGAAAGCGGCTGAAAAGACAGAATCTGCAGAAGTTTATGAAGAACTGGCCTGGGCATACTGGTGGCTGAATGACGCTGCCCGTGTTTTCGATTTCAGGTCTAAAGCATACAACCTTTTTCTCAGAGATAATGATAACCTTGGAGCTTCACGTACATCATGCTGGATAGGGCTTGATTACATAGAGTTTAAGGGTGAATTCGCTGTCGCAAGCGGCTGGTTCCAGCGGGCTGATAATCTCTTAGAGGGTCTGCCGGATTCGCCCGAACTCGCAATGATTAAAGTCCTTAAAGCACGCTGGTCATTCCAGGTTGAAAAAAACAGCGAACAGGCATTCAGACTTATTGATGAAAGTCTGAAAATCAGCAAATCTTTACAGAATGTTGACGGGGAAATGGTTGCCGAGGCATTGAAAGGGTTCATCCTGGTTGTGGAAGGCAAAGTTTCTGAAGGTATGCCACTGCTCGATGATGCCACTCTGCTGGCTTTAACTTCCGAAAAGGGAGATATAAAATATACCACAATAACCTGCTGTTACCTTATAGATGCCTGCGAAAGGATAAGAGATTACGAGCGTGCCAGCCAGTGGTGCAGCAATGTTAAAGAGATCTGCAAACGCTGGAAATATAAAGCTATGTTTGCCAACTGCAGGATGAAATATGCCGGAGTTTTAATGTGGAAAGGTGAATGGAAGGAAGCTGAAGAAGAACTCCTGTCGGCTTCAACGGAATTAAGAAAATTACGCCCTATACAGGTAAACGCATGCACAGTTCGCCTGGCAGACCTGAAAAGAAGGCAGGGTGACTGGACCGGGGCTGAAGAATTGCTAGCTAAAGTTGAGTCCCACCCTCTTATACAATTATATACTGCGTACCTTTTCTATGATAAAGGTGAGTACGGGAACGCTTTGAATATGGCAGAAAGGTATCTGAGAAGGTTCGGACCTGATGAAAGGGCAGAAAGGACCGCAGCAGCTGAACTCCTGGTCAGAATTTATTCAAAACTCGGGCGGCTTGATGAAGCCGTTAAAATGCTGACGGAGTTGAGAGAAATCACGGAGGCAATAGATACCGCACCAATGAAGGCAGCTCTTCTGAGCGCAGAAGGAAATTTAAACCTCGCATTAAAAGATTATGCTACAGCAAAAGAGAACCTTGAGGATGCTGTAGATATTTATGACAGGATATCAGCCCCGTTCGAAGCTGCCAGGTGCAGGGCTAACCTTTCTGAAGCATTAATTAACCTTAAACTTTATACCCAGGCGGAAGCGGAATTGAATTCTGCAGTCAAAAGCTTTAAGGAGCTTGGAGCTGCGAAGGATATTGAAAATATCACACATATTTTAAAAAATTTATATAAAGGACACGCCGGGAATCAAAATGAATTTGAGTTTACGGGCAGAGAGCTGGAAGTATTAAGGTTAATCGCTAATGGAAAAAACAATGAAGAAATAGCCGATAAACTCTTCCTGAGCATCCGTACAGTCGAGAAACATATCACAAACATCTATAGCAAAATGGGGGTATCGGGGAAATCAGCACGGGCATACGCTGCATCTTATTCGGTAAGGCATAAGTTATTGTAGAAAATGTGTGTTTTTTATCTTATCAGGCATTAACTACGTGCTGATTTTATAAAATTACGTAGTACCCCTGATTCTAATCTTATTTCTCTCATCTATATTGATTGCAGAAAATAAAAATAAACAATTTTAACAGATACAGGAGAAGATATGGCGAATAAAAACACTTCAGAGAAGTTCAAAGTAATAGTTATTGGTGCGGGTCAGGCGGGTTTATCTGTTGGCTATTTTCTGAAAAAAGCGGGAATTCCTTTTCTTATTCTGGATGCGAATAAGCGGATCGGTGATTCCTGGCGGAAACGCTGGGATTCCCTGCATCTGTTTACTCCTGCTAAGTTTAATGGATTAGCAGGGTTACGCTTTCCCGCAAAGCCGAACTATTTCCCCAAAAAAGATGAGATGGCTGACTACCTTGAAAATTATGCCGCGCATTTTGATCTCCCTGTCAGGATGGGAGTTAAGGTTACAGGCCTTTCCAAAGAAGGAGATTTTTTCTGTATCGCTTCCGATGATCAGCATTTTATGGCTGAAAATGTAGTTGTAGCTATGTCAAATTTCCAGGTTCCGAAGGTCCCTGAATTTGCTAAGAAGCTGAATCCGGATATCACTCAGCTGCACTCCCTTGACTACCGTCAACCTTCCCAATTGCAGGATGGTGAGGTGCTTGTTGTCGGTGCCGGTAATTCGGGAGCAGAAGTAGCACTGGAAGCTGCCCGTTCCGGTCATAAAGTCTGGTTATCAGGAAGAGATACCGGACATATACCTTTCAAAATAGAAGGGACTCTTTCAAAGCTCCTGCTGGCCCGGCTTGTTGTTCGTATTTTATTTCATCGGATAATTACGACAGGTACCCCGATCGGGAGAAAAGCACGGCCGAAGGTTGTGTCAATCGGCGGACCCCTCATCAGAATAAAACCAAAAGATTTCGAAGCAGCAGGGATTATACGTACTTCCAGGGCGAGTGAAGTAGTTGATGGATTTCCTGTACTTGAGGACGGCCAAAAGCTCAAAGTTAAAAATATAGTCTGGTGTACAGGATTTTATCCCTCGTTTTCCTGGATAGATATACCTGTTTTTAAGAATATGGAACCCATGCAGCAGCGCGGTATAGTTCCCAAAGAACCCGGGTTATATTTTACTGGCCTTCATTTCCTCTATGCTTTATCATCTACTATGGTACACGGAACAGCAAGGGATGCAAAGTATGTAGTAAAAGATATTAACAGGAGAATTAATTATGCGTGAAGATATTCCACATTGAGCTGAATGCATGCTGCGAAAGCATAAGTTATATCGGGTAAAAGATAAGCTGTCATAAAAAAATGAGGCTGTCTCAGATAAGATTCCGAAACAAATTCGGAATGACAGTATTGAGACAGCCCCTATAAGAATTTATAATTACTATTGGCCTGATGCGCTCCTGTTTTGATATGCAGGCTGTTTAGGATTAACGGGCGGATTCTTTTTAAGGAGATCCATCACCGTTTCAACTCCTGCCCTCAACTGCGGATCAACTCCCTTTGCCAGTTGAGTCGGATCATCAACAACCTTAATATCAGGATCAACACCGTGTCCTTCTGCGAACCAGGTTCCGTCGGGATTATACTGCCTGAATGTAGGAACGGTAATACCGCCTCCGTCAATCAAACCGGGAGCTCCGGAAATACCAATCAATCCTCCCCAGGTCCTTGTTCCGATCAACGGACCAAGTCCTGCTTTGCGGAAGAAATCAGGAAAAGCATCGCCGCCTGAACCGCTCCAGCCGTTTATCAGCATAACCTTGGGTCCGAAGTTTGCAACGGGCGGCACCTGCCAGTTAACACCGTCTCTTACCGCGAAGAAAGCCAGAGGCTTACGATTGAGAAGTTCAATAAACCTATCGGGTACCTGTCCCCCGTTATTAAACCGTTCATCTACTATCAGGCCTTTCTTATTATACTGTGCATTGAACTGTCTTTCCAGTTCAGTCTGACCATTTATACCGGTATCAGGAACGTATATATATCCAATCTGACCATCGGTTTTCTGATCCACATATTCTCTGTTAGCTTCAATCCAGGCAAGATTTCTTAATCTCGTTTCATCTTTCAAAGTTTCAACCACAATTTTATGAGAGCCATCCATTTCCGGTTTGCTGTTCACCGTAAGTTCCACCGTTTTTCCGGCAAGACCTTCGAACGCAGCCCACGGATCCTTTGAAACATCCATCGGTATCCCGTTCACAGCAAGTATGTAATCTCCCTCAATAACATTTATTCCTGAAGCATCGAGAGGTGATCTTACTTCATTATCCCATTGAGCGCCTTTAATGATCTTTTTAATCCTGTAGCCCCCGTTATCAAGCTGCCAGTCGATGCCGAGATATCCTACCGGTCTGCTGGGAGGCTGCTCTTCATCACCACCTCCTTTATATGTATGAGAGGAGTTCAGTTCGGCAATCAGTTCACCGAGTATGTAATTAACATCCCAGCGTGTAACCGCATAATCAATCAGTTTACCATACTGATCCCTCATAGAATCCCAGTCCACTCCATGCATATTAGGATCATAAAAGAAATCCCTTTCGAATCTCCAAGTGTCATTAAATAGCTGTTTCCACTCCTCGCGCGGAACAACCGTCATCTCCATCTGATCCGTCGGTAGTCTCTTATCCAGTTTTTGATCGGGACCAATATCAATAAAAAAGAACGCTCCGTCTTTTGAAACGAGAATTTTATTACCGTCAGCGGTCACAGCATAATTACCAATGTCAGATGCAATCGGTTTTTCCTCACGTTTATCAAGATCATAGTAAACTATAGTTCTTTTCTGATCACGGGCACCGGCCGCAGGAAATTTAAGATAGATGATCTTCCCTTTAACAGCATGAAGATTCGTATAATTTCCTGCTTCAGGGGGAAGTATTACAAGCCGGCTTTCAAAACCGTCGGGCGTAATTTTTGTTTCTTTCTGTTTGTCCTCTTTTTTACTTTCATCTTTCTTCTTGTCCTTTTCATTCTTGCTGTTATCTTCATCTTTCTTTACTGCTGTAACATCGTTTTTCGGTGCCATCGGCGAAAGTGTATCTTTATCCAGTGCAACAGCTGCGATATTAGTTGCATTCGGATAAACAAAACTGTTGTCAAAATCGCTGTAAACGGGATTGAAGCTCCTGTTCGTCAGGAAGAATAAATATTTCCCATCCGGGTCGAACACCGGCTGCACGTCGTTGTAGTAGCCCGAAGTTACCTGGTGAAATTTTCCTTCTTTTGTATCGAAAAGACTTATTGCACTGTGATTATTATCAGTATCCTTCTGGTACGCAAGCCACCTGCTGTCGGGCGACCAGCTGACACTGAAGTTTTCAAGTCCTCCTTCATACATATTCGTTTCTTTATCTACTTTGGTAGTTTTATCTTCATCTTTATTGTAGATGTATACATTCATGGCATTATCGATAAAAGCCAACTGTTTGCTGTCGGGCGACCAGTATATCTGATAACGGTAGCCACGACCGTAAGAACTCACCTTCTTCCCGTAGCCCGAACCCTCAAGATCTTTCAGATACAGTTCATACTCTCCTGATTTATCGCTCCAGTATGCGATGTACTTTCCGTCGGGCGACCAGGAAGGATATCTTTCGGCCGATCCTGAAGTATTAGTCAGATCCAGAACAGGTCCGTTTTCAGCAGGTACTGAAAAAGCATCACCCCGTGCTTCAAAAACAGCCCGTTTGCCATCGGGTGAGGGCCAGAAGCTTGCAATAAGTTTATTTACATTTTCTGTGCGGGGAAGCAGGGTTGATTCGTCAGTTACAACATCAATTTTAACCTCTCTGTATTTCTCTGTTGCAAGATCCAGCAGGTAGAGTTTTCCCCCGTTTTCAAAAACGATATCAGCCGGACCCATTGAAGGGAAATGAGTATCATACTCTTTAAAATCAGTAACCTGTCTTATATTTCTGGAAGACACATCGTAAGCATAAATGTTTGCTCTTTTCTCTGCATTTCTATCAGAAAGGAAATAGATTGTGTTTCCATACCACATTGGGAATTCATCATTGGCAGGATCATCGGTGATATTTTCCGAGGCTTTGGTCTCAAGATTGAATATCCATATATCAGGGGCCATTCCTCCGCGGTATCTTTTCCAGGTCCTGTTGCTTCTTGTTCTCGGCGTGTATGCTATTTTCTTACCGTCTGGGGATAACATACCGAACTCACCATAGGGTACCGGGAGTTTATCAGGCATACCACCTTCGGGTGAAACAGAATAAAACTGGCTGAACCTCTGCTTGCCGCTTTCCATGGACGTAGTGTACAGAATCCGGGACCCATCAGGGTACCAGTCATCCATTCGGTCAAACATCCCATGATGTGTCACGCGTTCTGCCTTACCGCCTTTCGACGGTACTACGTAAATGTCAACATTGCCGTTATAATTTCCGCTGAAAGCAATCTGCGATCCGTCTGGCGAAAACCTCGGCAGAACCTCCTGACCTTTTGCATTAGTGAGCTTATTTGCTGTTCCCCCGTCCTTTGAAACTACCCAGAGATCACCCCCGTAATAAAAAGTAATCTGAGATTGCGAAACATCGGGATATTGAAGCATCCTGGCGTTGACCTGGGCGTCTGTCTGCACCTGGTATAAAATGAATGCAGTACAAAAAAAGAAGAATACCTTATACATAATTTTCCTGATTTTTGTTGTAGATATGAAATTTGATAGGTCGATATTTCTATAATTTAACAATAAAACAAATTAGAGCCCCCCGAACTGTGATTCAAAAAAAATGTTATGAACGGTAAAATAAAAGTTTTTAATAAAACCGGGATCAAATTTAAGAATTGCGGTATTTAAATTCCGTAAAAATCGAACCGGTAAAAACCTGGAGAATCAAATATCACCTATTCCGGAAAAATCGGAAAAAATGATTGACAATAAGGATTTCGAGCCTTAAGTTCTTTCCACACCTATTCCCTATTAAACTATTTTCTAAATAAATCCCCAGGAGGATACTATGAAAGTATCGCACTTTTATGCCTTATTTCTTTTTAGTCTTTTCATTTCCATATATACGGTATCAGGCATTGCGCAGGAACAGCCGGCTGATCCATTGTTCTATATACACGAAGAAGTTGCTAGAATAGATAAGATGGATCAGTATAACAGTACATCAAAGGATTTCACCCAGATGATGATGGATTCAAAACTTGATGTGCCGTGGATAAGATGTTCGCAAACTGATGATCTTCACTTTTATTACCTTGTTCCGCTTAATAATTACGGTGATATCGACAAATTGTCGGCTGCTTTTAATGATATGATGTCGAAAACGGACAAAGATAAGATGAACAAGGTGATGTCGGAAAATGCCGAAGCAATTGCGTCTGTACGCGAACTTGTATTCAAACGTTCGAATTCCCTCTCATATGGCTCCGTTCAGGACATGGGTCTGGATATGACCAAAGAGAATTTTATTCACTGGGATTATTACCTTGTTAAACCGGGTAAAATGCAGGATGTACTGAAACTCGGTGCCAAATTCAAAAAACTAAATGAGGATAAAAAAATCACCACTCCCTATACTGTCTGGCTGGCTGATATGGGGGAGAACGACAACCTGATAGTAGTTACCACACTTGCAAAAGATGCTGTGTCATTTTATCAGCAGATGGATAAAGATAACGCAGCGATGGGAAAAGACGGGGATGAACTATGGCAGCAGATGATGTCGATGCTTGACCACTTTGAACATAAAAACGGACACACACGACCCGACCTTAGTTATGTAAAAAGTAAATGAGGACTGCCGCAGTAATAGGCTGCCTGGAGCTTCAGCTTCAAAGCAGCCTTAGACGGTTTAAGATGTAATTATTTTTGAAGGCGATTAAAATTCCAGGCTTACACCGATTGAAGGAAGAATACCGATTGACTCACCCTTTTGGGCTTTCTGGGTTCTCGGATTCCAGCGGATCGAATTAGACCTTTTGTTGTTGTAAATATTTTGAATATCAACATAAGTAATCAGTGTCAGACTGCTGAAATACCACCTTCTGTCAACCCGTACATCAAGACTGTGCAGGGGTTCATGATACATACTTAAGTAATTTGAAACCAGCTGTCTGCCGTCGGATTCAAAAGGTGTATAGGGACTGCCGGATGAAAACCTGAATTTCATACTCGCTTCCCATTTTTCATTGAATTTATAACCTCCGCTCAGGTTTAAAATCCATTTCTGGTCATAGGCTCCGGGACGTGTAATCCCATCCAGTGGTGTGAACCTTGTTTCGCTGTAGGTCATACTCAATATTCCATAAAACGGGATTTCGGATAACTTTTTCTGAGCAGAAAGTTCAATCCCGCGGCTGATGCCTTTCCCTTTGTCGGTAAGGGGTTCTAATCCCAGAGATGAAAAGTTATCATCAGAACCGGCGAACCCAGCACCTGTGTTTGCCAGGATCAGATATGGTCTTACCAGGCTTGTGGGATAATCCCCGTACCATTTGTAAAACCCTTCAAGTTTTACTATCGCATCCTTCCTTATCAGATGATCTATCCCCAGCACGAGATGATCTGCCCTTATATCCTTCAGGCTGCTTTTGTTCTGATCCGGTGCAAGCCATACATAAGAAGGGGACTGATAATAAATTCCGCCTGCAGCATTCAATGATATAAGGTCGGTGAGATTGTAAGAAGCCGAAATTCTCGGCGAGATGTAAAACTTCTTTTCAAGGGGACTAAAATAATCCAAACGAAATCCGATATTTGTCTTCAGCCTGTCAAAGAATAAATGATTGAGATTGACATAAACGGAGCCTTTATAATATACGTCCTTATCATCAAGGGAATTTATAGGCAGGGTATCTCCAAAAGATGTAACGAATCCGGGAAGAAGTACATCAGCATTAAACTTTATGAGCTTTCCCATTAACCCCGCAGTGATCTCGGTAGATGATGATACCTTATATACAAGATCTCCCTTGAGGGAATTTTCCTGCTCCCTGGAAATACTTTTAAAAATGGGGTTAAGAAGACTGTCCCTCTGAAGAGTATTATAATCAACAAATGTTCTGCTGAGGGTAATATTAAAGAAGCCGCTGCTGATGAGATGTTGATAACTTAACCCTGTTGCATACTGTGTCTGATCGCTTCCGAGTATCCTCGAGTTATCAAACCGCTGATCGGCCGTCTCATTAAAGTACTTTACATTATCAAAAGCCCCGACAAACAGATAGGAGATGCTGTTCGAATTGTCCAGTTTAAAATCTGCTTTAGTTATGACGTCATAATATTCTGGAACAAATCCGAATCCGGCTGCCTTGAAAATAAAATCCAGGTAGCTTCTTCGTGCCGAGAAAATAAAATTATTATCTTTCCCGAACGGACCCTCCAGGTTCAGGCCGAACTGGGAAGCTGAAACCGTGGCTTTTCCGCCGACACGGTCTTCACGTCCTTTTCTGAGGTCTATTTTCAGTACCGACGAAAGCCTATCTCCGTATTCGGCTGAAAATCCTCCGGTCGAAAAAGTAGTCTCTTTCACGTAATCAAGATTTATATAGCTTAAGGGTCCTCCCGCGGCACCCTGTGTTCCGAAGTGATTGATATTCGGTATTTCTATACCGTCGACAATGTATAAGTTCTCTGAAGGCGCCCCGCCGCGGACTATAAGATCATTCCTTCCCGGATCAGCCTGTGCAACCCCCGGAAGTACAGACAAAGCCCTGATAACATCCTCAAAGCCTCCCGGCGCTCTCCTTATTTCTTCATAACCAAAGCTTCTTGTGCTGATAATCTCTGTAGGTGATTTTGAAAAATATCCTGATTCTATGGTTATATCTTGTAGTTTAATGGCTTCCTCGGTAAGACTGAAATCCACCTCGGCAGGTTTTGAAGAGCGTACAACAATATCGGTCTTTGTTTTGGAAGCATAGCCGATAATTGAAGCTTTTATTCTGTAGGTATTTACGGGCACCCCCTTAATCTCATAGTGTCCTTCGAGGTCAGTTGCCGCTCCGAAATTGGTACCCTCAAGGATAACATTAACCCCTATAAGGGGCTGATTGCTGACTGCATCAACAACCTTCCCGTAAATGGATCCCTTTTCATCCTGGGCCCAGGTTAAAGATGTTGATATAATTATGAATAAAACAATTCCTAACTTTTTCATTTATTCCCGGTTTTTCCCCGAATAACATTTCAAACTTACAAAAAGTTCATCTTAGAAGGATTTATCTGTAACCGGGGTGAATTAAGACAGCTGTAATGATTAACCTTTTTTCTTTGCAGGTAAGCTTGAAATTTGCGTATCTTGTTCTGAGGGCTAATTAATACAATTTTTAATTACTGGAGGAAATAATATGGTTTCAATTGTTTCGCTCTGGCTTCCGATTCTGCTTTCTGCCGTTGTTGTTTTTATTATAAGTTCCGTTCTTCATATGGTTTTTACCTACCATAATTCGGATTATAAAAAGCTTCCGTCCGAGGATAATATCATGGAGGATCTCCGCAAATATAATACTCCCCCCGGAGATTATATGGTTCCTTATTCCGCGGAAGCTAAAGAAAGAAGATCCGAGCAATTCAGGGATAAGATGAATAAGGGTCCCGTGCTCATTACAACGGTTCTCCTTCCAGGGGAAATGACTATGGGTTCGAGTCTGTTTCTCTGGTTTGTGTACTGCTTGATTATCGGCATTTTTGCTGCATATATAACTAGCCATGCAGTCGCTGCAGGAGCCGATTACCTTGCAGTGTTCCGTTTTGCCGGCGCGGTGTCTTTCTCTGGCTACAGCCTTGCTCTTATGCAGGATAGTATCTGGTTCAGGAAAAGCTGGAGCGCTACTATCAAATCTATGTTTGACGGATTTATTTATGCACTCTTTACTGCGGGAGTATTCGGCTGGCTCTGGCCGGCCATGTAATATTTCTCTCCTGAGTTGGTATCCGCCTGCTGATCGCGGGCGGGTTTAATTTATTTAATGGTCCTGTACTTTTTAGTAATTTACCGGTGTACATTTATGGGAGAATTATTATGAACCGCTTACTTAGTACATTAATATTTTTAGTATTAGCTACAACCTTTCTTTCAGCCCAGCAATTACCATCAGCCGGCCCGAATGATTACCAGATAACACAGGGTTACGTTGATGCTGATGGAGTAATGATATGGTATGAGGAATTCGGGAGGGGTGAGCCGCTGATGATTGTTCACGGGGGTCCGGGCGCTTCCCACGATTACTTCCTTCCATACCTTATTCCGCTTGCACGGCATAACCGTTTGATCTTTATTGATGAGCGGGGTTCAGGCAAGTCTGAGCAGCTTGAAGATGTTAAACTGTATACAGTTGAAAATATGGTCGAGGACTTGGAAGCGGTAAGAAAAGCTCTGGGACTTGGTAAGATTAACCTGCTGGGGCATTCGTTCGGCGGTGTACTCGCCCAGGCATATGCTCTTAAGTATCAGGAGAATTTATCCCATCTTATTCTGTGTAGCACTTTCCCAAGTACTTCGGAGATGAACAAGGTTTTCGATAAGATAAAGGAAAATATGCCGGCCGAACTCCGCGAGCGTATAAATAAAATGGAAAGCGAAGGGCTGTACGGACATGGTTTACCATATGAACAAAACCGGTATACGGCCGAATATATGAAAGCTGCCTGGGGTGAAGGTTATTTCCCATATCTTTATCAGCGCAGACCTGATCCCTCATATGATCCTGCAAGCGAAGGATTCGCGTGGGATCTTTACCGTGAGATGTGGGGTTCAAATGGTGAGTACGTAATTGACGGAAACCTGAAATCCGTTGAATATGTTGATCGGCTTCATACTATTAAAGTTCCGACACTCGTCAATTGCGGCGATCATGATGAATGCGCTCCTTCGTTGTCAGAAGAAATGCATGCAAAAATCCCCGGTTCAAAGCTGGTTATATTCCCGCAGAGCGGTCATATGACTTTTGTAGATCAGCCCGATATGTTTATAAAGACTATAGAAGACTTTCTGCACAAGCAGTAAACAGCTGCTCCGTAAAACAGGAATTTCAAAATCTTTTAAGTAACCAGCATATCAGGGAATCATTTGGCCCTGGTTCAGGGGAATTATCCGGCCATTTTATATGTTTAATGATTAAACACTGAAAGTTTTATGAAAATACTATTGACAGGTGCGACCGGGTATGTGGGCAAAAGACTTCTTCCGGTGCTGCTTCAACAGAGACACCAGGTTGTCTGCTGTGTGCGTGATAAAAACAGGTTCCCTTCCGAAGGGATTTATAATCATCCTGATATTACTCTGTTAGAAGTAGATTTTCTGAAAGACAGTGCCGCCACCGGGATAATTAAAGATATTGATGCTGCTTATTATCTCATCCACTCAATGAGTTCAAATATTAAGGACTTTGAAAAGCTTGAAGTTATAACAGCGAACAATTTTATTAAAATGATGAGCGGGACTTCCGCAAAGCAGATAATTTATCTAGGCGGTATTACAAAAGGTGAAAAACTGTCCCGACATCTGTCTTCAAGAAAAAAAGTTGAAGAGATACTGAAGAAAAGTAGTATTCCTTTGACTTCATTAAAGGCGGGGATTATTGTCGGCTCAGGCAGTGCATCATTTGAAATCATTCGTGATCTTGTAGAAAAGCTTCCGGTGATGATAGCCCCCAAATGGCTTAATACAAGGCATCAGCCCATTTCAATAAGAAACATACTTGAATACCTTTCGGGTGTTTTATTAAGGGAAGAAACTTTTAATATATCGTATGATATCGGCGGACCTGATATATTGACATACAAAGAGATGCTGCTTCAGTTTGCCGCAGTGCGCGGACTAAAAAGGTTAATTATTACAGTCCCGGTAATGACGCCAAGACTTTCATCCTACTGGCTTTACTTTGTTACGTCTACTTCATACAAACTGGCAATAAATCTTGTCAACAGCATGAAAGTTGAAGTGACTGCAGAAAACAATGTGCTTGAAAAAATGCTCGGTATTACCCCCGTTTCATATAAAGAAGCTGTAACCCATGCGTTTCAAAGGATCGAACAGAATGATGTTGCATCAAGCTGGAAAGATTCCCTCGTTTCAAGTTCATCAGATAACCTGCTGCTCAATCATATTAATGTTCCATCCGATGGGTGTTTCGTTGATAGAAGAGAAAAACGCATCACCACCACCGCAGAGAAAGTTCTTAATAACATCTGGTCGATCGGCGGCGCTCGCGGCTGGTATTACGGCAACTGGCTGTGGGTCATACGGGGCTTTATGGATAAACTTATGGGTGGAGTTGGATTAAGGCGGGGCAGGACAAACGCAAACACCTTACATTCCGGGGATACCCTTGATTTCTGGAGGGTACTTTCTGCAGACAGACAAAACAGACGGCTGCTGCTTTATGCAGAGATGAAACTTCCGGGAGAGGCCTGGCTTGAGTTTAAGATTGTTAAAAAGGATACAGGAGAATTCCTGCAGCAGACCGCTACATTCCGTCCAAAAGGATTGCTGGGAAGATTATACTGGTATTTAGTGCTGCCATTTCATTATTTTGTGTTTGATGGAATGGCTGAGAATATATCAAAGTACAATAAGTAGTGCCCGCCGAAGCTTAAGCAATAGTTCACTGTGAGCTGGGGCCAGGGATAAGTTTGTCAGACTCCCTGCCCTACAAAATTAATAGAATTAGTTATATCTTTATTCGTCCGGATTTCTTCACTTCTGAATTTTATAACTAAAAAACAGGGAACTGAAATGGTCGACTTTGAAAAACTCGGTGTTTTTTACCTCGGTAAGAATTACGATCCTTCAAAAAGATCCTTAACTGATGATCTGCTGCTCTATCCGTCTAAAGATTTAACTACTCATGCAGTTTGTGTCGGGATGACCGGCAGCGGTAAAACCGGTTTATGTATTTCTTTACTTGAAGAAGCAGTTATTGATAATATTCCCGCACTGGTTATTGATCCCAAGGGAGATATTACAAATCTGCTTTTAACATTTCCTGATTTGAAACCTGAAGATTTTCTTCCCTGGATAAATAAATCCGATGCGGAAAGAAAAAATATGACCGAATATGATTATGCAAAGTTACAGGCTGACCTGTGGAGAAATGGTCTGCAGGATTGGGGACAGGATCCTTCGCGGATAAGTAAATTGAAATCATCCGCAGAGTTTGAAATTTATACCCCCGGAAGTTCCGCCGCAAAACAGGTGTCAATTTTAAATTCTTTTGATGCTCCCGATGAAAGCTTACTGGATGATCCGGATCTGTTAAATGAAAAAATAACAACAACGACTTCAGGCATCCTTGGTCTGCTTGGAATAGATGCTGATCCGATTAAAAGCAGGGAACATATTTTAATTGCAAATATATTTCAGTATTACTGGAACAATAAACAGAGTCTTGATCTGCCTTCGCTCATTCAAAGTGTCCAGAATCCGCCGATGAAAAAAGTCGGAGTTTTTGATATCGATGCCTTTTATCCGCAGAAAGAAAGATTTGAACTTGCGATGCTTTTGAACAATATTCTTTCTGCTCCCACTTTTCAATCCTGGTTAACCGGTGAACCTTTATCAATCGATAAGCTTCTTTTTACTGAAACAGGTAAACCGAAGGTTTCTATTATGTATACTGCTCATCTCACTGATCCGGAAAGAATGTTTTTTACCACTCTCTTTCTGAATCAGTTGTTAAGCTGGATGAGAAAACAAAGCGGAACTACAAGTCTTAGAGCTGTGCTTTATGTTGATGAGATATTCGGTTACATACCGCCGGTTGCCAACCCGCCTTCAAAAAGAGTCTTTCTAACATTACTTAAACAGGCAAGAGCTTTCGGGTTGGGACTCGTGCTTGCAACTCAGAATCCTGTTGATCTTGATTATAAAAGTTTATCCAATGCAGGAACATGGTTTATAGGAAGACTTCAGACCGAAAGAGACATTGAAAGACTAATAGACGGACTGGAGAGTGCAAATTCTTCCAGCGGAAAATCATTTGACAGAAGAACCATTTCGGAAATAATCGCGAATCTTGATAAACGCGTCTTTCTTTTGAATAATGTTAACCAGGATGATATCCAGATCTTCCAAACACGCTGGGCATTATCCTACCTGAGAGGTCCCTTAACAAAAAGCCAGTTAAAATTATTAGTACCGGATGAAAACGCTGCACCTGTTCAACCGGTTAAGGAAGCAATAAAACCTGTAATTCCTGCTGCTTCAGTAAATACTCAAATGCCTGTATTACCCGCAAATGTATCTCCGGCTTTTCTGAAGAGAAATCTGCAGAACACAAATTCAAATGACATCACTTATCTTCCTTATATGATCGGAAAAACACAGATGCTTTTTTCCGACCGGAAATCAAAGATTGATGTGGATAAAGAATCAATGTTCCTTGCTTCTGTTTCCGATGAAGCAATTCCTGTAAACTGGGAATCATCTTTTGAAGTTGATTTAGATCTGGCGCAGCTTTCAAATGAAGCAGCAAAAGAAATTAAATATGCTGATCTTCCTGATGCGGCGAAGGAATCCAAAAGTTATCCTTCGTGGGAAAAAGATCTGAAAGATTTTCTGTACAATAATTATAACCTGGAGATTCTGTACAGCAAAGTTCTCAATGAACAATCAAAACAGGGGGAAAGTGAAAGAGATTTCAGGATAAGACTGAACCAGTTATCAAGAGAAACCAAAGATGCACAGGTTGAGAAACTGAAAGGAAAATACCAGTCGAAGTTGACCGCAATGGAAAACAAGATCAAAACAGCCGAAGATAAGGTTACTAGGGAAAAGGCCCAGTCTTCGCAGCAGACCCTTCAGACAGCTCTCTCCGCCGGTGCAACAATACTCGGTGCATTACTCGGCAGAAAAACTTTTAGTTCCGGAACTTTGGGTAAAGCGGGGACAACAATGAGGTCAGCATCGAGAATAATGAAAGAAAAACAGGATGTCGCGTTAAGTAAAGAAAATCTTGAGATACTGAAAAACCAGATGGCGGATCTCGAAAAGGAATTACAAAGTGAGATCGATGCTCTTTCTGAAAAGTACGATGTATCTCTTGAGGAGTTTGAGAAAGTAAAAATCAGGCCTCAGAAAACGAATATCTTTATCAAATACTTTAATCTTGTCTGGATTCCTGTCGGCAATGAATCGGTTAAGGATATCAGCGAAATAAAATTTATCTGAAAGGCCTGATTCTGAATTAATATTTCTCAGGCGTATTTTTTCCCTATTTCTTCCAGGCCTGATTTCTGAATTTCTTCCGGGGAAATGACGATGTCGTACTTTATATCGGCATTGAACTGCAGAAAGAACGGTTCTGCATACCTCACATAATCACCGGCGCTGTTCACATTAACCACCATAAAAATATTCCGCCTGCCTTCGTTAAGGGAAAAGTAAGCTGCCTCCGGTTTCAATTCCCCCATCAGCTTATTGAGAACCTCTCCGATTGTCCCTTTCTTTATCTTTGCATTAAAGGGTTCGTGAGGAAATGTTATGTTTAAGATCATCTTCATATCGGCCTCCTTGATTAGTTATTAAATATAGTATACGGTCATTCATAGTCGTGCAGAATAGGGAGTAGTAAAAAATCGGGATAGATATAGATAACAGGTAAAGGTTAATGAGAGATTAATCGAAGATTAAAATATTTTAATGAACAGGAAGCCCCGAAATCCCGGGGACCTTCCTGTTACAATTCAAATGCTATACTGAAACCGCTGCTCCGTTAAACCGGAATTTTTGCGGCAGTGTTTATTTCTTCCCGGTTTGAATCATCATTGTATATATGTACATCACGCTGCGGGAACGGGATTGAAATGCCTGCTTCATCAAAGGCCAGCTTCACTTTTTCGTGAGTGTCGAAATAGATGTCCCAGTAATCTGCTGAATCGCACCAGACCCTGAAATTGAAGTTAACAGAATTATCTCCCAGCGCACCCACAACTATCTGCGGCGCAGGTTCTTTATGTACTCTCGGGTCGGCATCAGCAAGCTTTTTTAAAACCATCTTAGCTTTTTCAATACTGTCGCCGTAGCCTATACCGAACACCATATCAACACGTCTTTGCTGCTCGGTGGAATAGTTAACCATACTGCCGTTTGATAAGGCACCGTTCGGTATTATAACTGTTTTATTATCGGGTGTTTTAAGAATGGTAGTAAAAATTGTTATTTCACTTACTGTTCCCATATGGCCCTGGGCATCAATAAAATCGCCCACCTTGAACGGCTTAAAAATAAGAATTATTACACCGCCCGCGAAGTTCGCAAGTCCTCCCTGCAGAGCCAGGCCGACCGCAAGGCCCGCGGCTCCTATTATGGCCACAAATGATGTTGTTGCTATCCCGATCATCGAAGCCACGCTTATCAGCAGCAGGACTTTAAGAAGAATTCCGAGAAGGCTTCTCAGGAATTTCTTTAGTGAAATTTCAAAGCTTGAACGATCCATTGCCCTGTCGGCACCTTTTAAAACAAGCTTTATTATCCAGAGGCCTGCTATCAGAACAACTATTGCCAGCAGCAGCTGGGGTCCATATTCAACCGCTAGATCCATCAGTTTCTGTGTGTAAAATTGCAGGCTGTTTGCATTAATGCTATCCATTATATCCTCTTAATATGGTATGAATATTTGATGTGATAACAGAAGATAAAAAATTAGACTCACAGATGTAAGGCTTCAGGGAAAAAAACGGGGGGAGGGAGGAACCCGGGGATTGGGGGGATTGAGCGGATTGGGAGGAATGTGAGAAAGAAACATCCCTCCCTATGGCTGGGACAACAATAAGGAAAGGGGGTCAACGACCTGTCTCTACTTAAAAATCCTATTTAAGAATTCCTGCATATCTTTCCAGCTCTGCTCATCAGCCTGCTTGTTGTAGGCCATAGGCAGATTGAACTTACTGCCGAGACTGTCGGCACCGGGATTAGTGAAGCTGTGCTTTGCTCCCTCATAGTTCTTAAAAGTATAATCTATCCCTGTACTGTCCATCATAGATTTAAAAGCCTTTACTTTTTCAGGGGGACTAAACGGATCAGCCGCGCCGTTGCAGACGAGAATGGCCGCTTTTACTGAATCAGGATTTTTTGGAGCCTGTGTGGGCAGGTCGCCGTGAAAACTTACAACACCATTAAGAGGAACGCCGGCAAGTGCCATCCGCAATACAACTCCTCCGCCGAAACAGTAGCCTATTGCGGCAAGCTTCGAAGTATCTGTCTGTGGCTGATTCCTAAGGAGTTCCAGTCCAGCGTTAAACCTTGCCATTGCTGTATCCATATGCTCCATTACCGCCTGAGCAAACTTGCCTGCATCATTAGGGTGTTCTGCCGTTTTTCCGTTTCCGTACATATCTATTGCCAGAGCAATGTAGCCGAGTTCTGCTAGCGAATCGGCACGATGTCTTGCATAATCATTCATTCCCCACCATTCATGTACCACAATAATTCCGGGTCTTTTTCCCGTTTTGCTGCTGTCGTATGCAAGGTATCCCTTAAGAGGAGTTCCATCCGACGAATAGCTGACTTCTTTTGTAACGAGGGAGGGTCCCTCATTAGTATTGACTTCTTCTTTATTCTGTGTACACCCGTATACAATAAACATAGTTAGCAGAAATATAAATGCGTATCTCATTAGTTAGTCCTTGCGTTGTTGATATATTATTTAGTAAAGATTATAAAGGTTAGAGAATAATTCCACCGGAAGGATAGAATTTATAGTTATAATTGTTCTGGAGCACTTGGGCGAAGCGGATTGAGCGGATTCGGGGGATTGAGCGAATTTTGCGGATTGACGAATGAATTCGCTAAATTCGAAAATCCGCTAAATCCGCCAATTTCCAATCTTGCAATCTTGTAATTATTCTACAGCCAGTAGCTGATCTTCAGCATAAAAATGTTATCGGGATGGACGCTGAAGAGGTTGTTGAACGACCTGCCGAAGCGGAAGTCGCCGTTTGCTTCAATATTTTCTCTGCTCTGTGTCCATACAAGATATAAAGTTGAACCGGGCATATATTCCCAGCGGAGCACCGCATTGCCGCGGAGAGATATGTAATTAAAGTCGGGGTTGCCTATTACCTGAGCCGGGGCCGGACCCGAGCCGTCGGGATCCAGCTCATAGGATGTTACATCCCCACCGGCAGAGGTATTCTGCACCAGGGTGGAACCATTTCTTCCGTAGGTGTTAAAATCGTAGCTCTTCGGCCTCAGCAGATATTTGAAACTGTTGTAGCTGCCTGATGCAATCAGGGGCTGGAAATAAACCTGGAAGCTGAGAGAAGGACTCAGAATCCAGTCGGCCCTGATATTTGCCGCAAGTATATTCTGTTCAAGGTGTGCAAAGAGGTATCTTCGGTTATATGTATCGACAGCATAGGGATCCTTAACGTTGCTTACCCACTGGGTTTCCGAAACGTCATTCGTGTACTCCGGCCCTATCGACATCGTTAAAGTAGAAGTTACCTTGAATTCCACGGAAGCATATACCGAGTGAGAATTTCCGTCGCTGCTGAATGAACCTGATCCGCCTGTGCTTATTACCCACCACTGACGGTTATCAGTATACAGATCCCAGAAGTATGAAGTGCTTGAAGGGTTTACCGTTAAAGGCCCTCCGCGCGTCTTCCTTGAATTCAGTGTGGAAGGACTATAGGTGAACCCAATGTCGCCTCCGTTGTAATCCGGTGTATTGAGGAATGAGGCAATCCTGTAGCCCTGCGCAGTATTGTTACCTCCAAAATTGTAGCTCGTGAAAGCTCCGAAATTTACCCCGGCATTCTGATAAAAGGCCGTGGGCTCAGTCCACCTGTATGTAGTAAAGAAGTGGCCGTTTACATAATCACTGTATGATCCGTACCCTAAATCATTCACGTCAAAGCCAGGACTGATAAAACCCACAGCCGTATTTATCGCCCAGCGTCCGCGGTTTTTATTCAGCATCAACCGCCCGCTGTATCCTGTTAATGATGTTGCCGAACTGTCAACGGAAATATATGATGCATCTGGTCTCTGGTAATAATGAACAGGGCTCCTCTGCAGCGCTGTTATCCGTTCTTTCGAACCGGTTACATTCGACAAAGCCGCCCAGCCTGTCAGCACATAAGTATTATCTTCATCAAGGAACGTCCATCCGTCGCTTCCGATTACAAACGCATTCTTATTTATCTGTGTGTTCAGACTGTTATCCTTAAAGAAACGGTCTGTGAAAGTTGCGAGCAATCCCAGTCCCTGTTTTCCTGCATTAAAATCCTTCTGCGCCCGGAAAATGCCATAGTAAGTCAGCGGTTCCATCTCAACGCTCGAGCGCCGGCCTTCAACTGAAATATCAGCGTACTCTCTCTGCGTTACAGCGTGAATCGTTCCTACCTTCCAGTTATCGTATACCTGTCCCGATATTTTCGCCGCACCGAGAATATGGGTACCCTGGGGGATATCGGCATAGTCATAAGCGGGAAGACTTCCCTGCGGATTCCAGCCGATTCGTCTGCTGTAGAAAATATTGGTTGTGGGCCAGTTAAAAGAGACGCTGTTGTTCGTGCCGCCCTGACCGAAACGGTAAATACTTATACCCTCGGTAAAGAAAGGCCGCTTCTCATCAAAAGTTGATTCAACATCAGAAAGGTTCACCACCGCGGGATCGACCTCGACCTGACCGAAATCAGGATTTATGGTAGCGTTAAGAGTAAGACTGCTTCCGAGTCCCGCCCGTACATCCAGTCCCGCTCCCGGCGAATATTCCTTTCCGGAATTAAATGGATCGCCCGGCTGAGAGCCGATATACTTTGCCTTTCCGACCACGTACGGCATCAGCTCAACCCTTGACGGGGGAGCAACATCCTCAATACCGACAAGGTCAGGGAACCTTGAAGCAAAACCGCTTTCATTCCTGGGAGTATAAACCACCATATCAGTTTCAAATCTTCTGCTAATAAACCTTTCAACATTCACTCCCCATACCTGCTTCTCACCTTCCCTGAAACGGAGCTGTGAATAAGGGATCTTCATTTCAACCGACCAGCCTTCATCATCAATGCTGCGCGCACCCTCCCACACTGCATCCCAGCTAAGGTCATTCGGCTGCTTGACGTCGTTTTCTATCAATCCGTCTGCAACGGCACCTGCAGCAGATACATAGAAAAAGTAGCCGTTCCGCTTATCGCGGTAGGAATCTATATATAGCACGCATCCGTCGGATGGATCGCCCCATATAAAATCTCTGCGCACAAGTCTTGCCATAATCGAATCGGGATGTGAATCATAGAACCTTGCCGCGAAGTACAACGCCTCATCATCGTAAGCCAGCCAGAACTCGGATTTCTGTGAAGGCCGCAAGCCCTGCTGGGGATCTGCCTGAATCAGGGTATTAAAACCCGGACCCTGCCATACCTTTTCAGTTAGTTTACCGTCGACTTTTATATTCTCATTTAACCTTACCGCGCTTATCTGCGAGTTCGAATTGTCTTTAAGGGTAGGATATTTATTAGCATACACCATAGCGGCAGCCAGTAAACATAAAAGGAGCAAATGCTTCATGGTTTTATTCTCCCGGATTTTAACTGTCCGCAATTAAATAAAACAAAACGGGGAGGGGAAATGAATTTAAACCGCTGGCTTGTGCAAGTGATAAAAGGGGAATAGGGAGGAAATAACGTATTTAAGCCAGAAGTGATTCCGCGGGGATATTGAACTGTTTATGAAGTTTCCTCATCATCTCAGCGGTGAGTTGTCTTTTTCTATTTAAGATTTCTGAAACCCTGTTCCTGCCGCCCATAGCATCAGAAAGATCGGATTGTTTCAGACCAAGCTGATCCATCCGGAATTTTATAGCTTCAACAGGATCGGGGGCGGAAATATGAAAATGTTTTTGCTCGTAAGCTTCAACGATGGTTACAAGTATTTCCAGTTCGTCTCCTTCAGGAGTATTAGGTTTAGCACTGAAAAGTTTCTCAATTCTTTTGAGAGCTTCATTATAATCTTTTTTTGTTTTAATGGGTTTTATATTCATTTCAGATTTCCTCAGCATTTATTCTATCATATTCTTTGTGAGTACCTACGAACCTGATATATACTATTCTTAAATTATAATTAATTGCAGTAACCAATCTAAAAGCATTTCCTTTTATATTAAAAACAATCCTTCTATTGCTTAAAATGCTTGCTGTTCTGTATAATTTACGGATATCAACGGGCGATTTCCAGTCTGCAGCCTTCGCTTCAGCATACCATGCTTTTAAAGGCTGTTCTGCGTCGTTATGCTTCTGCCAGAATAATTTCAATGTTTTTACAGCTATTATACGCATATACAAATATAAAAAGTTCCCATATTGGGAACAAATGAGTTGGTACTAAAAAAGATAAACCGGCGGGACGGTGAAGTTTGATGGCTCGGACTTTGGCAGCGGGGTTTATTTGTATCAGCTTCATCCCGGTAATTTTGTTCAGGTAAAAAAGATGGTTCTGATCAGATAAAAGAACAATAAGCTGAAAAAGAAAGAAATTGGCTAATATCTGCAAACCAATGTTGCGACTTCAACTTAGCGGTGGGCGCAACTACGTTCTCATATTTAAATCCCGAAAAAAGCAAAGAATTAATCATTCTAAGGATGCAGTTGAACGTTACATCCGTGATTATGAAGCTGTTAAACTTATTAACTCAAACTCTGATGACTTAAATACTATTTCGTTAGTTACTCGTTTACCGAAAACAGTAGTCAGCCAGTATGTTGACTTATTACCGGCTGACCATTAACTTGATTCTATCCTTCCCTGGCATCATTTGATACTATTTACTATTAGGAAGATCTTCCTTATTTACTATAGGGCCATTTGGCACCTGATAATTTTTACTGTTTTGTTTTTGCACCAGGATTTAGATCATGATATAACTTAATATATTCTCTTACAACTTTTATAGATCTTCCGGTTATTTCTTTTATTGCCACTTCATCCATTCCTTTTTTTATCAACTGCTTCACCTGCGTATAATGTTTTATATATCTGTCTACTGCATCCTGACTGTGACTTGTTTTAAGCACTATATCAGCTGGAGAAATTCCCTGTTCATATAAACTTATTATTATTCCTTTATGAGTCGGCAGACTTCCCTGGTCTAAAACATATCCCTTCAGCGGCAGGATTTCTCCGGTCTTTTTTCTGTAAGCATCTAAATATTTTCTTATTGTACTAAGACTTCTGTTCATCAGAACGCTCAGCTCTGCTCCACTTAATAATCCTCCCTGCACTTTTGCTGCCTTTAATAACCTTACCATCGTCTCTATATCCCTTGCTTCTCTGTGCTTATAGTTACTGTTTCGGTCTCCCTTCTTATAGTATATTCTTCTTTCCACATCTTCTCTGGTTATCAGTGGCAGAACTACCGTTACTGATGCGTAATCCTCTGTCTTCTTTCCATAGCTCTGTCTCTGTCCGTCATCTTTTGTCGTTCTGAAAACTATTTCGCCAAACCCTACCTGGTTACTTGAGGGATAATATTCCCTGTGCAGATTTTCTATATCATCTGCCAACATATCCAGTACTTTTCTTGAGCCTAATATTTTATATTCATTCTCCAGCAGGTTTACTATTGCCTGATGAAAGTTCCTCTTGTTTATGCTTTCATACCGGTCTCTTGTCGGATTTAAACTCATAACAAGCCTCCCATCATAGCTGCCAGAGGCTCTGAATGCTTCCTGACTGTTTTTTTTATATGCTCCCGGTAACTATTTCTTTCCATTAACAGCTTAAGATTCTCTGCCCTTGTTTTATCTTTTTTACTCTCTTTTATCAATTCATTGTATTGTTTTACCAGTGTTTCACTTATCCCGGTTACGGCACTAATATCCTTTATTCTATATATCCCTTTCCTCTGTGCCATCAATACTTTTGTGAAACTCTCCAGATACCTTTTTATCGCTCCTGTTGAATGTCTTGCTTTTAATTTTATTTCACTATACGTATTTCCGTCTAAGTACATACCGATGATTTTTACTTTATGTGTTTGTCCTCTTCCTATATTATGCAAATAACCTCTGGTTATTACTTCTATTCCTTCTTTCCTGATGAAGGCTATGTCTCTTTTTACCGTTCTTATACTTATCTGTAATATTTTATTTATATCTTCCTGGCTTAATACTGCTCTTTGTTCTAACGCTTCTTCTGTTATCCTTATTATCTTTTTTCTCCTTAGCTCTATTCTTCCATATTCCTGCCGTATCTCCAGATCTTCTATCCCATTATCTATTGTTATCCTTATCCTTTTCTTCTCCATCTTTTCAATCGTTTTTCCTGCCCGCTCTTCAATCTCTATGGCTGTTACTTCTATCTGACCTTCTCTTAAACTGTTCTCTTTCAGTAAACATTCTTTTGCTGTCCACAATATCAGTTGACTGATTTTCGGAGAGAGTTCATATGAGTTTTCTAATTCCCAGATGAACTCTCCTTCCGAACTTTTTATTTGTTGTCTGTTTAAGGCTCTTCTTTTGATTTTCATTTAGCACCTCAATTGTTTTATTTAATTTATCCATTTTTGAGGTGCCAAATGGCACTATTTCAACAACAGCATCTTCCTTGTCTGAACAAAGCTTCCTGATTCAATCCTATAGATATAAACTCCGCTAGGTAAATCAAACGCATTAAAGTTGATTGTATAGTTGCCGGGATCTCTTTTTTCATTAAGAATAGTCTTTACGCTTTCCCCGATACTGTTGAATATATCTATTCTGACGTTTGACTCCTTTCTCAGTCCGAATTTTATCGTTGTTGTCGGGTTAAAAGGATTGGGATAATTCTGATTGAGGTAATATGTATAGACGGATTTTACTTCGATATTAACTTCTTCGGAATAATTTACTGCACCGTTCAAATCGATTTGTTTAAGTCTATAGGTGTAAGATCCTTCAGGTACTTCTTTATCCGTAAAAGAGTAATTTTGTTCTTCAGTTGTCGTTCCTTTTCCTTCCACAAATCCGATCTTTTCCCACTCCTTTTGACTTTTGACGTTTGACTTTTTACTTCTCTCCACTTCAAATCCTTTATTATTGGTTTCCGTGGAAGTCTCCCAGCTAAGTGTAACATCATTACCATCTGCGCTTGCAGTAAATGAAATCAGTTCAACGGGTACAGGCAGCGGCGGACCGACATATTTATAGAAACTGTTTGTACCCCAGTTTGTTGCCCATCCGGATTGATCTGAATTAAATATCATATAGCAATAATTCCCGTCATCCAGGTTCGTCCATGTATTTCCACCGTCAAGTGTATAAGCGGAACCGGTTGAATACCCGTTAACATTTAAACACCCTGTGATCACGTAGCCCGATGAGGTGCCGGGAACGTAGCTGACGTTAAGTGGAGAACATCCGCCGTAAGGCTCGCTAAGACTGTTCCATGTAACTCCACCGTCAAGTGTTTTTTTGAGTTCATAGGATGATACATCTAATGACCAGCCTGACAGAATTCCAATATTTTCATTCTGGAATGCCGGGAAAGCATAATAATCGGCTGTCAATCCGGGATCCAAGGCAGCCCAGCTGTATCCGTTATCGGTAGTCTTTAAGAACCTTGGTATATTTGAGGGATAGCCCGTTGTAGGCAGCCATATAATGTCTCCATACTCACCCACTTCAATAGGGTTAAGCCATTCACCTGTGTTTGCCTGCGGGATATTTGTTGTGGAAACAGGATTCCAGTCGATGCCGCCGTTTGTAGTTGTGAAGATTTCAAAATAGTCGGGATTTCGTTCACCGACGACGACCCCATTATTGCCATCAAAGAAATGAATGTACCCGGGTCCGTAATCTGAATTGACATACGCACTTGCGTGTTTTTCCCAGGTTGCCCCGCCGTCTGTTGTTTTGTACACACCCTGCATTCCCCAGGCCAGCCATGATTCCACCGGCTAAAAAGGCTGTATTAGCATCCACGGCCTCTATCCACCAGATAACGCCATTTTCAAGCTGTGGAATGGTATCACACACCCATGTGGCGCCGCCATCGGTAGATTTCAGGTAACCGTTTGATGAGCCGGTTCCGAACCAGCTGCTTGACCAGGAAGCCCATATTATATTATCATCGACAGGTGAGAACGGTGCAGCAATTGCATCGGATGGAAGATCTGAACTCTGCAGCTGCCAGGGCTGCGGATAAATCAGTGCTGTTATTAACAGACACAAAATAAAAGTTTGTATTAAGTATTTCATTATTCACTCCTCTATTTATTATATGAAAATAGCTCCGCTCTATGTTAGGCAATGCTTTAAGCTCATTCTACCAGTTCTGAATAAATTAATGCGGTATTTGAAACCGGGCCCCGATAAGCTGATAATTTTTACTATAAAAAAAGCCCGGACATTTCTGCCCGGGGTGAAAAATTATTTATTCCTGGTTTACTCTACTGTAACATTTCCTTTTTCGGCAGGAAGAGAACCAAAACACATAGCAATCAGATCGTATGTGTCCATATTCCACCAGGTTTCTGCCTCTGTCAGGTCCTGAGTCATCCAGATAACATTGATCCCTTCATCAGGTGCTGAAGATTGTCCCGGTATACCGTTATCAATAACAAAAATAACATCATACCATCCTGCATATGGTCCGGTCTTCTCAACCCCTCCCATTACACCCATTGTTCCCTGATATTGTCCTATTCCTTCCCAAACTTTTAGAAAAAGAATATCACCGTTCCATTTAAAAGTTGGGTCTCCTAAAGCATTTGCGCCGTTGACCTCATACTCGCCATCATAGGACTCGTCGGAATATTGATGAGCAGTAAATCTGCCCCCCAGAGTCTTTCCTTCCAGTGATAGTAAGAGCGAACCCTGCACACGGTGTATAACAGGACCTTTTTTATTTATAGAATCAGGCTGATCATTCGGACCCACAGGAGACTGAGAGCAGCCGAAAAAGATAATTCCTGCAAAAGCAGCAAGAACAAAAACAAAATAGAATGTTTTCATAGTATTACTCCTCGAATATTATTATTAAATATTTCTCTAAGTTTTTAGAGAGTTGATTCAGCATCATCAATTAATAACTTTCTGCCGTACCTGTCTTATCCTTCAGTTATTCACTTTGTTCATCTAATTACTTTCATCCTCTTTTCATTTGTATAATTTCCCGCAATGAATCGATAATAAAATGTGCCTTCCTTCAGCTGATAATTAGTCGCTGATAAGTCAATTTCGATTTTATAGGTGCCTGGCTCTTTTATATCGTCTATTAAAGTGTCTACTGTTTCTCTTTCTGAATTATGAATTGTTAACAGCACTCTCGTTTTATATCCCACACAATATTTTATTGTGGTCGTCTCTTTAAAGGGATTTGGATAATTCTGACTCAAATAAAACTTTGGTGGAATTATCTCATCAATTTCCCGGGTATTTCTCAGTGCCATTTAATCCCTCAAAATATTTTCGGAATATCCCTCAATAAATTATGGGAAACTTTTACCTGAATGGTAAGCATGAAACGATATGTTATCTACCAGTTTTGAATAAAATGATGCGGCTATTGTAACGACCCTATGGGGCGGAAAATTTTTGATGATATTGAGAGGGAAGAACACCAAATTGCTTTTGAAAGCATTCTGCAAAATATGATGGATTGCCGAATCCCACTTCCAGGGCAATTTCCGATATATTACCCGACTTACTTTCAATTAATTTCTGTGCCCTGTTCAACCTGATCCTCCTGATAAACTCATTCGGGGATTCACCGACAAGTGAAATAAGTTTTTTATAAAGTAACTGCCGGCTTACAGCTAAATTTCTTGCCAGTAATTCAACGCTCAGGGCAGGATCGGATATATTCTCTTTAATAATTTTTACTGTATCCGTCAGAAATTTCTTATCAGATGATGTTATATCTTTAATTTCTTCCCCAAACAATTCATGCTGTCTGAAATATTCCTGCATTCTTTTTCTCTGGTCAAGCAGGCCCCTGATCCTTGCTTTTAATTCGTCTGCTTCAAAAGGCTTGGTCAGATAATCATCAGCGCCGGTCTCCAATCCTTCTATTTTATCTTTTAATGTTGTTTTTGCTGTTAATAAAATAACGGGAATATGACTTGTCCTGGAATCGGATTTAATATTATGACATAATTGTATCCCATCTCTCTTTGGCATCATTATATCACTTATTATAAGATCAGGAATCACGTCGAATGCCTTTTCAAGTCCTTCTTCACCGTCTGAAGCCTCTTTAATAATATATAAATCGTTCAGAATTCCTTTTATGTATCGTCTGACATCCTCATTGTCTTCAATGATTAATAATGTTGGTGATTCTTTGCTGATGGAGTTTATATCAAATTTATTTTTGATTATCGAAGGAGCTGCATCTTTACTCTCCTGAACCCGCGTACCACCACCGGAGATTTCCTCTGACTTATCAAGTGTATCAACATCTGTAATTTCTTCCTCAAGCAAATGCTCTTTCCCCATAGGTAATATTACTCTGAACATTGAACCTTTTCCTTCTTCACTTTCGACTAATATCTTTCCTTTATGCAGTTCAACCAGCTCTTTCGTCAGAGATAGCCCTACTCCTGTTCCGTCATATTCTTTGGATAATCTGTTATCCAGCTGATAGAACCGGTCGAATATTTTATCAAGTTGTTCTTCAGGTATTCCGATTCCATTATCCTGAACGGATATCTCGGCAATCTCTTTAACCTGACTGTCAAATGCATAATTTTCATCTAATACAGGGCTGGTCTTTACACTAACATTAACACACCCGCCCTCCGGCGTAAACTTGAGTGCATTTGATAAAATATTAGTGATGATTTTATCAATCTTGTCCCTATCGAGATATATATTTATTTCCTCCTGCCCGTTTTGACATTTAAGTGATATTTTCTTTCTGTCAGCAAAGGGCTGAAATGAGGCGATAATTTCATTTAACAGAGGTAAAATGTTTTGTTTGCTTGTTTTTAATTTCATTTTACCTGCTTCAATTCTGGAAAGATCAAGAAGCTGATTTGTCAGCCTGGTTAATTTTTTAGCATTCTGATGTATGAGTCTGGCCTCTTCATTTATTTTATCGTTACCCGATTGTTCTAATATTTTTTGTGCGGGACCGAGTATTAATGTTAGCGGTGTTCTGAATTCATGTGAAATGTTTGTAAAAAAGTTTGTCTTTATTTTATCAATCTCCTGCAGTTTTTCAGCTTCTTTTTCTTTTTGCAGGGTTTCCTGCTGCAAGCGTAAATTATTGATCAGCTGTCCAGCCTGAACAGATATTATCGAAATAAGGGTAAGGTCATCCTGTGAAAAGCTCCTTTGATTTTTTTTATTTATCAGCATCATGATCCCGGTTATTTTACCTTCAAACCAGATAGGAACGCATAAAACAGAGTGAATATCCTTTTTTTCTTCTTCGGAAGGTTCAAATCTTTTATCCGTTTGAAGATCTTCTATTATTAAAGATTCTTTATTCAGCATCACCCATCCGGTTATACTTGTACCGATATGATAGTCATGTTTCAGACTGCTTGTATCATCCTGACGGATAATTGTTTTGAAAGGTTTTCTTTTGCTTGAAGTAACAAGAAGTATAGAGGCCTGCTCTGCTTCCACTGCATTTATAGATTTTTCAACTATCAGGTGAAGTATCTGGTCTATATTCGTCGCCTTGCCGGATAATACCGCTATTTCATTTAATATTTTAAGTTCGTTAACAGCGGCCTTAAGTCGGGTTATTTCAGCTTCAAGTCCTGTTATCTTCTGATCTTGTTTGCTCATAAATTTCAACAGCAAATTAATAATGCACTCATTACCCTGTTCTTTTTATAAATTCATTTCAATTCCTAATCGTATCAACATTGGCGGTAAAAATTGAGTCGGTTTCATATAATTGAGATTTGGATAATTTTGATCATAATCGAAATAATGAAATTGATCATAATCGAGTTCTGTTCTTTGACTTGCAACATGCATCAGATCAAGAACCAGCTTTGTAGAATATATTGGAAGTAAATTTGAAAAATCATACATAAATCTAAAATTCAAATCCCAGATAGAGGGCGTCCTACCAACTGATCCGCGGGGTTGAAGAAAAGTAGACTGACCAAAAGTAGAATCAACTCCGAACTCATTAAGAGGTGTCCCGCTCATCCATTGAAATACTATTCCTGCTGTCAGTCCAAAATCAAAGACATAAGACCCTGATATTTTTATTACATGAGTTCTATCATTAGGTAAAAGCCCATCAGCATTGACCATTCGCTCTGGCAGAGCTGATTGATTGGTAGTATTTGGCCATACCATTGTCCCATCATAAGTCTGAGCAAGTCCGTCGTAATTGCCTCGATTACGAGATAATACATAGGAAATGAAAAAATTTAAACCTCCGGGTGAAAAACGTTCCAATGTAAGTTCTAACGATGTATACTCACGCTTCAGTTTCGGAAACATACTAAGCATTCCGCTGCCGGGATTTCCGTATACCTGTAAAGTGTTATACTTAATTTGATCTTCAGGGCTAACAACACCGTCCTCGACTCCCTGACCGAGATAGCGATAGATACCATGAATTCCAAATTTATATTCTGAAGAAAGCATTCTTTCATATCCGAGTGAAAATTCATCTTCATATTGTCCTTTTAAATTTGGAATATTAGTTACAAATGCATTCATATTTGGTGTATAATAGAAAGCGCCGCTGCTATCAACACGGGGGTCATTTGGATAAAAAATGCCATACAAGTAAGCTCCTTTTAAATGATATACTATCGAAAGTGCTTGTTGTAGTGGTTGATAAAATCGTCCGAAGGATGCAGTGATTTTTTGTGTACCAAGTTCTCCCGGCTGATAAATAACACCTATTCTCGGCTGCACCTGGTCTGTAATTTTTTGAGCCAACGATCCGTCAGAAGCTATCAGCCACTGGGGATCCCACCTGATTCCCACATTAAAACAGATCCGTGGAGCAATTTGCCAGGAGTCTTGTAAGAAAGCTGAAAAGTTTTTTTGCTTTACAGTCCCATCGAGTAATTCATATTGATAATAATAATAAGTTGGATATCGACTTAGCAGATTCCAGTCTTCGTACCTGTAAGTAGAAATTATTTCATATCCAAAACCAGCCTTAATTGTATGTTCAGATAATGATAGGGTACCTTTGATTGATCCGTCGAACAAATTTATATCACTTTTTACCTGAGTAATCCCCAAACCCCCTGAATGTGTCATAGAAATGTAATCAAAATACTCAAGAGCTTCTCCACCTTGCAAAGCCGGTTTAATAGTACTGGTTAAAGCACCAAATGATAATGATGATTCTAAAAATAAAACATCACTAATAGTATGAATTCCTCTGAGAATCGAATTGTAAGCTAGAATCGTATTGTCTCTTGTAGCGGATTCAAGACTAAGAGTCTTTAGGCTATTAACACTTGAACTACCTATAATTTGGCGTTCTTTGTACGGACTACCGCTGACTGCAAGAGTAATTAAATTGTTTTCATCTAGACTCCAGGTAAGTTTTCCAGCAAATTTATGCTCTGTTTTATAACTATTTTGCATACCCAATCCATTTACAAAAACATCGTTGTAAATAAAATTCGGGTCGTATGCAGCGTAGTACCAAAGTCGATCTTTGATTATATGTCCCCCGACTCCAAATCCGATATCAAAATTAGAAAAATCTCCTTCCGGGGACTGACCGTCAGCTAACCTTGGAGATCCTCTTAAACTATTGTTAGTAAGGTAACTGAATATTGTTCCATGAAATTCGTTTCCTCCGGAGTATGTTACAGCATTCATAATTCCACCTAATGAACTTTGAAATTCTGCATCATACCCTCCGGTTCTTACTTCAACTTCACGAATAAAATTATAAGGCAGATCAATCCGCCATCCGCCAAAAGTCGGAGTTGAAATATCTGCTCCATCAACAAAATATTTATTTTCAATTCCGGTACCACCCGAAAAGTTTGTACCTCTGTCTCCCTTGTAGCTTATGTTAGCATTCGGAAGAAGTTCAGCAAGCTGGAAATAATTTCTTTCAACAGGAAGTTTATCAAATTGAGTGGCTGATAAGTTCTTACCATTTGTTGTGGACCGGGTATCAATAACTGGCTTTCTGCCTAATACTACAACGGGTTCCGTTTCAATAGACTTCTCAGTCAGGTGAATTACTCCAATAGAAGTTGTTTTTCCAAGCAGTATCGTAACTCTGTCCAATGAAACTTGTTGATATGAAATGTGACTTATTTTAACAGTATATGTTCCTACGGGCAGTGCCTGAATGCGAAAATATCCCCGTGTATCTGTTGCTGCGCCCCTGGATCCTTGTAATTCAGCTGAAGTGATAAGAATATTTGCTGAAATAATCGGCTGGTTGTCTGCATCAAATACCCAGCCTTCCATATTTCCTGTGGTTGATTGTGCGAAGAGGTTGTTAAGCAGAAAGAATATATACAATAAAAGAAACACGGAAATTTTTTTCATAACCAGCTCCTTCAAGATCATTATGTTAGATTCTGAAATATTATGCTTCTATGATGTTTCTTCTGATAACCAACCCATATATGCTTTACATTGCTATATTATATTCTTTAGTCCTTTAGTGAATATTTATTAATTATTTCTTTATATCCCTGAAGATTTCGTAATGGATCGTATAAAGGATCCAGTTTAAGCCGGTTGACAGAAAAGCCTGTCGGGCCTAATAGTAACAGATCAATTTGTTTTAATGCATTATCATAATCACCGACCAGAATATAAATCGTTGTCAGATAAGAACTACCGGTATACTTCCGTCTCTTCTCAGTCCACGAGGGGTCTGATTGAAAGGCATTATCAAGTTCACTAATCGCTTTATCTTTTTCACCCACTCCTGCATAACTAATACTTAAAGCAAAACGTAAACGGTTATCACCCGGTTTGTTGAGAAGCATTTTTTCCAACTGAACTGCCGAAGTTTTAAAATATTTATTTGAAAGTTCATTATTGTTCATATATCGGTATACAAATGCAGTCATCTGTGAATTAGGAATATATCTGTTATAACTGTTTTCATATTCTTTCTGCGACGATTTTAATTCTTTCAGAACTTTGTCATAATTTCTATCCAGAATACCCAGATAAATAAAAATGTTGTAAGAGTCTTCCAGATATTCATCATCCTTAATGTTCCTGCTTATCTGCCGTGCAAGCTTCGTGTTACCGTGCCAATCTAAAGAATTCATAAGCAGCTGTGTATAGAAGATGGATGTATTAGGACTAAGCTTAATTGCCTGTTGAAAATATTTTTCAGCCTTCTCGTAATCTTTCCTCAAATTGTAATCGAGAGCAATCCCCCAGGGATATCTGGCATTCAGCGGATCAAGCTGCAGCGCCTTATTATCATTTTCTTCAGATAATGCAATTTCCCCCCTTCTCCAGTAATACCCGCTTATCATAAAATGGGCTTCAGCATTATTAGGCTGTATTTCCAGTACCTTTTTTAATTCATTAAGTACCTGTTCATCATTGGTCGTGAACCAGTAATAATTAAAGAACTGGGCCAGGTGCACATCAGCGATATCAGGATTCAGTTCTTTGGCTTTCTGCAAATGTCTGGAAGCTTTTTCCAGGTTCAGGCTGTCTCTGTCCCAATACCATTTGAAAAGCCCCATATAAGCTATTGAAACCTGGGCATGAGCAGCGGCAAAATTAGAATCCAACTTGATTGCCTGCTCATAAAGTTTAACACAGGTCTTGATGTTGGCACCTGTTGAGGGACCGTAGTGGAATTTAAGTGCTTTAAGGTAATAATCATAAGCTTCAAGGTTTTGGGTTGGTGGTGGTCCGGTGATAGATTGACCAAGCGGTATTTTGATTCCCAGTTTATCAACAACATTCTGTGCTATTTCATTCTGTACATTAAAAATATCATCGATGGTTCTGTCAAAAGCATCGGACCAGATATTTGTATCGTCAGATACCCTGACTAACTGTGGAATTATTCTGATTCTGCTTTCTTTATCCTTGTTCTTTGCCCACCGTATTGTACCTTCAAGGATGAAATTGACTCCCAGCTCCTTGCCAATTTCTTTACTGGTTTTATTCGACTTTGCATATTTATCTGCACTGTTTCTTGAAATTACACCGAGTGAAGACAGCGAGGACAATTTATTGGAAATCTCATCTCTTACACCTTCCGCAAAATAATCATCCTCCGGCGATCCTAAATTTTTAAACGGCAATACGACGATAGTTTTTCTCTCGGGGATATTGACCTTATTCCCCGGCGGAATATTGAGAAAGAAATATACAATCACAAGAACTACACAGACTGCTATTGTTGTCAGTACAAGTTTTGTTTTTAGATTATTTTCACGAGGCTGAAATAATGAAGGAAAATTTCCTGTTTTAATATCACGGCCCTTTTTTAAAGACATCAGATCCTCAATCATTCCTTTTGCATTCTGATATCTTTCCGACTGAGATTTGGCGATAGCTTTTTTAATAATGGGGTATAATTTCCTGGGAATTTCATTCAGATCCGGTGACTGGTTCAGGATAGAGTAAATCAGTGCCTGATCATATTCACCTCTGAAAGGCTGTTTGCCGGTCAGCATTTCATACATAATTACCCCTGCAGACCAGATATCAGTTCTGTAGTCTATATCCTCGCCGCGGGCCTGTTCGGGAGACATATACTCCAGTGTACCTGCTGTAGCGCCCATTAAAGTCAGACGGGTATGTCCCTTTACTTTAGCTATGCCGAAATCCAGTATCTTTACAATTCCTTCATTAGTAATAAATATGTTCGCAGGTTTAATATCTCTGTGTACGATATTATTCTGGTGTGCTTTATCCAATCCTGCACAGATCTGCAGGATAATATCTATTGCCTCCTCTATACTGATTTTTCCTTTTGCGATCTTTTCTTTTAGTGTTTCTCCTTTATACAGAGCCATAGAAATAAATAATTGTCCGTCCTCCGATTCACCGATCTCATAAATTGTACAAATATTTGGATGATCCAGCGCGGATGCCGACTGAGCTTCGTGTATAAATCTTTTTTTTGCTTCTCCATCATATAAAGAGGAGGAGGGTAAGAATTTGAGGGCAACAGTCCTTTTTAAGTTAATATCCTCGGCTTTATAAACCACACCCATGCCGCCTTTACCCGTCAGCGCAAGGATTTTGTAATGTGAAATTGTTTTACCGATCATAAAAAATTACATTTTTCTCAATAAAAAGCTTCTATGAATAACAAATCCACTTAAGCAAGTTCTGAATAACTGTAAATATTAATACAGAGAAATATGAATGAGATTATTATAGATGTATGGTTTTGACGAGGGTCCGTGGAAATTCTTCTTGAAGTTTATCCGAATTGTTTTAAAGAAAAAATCTTCTCCCTCTGAATAGGTTTTCCGCTGTTTCATATTTCCCCAAAAAATGATTATTAAAACAGATACTTGAAGGTAAAGAATAACAACAATTGAATTTAAGAATATTTGGTACTCATAAGCAAGAACAATCATACAAACTCTTGTTTGTACTAAACATTTTACCACCGGTCAGTTGTCGATACTTCCGGTTACTTCCTGGTTTTGCTGTACCAAAAAGTAACCGTTTTTTACCTAACTAACCGGGAGATCTTCCTTATTTTTTATTAACAGCATAGATTTTGCTAAAATCATATCCGATGCGGTTAAAGTATAAAAATACACACCACTTGCCAGATTATCACCTCTGAAGGTAACCGAATAGTTCCCGGCATTCTGCAGTTCATCAACCAGAATTGCTATTTCATTCCCAGGCACATCATAAACCTTCAGTAAAACGGCCCGAAAAAACCAAGCAGGAAATCACGAAAAAAAGCCGTTCATCCTTAGCTGAATTCCTTCTGTATACCCGCAAATATTCAAGAGTTGTAAATCGGTATAAGCATCGAATTATTCTCCCAGCTTAAACGAACCGCGGGATCCTGATTAAAGATGAATCAGACTTTACACTTTACTGCCCAGGCTTTGACCTTCAGAGATATCGAGCCGTCCTTTGCGGCCGGTAAAATTTCCCTGAGTTTTTTTTCAAGTTTCTGCCGGTCCGTTTCCTGTAAGCTCATCGTATAGGCCGGAGCCGGACCAACATTTCCAAGAAACGGATCCCAATAATCGTGAAAGTCGCTGAAGACTATGTTTTCCTCAAGAGGCTTGGCTTCAACCTCTTTCATACCGGATCGCCTGATAAGAGACTCAAGCTGACCTTCGCGGCAAAGCGGAAACCTGATCCCTTCATCAAACTTTTTTGCCCTGCTATCCAGTTCGACCGCAGCATCCCAGAAACAGCGCAGCATCTCCATACCTTTTGAATAATCCCAGACGAATATCCCGACAGTTCCTCCCGGCTTGACAACTCTTTTTATTTCAGCAATAACTCTTTCGGGGTCAGGAACGAAATTGAGCATAATTCCCGAGACCGCGGCATCAATCATGCCGGATTCCATATCAAGCTTCTCTGCCAGGTCGACCTGAAAATGTACGTAAGTTGATACTATTGACTGTTCAGCAAACGCGATAAACTCTTCGGACGAATCAACCGCTATGACCTTCTTCGGCCGGTAATTCTCCAGTATTAATTTTGTAAGCGAACCCGTTCCGCAGCCGAGGTCAAGCCAGATGCGGTCAGTCGGGACAGCAAGCCAGACAAGGAATTTCCGGCTAATCAGATTACTCCATCGTCCCATAAATTTTTCATACTGATCCCCGCCTTCCCAGGGATCGTTCTTATTCTTCATTTTCATAGTATCCTATCCGCAACTGAATTTACTAAAATTAAATATCCGGTAAAATTTATGAAAGTTCTTCAGGATATTACCGGCAGGCCGGCAGCTGGAAGGAAGCAATAGACTTTCAAGGGTTTCTCGAGATAAATGCCAGCGCTAAATCAAGTACGACCAGCTGACAAGTATCAGGATGGTGCGGATAAGCGCGGCAATGGGCGGGAAAGGAAGATCAAAGCCCCACCAGTATACCGCACCGGGCAGAACGAGAATGAGTGCAAGAACAGCACCTGTTTTATATCCGCCCCAGAGAAGCCAGACTGCATAAGCTTCGGCAATGCAGATGACGAGGAACCCGATCAGCAGCGGGATTGTTGTGACGATACCATGGCGTTCGAAACCTCCGCCCCCGTAAGCAGGGTAGCCGAACACATAAGGAATGCCAAGCCCGGCGGAAAGATTCCGGATGGCCATGATGCAGGGTATACCCAGTCCGAACGCTGAAACGGCGGTCAGCACCGCGGCAATACGAATTGAAACAGAGACATTCATAGTTTAATCTCCATTTATTCAGGTCATAACATAATAAAAAAAAAGTATGAAATGCTGATCAAAAAGTAAGGGGAACTGATCTGGACGAAAGAGTTGGTAAAGTTAAAATTGAAGGATCAAATCTATGGAATAAAGAAGGGAGGAATAATTAAAATCTTATCAGATTTTTCAAGATTATGTTTCATACAGAGGATACGAACATTATCGGCTGTTAAACTTGTCCCTCCTTTAGAAAACGGTAGTTTATGATCAAAATGAAGATTTTCTTTTGAGCCGCACAAAATACACTGACCCTTATCTCTGGCCCAAACTTCAACCTTAACCTGAGTAGGAATTCGAAGTCGTTATCTTTTTTTCTTCTTTTGTTCCAGAGGCTGAGGATCATTATGTATGCGATGTTGGTTTCTTCTTTTCGAAGTTCGAAAGGGAGGGGTACGACTTCGATTCTGCCGGGGAAGGGTGATATTTCTTCTACCTCGAGTTTGAAGCCGCCGGGGGTTATCTGCGCTTCTGCTGAGGGGTGGTCGGGTTCGCAGAGAGGATAGTTTACTTTGTTGATCTTGTTGTATGCTGTGGTGCAGGGTGCTTTTTCTTTTTCCCAGACAGCATGCAGGAGGGGACTTTTGTTTATGACTGATGAAAATTTTCCGTTTACTTTCTGCTTGTTCCGCTTATCTTTTTCGTGGGGGAGCTGACTGGGAGTGTATGTTTTTGCAGCTTTCGAGATGTATGTTTTTCCGTTTCTTTCTTTGAAAACATAGTCCCCGATCTTCCCGTGGGGTTCTCCGAGGATTGAGGGATTTTTTTTCGCCAATTGAGTTTCCCGCTTTTATTTTACCTCCAAATATGCTAAATTTGTGCGAAAATAGACAGTCTCAGGGGTTCTTTAGTCTTATTTTTCCAATTTCTTTCGGCCTTCTTTCGGCCATCTCCCGGCCTTCTTTCGGCCTGCAACTGCGGGATAACTACGCCATAACGGGCACCCTTATTCTCTTCCGTATGGATGATAGGGGATTGGGATGGGTGTGGGAAGGGATTGCCTCCCGCGGGGCGGGACAGTTAATGGCAAGGAGGGAAAGTACATTGTTTACAGGTAGTGCTTTTTGATAAAGTCTATGTGGTGGAGCTCGTGGCCGGCGATGTGATATGCGAGGGCCCGTACCGTGTCTTCATTTCCGTCGGCTATGCCCCTCCGTATCAGCGCTTTGTCGTCCAGCCCGTTGAATAGTGCGATGGTCGCCCTGCGGACAGCTTCGTATTCTTCAAGGATGTTTTCCAGCTCTCTTTCGTCTGCGTTGGATTCGACCGCGTAATTGTCCTGTTCGAATCCCGGCAGTTCTGCCGCATCGTTCCTCGCAAACCGCAGCGCGCGGTATGAGTATATCCGTTCGTCGTCTGTTATGTGAACGAGTATTTCTTTTATTGACCATTTCCCCGGGGCATACCTGTAAAGGAGCTTTTCGGGCGGAAGCGACAGGATGAATTCTTTTACCGTCCCAAGGTTTTCTTTCATATGCTGAAGCACCATTCCGTCATCCGGAAGGAGATCGATGTACATCGAAGCGTAAGCGGGGTATTCGCCCGGCTTCGGTTTCTGTATTTTCTTCAAAGCGAATCTTTTTTTCCTGCAATATAATGAATTTGTAACCTTACCTGCAGAAGATCTCAGCTGTTTAACGCGAAATCAACCGCAGCTTTTGCGTGCAGCTGCAGTGTGTTGAAGACCGGCAGGTGAGTGTGTTCCTGCTTTATAAGCAGCGGGATCTCCGTGCAGCCGAGTACGATGCCTTCTGCGCCCCGACTCTCAAGCTCACCGATTATTTCCAGGAAGCGCTGCCTTGATTCGGGCCTCAGATCCTCTTTCAGGAGCTCGTCCATTATAATGCTGTGAATATAATTACGTTCGGGTTTATCGGGTACCAGTGATGTGATGCCGGCTTCGCTCAGCTTCTTCGTGTAGAAATCCATTTCCATCGTGAACCTTGTGCCGAGCAGTCCTATAGTCGTTATTCCTTTTCTTTTTATCTCCGCGGCTGCGGCATCGGCGATGTGAACAATGGGGAGCTGTATTTCTTCGTTCAGTCTTTCAACGTACTGGTGGAGTGTGTTGGCGCAGAGCACTATAAAACCGGCGTCGGCCTCTTTTAATTTCCCCGCGGCATCAAGTACGTACCTGTATACTCCTTCGTGGTCGTCGCGGATGTTGCATTCGTTTATGTCGGCATAGTTGAAGGAATAAAGGATCAACCGCGCGGAGTTCTGTCCTCCCAGCAGACGGTTTGTCTCCTGGTTTATGAGACGGTAGTAGTCGGTGGTGGAAACCCAGCCGGTCCCTCCTATTAGTCCGATTGTTTTCATTCCGGTAATCTGTTGTTATAAGATGGTATCAAATTTAAGCACTGAAGGGGGATGGGGCAAGGAGTAAAAGGCGGTGGACAAGGCGTATAGGGCAAAGCACCGGGAGAAATGCACTTGTTAACCTGCGGGGAAAGATGAAGTATCACTTTTCCGCCCCGGATTACACTATATAATTAAGTGTAACAATTAAATAATTAGTGAAGCACTACTTCAGGATTATTTGTAAATTAATGCAGCTTAAATATTCTCAACTTCCACATCCAATCCGGAAAAATACTATGAGTAAAATTTCTACAGTGACGAGATTGATCAATGCTGCCGGCCTCTTTTTCCTGCCCGCCGTTATTGTTCTCTTTTCATCCGGCCTGGTTTTCTCCCAGGCAAATGAACATCGGGGGAAAGCACACGATCCGTCGCTGCATCACGAGGTGATGGACGACGAGTATGTTCCTGTTTCAAGGGACAATCTGGGAAGATCGCCCGGCTATCACTACACGATGAGCGGCATTACTACCGTGCAGGTGAACGTCGATGTGAACGGACTGAACATAACGAACGATGCCGCTAATGAACCTTCGATGGCTGTTGACCCGAACGATCCCAACAAGATGACGATCGGATGGAGACAGTTTAATACTATAAGCAGTAACTTCCGCCAGGCAGGACACGCGTATACAACCGACGGGGGACAGACATGGACATTCCCCGGCGTGATCCAACCCGGTATATTCCGCTCAGATCCTGTTCTAGATTACGACAGGGATGGCAATTTCTACTATAATAGTTTGACAGACGATCCCGACTACTTTTGCAAGGTATTCAAATCAAGCGACGGCGGTGTATCATGGGATAACGGCGTAGACGCGCAGGGCGGCGATAAACAGTGGATGACTATTGATAAAACTGACGGTCCCGGATCGGGTCATATTTATGCTTTCTGGACAAGCTACTTCAGCACCTGCTACCCAGGTTTCTTTACCCGCTCAACAGACGGCGGCGCAAGTTTCGGAAATTGTACGGTTGTTCCACAGGATCCTTCGTGGGGAACGCTTATGACTGACGCAAACGGCAACCTTTATATCGGCGCTTCGGGCTACTCCGATTTTGTTGTGGCAAAATCTTCTAATGCGCAGATCGCCGGTCAGACGGTATCCTGGGATATGGCTACTTCGGTTGACCTCGGCGGGTATATTACTTATGGAATTGGACCTAATCCCGATGGTCTTGCCGGACAGACATCAATTGCAATCGACACTTCGGGAGGACCGACAAACGGCAACATCTATCTATTGTGTTCGGTTGTGCCGTATTCCGGATCCGATCCCGTCGATGTAAGGTTCTCAAGAAGCACCAACGGCGGCGTAAGCTTTACTGCTTCCATTAAGATAAACGACGATATCGGTACCAATGCCTACCAGTGGTTCGGTACTATGTCGGTTGCTCCCAACGGACGTATCGACGTAATCTGGCTTGATACCAGGGATAACCCCGGTACCTATATGTCGGCATTGTATTATTCTTATTCAACTGACGGAGGCTTGAGCTGGTCTGAGAATGAAAGGATGTCCGATTTCTTCGATCCTCACCTCGGATGGCCGGATCAGCAGAAGATGGGCGACTATTTCCACATGGTTTCCGACAACAACGGCGCGCACCTCGCCTGGGCGGCAACGTTCAACGGGGAAGAGGATGTGTACTACAGCTATATCACTCCTGATGTTGTTCCTGTTGAACTTACCTCGTTTACGTCGGCCGTCGGAAATAATGCTGTTAATCTTGACTGGACAACTGCAACAGAGACAAACAATAAGGGCTTTGAAATCGAGAGAAGCACCGACAGAAAAGACTGGAACGTAATCGGTTTCGTTTCCGGAAACGGCACAACTTCTGAACCGCAGGTTTATTCGTATTCTGATAAGCTGGCGGGAGTAACGGCGCACAGACTTTATTACAGGCTGAAGCAGGTTGACTTCGACGGCAGCTATGACTACTCGGATATCTTGACTGCCGAAATAGCGCCTTCGTCTTTTACGCTTGCTCAAAATTATCCCAACCCGTTTAACCCGTCAACGGTAATAACTTATTCTCTGCCGGAAAACGGGTTTGTTATTTTAAAGGTGTATGATGTCCTTGGCAGCGAGGTAGCATCTCTCGTGAATGAACAGAAATCCGCCGGAAATTATTCTGTTGAATTTAATGCTTCTGATCTGGGAAGCGGTGTTTACTTCTATACCCTTAAGTCAGGTGCTTCTGTACTTAGTAAGAAGATGATCCTGGCAAAATAATCCCGATGCCTTAGCCCCTGGTTAGAAACCGGGGGCAAAGGCTTTGTGCGGATCTATAAAATTCTGGATGACGTAAGTTTGACATCAGCGTATTTCCAGGCTTTCCTGAACCTGTTTCCGATATCGGCGGCTTCTTCTGTATTGTTCTGTTTCAATAGTGCCTGCTGAAGGCCGAATAACCCCCAACCGTTTTCGGGTACCTCAACCAGGTTTTCTCTGTAGACTTTCTCAGCTTCTGCGTACCGCCCGGCCTCGATCAGTACTGCCCCAAGATTCTGCCTGCAGGGATAAAACCACGTGGGGGGCTCATCATATCGAAGCTTATCCTCTATCTCCACTGCTTTACGCAGATGCGCTATAGCTTCATCATAATTTTTCTTTTTTGCTTCAAGCTCGCCGTGTGCAACTTCCGAGGCAATCTGAATTAGGCTTCCTGCAGAATTTATATCCCATATATAAAAATCCTCAAGATCTTTATCCGATCTGATCTTCTCTAAATATCCGGTCTCCCGTTCAGCGTTTTTGAGGTCATCCCGACCTATGTAAGCCATCGCTCTTGCATAATGCCATACAGCGCGCATATAGGGACGATCTTTTTCGGGTTCGGGGTACTCAAGTATTTCCTTCCACCTGCCGAAAGCCGCATATGCATACAGCGAGATTACGGAAAAGTGCTGAAGGGTTTTGTATCCGCACATATTGAGAAGGGAATCGGGAGGAGTTTCAGCTGTTCTGAGGGCAGCGTTTATCGCTGTTTTGCTGTCGCCCTCAAGGGTCGCCGTCGCCCATAGGAAATGGTAGTTGTGAGGGTAATAGGAAATAGGGTAGAAGCCCTGCTGGCGGCACTGACTTATATACTCCTCATCTGATTTTACCGCGCGGGTATTGGCCAGTGTACCCTCATGGTATCTGCCTGTTCTTATATAGATATGAGCCGGCATATGAACAAGATGACCTGCACCCGGAACCATGAACCTGAGCCTGTCAGCACTTGCCAATCCCCGTTCAGGATTCTTTGAGGCTTCGACTGCATGTATATAAAAATGATTGGCGCCCATATGGTCCGGGTTCTTTTTAATTATACCTTCAAGCACTGAAAGTATCTCCGAAGTCCACGGCTGTGCCGTGCCGTCTTTATTCCAGTAATCCCATGGATGTGTATCCATAATTGATTCCGCAAAAATTGCCGCGCGGCATCCAGGTCTTCCGGATATTTGTTATGAACCTCCCGCATCGCATCGCAGTATGCTTTGTCGAGAGATGACCGGTCCTCCGGTGGGTTAAGAGAATATCTTTTTGCCATTGCTTCAACCAGGTCTCTTTCCTCCTGAGTTTCATTATCAAGTTCTGCTATCGCTTTTTGAATGGCGTTATAAGCAGGCTCAACGGAAGAAAGGTCCATCGGCAGGTTAATGTTTGGTCCGAGTACATATGCCATACCCCAGTAAGCCATCGCGCAGTTCGAATCGAGTCTTGCGGCTTCTTCGAAAGAGCGGAAAGCTTCCTCGTGATTGAAGCCGTAGGCAAAAGTGAGTCCCTGGTTAAAATACTTCTGTGCAAGGTCGGAATTAGTTGTTACGGGGTATCTGAGATCCCCGAGATTGGGAAACAGAGGTGCCTTTCTGTCGTCGTACCGGCTGGCGCACCCCGCAGCCAGTATAGCTGCAAAAAATACAAAGAAGGCTTTACGCATAGTATCCTCCGGTTTAAATTTTATCAATATCTGTAGGGTGTAGAAGAGAAGTCTGCAAACAAATAGAATGTAAGTGAAATATTGCTTTTAAGCAATTAATATTTAAAAACCGGAATGTGCGGCAGAATACAGCATAAGAAATTTTAGTGTCGCTTTGAAACTTGTTGCCTTATTTTCCCTCATCCTCCAAAACAGATATTATTATCCTGTTGGTACAAATGAGTTAAAATATGAAACGTACGGTAAGTCGTTTTAACAACATAATATGAAAGGAATATTTTATGAACAGGAATTATCTTTTAATGCTGCTTGTGCCTTTATTAGCCCTGCTTACTTCCTGCGCCAATAACAATAAGCGGGATAATGATAACGGGAACAGAAGGGAATCATTTATCCAGGTTAACAATATACTGGATAACGGAAACGTGGACTCCCTGAATAACTATATTAAAGAAGATGCCGTCGACCATCAGGCTCAGGCAATGGGAGCGACTCAATCGGGACTTGCCGGAATAAAGGAGGTCTTTAGACAAATACACCAGGCCTTTCCAGATATGCACACAACGATTCATTCAATGGCCTTTGCGGGGGACACTTTGTTTGCATGGGTAACTTCAACCGGTACGCTCGCACAGCCTTTTATGGGTATGCAGGCGGGACAAACACATACTGTAAACAATGTTGAGGTTGTAAGGTTCGATGGTGATAAAATGGCGGAGCATTGGTCTTTTACGGATATGTCTGAAATAATGAAGCTGCAGCAGCAGGATACAACCGGAATGATGGGACAGGATACAACAGCAGGGCATATGAATCGGTAAGTACTGACGGAATAGACAGCGGTTTAAAAAAGAACCCGCCGAAAGACTCACACTTCGGCTGGCTCATTTTACTCTGATACATTGACGTCTTCAAGCGTCAGCTTCGGGAGCAGATCGCCGAGTTCCTTAATGTAGTCTTTCCTTCTGTACTTACGGGAATCCATCAGGTAGCCGAGCTGCTGATCGGGCGACTGTATGTAAAGGTTTATGTAGCTTTGAAGGAAAGCTCTTGTTACTTCAAAATCTTCCTGCAACAGACTTCTGTCTCCTGACTTCTTCTTTGTGATGCAGAGTAAGCCGCGAATAAAATAACTGAACCTTTTTTGTACATTTCTCATCAAAATAAACAGAATCCAGGTAAATTCGTCCCAAATTTAATGCAGTCCCTTTTTTGTATCATGACTGCCTAAACTAAAATGTTTAATGTTAAACCGTTTCCAAACGGTTAAATTTTATATACTTAACAGGAGAATAACCTATGACGATTTCTGTGAGGTTTCTCCTTATCCTGGCGATGGCTGCCTTTTTAGGTAAGGGACTTTCCCAGGAGAAAGAAGATTCACCCGCACCGGATTTTCAGGGGAAGACGATCAAGGGAAAGGAATTAAAACTCTCTGACTATAAAGGCAAAGTGGTGCTGCTTGATTTCTGGGCAAGCTGGTGTCCTCCCTGCCGCGATGAGCTGCCTAAGCTGGTTAAATTCTACAACACACATAATGATCCCGACTTTCAATTAATCGCTGTAAACATCGACAACAATAAGGGAAACATGCAGAAGTTTCTCGACAAGCTGTTTCCTCAGCCCGAATTCCCTATTGTTGCGGACGATACCCAGAAAATCCCCGCTTTGTTTAATATCGAAGCAATGCCTACAACTATTTTTATTGATAAAAAGGGAAACATCCGTTACAGGCATGACGGGTTTAAAGACTCATACGTAAACGATTTTAATTCAGAACTTACACAACTATTGAAAGAGAATTAAATTGAATATTAAAATCCGTATCCTGATTCTTCTCGGAGCTTCTTTTCTCCTGTACGGCTGCGCGACTGTAAAGCCGTGGGAGAAGGAGGGTCTTTCGGATCCTATAATGATAATTGACGAGAACCCCATAAACGCCGGAATAAAGGAACACTTCCTCGATTACAGGGAAGGCGTTGAAGGCGCCACAGGCGCAGAGAGCGGAGGCTGTGGGTGCGGCTGAAAAGGTCTGTTCCCTTCCTGCTCATCTTTTTTAATATTACTGCTCTTAGTTATGCGCAGCTTTTACCTTCGAATGAAACCCAGGTAAATTTCAGCGGTTATTTCGACAGCTTTAATGTTTCCGTTCTTTATCCGAGCATAGCGATAACCAAAAGAGTTTCTGAATCTACCAGCCTTACCGGAAGATACCTGGTTGATATGATAACTGCCGCATCGATAAGAAGTCACAGTCCCGCCTCAACTGCTAATAAAGGAGAAGGACTTGGAAAAGTGGATGCCGTTACGGCCGCGTCGAACGTCGGCGGCGGCGGCGGAAACGGAGGCCATAGTGGGCAGCCTGCTTTCGATGAAGTCCGGCACGAACTGAACTTCGGTATGGCTCATGCTTTTGGGAACCGGGATACTTACACTCGACGGACTCTACAGCACCGAGAGCGATTATACTTCCTCCACTCTTATCGGCAACTACACCCAGTATTTTGCGGAAAACAATACTTCGCTTCAGCTGGGAGTGGTAAGAAGCTGGGATAAGGTTTTTCCGAAAACGAAGAACTGGAAAAAGGATAAGAACGTTACTACTATCAACGCGAACTTCTCGCAGATCCTCAGCACAAGACTTATTCTTCAGTTTCTATCAACCTACACTGAAAACAGCGGACTGCTTTCGGATAACTATAAGCTCGTACCGATATCAATAAACGGAGCGGACAGCCTATTCGATCCTGTTCATCCCGACCTCAGGATAAGGCGCGCGGCGGCCGTCTCAATGAAGTACCGCCTCACCGATAAATCATCCCTGCAGCTCGGTTACAGGTATTACTGGGATTCTTGGGATATAAATGCCAGTACTTATTCGGCCGACTATGACAGATATTTATCGAAGCATGTTATACTCGGCCTTGGATGGCGTACCAACCTGCAGACGCAGGCATTCTTCTTCAGACCTGTGTACCCGGCTCCGGCTCAGTATATGACTACCGATATCAAGCTGGACGCGGGCTACTCAAATGAACTGCAGATGAACCTGATCTTAACGGGGGGAGATCACCAGGATTATCTTCCGTTTCTGACAGACGACAGGGTGCAGTACATTCTGAATCTTGATTTTTACCTGAGACATACGAATTCACCTTACTGGTTCAATCATCTGAATAACCTGTTTGCCACTGATTTTAATATAGGCATCCGTTACCGGTACTAAATGAATATGCAACAAAAGTTTTATAATTTAATTTATGAGGAAATAAGCAAATGAAAAGAAGGGATTTTCTAAAGTACAGTTCTTTAATTCTGCCTGCTTCGGCAGCGTTCGGAATGATAAATCCTTTTGCGAAAAATACCTTTGCCGCAGTGAGGGATTCGGGTCCCTTTTCGTTATCCGTGATAACCAATCAGCCTTCAAAAACAATCCATACTATCGAACAGGCAATTAAGTATTCGGATTACGGGAAAAGCACTCTGGATTTCACCGAGTACAGGCTGAAGGGAAGGCACATAGGCGATATAGCATTTGTGCGCGGCCAGGAGCTGATCGACTATCATAAAGGAAGCGATGAGTTTTCACAGCTGTTAAGAGAAAGCGCCGGCTCGCTGTCGCTTCCTGAAACTCTCGATGATCCTGTCCTGCTGAGATTTTCGTCCCGGCGGAATTCCTCTCAGCCCGGTGGCGTTAATATCTTCCGGGGCGAAACCCTGGTGAAGCAGTTACCGCTGGACCATGATTTAGATTCATATCATATCGGGGGAATGAAAGGTCACGTAGATATAAGCATAAAGAACAGGTCGGTAAAAGTTGTATCTGCTTCCTGTAAGCACAGGACGTGTATGAATATGTCGCCTATTTCCAGGCCCGGCGAGAACCTCGTTTGCGTTCCGAACCAGGTGAACATAGTTATTGCCGGTAAAAGCAGCCTGGGTGTTGACAGTATAACCTTCTAGACTACAATGAAAACTCTTTCAATCAACATACTTGTGGTTCTGATGATTCTGGTATCATCCCCTGTAAGGGCTCAGAGCGATACCACCGATTATAAAGTATCAGTTACCAAATACCTTATGGGAACCACCGTAGAAACAACAGCGCGAAGTTCTGACGTGGATCTTTGCCGCAACGCCTTAACAGATGCTTACGAGGAAATGAGCAGGGTAGAGAACCTGCTGAGCTGTCAGAAAGACAGCAGCGAGATATCGGCAATAAACCGCGCCGCCGGAATTCATCCTGTAAAGGTGAGTTATGAAACCGTTGAAATGATGAAGCGCACGAAGGCTTACGGAAGTAAGTACCACGGTGTATTCGACGTAACTATTGGTCCCTTATCTGATCTGTGGGGATTCAGCGAGGAGAAGGAAATAGTACTGCCCCCGGATAAGACGATTAAGAAACTGGACAAGCTGGTTAATTACAGGGATATCGAAATTGACGAGAACGATACAACGGTATATCTGAAAAAGAAAGGAATGTCGATCGATCTTGGAGGCATCGCAAAAGGTTATGCGATCGACAGGGGATCGGCTGTTCTGAAAGAAAAGGGTATAACAGATTTCATCCTCAATGCCGGCGGCGACCTTTATGTATCGGGCACGAAAGACGGGAACACCGAATGGAGGGTCGGGATTAAACATCCGCGCCGCACCAATGACCTTGCCGGTGCGTTTAATCTGAAAGACTATGCTGTTGCAACCAGCGGCGACTATGAAAGATTCAAAATAATAAATGGAAAAAGGTATCATCATATTCTTGATCCCTCGACCGGTTATCCCGGCACCCTCTCAGAGAGCTCGACTATTATTGCACCGACTGCAGAAGAGGCCGATGCAACGGCTACTTATGTTTTTTTATTGGGATGGAAAAAAGCGTTAAGTGATAAGTCGCTGGATTACCCCTGCCTCATCATCGCCTCCGACGGAAGTATTCACTACAACCAGGTCTTTAAGGAAAAATACAACCTGCAGGTAATCGAATAAGGAGTAAGCCTCCTGCCTTCTGTCTTCTGACTCCTGCCTCCTATCTCACATCATCGGATGAGGTTCATTTTACCTACTGCCTGTCTTTCCGCTATCTTCAGCCGGTAGATATATATCCCGCTTGAAACAGGATTACCGTCATCATTCTTCCCATACCATTTGGTTACATAATTTCCCGCCGGCAGAACCTTGTTAACAAGATGCTTCACCGCCTGTCCCTGTATATCATAAATGATCAGTTCAGCATTTTCATTGCTGAGATCATAGGGAACCGAAAATCGAATTAATGTGCTAGGGTTGAACGGGTTGGGATAATTTGAAACAGTTAAATAATCTGAAAGTTTCTGAGCATTATCTTCAGTCTTAACGGAAGTAAGCAGCTGACCTCCTTCACCCAAACTGCCGCCTGTTGAATCGGCCAGGTACAGGTTAACCCAATCCGGCCGGCTGGATGAGAACATATAATCGGAGCTCCACTCATCATCCGTTAAGCGGAGAAAACCGGTAGTTACATATTCACGGTAGCTTAGAACAGGACCAATGAAAGCGCATTCCTGTCCGCCTGGTATCTTTGCAATAAAAACTCCGGCATCCACAGGACCTGTACCAGCGTGTGTAACCCATCCTATCATTGCTCCCCCGCAGTCAGAGGGAGTGGTATGAACATCGGCAACAATATAATTAGCATCGATGATACCTTCAAAACCGTAAGACTCATCCTGGTATATTAATTTAGGATACCAACCGTCATAGACTGTCCCGGTATAAGTTGACATCTCAAACATCATATTCTTTAGGAAAGTTGTTTCTTCAGCGGAAAGAGGAACGTCATCAAGTTCTTTTTGCGAAATTGATTTCAGTGTATCACAGGTAAACTGCAGGTTAGTAAAGTAATCAAGAATATGCTGTTTAATTTCACCGTCAAGGAAGCTGACATTCTGGAAATAATTGTAACCGAAGCTCCCGGTATTTTTTAATTCATCATAAAGCCCAGGAAAAGGTTCAACGTAGCCGTAAGGATATGAACATATACCAATACCCGTATACGACTGTTTCGCATACAATAGGTTATCGTGCCTCAACTCAGCCCAGGAGGAGAGCTGCGTATTAAGCTTCTCCTGCCAGTATGCAGCAGTGGTCATAAATCCTGGTAAGCTGCCTCTATCCTCAGGAGGATTGAGGGATTTGATCAGTCCAAGCCATCTCTTGTACATCGTTGTTCCCCAATATTCCGGGGGGAAAGAATCAAACAAATACCTCAGCGCAGCAAGGTTCGTTCCGTAATGATATTCATCCAGTTCCGGGATCAGAAGCTGTGCAGCAGCATTGTTCCCAAGTGCGAACATTGGATCAAGAGTAGATGGAAACAGGCGGCATATTCTCTCTCCCTGGTAGGATATCCTGTCGTATACCACGCTTGCAGTAACGTATGAGTCATCAACATACCTTTGCCCGAACATCAGGAATGATGATGCAGGAACGAGACTGTCTCCCGACATCGGATTTCCCGTAAGGAGCTGAGAGAGAATCAGCTGGAAGGCAAAAGACTGGTTCCGGAGGGTATCCTGGAATTCATCTACCTTAAGAGTATCAAGCAGCTGGGATGCACTTGTTAACTGAACAGCATCTCTGAGAAATCCCATATTATCAAGTGTAACATTATCCTGATCGCCCACGAAGAATTTGATAACATCCTCAATCTCTTCATAATCTGAATGGACATTTGCGAGTCCGAATAACTCATAAACCAGGTTTGCATCGATGATCTGACGCTGTATATCTGTTGTAGTCTGAGGCCAGCAGTCCGGACTCCCAATAGAAGGTCTAATAAGATACATTTCAATTCGTCCGAGCCACGTCATGGTTCTGAAATATAAACGAAGCTGTGGGAACTCATCCGAATCGTAATGTCCCCTGGGCTTAAACTGGCTGTAGTCATGAGCAACGCAGTTGGATGAAAACAAAGTATCATTGTAAAATGAATTAGCATCCATTATACGACTGATAACTGTATCGATAATACCTGAATTTTCATTGTAGTACGGATTAGTATTTTGTCCTGTAAGTTTTAACCCTACCGTCAGGTATAAATCAACATCCTTCAGCATTCTCAGCATACTGGGTTCGGAGGAATAATTATTCACAAGTTGGGGAAACGAGTTTTTGAGCGAGCCCAGCAGGGTGGTTACCTTATCAATCAGGTAACCAATTTCAACTTCTCTGAGGATTCTGTCGTACGATACGTGGTACGCATACAGGATTGCATCAGTTGAAACGAACACCGGCAGATCATTATGGTGAATATCGAGGAGGATCTCCCCGAAAGATTTCTTTGAGAGGCGCTGGCTTACCATAAAACCATGATCATGGATCAGCGACTTTTCGAATTCAGTAAGGTTATACTTTGCATCAATCGAGTCGAAATAAAAAACATCCTGATAATTAACATCAGTATTGTTTTCAAATATGCCGGCCGGATGCATTTGCAGAAGATCCTGAGTCTGCATATTCTGATGGTTCTGCAGAAATTCCTGGTAAAGGGTTAAATCAAAGCCCTGTGCATATAAATTTCCTGAGAGGTATAGAAGAGTCCAAAGAAGAAGAGCAGGCAGTAAAAGTAACTTTCTCATACGGCCCCCGTCAAATATTAAATATGAATAAAATAATGTAAGGAATACTGAAATCAGTATCAATATAACGGCGGCTTTTAAAACCCGCGGGCAGTCCTTATTTCTGGCAGGAATACTGCCCGGTCTTTTTCATTATTTTATATTAATAACTGAATGTTCTACCGCAGATAGTACCGGAGGTAGAAGGTAAGGTCTGGTTAATCGTAATGGTACAGCCTCCATCCACCTGCGTTACCCAGTTGTCTTTGCCTACTGTGCCGGTATAGTTAAGCATCTGACTTGAATATGTTATGGCATAGTGTGTGGTAGAAAAGGTTCCGTCCGCTGACATCATTCCGGTAAACATCAGGTTATATTTTTCCTTAATGCCTTTACAATAATTGAAATCCAATACTAGATGCATGGTATTTATACCTGTCGAAACAGAAACCGCGGTATTTCCTGTTACGTGAACAGTTCCGCCCTGCGGTCCGGTAACCGTAAAGTCCTTATCGCCTGACGGCTGACCCGCTATATTCTGATTCCATACAAACCAGAATACATCCACAATTCCGTAAGCAAGGTTTTCATCCTGACAATTCTGGTCGCATACAGGAGCGGGGGGCTCTGCAGGTGTACTTTCTTCTTTATTGCAATTGCTGAAGGTAAAACTTATTACTAATGATAAGACGAATAGAACTACTGCTTTTTTCATTTTTTCTCCTCTGTTTTGTTCGCTTTGGCGGGTTCAGGCTGGAAGTGTAAGGGTTACACCCTTGGATGACAACCGTCAATATGCTGCCGTCTGTTCTGATCAACTGAATCTTTCAGTAAAAAAACTCAAGAATATTTAAATGATCAATGAAAATATACCTAAATAAAAAATTCCGTCAAATCTTAAACTTCAGCGGAAAGCTTTAATGCCCTCAGTCCGCCCCTTCCGCCAATCCGCCTCCTCTTCTGTCGTCCGCCCCATAGACAATCCCTTTCCTGTTATCCACCATTATCCCCTCCACTATCCCCAGCACCCGCTGCTGTGTGCCTTCATCAACAAAATTATAACCCATCGTTTTAAGTTCATTTTTAACATTATCTGTAAATGCTTCGGGTTCATAATATATTGAATCGGGCATCCACTGGTGGTGTATCCTGGGAGAATCAACAGCTTCCCTGATATTCATATCAAAGTCGATGCAGTTCAAAATTACCTGAAGGACAACAGTAATAATTGTCGATCCTCCGGGAGAGCCGGCAATGATATAAGGTTTCCCGTCTTTCAGTATTATGGTGGGAGTCATAGAACTTAGCATCCTCTTTTCCGGCTGGATTGAATTCGCTTTCGTCCCGAGTAGTCCGAACTGGTTCTGTACACCGGGCTTGCTGCTGAAATCATCCATCTCATTATTCAGGAAAAATCCTGCACTGTCTACAATTATCCCGGAACCAAACAACGAGTTGATGGTAGTGGTAACACTGACTGCATTACCTGAAGAATCGTAAATAGAGTAATGAGTAGTTTCCGTGCTTTCATGTCCGGGTTTAACTTCAAGACTCTTTATCTCTGCTGAAGGAACCGCTTTAATTCCTGCCTTTTCAATCCTGTTATAAATCGCTGCCGCATATTTTTTTGAAGTGAGCAGTTTTACCGGAACAGGATAAAAATCCGCATCCCCGAGATGATAAGTCCTGTCAGCATAAACATACTTCATCGCCTCAGCGAGATGGTGTATATAAATACTGCTGTTCCATCTCTCGTCTTTAAGAGCATAATTCTCAAGTATGTTAAGAAGCTCAACCAGAGCAGTTCCTCCTGAACTCGGAGGCGCCATTGATATTACCTGGTATCCCCGGTAGGTACCGGTTATCGGTTCTCTCTCCACGGGCTCATATTTTTCAAGATCAGCAGGAGTTATGTAGCCGCCCAGTGATTTTACCTGTGCGGCGAGAAGTTCAGCAACCCTGCCTTTATAAAAGCCGTCACGGCCATGTTCTTTTATCCGTTCAAGTGTCCGGGCAAGGTCAGGCTGAGTAAATACATCGCCCTCCTTGTATGTCGCACTGTCCTTAATAAATATCCTCTTTGTAGAAGGATATTTTTTGAACAAAGGAAGACCCTCGTTAAAATATCGGGCATCCCTCGAATTCAATGTCCATCCCTTTTCTGCAAGTTCGATGGCCGGCTGTATAACCTCAGAGAGGGGAAGGGTGCCGTATTTTTTAAGTGCATAGAGTAATCCGGCAACGCTTCCGGGTACACCCGAAGAAGTCGCTCCCTGCTGACTGAGTTCAGGAACAAATTCACCTTCTTTGTTAAGGTACATCTCCCTGTATGCCGAAAGGGGAGCCTTCTCACGGAAATCTATAGTTGTATTCCCCCCATCTGCAAGATGAATAACCATGAACCCGCCTCCGCCGATATTTCCCGCGGCAGGGTAGGTTACAGCAAGCGCAAAACCCACTGCTACAGCAGCATCTACAGCATTGCCTCCCTTCTTTAATATATCAACCCCGACCTGCGTTGCATAGGAACTGGTTGTAACAACCATCCCGTTTCTGCTGCTCACCGGCTGCAGCGGGGGAGTATGCTGAGTGCAGCAAAAATTCAGGATAGAAATTAAAATAGTGAAGGAGGTCAGTATCTTCATAAGCTGCAGTTGAGGCTCCGTTATTTCTGATTTTCTACAGCAAAAATAACGTAAAATAATTGAATATGTGAGATTATTCGATCAATCGTGCAGCCCTGCCAGTCCTTCACCCGTTCCAATTATCTATGCGGCTTCCGGAGTATCCAGTTTCCTGAGGTCTGTATATAGTTCCTTGTCTGTTAATTCATGGTCGACGAGCTTTCCGGCGAAGTAAGCTTCGTAGGCACTCATATCGAAGTACCCGTGTCCGCACAAATTAAACAGAATGGTTTTATCAGTGCCCTCTTCTTTCGCTTTACGTGCCTCCCGAATAACCTGCGCAATTCCGTGATTGGCCTCTGGTGCAGGAATGATACCCTCCGCCTTCGCGAACATAATTCCAGCTTCAAAGCATTCGATCTGCTGAAGCGCAGCGGCTTCAATGAGCTTATCTTTAAGCAGCTGGCTGATGATCGCTCCTGCACCGTGATATCTTAATCCGCCTGCATGGATAGGGGCCGGAACGAATGTATGCCCAAGTGTATACATAGGAATAAGAGGAGTAAGGCCGATGGTATCTCCGAAATCATACCTGAATTCGCCTTTAGTAAGTTTGGGACAGCTTGCCGGCTCAACAGCAATGCACCTGACATTTTTACCTTCCTGCAGGTTGTACCTCAGAAATGGAAAAGCTATACCTGCGAAGTTTGAGCCTCCTCCGAAGGGAGCAATCACTATGTCGGGGAAGTCACCGGTCATTTCAAGCTGCTTCACAGCTTCCTGCCCTATTACAGTCTGATGCATCAGTACATGGTTAAGCACGCTGCCGAGGGAATATTTGGCTCCTTCGGTAGTCGCCGCCTTCTCAACTGCTTCGGAGATAGCTATACCAAGACTCCCGGGCGAATCGGGATTTTCAGAAAGGATCTTTCTGCCCGAATTTGTTCTTTCACTGGGAGATGAATATACCTCCGCTCCGTAAGTATTCATCATTATTTTTCTGTAGGGCTTCTGATCGTAGCTTATCCTGACCATATAAACTTCACATCCGAGTCCGAACTGACTGCAGGCAAAGCTCAAAGCACTTCCCCATTGACCTGCGCCTGTTTCGGTTACCAGCCGTTTCACACCTTCCTGCTTATTGTAAAATGCCTGTGCAATTGCAGTGTTCGGTTTATGAGAGCCGGCGGGACTAACACCCTCATACTTATAATATATTTTAGCAGTTGTATCCAACAGCTTCTCTAAACCTGAGGCCCTGTAAAGGGGAGTGGGTCTGTACATCTTATATACTTTTCTGACCTCATCGGGAATCTCAATATACCTTTCCTTTGATACTTCCTGTTTGATAAGCTCCATAGGGAAAAGTGGAGCGAGGTCATCGGGGCCGATGGGCTGCTTTGTTCCTGGATGCAGTGGAGGCAATAGAGCATTGGGCATATCCGCCTGGATATTATAATAATTATCCGGCATTTCTGATTCATTCAACAGAATTTTTTTGGTAATACTCATAGCATTACTCCTTTATATAAATTATTAAATGATTTGTATTAAGGTCTTGAAAAAATGATTACGCGTGAGCGCAGATAAGTGAAAATATTAGCGGCGCCAGCGCCAGAAGGGTGTGCGGGATTGAGTGAGTGTTCTGTATTTTACATCTTTGTGTTTCAAAGTATTCATCAAAGAAAATTCGAAAACAATATATTTCTTAAAATTGTATATGTCAATAGCGGTGCAGAATACTTTTGTCTAGAGGCGGGGCACTCGACTCATTCGAGGGTCATTCCCCCAGCCCGGGTCTTCCGATTTGAGCGTCCTGAACAGTATAAAATAAGAAGCCGTCTCATGTATTCATTTTTACACAGATATATCCCCGCTTTTTTCGTATTATAGGTATCGAGTTTTTACAAGTAACCCCGGAGTATATTTCTTTAGATGAATAAATCAGATTCGTTGACCAATCCCTTTGTCTGGAAAAAACTCGTTTCCAAATATCAGAAATCTCAATCCGGCAAAAGTATATGGCAGTTAGTCAACTCGTTTATACCGATTGTTTTAATATGGCTGCTGATGCTGTACGCACTCGATTACAGTTACTGGATTACACTGCTGCTGGCTTTTCCGGCTGCGGGTTTTGCTATCAGGCTATTTATAATACAACACGACTGCGGGCATGGTTCGTTCTTTAAGTCGAAAAAGGCTAATGACCGATGCGGTATTTTCTGCAGCTTCTTCACTTTTACCCCCTATCATTACTGGCGGAAGAAGCACGCGATTCATCATAAAAATGCCGGCAACCTTGAACAGCGCGGTGTGGGGGATATTTATACAATGACAGTAAGTGAATATTTCAGCCTGACACGCTGGGGAAAATTAAAATATCGCCTTTACAGGAATCCCCTGATCCTTTTCATTGTGTTCCCTACTATTTTGTTTCTGATCATCTACAGGTTCCCGGCGCCAGGGGATAAATCTATCCTGAGGAACTACCAGTTCAGTGTTTATATGACCAGTTTTGTTATAGGTCTTATAATAGCTTCACTTATATGGCTCGTCGGGTGGCAGGCATTTTTGCTTATCCAGCTTCCGATATCAATAATTACTTCATCAACAGGCGCGTGGCTCTTCTTTGTTCAGCACCAGTTTGAGAACACATATTGGGCGGATAAAGAATCCTGGGATTTTTCGGAGGCAGCCCTGCATGGCAGTTCCTATTACAAGCTCCCGAGAGTGCTGCAGTGGTTCACAGGGAACATAGGGTTTCATCACATACATCATCTTAGTCCGAAAATTCCGAATTACCTGCTTGAAAAATGCCAGAAAGAGAACCCTCAGCTGCAGGAGACAGCAAAAGTTTTAACTCTGCGTACAAGCCTGAAAAGTGTATTATTAAGTCTCTGGGATGAGAACCAGAAAAAGCTTATCAGCTTCCGGCAGTCGCGAAGGCTTTACATGGGTTCGTTGAGCAAATAGGCCCAAGTTCAGGTAATAATGGAAATGATGGAACATTTTAGTAAATTTACAGCGTATTTTGCAATTTAAAATATTTCTTTTCCGATGCGGAAGAGAATTAAGCCAGCCTGAATCAATCAATATTCTTGCCTGAATTACTTCTCTGAAAAATTTCCGAATAAATAAGATACATTAACGGCTGAAAGAAAATTCTTCCGGCAGCTAAAAATAATTTAATGATAAATGAAAGATTGAAATGTTAACATTTAAAGGAGCAGGACTCGAAGAAGCACTCGTCCATGCTGTTGAAGATTTAGGTTTTGAAACTGCTATGCCGATTCAGGAGAAAGTAATTCCCATTATAATTAATGATGAATGCCCGGATATAATAGCGCTCGCGCAGACAGGGACGGGAAAAACCGCCGCCTTCGGCTTTCCCCTGATTCAGAAAACAGATATCTCCGCACGCTTCACACAGCACCTTATTCTTGCACCGACACGGGAATTATGCCTTCAGATCGCCGATGACCTTACCGACTTTTCAAAATACAAACCCGGTTTGAGGATTGCCGCGGTGTTCGGCGGTTCCAGCATGGATAAGCAGATAAAAAAAATAAAGGACGGAGCTCATATTATTTCTGCAACTCCCGGACGCTTACTTGACCTGTTGAACAGAAAAGTGATAGATCTAAAAAAAATAAAAACCGTTGTTCTCGACGAGGCCGATGAAATGCTGAGTATGGGTTTCAGGGATGACCTGGAGTCTATTCTTGCGGCTACACCCAGGGTAAAGAACACCTTCCTTTTTTCCGCAACTATGTCTGAAGATATTAGAAAGATTGCCGGCAGGTACATGAATAAACCTGTAGAAATTTCAGTCGGCAGAAGGAATTCGGGTTCCGATGATGTGAATCATCTCTGTTATATGGTCCATGCACGCGACAGGTACCTCGCCCTTAAAAGAATTGTCGATTTCAACCCTGATATTTACGGAATAGTTTTCTGCAGAACGCGCAGGGAAACACAGGAAGTTGCCGACCATCTTGTAAAGGACGGTTATAACGCGGAAGCCCTCCATGGCGATCTCTCTCAGCCTCAGCGTAACATTGTAATGAATAAGTTCCGGAATAAGAATATAACGCTGCTCGTCGCTACGGATGTGGCTGCCAGGGGACTGGATGTCGATAACCTTACTCATATAATTAACTACAATCTACCTGATGATTCAGAACTTTATACTCACCGGAGCGGACGTACGGGACGTGCCGGAAGAAAAGGCACTTCTATAGTTATCTCAAATCTTAAGGAAAATATACGGCTTTCGCTGATCGAGGATCAGATGGGAAAAGAGTTTAAACACCTGCCCGTTCCCGGCGGTAAGGAAATTTGTGAGAAACAGCTTTTCCATTTGATTGACCGTATGGAAAAGGTTGAGGTGGATAATACACAGATCACTTCCTACCTGCCTGCTATTTATAAGAAACTTGAATGGCTCGACCGTGAAGAACTGATAAAGAAATTTGTCTCGCTCGAGTTCAACCGGTTCCTTGATTATTATAAAAACACTCCCGACCTTAATTCGGCTTCAGGGAAAGAAAGAGACGGAAAAGAGCGAAGCGGAAAAGATAGGAACAGGAGCAATAATACCGACTACACCCGCTTTTTTATTAACCTCGGCGATACAGACAACCTGTTGCCGCAGAAGTTAATGGGACTAATAAATGAGTATACAGGTGTAAATAATATTAATGTGGGAGATATAGAGATCCTTAAAAACTTTTCTTTCTTTGAAACGGATAAAAATTTTACGGATACTATCCTTGATGCTTTTTCGGGGAAAACATTTAAGGGCAGGGAAATCAGCGTTGAGATTGCAACCAAAAGAAGAAGCGGAAATAAATCTAAAAAGAGGGAAAACAGGGAGAGTAATAAATCTTTTGACAGACAGAAAAAAAACAAAAGAAAAAGTTATAAGGGACATAAAAGATAACCCGTAACCCCTTTTCAAGACATTCCATTTAAAATGGAAAGCCCTGTTAAATCAACAGGGCTTTTCCCGACACGATTGAGAGCGCATCCAGGTATATCTAAAGAGATTCATTTTTTTCAGAGGTCGCAATACCTGTACTCAATCGAACAAGATAAATTCCGCACACCTGACTTCTAATCCTGATAAAAATTCCTGTAAAAAAGGAAGTTTACAAACGAATTTGTAAACTTCCCGGGGTATATTACTCTTTCCTATCTGAGCAGGTTCATCTTTATAGTTGATGTGAAATTACCTGCTGTCATTCTGGCGATGTATATGCCGCTTGAGAGGTTCTTTGCATTAAATGTAACCAGGTGGAGTCCTTCTGGCTGTACTTCGTTTACAAGCGAAGCAACTTCTTCACCTGTAACACTATACACCTTAATGCTCACGAATGATTTCTCAGGAACAGAGTAACTGATCTTGGTTGACGGATTAAAAGGATTAGGATAATTCTGATCGAGTCTGAACTGAGCTGGCTGAGATATATCAGCGCTTACAACATCAGAATATTCGAAAGATCCGTCAAAGTCTGTCTGTTTAAGTCTGTATGAATAGGAACCTGAATTCAAGTTATTATCATTAAAAGAATATGAATGCTGTTGAACAGAAGTACCGAAACCCGGAACAAAACCAACCTGCTGCCAAGGGGAACTATCGGACAATCTTTCAACAGAGAAACCTTTATTATTTGTTTCAGTAGCAGTTGACCAGTTAAGGGTAACTGAATTACTATTAGCTGAAGCGGAGAAGGATGTCATCTCTACCGGAGTAGGACAATCAGCATTAATACTTAATCCTGTAATTGTTTCGAATGAACCAAAAACTCCGATTTCTGTTGATGTTCCGCCGACAGGATCAATAACTCTGAATGATCCTCCTTCATCAAAAAATCCTGATGACCAATATGCCGACCAGTAGAGGTAACCATCCTCCGGGTTAAAATCCATGTCCTGGCTTCCGAAGGTAACATTATCAAAGCCCAGGTTTGTTCCTATTACTGTTGCAGCCGCTGTCGAAAGATTCAAAGAATATAACACAGCTGTACTGGTAAGCGTGGCTTCTGCATTTACGACATAAGCATTTCCGCCGCAGTCGATTGAAAAAGCTACAGGTGCATTAGCATTTTGAATCTGACCAACTGCTGTCAGTGCACCGGTACTTATATCCATTGTGTATAGATAGGCTGCACTTCCAAAATCATCTCCGCTTATTACATACCAGGTATCTGTGAAACCATCATATGACATTCCCTTGATCCAGCTTTGTCCTGCAGCTAGTGGAGTAACAAGACCAACACTATCAGAGGTAAGTGTTGAAAAATTAATATGTCGTAAATAATTTATCGGCTGATTAAAATTGAGCATTATGGCATATTGTTCATCTACACCCACATTATCCCCCGAAACGGGGTAATATGAACTTCCCTGGGGAGTGTAGCCCAATGTGGTAAATACTCCGGTTCCAAGATCGATGGTTCCGTAAGAGAAGAAGGCGCCGTCGAAAGCATAAGTGGATGTTTGTGCCTGAACGATAAGGCTGAAGATGAATAATGCTGAAATGGTTAAAAGAATAGTTAAGTTTTTGAACATCGAACACTCCTGATTATATGATTAAAATGTTTTTTATTTAATTAACATCATTTTCTTTATTGAGATATAGCTGCCTGACTGAAGCTTGTATACATATACACCGCTCGCTAATCCGGATGCATTAAAATCAACTGAATGATTTCCTGCACTCATAGATTCATTTATAAGAGTGGCTGCCTTCTCTCCCAGTTCATTGTAAACTGTCAGGTTCACAAATCCGCCCTGAGAAATTGAAAAGGAGATCCTGGTTGCAGGATTAAAGGGATTAGGGTAATTCTGATTAAGTGAAAAATCATATACTTTATTAAAATCTACTTCGATCTCATTCGAATAACTTATCGAGCCATCGAGATCAATCTGCTTTAACCTGTAGAAGTTTTTCCCTCCGGCAGATGAATTATCTGTATAACTGTATGAAGAATAGATTGTTGATGTGCCTCTTCCCCCAACGAAAGCTGTTTTGCTCCAGCCGGAAGTTTCAGTTTTTCTCTGAATTTCGAAACCGTAATTATTTGTTTCAGATGCTGTGCTCCATTGCAGTACAATAGCATTACTTTTACATTCGGCCGTAAACGAAGTTAATTCAACAGGAACTGGATTGTTTATCTTTACTACATAAGCTTTGGGACCTCCGGAGGGAGGGTAGGCTGAGCCTGCAATGACTAAACCATCTGTAGAGATAGAGTTGACAAACGGAAAATACCAGTCGGATATTCCTGTAATACCCAGACTGTCGATCATGTAATCCCGGAAATACATTATATCGTTCCAGCCCGGTTTTTTAATGAAGGCCTGGTAATTACCTACACCGGGACTAACATAACCAACGATAATACCATTGTCGGAAATATCTGTTGCATAAGAAGCATAATTGAGATAATCTGTTGTAATCCATACCATTCCGGTTGCAGCTGACCACACGAATGGTGCTCCTGCAGAGCCTCCAACAATTTTACTTCCATCTGAATTTAATCCGAGAGCTTGACCTACAGGATATGTGCTGTCATATCCTCCCATAAAATGCGGCTGGGGATCCCAGTAGAAAGCACGCCTGTCGGGACCATTCGATTGACCATCCCACCCGGCAATTATAAAACCATCATTGTTTACGGCTACGTCCATTGCCCTGCTGCTCCCGCCACCGGTTCTTCCCAGCAGGTGAATTTCCCTCGTGCTGTCCCAGTAAACAGCCTCAGCTTTATATCCCGGAACCCATTCCATTCCCACTATTATCGAACCATCGCTCGAAATACCGTCAGCATAAGTATATGACAATGAATCAAGAATAGGGTAATAACCTGGTAGAGGATTCCATTGACCATCCTGATAATAACCAGCTCTTAATGTGGGATTTCCATTTGGATCAGGCAGGGTTGGATCAAAGTAAGAACCCGATACAATACCGTCATTTGACACACCCATTCCTTCCGTGTAACCGGTTCCAAGGTTTATTCTGCCTGAAGCCTCCGACCAAAGAAAACCAGGCGCGGGGTAATTATTGCCACATACATAAATACCGTTCTCTGAAACCTTTGAAGCTCCGCCAAACCCGAGATCAAAAAATTGCGCAGAGGGTTGAGCGTTATTCTGTACCGGCAGGGCACAGATTATTAATAACAAAAACCAACCTGATATTTTTCTCATTTTTTCCCTTAAGAATATTTATTTCTTTTAAAAGCGGTCATTTCAATAAGTTCATTTTTATCGTCTTTGAAAAACTGCCCGATGTCATTCTTAGGAGGTACATTCCGCTTGCGAGTCCCCGGCCGTCAAAGGTCATTATGTGTGAGCCTTCCTCCATTACCCGGTCCGTGAGCGTAATTACTTTTTCTCCAATTGAGTTGTAGACTGTGATGTTTACAAGCTGTTCTTTGGGCAGACTGAAGCTTATACTTGTGGCAGGATTAAAAGGATTTGGATAATTCTGGGTCAGATTATATTCAGCAGGTAGCACTCCGTTAACAGATATTTCATCAGAAAACTCGTATGAGCCATCAAAATCAATCTGCTTCAATCTGTATTTGAAACTGCCGGATGAAGTCAGATTATCATAATAGCTATAATCAGATGGTTCTGTGGTTGTTCCTTTACCGGCTGCAAATCCAAGAACTTCCCAATCCCGGCCGTCTGTTTTTCTCTGAATCTCAAACCCTGAGTTATTTTTTTCTGTGGCTGTAGTCCAGTTCAAATGTACGGTTTTACCTGTCACAACCCCGGTGAAGCCGGTTAACTCGACAGGAACAGTAAGATCAAGAGTTAATAATAATGCATGTGAAAAACCTGATCCCGGGGGATAAGCAGATATGCCGATGCGATTGTCGTCAGCTGAAATTGCGTCGGCAAAAGCGAAGTACCAGTCTGAATAAGAAGTAATTCCCAGACTGTCTGTTATAAAGTCCTGTAGATATAAAATATCTGACCAGCCCGGTTTTTTGATGAATGCCTGGTATGCAAAACCGCCCGGGTCCACATATCCGACAATAATACCATTATCGGATACACCCAAAGCTTCGCCGCTCCAGTACAGCGATGAATCAGCAACAACCTGCTGCATACCTGAAGCCTGGGTCCATACAAACGGCCAGACTGACCCGCCTACAATAACGCTTCCGTCTGAATTAATTCCTCTGCACTCTCCTACCAGGTAGGATGGATCAAAGCCGCCCATAAAATGCGGCAGGGGGTCCCAGTAAAATGCTCTTCTGTCAGGCCCTCCTGATTCACCATCCCAGCCTGCAATGATCTCCCCGTTATTTGAGAGTACATTTGCACGACTGTTAAAACCGCCTGCCTGGCCAAGCAGACCAATTCCCGTGTCAGGTATCGACCAATAACAAGCCTCGACTCTCCAGTTTTCATGCCATACCATACCGACTGCTTTATTGCCTTCACTATTTATACCGTAAGCGTGAGTAAAAGATTGACCATCAAGTGGAGGAACTCCCGGAATTCCTTCAAATCCATTCCATTGATCATTTGCCCAATAACCTGCACGAAGGACAGGTTCGCCGCCTACTGTTAAATTTGAATCGAGAAACCTTCCTACTACAATTCCGTTATTCGAAACGCTGTATCCTTCACCGGATACATTTCCGAGTTCAATTCTTCCTGTAGATTCAGACCAAAGAAACGGAGGCGACGGATAATTGCTTCCGCAAAGGTATTGTCCGTTATTTGATACACTACTGACTCCCCCGGGGCCGAGATCGATCAACTCAGGCTGGGCCAACAGGAGATACGGCAAAAGTACCAAAAGCGTAAAGATTTTTTTCATTTTAGTTTAACCTCATTTTTCTTTGTCAATTTTACAGTTTTACCAGGCAGCTTACAATGAGTGCAAATTTAGTATGCATTTATCTATCCTGCGTTAGGATTTTTGAGCAAATAGTTGCGATTATTGTGCGGGTAAAAAAACGTGAAAATCAGAAGGGTTTCTTTTTTGAGCGCAGAAATTCGCTGGGAGGAATACCGAATTTTTCCTTGAAGCTGTTTGTAAAGCTGGAAAGATCGGAAAAACCAATTCTATAAGCGATTTCAGAGACGTTTCCTGCTTTATTTACCAGAAGTTGTGAGGCATAGTCTAATTTGGTAGAGCGGATAAGCTTTCCGGCCGATTGGTTTATCAGAGCGTTTAATTTTCTGTTTAACTGCGAAACACTCATCCCGACCTCACCGGCCAGGATCGTAACACTGAATGACTGATCCTCAAGGTGTTCTTTAATGATCCTGAATACTTTATCAATAAATTCTTTATCGATCGGTTTTGCGTCTATTTCACTGGGATTTATCGCACTTATCTCATTATATCTTTCCTTAAGAAGTCTGCGCAGTTTAATCAGGTTTCCAACCCTTGCATAAAGTTCTTTTGTGCTGAAAGGCTTGATCAGGTAGTCATCCACTCCTTTATCCAATCCCTTAAGCTTGCTTTGTTCGTCAGCCTTGGCTGTAAGCATTATTATAGGAATGTGACTTGTTTTATTATCCGACTTCAGAATTTCCGTAAGCTCAAATCCATTCATTGCAGGCATCATAACATCTGTAATTATAAGGTCAGGTATGGCTTCCAGGGCTTTTTTAACTCCCTCTGTTCCGTTTTTTGCCTGTATGATCCGATAATCCTTCTCCAGGTTTTCTCTTATGTATGCTCTCATATCATGGTTGTCTTCAACAATCAGAACAACTTCTTTGGATGGATCCTCCTCAGAATCATTTCCGGCATAATCCGCTGCAGCAGAATAGGCATCGCTCTCCGTAGCCGCATTCTGTTCCGTCCCGGTTTCTATAAAATCTATATTCGGTTCATCGATAAGATGTGCTTTGCCTTTCCTTAACTGAACGCAGAATTCCGTACCCTGCCCCTGAGTACTCTTTACCGAGATCACACCTTTATGAAGCTGAACGAGTTCTTTAACGATTGCCAGTCCTATCCCCGTACCCTCATATTTGCGGGTCTGCGAACTATCAGCCTGGTAGAAACGGTCGAATATATGCGTAAGATTCCTCTCTTTAATACCGATGCCCGTATCAGCAACATATATACGTATAAAATCATCATTTTTATTATCTAAAGTGATGGTCAGAGAAATGGTACCGTTAGCCTGTGTAAATTTAATTGCATTCGAAATAAGGTTGTTGAACACCTCTTCTATTTTTTCTCTATCTATATAAACATAAATGTCATTGCTGAACCTGTTGAACTCAAGCTTTATGTTCTGTCTCTCTGTAAGAGATTCAAAAGCGGAGAGAATATTCCGCAGAAATGAATTAAGCTCTGTACGCGATACTTTCATCCTGAACTCGCCCGATTCAAGTTTGGTCAGCTCCAGCAGGCGATTGATCAGAGCCTGCAGCTGCCTTGAATTTGATAGGGCCGTCTTTAGTTTCTTCCGCGTCAATTCTTCAGGACTTGCTCCGAGGAGATTCTCAATCTGACCCATAATGAGTGTAAGTGGGGTTCTGAATTCATGTGAGATATTAGCAAAGAAATTTGACTTCAGCCTGTCGAGTTCAAGAAGCTTTTTGGCCTGTTCTTCAAGAATATCTTTCTGTCGGCGGACCTCATCAGTTCTTTTACTGACAATTGCTTCAAGCTCAATATTTCTTTTTTCGAGTATGCTGAACCTGAGGTTCACTACCCACCAGATCCCCGAGATCAGCAGCAGTGAGAAGAGAACTATCGCCCAAACTGATCTGTACCAGGGCGAGGGTATGTAAAATGTAAAAGATGCAGGTTTACTCAGCTCGCCGAGGATATTCTTAGCCTGAACATTAAAAGTGTATATACCGGGCGATAGGTTGGTATACTCTTTCCGGTTTTCAGATGCCCAGTCTGACCATTTGTTATCATAACCCGCCAGAGAATAATGATATTTACTGCCTCCTTCGTAGAAGTAACTGGCTGATGCATATTTAATTTCTATCGAGTTAGTTCCGGATGAAAGATTCCATTCAATATTTTTAAGATCGTCAGGGAAAAATCCTCCTGAGTAGATGGTCGAGTCGCCATCCAGACTGATCCATCTGATAACAGCATAAAAATCTGCAGGGTGAGGGCGGGAATCAGCTTCCTTCAGATCAAACCTGTACAACTTTTCCCCATAAGTTATCCATAGTAGATTCCTGTCATTCTTATCTGGAAACAGTTTGAACATGGAAAATGAAGAAATATGATCCATTATTATTTTTAACTGCGGAAAAGATTCCCATCTGAATACCTTATTTCCTTCAGAAAGTATCTTTCCAGTTTCTGCGCTGTTATTTTTATTCCCTGTGATCCACAGACAGTTTGCAGCATCTTTTTTCAAATCGGTTATGTTAAAGTCCTTAAAGTATTCACCAAAACGTGAATCAAAAACAAAGCTGTTCGATTCGTCATCAAAATTCATCGGACCGTCGGGAGTCCCGAATATTACTTTTCCATTGTATTCGACTACCGGCGGCTGCCTGCTTTTTATTTCTTCCTCAAAATGTGCAATCGTGTATGATGAATTATTTCCATTGTAATCGGGACTAATCCTGATGATCCCTTTATTGTAGGATGAAAGCCACAATGTACCGTCAGATCCTTCAACTATCTGTGTAATTATTTCATTTATTCCGGGAATTCTGCCGCCGTCTGTCCACTCGCCATTTAATAGTTTTAGCTTTGCAAGTCCGTCATGAAGTCCTACGTATAGAATATCAGGATGGATTTTACTCCTGCAAAGCGAGTACGCAAATCTCCAGTCAGTCTTAATGATATCCGACCTTTTATCCTTTATCCTGTATACTCCATGCGTGGTAGCCGCCAACTGGTAATCATTTACATTGAGAAGTTCCCATGATTCTGAATTTATTCCTTCTGTAAGTTTAAAAAACGACCTGGTACCGCCTTCGTTTTGAGAATAATAAACTCCGTTCGGCGTGGATAAATAGAGACTGCCCGAGAACTGGTTCACAGAAAAGATGAGTCCGTCAATTCCAAACCTTGAATCAATAAGCGTAAGAGGAGAGGGATAGATCACCCTTGCCACTCCGTTATTCAACCCAAGCCATAAAATTCCACTTTCATCAGGATAAACAAACCACACTGTATTATCACTGAGACCATTTTTCTTATTAATAACCTGCAGCAGTCTCCCCTTACTGTTTATGACAATCATTCCGCCTGTCTGAGTTCCGAATACATACGTATTATTTCTCAGGGTGCCGCCCCTGAAGTAAAGTTTATTTTTCAGGATATAATTATCTGCCTCCGTTTTGAATTCCGTAAAGCTCTTCCCGTCAAGTATATAAAATCCTTTTCCTGCAGTACCGATTAATATTTTATTTTCTTTGTGTTGGGTTTTATTGTCGGAGTAGCTGAGTATATCATAGATAGTCTGATCAGCAAATCGTTCACCGCCGGTAATAAGTTTGAGAGAATCTCCTTCAAGAGACAAGAGTCCTGTACCTGATTTAGGTATGTAATATTTGTCGTTAACATAAAAAGCGGGACTGAAGAGTTTCTTTGAGGTCCATGTTTTAATTTGGGCATGTTTATTTTTCACGAAGGAGTTGACAGGATCCTTTATACGGAAAATATGTGATGAACTCTGAAAAAAGACATCCCTGCCTGAAACATAGATGCTCCATATGTCGCCAAATTCCCTATCCCCGGGAGACACAAGCCGAACAAGGGAAGTGTACTGCATAAGTCCTGCAGCATCAGGCTGAAGATAACCGAACTCGTTTACTCCTCCGACATAGATTAGTCCCTGCTTATCGATCGCAAGGGTTCTGGCAACCTCATTTATTACGGGGATGAGCCTCCAGTCAACGCCGTCAAATTCAAGCACCCCGCCGGTATTAGCAAAATACATAACCCCGCGTCTGTCCTTAATGATCGACCAGTTCTGGGGAGTGGCATTGTATTCCGAAGGAAGATAATTTCTTATTACCGGCAGACCGGTTATTTCTTTTGCACCGATGTTCACTAAAGTCTGTGCAGCAGACTCAAACCCGCAGGAGGTTAATAATAAGAAGAATATTGTTATCAGTCTGATCAAGTGTAAATTCCAAATATGAATTCAGCCCGGGTTAAAATAGTAAGAATTCCCCCTTCATTCCTATGGTTTAATTATTATATCCTTTTTCCAGTCGCATCTTCTTTATCAGTTCATTTCCCTTATCCCAGACACGCAGATCAATACTTCCGGCTTCGTGCAGTTTCAGAGCCATTTCAAAATTATACTTGAATGCCAGGGCGCGGCAGTCGGCGGCTCTGCATAATGCAGGTGTATGATCATGTATGCTGCAGCCGGTTTCTGCAAGGTAAATACAGTCGCCGTTGGGTTTATGCGCAAGCATCAAAGCTCCCGGAATACGGGGGTGAGGTTCAGTGAGATATCCGCCGGGATCATCTTCTTCCAGCAGCCTGACTGCATCCCCCTGGCAGCACAGCATGCAGCCGCCGCATGGTACTTTCACACATTTCTTTCTGGTTTTCATTGTCATTGTTTCCGGTAAAATTATGTGTTTACAATCAGTTAAGTACGATCCAACAAGTATCTGAAAACGTTCTGAAAACGTTCCAGGAACCATTCAGAGAGCATATTCCTCTCAGACCGGTCCGCCCCCCCTGAGCATAACAGAACCCGTATTATTTCACATGGGAGATTAAACTTTTTTCAACACTGCGGCAGTTATATCATCAGAGGGTTTAGCCTCTTTCATAAAAGAACTATGTTCACTGAACAATTTATCAAGTATGAGTTCGGGGTGTTCTTTACCGGATTTCAGGTAGCTCTCGATCAACCGGCTTTCACCGTACTCATCTCCGTCTGAAAATGATTCTGTAAGTCCGTCTGTATAAATCAGGACTGTACTTCCTGGTTCCATTGCGTAACGGCTGACACCGTATTCCGATCCGCAGAACAAGCCTACAGGAATTCCTGTCGCTTTAATTTCGGTTATATTATTTTCTTTCAGAAGGATCGGAGGATTGTGCCCGGCAATGCAGAATTCCATTATGCCGTCGGGAGTGCCCTTACCAAAAACCATTGTTGCATAATTATTCGAAAGGATACTTTCGCAGAACAGTCTGTTTGTTCTTCTGACAATCTCGTGAAGCGGGAGTCCGAATGTGAGAAAGCTCCGGATAAGAGCATGGAGCTGCGACATCATCAGTGAGGCTGAAATTCCTTTACCAGAGACATCACCTACTACGAGAAAGAACGAGTTGTCCTCCCCCTGTATGAAATCGCAGAAATCACCGCTGACAACACCAGCGGGGTGATACCGGTAGCTGAATTGCCATCCGTCTACATTTATATTATTCTTCGGGAGGAGTCCGCGCTGTACCCGGGCTGCAAGTTCAAGATCCTGCTCGAGAGCACGCTGCTGTTCATTGTTCAGATGATCGAGGCAGACAGATATCATTGGATCAAATGCAAGCCTTTCGGATTCGATAGGATCATGGCAGACTTCACAGATTCCGAACGAACCCTTATCTATTCTTTCAAGGGTTCTGTCTATCTGCTGCAGGAGCCGGTAGATTTTAACGGGTTCAGTAAGATTCTTGGCGCTGTTTTCCAGCCGCTCTCTGCGTTCTGTAAGCTGTTTCCGGAGGTAGGGGAGGTTCAAAGTTTCCATTCTTTAACCTCGTATTTGAAATTCTTGACTATAATATAATCTTATTTTCAGGCTAACACAATCCGTCTGAAAAATGCTTCTCCTATATGGCGAACATTTACATAATATGCCCATACGCTCAAAAAAGAAGCAGAATCAACGCCTCCGCAATATTTTTTGTCAATATATTTATTAACTGTCTGTGTTATATTAGGCTCGGAATTATGATAAATATTGACTGAATGAACTCTCCGAAGAACAATCTTAAATTAGCATTCCGGGCATTGAGCCACACGAATTTCAGGCTGTTTGTTTCGGGACAAAGCTTATCCCTGATAGGAACCTGGATCCAGCAGGTTGCCGTAACCTGGCTTGTTTACCGACTTACTGATTCAGCATTTATGCTGGGAATTGTCGGGTTCTCAGGACAGCTGCCGCTTTTTGTTATTGCACCTTTTGCAGGGGTTCTGGCCGACAAATCCAATCGTCACAAACTCCTTCTGTATACTCAGTCCCTGGCTCTTCTGCAGGCTCTTATTCTTTCCCTGCTTGTTTTTACTGAAGCTGTACAAATCTGGCAGCTCATAGTTCTCAGCATAATACTGGGAATCATAAATGCATTTGATATGCCGATCCGCCAGGCTTTTGTTGTTGAAATGATTGATAATAAGAAGGAAGATCTTGGGAACGCTATTGCCTTTAATTCTTCGATGGTAAATGCTGCAAGGCTCGTTGGTCCTTCTATTGCAGGAATACTGATCGCTACGGTAGGCGAGGGGTGGTGCTTTCTGGTCAATGCTTTAAGCTTTTCTGCGGTAGTTATATCTTTGCTGAAAATGAAGGTTGAACCTTTATTATCAAAGCCGCGTGAGACTAACGTTTTCAAGCAATTATCGGAGGGATTTAGTTATACATTCGGCTTTGCACCAATCCGTTACCTGATTGTGCTGTTAAGTATAGTAAGCCTTATGAGTACCTCAATTACCCTGCTTGCCCCGGTTATCGCCAAGAAGTACCTCGGCGGAGGAGCGGATACGTTCGGCTTCCTGATGAGTGCATATGGTTCCGGTGCTCTGCTCGGCGCGTTTTACCTGCTTAATAAGAAGAATGTATTGGGACTTGGAAAACTAATCGGGATTGCAGTTTCTCTTTTCGGGATCAGTCTTATTGTATTTTCATTTTCACGGATCTTTGTTGTTTCGATTTTTATTATGTCGGCGGCAGGACTTGGTATGATGCTTCATATTGCTTCAACCAATACGCTTCTTCAGACATTAGCAGATGAAAATAAAAGAGGCCGGGTGATGAGCTTTTACTCAATGGCTTTCAGGGGAATGAGTCCTTTCGGCAGTCTTATAGCCGGGGGACTGGGAAGCAGTATCGGCGCTCCTGCGGCAATTCTCGCCAGCGGTGCGGTGTGTCTTACAAGTGCGGTTTTCTACTTTATAAAACTTCCCCTGATAAGGGATATTGTACGGCCTATTTACCGGAGTATGGGTATTCTGCCTCAGATTGCCGAGGGCGTTGAACAGGCTACCAACCCGACTGTTAAATCAGAAGACTATTAATTACTTTTATTTTCGGGTCGCCTAATCATTTTTTCATAACAAACACTATCCGGGTCGTCTTTGTGCCTGCCGTAAGGTTTAATTTTCGTATACCCGAATTTTTCATACAGGTTCATCGCTTCAGGCTGCTTTAATCCTGTCTCTAGAACGATCCTGCGGTAATTCATTTTCAACGCAGTATCCTCAAGCTGCTTCAGAATCAGCTTTGATAATCCTTTCCCCCTGTACTCATCTTTTACATACATCCTTTTTATCTCTGCGGTATGATCATCAAAATGCTTCAGGGCACCGCAGGCTGCAGCATTGCCGCTCTCATCCACTGCAGCGAAGAAAATTATCATATATTTATTTTCTTCGATAAATTCTTCTATACTGCCTTTTCCATATCTCAGTTCAAGGTCAGCATGAAGAGATCCCGACATATCCGAGATTTCCTTTGAATCTTTGGGAAGGTTAATAATCTTATAATTCATAAATTTTACGATCAGGCTCCTTTGTGACTTACCACTTAAACCAGTCCCCCCCGGGGTGCCGCGCTTCGGTCAAGTATCCAGCGGTAAAACAGAAGCGCCACAGCAGCCGTTATTCCTATTACTGCAAAATAGTACCATATATAATGTGCATGATCATAAGCATGAAGCATTTGTTCCGGGGTAAGGAATTCAGGGTCGGGTGCGTATGCTGTCAGAAGATATCCTGAAATTCCGAAACCGAGTATTGATGAAAGAAATGAATGCAGATGACTAAAGCCCAGGTAAAGACCCTCCTCGCCTTTGGGTGCCTGAAAGGAGAAATATTCAAGGTAACGGGGAGATATAAAACATTCTGCGAGGCCCTGCACAACTATCCCGGCTATCATCATCACAGTTACAGGGTGGGCCGAAAAAAATCCGAATATAGAAACAGACTGACCTGTCAGGGATTCAAGCACGGGACTGGAAGCCATCAATAATGCCGACAGCGGCATCAGGAACATTCCTACTGTCATTGAAGAAACGGCCCTGACATTTTTCATCAGGTTAGTAATAAAAACCACGGATATCATCACCACAAACGGATTAACATTTGCAATCCATTCGGGGGAAGCATGTCTCCTACGGTTCGTAAAACGTATTTCGGCATCGTCGCATATAACTGATGCTGTATTATCCAGAAACCTGTTACAATTAAAATTAATATCAGAAGGCGGACATTGGATACCACCCTTACAAATCCGCTCCATGCCCTGGCCGAAAGTTTTGCCTTCACCATCCACATTAACATTTTTATAATATATGTAAACCACAATGAACGCAAGAAGCGTCATTGATGCGGCATAAAAATTTATTGATTCTACTCCCCATGTAAGTCTTAAAGGGGTAAGCGAAAGTCTTGCCCAGGAAGGCTCCGACATTCACCATACCATAAAATATTGAATATCCCCGGGCTCTTGTATCTTCGTTTGTTGTTTTAGCTACGGTACCAGTAATGATAGATTTTATGAATGATCCCCCGAACATCAAAACAACAAGTGCGGGTAGTACTGTAACTTTATAAGGAAGGGCACCGAGTGTGAAATAGCCTATCGTTAAAAGACCGAACGCGAGGAGTATGGCGTTCCTGAACCCGATTTTATCAGCATATGCTCCTGTGAATGGCGGAAGGAAATAAAGTCCTGCCGCAAATATGCCCCCGATCCAGCCTGCTTCGATATCATCGAATCCTACAACTCTTGAAAGGTAAAGGGTAATGGCAATAAATACGGCATAATAAGCCGCACGTTCAAAAAGTTCTACAAGGTTTGCTGTCCAGAATGCCCCCGGAAATTTCCAGGAAGCTTTTGTCTTCTGATTATTTTTTTCAGCCAAACTTATACCTGATATTTATTTTGTGAAAAAAATTTCCACAAAGTTAAGAAATATCGGGTAAGTAAAAAGTTTAAACCGACTGCGTTATCAATAATTATATCGTTTTATGCTTATTATTATGACCTCGAACCGAAGAAACGGGAATCATCGTAATGTTTATGGCTGTAATAATCAGCATTTTTCTCTCCCTGGATGTTTTTCTTCAGGGAATTCTGGAGGCTGTTTTCATAATCGCGGTCAATTTCCGTTCCTGAATAAACCGGATAGTTTTTCAGATCATCATCATTGAGGTCCACCAGCACCCTTTTTTGTTCACGGGCAAGGGATGCCAGACCGATCGGTACAAGGTAATTGCGTCCCGGTACTGCAGTATCGATATCGAGGTACCTTATTTTATTTTTTCTTTTATCTACTATTAGTTCGTTAACCTTTCCGAGTCTTGTATTATCAGAAGTTATAACTTCCCAACCCCTGATGTCGGGATTTTGTCCCAGTATTCTCGACTTATCAAGTTCCCCGAGTCTGTATAGATATTTATCTCCCGATCTGTAAAACCTGCTGTCATCATAAAGGACATCATCATAAAAATTATCTTCTTCGGATTCAGCCCGGAAATCTGGGTTAAGACTCCTCCTGAGGTCTCTTTCGTAGTCCCTGCTGATAGAGCCTCCCTGGTAAGACGGCAGTTTAAGCAATGTAACGGTTTCGATATCGTTTACACTAACCCTGTCATGCCTTATGTCCAGTTCTGCAGCGCCTATTGGTATCAGCAGGTGCCTTTCATCTGTTCCTGCATCGCTTATCTCATTATTTATATTTACATCAAGGTAGCGGACCTTCATTGCATCAAGATCGACAATAAGTTCATTTACCTTACCTATCAGCTTCCGGTCGGAACTCAGCACATTCCAGCCTCTTACATCAGGGTCTCTGTCGGCAACTTCATAATCATTAAGCTCTGATAACCTGTACAATCCGGGCTCGAGTCGTTTTTCATCGGCACTCATTAGGACCTCCTGTCATTCTTATATCCTTTTTTTATTAAGCGAGTAATCGTGAGATAAATTTACCTGCTGAAGTGCGTTTCCGGCTTCAGCAAAAAATTCTTTTATTTTATTAAATCTGGCTCCCCAGGGATTTTGATGTATCAATGTTAGATTCAATTCGCCTTAAATCAGCTGCATTATTGGTGGAATTATTAATCGATTCTATAGCCTTTACCGCAGCTGACAAAGCAGGTTTGACCTGGCTAACGTAATTTCGGGAAGTAGTATCAATTCTTACTATGGTTCTGTCGAGGGAATCAATGTTCTCTTTGAACTGCGTATTAGCTGAATCTGTTCGATCTGCGACGTAGCTGAGCGCGGACTGCAGTTTGATAAGTCCCTGTTCAGTATACCGCTTAGGTGGGAGATTCTTCGTTGTATCCCTTGCATAGTCGATAAAATCTCTCACTTCATTTACTGTATCGGCCGGAGCCTCATATCTATTCCCCGTATATGTGCTGTCGCCCGCAAAAACTTCGTTATCATTACCTTCGGGCATATAGACATACGTGAGCATGAACCAGATAAATCCCGCCAGAATTATAATTCCTATTATCCAGGGCCAGGGGGATCTTTGTCTCCGCTGGATTTTAATTTCTGCCATTTCCAATCCTCAAATATTTCAATGGCAAAATGTAGATTTAATCAAACTTAAGTAATGATTATGACCACAGGGATAAAGGGAGGACCCGCGGGAGGATGTATGTCACACATAATTAACTTATGCTTCCGGCAGGGGTCACACGGTTATCCGTCATTCTTAATGACTGCAGGCTGCCGCCGCCGGCATTTTTAGCTTTCTTATTAAAGAGAATCGGCTTTTGGAAAAGAGAGACTCACTATATAAAGATTCAACACTCATTTGAGCCTCATATTTTAGTTTTAAGATTAAAACGTAATTCTATTAATAATTGATGATGGAACGCTTTTTGACCTCTTTCTTCAAGGAGAGATTATGCGCGAAGAAAAAGATTCTTTGGGGAGTGAGCGTAAAAAACAGATTGCTTTTGTCGGCCGGCGAAATGTCGGGAAATCATCCCTGGTAAATGTTTTCCTTGGACAGGATTTAAGCATTGTCAGCAATATTCCGGGTACAACCACCGATCCCATCAGAAATACAATGGAACTGCTTCCATATGGACTGGTTCTTCTTATAGATACGGCCGGCATAGATGACTACGGCGAACTCGGAAATAAAAGGATAAGCAGGACTATTAAGGCAATTTCCGGAGCCGATTTTGCAGTGGTGGTTATCGATGCAACGCAGACATTATCAACTGAAGAGTATGAACTGCTGAACTACCTCGATAAAATATCAGTTCCTTTCGTCGTCGCCGCTAATAAAATTGAACTTGGAATTAATCCTGTTCTTCTCGAAGAACTAAAGCAGCTGAACGCAGTTCATTATGAAATATCCTGTAAGCTCGGGGTAGGTATTGAATCACTGAAAAGGAAGCTAATCAGAACCCTGCCTCCGGATGATGATCCTCCGCTGATTGGCGACCTGGTCAGCCGGGGTGATATAGTTGTTCTCGTTGTCCCTTTTGACCTGGGAGCTCCGAAGAACAGGCTGATACAGCCCCAGGTACAGACAATAAGGGAGGCGCTCGAAAATGATACTGTGGTGCTCATGGTTAAGGATGAGGAGCTTCAGACGGCTTTGAATTCCCTGCGATCCAGACCCGACCTGGTTATAGCAGACAGCCGGACTGTAATGCATGCAGCAGAAAATGTTGCTGAAGATATCAGGATGACTACATTTTCTATTCTGACGGCAAGACATAAGGGGGATCTCAAAACCTATATTAAAGGATTAAAAAGAATTGATGAACTGAAGGATGGTGATAAAATACTTATTGCTGAAGCATGCTCTCATCATGATCAGGAGGATGATTTAGGGAGGATTAAGATACCGCACTGGCTGAGACTCCATACTAAGAAGGACCTGGTGATTGACTTCGCACACGGCTCAGACTTTCCTGAAAATCTTTCACAGTACAGACTTATCATCCATTGCGGAGCCTGTATGCTGTCGAGGAAGATGATGCAGGTGCGTCTGAACGAAGCCAGGCTGATGGATGTTCCGGTAGTTAACTATGGAATTATTGTATCATACATGAACGGTGCTATTCCCAGGGCCCTTCAGCCTTTCAGAGAAGCGAAACTTGAATGGGAAAAAAACATTCACAAAACTTATGTATAGAAAGTTGTTAATTGCGGACGGGACTTGTTTTTCACGTAACCGAAAGGAAAAAATTTTAGTGCCGGCTCCGGCGCTAAGTTAAAAAACTAAAACAGGACAAATAATGACCAAAATAGTAATAATAGACGATGATCCGGATATTCTGGATGTGAGCAAAATAGTTCTGACCTCTAAAGGTTACAAAATATATACTGCTCAGAATCCGGATGACGGCTACAAATTGATCATAGATCAGAAACCTGATCTTATTATACTCGATGTTATGATGAATGAACCGGATGATGGTTTCTTCCTTGCTCAGAAACTGAGAAGGGAAAAAATTACGATACCCATCATCATGTATACATCAGTTTCTAAAGCATTAGGATTTGATTTCGGTAAAAGCGAAATGGTGCCCGTTGATGAATATGTAGAAAAACCGATATCACCCGATGAACTGATTGCAAAAGTTGAAAAACTTCTGCACGAGAAAGTAAAGGAGTAGAACATGCTTGTTTTAGAAAAAAATAAATTGTCGGAGGACATTGAATCCTTCGTTGAAAAATACGGATCAGACAAATCCACCCTGCTGCCTATCCTGCAGGCCATCCAGAGGAAATATCATTTTATTTCAGATTTCGCACAGCAGGAAACAGCAAGGTTGTTGAATATTCATCCGGTAGAAGTGAACAGTGTAATATCCTTCTATTCCTTTCTTCACGAAAATCAGCAGGGGAGAAATATTGTAAGGTTGTGTAAAACAATCTCCTGTGATATGGCGGGTAAGATGGAGGTGGAAAAGGCTGTTCAGAGGGAACTCGGCATTTCATTCGGCGAAACTACTAAAGATAACCGTATTACCCTTGAACACACCAATTGTCTTGGTATGTGTGATGAGGGACCGGCAATGCTGGTAAATGAGAAGATTTACACTCAGCTTGACCCTGAAAAAGCAGTGAAAATCCTGAGCGAAGTAAAGTAGGAGAATGAAATGAATATAGATTACACTACTAAAAAAAGATTCGGACCCGTTCTATTCTCCGGATACACCAGGGGGGACGGAATAAAGGCAGCAGATTTCAAAATCGCGTGAAGTTATCCTGTTTGAATTAAAATCTTCCGGTTTAAAAGGAAGAGGCGGTGCGGGATTTCCGACTTCCACGAAATGGATGCTTACAGCGGCTGCTATCGCTGAGAAGAAGTTTCTGGTATGTAATGCTGATGAAGGCGAACCAGGAACATTCAAGGATCGTGTGCTTCTGCTTGAATACCCGGAGCTCGTATTCGACGGAATGGTCATCGGCGGTTATACAATCGGGGCACAAAACGGCATAGTTTATCTCCGTGGTGAATATGAATATATGCTTGAATATCTTGAAGATTACCTTATGAAAATGCGGGATGATAATCTTCTCGGAGAAAATATTTTAGGTAAAATAGATTTCAGCTTTGATATAAGTATAAGACTCGGTTCGGGCGCTTATGTATGCGGTGAGGAAACCGCCCTTATTGAATCCCTCCAGGGAAACAGAGGAGAGCCCCGCAACCGGCCGCCCTACCCGGTTAATACAGGTTATATGGGATACCCCACTTCAGTTAATAATGTGGAAACTCTTGCCTCGGTATCACATATCGCCGTAAAAGGCGGAGAATGGTTCAAGCACTTCGGCACTGATAAGTCAACAGGCTCAAAATTATTTTCAGTTTCCGGCGACTGCGGAAGGCCGGGAGTATATGAACTTCCCTGGGGAACTTCAATAAAGCAGCTGCTTAAAATCGTTGAAGCTAAAGATACCAAGGCTGTGCAGGTAGGCGGTGCGTCCGGGGTATGCATCCCGAAGACGCGGTTCGATCGTGTCCTCGCTTATGAGGATGCGGCAACAGGCGGATCAATCATTGTTTTCAATGAATCGCGTAATATGCTTAAGGTACTTAAAAATTTCCTCGAATTCTTTGTGGAAGAATCGTGCGGACAATGTACACCCTGCAGGATAGGCAACGTCAAACTCCTTGAGGGTGTTGAAATGATTGAAAAAGGAGAATTCACTTTTTCATACATCAATACATTGAAGGAACTCGGCAGGACTATGCAGGTTGCATCTAAATGCGGGCTTGGTCAGTCCTCTCCGAATTCTTTTATTTCAATTCTGGAAAACTTTAAGGATGAAATATTCCACACAAACGAAAAGGTGAAAAAAAATGGAAAAGCATAATAACAGTAGGTCACCGGAAAGCCAGAGACCCTTTGTTGTTGAGAAAACAATGGGGGAAGAAGCAAAGATCGGTGGAATGGTTTCAGTCGAAATAAATGAGAAGAAAATCTCGATTCCGCTCGGCACAACTATCCTTGAAGCATGCAGAATGAACCAGGTTCACATTCCTTCACTATGCTACCATGAAGACCTTTGCATTGCCGGGGTCTGCCGGGTCTGCGTAGTTGAGGTTGAGGGAATGAAGACATTGCAGACATCCTGTTCGTTTCCGATTACAACTCCTATAAAAATTCATACATCAACACCGCAAGTAAGGAAAGCCAGGCGTCATATAATCGATCTCCTTCTGAGTGAACATTACGGCGAGTGTTATTCCTGCTCAAGAAATCTTAATTGTGAGCTGCAGGAGCTAGCAAAAGAATACGGTGTCGATGGGTTCACATTCGGACACATCCAGGAACCCCGTTACCCTGTTGACAGATCTTCATCGTCGGTAATAAGAAATATGAATAAGTGTGTTCTCTGCAAGCGCTGCATCAGAACATGCATCGACCTCCAGGAAGTAGGCGTGCTGGAAGCCTTGAACAGGGGACATGATACTAAAGTCGGTACATTTCTGGATAAACCTCTTGCCGATGTGATATGTATAAACTGCGGTCAGTGCATTAACAGGTGTCCCACCGATGCATTGAAGGCAAATGATCCGTCGGATGAAATATGGAGAGCAATTGATGATCCGAATAAACATGTAGTTATACAAACGGCTCCCTCCCCCCGCGCTGCCATTGGCGAGGAATTCGGAATTGAACCGGGATACTCTTTCACGGGTGAGCTTAATACTGCGTTGAGGAGGATAGGGTTCGACAGGGTCTTTGATACGAACTTTTCCGCTGACCTTACTATTATGGAAGAAGGCACTGAGCTGCTTAACCGTCTTAAAAAAGCGCTTGTCGATAAAGACGAAACTATAAAGCTGCCGCAGTTCACTTCCTGCTCGCCGGGATGGGTAAAGTTTATTGAACACTTCTACCCTGAATACCTTGATTATCTTTCATCGGCTAAATCGCCCCAACAGATGTTCGGGGCACTCATAAAAACTTTTTATGCAAAGGAAGCGAATATCAATCCGGCTGATATCGTAACTGTAGCTCTTATGCCTTGTGCAGCTAAAAAGTTTGAATGCAACAGGCCGGAGATGTACGATTCAGGGTTCAAGGATGTAGATTACGGTCTTACTACCCGTGAAATGGCACAGATGATTAAAGAAGCAGGAATTTACCTTCCGGAAATGCCGAAGACTCATTTCGATGATCCTTTCGGGGAAGCATCGGGTGCAGGACTGATATTCGGTGCAACAGGCGGAGTAATGGAAGCTGCTTTAAGAACGGTTTATGAACTTGTAACAGGGAGGCCTGTTCCGTTCGAAAACCTTGATATTTCTCCATGCCGCGGTTTCCAGGGGGTTAAACAGGCTTCGGTTAAACTTGAGAACTGTGTTGATGCGTATAAATTCCTTGAGGGGGTTGAATTAAAGTTCGTTGTTGCTCACGGTACGGCTAATGCCAAGAAAGTAATGGAGATGCTCCAGCGCGGTGAACTTAATGATGTTCATTTCATTGAAATAATGGCTTGTCCCGGCGGATGTCTCGGCGGTGGTGGTCAGCCGATCCCGACTTCTTCTGAAATAAGACAGAAGCGTGCGCAGGCAATTTACGAGGAAGAAGCATCATTGCCTGTTAGAAAATCTCATGAGAATCCGCACGTTCAGTATATCTATGAAAAGTTTCTGACTGATGGACCATGCAGCGAATTATCACATAAATTGCTGCATACCCATTATACTAAAAGAGGCAGATTTATTTCATAAATTATTAATTTGAGGCTGCCGCGAAAATAAATTCCGTCGGCAGTCTCATTTTATCTGGTGTAAAATGATATCTCTTGTTCCTTCATGGGCCCGTCATTCTGATGAATTCTGGAATACTCTCAGAGGCAGAAATCTCTGGTTTATAAAACTGAGATACGGGGCCGCTGCAATGCTTCTCGTCGTGCTTTTTATTTCAGATTTCATAATCAGCATTAAGTTCTCTCCTATTCAGCATTATGCTATTCTCCTGATTACATTTATTATTCTTGTATATAATGTTGCTCTTCATTATCTCAGAAGATATGTAGTCCTCAAACCCGGCCATTTTAATCCCATTCATCATTCCCTGGTCCAGATGATTCTGGATATTATTGCTTTATTCCTGCTGGTTTATTTTACCGGGAGTATAGAGTCGCCTTTGTTTCTCCTTTTTGTTTTTCATATGATTATCGGCAGTCTTATCCTGCCGGGAGTTGTGGTTTACGGCATCGCGTTCTGTATAGCTGCCATATTCTCAAGCCTCGTGCTGCTTGAATATAAAGGGATTCTTTTTCATCATTCTGTCACAGGATTTTTGAGTGTTCCTGTTTACACTGATTTTAATTATGTAATTTCTTTTACAGTATTCTTCGTCTTTTTAATATTCGTAATTGTTCTCCTTACCAACAGGATTGCAAGGCAGCTTTACACCAATGAACAGCAGCTGGTTGAAACCATTGAGAAGCTTAATAAAGCCGAAGAGGAAAAGCAGAAATATATTATCGGTGTGGTACACGAACTTAAGTCGCCCATCGCTGCTGTACAATCGTATATTGAAATGATCCTGCAGAAATATCTCGGACCCTTAAACGAAAAGGTGGAACTAAAACTTCGGGCGGCGAGAGAAAGAGCAGACGAATCTATCGGGATGATCAACGATATTCTCAAAATATCCCGGCTCAGGCTGATGAGCGAAATATCCCTGGAGAATATAGATATTAAAGAGATCCTCTGTTCTATTATTGAAAAGCTTAAGGGAGGAATTGAAGCCGGGAAAATAAATCTGAAGCTGACGGATGACCGGATTCTAAGAACCCCTGTCAAAGGGGATAAATTTCTTATTGAAATGGCTGTTTCCAATCTCTTATCCAATGCAGTGAAATATGTCCCGCAGGGCGGATCAATTGATATTATAATCAGTGAGACAGAGGGTGGTATTGATCTCGATGTGTCTGACAATGGAGTGGGGATTCCGCTAAAAGATCAGGAAAATATCTTTAAGGATTTCTTCAGAGCTTCAAATATTAAGAATAAGGGATATGAAGGCGTGGGTCTCGGGCTGTCAATTGTCAAACAGATAATTATAAGACATGGGGGAAAGATAGCAGTTGAAAGTCCCGGAAGAATTGCTGATAATGGATCGCCAGGCTCAACTTTTAAGGTATTTATTCCGTTCCAGGCAGGAAATAATTAAATGAGACTGATATGGCGACTTTTATTTTATGGCTTATACTTTTAATCCTCTGCTGGCCTCTTGCCCTCCTTGCTCTGATTCTTTATCCCCTTGTGTGGCTGATACTTCTGCCGTTCAGGCTCATAGGCATAAGTGTAGACGGCATCCTGAAGTTCTTTTCTGCTTTGATTAAACTTCCGTCAAGAGTATTAGTAAAACGCTAATCCTTAGGAGCCCAGACACTGAGAAAAGCCATGAACTTTTCAGGATTATAATCTTTCCCTTCTTCCAGCTTGCCGGTATCCTGTGAATGCAGAAGCTTTCCCTCTTTATCCAGAACGAAGAAGTGAGGATACCCGGATATTTTAGGATAGCCTGACAGAAAAGCTTCGTTTTTATTTTCCTGGCTGTAATTAACTTTCATTATTATATAATTATTATGAAGGAAACTGTTTATTTCTTCATGTCCTTCAATAAATGCATCAATTCTGTGGCACCAGATGCACCATTCACCCCCGACATCAAGGATTATATTCCTGTCCTCCTTCTGAGCTTCGGTAATTGCTCTTTGAAGATCCACGGAAGGATCTCTTCCGGGATCAAATTTCGATACAGGCTGATAATCTCCCTGGGCTGATAACTGAATTGTGAATAAGATTAGTATTGCAAAAAAGGGAACCGGAAATTTCATGATACATCAACCATTAGTTAAAGAATTATAAAAATATAGTGACTGTAGTAATTCATAACAAGTAAAAAGTAAAACCTGCCTGCCGGTAGGCAGGAGGAAAAAGTAATTCGCCTAATCCGCTCAATCCGCTAATCCGCCCAATCCGCCAATTCGCCCAATCCTCCAATTCAAAACAAATACCTTATTACAAAGAATCCGCCTATCAGAAGTAATGTAAATGCAATAGCCAGTGAATTAAAATATTTATCTATGAAAGTTTTAATCTGCGGACCGAATTTCCAGATGAGTCCTGCCACAAGAAAAAACCTTGCCCCGCGGCTTATGAAGGATGCTATTACGAACATCGGGAAAAAGATATTGAAAGCTCCTGCCGAAATTGTAAAGACCTTATAGGGAAGAGGGGTAAATCCGGCGGTAAAGATTATCCAGAAGTTATAATCATTGTACAGGTGCTGTATCCTGTAAAAGATTTCTGTAGTGAACCCGGGTATATTCCTGAAAAAGAAATCGGCAACGGAAGTAAACTCTCCATTGGGCGTCCACCAGATGTAATGGCCGATTGCATAACCGAACAATCCCCCTACAAGCGATGCAATAGTGCATATTGCGGCGTATTTGAAAGCTTTTCTTCTGGATCCCAGAACCAGGGCTATAAGCAGTGCATCTGGAGGAATAGGGAAAAAAGACGATTCAGCAAAAGCCAGAACGAACAAAGCAATTCCCCCGTAAGGAGTTTCCGCCCAGCTGAGCATCCAGTCATATAGTCTTCTAAGGAGTTTCATAAACCTTCTTTTTCAGGTTCTAAACATAAGGATTTTCACTAAGTATTTAATATCAATGTGAGCAAAAAAAAAACCTTTTTTAGCAAAAAATAGTTTACTTTGAGAATTATTGTTAATAGATTAGCCCCTAATCAAAATTACGGATTATTTAATTAAACGACCAAAATAAACGTTCATTAATTAATAATTAACTAGGAGAGTCATAATATGAAAAAACTGTTATCATTGGTAGTTGTACTGGTTATGGTATTTGCTGTCAGTAACCATGCACAGGAAAAATTCCATTTAGGAGTAGGCCCCTTTATTGGAATCCCGATGGGAAGCTTTGGTGATGTCACAAGTATTGGTTTTGGAGGTTTAGCACAGGGCGAGTTGGAATTTACACCACAGGTAGTTGGTACTGCCCAGGTTGGTTATTTATTATTCAGCGGAAAAAGTGTATCCGAATTAGGATACAGCTACGACTACGGCGACTGGTCAGTTATTCCGATACTTGCAGGTGTTAAATACTATTTTAATCCCTCTTTCTATGGAGAAGCACAGCTTGGTTTGAATTTTACTTCATATACTCAGAGTGTGCCTGTGTTTAACTTTTTCACTGGAACCTATACTACCCAGGACGTTGATTACAGCGATACTAACTTCGGGTATGGATTCGGCGTTGGTTATGTAATTCCTGTTGGAGCAAAAGGATCAATCGATTTCTTTGCTAAATTCGGAAGTGTTGCTTCAGACGCTCAGTTCATAGGACTTACAGCTTTCTATATGTTCATGTAAGCTTTAAGATCATTTATTAAGGCTGCCTGATGGCAGCCTTTTTTATGTTAAATAACGCGCTCCGGGATGGATTTTGATGTTTCTGTGTAAACCGCATATCTATATATTTGTTGAAATGATAAGCTAAAATCAGATAAATTTCCTTTACCCGAGGTGTTGTGAAAGATTCGGCACTTTACATACATATTCCTTTCTGCGATCATAAGTGTATTTACTGCGATTTCTATTCAATTATTACTTCGGATAATATCGACCCTTTCCTGGTATCATTACAAAAAGAAATCGATTTTTATTCTGATATTTATTCGGAAGGAAGGGAGTTCTCCTCGATCTATTTCGGAGGCGGTACGCCCTCCCTTATGACCCCATCCTATATAGCTGAAATAATCGAATACCTTAAAAAAAAGTTCATAATAACGGCTGACGCCGAGATAACTCTCGAAACCAACCCGGGAACAGTTGACAAAAATAAACTCAAAGAATTCCGTAATGCCGGCATAAACAGGCTGAGCGTTGGAGTTCAATCGTTTCATAATGATGAATTGAAATTTCTTACAAGGATCCACAACAGCAAAACGGCGGTGGAAACAATCCGGAATGCTGCAGAAGCGGGATTGGAGAATATTAGTCTTGACCTGATTTTTAACCTGCCGGGACAAACAAAAGAGAAATGGATTGAAAATCTTAAACAGGCTGTTTCGCTTCCCGTAACACATTTGTCAGCCTATAGCCTTATTCTTGAGCGGGGCACAATCCTCAATAAAATGGTGCTTGATAAAAAAGTGGTTTTGCAGGATGATGATTATGATGCCGACCTTTATGAATATACCATGGAATTCCTGGAAGCAAATAAATTCGGCCAGTATGAAGTATCAAATTTCTGTCATCCCGGTTATGAGTGCAGGCATAATAATGCCTACTGGCGGTACAGGGATTACCTGAGTTTCGGGACTTCTGCCCACTCCTTTATGAACGGCAAAAGGTGGTGGAACTTTTCGAGCCTTAAAAAATACATACACGAAATAGAGACAAACGGTAATGCAGAGGCTGGTTCTGAGATCATCAATGAAAAACAGCAGGTAGATGAATATGTGATGCTTGCGCTGCGAAGTTCAGGACTTGATATCGAGGAGTTCAACGAAAAATTCAACGGCGGGAAGGCTCTTGTTTCTGCTGCAGAAATCAGCGGGACTATCAAAAAGGAAGGAACATCGGAACACCTTCCGGTTCATACTTTTAGTCCTGCAAATTGGATAAAAGAGAAAAATGATTATTTTATTCGGTTAAAGAATCAGAATCTTTTGGAAATTGATGATCATTTTATCAGGCTTACCAAAAAAGGATACGCAGTATGCGATGAGATCCTTGGGAATCTTCTCTAGTTTCCTCTCTTTTTTTCTGAAAACAACCACACCGGCAAAATGCTTAAAATAAAACTTCACTGGCAGATATTAATCGCACTCGGACTCGCAGTTATCTACGCTGTATTTTTCACGGAGTATGTTCAATATGTAACCTGGATGGGCGAACTTTTCCTGCGGGCCCTAAAGATGATTATCGTTCCACTTATTCTTACCTCCATTGTTTCCGGTGTTACAAATATCGGTAATGCACAGAACCTCGGGAAGCTCGGTTTCAAAACTATTCTTTACTATTTAGCCACAAGTCTTTTTGCCATATTAGTGGGACTAACTCTTGTGAATCTCTTCCAGCCGGGTATGGGAGCTGATCTCGGACTCAGGAAAGAAGTAGAGGGGTTAAGCGCCGCACAGGGAGGCATAGGAAATATTTTACTCAGGATGGTGCCGACGAATTTCTTCCAGGCATTAGTTTCCGCCGATATGCTGGCAATAATTTTCTTTGCGATCCTCGTCGGCTATTTTATTACCAGGGTTTCTGACGAGTATAAGGATCCCCTTGTCAACCTCTTCAACGGCGGCTTTGAAGTAATGATGAAGATTACTTCGTTTATCATAAAGTTTACTCCCCTTGGTATTTTCGGTATAGTTGCCGGAGTAGTTGCTGAACAGGCAGGCGACAGCGCTGCATTATTTGAAATGGTGCACAGGCTGGGAATTTATATGCTTGCGGTTCTGCTGGGACTGGCAATACATGCATCAATTACTCTTCCTCTTATATTAAAACTCTTTGGTAAGGCAAATCCCTGGTCTCATTTTAAAGCTATGACTACGCCGCTTTTAACCGCTTTCTCAACTTCGTCCTCTTCAGCAACTCTTCCCCTGACCATGGAGGCTGTGGAGAATAATGACGGTGTTTCAAATAAAATAACAAGTTTCGTCCTTCCTCTTGGCGCAACTGTTAATATGGACGGAACTGCTTTGTACGAATGTGTGGCGGCAATGTTTATTGCCCAGGCTTACGGTGTCGATCTTTCCTTTATGCAGCAGGTGATCGTTGTGTTCACGGCGCTGCTGGCATCAATCGGTGCGGCTGGTATTCCCATGGCAGGACTAGTAATGATATCTGTTATTCTCTCTGCAGTGGGACTTCCACTTGAAGGTGTGGGTCTTATCCTTGCCGTCGACCGTATTCTCGATATGTGCAGAACTTCGGTTAATGTTTGGAGCGATTCCTGTGGTGCAGTTATTATAGCCAAAACCGAGGGCGAAACTCTCAAGGTTTAAACCAGCAGCAAAGAATTACCCGGCAGGCTCAGCCTGGTAAATCTGACTTTTTAGAATAATTAATTATCTTTCTTTCTCTGTTCAGGGTTTAATAAATATTCCAAACAGATTTCTGCCGTTTTCATCCTGCCTGCACCCGGCAGTCAACACGCGGCCTACTTCCGACCTTCATCAACGAGATAACTTCAGGGATATTACTTCCTCCCTGCCTCATTTCAGCAACTGATCGGCTTCCATCAGGTAGATAAACAGTGAACCTCATCAATCTACTAACTCTTAATTCCTGATTGTTAAATCTTAACACTTAATTGTTCATTGATAATTGATCATTGTTCATTGATTATCGGTATTCCGATATTTCCCGTTGGTTCGTCAATTCCAAGCAGATTACAGACCGAAGCAGCAATATCCACAATGTAAACCGGAGAATTAATCTCTTGTGCGGGGATATGCCATCCGTAAAAGAGTAAAGGCACGTGTGTGTCATACGGAAAAGAGGCTCCGTGAGTTGTTCCGTATTCTCCGTTTCCCGGCAGGTAATTAGGTTTAAGATCGAACTCTACGTTACCAGAACGTGACGGATTAAAGCCGTTCAAAATGAAATTATAAGGTATACGTGATGCAGAGAGGTCGTGCAGGTTGTGGCGGCTGAATACCTTATTAATCTCAGGGAATTCATCCTGGAGATATTCTGCGAAAGCATCTTCCACCTCCGCTGTTTTAAGATGCTTTTCCTGCAGTACATTCTTATTAAAATATACCTGGTTGTTGGAAAAACTTTCTATTAATTTATCAGTACCGAACTTCCTTTCGGAAAATGCCTTCAGTGAATCTCTGCAGGCATCGTGATCAAAACCTCCGGCAGGAATATTCATACTTTTCAGGTATTGAACTGATTCAGATACTGCATGGTCGGCCGTGAGAAACAGGATATAATCCCCTTTACCCACTTTTTGATCGAGCGTACTAAGAAATTCTGCCAGCTGCCTGTCCATTCTTATAAATGCATCCTGCACTTCAACAGAATTGGGACCGTATGCATGACCGATATAATCGGTTGACGAAAAACTAACTGCCAGGAAATCAGTATAGTCGCCGCTCCCCGGTTTTTCGTTCTCTATTAGTGCTTCCGCAAACATAAGGAGTAATTCATTTCCGAAAGGCGTGCTGCGTATATAGTCATATTTTTTATTCATTACATTGCTGAATGAATGCGGGAAACTCGTTGTGCCTTCGTCAAATACATCATCCTCCCAGGGGGCCTCATCAGGAAAGCTTAAGTTGTAATCTTCTTTAGGAAGGAGAAGATCCCATTCGCCCCTGAATAATTTACTGATGTAATTTTCCCGGTTGAAGTCAATTACCCATTGAGGAAGTGAGTTTGTATAGTAGGATGAGGTAATGAATTTTCCATTTTTATCGCTGTACCAGTAGACTTCATCGGGGGCATGCCCTCCGGGAAGAACTGCTGCACGGTCTTTAAGTGAAATGCTGAAAACCCTTGATTTACCGTTTGTAGCGATCTTTAACTGATCAGAGATCGTGGTTGTCATAAGTCTTTTAGGCGATACCTGTCCGGCGTTACCTGTCTCCCCGACCGTTCTAATGGTATCATCTTCAACACAGTTAACGAAGGATTTACTTTTTCTACTATACCAGTCGTTGCTGATAATGCCATTATAGTAGGGAGTAGTTCCGGTATATACTGAAGCATGTCCGGGTCCCGTATATGTCGGTACAAAGTTATAATGAGCAAAGGTAAAGTTGCTTCCGTCCTTCATTAAACGTTTGAATCCGCCCTCACTATAGTACTTTTCATATTTCTGGAGATAGTCGTACCTCATCTGGTCAATCACAATACCTACCACGAGACGGGGGCGGGATGCTTCCTGTGCAGAAGACACACCCAAAAAAAGCAGTGATATAATTAAGATATTTTTAAATCTGTTCATTGAGAGTTCCTCCGGATATCCTCTGAAATTTCCCACTTCCATTAAGTTTAATTTATCAGTAACTAAATTTATTAAGAAAAAAGTCTTAATTTATAATCCAGTAAATTAATAATGTTTAAATAATCAAGCGGGATCATATCGATGAAATATCTACTATCTTTCCTGATCACCCTTTTCATAGCAGCCGTAATTCAGGCCCAGACATACAAAAAAGTTAAAATCTATATTAATGATATGTCTGATGTTCAGTATTTATACCAGGCAGGATTGGAATTCGATCATGCTTCCATCACGAAAGACAACGGCTTAATAGTCTTCCTTGATGATGAGGAATTCTTAAAACTTCAGCTGACAAATTACAGTTATGATGTTCTGATAGACGACTGGATGCAGTACTACAACAACCGTCCCCGGCTTACAGAACAGGAAAAACAGGCTTTCATTCGTCAGAGCAAGGAAAACTTCAACGTCGGCGGTTTCGGTTTCGGTTCTATGGGAGGTTTTTATACGCTTGCCGAAGTCACGGCAGAACTTGATACAATGAGAATGCTCTACCCTAACCTTGTTACAGCAAAAGTATCAATCGGAAATTCGGTGGAAGGACGGCCGACCTACATGGTTAAAATTTCCGATAATCCCGATATAAATGAAGCTGAACCGGAAGTATTGTTTACCGCACTCCATCACGCACGTGAACCCGAAGGTATGATGCAGCTGATTTATTTTATGTACTATCTCCTTGAGAATTATAACACCGATGCTTCCGTTAAGTACCTGGTTGATCACCGGGAAATATACTGCATCCCTGTGGTGAACCCTGACGGGTACGAATACAACCACCAGATGACTCCCAACGGCGGTTATATGTGGAGAAAAAATAAGCAGGATAATAACGGCAACGGCACGTTCCAGGAATCATACGACGGTATCGATCTTAACAGGAATTACGGACCGTATGCCTACTGGAATGCACCGAACGGTGGTTCCAGTACTTATCCCGGTGATGAAACCTACCGCGGTGTGGCACCATTCTCAGCTCCCGAAGTGGCAAACCTGAGAGATTTCCTGGCCTCACATAATATCAAATGTATATTGAATTATCATACTTATGGTAATTACCTGATCTATCCTTACGGAGCGCTGAGTATGGAAACTCCCGACTCGCTCATATTCAGAGAATACTCTTCAGATATGACTGCATACAACGGGTACTTTGCAGGACTGGATATACAGGCAGTTGGATATTCCACGAGAGGGAACAGTGACGACTATGCGTATGACGGTGATACTGTTGCTAATCACGGTAAGATCTTTGCGATGACCCCTGAAGTAGGATCAACAGGCTTCTGGCCGTCACAATCGGAGATCTTTCCCCTGGCCGAAGAAAACCTGATGCCGAATCTCTATTATGCCTGGGCAGCAGGAGAATTTATTAAACTGGATCACCCGAACTTTTCGCAGCAGTATTTTAATCCCGGCGACGTTGTTGAAATGACGCCGTCCTTCAGGAATAAGGGACTCTCTGCCGGTAATGATATAGAGATAAACCTCAGTTCTCTTAGTTCCTATGCAGTCGTAAATAACGGTACGGCGAATTTCTCCTCCATCCCCGCACGCAGCACTGTAACCATTTCATCCCCATTATCTTTTACAATAGACGGATCGGCCCCTGTAGAAGAGAACATAAAATTACTGGTAACGGTCAGTACTTCAGGCGTAGTTATGTCTTATGATACTCTTAATATTATTGTAGGTATACCGACTTACGCTTTTGTGGATTCAACCAATGATCCTAACAACCTGTGGACAATAACCGCGACACCCACATATCCCAAGTGGGAATCTACAACTACATCGTATGTGTCTGCTCCTAACTCATACACCGACAGCAAGAACGGGAATTACCTGGACAACGCAACCGTAACGATGACATTGACTGATCCCCTTGACTTGTCGTCTGTTTCCAATCCAAGATTTTCATACTGGACTAAGTGGGATATCGAGAATGACTGGGATTACGGACAGGTTAAAATCTCAACGAACGGAGGATTAGTCTGGACACCGCTTGAAGGTATGTACACAAATCCCGGTACCGGCACTTTTCAGCCTCCGGGACAACCGCTTTATGACGGCGCACAGGCTTCCTGGGTAAAGGAAGAGATCCTTCTCTCCTCCTTCAATCTTACTAACGTTAAGTTTCAGTTCCAGCTTAAATCCGACGGATATATTAATCGTGACGGCTGGTATCTTGATGATATAGGCGTAATTTATTACACGCTCATCCCGGTTGAACTAAGTTCATTCACAGCTTCCCCGGGCAATGAAAGCATTACTCTCAACTGGAAGACTTCAACCGAAACAAACAATAAAGGCTTCGACCTTCAAAGAGCTTCGGGAACTGCTGCTGAGAGAACTTCTCAATTCACTACTATAGGATTTATCCCCGGCAGCGGAACAACGACCGAACCATCTTCCTATCGTTTTATCGATAAAGCACCGCTGCAGGGAAAAAGTATATACAGATTAAAACAGGCTGATTTTAACGGGACCTTCAGAATATATGGTCCTGTAGAGATAGATTACAATGGTGTTACAGATTACTCTATCTCGCAGAATTATCCTAATCCTTTTAATCCCTCAACTTTAATAAAGTATGCTCTTCCGAAAGCAGGAAATGTTGAGATAAAAGTCTATAATCTTCTCGGTGCTGAAGTTGCAACGCTCGTTAATGAATACAAGGAAGCAGGAAGATATTCGGTTGAATTTTCAACTGAGAATCTGACTTCCGGGATCGGCTCGGGCGTGTATTTCTACACAATCAAAGCCGGTTCATTTGTGAAAACTATGAAGATGATCGTACTGAAATAAGGATATATGTATTCGATTTTAATTAATGTAATTGGAGAAACTCTTCAGATTTCATTATTCATAACAGCAATGATGATAATCGTTGATGCTGTTAATATCTGGTCGAGAGGAAAAATCTCTAATCTGCTCAGGGGTAAGAGCAAATCGCGTCAGTATGTGATCGCGTCGTTTATCGGAACGATCCCCGGATGTCTGGGAGGGTTTACCGATGTTACTTTATATATGCATGGACTTATAAGTTTCGGAGCACTTGCAGGTTCAATGATTGCCTCATCAGGAGATGAGGCCTTTGTAATGCTGGCAATGTTTCCTGAAACCGCAATCATTTTATTTGCGATTCTTTTCGTGGCAGGAATTGTAGGCGGTATATTGACTGATTTTCTGGCTAAGAAATTTAATATGGTAACCTGCCGCGATTGCCCTGAACTGGTTGTTCACAACACCGAAAGAAACCTTAAGCATTTTATTACTGAACATGTGTTTCATCATATTATTAAAAAGCATATATGGCGGATTGCCCTGTGGACATTCGGTGCGCTGCTTGTCGTCCAGGTAGGATTTCACTATCTGCACATAGAAGAAATCAGTACCGGCTACAAGCTTTTATTATTATTCCTTGGAGCTTTGATAGGTTTAATACCTGAGTCAGGTCCCCACCTGATATTTGTTACGCTCTTTGCTAACGGGGTGATTCCTTTTTCTGTACTGCTGACAAGTTCAATGGTTCAGGACGGACATAGTATGCTTCCTCTACTCTCTTATTCTGTTAAAGATTCGATAAAGATTAAAGCATTTAATTTTGTGTATGGAATTGTACTTGGATTGATTCTGTTTGCTGCAGGGATATAGGATTATTTTAAAACATCAGTAAATTCAAAGGGAATGGCGTGGAGAATAAAGCCATACAGGATTATTATCCCGATCAGTTAAGTTACTGCTTCGGCTGCGGGAGATTAAATGGGCAGGGGCATCAGTTAAAAACTGTCTGGGACGGAGATGAAACACTTTCTCGTTTTACCCCTCAGGAATATCATATAGCAATCCCCGGCTACGTTTACGGAGGACTTATTGCCTCATTAATTGATTGTCACGGTACAGGTACGGCCGCCCTTGCAGCCTACCGGAACGAAAGCAGGGAACCGGGAACGGAACCTCCATTCCGCTTTGTAACAGGTTCACTGCATGTCGATTACCTGGCGCCGACACCTCTGGGACCCGAACTGGAAATAAGAGGAAAAATCGCGGAAATAAAAGGCAGGAAAGTGATCTCTGAAATTACACTTTCAGCCAACGGCAAAGTTACAGCAAAGGGTAGAGTGGTAGCGGTTCAAATGCCTGAAAATATGGTGGAGTAGGAGTTATCCGGAGAGCTTAAGACTTACCCTTTGCAGGCTCTTCAATTATTTTTATCAGTCCGTTTATGTTATTGATTATAAAATCAGGTGAGGCTGATCTAAGTTCTTCTATGGACCGATAGCCGTACGTTACGCCGCAGCTATATGTCCCAGCATTCTTACCGCAATCTATATCCAACTCCGAATCACCCACCATCATAGTATTCTTTTCCTCAACCCTGAGTTCATCACATATAAAATGAAGAGGTTCCGGAGATGGTTTTATCGGCAGATCCTTCCTTCTTCCCGTAATAAACGAGAAATATTTCCGCAATTTGAAGTGATCGATGATCTTATCGGCCTGGTCCTGTCCCTTCGTAGTAAGCAGGGAGACTTTAATTTTCTTTTTGTGCAGCTCCTTAAGCACATCCATCACACCCGGATAGATGACCGAATCATCAATAAAATCGAAGTAATATCCTTTATAGATATCAATAAATTCTTCAATATCCGCGACAGGAATGTTCAAATCTTTGAAAATGTGAAGAAAATGATGACCGATTCTCTTATGAAATTCTATCTCCATCAGAGGTTCTTCAATTTTCAGATGCTGCAGGGTTTTCACAGTAGTTTTGAAAATGGTTTGATAGGAATCGATCAATGTTCCATCAAGGTCAAAACAGATATGCTTTATTCTTTGCATTTTCGCACTAAAAATTATTGATAATACCCCTTTATTCAATGTGGCTTGGGGTAATTACAAGCAGGCTTAAAGATCGTATATTCTTACAATTACAGAACAAAAATAATAATTAATGAAATATCCTAAAATAATATGGCAGCTTACAAAACAAACAGGGAAAGAGTGGGGTGATCACAAACCGCTATTTGTAGGGGCAGGAATTTCTTTTTATATAATCCTTTCCCTGGGTCCTATTTTAACCCTCCTCGTACTGCTGGTAGGATCGTTTATGGGAAAGGCGAATACAATTCAGCAGGTTGTGTCACAGATGCAGAATATTGTGGGGGATAAACCCGCACAGGTCATTCAGCAGATAGTTGAGAAGGCTTCAAATTCATCTACCAATTTTATGACAATCCTTACAAGTATTCCTCTGTTATTTTTCGGATCCACGATGATTTTTTACCAGATAAGGAATGCTTTAAATACCATCTGGGATATAGATACTGAAAAGCAGAAAGGAATAATGAAGAAGGTTAAGAAATACGGATTTTCATTTATGATGCTTTCTATAGTAGGTTTGCTTTTTCTGGCGCTGGTACTGAAAAACCCGATAATGCAGAATGTACAGTCGCGTTTGAATGATATTATCTCCATTCTTCCTGTTTTAATAAATATTGCTGATTACGTAATATCTTTTCTGCTTCTTACAGTGCTCTTTGCAATGATTTATAGGATACTACCGGAGGTGGATATAAACTGGTCGGACGTATGGATAGGGGCTTTTGTAACGGCATTCCTGTTTTTAATAGTTCAGGTCCTTGTCGCCTTCAATGTAAAAAACTCACAGATTGAATCAGCCTTCGGATCAATCGGAACGTTCACGATCCTGTATCTATGGATTTTCTATTCTTCGCTTATATTTTTGTTTGGAGCAGAGTTTACAAAGATATACGCTAAAAGATACGGAACCTTCAAAGAGGACCATGACAAATAATAAGTTCTTCTGTTAAATTTTCTTCTTTCTCCCTTCGTCATACTTGAGGATGCTTACCATAATAGCAAAGCCGCAGATCCCCGCGAAAATAAATAATATCATAGCTATCCCGGGATAGCCGAATATTGTGAAATCCGTTTGTACGCGCATCATCAGGGCAGCACTTATTATAAAAGCAGCTACTATTGCTCCGAGAGTGATCCTGTTGGCTATCTTCTGGAGATCTCTTGTCAGTCTGAGTTCATCGATTGCATCTATTTTTATTCTTAGTTTATTATTCGTGATCAGGTAGAGCATCTTATTTATTCTTGAGGGCAATTTCTTAATAAGTTCATTCATTTCGAGAAGCGATGAGAAAATATTTCCCGGCGACAGGCTTTTAAGCATATGCTTCTGCATTACTGAGTTTGCATGCTGTTTTATTACTTCATTGGGATTAAACTCCGGCTCAAGTATTTTTCCGATTTCATCAAGATTAAGGAGTGTCTTTCCCAGCATTGTCAGTTCGGCCGACGGTCTCAGTCCGTTTTTAGCCGAGATCTGTGCCAGCTCAGCAACCACTCTGCCGACCTGGATGTCCTCTAGTGAAGCATTATAATACCGGCTGACGTAGTAACCTATATCCTTTCTCAGCTGATCCTCATTGAAATTCTCCAGCGGTTGACCAAGCCTGATACTTATTTTCGCTGCCTCATCACCCTTCCCTTCACTGATTACAAGCAGCAGCTTTAACAGGAGATCACTCATTGAAGGCGTGATCCTGGCAGTCATGCCCAGGTCTATCAGGGCAATCTTCTTATCATAGGTAAGGAAGACATTGCCGGGGTGAGGGTCGGCATGGAAGAACCCATGAATCAATACCTGGTCGAGATAAGCCTTCAAAAGATCAGAGGATAACTTATGACCGTCAGTATCAAGTCTGGCAATAGGACTAAACTGAGATATCTTTATGCCATGTATGAAGTCCATTGTAAGCACGAGCGACGATGTATAATCGGTGACTGGCTGTGGTATTATAATATCCTCGTAGTTAGCCAAAATTTCGTTTAGTCTTATAAGGTTCTGAGCTTCTTTAAGGTAATCGAGTTCCATCAGTATTGACCTGCGGAATTCTTCCAGCAGATCTTCGAATAAGTATCTCCTCCCGATTTCAGTATGCTTATCAATAGTTTCAGCAATATCCTTTAAAGCGCTTAAATCTTCGAGAACGATTCTCCTTATGTCAGGTCTCTGCACCTTTACAGCGACTTCCTTACCGGACCTGAGAACCGCCCTGTGCACCTGTCCCAATGATGCAGCTGCAATCGGCTTTTCATCAAATTCTATGAAAGCCTTGGATAACCTCACTCCCAGCTCTTCGGTTACTGTTTTTTCTACTTCATCAAATGAGAAGGGGGGTACCTTATCCTGGAGTCTGGAGAGCGATTCAATATAAGGACGGGAAAGCAGATCGGGACGGGTTGAAAGAAGCTGTCCCAGCTTTATAAATGTGGGTCCCATTTCCTGCAGTTCCATAGTGAGCTTTTCAGCATCTTTTCTGATCTCTGAGTTCTCCTGATTTTCGCCTGAGATATCTCTTTCATCGAACTCTGATTTCCTGAAGATAGGTTCGCTGTTATGCCGTATAATGAGCATAACAATGTTTTTATACCTCTTCAGTTTTTCGGGATTTAATGTGATAAGCATATTTCTGAACGGTTATTTTGTTCTTATTTATTAAGAAACAGATTCTGTTTATTCTTAACTTTGTAGAAATATAAGTCAATTTTAAGCTATTGTCTGTGCGTAATTCTGGATCATTTTAACAGAGGCAACCTGATGAAAAAAATTACAGTGCTTGGGGCAGGGATGGTTGGAAGCGCAATAGCCGCCGATCTTTCTAAAGACTATGAGGTGACCCTCTGCGACATAAATGAAGAGAGACTAAGGAAGATATCCTCGGAGATAAATATCACAACAAGACAGATGGATTTGTCTGATAAATTGCAGATAAGCAGCGCTATTGCCGATGCAGATATCGTTGCCGGGGCTGTGCCGGGATTTATGGGATTCAGGACATTAAAAACGATTATTGAAGAAGGTAAGGATGTAGTGGATATTTCTTTCTTCAATGAAGACCCTTTTCTGCTTGCTGATTATGCAATAGAAAATAATGTGACAGCTGTTGTCGATTGCGGGGTGGCGCCGGGACTAAGCAATATCATACTGGGATACTATGATGCTAAGATGAAGATAGATTCATTTGAATGCTATGTAGGGGGGCTTCCGGTTGAACGAAAATGGCCTTTTGAATATAAAGCTCCGTTTTCGCCCCCTGATGTAATCGAAGAGTATATACGGCCTTCAAGGATTAAAGAAAACGGAAAAATCATAACCAGACCTGCATTATCAGATCCGGAGTTGATAGAAACAGATGCAGGTACACTTGAAGCATTTAATACAGACGGTTTAAGATCGCTTCTCACCACTATCAATATCCCTGATATGAAAGAGAAAACGCTTCGTTATCCCGGGCACATTGAATTAATGCGGGTTCTAAGGGAATCCGGGTTCTTTAATAAAGAGGAAATTGATATCGAGGGAAAAATGATAAGACCGCTTGATTTATCATCAAGACTTCTTTTTCCTTTATGGAAGCTTGAAGAGGGTGAGGAGGAGTTCACATATCTTAAGATTAAAATTAAGGGTGAGGGAAAGAATATTGAATACTCCCTCTTTGATAAATACGATAAAGCAACCAATACATCGTCAATGGCAAGAACCACAGGGTATACATGCGCGGCTGCAGTGAACCTGGTGCTAAAAGGAAATTATAAGCGTAAAGGTGTTTCACCGCCTGAGTATATCGGCAGTGAAGGAAATTGTTTTGAAGAGGTTCTTAAATATCTTTCCGGAAGGAATATAAATATCCATAAGAAATAGATTTAATTTTATGATATTTCCCGGAGTGGAAGTCACCCCGTTACCTTTTTGGAAAAATAATCGTACAATTTTATGCTGAATAATAAGAACACATTCGTATTACCGCGGAATACACAGACAGCAGTTATTATCTTATCAGTATTCACCCTGATACTTCATCTTTATACAAACTTGTTTGCCGGCTACGGCATCTTCAGAGATGAGTTATATTATTTTGCCTGCACAAATCATCTTGCTGCAGGATATGTTGATCAGCCTCCGCTATCGATATATCTGCTGGCTCTCAGCAGGGCGTTATTCGGAGATTCTCTTTTTGCGATAAGACTGCTTCCTTCAATCACTGCTGCCCTCACTGTATATTTTACCGGTTTACTCACGGCGAGGATTGGCGGCGGATTAACTGCTGTACTGATTGCCTGCGTTACCCTTGCATTCTCCCCCATTTTCCTTGCTATGAATTCAATTTTTTCGATGAACTCCTTTGACCATTTCTTCTGGGTTCTTTCTGCATACCTGGTAATTAGAATTGTACAAGAAAATAAACCTACTCTCTGGATTTTACTGGGAGCAGTGATCGGACTGGGTATGTTAAACAAAATCAGTATGGCCTGGTTCGGAGTCGGATTATTCGCGGGTTTAATTTTTACACCTCTCAGGGCGCATTTAAAAACACCCTGGCCTTACATTGCTGCCCTGATCGCCATCGTGATCTTTTCTCCTTTTATCATATGGAATAGTACACATAATTTCGCTCATATTGAATTTGTGAGAAATGCATCCCGGTTTAAATACTCAACGCTGACACCAATTGATTTTATGAGCGGACAGCTGCTTTTGGCAGGGCCACTTGCTATACTTGTCTGGCTGCCCGGACTGATTTATCTTTTAGTGAGCCAAAGAGTAAAAGAATACAGGGTGCTGGGAATTATTTTCCTTACCACCTTTTTAATCCTCATAATTAACTGGCACAGTAAAGCAGAATACCTTGCTGCAGCTTATCCGCTTGTTTATGCAGGGGGAGGAATGTTCATTGAAGCGGTCGTCAAGAGAAAGAACTTTGGGTGGATAAAATACGGTTTAGCGGGGCTTATAGTAATTACCGGACTTATCACAATGCCTATGGCTCTGCCTGTACTCCCTGTCGATACTTTTATCTCATACTCAAAAATTTTGGGAGTATCGCCTCAGAATTCCGAGCACAAAGAGTTGGCCGAACTTCCCCAGTTTTATGCTGATATGTTCGGATGGGAGGAATTTGCAGCTACAATTTCAAGGGTGTATGAATCGCTTCCTGATTCGGAGAAAGTATCTGCAGTCGTTTTTGCTTATAATTACGGAGAGGCTGGAGCGATTGAATATTATTCTTCAAAGTACAAACTGCCTGCTGTCGTCTGTCCCCATAACTCCTACTGGTATTGGGCGCAGCCCGACTCAAATAAGATTAAAACAGTAATTATTCCCGGCGGGAATATAGAAGATCACAGATCAGTTTGCAGGCAGGTAGCTGTTGCGGCAGTACATAAAACGAGGTACAGTATGCCTTACGAAAATAATCTGCCTATTTATATTTGCAGGAATCTTTACCGCTCACTTAAGGAGATCTGGCGGCAGTCGAGGACCTTTATCTGAAAGCAGAATTATTTCCTTTGACTGAGTGAATATTTGGTTCAAGAAATTTTAGGAGAGATAACAGAGAAAGAGATCACAGGCGATTATTTTTACTGTAAAACCCTCTTTCTCTGTTATTTAGGGGAAGGAATCAAATATTAATTATCATATCATTGATGATTAATAACAGTTACAAGATATGACTTAACATTTAATCATACTGTGCTCTGACTACAGGGTTTTCGCTCTTCTTGCCTGGAGTCACCCCGGAATTTACTCCCGGCCTGCTGTTAAGGAAACAAGCCGGGATTGAATATTTAATTATAAAGTTTCAGCTCAGATTAAAGATTACTTCTTCGAAAGAATCTCTTCCATCTGATCCATCACTTTATTCATTTTCTTCATCGTCAGTTCAAATGGTCCGGAAGAAAGAGGGTCAATTCCTGCTTTTTTAATCAGTTCGATTGGATAATCCGAACTTCCGCCTTTCAGAATGTGATAATATTTATCAACCGCAGGCTTTCCCTCTGTTAAAACCTTTTCTGCGAGAGCAGTAGAATAAATAAGTGATGTAGAGTACTGGTAAACATAATAAGTATAGTTGACAAAATGAGGTATATACTCCCACTCATAAGCTACATAAGGATCTACCACACATACTCCCTTATCGTTGCCATAATATTCCTTTACAAGATCATAGTATATATTACACAGATCCTCACCGGTAATAGGCTGCTGGTTTTCAGCCATTTCATGAACTTTCAGCTCAAATTCAGCAAACAGGGTCTGGCGGAATATCGTAGTCCTCAGCAGATCAAGGTAGCTGCCCAGAAGATATAATTTCTCGTCATCACTTTTGGCATGTTCCACCATATAATTGTTGAGAAGATTCTCGTTAAAAGTAGAAGCTATTTCAGCAACGAATGTCGGGTAATCGGCAGTAGCAAAAGGCTGGTTCTTGCTTGAGAAATAGCTGTGCATTGTATGACCGAGTTCGTGAGCCAGTGTAGAGACAGACTCATAATCATCGTTCCAGTTCATAAGAATATAAGGATGTACATCATAAGCGCCTCCGGAAGAATATGCTCCGCTTCTCTTTCCGACGTTCGGCAAAAAGTCTATCCATCTGTTTCCGAATGCTTTATTCAGAGTAGCAATATAATCATCTCCCATTGGTTCAAGGGCTTTCTTAATTATATTTTCACCCTGTTCAACAGTGAAATCCATTTCAACTTTTTTAACAAGTGGTGTGTAAAGGTCATAATAATGTAAAGTATCAACACCGAGCATTCTCTTTTTTAGCTCAAGGAAACGCTGAAGTGTCGGGAGATTGTTGTGTATCTGTTCTATCAGGTTGGTGTAAACATTGACGGGGATATTAGGACCATCAACAGAAGCAGCCAAAGCCGACTCATAATTTCTGTCTTTCGCATAAACAAAGTCAGTTTTAACCTTCCCGGCATAGTTCGCCCCGATGGTATTCTTAAAGTCGCCGTATTTATTGAAGAAGGCGTCAAATATCTTGGCCCTGTCCTCCTTTACGCCCGTTGACCTGTATTTTGTATAAGCCGAGTTCGTAAGTGTAACCTCTTCACCTGTGGAAAGGGTAACCTTCGCATAAGGCATTTCGGCATTATTAAAAACATTATATACATTCGACGGCGTCTCTGTAATCAATCCGAAAGAAGCCAGTATTTTTTCCTGGTCGGCTGAGAGAGTATGTGCCCTCATCCTCTGAATATCTTCAATATACATTTTATACTGATCGAGTTTCGGTTCTTTGGTCAGAAAATCTTTCACCTTAGCAGGATCCATATCGAGAATTTCAGGTCTGATCCAGGCAGTAGACTCGGAAAATTTTGTTCCTAAAGTTGAAGCTTCCTGTCTCAATGCCTCGTTTGAGGAGATTGAAAGATCTTCATCAGCCAGGAGTCCTGAATATGTAGAAAAACGAAAATACTCCTTCAATGTATTGAAAAAAAGATCCATTGCATTCAGGAGTGTTGACGCATCCTGATCCAGTTTTCCCTTGTAGGTTTCAATTTTGTCTATATTGCTGCTTACCTCTGTTTTAGCGCTCTTCCAGTCGGCGACTGATGCATAGAGGTCAGTTAAATTCCATTTATATTTTGGGGGAATTTCTTTCCTTTCTTTGGTCTGCGGGAAAGAATTAACCACGATCATTAACATTAGAATTATAATAAGGTAAGATTTGAGCCGTAACATAAAAGCTCCCTAATAAATTTAATATGAAAGAATTAACAGCCTAAATTAAATAAATTAAGTGATGGATGGAAAATTAATTGGGATAAACTTAACCGGAATCAGTGAGAATCTGGTTCCCGGCTTAAGAATATTTTTAATGACTCCCATTAAAAATTGTATGTTTTTTCAAAAAAAATAATTATTATCACGCAGTAAAAATTCCCTAAACCTTTAGAAATATAAAACAGATTTTCAGAATTACAGTATTTTTGGTCGCTCTTACTTATTTCCGGATCATCTTCGGCAGCTGTATCCGTAAAGTTTAATTGCGTTCTTAACAAGTTTCATTTAACCCTTTTTTAACCTAATAATTATCAGGAGCTGTATAAAATGAAAAAACTATTTCTTTTTGTGCTTCTTCTTACGGGTTTGGGACTTAAAACCGATCTTTTTGCCCAGAGCGAACCCGTCCTCTATTTCTGTGAACATTATGATTCGAACAAGGGGGAAATCGGGGTGAGCGATAGATTTACAAAGGGCTATCTTACTGTAATGGTTAAATGTGACCATGCACTTGGACTAACGGATGTTCATGTCCAGTTCGATAAATACAACTTCCGGACAGGGGATTTTGAATACTACAAGAAATATGATTATACCGTAGAGAGCGATATGAGTTATATCTTTTTTGCAAAAAATTCCGGCAGCGATCTGAAGTTTGAGGAACCGGGGTTTTACAGGGTTTTCCTTCTGGATAGTAACGATAACACCATTGCAAGCGCTTTAATTGAAATAGTTGATTGATCCGGAATCAGTAATAATTTTCCTAACGGCGTGCCCGGCACGCCGTTTTTATTTTAAATATGCTATCGATTATATCCTGGGACAATAAATATTTAGCCCTAATTAGTTAAATTTGATAAATAGCTTACAAAAAATAAGAAAATATGAATCCTGATTTTGACGTTATTATTATAGGAGCGGGACCAATAGGTGTCTCCTGCGGAATTGAAGCTGTTAAAAGAAAATATAGTCATTTAATCCTCGAAAAAGGCTGCCTGGTTAATTCTCTCTTTCATTATCCTACCAATATGGTATTCTTCTCGACTTCAGAAAGACTGGAAATTGGTGAAGTTCCTTTTGTATCTCACGGCGATAAGCCGACACGACGGGAAGCTCTTGAATATTTCCGGAGAGTGGTAAGTAGCTGGGGGTTAAATGTAAATACTTATGAGAAAGTGACTGAAATAAATGAAGTCAACGGTTCATACGAGGTTAGTACTGATAAAGCAGAATATACAGCAGAGAATATCATTATAGCTACGGGATTTTATGACAAGCCTAATCTTCTTAATATTTCCGGAGAAAAACTTCCAAAGGTTAAGCATTACTTTGATGAGGCTCATCCTTATGTTTACCTCAAGCTGATTGTCATTGGAGGAGGAAATTCCGCTGTAGATGTCGCCCTTGAAACATACCGCAGGGGTTCGTATGTAACAATGGTTATAAGGGAGGACTCATTAAAAGAAGGGGTAAAATACTGGGTCAGGCCTGATATTGAGAACAGGATAAACGAAGGTTCAATTAAAGCTTATTTTAACTCAAAGGTAGTAGAAATCAGAGAAGATGAAGCTGACATTGAAACTCCTGAAGGAATCCTGACGATTAAAAATGATTTTGTTTTTGCGATGACAGGCTACCATCCCGATTTTAATTTCCTTAGAAAGGCGGGAATTGAAATATCCCCCGAATATTGTCCTGTTTATAATGAAGAAACCTATGAAACTAACAAAGAAAGGGTTTATCTTGCAGGTGTTGTTTGCGGCGGAATGGATACCAGCCGGTTCTTCATTGAGAATTCCCGTTCTCATGCAGAAGCTGTTTTCAACTCAATTGATCGTAAAAGATCACAAATCCCTGCTGAAAAGACAAAATAATTTCCGGCGGTTTGATGAGAAGAATAATTAATATTATCTATAAAAAATATGAATAGAAAATAAAGAGGAGAAAATAATGGCAGATAAAATAAAAGAATTACTCGGCAGTGAAGCAGAATCACTTCTGAGCTATAAAGCTAAATTTCCCAAAGAGCAGCTGAATCTGCCGGGACCGGATTTTGTTGACAGGGTTTTTGCCCAGACAGACAGAAATATAAACGTGATGAAAAACCTTCAATGGATATTCAGCACCGGAAGACTTGCGGGTACAGGTTACCTTTCGATTCTCCCTGTTGACCAGGGAATTGAACACAGCGCAGGTGCATCATTTGCTCCTAATCCTGAATATTTTGATCCCCTGAATATAGTAAAGCTGGCTGTAGAAGGCGGCTGCAACGCTGTTGCTTCAACCCTGGGCGTGCTGGGTATGAGTTCAAGGAAGTATGCACATAAGATACCGTTTATAATGAAGGTAAATCATAATGAACTTTTAACCTATCCGAATCATTATGACCAGATTATGTTTGCTGGCGTGGAGCAGGCGTATGACCTGGGTGCAGCCGCAATCGGCGCTACTATATATTTCGGTTCAGAGGAAAGCGACAGGCAGATCATAGAGGTAAGTGAAGCTTTCCAATATGCGCATGAACTGGGACTCGCTACAATTCTCTGGTGCTATCTCCGCAATAATGAGTTCAAAAAAGATAAAGATTATCATGTTTCTGCTGATCTTACAGGTCAGGCAAATCATCTCGGTGTAACGATCGAGGCCGATATTATAAAACAAAAACTTCCGGAGAATAACGGAGGTTTTAATGCTATAAAGTTCGGCAAAACAAGCAAGAAAGTTTATGATGATCTTACAACAGATCACCCTATAGATCTCACCCGCTACCAGGTTATAAATAATTATATGGGAAGGGCAGGATTAATTAACAGCGGCGGAGCTTCGGGTGAAAATGACTTTGCTGAAGCCGCAAAAACCGCGGTTATAAATAAGAGAGCAGGGGGAATGGGACTGATTTCGGGAAGAAAAGCCTTCCAGCGTCCAATGAAAGATGGGATAAAACTTCTTAATACTATACAGGATGTTTATCTCAGTAAAGAAGTGACTATTGCCTGATCCCGTCTGAACCAAATCTTTAAGTTCCGCCCGGGTAATCAAACCGGGCGGTAATTTATCTCCAAACTTTTCAGTTAAATCAATTATTGCTGGTTCAAAAGGTATTCAGCTATTTTCCCCAATTCCTGTACATTTATATTGCTGAAAGAGGGCATAACCATATTCGGATACTGCTGCTGGTATTCTTTAAATCTGTCTCCATCCATAAAAGAAGAAGGGTTTCTCAGGTAATTTGTTAACTGATCTTTAGTCCAGAATTGTTTAAGATTTTGTAATGAGGGTGCCGTTTTAGTCCCTGCAAGATCTTGTCCATGGCAGTTTTTGCAGCCCAGTTTGTTTATCAGTTCGGCAGGACTAAGATTCTCGTTTGATGCCATATTCTGCTGAGAAACGGGACTATTCATAGGACCTGTAGTTTTCCTTCCCGGTTCATTGGTAACTCTCTGGAGAAGAAACAGGAGCATAAAAAGAACCAGGAAAGCAGCTACCCATATTTGAGGTTTTGTCATTGTTCAGTTCGTTTTTTTTTCGGAAAATTATTCGATCTCAAAAGACGCATTAACAACCGCGGTTATCTCTTTTTCTATTGAGCTTAAGTCGTTTATACCGTAATCAGATACCTGGTTGGATAATTTGGGAGTTATTTGAATAACACCCATCCGGGCATCGCGCATAGGTCCCAGCGAGCGCCCCGTTGCCTTAGCGATTTTCTCTGCGCGTATCATTGCATCTTTTGCTGCATCCGCCTGGATATCAATCTTGAGTGCGGAAAGTTTAGTGTAATGATATTCAGGCTGTTCCACATTAAAATTTACGCCTTTTTCAACAACAGATGGAATATCAAGTGATATCTCTTTTATCTTGTTCACATCCGTGGATTGTATTTCTATCCTCTGACTATAATTATAAGCTCTTATCACACCAGTTTGATAACCATTAGCCCCGATTTCATATACGGGATAGCTGTTTATTGTATAAAACTCAATTTTACTTTCAGGAAAACCTTTGGATGAAAGGTATGAAACCAGTACGGGCTTCATCTTTAAAAGCTCCCTGTATGCTTCTTCGGCAGTTGCAGCCTGAGCACTAACTGTACCTCTCAGAACACCAAGATCTGATATGATATCTTTCCTTGCAGATCCTGTAACATTGATTGTCTGGTTAGAGGTATAATTAGATTTCCAGGTAACCGCAAGTATAATGGCACAGATAATAATGGCTGCAGAACCTATGACTGCAGGTATTAAAAGGTTGTCTTTGTTATTCATAAGGAAATATTATTAAAGTGTGTGAGAAAATTATTAAAAATGTAAATCCTTAACAACTTATAAAGGGAGCGGGTTCCATTATACTGCATAAAACAGAGAATTATTATACCTGCATAATTTTTAAGCCGCCATAAGGAACATGTCCTGAAAGCATTAATTTGTTTATATTTAATAAAAATACAGACAATAAGCCGGAAAAAAATTGAACCGTCTTTCAAAAGAAAATAGTCCCTATCTCCTTCAGCATTCAGGCAATCCTGTCGATTGGTTCCCATGGGGTAGTGAAGCTTTTACAAAAGCGGCCGAGGAGGATAAACCGGTGTTTTTATCAATAGGTTATTCAACCTGTCACTGGTGCCATGTTATGGAGAAAGAATCTTTTGAGGACAAGGAAACAGCACGGATGATGAACGATGTTTTTATATCAATTAAGGTCGACCGGGAGGAAAGACCGGATATCGACGGAATATATATGCAGGTTTGTCAGATGCTTACAGGCAGCGGAGGGTGGCCGCTTACCATTATAATGACTCCCGATAAAAAACCGTTCTTTGCAGGAACATATTTTCCGAAGGAATCAAGGTTCGGCAGACCGGGAATGAAAGAACTTATACCGCAGATCAAAAATCTCTGGACGACTAAACGTGATGAGATAAATAAATCTGCTTCAGAAATTGTAAATGCATTAAGTGTAGAAACGAAAAAGGGATCCGCAGCACCGGGTGAAACCTTTATTGAAAAAGCAGTTAAGGAGTTCAGGGACAGGTTCGACAGTGAGTACGGAGGTTTCGGCACTTCTCCTAAGTTCCCGTCTCCTCACAACCTGAGCTTTCTGTTAAGGTACTATAAGAGTTTTAAGAATGAAAATGCGCTGGAAATGGTGGAGAAAACACTGGATCAAATGAGACGCGGAGGGATATATGATCATATCGGTTATGGATTTCACAGGTATTCAACCGACAGGCAGTGGCTGGTGCCGCACTTTGAAAAGATGCTGTATGATCAGGCCCTGCTTACTATCTCTTATGTTGAATTATACCAGGTGACAGGTGAAGAGCTCTATAAGAAAACCGCAGAAGAAATACTTGAATATGTTTTAAGGGACATGACTTCTCCCGAAGGCGGCTTTTATTCGGCTGAGGATGCGGACAGTGAAGGGGAAGAAGGGAAATTTTATTTGTGGACAAAAGATGAATTTGAAAAAGTTGTCGGGAAGGACTCTGATTTATTATCCATTATATTTAACCTCAAACCCGAAGGAAATTTTTCTGATCCGTTAAATGATAACACCGAACCGTGTAATATCCTTCACCTTAAAAATACCCTGAATGAATTATCTGCGGAAACCGGTCTGGCTGAAGAAGTACTTAAAGACAAAATAGACCGGGCCAGGGAAAAATTATTCGAAGCCCGGGAGCCGAGAGTGCCTCCGTATAAGGATGATAAGATCCTCACGGACTGGAACGGATTAATGATTTGCGCCTTTGCAAAAGCCGCGCGTGCATTCAAAAACAGCTTATATGAAGATGCGGCCGCTAAAGCGGTTAAGTTTATAATGACTAACCTGAGAACAAAAGATGGAAGACTGCTTCACCGGTTCCGGAACGGTGAGGCAGGAATTACAGGAAACCTTGACGATTATGCTTTTATGATCTCTGCTTTGATTGACCTGTATGAAACTACTTTTGATGTAGGTCTGCTTAAAACTGCAATAGAGTTTAATGATCTTATGATTACACATTTTTATGATAGCATAAACGGAGGATTCTTTTTTACTCCCGATTATGGTGAAGAGTTGATCACACGGAATAAGGAAATATACGACGGCGCCATTCCCTCCGGTAACTCTATTGCGGTACAGAATCTGCTGAAACTGGGAAAGATCACGGGTAATGCAAGTCTTGAAGATAAAGCAGATGAAACACTCCACTTCTTTTCAGAACAGATAAACAGGATGCCCTCAGCATTCGCAAATTCGATTTCAGGACTAATTACGGCGTACCGCGATTCCCTCGAAATTGTAATTGCCGGAAGTAAAGATGATAAGACGACCAAAGAAATTCTCGAATATTTCGGCAGGAATTTTATACCCAATAAAGTAATACTACTGAAAGTACCCGGTGATAAGGAACTGGCTGAGATTGCTCCATTCACCGAACAGATGGTACAGCAGGATAAGTCGGCAACGGTGTATGTATGCAGACATTATGCCTGTGAAATGCCGGTGACTTCAGTTGATGAAATTAAAAAACTTATGAGGTGACTTATTTTTTCCGCTTAGGCTTATACATATGCGTGCTCTGGCCGAAAAATGCTTCCGCCGCCTCCATTATAGTTTCAGATAATGTGGGGTGAGGGTGAATAGTAAGCTTCAGGTCCGTTACATTAGCACCCATCTCTATGGCAAGCACTCCTTCAGCGATTAGCTCTCCTGCACCGGGACCGCAGATGCCTACACCAAGTATCCGTTGTGACTCAGGATCGAGAATGAGCTTTGTAACTCCATCGCTCCTTCCCAGTGTAGTGGCTCTTCCTGAGGCGGCCCATGGATACTTTGCAGTCTCATATTTTATTTTCTTTTCTTTTGCCTGGTTTTCTGTCAATCCCGCCCATGCAATCTCCGGATCTGTAAACACAACAGCCGGTATCGCAAGAGGCTCGAATGCAACTTTTTCTCCTGCAATTGTATCAACAGCAACTCTTGCTTCGTGTGATGCTTTGTGAGCGAGCATTGGTTCGCCTGCTATATCTCCGATTGCATATATATTCCCGCCTTCCGTTTTCATCTGTGCATTTACTTTTATCCAGCCCCGCTCATTAGTTGTCACGTGAGCATTTTCCACTCCAAGTCCTTTTGTAGAAGGCTTTCTTCCAATTGACATAAGGACGTAGTCATACTCAAGTTCCTCGGTTCCTATCTCAGTATCTATCTTTACTTTAATACCATTTTTTGTTTCCTTCATTTCGGTAACTTTTGCATTGAGCATGATCCTTTCGAATTCTTTACCCAGTTTTTTTGAAAGGTGAGAAACAAGGTCGCGGTCGGCACCGGGAAGCAGTCCCGGCATCATCTCAACAACTGAAACTTTTGTCCCTAGTGCCTGATAAACAGAACCCAGCTCCAGTCCGATATAACCTCCGCCGATCACAAGCAAAGACTTGGGAATCTCCGGAAGATCGAGTGCTGTTGTAGAATTTAGAAGCCGTTTGCTGTCAATATTAAGATCTGGAATTGTAGCAATGATCGAACCCGTTGCAATGATAGCATTTTCGAATGTATGATTTTCTGTTGAGCCGTCTTCCTTTTTGATCTCAAGCGTATTAGAATTAATGAAGCTTGCAGTACCACGTATGTAATTAACTTTCCTCTGTTTTGAGACGATCCCGAGTCCGCCGGTTAATTGCTTTACAACTTCATTTTTCCATTCACGCAGGCGGTTGATATCGATCTTAGGCTGACCAAATTCAATTCCCCAGTTCTTGGCTTCTTTAGCTTCATTTATAACTTTTGCTGCGTGCAGAAGAGCTTTTGAGGGAATACAACCCCGGTAAAGGCAGACTCCGCCCGGATTTACTTCGTTATCTATTAAGGTTACTTCCATTCCGAGGTCAGCGGCATAAAAGGCGGCGGCATATCCGCCGGGTCCTGCCCCGATAACGGTTACACTTTTATTTTGTGATGTCAATGTTCACCTACTAAAAGTAGAATTACTAAAAATCATTATTTAGATTTATCCGGTACAATCCAGATGTTATTTTCAATCTCCAATTTTACGTCATCAATAAAAACTGCCTTACCGGTTCCTCCAGGACGGAAATCAGTAACAATATCTACGTGCTGTGCTGATTCATTAAAAATTCCTTTCGATTTTAAACCGGAAATCTCCTGCCGGGCATCTTCAGAATTCTCATCATTCACATAAGCCTCCGGGTAGCTTTGCCCTATTGCTATATGTAGAGTACCCCCCACCTTTTCAACAAATAAAGGGTTTTTCAGAACTTTATCCATCCCGTTGTTCATGCCGAGCGCGACTTCCCCGAGTCGGTGTGAACCTTCATCAGTTTCAATTATTTTCCTCAAAGCTTCAAAACCTTTTTCTGCTGTATATTCCTTTATAACTCCCCCCTCAAACCTCAAATAAATTCCCTGGATATCCATTCCACCCTGGAAGACAGGCAGATCTACAAATATTTCTCCTTCAACAGAATTTGCATCTGGACTGGTGAAAACTTCACCGTCGGGAAAATTTCTATCTCCGGTGCATTTTATGATATTCCTTCCGGCTATGTTTAGTTTAAGTTCAAGTTCTTTTTTTGTTAAAGGATGAACCGTCTGAACTCTTATCTCCGAACTTTTTTTCAGCAACTGATATATATCTTCTTCTACGTCATCCAGCAAGCGCGGATCAATGGTAGATGCCTTAACAATAAAATCAGAATACTCCTTCATCGTCATTCCTTCCATATCAGCAAATCCCTGTGTTGGAAAGAGAGTTAATACCCATGGCTTTGAAAGCCTGATTTCTTTTATGGGAGAATCAACTTTCATTACTTCCCGTAAAAGTTCTTCTTTACCGCCATTAAATAAATCCGGGTTTGATACTCCGAGGATTTCAATATACTTTGTCATGGATTTATATCTGTCGACATGCCATTTCGGAACTTTATTTATCTGGTCCTTATTTCCGAATTTTGTTATTGATGTACCCCATGCTCTTCCGCGATCATTATCTGGTGCGACTATATTTATATCCGCAATTGCTCCGGAGGCAAAAATTTTATCCTGCAAAACACTTATCAAAGGCCAGCAGGCATCTTCACCCTTTACCATTATTACATCATCTTTTTTAATACCGCCTAAGCTGTAATCCAATAAATAATCTGCCCATTTTTCCAGATCACTTTCGGCTATTATATTCTGCATAAAATTTTTTGTATCCTTCTTGTTTAGATTATCATTTTCAAGGGCTGTTCGAGAGCTTCGCAGACCCATCTCAAGAACCTTGCTGCGTCGGCGCCGTCGATGATCCGGTGATCATAGGATAAAGATATCGGAAGCATAAGTCGCGGAACCAGTCTGTTATCCTTATACACCGGTACCATCTCGCCGCGGGAAACTCCCAGTATAGCAACCTCAGGGGAATTCACGATAGGTGTGAATGATGTCCCGCCGATTCCGCCCAGGTTGGTGATAGTTATAGACGCTCCCTGCATTTCCTCAAGAGAAATTTTCCTGTTCCTAGCTTTTTCTGCAAGCTGACTCATTTCTGAAGAAATTTCCCTGAGATTCTTCCGGTCGGTATTTTTAATAACCGGAACGAGCAGTCCGTTCTCTGTATCAACCGCTATTCCAATGTTGAAATATTTCTTATAAATAATTTCTTTCTTCTCCATATCTATGCTGGAGTTAAACTGCGGGAACTGCTTTATCGCTGCTGTAATTACTTTTACCAGTATTGAAGTTACGGTTAACTTTCCGCCGGCTTTTTCAACTTCAGGATTAAATTGTTTTCTAAGTTTTTCCAGACTGGTTATATCAGCTTTATCAAACTGTGTTACATGGGGAGTAACAGCCCACGCATAACTGAGATGTTCAGCTGTTTTTGACCGGATCTTGCTCATTGGTTTACGTTCAACCTCGCCGTACTTTGAAAAGTTGGGAAGCTCTTCCTGCTTTACGCCGACCCCAATTCCGCGCGATTCGATCTCCTCATTCATGCTCTTCACAAAAGCCTTAACGTCGTCCATAGAAATTCTGCCATTGGGACCAGTGCCTTTAACCTTCCTGATATCTACCCCGAGTTCACGGGCGATCCTTCTAACGGATGGAGCTGCCGGAGCCGCATTGGTCATTATCGGAGGCTGTTCTTCAATTTCTCCGGGTCTGAAATCCTCTCTTTTGCCGTCAGTAACCTTTTGAGGTTCTTCTTCCTTTCTCTCCACTTCCTCCTCCTGGATCTCAACAGCTTCGGAAACCTTTGCTTCAACCTCTTCCTCTTTTCCTTCCTTCTCCGGAACCTCACCTGTTTCAACTTTTATAATAATCTGACCGACCTTTGCCTTATCACCCTCCTTAACCAGTACATCAGTTACCTTTCCGCTTACATCCGAGGGCACTTCTATAGTTGCTTTATCTGTTTCGATCTCCATAATTCCCTGGTCGCGTTCAATGGAATCACCTTTGCTTACAAGCACGCTTATTACATCGGCAGATTCAATGTTCTCACCCAGTTCGGGAAGCTTAAACTCTACTATCTTCTTGCCGCCTTCCTTTTTCGTTACTTTCTTTTCAGGCTCTTCTTTAGCCCGGGCCTTAACTTCTTTTTCATCAGCAGGTTTCTCTTCCCAATCAGCAGGTTTCTCTTCTTTCTCAGCTTTCTTCGTTTCCGTTTTTTGTCCTTTCCCTGGTGAAGACTGCTTCTTCCCGTCTTCAACAGAGAAGATGACCTGACCAACCTTAACTTTATCTCCCTCTTTAACCTTCACTTCCTTTACGGTTCCTTTAAGTGTGGAGGGCACTTCAATTGTAGCTTTATCAGTCTCTATTTCTATTACGCCCTGGTCGATGTCAATAGAATCGCCCTGCTTTATCAGCACATTGATGATATCAGCCGAATCTATATTCTCTCCCAGTTCGGGTAACTTAAATTCTTTAGCCATTTGTGGTTTCCTGATTAAAATATTTCATGCAGAATTAAGAAAAAATTATAATTAAGATTTTACGGGATTAGGTTTTCCCGGATCAACATCAAGCTGCTTAATTGCTTTATCCACCATCTGCATCTTGATTTTATCCTCTTTAGCCAATGCATATAGTGCAGCCACTACGATATGTTTTGCATCAACCTCGAAGAAATCCCTAAGCTCGGCTCTTCCTTCACTTCTGCCGAATCCGTCGGTCCCGAGAGACATAAGTGTTCCGGGAACCCATTTTGCAATTGAATCAGGCAGTGCTTTTACATAATCACTGGCTGCAACATAAACGCCTTTTTCATTCTTCAGCTGCTGGGTGATGTAGGGAATCTTTGGCTTTTCCGAAGGATGAAGCATATTCCATCTGTCCGCTTCAAGTGCGTCCCGCCTTAGTTCCTTATAGCTGGTCACACTCCAAACATCAGCAGCTATTTTATAATCCTCTTCCAGAATTTCAGCAGCTTTCAGCACCTCATTCAATATGGTGCCGCTGCCGAAAAGCTGAGCCTTCAATTTTGACTGTTTTTTACCGGAGGCTTTGAATTTGTACATTCCCTTTATAATCCCTTCCTTAGCGCCCTTCGGCATTGGTGGCATCGGGTAGTTTTCATTCATAACCGTCAGGTAATAAAAGACTCTTTCCTGGTCTTCATACATTCTCTTAATTCCGTCACGGATTATCACCGCAATCTCATACGCAAATGCAGGATCATAAGTAACCAGATTTGGAATGGTGTACGCAAGGAGATGGCTGTTGCCGTCCTGGTGCTGAAGCCCCTCGCCATTGAGTGTAGTTCTTCCGGCAGTTCCGCCGACCATAAATCCTTTACACTGCATATCTCCGGCAGCCCATACAAGGTCACCCATACGCTGAAATCCGAACATCGAATAATAGATAAAGAAAGGAATCATATTTATACCATGTGTTGCATAAGCAGAACCTGCGGCAATAAATGATGCCATTGAACCTGCCTCGGTAATTCCTTCCTCGAGTATCTGGCCGTTCTGAGCTTCTTTATAATAGAGAAGACTTTCTTTGTCGACGGGTTCGTATAACTGTCCCGCATGCGAATAAATTCCGATCTGTCTGAACAGGGCTTCCATACCGAAAGTCCTTGCCTCATCCGGCACGATCGGAACAATAAGGTTTCCGATTTCTTTATCCTTAAGCAGCTTTGCAAGGATTCTTACGAACACCATAGTTGTTGAAACTTCACGACCTTCAGTACCTTTATAAAATTCCTCAAAAATATCTTCGGGAGGGGTTTTAATAGGACGGATATTGGTGTTTCGTTTAGGCAGAAATCCTCCCAGTTCCTCTCTTCTCTCTTTCATATACTTTATTTCAGGACTATCTTCTCCGGGCCGGTAAAACGGAGCATTTGGGATTTCCTCATCAGAAATCGGAATACCGAACCGCGACCTGAATTCTTTCATTTCTTCTTCATTCAGTTTTTTCTGCTGATGGGTAATGTTCTTGCCTTCACCGCTTTCTCCGAGTCCGTATCCCTTAATAGTCTTTGCAAGAATGACGGTGGGAGAACCTTTATGTTCTACCGCAGCCTTGAAAGCAGTGTATACTTTCTCAGGATCATGACCGCCTCTTTTCATTTTTTTCAACTGTTCATCCGACAGGTTCTTAACCATATCGAGTACATCTTCATCAGCACCGAAGAAATGTTCACGGATATATGCGCCTGATTCAACAGAATACTTCTGGTACTGGCCGTCAACAACCTCGCCCATTCTTTTAACCAGCTTGCCCTCGGTATCTTTTTCCAATAGGGGATCCCAGTCGCTTCCCCAGACTACTTTAATAACATTCCATCCCGCACCGCGGAAAATAGCTTCAAGTTCCTGAATAATTTTACCATTACCTCTTACTGGTCCATCGAGTCTCTGCAGGTTGCAATTTATTACAAAAATCAGATTGTCCAGTTTTTCTCTTGCTGCAAGGGTTATCGCACCCAGTGCTTCAGGTTCGTCCGTTTCACCGTCACCTAGGAACGCCCATACGTGGCCCTCTCTTTTTCTCTCTATCAGACTGCGGTCCTCAAGATAGCGGTTAAAACGTGCCTGGTAGATAGCCATTATGGGTCCCAGTCCCATCGAAACTGTAGGGAATTCCCAGAAATCGGGCATTAACCAGGGGTGAGGGTAAGATGATAAACCGCCCGAAGGTTTAAGCTCCCTTCTGAAATTTTCGAGCTGTTCCACAGTTAGTCTTCCCTCAAGGAAGGCGCGGGCATAAATGCCGGGGGAGGCATGGCCCTGGAAAAAAACCTGATCACCTTCATAATCATCTTCTTTTCCGCGGAAGAAGTGATTAAAGCCTATTTCATATAGAGTAGCAGCGGAAGCATAAGTCGATATATGGCCGCCTATTCCACTCTCAAGCTTATTCGCCTTTACCACCATGGCCATCGCATTCCAGCGGATGAGACTTTTAATTCTTCTTTCAATCTCACGGTTGCCGGGAAAAGGCGGCTGTTTTTCACGGGGAATCGTATTGATATAGGGTGTATTTGCGGAAAAGGGTATATCCACTCCCGCTTTATGTGCCCTTATCTGGAGCTGATGGAGAAGTTCTTTTACTCTTTCCGGTCCTCCATGTTCAAACACATAATCCAGTGAATAAAGCCATTCCCGGTTTTCTATTTCATTTAACTCTTCTTTTTTTGTTTTTTCTTTAGCCATCTAAGAATTCCTCTTTCAGAATTATTCCTGATAATATGACACCATCACGGTTCAGCGGTAGCTAACCGAAAACCATATTCTGGTTGTTTTTAGTTAAAAAATTGATAATCCTGACAGATAACTTAATTGATTATTCAAAAAATAACAATTAAGCAAGGCTTTATGGTGAAATAGAATACAGTCTTTTCTCGAGGCCTGGCGGTTTAACAGAATTCGTCCTTATGATTATGTAAGGAGGTATTTAAAGTGCATTTAGTGCGTGTTTAGTGCGTAGTTGGTTCCTATGAGCGAAGCAGCTGAATGGTGGTGATGACACTTTACAAGATCAGAAAACGGAAATTAAACTGTTAGTAAACCTTCCGGGATTATATTTTCTTCAAATGTTTGTTTCTCATTGAATTATATTCATCTTTATTTATACTTTTGCCACTCAATTAAATGACAGGACAGGATGAATATACCTTCAGTAATCGCCTCTGAATTAAAAGTAAAAGTTCAACAGATTGAAGCAGTTATAAAACTATTCAGCGAGGGAGCCACAATACCATTCATCGCAAGATACAGGAAAGAAGGTACTGGGGGACTCGATGAGGAAGTCCTGCGCCAAGTTGAAGACAGACTGAATTACCTTACTCTCCTTGAAGAAAGAAGGGAAGCCATTCTTAAAAGTATTGAAGAACAGGGTAAACTTACAGATGAGCTGAAGCAGAAGCTGAATGCTGCCGTTAAGCTGCAGGAGCTTGAAGATATATACCTTCCATATAAACCTAAACGTAAAACCCGGGGAACGATAGCAAAGGCAAAAGGACTTGAGCCTCTTGCTCTGTTCATTCTGCAGAACCCTCAGTTCAAAGGAAATTTTGATGAAAAGTTATCCGAATTTGTCAACGCCGAACCCGGGGTAAGCAATATTGAAGAAGCTTTACAGGGAGCAAAGATATTATAGCAGAAATGATAAGTGATACTGCTGAAGTTCGGAAAGAGGTTAGGGAAGCCTCCATGCTGAATTCGCTGGTTAAATCTGAAAAGACAAAAGAAAAAGCAGCCGAAGAAAAGACCAACGAAAAACTGAAAGAAAGAGATAAAAAAGAAATTTATCAGATCTATTATGAATTCCAGCATTGATATAAAGAAGATTAAACCTTACCAAGTACTTGCGCTGAACCGGGGTGAAAAGGAAAAAACGCTGAAGGTTACTTTCGCTTTTGAACACGACGATGTTATGCTGAACATTAAAAATACTTTTTTTGAATCATAATGATTCCGTATTTAAGGATATCTCTGGATGAAGTTACAAGAAGATTCTTTTTCGCGACTGATTTACCCTTCCATTGAAAGAGAACTAAGGAACCTGTCTTACTGAAACATGCAGATCTCCATGCCATCGAGATTTTTGCGTCCAACCTGAGGCAGCTGCTTCTGCAGCCTCCGCTATCGGGAAAAATGATTATGGGAATCGATCCGGGATTCTTCTCAGGCTCGAAAGCTGCTATCATTGATGAAACCGGCAAATACCTTGAAGGTACAACAATTTATCCTCATCCGCCGCAGAATAAAATTGATGAAGCGGAAAAATCCTTATCAGTTTATTGAAAAATATAAGGTTGAGGTTGTGGCTATCGGCAACGGTACGGCAAGCAGAGAAACGGAATTCCTGATTGCCGAACTGATAAAAGAAAAGAACTTAAATGCCATTATATAATTGTAAATGAAGCGGGCGCATCTGTTTATTCAGCTTCCGAAACAGCCAAAAAAGAATTTCCCGATCTTGAAGCAAGTCAGCGCGGAAATATTTCAATTGCAAGCAGACTTCTCGATCCTTTGCCGAGCTGGTGAAAATTGATCCTAAATCAATCGGAGTAGGATTGTATCAGCATGATGTTGATCAGAAATTGCTCTCCCATAAGCTGGATGATGTTGTTGAAAGCTGCGTTAATTATGTGGGAGTTGATCTTAATACTGCTTCGGCCTCACTGCTTAATTATGTATCGGGACTGAATAAAAGAATTGCTGACAATATTATTAAATTCCGTGAGAAAAAAGGAAGATTCACAGCCGGACAGAACTTAAAGAAGTCTCAGGACTGGGCGAAAAATCTTTGAACAATCGGCCGGCTTTCTCAAAATACCCGGAAGGGGCAATCCCTTGATGATACTTTCATTCATCCTGAATCGTACCAGGCAGCAGAAAAATTATTGAAAATGTTCAACATCCCTTTGGCAAGGTAATCGAATCAGGCGCTCTTATCGATCTGTTTGTAAATCAGAAAGGAATGAATAAACTTGCTGAAGAAATCGGCATAGGCGAACCCACGCTTAAAGACATTATTGAAAATCTTAAGAAGCCCGGACGCGATCCGCGTGAAGAGCTACCGAAACCGATTCTTCGAAGTGATGTTCTGAAAATGGAAGATCTGAGAAGGAATGAAACTCAAAGGAACTGTCCGGAATGTAGTTGATTTCGGAGCGTTTGTGGATATCGGCGTTAAACAGGACGGTCTTCTGCATATTTCACAGATCGCTGATAAGTATGTTAAGAATCCGCTTGAAGAATTAAGTGTTGGTGATATTATTAACGTAAAGGTTATTGCCGTGGATGCTGGAAGAGGCAGGATTTCACTAAGCCTGAAGGATTAATCGTTCAGGTTAAGCTCAATCTTTTTTCTCTTGGGCAAAATTCCTATATTCAAACACGCATTTCAGCATATTCTTAATGAAAACTTACGATTACCTTTTAAATACTATCAAACAGAAAGGTGCCGCTTACCTTATCCTGATCGATCCTGATAGCTTCAATGAGGAAAAACTTTCCAGGTTTGTAAGGCACTGCAGCAACTCCGGGGCTGATGGATTCCTTGTGGGTGGAAGTCTGCTGCTGAACGGAGATATTGAGAATTGTATTAAGATAGTCAAAGAGAATACATCGCTGCCCGCTATTATCTTTCCCGGTGATGTCAGCCAGGTTTACAAACCGGCTGATGCTATACTATTTCTTTCGGTGATCAGCGGCAGAAATCCTGAACACCTTATAGGGAAACACGTCCTTGCTGCACCTTTGATAGAAAGAACAGGTATCGAGCCCATAGCAACCGGGTATATGCTTATAGAATCAGGTATTTCCACAACTGCACAGTATATGAGCGGGAGTCTGCCCCTGCCCAGAAATAAACCCGGGATAGCAGCTGCCACTGCACTTGCTGCCGAATACCTGGGAATGAAACTCATTTATCTCGAAGCAGGATCAGGCGCTGAAAATTCTGTCCCCGATGAAATGATAAGTGCGGTATCAGAGAAATGCAGCATACCCGTAATTGCCGGAGGCGGCATCAGAACCCCCGCTGCAGCAGCAGCAAAAGTTAAAAGCGGAGCAAAAATTATAGTAACAGGAAATTTTTTCGAATCAGAAAATAACTGGCACTATATAAAGGAATTTGCCGAAGCTGTTCATATAAATTTGCCGGTCAGTGTATAACCATAACTTTATTTATGAAAGAAAACATTGGATAAAAAGAAATTTATAATCGAGTCCCTTAACGAGAGTTCTGATACCAAAAAAGCGATGGGTAAAAAATGTCTTAACGACATTATGAAAGCGGCAGAATTACTTGCGGACTCATTCAGGTCGGGCAATAAACTTTTATTATGCGGCAATGGGGGTAGTGCAGCCGATTGCCAGCATATCGCAACGGAATTTGTAATAAGACTTAGCCACGACCTGCAAAGACCCGCTCTTCCTGCAATCGCACTTACTACAGATAGTTCGAATCTTACCGCCGGCGGAAATGATATAGGTTTTGAGAACGTATTCGCGCGTTCTGTTGCAGGACTTGGAAATAAGGACGATGTTCTACTTGCAATTTCAACAAGCGGTAATTCACCTAATGTTTTAAAAGCTGTACAGGCAGCAAAACAAAAAGGTATGAAGATTGTTTCTTTTCTTGGCGGTAACGGAGGAAAATTAAAATCCGAAGTTGATATTTCGGTAGTTATACCCTCTTCAAATACACAGAGGATACAGGAAGGGCACATAACCGCGGGACATATAATCTGTGAGCTGGTTGAAAGAGAATTATTCGATCAGGATCACTGAGTTTCGGTCCAGGCAACCTTATCTCCGGCAGAAATATTATGCCTATCGGCAAATCCGCCCTTTACCTCTAACACATATTTAGCCGGACCCGAGGATGAATATGATATATCCGAATAAGGAGTTGTATTCTTTGCAATATTAAGAATAGTTTTTGAGGGGTCAATAAAGATCATATCCAGGGGGATCTCAGTATTCCGCATCCAGAAACTTCTGGTTTGAACATCGGGGAAAATGAAAAGCATTCCCTGGTTCTCATCCATACTTTTCCTGTACATTAAACCCAGCTGTCTGTCGAATTCTGTTTTTGCGATCTGTATATCTATTTTAACCTGACCTGAATCTGAAGAAATGACAAGTTCTCCGTTTTTCTTAAACATATATTCCTCGTCGGGATTTGTCCCATTATTTCCTGTATAAACGAATATAAAATATACTGCCACGATAGCAATTATTATAAGTGCAGTAATCTTATATATAGCAGGTATATCCTTTTTGACAGGTTTTAGTTCAGGTTTTTTATTTTTTGACATCAGGTTGATTCAGCTTTTATGAGAACAATCAAAGAATTATTAAATTGTGTTAAAAACGACAATAATAAATTACTATGAGCCTAAATATAATTCATAGAGAACAAATAACGTTAAGCGAAACCCAGACGAAAATGGCAGTCAGCGGATGGGGAAATGAAGTGATTGATTCTTCGGTGGTCGAAAAAATAACCTACCTGTCAGATGGGTTAAAAGTAAAGGGATACCTTGCCTATCCCTCAGGTATACTTGCTGGAAAAAAAGTCCCGCTGGTAATCTGGAACCGCGGCGGTTACGGCGACAAAGGTGCGATCGACAGGTTTACTGCAAGAGGAATGTTTGGTCAGCTTGCAAGCTGGGGATATGCAGTCCTTGCATCGCAGTACAGGGGGAATGATGGCGGAGAGGGAAAAGAAGAACTCGGTGGAAGTGAGATAAATGATATCAAGAACCTTTTCCCACTGGCTGAAGAACTTGAATTTATAGATGTTACTAATGCTGCTGTGGAGGGATGGAGCAGGGGAGGAATGATGACGTTTATTCTGCTTAAGGAAAAATACGATTTTAAGTGTGCCGTGTTGAGCGGGGCTATCAGCAACTTAAAAGCGCTTACAGATTCAGGTTCGAAAGCAGAAGAGTATTACCGAAAAAAGATCAGTAAGGGAAATTTTGCTTCAGAATTTAAAAAAAGATCTGCTATAACTTTTACTAAGAAATTGCCAGATATTCCTTACCTGCTGATGCATGGTGGTGATGATGATATGGTGCCGGTAGAGCAGACGATTGAGCTTGCCAGGAAATTTTCTGAAGAAAAGAAAACATACCGGCTTGTAATATTCGAAGGAGGAGATCATTTCCTGAAATCCCACAGGAAAGAGGTCGATCAGCTAAGGAAATCCTGGCTCGAAAAATATCTACTGAAGCGTTCAGAGAGAACACTTGCATAATAAAAAAGGCCGTCTTTTGGGGACGGCCTTTTTATTAGAAATGAGTATGATTACTTAATACGTTTGAACTCAATCCTTCTGTTTTCCTGTCTTCCTTCAGGAGTAGAGTTGGTTGCTACAGGATTGGATTCGCCGTAACCGACTGCTTGAATTCTATCAGGATTAACTCCTTCGCGAACCAGCCAGTCTCTTACCGACTTAGCTCTTCTCTCGGAGAGTCTCTGATTGGAAGACTCACTGCCGACATTATCCGTATAACCTGCTATTTCAACAGTAATATCAGGATATGACTGCAATGTCTTTAGAGTTTTTCTCAAGGTATTTTCGGATTCAGGAGTAATGTCTGCTTTCCCTGTTGCGAATGTTATACCTTTTAAGATCATCGGAACACCTACTTTAACTACGTCATCTTCTGCATCCAGAGGATTGGTTCCGCGGTTAACTTCTGTTCCGTCATCAATGCTTCCGCCGTCGGTATCTTTAACCAGCGGGTTGGTCTTGTAGGTTGTGACTTCATCGTAATCCGATAATCCGTCGCCGTCAGTATCTTTACTTAACGGGTTGGTTGAGAATGTCTTAACTTCTTCACCGTCGTAGAGACCATCGCCATCTGTGTCAGGATTGGTAGGATCTGTTTTCCATTTTATGACTTCATCGCCGTCAGTCAGACCATCATTATCTGTATCGGCTTTCAACGGATCAGTCTTGTACTTATTAACTTCCTCACCATCATTCAAACCATCTTTATCAGTATCAGGATTTAATGGATCTGTCTTATATTTCTTCACTTCATCAAAATCGTTCAAACCGTCGAGATCGGTATCAGATAATAGAGGTTTGGTTTTGTATACCTGTACTTCTTCACCGTCTGTGAGTCCGTCACCATCAGTGTCAGGATTACGGGGGCTGGTACCAAGTCTCTCTTCTTCACATTTACCCAATCCGTCCATATCCCGGTCAGAGCTGCAGCTTTCACCGGTAATTGTCAATCCCAGTGAAACGTTGTAGTAAGCGTCAACAATATTGCTTCCATTGTCATAATTATTAAGATCAAATCCTGAAGAATATGCACCGCCGATAGAGAAGTCGGCAAGTACCATATCACTTAAGGCAAATTCAGCTCCTATACCGATAGGGAAAAGCCCTGTCCAACCTTCTGATTTCACATCTTTAGGTGAAGTTACGGTACTCAGTTCAGGATACTTGTTGCTGTAATGCATTATTCCGCCGCCGAGGTAGAAATAAGGATTCCAGCCTTTTAGATCAAACGGAGCGATCCTGAATCTTAAACCGACAGGTATTATTTCTGATTTGTAATACCCTTCATAATTAAATTGAAATCCCGCGTAGGATCCATAACCCGCATTGATATCTAGTTCAAAAGCCGGGGTCAGCTCAAAACCGACAAACCCCTCCAGCAGGTATGACATTGTGTAATTATCAAATGCGAAATCATCATTTCCCCCGAAGCCCACATTCGGGAATTCGTTTTGAGGTAGAAGAAGACTGTATCTTGCTCCGAATTTTGTCCCCCACTCCTTAAACTGGGCATTGGTTGTGATACTGACTCCGAATAGTATCAGAATAAGAAAAATGTATGTTTGTTTCATTTTTGATCCTTTAATTGTTAATAATATCTTTTTCTAAACAAGGTTGAATTAGCTCTGACTCACTAATTTAAGGAATTTTTTTCAAAAATGGTTCCAAAAAAATGACCTTTATTTTAAACTTCTTTAATTTCGGAATAAAAGAAGTTTTTTATTATCTACTTCCTCTTTTTACTTTGTAAAATGGCTTCTAAAAATCTATTTTTAACAGGAAAATAATTGAAGACTGGAATGTATATACTCGGAATATCGGCTTTTTACCATGACAGCGCCGCTGCGCTTGTTAAGAATGGTGAGGTAATTGCTGCCGCACAGGAGGAAAGATTTACACGCAGGAAACATGATTATGATTTTCCTTCAAAATCCATAGAATACTGCCTGGAATTTGCAGGAATCCGAAGTGATGAACTGGACATAGTAGCTTTTTATGATAAACCCTTCCTGAAATTTGAAAGACTCCTGGAAACCTATCTCGCTTATACTCCTGTCGGTATCAAATCCTTCATTAAGTCTATGCCCCTCTGGATTAAAGAGAAGCTCTGGATGAAGGAGATGATAAAGGATAAGCTCGGATATGAGGGGAAAATTATTTTTCCTGAACATCATGAGTCTCACGCTGCCTCCGCTTTTTTTCCGTCGCCTTTTAAGGAAGCTGCAATATTAACGATGGACGGGGTGGGTGAGTGGACTACCTCAAGTTTCGGAACCGGTAAGGATAATCACGTTGAGCTTCTTGCTGATATAACCTTTCCGCATTCTCTCGGATTGCTGTATTCCGCTTTTACCTACTATACGGGTTTTAAGGTAAACTCAGGTGAGTATAAGGTGATGGGACTCGCTCCCTACGGTGAACCTAAATATAAAGACCTTATTCTGAAGGAACTTATTGATATTAAAGAGGATGGTTCGTTCAGGATGAATATGGATTATTTTAATTACTGTGCGGGACTAACAATGACCAACGACAGGTTCCATAAACTGTTCGGCGGTCCCCCCAGAGAACCTGAATCGAAACTAACCCAGAAAGAAATGGATCTTGCACGCTCAGTTCAGGATGTAACCGAAGAGATTGTACTTAAGATGGGGCGCCATGTTCATAATGAAACCGGTATGAAGAATATTTGTCTTGCCGGGGGAGTTGCGCTCAACTGTGTAGCAAACGGCAAGCTTCTTCGTGAAGGTCCTTTCGAAAATATATGGATACAGCCTGCCGCAGGTGATGCGGGGGGTGCCCTTGGTGCGGCTCTGCTTGGGTGGTATCAGTACCTTGGAAATGAACGGATTCCGGCTGATGGTATTGATTCGCAGAAGGGTTCTTACCTGGGTCCGGAATATAAGGATGAGGATATCCTTAATTTTCTCAATGAGAATAATATCAGGTACAAAAAACTTGAGAACGGAGAATTGTCTGATAGAGTGGCGGCAATACTAGCTGATGAAAAAGTAGTGGGCTGGTTTGAAGGAAGAATGGAGTTCGGACCAAGAGCACTCGGCGCAAGATCGATACTCGGGGATGCCCGGTCTTCGAAGATGCAGTCGGTCATGAACCTGAAAATAAAGTTCCGTGAAAGTTTCCGTCCCTTTGCTCCGGCCGTACTTGGAGAAAAAGTTTCCGAATATTTTGAGATCGATAAAGAATCTCCATACATGCTGCTGGTTGCAGATGTAAAGAAGGAAAGAAGAAAAGAAATGTCAGACGATGAAAAGAAGCTCTTCGGTATTCAGAAACTTAATATTGTAAGGTCTGATATTCCCGCCATAACGCACGTTGATTATTCGGCAAGGCTCCAGACAGTACACAAGGAAACCAACTCGCTTTTCCACCAACTTATTTCTAAGTTTGAGGAAAACTATGGTAGTGCGGTGCTGATAAATACATCCTTTAATGTGAGAGGTGAACCTATTGTCTGTTCTCCCGCTGACGCGTATAAATGTTTTATGCGCACGGATATGGATTACCTTGTAATGGGAAATTACCTGCTGGACAAAGGTGAGCAGGAAGAACTTGTGGAAGATACCGATTGGAAGAAAGAATTTGAACTGGACTAACTATGAAAGAAATATTCAGCGAAATAAAAAATATTAAAGAATCTCCTTCCGATCTGAGGAAATTCGGGTTGACGATCGGGATCGTGCTGCTTATTATCGGCGCTGCATTGCTCTGGGCAGGCAAAACAACTTATCCCGTATGGGGAATAATCGGTGCTGCGTTTATATTTGTTGGATTGTTATTTCCGGTGGTTCTGAAGCCACTAAACAAGGTCTGGATGTCCCTTGCTATAGTTCTCGGCTGGATAATGACACGTGTAATTCTGTCTATCCTTTTTTATTTTGGGATGACAATCGTAAAACTTATTGCGATGATTTTTAATAAAAGATTTCTGAATTTAAAGATCGATCATTCAGCGGATACTTACTGGGAGAAGAGAGAGAAGAAACCGTTCGATCCCACAACTTATGAAAGACAATTTTAAATGAGCAGATTATCCATATTATCAGAATTATGGCAGTTCCTTCGGGTAAGAAAAAAATGGTGGCTCGCCCCTATTATTATATTCCTGCTGCTGTTAGGCGGACTGATCATCCTTACGCAGGGCTCTGCGCTTGCACCTTTTATCTATGCGATTTTCTGACATAAATTCTTAAAGGTTTTATGGCTGATAAAATAAAAATAGAGAAAAAGAAAAAGAGAATACCTGTCCCGAAGAAACCGCCTAAAGTAGAGAAGAACAAAAACGCATACGACAGGAAAAAAGAAAAGGATAAATTGCGTAAGAATAAAACTACGGGTAAATAGTCTGAATGTTCCACATTTCTGTGATAATCTCCGTATATAACAGATTCGATTTTCTCGAACTGGTGTTGGCAGGACTCGAGCGTCAGACTATGTGGGATTTTGAAGTCGTTATCGCCGACGACGGTTCAAACGAAGCTTTTGTAAAGAGACTGAAAAAGATCTCCCCTGCACTTTCCTTTCCCGTTATTCACGTCAGTCACGAAGATAAAGGCTTCAGAAAAAACAAAATACTAAACAAAGCTATCGAAGCTGCTAATTCCGATTATCTTACTTTTATGGACGGCGATTGCATTCCGCATTCTGAATTCCTTAATGAACATTCGAAATACAGGAATAAGTTCGTCTGCCTCACCGGCAGGAGAGTAAACCTTTCAGAAAAGATAAGTGATCAGCTTACTCCTGAAATGGTTAAACACGGCTGGCTTGAAAAGAATACGATGACACTTGTAAAAGATGGTCTGTTCGGGAAATCAAACTATGTGGAAAAAGGATTTTACGTCAAGAACAAAACGCTTCGCGGTATTCTTAACGATAAACCAAGGGGACTCCTCGGCTGCAACTTCTCAATAAATAAAGACGACCTGCTTCGTATAAACGGATTTGATGAAAGATATGAAGCTCCGTCAATCGGAGAAGACTCCGATGTTCAATACAGGCTGGAACTTGCCGGTATGAGGATAAGATCCCTTAATAACATCACCGTTCAATACCACCTTTATCATCCCCTCCAGGAACGTCCTCAGCAAAACATCGATCTCTTCAATAAAGTGAAAGCCGAAGGCAAAGCATTTACTCCCTACGGCATAAATAAAACTTCTCGTTAAATTAAGTTTCGAAATTAACTATCGGATCCTTAATTAAATAAAGCTAACCCTTTGACCATTCTCGATTTTATGAGGCCGAAAAAGGAATATTTACCTGTGTACTTCCATCCAAGATGATTATTGCAGCGTCTGCAGACTGCGTACGACCAGGCGTGACCTTTAAACCAGGTAAATTCCATCGTAGGTTCTCCCAAGACAAGGCATCCATCCGCATCGGCAAAGGTTAAAATGTCGAAGTAATACCCGGCAGGATTGGTAAACTGGAATTCGCTTTGATTATCATTCTCAAACCTGTCTTTATCAGATGTTATTCTTTTATGACAGACAATGCATAACCAGTCGTCTGCCTGAAGTTCTGTTTTAATCTGTGTCTCAGGCTCAGTTCCCGGAATGGTAATATTTTGCTTTTTTGGATTTCCTGTCTCTTCCATAATCATTTTCCCGTTCAGCTTTGACCTGCCGGTAAAATAAAAAACTTTTTTGCCTCTTTCGAGGGGGATATTGCTTACATGTGATAACCAGTCGCATATCTCACAAAAATATTACTGAAAATGATTTAAAACATTTGCATAATTTGTCTCTCCACCTTATATTCGCAGTCATATTTTCAAAATTAACTAAATTATTAAGGTAATAAGTGGTTGACACATTAGATATTAAGATTCTTAATATCCTTCAGAAGAATGGGAGAACGAAGAGAAACCAGGTAGCCGAAGAGGTAGGGTTATCTATTCCTTCAGTCAGCGAAAGATTAAAGAAGCTTGAGGAAAACGGGGTGATTGAAGGTTATTACGCAAAGCTGAATAAGAAAACTTTCGGTTATGATATAATGGCATACATCCTTGTTGTGATGGAATCTTCGAAACATTACAAAACGCTGCTCAATAAGGTAGACCATATTCCTGAGATCCTTGAATGTCATTCCGTGCTCGGTGAAGGGTCGCATCTTTTAAAAGCCATAACAAAAAATACAGAGTCGCTTGAAAAACTACTTGGCGAAATTCAGTCGTGGCCTGGAGTTACCGCTACAAAGACCACCTTTGTATTATCAACGATAAAAGAAACAACAGTTTTAGATATAAATAAATAAAAACAAAAGGAGCATTATGGCTAAACAAACCACCCCTGTTGATGATGTATTGAAATACATAAAAGACAAGAAGATCTCGTTTGTGGATCTGAAGTTCATGGATTTTCCCGGTCAGTGGCAGCATTTCACAGTACCTTCTTCTCAGCTCGAAAAAGATTCGTTCGATGACGGTTTTGGATTTGACGGTTCATCAATAAGGGGATGGAAGGCGATAAATGAATCAGATATGTTAATAATTCCTGATCCTGATACAATGTTCCAGGATCCGTTTATCGAGGCTCCTACTATTAGTCTCATTTGCGATGTTTATGAACCGGCTACAAAAGAGAAGTATTCACGCTGTCCCCGCAATATAGCTCAGAAAGCTACCGCATATTTGAATTCTACCGGGATAGCTGATACAGTTTACTACGGACCGGAAGCAGAGTTCTTTGTTTTTGATGACGTGAAATTCGACTCGCAGCCGAATGGAAGCTTTTATATGGTTGACTCTGTTGAAGGCAGATGGAACAGCGGGCGTGAGGAAAATCCCAACCTTGGATATAAACCGAGATACAAGGAAGGATATTTTCCTGTTCCTCCTACTGATGCTTTGATGGATCTTCGTAATGAGATGGTGCTTAACCTTATTAATTGCGGCGTTGATGTCGAAGCACAGCATCACGAAGTTGCCAGCGGAGGACAGTGCGAAATAGATCTCCGCTTCCAGCCTCTTGTTAAGGCTGCTGATCAGCTTTTAATGTTTAAATATATTGTTAAAAACACTGCAAGGATGAATAACAGAACTGTTACCTATATGCCTAAACCGATATTCGGTGATAACGGAAGCGGAATGCACGTTCACACAAGCCTCTGGAAAAAAGGCAAACCGCTGTTTGCAGGAACGGGCTATGCCGGTTTAAGTGAAACGGGACTCTATTTTATCGGTGGACTCCTAAAGCACGCTGCTTCGCTTCTGGCATTTACAAATCCGACAACGAATTCATATAAACGCTTGGTCCCGGGATTTGAAGCACCCGTGAACCTTGCTTACTCACAACGCAACAGAAGTGCATCTATAAGAATACCGATGTATTCGTCCAGTCCTAAGGCGAAGAGAGTTGAGTTCCGCTGTCCCGATCCATCCTGTAACCCGTACCTGGCTTTTTCGGCAATGCTGATGGCAGGACTTGATGGAATTATAAACCGGATAGACCCGGGAGAACCTCTCGATAAAGATATCTATGATATGCCGCCGGAAGAACTGGTAAACGTTCCTTCTACACCCGGAAGTCTTGGTGAAGCGCTTAAAGCATTGGCGAACGATCACGAATACCTGATGAAAGGCGACGTGTTCACAGAGGATGTTATAGAAACCTGGATAAAGTATAAAGTAGAGAAGGAAATAAGACCGATGGCGCTTCAGCCGCATCCATATGAGTTCGCGTTGTACTACGACGTATAAAGTAAAGTTAAAAGGAAAAAGTAAAAAGTATTGAAGAAACAGCGGTGAGTCAGAAATGCAAAACCGCTGTTTTTATTAAAAATCTTTAAGGATTTCCTGGGTTCGTCTGGAGCGGGGGAAGCGGCTTTTGATCCCGGCTTTCGAAATGATTGCTGTTCCAAGAAGAAGATCTTTGTACTTCACAACATACTGCCCGTAATTTCCGGTATCCTTTTTTATTGTACCGCCTTCGAGATAAAACTTAAGTTCATCCTGATTTTCAAGTTGATATATACTTTTAGTTATCGAATCTCCAAGCACTTGTGCGGCATTGGTGTGGAGGACGATCTCATTATTGCGGTCTACTGTTCCGAATTTAATACCAATTCGTTCAAACAGCCCGGGATTTTTGTCCCCCCAATCAGTCGATATAAAAAAGATATCATTATTTCTGAAATAATACCTGTACTTTTCAAACACATCCATATCTATCCCGAAAATAGATGAGAGCTTCTCCAGCTTCTTTATTAACTCCATTGATTTCGGCCCAAGGAATCTGGTAACTCTCTGCCGCGGAAGTATCTGTTCCGGGGGTTCTGTTTCACCTGTTTTTCTCAGCTTAATAATAAAAAATCCTTCAGACCCGGACTGCCATGGCAGGATGCGTCTTGCTTTTTTAAGCGCAGGATTCAGACTAACGCCATTATATGAGATAATTCCGTCTTCTGCATTAAACGGTAGATTTATATCAACCGTTTCAACAGGGTATTTCCTAAGAACAGTATCAAGCACCATTTCATTTTCTTCTACTGTAAGGGTGCAGGTAGAATAAACAATCTCGCCTCCCGGCCGGGTCATTTTCACTGCAGCTATGAGCAGCTTCATTTGAAGCTCTCCCAGTCTCTCAGCTCTATCAAGCGACCACCAGTCGCCAACTTCCCCCTTTTTCTGGATAATACCGAGTCCGCTGCAGGGTGCATCGACAAGCACCTTATCAAAATGATCAGCATAAACTTTGCTCAACAGCTCGCCTTTCGAGTGGATCACTCCCGTGTTTACAAGATTCATTCGTTCAATATTAAAAACAAGCATTCTTAACCGGTCATTCTGTATCTCATTCGATATCAGGATTCCCCGGTTGTTCATCAGCTCACCAAGTTCCGTTGTTTTGGATCCGGGAGCCGCACACAGATCGAGTACAATTTCGTTTTCAGTGGGATTCAGAACAAGAGGTGGGAGCATTGAAGAGAGACTCTGGATGTAATACAGTCCTAGGATGTGCTCAATGGTTTTACCAAGCAGTCCGCCGTTGTCTTCAGTTATCATTAGTGCATCGGGTACGGCTGCAATTGTCTCGGTTGCAATATTGTAGTTATCTTCAAGTAAAGTTTTCAGTTCTTCACGGGAAGACTTCAGACGGTTTACACGAATATACTTCCGCGGTTCGCTGCCGGCGAATTCATCATAAAGATCAGCAGATTCTTTATCATACAAGCTGCTCAAATAATTATAGATATTCTCGCTGAGGTTCATCATAATCTTTTCAGGTTGAGAAGTCTGAATACTTCATTTATTACGGCGTTGATATCTTTATCTTCCGGGAACCGAGACCTGTATTCTTTTTCTGCCTCTCTTAAAATAGTATCCAGGTACTTTTCATAATCCTTAACCGCGCTATCAATATCGCTGTCTTTAATGGGAAGATCAATTTTCCTGTCCTTACGGCCCGCGGCATAAACCAGGTACTTAGCCCTGGCAAGCGATTCGGTATGGCAGAAAAGGCTGCCGCCGGTAGTTAAAACTTCCCTGGAGCCAAAGAATTCATTTCCGAGAATAAGGGTCTGGGGAGGAAATTTAAAGGGGCAATCTCACAGGGGAGAAGGAAATCATCCGGAAAAACCCGAATGCCGTCATCTGAAATTTTCTCAACGGTTTTGGTTATAAATTCTTTTGGAGTCAATATCAGGTCTGCTGTTTAAGGAAACTATTAATTATCTCCTCAAGCTCTTTTTTATTGTGGTACTGTTTTACATAAAGGAGTTCCGAATCGCCGCCGGTTATCATAGCAGATACCTTTTCAACTTCCGCATCGTAAAGTGCAAGTACGGGAATTTCACGCATATAAAGGGCATACGCAATTTCAAACCCTACCCCGAGACTTGGTCCTGAGGTCTCTGCTATCATCAAAGAACTTTTCTCAATCCATTTAATATCACGCTGGAAAACCTGCTTCTCGTTTAGCGGGAAGGCCGGCTTAAAGTCGGAATTCAGCTCTGACAGGGCCGAATGCCCTCCCTTCTTAACAATATTAATGATATCCAGGTAACCCTCCTGGTAGGAGGAATCTCCTTTTATGGCTCCTGCACAGTATACTATCATTTGCTTAAAAACTTTTTGTAATATTCTTCATACTGGGGAATTACGACTTTCTTATCGAACATAGTGACTGACCTTTCTCTTGCATTATTAGAAAAAAGGCTGTATTTCCTTTCATTTGTTAATAGATCCACAGTGTACTTTGCCATACGGTCAATGTCGCCTATTTCTGCAATATAGCCCGTTTCATTATGCCTGACAAGTTCCGGAAGTCCGCCCACACTTGAACTGATAACCGGGAGTCCGCATGCCATAGCCTCAAGAGCTGCGAGTCCAAAGCTTTCCGATTGGGAGGGTATGAGGAAAATATCAGCGGCGTTAAGTATTTCAACCAATCCATCCTGCTTACCAAGGAACTTCACATTGTCGCAAATACCCAGTTGCCGGCATAATCTCTCACATTCAGACCGGTCGGGACCATCGCCCACAAGTACAAGCTTTGCGGGTACTTCCTCTATTACTTTTGCAAATATTTTCAGGGTATCCGGAACTCGTTTTACCTGCCTGAAATTTGAGGTGTGAATCAGGACTTTCTCATTATTCGGAGCAATATGCTTACGGAAGCCGCAGCAATCAGAAGGTTTGAATATCTCTGTATCAACAAAATTCGGAATAACTTCAATTTGCTTCTGAATTTCATAATTGGTTATTGTCTTCTCTTTAAGAAACCGGGAGACTGCAGTAACTCCGTCACTCTCCTCAATAGAAAATTTAACAAGTGGAAGAAATGAGGGTTCGAGACCAACCAATGTTATGTCTGTTCCATGCAGTGTCGTTACGACCTTTAGGTCTAGCTTATCCTTCAGCATCTGTTTTGCAAGGTAGGCACTGCTTGCGTGCGGAATAGCGTAGTGTACGTGCAGCAGATCCAGCTGTTCATACTGCGCAACCTCGACCATCTTGCTTGCGAGGGCAAGGCTGTACAGCGGGAATTCAAATAACGGGTAGCTGCTCATTTCTACTTCATGAAACACAACGTTTTCTACAAATTGGGTAAGCCTGAAGGGCAGGGCATAACTTATGAAATGTACTTTATGACCTCTTAGTGCCAGTTCCTTACCGAGTTCAGTCGCGATCACCCCGCTTCCCCCGTAGGTTGGATAACAGGTTATTCCGATTTTCATGCTTTTATCAATCTCTGTATTTGATTTGTATACCGAATTTTAGCTCAATTTATCAGGCAAATATATAACAAATTTCAGGAAGATTGAATTCCATTAAACGGGGTTTGTCCTGATTCTCATCCAATAGTGAGAGTACCAACAGTCAGGTTTTCCGGGCAGGCGGTAAAAATAATATACCTGAGCAGAAGCTTTGAGCTTTTTCGTAACAAAAAAATTAGGGATTTTAGCAAAGTATAATTAAAAATATTTTTTTGATATGAAATTGCTTTTAATTGGACAGTCGGTTGAAGATCATATCCATTATAACGGCGGATACGAAATAAAACCAGGTGGTATTTATTATTCTGTCAATGCACTGCAGAGTATCAAGGATACTGATGATGAAATTTATCTCTGCACTGCTTATAAAAAGAACGACGAACTTTTTAGTGATCTTTATAATAAAGTTAATGGAACTTTTCTTAATTACACGGATATTATCCCTAAAGTAAGACTAAACATTTACGACAAGAGAGAGCGCGAGGAGATATATGAAAATATCACCGGGAGGCTGAATATAAATACAACCGGTTTAAATATGTTTGACGGGATACTGATAAATATGATAACAGGCTTCGATATTTCGCTTGAACAGCTTCAGGAAATAAGGAATATTTACAAAAGACCGGTTTATTTTGATGTTCATACATTTTCACGGGGACTTAATGAGAAAATGGAAAGGGAATTCAGACTGATCCCGGGTTTTGATAAATGGCTTCAGAATATCGATATTCTTCAGGTCAACACAAGAGAGCTGTTTACAATTACGGATTCAGACTATAAAGAAGAAATCATTAAGCACATTCTCGGAACAAATGTGAGATACCTTCTGGAAACGCGGGGAGAAAAAGGCGCTGTGTGTTACAGCATTAAAGATGGGAAAATTTTTAGTAAGGAAATGCGTGCGCTCAACACCGGGGTTAGAAACCAGGTAGGACTCGGAGACGTTTTTGGGGCAGTCTTTTTTTATACTTATATTAAAAACAGGTCGGTTGAATCGGCATTAAAGTATGCGGTAACCGCTTCGGGTTATGCAGCTTCATACAGTAATTTGGATGATTTTAATAGATTGAAGGATGATGTTTTCTCACGATATAATTAAGAAACGAATACTTCTATTCGGAGCAAACGGTATGCTCGGTCAGCGGCTTGTCGAATTTTTCAGCAGGCAGCAGGGAATACAACTGCTTTCCTGTTCTGTAGAGGAAGAACCGGTATTTGAAGGAGAAGAATACAGACAGATCGATATGACAAAACGGGAGGAAGTAAAGGATCTTGTTTATGATTTTTATCCCGATGTGATAATAAATGCTGCGGCATATACTAATGTGGATCTCAGTGAAAGTGAACGCGAACTCGCGTGGAAAACAAATGTTAAGGGCGTTGAATATATCGCGGAAGTCTCAAGGGTGATTGATTCGCATATTATTCATATTTCAACCGATTATATATTTAACGGAACAAAAGGACCATATTCGGAAAAAGATAAGCCGGGTCCGCTGGGGTATTATGCAAGGACCAAACTCGCGAGTGAAAATGTTCTGAGACTGAGCGGGACATATTATACAATATTAAGGACCAATGTTTTATACGGCATCGCCCATAACAGCCGTCCCGATTTTGTACGCTGGGTTGTTAATTCAGTAAGAAATGGCAAACACATTAGGATCGTAACCGACCAGATAAATAATCCAACTTTTATAGATGACCTTATACAGGCGATAAGCAAGGTGATAGAGTATAAGAAATTCGGGGTTTATAATATCGGAGGCAAAGAATTCCTGAGCCGTTATGATTTTACGATGAAGATTGCTGACTTCTTTCAGCTTGATAAAGGCCTGATAACACCCATAACTACTTCCGAACTAAACCAGGCAGCACAACGGCCTTTGAAGTCGGGACTTTTAATACTAAAAGCACAAACAGAGCTTGGTTACAAGCCTCATTCAATTGATGAATCGCTGGCAATAATGAAAAAAGAACTTGCCTTATGAAAAAATTAATCGCATTTCTAATCTTATTTCAAATATTTATGCACGTTACCTCTACAGCGCAGCAAAAATTTCCGGAGTGGGCAGAAGGAATTGTCTGGTACCAGATATTTCCTGAACGGTTTGCCAACGGGGATACGACAAATGATCCGGAAGCCTCGAAAGTTTTTATAAACAGCAGGTTCGTTCCAGAAAACTGGGGAGTAACTCCCTGGACCAGCAGCTGGTTTGAGACAGACTCGGTAAGTGGGACCGACTCTACTGCCAGGTTGGGCAGGCATATTTTTTCGAGGAGATACGGCGGGGATTTACAGGGAGTAATAGACCGTCTCGATTACCTGATGGAACTTGGTATTAAAGGTATATATCTCAATCCCATTTTTGAAGCTGTTTCAATGCATAAATATGACGGATCAACATATCATCATATCGATGTGAACTTCGGCCCCGATCCCGAAGGCGACGGTCAGATAATAGCTTCAGAGGTACCCGATGATCCACGTACCTGGAAGTGGACAGCAGCAGACAAACTTTTTCTGAAGTTGATTTCCGAGGTGCATAAAAGGGATATGAGAATCATCATCGACGGAGTTTTTAATCATACCGGGATTCAGTTCTGGGCTTTTCAGGATATCGTGAGGAATGGGAAGGAGTCTAAATATAAGGATTGGTACCAGATAAAATCATTCGATAATCCCTCTACAGAAAAGAATGAGTTTGATTACCAGGGCTGGTGGAATGCAAGATCACTTCCCCAGTTCAGCAGGAATGACAGCGACCTTGCGGCGGGTCCAAAGCAGTACATTTTTCATTCAACAGCAAGGTGGATGGATCCGAATAATGACGGAGATCCCTCTGACGGAATAGATGGATGGAGACTTGATGTTGCAAAAGACGTCCCGCTAGGATTCTGGAAGGACTGGGGTAAGCTGGTAAAATCGATAAATCCTGAGGCGATAACTATCGGCGAGCTTTGGGAGTTATCTCCTGATTTTATTTCCGGGCATGGTCCTTTTGATGCCCTTATGAATTACAATTTTGCCTTTGCCGTAAACAAGTTTTTTGTGGCTGAGAAAACTAAAATCACTGCCTCGCAGTTCATTGAACTGTTAAAGGAGATAGATAAAAACTACCCTGAGAAAAATCTGTACGTTTTACAAAACCTGGTTGATAGTCACGATACAGAAAGACTCTCTTCGATGATAAAGAATCCAGATAGGGAGTATGACCATGATGCGAATGAGAGAAATCCGGAATATAATCCCGGCAAACCATCACCTGAAGAATATGAGAAGCAGAAGTTGATTGCAGCCTTCCAGATGACATACCGGGGGGCGCCGATGATTTACTACGGGGATGAAACCGGTATGTGGGGAGCAGATGATCCGCACGACAGGAAGCCGATGGTCTGGGCTGACCTGAAATACGACGATGAAGTAATAACTCCTGCATCAGGATTTAAAAAAGGATACGGCAGCTACAAGGTTGATGTTAATAAGGATCTGCTGGGTTTTTATAAGAAGATAATTGCAATCCACAATTCCGGTGAAGCTCTTAGGAAAGGCGGCCTTATGTTTCTCTATTCCAATGATAAAAAGTCTTCTTTTGCATTCATCAGAAAATCGACTGATGAAGAATTTGTAATTGCGTTTAATATGGGTAAAGCAACCGATGAGTTCGACGTCCCGTTAGAATATCCGAAGGCCTCTTATACAGAACTAATGACGGGCGAAGAAGGGTCCGTTTCGGCTGACGCAACACAAAACGCAAAGCTTCATGTTAATATTTTTCCCCGGAAATTTCTGATTTACAAAATATATCCCTGATTTTCGTGTCCTTTAAAAGAGGCACCCGGGAATTGTCATTCCGAATTTATTTCGGAATCTCTTGACAATTATTTTTAATTGAAGTCTGCCATTTTGTCATCATTGTTGATTATTTCTACAATAATTCACTCCCTCCAATAAAAACTGATCTCCTACCTGTCTTCCCGACCGGAGGGAGATATCTTACCGTCTTGGATCGAAATCTTCAATCTAAAATCTTAATTAGAAAATCCTCTCCCGGCTATCATTTATAATTTACGTCCATCAAATGAATTTCCCCTTTCCTCTTATAATTAGGTAATTTTGTGCGTAGTACACCAACCTTTTCGGAAAGCAATAGTCTAATGAAACAGATACGGATAAATAAATGACACAGCAGGAAACAGAACTAATAATAAGAGCACAAAATGGAAATGTCCCGGCTTTTGAAGAGCTTATATATAACTACGACAAAAAAGTGCTGTCGCTTGCAATGAAATATGTGAAAAATGAAGATGATGCAAAAGATATTTACCAGGATGTGTTTCTCCGGGTATATAAAGGGTTGAAGAAGTTTCAGTTCAACAGTGAGTTCTCGACCTGGCTTTACAGGATAGTCGTTAATGTTTGCCTTACACACAAAACCAGAAGCAGCAGAAGAGAATTTGTTTCTATAGATCCGCATAATGAAGAAGAGAATATGAGCAGCGTTATTGAAATAGAAGACAGGCAGCCTGTTCCGGACAGGGTGGTAACGAGTATGGAGATTTCCGAGCATATAAGCAAGGCACTGGAAACATTATCGCCGAGACAAAAAATGATTTTTATTCTTAAACATTATGAAGGTTACAAGCTTAAGGAAATAGCGGAAATGCTCCGCTGCGGTGAAGGTACTATTAAGAAATACCTCTTTGATGCAGTCAGAAAAATGAGGACGCAGCTGGCAGATCTGTATTACGCTTAACGGGAGAAAGTTATGGAACATAAAAAACATAAAGATCTTATAGATGAATATTTCTTCGGAGAAATAAACAGTCGCGAAAAAATAGAGCTTGAGGAGCACTTGAAAAACTGCGGTCTCTGCCGGACAGAATTTTACTCCGCAAAGCTGTTAAAGGAATCGCTTCTGCAGAACGAACTGCCCGATCCCGATACAAAATTACTGAGCGAAGCCAGGAGCGAACTCAGGTCAAAACTAAGAATAGAAAGGCAGAAAACAGGGCTGTGGGAATATATAACAGGGAAGTTCGCATCATCTTTCTTACTTACTCCCCAGCTTGCCGCTGCAGCTTTTTCGTTCCTCGTAATCGGGATGATAGCAGGTTATTTCATCTTTAACACGGCAGGAACAATTCATTATACAATGGAAAACCCGAATCCAGGTGATCAGAATGAGCAGATAATGCTTTCCGGAGATACAAGGATAAGTGATGTGAGGTTTATCAGTAAAAATTCTGATGATGGTACGATTGATTTTACTTTCGACGCGATAAAACCGATGCATATGAAAGGAAAGATCAGTGATCCGCAGGTGCAGAATATTTTGACTTATTCGATGCTTAATGGCGATAATCCGGGAACCAGGCTGAATACCATCAACCTGATAAATTCCGGCGGTCAACCGCAACAACCTGATCCTGAGATAATGCAGGCGCTTCTTTCCGTCGTTAAATTTGACAATAACCAGGGAGTACGACTTGAGGCAATGAAGCTTCTCAAAAAGTTAAGCTTCGATGATGAAATAAAAAGTGCAATGCTTTACGTACTGCAGAATGATTCGTCGTCCGGAATGCGGATCGATGCAATGAATGCACTGGTGCAGGCAAATAAAAAAGGGAGTACATTTAATAATCAAGACCTATCTGTCTTCAGGCAGAAGGTGCAGCAGGATGACAATAACTATATTCGCTACCAGGCGAAAACAGTACTGAAGGAGTATAAATAAAATGAAAACATATAGAAAAAAATTACTTATAATAATATTATTCATACTGGCGGGAATACTTACAGCCCAGGCACAGCAAAATGAAAAAACCTTCAACCTTGGTAAAAATGGCAGGATAGAGGTCAATATTGATTATGGTGATATTCAGTTGGATACCTGGGATAAGAACCAGGTATCTGTTAAATATGAACAGGATGAGGATGCGGAGCTGCCGTCATTCAGATTGGTTCAGAACGGAAACACTCTGACTATAACCTCCGGAGACTATTCAGGTGAGAACCTTGTAATTACTGCTCCTTCCTCGATTAATCTTGATTTGAATACCAGCGGGGGAGAAATAAAAATAACAGGTGACATCACCGGGAAAGTTGGATGTACTACTGCCGGCGGAGATATTGAAGCAAAAAATATTAATGGTAATGCAGATTTAAATACTGCAGGAGGCCAGATAAGCACCGGGAAGATTGACGGAGACGCAGAAATAAACAGCGGCGGCGGGGATCTCCGGATCGGGACAATCACAGGAACCGCAATCCTTAATACCGGCGGCGGCAACGTTCAGGTCAATAGCGTAAAGAAAGATCTTAAAGTGAGAACCGGCGGCGGTAATGTGAGTTCAGGCGATGTAGGCGGCGTATTTACTGTTACAACCGGCGGCGGAAATGTTTTTGTACAATCGGTTTCATCTTCGGCAAAGGTAACAACCGGTGGCGGAAATGTGTCGGTGGGTAAAGCCAGCGGAAAAACAAGTGCAACAACCGGCGGAGGCAACCTGTCGTTCAAGAATATAAAGGGGGGTGTCGACTGCTACACCGGAAGCGGTGATATTTACGTTGAATTGAACCCTGATCCCAAAGTTAACAGTGAAATTAAATCGGGGTCAGGAAGTGTCACACTTTTCCTCCCTGAAAATGCGAAAGCCACAATAGTTGCAAAGGTTAGAGGATGGGATACCTGGGGGGAGGACAATACCAGTCCTATAACATCAGACTTTAAGATTACTACTGAAGATAAAAGTCATAGTACCGTAAAAACTACGTATGTATTGAACGGCGGCGGGAGCACTATCGAGGTACAAACTACTTCTGGTGAAATCTATATCAAGAAACAGAAATAAATCTTGAATAAAAGGGCTGAGTACTATGAAACGAATGATATTGATGTTTGGATTCGTATTTGTTCTGATGACCCGATTAAATTACGGTGAAAATAAACCTGAAGATAAAATTACAGCCGTAAAGATCAATGCAGCCGTAAAAATCGATGGACTTTTTGATGAACCGATATGGAAAAGCACTGACTTTGTTACCGGCTTTACTCAGCTCGACCCCAATGAAGGCAAGTCCCCGAGTGAAAAAACAAAAGTCTATATAGCCTATGATAATGAAGCCATTTATATCGGTGCAAGGATGTATGATTCATCGCCGGATTCAATTTATGCGAATCTTGTAAGAAGGGATGAAGACGCCAATTCCGACCAGTTCACTGTCTACCTTGATCCCTATCATGATAAGAGATCAGGAAATTATTTCGGCATTACTGCCGCGGGAACTCTGAAAGACGGAGTTCTCTATAATGATGAATGGGATGACTATACCTGGGACGGTGTATGGGAAGGCAAGGTTCACATTGATAAGGAGGGGTGGACCGCCGAAATGAAGATCCCTTTTTCCCAGCTTAAGTTTGCTTCGAACGATATTCAGACATGGGGAATAGATTTCAAACGCGACATAGCCAGAAGACATGAGAGAGACTACCTTGTATATATCGCCAAGAATGAAAGTGGTTTCGTTTCAAGGTTTGCAAATCTTAGCGGAATAAAAGATATAAAACCGGTCAACAACCTTGAGATACTGCCGTATGTTACCAGTAAGGCTTCCTATACAGCTCATTCTCCCAACGATCCTTTTAATGACGGATCGCAGTATTCTGCAGGTCTGGGTGCCGACCTGAAATATGGTATCGGATCCAACCTGACCCTGAATGCAACAATAAATCCTGATTTCGGCCAGGTTGAAATAGATCCTGCGGTGATTAACCTGAGCGACGTTGAAACATTCTTCGACGAGAAACGGCCGTTCTTTATTGAAGGATTGAATATTTTCAACTTCGGCTACAGCGGAGCAAACAGCAACTGGGGCTTCAACTGGGGGAGTCCTGATTTCTTCTACAGCAGGAGGATCGGACGAACCCCGCAGGGAAGCGTTCCGGATGCCGATTTTACCAGCGTGCCTGAGGGAACCCATATACTCGGTGCTGCCAAGCTTACCGGTAAAGTCGACGATGATATAAATATGGGAGTAATACAGGCGGTTACACAGAGAGAATACACCGATTTGTCGACCGGAGGTCTAAGGTCATCTGCAGAAATAGAACCCTTAACTTATTATGGCGTATTCCGCGCGCAGAAGGAAATAAATGAAGGTGCACAGGGACTGGGTTTTATCTCAACAATTACAAAACGGTTCTTCAAAGATGACAGACTTAAGGATGAGATTAACGGTGAGGCGTATACCGGGGGGATTGATGGATGGACATTTCTTGATGGTAATAAGGAGTGGGTGCTAACCGGCTGGGGAGGTATGAGCTACGTGGGCGGCACACAGCAGCGTATTCTTGATCTGCAGCAGAGCTCCCAGCATTATTTTCAGAGACCTGATTCAAAATTCCTAAAGCTCGACAGCACAGCTTCATCACTTTCCGGTTACGGCGGACGCCTGGTCCTCAACAAGCAGAATGGAAATGTATTTCTTAATACCGCGCTTGGTGTACTTTCTCCCGGCTTCGATGTAAACGACCTGGGATTTTTATGGAGAACGAACCTGATAAATTATCATTTTGTCACCGGGTACAACTGGCATGAGCCCACAAGCTGGTTTCGCAGTTTTCAACTTGGTGGTGCTGTATTCAGAAGCTATAACTTTGACGGTCAAATCAACTGGCAGGGAGTGTTCACGCTTACCAATATGACTACGCTGAATTATTTCGATATAAGTTTGGACGGTGCTTATAATCCAAGGACAATAAACGATCGCGGCACTCGCGGGGGACCCATAATGATAAACCTTCCCGGGTATCAGTTTGACATTTTTGCAAATACAGATACCAGGAAGAACTTCATCTTCAACGCAGGGTATAATTCATATATAAAGGAAGGCAACTCCAAGAACTGGGGAGTGAGCGTGGGAGTTGATTACAGGCCTGTAGCCAATGTGCTGATAAGTATTAGTCCCTCTTACAGCAGGAACCTCGATAATTCACAATACATTGATACATTTACCGATCCCCTGGCTTCAGAAACATACGGGAAGAGATATGTTTTCGGAGAACTTGATCAGAATACTCTATCGGCCGGAATAAGAATCAACTGGACATTTACACCAAACCTGAGTCTGCAGTTCTATGCTCAGCCTTTAATTTCCACAGGAAAATATGCCAGGTACAAAGAACTGAAAGAGCCGGGGACCTACACATTTAATGTATATGGTGAGGATGGTTCCACATATAACCCGGAAACTCATATGGCTGATCCTGATGGAAACGGACCCGCGCAGACCGTGGATCTTGGAGAAAACGATTTCAAGTTTGTTTCCTTAAGAGGCAATGCTGTACTTAGATGGGAGTATCTGCCGGGTTCTGTTGTGTATTTCGTATGGACACAGACAAGAAGTGAAAGCTACTCCGATCCTGAGTTTCAGTTCAGTAAGACAATAACAAATTTAACTGATCTTCGTCCCGATAATATCTTCCTCATAAAAATGACCTACTGGCTAAATATGTAAAAATATTGGCTAGTATATTGTTTCTAAAAGAGTTACCAATACAATTGATTCTTAAGGTAACAAATAAGTAACAAAAACTAAGAAAACCATGATATTTTTGAACTTCTACTAAACAAACACCTCTATACATCTCACACGATTGAATAATAAGTTTGGATTTAATTTTAATAAAAATTTTATGCATATCCCGAGTTGGCTCTTGTGTATCTTTGCTTAATAAATTTTTGCAATGACTATTTGAGCCTGGATTACTTCCTTTTTTTCTATTGATGGGGTGTGTAGAACACCTCTGCCCCCATTGTATATAGGTTTCTAATTTTTTTAAGCTAATGTTTATGCTATTTTTATTTAGAATTTAGTCTGGAATTGAACTTTTTTATGATTTTCGATTAATCTCAAAAGTGTTTATCATAGGAAGGGTAGTAATAAACATATAATAACAGGTATTTGGCCTGTTTTTGGTTTATTCACCCCTTAGGGTAGACTTCAAAAAGACATCATTTTTACTCTGATCGGCATAGTACAGAGACATTATTTTATATAAAAATGACTTAAAATCTATCATTTGAATGAAAAATATTTTGCTTTTTTAATCCTATTCTTGCTAAAGAGATAAAATAACTTTACTTTTCTTTTATTCTTATTCTGGGGATACGGGTTTACCTATCAAAGTCTTTCGATTAACATAGGGAGAGTGTTCGAATCATAAAATTAAATTTTTAGAACAGATGATATTCTTAGAAATCTTACTTCTGTTTATAGGATTCATTATTTCATTCGTGAATCTTTTCAAATCAGATTCAAATCAAAAATTTAACATCAAAAGGGTGCTTTCATTCTCATATATAACGCTATTGATCTTGTCAGTAGTTCTAATAGTATTAAAATATAATGATACTGAAAAGAGTGGGCTTAAATTATTTGAATCCATTAATACAATTGAAAAAGTAATTGAAGCACAGAATGATAGGATCTATGCTTTTTTAGATTCGACAGAAGTGCTTAAAAAAAGAATGGACAATATTATAAACAAAACTAAAGAAGCTATAATCCAAAGGGAAAAAAGTCAAAAAATCTTTAGTGAACAAAATGAAATTTTAGAAAGAAGTAATAAACTAACCCAAAAACAGATTGAAGAAGGAAAACCAGAAATAACTACTTATACACCTCATATTACATTCGTAGCAAATGACTCTATAACTACTTTAGCGAGAATTGTTTTTACAAATGAAGGCAAAAGAATCGCAAAAAATTTTAAAATCAAAATCATATATGCTTTTAAAGAAAAAAATAATGATAATTATTATAAACCAATAATTTCAAACGAAAATCCAGTTGATATATACCCCTCAAAAATGATCGTTATAACAAATAATCTTGCATTTAGCTATCAAGACCTTTTATCAAAGAGTAATGGAGGATTTCTTTTAATGATATTGAGTTACTATGATGAATTAATTGATAATTATACAGCGAATAAACTCATCTTCAGTTTACATATTGGAAATGATAATATTAAAATTTTTAAGGAAAGTTCTATACCAAAAGAACTTGAAGAATATTTAGTTAAAAGTAAAATCAATATAAACATTGAATAAGTTGTCTTTAAAATAACTCTTAGAACCTATTACTTTTATCATTCTCATAAGATTAGTCTTGGAAGGAGAAAAATAAAAATGGCACCTGAAGAATTTGAAAAACAAATCGCTATTCATTATCAAAATCTGGATTATAATATTAATATGACTCCAAAATCTTCTGATTATGGCGTAGATATCATTGCAACTAAAGGTGATGAAAAAATAGCTATTCAGGTTAAAATGTACGATAAGAGGGAAGTTAATTACCAAGATGTAATGTATTTATATGCTGGTACCAAATATTATGAATGTAACAGAGCAGTGATTATAACAAGCGGAAAAGTATCCAGTGAAGCAAAAAAAACAGCGTCTAAAATGAATATTGATGTAATTGAAAATTGGAAAATTGAACAAAACATACAAAAAAAGCTTGAACCCAAATCAAATTTAGTTAATCATAATCACCAGAATACTTCTCAAAAAGATTTTGGTGACATTTGGAATCAATATATCCTTCCTCTGAAGGGACAAAAATTAGATACTATTACCGGGAAAACGAATTTCATTTCTGATGTTACGAGTGATTATATTATAAGGGTGAGTTCGAAGGGTAATCCAAGCAAAATAGGTTATGATATTTTTGAACAGTGTTATTATTATATCATCGAAAAAGGTAAAATGAAAAGGGAAGAGATTAACCACCTGTACCCTAAAAGAGCCTCAGCTATTATTTTTGCAGTTTTAGAAAAATATATTTCTTTTTCTTACAGCTCAGAGTGATCCAATAGCTACCTTGATTTATAATGAGTAGAGTTTTGGGAGATACGAGGAAGAAATATTGTAAAGCCTGCTATTTTTGTGGAAAAAAAAAGCCACAACACGAGAGCATGCACCACCGAAGCAAATGTTTAAAGGTTTTAAACGCTGATAGTATTACTGTTCCAGCGTGTTCTGAACATAATTGTGCAAAAGGGGGGCAAGATCAAGCAATTATTGCTGTACTTCTTACTTCAATTAAAAATTATTCAGAAAAGAGTACTAAACATAGATTACAATTAGGTCGGGATGTTAATATAGCTATAAGGAAAACCAAGTTTTTAGTAAGCCTTTCTTGGATGATATGCCTGAAAAATTAAAGGCCGTGACAGATCTAGGATTTATAAAATCTCAAATGAATATTAAAAATTGGATAAAAAATTTAACTGCTGCTATAATATATGATGGGGTTAAATATTACGAATCGGGAATTGATTGGGACAAAACCGATGCATGACAGTCTGGATTATATTGACTTTAATTTGGTTTCAAGTTCAGATGAAAAACTTCAACTTGTGCTTAAGTATGAAGAAATCCGAAATTGGATAAAATCAAAAGAATGGATTCGTGGCTGGTCTGCTTATCCCCGAGAATATCCTTATAATATTTACAATTTTTATTTTTGTTTTGATTTTGATGATATTACAATGCGCCATAGATTCTACAACAATTATGCGTGGTATGCATCATTTAAGCCAACACAGAAACTAAAGTTGAATTTATTAAAACAATTAGGATTGTTAAAATAGCTTTTAATTAAAACCGGTTCAGATTATTCTTTCGTCTAAATACATTTATTTTTAACTTTAACTTTAATTTCAATTTTCTTTTCATTCATTTTTATATATTAGATGGAGGTATCTTGTTACCTTTGAGGGAAGCGGCAGAATATCTCGGGATAAAAAAGGAGTTGCTCCAAAAATTCATGAAAAATTCGGAAGAAATTCCTTATCATCGAATAAATAGACGCTATTATTTAGAACAATCTGATTTAGATGCTTGGCTTGAGTTAAAAAATGATCGTTATATAGAATTGAATTTTGATGATTACAAAAAAGCCTTGGAATTCGCTTTTCGAATCAATTATAGCGGGCATACAACAAGTGATTTTGGTACTTCACGTCAGCGTGGAATCGTAAAAGCTATTTCTGATTGGACTCAGGGTATGTTAGCAGAAATTGCTTTTCAAAAGTTTATTCATCAAAAATATAATATTCACCTTGATTTAGACTTTTCAGTTCATGATTATATTGTTGGCCAAGACATAACTTCAGTTCGTAGAAGGAACACTGTTTCTAATCCGCCAAGGATAAGAGTTTCTATTAAATCCGGGAAAATGAATGGTTGCTTTATTATTATTGGAGAATCCGAATATGAATTAGAAGATAGAAGATCAGATTTTTATGTGTTTGTAAGGTTAGACTATCCGGAAGATCACTTAATTAGAGCATTGAAAGATCATGAAATAATTAGTTCATTTAATCTTCAAATTCCTGATTTGGGAGTGGTTAAGTCATATATTACAGGATATATTGACAGAACAAGTTTAGAATTAACCAATGAAATTCCAGGACAAAAGTTTGATAGCAATAGGTATGTAAAAAAAATTGGTGCCTTATATAATTCAGACGATGATTGGGATAATTTTGTTGAAAGGTTATGAAAAAAAACATTAAATTAAATTATGGAGAATTATATTGCGGTCCAGGGGGTCTTTCTTTGGGTGCAATTAAAGCTATTTTAGTCAATAATTCAAAAAAATACACTATCGAACATAAATGGGCTACAGATTATGATACTGATAGTTGTAAAACGTATTCTCTAAATATATGTCCTAAAAATCTTGATTCAGTGCTCTGCACCGACATTAGGAATCTAAATATAGATTCGCTTGCTCCCATAGATATTTTTGCATATGGATTTCCATGTAATGACTTCAGCGTCGTCGGAGAACAGAATGGAATAAACGGCAAATTTGGTCCGCTCTATTCATATGGCGTTAGGGTTATTAACAGATTTGACCCTCTCTTTTTTGTGGCTGAAAATGTTAGCGGAATAAAATCTGCTGATGCTGGAAAAACATTTAAAATGATTCTAAAGGATCTTTCTACAGCTGGTATTGGATATAATTTAACGATTCACCTTTATAAAGCAGAACAGTATGGCGTTCCACAAACAAGACATAGAGTAATAATAGTGGGTGTGCGCTTCTGATTTAGGGATAAAATTCAATGTACCTAAGCCAACGCATATCGAAAAATATATATCAGTTGAGGAAGCTTCTCTCGGGAATCCGCCTATCCCGGATACAGCCTCGAATAATGAACTTACAAAACAATCTCCAAGAGTTGTTAAAAGGTTAGAACATATTAAGCCTGGTCAAAACGCTTGGAATGCTAAATTACCAGAATCTTTCAGGCTTAATGTTTCAAAGACTCGCTTAAGCCATATCTATAAAAAATTGCATCCGAATAAACCAGCATATACAATTACCGGGAGTGGAGGCGGAGGCACTCTATGTACACCATTGGAAAAGAAAATAGAGCACTCACGAATAGGGAGAGAGCCCGTATTCAAACTTTCCCTGATAATTTTATTTTTTATGGTTCAAAAGAAAGTGTAAGAAAGCAGATAGGTATGGCTGTTCCCCCAGTTTTATCTCAAATCATATTTGAATCGATTCTGAAAACATATGCCGGGATCTCATATGAACATTTACCATCAGGTAATCTCGACCATTTACAGATGAATGAATTATTTAACTCTTGAAAAGATTATTTATGATTCTATACAATTTTTCAGTATCCTTCACCTGACATTCCCAAATGATTGCTACTTTCCAACCTCCTTTTTTTAATTTGTCTCTATTGATTTTATCCCTCTCAATATTTCTTTTAAGCTTTGGAATCCAATAAGCCTTATTTGTTTTGGGAATAGTTGCTCTTTTACAATTTTTATGCTGATGCCAGAAACATCCATTTATAAATATAACCGTATTATATGTTTTTAATACTATATCTGGTTTCCCAGGTAACTTTTTACTGTGTAATCTATATCTGAATCCTAAACTAAACAGTATTTTTCTAACTTTTTTTTCTGGTGAAGTATTCTTTGATGTCATAGCAACCATATTCAGACTGCGTTTTTCCTTACTGATTGTATCCAATATTCTCAGCCATCAATAAATTTTTTAATTACAAAATCATTATACTCGCTGAACAGCAGAATAAATTTTTGTACGGGCACCATATTCTTAAATAATCTTAATTTATATTCTCCCCGGCAACATCCTCTAAATAACTAAATGTACCCTGATAGAATCCTTCTGCATTCACATCTATTCCTTCAAGATTAACAGTGTACCCCTGTTTTTCTAACTCACCGCATATTATTCCTAAGGCAGAATTCATTTCATCATTCTGCAAAGCATTAAAAATTTTTTCGACATTCATTTTAGTTTTGTTTTAAATTAAGAATACATCCAAAAGAAATGAGCTTTATTGATTCAAAATAATAACTTTCCGCTTAAAAAACAGAGTCTATATCCTTGTCAAATTGGAGCAATAAACTGAAATCAAAACCCAAAATCCTGTAGTTAAGGAAAATTTTTCTTGTCCTATAAGTTTAATACTATTAAATTATATTAGTTCTTATTAGGGGATAACGGATTAATATCTAAGACTTACGATGACATTGGGGTGATCGTCAAATAATTCAATTTGAAAAAAATTATTAGACTCTTTATGCTTGTAAGCAATATGCTTTCAGATGCATAAATAATTATCATTTAATTATGGAGGTATCATTAAAACTGCTAAATATTTGTTGTTTGTAGTCGTTATCTACTTTTTCATTTCATGTGACATCTGTTCTCTATATTTCTAATACTATCCCAGCTGATATGCAACAGAATATAAATACTGGAAAAAGCAGAGATGTATCATTCAGTTTTATTGGCCATCCCGATGGGGACATGGTTGAGGTAAATTTAGGTCCCATGTGGATTTCGTAGCTTTCCCCCTGAATAATCCATTTAAAAGTAAAATAACTGAGTTACTTCAAAGTAAGTTTAGTACCATGAATGATAGATCTAAGAACAAAGTTAAAGTTCAAATAATAAACCTTGAATCTCATCTCATGAAGGTGGAATTGTTAGTAGTGGAAATTATACAATGGCCATGACTGTTGTAGTAGAGGTTAAACGAGATTCCTTGGAACGGAAGGTATTTGCTTATGAAATGGGAGTTCCTGTTCTAAAGGGTGAGGGCGGAGGAAATGCAGTATTTCAAAGAAACTTGGCCGATGGTGTTGAAGATTTGCTTATCAAATTCATTATTGGGATAGATAAGTATTTTGATGCCATAAACTTGTAAATATATTTGAAAATATTTGCGTTATTGCTAATCACTATTACATAGCGAAAGGAAGATTTATGAAAGAAATATTTGCAAAATACCTAAATAAAATAATTGGAATTAATTATAACTAACCAAAAAAATTCAAAGAGGCTAAACTCACTGAAATAAGTGATGAATTTTTTCAATATTTGTAAATGAGATGGGTATGACAATACATTATCCATATAGGTCAATACTATATTTAGCAGAGGCCGAAAAAGGTATTAGAACAGGTGTGATATTTGGAAGAACCTTTCCTCTTGTTGTTGAAATAAATCATTTGGTTGTTTATTCAGGTGCAGTCGGAGTCAGCGTTTAGATTTAGAGAAACTTCAGTGTAGTATTTCGAAAAATTAAAAAAGAATGGTTGAGGATAGTACGTAAAAATAGCTTTGAAGCTCGGTAGCTAAAAAAATTTTTCTTGACTGCTCAGTGCTCCATAGAAATTTGATCTCAAGTGATTTAAGGGTGGAGGGGGTATTGAAGAATACCCTAAATTCTCCATTAGCTGAGGCAGGCTAAGTGATTTTTTATAAGGTAGTGCAAATGTATATGTTAAATGTCTTAATTCAGTGTGCCTCATCAGCTGAAGAAATATTACACAATTCAAGAATAGCATCAAATGTATTTCCGCTCCTTTAGATTTGAGTGCGAAGCACTCCAACAGAGTTGAACAGTTTATTTAATTAACTTATTTATAATATTATAAATGAGCCAATTCTATCAAATATATTTACCGAAATCCACAATCCTATGTGCTAATTCTGACAAACCTATATGCTGAATTTAGTCAATATCATCTAAGTACCAAGATCCTGATTTTCGTTTCTCTGTTGGAATTTCTTTCTTAATGTTGAATTTATTTCTTAAGCAGAAACGAATTTCATTCCTGACATTATCTATGTCCATTTCGGCCGTTAAAACTATCCTTAATTTATTCTGCTTTATAAATTTTCTCAATTCATCAAAATCCATTTTATCAAATTCATCTGGTATACTTTCAAAAAGTCTGTCAAAATCATCTCCTATATAATACCATTCATTCTCTATGTTCGGATAATTTATTTTCAGTGCATTCTTATCACTTAAACTAAGATTGGGTGAAGTTCTAATCTTCTCTCTCAATTCATTATCTGATAAATTTTGTGTTGAGATTTCAAGCCTCTTGCCTTTTATAAATATATTTAGCTGCTTTCTATCCTTTAAATCCAATTTATCTTGGGGAGCAGGAAATATATCCAATAACATTGTTTCATCTTTAACTGCATACCAATTGGGATTTACCCAACCGTTTTTATTTAAATCAGCGGCAATTATTACTCCATTTTTGATAAGATTTTTTATTATTGTTCTATATTGTCCTTTACTAAAATACGGTTGGTAATCTGTTGTTAATTTTTTTATCGAGCAGAACATCCAATAATGTCCATATTGATAATTAATCCCCTTACTTCGATTCAGACTCACAAAATAAATAATTAACCTTAGAACTATAGCTTCATCTACACTCCATTTTTTTGCGTATTCAACAGAGAATTTATGCTCCATCTTATTTTCTGATGTGTTATCCATAATAACTCAAATCGAAATGAATAAATTACTCCCGATGGACAATTATTTTTTGAGAGTAACTCTATCGATTGCTTCCTGCTCGATTTGCTCTCTGCTTCTAATACGATTTTTGAAAAGCCATTCATCCACGTCCTTTTTTAGGAAATAAATTAACTTGCCGCCTGGTTTGTAATATGGGATCAAATTTTTATGTGTAAGCTTATAGAGGTAAGATTTTGATACACCCAAATAATCCGTAGCCTCCTTGAAGGTTAGGTGATTTATTAAATCATAAATTGTTTTGTTCGATTTCTCCATAACTGTACCTCAAAATTAATTGAATATTTTAGATACAACTAGTAAAAATCTGAAATAAAAGGGAATTATAAATATTATATAATGTTGAGGCCTTATTTAGGATGTTTGATCAACTTATCAATATGATCCCTAAGATCATTTAGTATTTTATCATCATCAAAGAAATCGATAAGGTTTTTAATAAATGAAAATAATTTATCACTATTGGTCTTCCTATTAGGATTGTCCTTCAATTGACCTACAGTAGCATTATAATTAGTTTCAAAATTGGTAACTCCAGAGAACAGATTAGCAATTTTTTTAGTTGGGGGTCTCTCAGGGAAATATCCTATACTTTTCATTGTTTGAAAAATATGAACGAGGTCAGAATAAAATATTTTCGGAGAAGCTGACTTGCCACCTTGTATATCCTCAACTAATTCCTTAATCTCATTTTGGTTTTCTAAATATTGAATTTCAGTAGATATCCCATTTAAAAATGATTCAAGATTTTTGAATAAGTTAAATACTCCTTGCTCATAGTATAACGCTTGGGTTTCCAAATCTCCATCCCATTTATTAAGAAGATATCTATGATAATAATCGTTAAATATTGGATTTTGGAGAAGAGCATATAAAGCTGTTTCGTCTGCAAAATCCTGTTCGGTATATCTTTTTTTTATATTGAATAATCGTTGTATTTGAAATAGATACTCCCTGTATATATTAAGTTTTTCAGTAGGAGTCATGAAATTATCTTCAATATATTTTATGAATTCTTCGAATGAACCATATAAAATATCATAATTCATATTGCCACCTCAATAATAGGAAGTCTGTCAACAGCTTCTTTTTTCTTTTCATCGATTAGTTTTGTATAAATTTCAGTAGTCCTTAGGCTTTTATGTCCCATTAATTTACTTACCCGATAAATATCTACCCCGGAACTAATGAGCATAACTGCAAAAGTATGTCGACTCACATGATAGTGTCCATTTTTTTCAATCAGCGCATCTTTAAATCATTTTTTTATCAATGATCCAATTGAAAATCTATCAGGTATATTAAAAACAAAACTGTCTGGTAGGTGCATAATATTTGTATTTGGAGATAGGATACCGATGGCTGAGTGAGATAAAGGAATATAAAGATATTCAGATGTTTTTTGTTGCAAAATTTCAACATTATCCGATTTTATATGTTTCCATTTTAATTGTTTTATGTCTGAAAAACGTAGTCCAGTGTAACAAGAAAATAAGAATGCTCTTTTAACATCAGGATATTTGAAGCGATACTTTGTTTCAAACAATTTCTTAATTTCATGAAAGGTTAGAAAATCAATTTTAGTGTCTTTAGTTTTAACATTTGAAGAGTAGAATGCTGGTGAAGATTGAATTATTTTATTCTTAACAGCATCGTTAAGGACACGTTTTAAGATAACAAAATAATGCTTGGCTGTGTTAGGTGAGATATTAGTATTATTTAATAAAAACTTTTTAAATCCTCTATCCAAATTTCATCAATATTTTGAAAAGTAAGATTATTTCCAGCAAACTCTTTTACTTTTATTAAAGCACAATCATAGATAGAATTGAATTTTTTCCCTGAAATCCATTTTTCAAAATATTGGATGAAATTGGTTTTTTTCTTAAAAGAGGTTGAAAAACCAAATTCATTGCTGGCTAATTCAAGCTCTCGTTTTGCTCTGATTTGTTCGGCAAGTTTTTTAGTCTCTTTATTCTGAATTTTATCCTTCGATAAGTACAAATTCAAGAATTCATACTTTCTTTTGCCAACATGATAAATATCCAGATAAATACTGCTACCTCCGTTTTTAAGCTTCTTAGTTCTTACAGTTACTCTCATATCATTTCCTCCTGAATGATTAACAAATTATTTGAGTAACAAATAAGTAACAAAAAATATAAAAGTAAAGCTCAAAATGGAAAATCAAAAGAAAATATAAGTCCTTATATTACAAAGACTTGTACACTTTTATTTTCACATTTTTACCTATGTTTTCTGCGTATACATAATGGCTGAATATGTAGAATTGACGGGAGGAGAGTCATCTTACATTTTTCTACGTCCCTGCTTTTTCAGTTTGGCCTTTTCAACATTTTCTTTTATCCTGAACTTCACAATTCTTTGTAGGAGTCTTTTCGGAAGGACTTTGTTTACAGGAAGTTGAATAGTACCCTTTGAAGTTTTATATTCTTTGAGTTCCTCCTTAAATATCTCATTAACTGCGTTATTCCCTGGGTAAAAACCGATGTGGTTTTTGTGGGCCATAAAATACACCAGCATCCCATCCTGCCTGTAAGCCGGCATATTATAACTTATCACTTCTTCTGCTTCAGGTGCTGCCTCTCGTATTAACTTACGAAGTTCTTCAAGGACTATTTTCATTTCCCCCGGCACCGAGGAGAGATAATCATCAATGGTTAAGAATTTATTTCCATTTTGTGCAGGCATTGCGTAATCCGGTTTGATTTTTACTGTATGTAAACTAAAATATCGTGAAGATATAGGCAAATGATTAAATATGATGCCGGGTAATAACGTTTTCGGAAGATTCTGCTGATTCCTATATTTGCAGTTCAAATTGAATCAGGTGAGGTGATGAGCGATAAACATACGTTGAAACAGGCTTTTATCGACTATACAGCAATAACAATAGGTGCTGCGCTGATGTCGATAGGCATAGGAGTGTTCCTTGTAGATGCAAGGGTTGTACCGGGAGGGGTGAGCGGACTTGCAATGGCTGTATATTATCTGTCGAATAATACAATTCCCATAGGTTTAACAATCTGGGTATTGAATATTCCGCTTTTTATTTGGGGCATCATTTCACTCGGCAGAAGTTTCGGGATCCGGACTTTTGTCGGTTTTACTCTGAGCGCATTCTTCATAGATTTTTTCAGAGGGGACATACCGGGTTTCGGATATATCAGGCTACAGGATACTCAGACAATCAGAGATCTGCTTCACCATGATTTCCTGTTCCTGGTGCTGGTAGGAGGTGCTCTACTGGGGATAGGTCTGGGTATAATATTCAAGTTTAAAGGAACTACAGCAGGCTCGGATATCGTAGCTGCCATAATGCAAAAGAAGTTCGGTGTTAAACCGGGTATGGCAATAATGATGATTGATTTTGTTGTTATTACCATGGCGGGATTTGTAATTGAATTTAAACACCTTTCTCCCGACCGTCCCGCATTTGCACTGACCCTTTATGCCTTTTTCCTTCTTTTTATAGCCTCAAGGATTATTGATGTAATTATTGACGGGTTCGATTACGCAAGGGCTGTATATGTTATCTCTGATAAATATCCTGAAGTAGCCAAAGGTTTAATGGAGCAGACAAGTCGCGGGGCAACAGCACTTAAGTCAAGGGGACTGTACAAAAATGTTGAACGTGAAGTTATTGTTACCGTTGTGACTTTAAAGGAATTGGGAACGGTTACAAATGTGGTTAAAGAAATTGATCCTGATGCTTTTATGATAATAAGCAATGTTCACGAGGTGAGAGGAGAAGGATTCAGGAGAAGGATATAGCCTCTTTGTATGCGGTATGTCTGCTGAGATAGCTTCTGCCGGCGGAATGGGAACTTAGACCTGAATAAAATAAAATAAAAGATGCTGTCTCAAAAATAACATTCCTCACCTGTCTAGCATAGCAGGATTATTTCGAAATCCGGAGATTCGATTTCGAACCTAAATCAGAACCTGAACCCCCGCTAAAGCGTAACGCTATGTTCAGGTTAATAAGTCTTGACTTCTGAGACAGCCTTTTTTGGTTTCAAAAATAGTTCTTCAGTAAAAATCAATTAACATTTACTTTTAATATCTCACCGAACCCCGGAATAGGCGGACCGAATCCTTTATTTGAAACATACAGAGCGCCGTCAGGACCCATCGTCATACCTGTCGGGAAAAACAGCGTATCAACCAGCACCTCCTGCTGACCGGAAGGCTGAATACGAACGATTCTGCCTGTACCTGGAGTTGGGTCTCCGGGCGCGGTAGACATTTCGAGGGCGTACATCCTGGCCTGGTTATCAAAAACAAGACCCACTACCGTTGTTAGTCCTGTTTCCCGTTCCTGAATATTTCCGCTCGGTGTAACTTTAAATATTTTCGAACTTCCCGGTACTATGGGAAATGTATTCAGGTTGCCGAAATAGAAGTTACCATGGTAGGCCAGTGCAGTGGGAACTATATGTCCCTGCGAAGCAGATACATCAATTACACGACTGATATTTCCGCTTGTTGTGACCTTAACTATTTCACCATGATTGGGCTCAACAGCATAAAGATCACCGCGGACGTTCAGCATACTATACCAGGTACCGTCCGGTTCAAAATCATCTTCTTCCGGATTTATAACGGGGTGATTATGCTGCCAGTCGCTCAGGTCTGCGATCAGATCCCAGGTGCCATCACTGTTCACCTTTATTATTCCATTAGGATCATTCAGGAAACCATGAGAGCAGCCTGCACCGGCAAGCACTGCGTAAAGTGTATTTCCGATAAAAGCTACATCGGCAACGCCACTTACCAGTGAACCCGTTTGAGCGCTTGTCTGACTGGAAGGAAGGTTATCTGCAACTATTGTTATATCGCCCGACGGACTGATCTTAGAGATGCTGGCAGTAAAGTCGCCTGTATAAGGACCTACCGGTGATATAACCGAATCACAAAGACCTGCAGTTGAGATATTGCCCCCCAATCCACCTTCCGCAACATAAAGGTAACCATCGGGTCCGAATTTGAGCCCACGTGGATTGTTCAGTCCGGCTGCGAATACAGATACCGAGACATCACTCGGCTGCATAGCCGGGGCTTTCTTCTGAAGAGAATCTGTCACGCTATCTGTTTTATCAGAACAGGAATAGAGGGCAGTGAGTACAAACAATGCCAGAACATAAATACTTAAAATTTTTATTTTCATATCATTACCTCATATTGTTTTTTCAATAAATTCATTCCGTTGCCCACCGTTTAATTAAAGATTAACTTGTATTCATGATACTCTCCTTTTGATTAGAACCAAAAAAAATTATCTGTATTCGGTAAACAAGAGCGAGTGTGGGATAAGGAAAAAATAGAACAACGCACTGTTCAGGTAGAGGAACAGGTAAATTAATAAAGCCCGTAAATATTAAATACAGTCTGAGGATTACCACAGCCGCGACCGTATTGATTAAACGTAGATGATTTCTTTGTCATGAAATTACGTTTTACAAGAACAAAAACAATAAAAAAATTTTAAAATATATCGTGAAGCAGGGGTTAGTTGCTTTACATCACAAGATGAGATTCCCGCAGTCGATCTTTTATTTCTTCTCTATTTCTACCAGTGTAATATCATCATTCTGTTCAGCCGAACCGACAAATGATTTCAGATCATCATAAATTGTGCATAAACCGGCAGAATCTTTCTGTAAACTGGTGTATATCATTTTTTCATCGAAGAAATGCTCCTGCCTGTTGGCAGCTTCTGATACTCCGTCAGAATATAAAATGAGTTTATCACCGGCTTCAATTCTAATTTCATGTTCCGCATAATCCTCTTTTTGTATTCCGAGAGGAAAACCTGCCTCGTGCTGCAATTGGGTTATAGAACTTCCTGATTTATGGATTGGCCACATATGTCCTGCATTGGACATGGTTATTCTTCCTGATTCCGGATCAATAACCAGATAGATCATTGTAATGAACCTCGAGGGGGGAAGATCGCTTATCAGGAATTCATTAACCTTACTAAGAACCCGGGACGGCGAATCTTCAGTTGAGGCGATGACCCTGAAAACTGTTCTTGCAGATGACATGAGCAAAGCTGCAGGGAGACCTTTGCCCGAAACATCAGCGAGGACAACACCTATTTTTCCCGAAGGAAGTTTGATGTAATCGTACCAGTCGCCGCCTACCTCAGAGACATGGTTCACACAGGCCTCCAATTCTGAAGTCAGCAAGAACCGGAGATTTTTTAGGGAACAATCCTGATTGGATATATTTTGCTTCTTTAAGTTCGCTCTGCATTGCCTCTTTTTCTTTTTTCTCTAATTCAAACAGGCGCGAATTTTCTATTGCTATAGAAATATGCGAAGCGAGCATTCTGAGAAGTCTTAGATCATGCTTGCTAAAAGCATTGACCTTTATATTCTGGGCATTAAGGATACCGACGAATTTATTACGATGATATAAGGGAATATCAAGATGCGATCTGCTTGTGAAAGCACAGGGAATTTCATCAGGAAAATCGAGTACATCGGGAATATAAATGATCCTTTGTTCCCTCACAGCTTTCCATACGATACCTTCATCCCTGTTTACCCTGTATCCGGGGTAAAAGTTTTCATCATCCCAGCCGGTAAGGGCTGCAATTTCCAGCTGATCGACATCCTCATGGTAGAGCAATACAGCGCATCTTGTAAATCCCAGTGTATTTGAAACATCCTGAACTATTTGTTTCAACAGTTCGCTTTTATCAAGTATTGAATTTACTTTCGTTACAACTCTTTGAAGCAGCATAAAATCTTTTGCGACCATCAGGTTATCGGGGTTCAGATTGTCCAGTCCTAATGGTCTTCCTGCCTTGAGAGCAATTCCATTTTTTATTTTTATGTCATCATTATATTCGATTACATCGGTGTTCATTTAACTGTACCTTTTATTTTTTATGTTAAATTATACTCCTTGCGGCCAGGTAGGGTATCAATATGTACAAAATAGTATCCCGTACCACATAATATCCTATAACTGCCGCAAAAATCTTCCATCCTCTTTTTTTCAAAAGCGACTTAAATCCTTCTTTCCTGACAATGATAATGCTGTCTATTATATAATACTTATACATTCGTATGATGATATTTTTTGAAGCAAGCTTATTTATGATCGTCATGGCCGATTGCATCTTAACTACTCCGTTTGAATGTTCTTTGATAATTCCTTACCGGAATTCCGGCCGTAATTTTACGGCCGGATGATAAACCATTTAAGCAGCCTTGTCATAATTTGAAACTGCAATTTTTTCTTTTTTACCGAAGGGCAGCATCATAGGTACTTTCTTTCTATACTCAGTATAATCCCTTCCGTGAATAGTAACCAGATCCTTTTCCTCGAGCCTGATAGCAAAGAAGATATACGCTGTAGTCATAACAGCAAAAACCAGATGTGCTACTGACATAACCGGAGTTGACCAGAATACACACAACCAACCGAGATACAATGGATGCCTGATCATTTTGTAGGGTCCGGGGGTCACGAATCCCAGGTTAGTATATTTTTTACCTAAAAGATAAAGCCAAACCTGTCTCAACCCGAACAGATCAAAATGATTTATAAGGAATGTTGTTACCAGTACAAGCAGCCATCCGAATGCATACATTCCGTAAATAACGTAACCTAAAGCCGTTCCCGAGAAATTCCATATTTCTCCGCCCATAGGCTGCCACTGCCAGAACAGGAGAATTAATGCCAGGCTGGAGAAAAGCACATACGTGGATCTCTCAAGCGGTTCGGCAATAAATTTAGTAAGCCATTTTTTAAACCCTTTCCGTGCCATAATGCTGTGTTGAAGTGCAAATAGGCCGAGAAGGGAAAGATTTATCAATAGTGCTTCACCCAGCGGAAGAGTGACAGCGGAATCAATAGTTTTCGGGACAAGGAAATTCCCAAGGAATCCCATTGCATATAAGAATGTTGCGAAAAAAACGAGGTAGCAGAATGTGCCATACAGGAAAAAAAGTGTCCGTTTCATAATATATCCTTTTTAATTTTAATTAAGTTTTCCTGATGAAGACCGGCGGACTGTTAAAGTCATCATCATTTTCACCAGCAAACTTAAATTTCAGAAGAAGGGATATATTTCAGGATGGTTGCAGCCTTTATAAATATTGTTGCCTCATTTTTCCCCGCTTTTTCATCATAAATGCGGATTTTAACTATTGTTGCAATTCTTATAATGCCTGTTGCAGGTGTACAAATTTCGTACAAAAATAACAGGGTATTTATTCTTTAGTCAGGGTTAACCTTCAGATTTTTACGACGGTATTCCACGGGCGGAAGACCGAAAAATTCTGTGAAGCTTTTTGTAAAATAGGCCTGGGAACTGAAGCCAACATTATAAGCAATTTCCGCCATATTTCCTGAGCCCTGCTTTATGAGATCAGCAGCCCTTTGAAGCCTGAAATTCCGGATAAATTCGGTAGTTGACTGACCGGTAATCGCTTTCAATTTTCGATGGAGCTGCGAGCGGCTTAATCCCATTTCGGAACTCAGTACATCCACGCCGAATTTTTCGCTGCTCATATTCTTATCGATTATTCCCGTTAATTTTTCAACAAAAACTTTTTCAGATGACGGAACGGTTATATCCCTCGGTTTGAGAAGCATTTCCGTTCTGCACTTCTCTTTCATCTGATCTCTTAGTTTAATCAGATTTTTGACCCTTATCAGCAGCTCTTTCCTGTCGAAAGGTTTAAGGAGATAATCATCAGCGCCTGTTTCAAGTCCCTCAAGCTTATCATCTCTGCCGGCTTTTGCTGTAAGCATTATTATCGGGATATGACTGGTTTTAAAGTTGTTCCTTATCTTTCTGCACATTTCATAGCCGTCCATTATCGGCATCATTATATCGCTGATAATCAGATCTGGAATTATCTCATCGGCAATCTGAAGTCCTTTTTCCCCATTTTCAGCTTCCACCACTGTATAAATTTCCTCAAGCTGTTCAACAAGATAATTCCTCAGGTCAATGTTATCTTCAACAACAAGGATGATCCGTGCATTTGAAGGTTCAGGTTTTTCATTTTCCTGCTCATCATAAAAATCCCCTGTAACGATCCCATACGCTTCCGCATTTCCTTCAGAGTAATCAAATTCTTCACCGACCTCTTCGTATATAAGTCGGGGATCATAATGTGCTCTTCCCACAGGCATCCTGATTGTAAAGGTAACCTCCTTATTTTCTATGCTCATAACGCTTATTTCGCCGTCATGCAGTTCTATCAGTTCCTTCACAAGAGCCAGTCCAATTCCTGTTCCGTCATATCCCCGACTGCTGCTTTCATCGGTCTGGTAAAATCTATTGAAAATAAAAGGCAGGTTCTCCTGCTTTATACCGATCCCCGTAGTAGTAATCCTGATCTCTACGTTGTGAAGATGGGGGATTATCTCGACTTCAATTCTTTCTCCCTCCGGGGAGAACTTCAAAGCATTTCCTATAAGATTGTAGAAAATCGTCTCGAATTTTTCAAAATCGAAATACAGGAAAATTTCTTTCTGCGCTTGCGGTTCGTTAAGCATCATATTATTAAAAATGATCGTAAGGTTCTTCTTCTCGGCCAGAGATATAAATGACGAGAGTACTCTTTGAAGGAACAGGTTGATATTATATTTCGATACTCTAAGCTCTACATTTCCTGCTTCAAGCCTGGAAAGTTCCAGAAGCTGGTTTATCAGCTGAAGCAGACGATACGCATTTTTTCTTATTATCCCGAAATCCTTTTTAGAGGACCCGTCGGCTGATGATGAGAGTTTATCTATCAGGCCGAGGACCAGGGTAAGAGGAGTCCTGAATTCATGGGAGATATTTGCAAAGAACCTTGACTTCATTTTGTCAATCTCCTGGAGTTTCTTTGCCTCCACATTCTTCATCTGTAATTCATTCCTGAGCTTCACTCGTCTAAGTTCAAACTGACGTACGAAAAACATAATCGAGATGAATGCTGCGGAGTACAGAAGATATGCCCACCATGTCTGCCACCACGGTGGAAGAAGGATTACTCTCATGGCTATTCCTTTTTCATTCCATATACCGCTGCTGTTTGATGCTTTTACGCGGAAAAGGTATTCCCCGGGATCAAGGTTTGTAAACGTTGCATATCTCTGGCTGCCGGAATAGATCCAGTCCTTATTAAAACCCTCCATTTTATATGCGTACCTGTTTTTTTCGGGATTATTATAATCGAGTGAGGCGAACTCAAAGGTTATAAAATTCTGATCATACGATAAGGTAACTTCATCTGCATACAAAATATTCGATTTAAGTGCTGATCCTTCCCCGGGTGTTATAGATTTATTAAATATCTTAAAATCGGTAAACACCAGGTCAGATATAAGACTGGTTTCAAGTTCCCCGGGCCGGAAGAAGTTTAGCCCTTTGCTGCTGCCAAAATAAATGAGACCGTTAGTCGTGCTTACCCAGCCTGAATTCTGAAGAAAATTATTGTCCCTCAATCCGTCTTTTACATCATAGTTGCGGAACTCATTTGAAGAAATATTGAAAACCGAAAGTCCGTTATCTGTACTGATCCAGAGATTACCGGTAGGATCTTCAACAATTGAATTTATTATATTGCTAGGCAGACCGTCATTCGTTGTATATTGCCTGAAAGAGTTTTTATCGCTCTGCCATTTATTAAGACCGCCCCCGAATGTCCCGATCCATAAATTCAGCCGGCGATCAATATAAAGACATATAATCCTGTTGCTGCTTAATGAATTTACATCCCCGGTACTATGCTTATAATGTTCGAACACGCCTGTTCGGGGATCCAGCCTATTTAATCCGCCGATCGAAGTGCCTGCCCAGAGATAGCCGTCATTATCTTCGCATATCGCCGTAACCTCATTTGCCGAAATGGACTGGTCGTTTTTAGGGTCGTGTTTGAAATGTGTAAAGGAACCGTTAAGGGGATTAAATTTATCAAGACCTCCCGCCCCGGTACCAATCCATACATTACCACCCCTTGATATACGGATGGAATGGATAAAATCATTTGAGAGGGTATTTTGCGTCCCAGGCTTGTTTTTAATTCTTTTAATTTTTCCTGTATTGGAATTTATAATATAAATTCCGTTACCGAATGTTCCTGCCCAGATTTCTCCCTGTTTATCTTCGGTTAAAGTTCTGATCTCCACCGGCCGTAAATAGAAATCAGGACCTTCATCATAACCAAAATATTGAAAGGCAGGTTTGGGCGATAGATGTCCGGTTATCTTAATTACCCCGCCCGAGGTTGTACCGACCCAGAGATTGGAATTCTGATCTTCAATAACTGCACTGACTTCGGGTTGTCTCCAGGGATAATCCCGGGAGAAACTTATTGTTTTGAATCTCTCAGAAGAAAGATTGAATTTATTTAAGCCCGAAGAAGAAGTTCCCGCCCAGAGCACCCCGTCTTTTCCCTCATAAAGTGAAGCAATATAATCGTCACTGATACTGCCGGCCTCATCTGATTTATTAAATTTGTATACGGCGCCCGATGCGGGATTATACCTGATGAGTCCTTCACCCATAGTTCCCACCCACAAATTACCGTTGGCTGAAGCGAATATACTCCTGACAGCTGGATTAAGATCCTTAAGATGATATGTGAAAGATAGACCTGTCTGATCAGGATTGTCGATAGGGACTGAATATAGTCCCGAGTAAGATCCTACCCAGAGGATATCGTCTTTGATGTATAGGCTTGTTACACCGTTAAGCGAAATGCTAGCAGGATTTTCAGGATGCAGTTTATAATTGTAGAATTTCTTTTTCCTGAGATCGTAGCGGTCAACACCCCCTCTTCCCCCTATCCATATATTCTTATTGACATCTTCAACAATAGCAAAAACGAAGTTATTGCTTACCGAGTTTGTATCTGCGGGACTGAATTTATAATTAGTAAATTTATTATCGTCAGGATCAAATCTGCTTAAACCGTCTTTCGTAGCAATCCATAATTTTGATTCGCTATCCTTTTTAATAAGCCAGACGTTATTATCGACCAGTGAATTTTCTGACCCGGGATTATGAACAAAATGCGTAAACTTTTCCTGTTTGAGATCGAACCTGCTCATTCCTTCGCGTGTGCCTATCCAGAATATACCTGTATCTGTTTCGCAAATCGTATTTACGGCATAATCCGGCAAACTGTTAATATTTCCCGGCTGATGTCGGAATATTCTGAATGTATATCCGTCATACATGTTCAGACCTTCCTGAGTCCCGAACCACAATAATCCTTTGTAATCTGAGTATATGCAGAAAACCTGGTTTTGGGAGAGTCCGTTATTAACATCCAGATGAGTGAAATTTAAATCCTCACTCTGGGGAAATAGCTGCCGTGATAAAAAGAGTATAGTTATCAGGCAAAGGATGACATTTGATTTCAAATAAAATCATTCTTTTAAAATGAAAAATTTATTTAGCTCATTATAAGCGGGATAGTGACCTCAAAATAGGATTTCTTTTTCAATATCACAATGAAATTTGTTTCCCTGGAAAAAAAGTCCTGACGAAACATAAAGTCATTCTTCGAGGCCCTTGCAAGTCCATCTGGCCTTCTCCCGGGCACTAGTGGGTCTTTCTCCCGGCCGGCGCAACTGGTCGACCTCTCTAGGCCTTCTGTTGGGCTTCTTCAGGCATGTAACGAGGGTAAAAGGTTCCTCCTTTGAAGATTTCAGAATCAGAAGAACGACTAGAATAAATTTGTCCACACGTGAAAAATTGGAAATCAATCGGGGAATTAGATTAACTTCTCTTCGAGATGGTCATATCTAAATGAACAGCTAATCAGGAGAGGGGAGATAACAGTTAAAGTTAGGGCAAACAGTCAAATAACCCAAAAATGGGACAAAATAATATCCAGTGAATTTGAAAGTACGAACTTTCGTAATATATGGTACCCCGGAGAGGATTCGAACCTCCGACCTGCGGTTTAGGAAACCGACGCTCTATCCTGCTGAGCTACCGGGGCAGAAAGTAATAATTATTAAGCCTTGCAAAGATAAGAAAAACCAGTATTTCATAAAATTCTGTGACTGATTCAATATTTAGTCAGATATATTCCTGATCATACTCTTTGATACTAACCTCTCGGTGACAATAAACATTTTATAAATGAAGTACACTCACTATAATGCACTTATAAAAAATTCGGTTTTGAAATGAAAAAAGCAGTTAAAAAAATATTTGAGAATAATGAGTATTATGATGACATTCTGGGAATGGTAGTTACGCAGAATAAGTTCAAAATATGGTTTTTAAGGATCGGGTTATTATTGGTTCCTATACTCATTATATTACTTATTTTTGAGAATCTGTTTTAACCTCTTAGTTTATCAAGAAGATTATTCAGAGTCTCCACCTCGGCATCGTTCAGGATGGAGAATCTTTTATTAATTTCTTTCAAATCTTCATCGCATGCTTTGAGTAGATCGAGTCCCTTTTGGGTAATACCTATATCCATATGCCGTCGGTCAGATTCACAGGTCTTTCTGTCTACCAGCCCTTTTTCTCTTAACCTTTCTATCAGACGGGATACATCCGACATTTTATCTATCATTCGTTCTTTAATTAATTTCAGGTTAACAACTCCCGGATACTGTCCTCTTAATATCCTTAATATGTTAAACTGGGGGATGGTAAGATTATACGGCTTAAATACATCTGAATGAAGATTTGCCAGCCAGTTTGAGGTATAGAAAATATTAACAGCGGCCTTGTGATAGTCACTTTCAAATTTTTGTTGTACGATTTCTTCTTCTAATTTCATATTAATTCATCGGTATTTCTATTAATATATATTCACTATCCTTCTCAGATTTGATTAAGAAGGATTCGGAATCAGAGATTCCGGCTGCATCGCGTTTGTTCAGGGTTATATCATCCAAAATAATTGAACCTTCTAAAACAAACAAGTAGGCTCCGTATCCCTTTTTATTAAAATTGAATGTGAACTCCTTGCCCCTACCTAATTTTCCCCGGTATATTGAGGCACCCTGATTTATAAACAACCCTTCACCATCTTTCTTACCTGATACTACTTCAATGATGCTATTTTCCTCAAGATTGAATCTTTTCTGATCATATCGTGGGTTTATGCCTCTTTCCTTAGGAAAGATCCAGAGCTGAAGGAAATTTACCTTCTCAGTATCTGATGGATTAAACTCGGAATGAGTGATTCCTGATCCTGCAGACATCACCTGAACCTCTCCCTCATTTATTACAGATCCGTTTCCCATTGAGTCGCGGTGTTCAAGTTTGCCCTCAAGTACAATGGATATTATTTCCATATTATCATGCGGATGAGTTCCGAATCCTTCTCCCGGCTCAACGATATCATCGTTCAGCACTCTGAGTAGTCCGAAATTCATTTTTTCAGGGTTATAATAACTCCCGAAGCTGAAACTGTGTCTGCTATGGAGCCAGCCGTGTTCAGCAATTCCTCTTTCTATTGAACGGTGGATTATTTTTTTCATAATTTTCCTTAGGTGTTAATAGATTCTTCAGTCAGAATTTCCAGGGGTGAATTAAATTTATTTGAAAAGAGGATATCTTTCAAGGAAATTCTGCTTCTAACTGCATTCTCTTTTTCCTGATCAAATATTTCATCAGAAAAAGATCTGGTGTTGTACCATTTTTTTATTATATCATTATTCCTTTAAGGGAAGTAGAGGTCCGGAAATTGCCCGGACCCCGCTCAAAACTTATTCGGCCTTGATTAATTCTACATGACAATTCAGTTTTATAATCTTGCCTACAACAGCCCCGCCGGTCTCCATTAAATTATTCCACTTAAGGTCATAATCAAACCGGTTTAATTTGCCTTCAATCTGAAAACCGACTCTTTCGTTACCCCAGGGATCTTTTATTTTTCCGCCAAAGGTAACATCGAGGTCAATCGGTTTAGAAATTCCCCGGATTGTAAGATCTCCCTTAAGCTTGAATTCTTCATCACTCAGTTTCTCAATTGAGGAGCTTACAAATTTCATTTCCGGATGGTTAACAGCGTCAAAAAAATCAGGACTTTTAAGGTGATTATCCCTATCGGTATTTCCTGTATCAACGCTGTCAGTTTTTATAGTTAACTCAATTTCACTGTCGGTGAATTCCTCATTGGCATCAACATTAATGTCGAATTCTTTGAACTGACCTTCCACTTCAGAAATAACCATATGTCTGGCGGAAAAACCAAGTTTAGAATGTACAGTATCCACTTTCCAATTTGATTTAACCAGGTTATCAATATTCGTTCTTTCCATTTCAATTTTCCTTTTTTACTGTTTATAAAATTAACAATGTAAATATATGGAATAACATTAACAGTTACAACATATATTAAATATTAAATGTTTGTTGTCACAGATATTTTAAAAAGGCGTGACTTTTGAGCGTTTTAAGGGGTTGTTTCAAAATTCCAAAGGATAGAGAAAAGAATATTTTGTATACTAAGTACTTAATTATCTTCCGGGTTGGACGGAGGGAAACGCAGAGCCGCCAAAGATACCCGCGAGCTTCCGGGTAACTTTGACAGAATATCCTACCCGCTGGTTTTTAAAAGAAAAAATTAATTGATCATTAGATGTTATTCTCTTTTTACTGTCCTGACCTGTGATTAATTTGAACTAAACTTATTGTAATTGTTTAGAATCATCATTTGTTATGTATCATTATATTATGTTTGGTTTAATTATATCTCATTTTGAAAAGAAAGTATTATGTTTATTCTAATTAATCTCATTTAACTAACTAAGCTGGTGGCACGCTATTGGAATATTCTTTTATGATATTGAAGGCGAGTAGATTGAGCATATTCGTATTGTTAATCTTTTTTTATAGTAATAATATGTCACCCTGGTTTGACCTTTAATTGGCTTTTATAAGCATTCCTGCAATGCTTTTTTAAAGAGGTGGAAAATGATAATAGGGAAAATAAGTGAATATCCTAAGTTAATACTGATAAGTCTGGAGGAAAAATGAAAGTTGGAATAATCGGACTTGGCTATTGGGGTCCTAACCTTGTTAGAAATTTTATGGCTCAACCCGATGTTGAAAAAATTATAGCCTGTGATCAAAGAATAGAGAGACTACAATTCATAAAAACTAAATTTCCGGCAGCTCATCTTACACAAGATGCATCCGAAGTCATAAATGGTGAAACTGATATAATTGTTATTGCCACCCCTGTATACACACATTACGAGCTCGCAAGAAAAAGTCTTGAAGCCGGTAAGCATATATGGGTAGAAAAACCATTCACCTCTACTACGGCTGAAGGAGAGGCATTAATTGCACTTGCGGAAAAGAAAAACCTTAAAATATTCGTAGATCATACCTTTATCTATACGGGTGCAGTAAGGAAAATGAAGGAACTGGTTGATAAAGGTGAACTTGGAAAGATACTTTATTTTGATTCTGAGAGAATAAACCTGGGATTATTTCAGCGTGATGTAAATGTGGTTTGGGATCTTGCTCCTCACGACCTTTCAATAATGAATTATGTGCTTGGCGAGCATAAAATAGAAGCGGTTTGTTCAAATGGAATAGCAAACTACAATGGAAAAGAGAATATTGCTCATCTTTCTATTTATTTTGAGGATAACTGCTTTGCTCATTTTCATGTTAACTGGACTTCTCCTGTGAAGATCAGGAGAATGATTGTGGGCGGCGACAAAAAAATGCTTGTTTTCGATGATATGGAAAACTCTGAAAAGATAAAGGTTTACGACAGCGGGGTAGACTTTAAGACCCAGGAGAGTATTCACGAAGCATTGGTCCAGTACAGGATCGGTGATATGTTCTCACCAAAAATAAATCAGACTGAAGCCCTTGCAATGGGAGCGAGAGAATTCCTTGATGCAATTAAGGAAAACAGGAAACCGGCAACTGATGGAGTTGACGGCCTTAACGTCGTAAGAATACTGGAAGCAAGTTCAGAATCACTAAAGAAGAGGGGAAAAATGGTGTATTTTACTAATTCACAAATTGAAGTCTGATTTTTTACTAAACATTAAGATGGAAAAAAAGAATATAAACAATGTCAAACTTGGCAAAGACGTTAAAATATTTGACTTTGTAAACTTATACGGGTGCTCAATTGACGATAATACTAAAGTGGGTACCTTCGTTGAAATACAGAAGAATGCTTTCATTGGTAAGAACTGCAAAATTTCTTCACATACTTTTATATGCGAAGGGGTTCATATTGAAGATAATGTTTTTATTGGTCATAATGTAACCTTTATTAATGATAAGATGCCGCGTTCCGTAAATCCTGACGGCTCTATGCAGTCAGAACAGGATTGGAAGGTAGTTGAAACTTATATTAAAAAAGGTGCCTCTATAGGTTCATCTTCAACAATTCTATGCGGAGTAACGGTGGGTGAGAACGCTATCGTAGGTGCGGGAGCAGTAGTAACCAAAGATGTTCCACCGGGTGTTGTTGTTGCCGGTGTACCTGCCAAAATAATTAAAAAGCAGATTTAGCAAAAAAAAAGCTCTGATTTTCTCAGAGCTTTTTTTGATTTTAAATAAATTTCTTATGCGAGCAATTTTACAAGGAAATAAACTAAAACGAAGAAATATGTTACACTTAATGATAGTTTTAACAAACCTGTATTTTTTCCCCTTGTGTTTACAGCAGTTAAATCAACCTTTACGGGATTAACCTTTTCTGCTACTTCAAAATCGTGTTCCACTGCTCTCAAATGAATATTAACTGCCATAATTTCTCCGCTTTTAAACTAGATTATCAACACACTCTGCTATATGGGTGACAAAAATCATACCTCCATAAAAATCAACGATTTTAAGGGATATTTTAGGGTTTGAATTCCACTTGGTAAGAATTACCGGAATATTTTTTAAGAGGTGCGAAAAAAGTTATCTTAAAAAGAGGAGAGCAGGGTGAAATTACTCACTTCTGCTCTTTCACAATTACTATTCTACGGTTTTTTGCTCTTCCTTCCTCGGTTGTATTATTGGCAACCGGGAATTTATCTCCAAGTCCGTAAATCGTGAATTTTGAAGCATCCAGCCCATGAGAAATAAAATAATAATAAACTGCTTCGGCGCGTTTTGATGACATTGTTCTGATCCATTGTTCAGGACCCTGGCTATCCATATGTCCCTCTATCCGCCAGAATGTATCCGGACTCTTCTTTATCCGGGAGACAATTTCATCCAGTTTCCTGTATGCATCCGGTTTTATTTCAGCACGGTTTGTAAAGAAAAGATCGTCTGACTGGAGAGTGAAAGTATCAGAAGATTGGTTTACGGCTTCTTTCCGGGTGTCTGTTTTCTGAGATTCAGGTGCTACATCAGGGCATCCATCGTCATCCTGATAACCATTAACTGTTTCTGCTTCATTAGGACATTTATCGTCTTTATCGGGGATGCCGTCATTGTCATTGTCCAGGTCGGGACAACCATCTTCATCCTGGAAACCATCAAAGTCTTCAGCTTCATTAGGGCATTTATCATCTTTGTCTAATATTCCATCACCGTCATTATCCAGATCAGGACATCCATCGGTGTCCTGGAATCCGTCAAAATCTTCTGCTTCATTAGGACACTGGTCTTTTGTATCTGGTATACCATCGCCATCATTGTCATAATCAGGACATCCATCACTGTCCTGGAATCCATCATAATCTTCAGGTTCCTGCGGACATTTATCATCTGCATCGACAATACCATCACCATCTGAATCCCGATCGCTTAAAAATGTATAAGTAACTCCGAGTGATACAGTTGAGAAGAAATCTTTATTTTTACCGAGAGCCACATCATCAAGATAATCACTAAATACAAAGTGAAGTGCTGAATTTACCTGAATACTGATCTGCTGGTTAACCGGGATATTAATTCCCGCTTCAGCATTAAATCCGAAAGTAGTTTTATCATAAATATTACTGCGGTTATTAATCAGCAGCTCACCGTTATCATTCTTTGGGCTAAATGAAAGGAACGATAATCCCACACCCACGTAGGGAAGGAAATCCTGAGTTACCGCATAAGAATAAAGCAATGAACCGCTGAGTAATAGTACATCTGTACTGAAGGTTGCCGGTGCTTTGGTTAAATCTGTTCCTTTGACAGTTGCAAGGCCTCCCATCAGTCTTACTCCGAGTATGTTTTCATCCATTGCCGGGAAATAATAGGTCGCGGAAAGCGTTCCGTTCATACCCAGCTTCACATCTTTATAATCTGTTTTCCCGATTGTTATCCCTCCGGAAGCTGTACCTAAAAGGGATTGTGAAAATGGATGAACATCATTTTTAATAAAAGACTGAGGGTAGTTTATAAAAGTAATAAACAGAATTAACCCCACTAACAGTTTCAACCTGCCCATTTTGCACCATTTAATAATTTACAATGACTCAACTAGATAACTTCCCCTGAAAATCACATAATTTTCATTCGCAATATTCTATTTTTTTTTGATTAAATAAAGTATTCGATAATAATACTCGTTTCTATTTTTTATTTAATTCACTATCTGAAATTCAACTCTTCTGTTAAATGCCCGGTTTAACGGTGAACTATTCTCTCGTACAGGCCGCTTCTCACCATAAGCCTTCTTTGTGATGCGGTCTTCGCCGATACCATGTGAAACCAGGTAGTCATAAACTGAATTAACTCTTCTTTCAGAGAGCTTAATATTGTATTCATCGGATCCAAAGCTGTCGGTATGACCTGCTATAATTACTTTCATATCCGGGTATTCCGTTAATACGTCAACTGCATGCTCAAGGATCGGGTATGATTCCACACGTATAGTTGATTTATCGAAATCGAAATTGACATTGAACAACATTGGTTTAGTACGATACAAAGTATCCTTCTCTATTTTAACTACCGGAACGTCTTTATAGACTGTGTCAGTTCTGAAAACTTCTTTTATGCCTTCAGGACATTTCTTGCACAGCGTCGAAGGTTCTCCCTGCGAGAACTGATATAAAACACCCAATTCAAATGTCATGTATGTATCACCGTTTCCTCCGAAGATACCTTTATCCTGTTCGTTGACACTGTAATTTCCATCCAGCTTGTTGTGTGAAAGCGTGTGATAATTCATTTCCGCTGTAAGTTTCCATTCATCCGACATACTCCAGAATGCACCCAGACCAAGGTTAACTTCATAACCTGCAACAAAATCATTCAATTCGAGATTATACGAGTTCTGAGATTTTGAGCCGATAAATCCTCCGCCAGCCAGTATAAAAGGAGAGATGTCTTCACAGGGCAGAATGGTATATAACAGATCCAGGTCTCCCGTAAAAGCATTTACTTTGTGAAGATTGACTGTATTTCCTTTGTAATAATAAGATTCCATATGATAAACACCGCCTTTTAACCGCAGGGCGATATACTCTGAAAAGTTTCTCTCAAAGGACATGTATCCCCCGAAGTTTGTATTACCTGAATATCCGTCTCCCGATACACTTACAAACCTTGGATAGACTGCGCCGAATCCAAGACTCCAGCCATCACTTGCCGGCTGGGCATAACTTTCATTAAAAGATAAAGCAGTAAATAATAGGATGAAAAGGAATAAAGAGAATTTCATCGAAGTTGCCTTATTAAAAGAAGTATTACAATATTTAAAAGTTCATTTTGTGAGGAATTTTACAAGATATGTGCCATAACGAAACAGAGCAAACTTAATACAAATAGTTGATATTTGCTTGTTAAACAAGGAGTAAAAGGCCTTTGTCAGAGAATTCGGTAGATTAAAAATCTCAAACTGAAACTTTTACTTAAATGATAGACATTCTTACAGGCATTGTTTTAAGGGTCAGTTGAGGGTGTGTATCGGTAGTTATAGGCCTGGTGACACCCAGGAGAAGGCCTGGGAGGTGGGGTGGTTTGGGGGAAAATCGGGAGGAAGGCCAGGAGAAAGCCGGGAGAAGGCCGGGAGAAGGCCGAAGAGAGGCCGAACACAGGCCGAAGAGAGGCCGGGATTATTTTACCAGAAGCATTTTGCGGATTTGAGAATAGCTGCCCGAGATGAGGCGATAAAAATATATTCCGCTGGGCAAAAATGAACCGTCGAAGGTTACTTCGTATTCGCCTGCACCCATTTCCCTGTTAATAAGCACACTTACCTCTCTACCCAATACATCATAGATAATTAGAGATGATTTTTCGGTATGTGGAAGACTAAACCTTATTTTTGTTGTAGGATTAAACGGGTTGGGATAATTCTGTGCGAGATTAAAATCCATACTGGAAACTTTTTTAACTCCGGTGCCGGTAATTTCAAAATGAATTTCATTACTCTTCATTATAACGGGATTTTTATCTGCGGCATCATACATCCGGTTGAACCTGTTTATATCTGCCGAATTCATTCCGGCCAGGTATTCGGCAACTTCCGGTTTCAATGTCTGATAGCATACTTCAGCAATAATGTTCATTTCCGTCAGGTCATTAACAGGTATCCTGTATTTAACAGCATCTATACCTGTACCTTCATTCCCGTTAGACTTATTAAAATCGGGATCATTAAGTGCATAACCATACACAGCAGTTGTATCGTAACTAATATGTGATGATTTGAATCCGAAAGGTGGTATCCTGTTATCTTTTATAAAAGTTGCTGCCCTGAGCAGGGTATAGGTTACGTTCCCACTGATATCTACCGGGACTGCCTCATATACTTGTACTTCGTCCTCACGGTTTATTACATTATAATGCCTTTCGAAAGGCAGATCCATCCCGTATATCTTTCCTTCGTTGTCCCAGCTTCCCGATTCAAATATTTTATTATTATCTCTATCAGCTGCCCTGAGATGAATCCACATTCTTCTCAGCGGAATCCCGGTTGGAAGTTTGTGTCCTGTTATATTCTGCACTTTAACGCTTACTGTAAGCGAATCATTCTCCTGATAAGCTTCCAGGTAAAGATTAAGTGAAAGATCTTTAAGATTCTTTTCTGCAAAAGCCAGTGTTTTGTCGAAGTGGCTGGTTTCTGCTGTTACCTGCAGTGTGTCAGGATAGTCACGGAGCATCTTCAGTATAAAAGTGTTCCCGCCGACGAATGTTTCTTTCCAGAAAGGCGACCTGTGAGTTGTATCGGATTCAGGAATCGTTGCGATGTCAATAGGATTAAGGATTTTCGGAGAGTGACAATTCTGGCAAGTGATCTGCTGCGCCGGATAAACACTATTCTTCCACTCAAGGTAAGGAGTCTGTTCGGGAAAATCACCAACCACATTGCCCTGTTCATCAAGGGTAGGCGTAAACAGCGTATGGCATGTTGCGCATAAATCAGATGTAAGCGGATTCGGTTCGTAAGTAGGAGTATAACCTATAAACTGCTGCATAAAAAATGTGTCGGGATACTCATATGGTCCGTAAACCAGACTATCATCGGTAATAATGTAATTTCCCGAGTAAGATGACTGCTCGCCGAAATTCGAAGGATTTATCTGGTGGCAGACAGTACAGCTCACACCGTCATTTGCGAGGGGATCCTGTCGAAGTTCTGCCATAGTATATTTGATATGTCCATCATAAATAGCCTGGGTGTAGCCCATAGGGGCGTGACATTTGGTGCAGAGCGTTTCTATAGTATCCTGTAACGCCGGAAATTCACTTACTTCTCCAGAAACCATTGCTCTCCATAGAGGATCCTTGCTGGAATTTGCCATCATAGTCGACCGCCAGTAAGTAGGGGGAGAAATATCCACCCCGTTTAATGACAGCACATCTCCGTTACCTGTATGGCAGTCGGCACAATTTCCTGAGCCTGAAAACAGAATCGAGTTCTCAGTAGGAAGGGAATACTGACCGAAAACAGTCCCGTTAATAAGTTGAAAAAGTATCAGAAAGTAAAATTTTTTCATCAGCAGGTCAGTCTGTTGTTTAATTACCGGTAAAATATTTAAGTCAGATCAAAGATAACAGACAAATTTACATCATTTTGAATTTTTCCCGAAAAAATACCGACTGTTTCATTTTAATTACGCCCGTTTTTTAATAAGACACGCCTTTTTTCTATCGGCATATTAATTGTGTCTCAATACCTGCAATTATTTAGATTTCCGGTAGAAGACGGCAATCTGAAGAATGTGACGTCAAAAATGGCGGACAGTTTTCGTGTATACGATTAATACAGTGTTAAACAAATAGTTAATAATTAACAAAGAGAGGCAGCAGCAATGTCAATAGGAAAAATTGGTTTCCTCGAAACCTATGCACCCGATGATAATGGCGGTGTAATGGGCGCAATCCTTGTCACCGATGCAGATACAAAACCGCTGGAATTCAGGGTGACATCTCCGATAAAAACTACCAACTTTCAGAAAACTTTATACGGAGATGTTCTCCTTGAACATATCCTGGTAGAGCTTATATCAGTTCCCCTGATAAATGCTTTGAATGAAGAGATTGATATCATCCTGGTAAAGGATAATCTTTTCCTCGGGGCTAATAACAAACAGGGCGTCAGAGTAGTCAGGGTATTTGGGGATGATGATGCCTCAAAAGGAAACAAAAATGCCCAGGAACTTAAGGGTTACAACGGCAGCGGAAAAATGTTCGTGGAAACTTCTAAGAAATACGAGTCTGAACTGGGACAAATGAAAGATCTGTTAAATGAGCTTGCAGAGAACAGAAATCTGCTAGAGCCCTTCGACCGTCTGAAACAGGCTTGCGAACAGGTTCATCTACAGAAGACAAGCGACTGATGTACAGAGTTGTAAGGAAGAAGGTAGCAGAATCAGTCAGTAAGCTTGAATTTCCCGAGCATTACGACTGGAATAAATGGCTGAGAGAACCGGATGCCGATGATTATTACATAGAGAATATCTATACATCGGTTCTTGATACGGATGCTCTTAATGTATGGCCTGAGCTTCCTTCAACCAGGGGTTACACTTTCGATCTGCCCAAAGTAAAATATTCCAAAGCATTCAAACAGCTGTATATCCAAAAGCAGAAAACCAGCAAGATATTCTTCAGCTTTCCTAAAACTTCTTTAACTGAGATAAAGGAAATTCTTAATAAAGCAGATATTGCTTACTCTTTATCGGTTTCTGATTCCGGAAAAGGTACAATTTTCCGGTTAAGTGAAGGAAAATCAAAAAAGGCTTTCGAACCTGCAGCTGAAATACTCATCCGTGAGTTTTATCTGCTGGCTCCGCGGCTATTCAATTTCCCTATGCTCGTGCCCGGAGAGAAGGTATACTCTATCACTATAGGACTTAAGGATAAAGTTAAGGTTCTGGATCTACTTTCCAACTTTAAAACGGAAGTAATCAATGTTGAACTCCTGAACTCCGATAACTTCATCGATCCTTTAATTACAGTTGCAAACAGGAAAGTTGAATTTCAGCCTCTTCCGAAATCTTCTACCGTAAAAAAGGTTGAGGTGATGCAGCTGGAAAAACTCCTCGGTTCTATTAAGGATCAGAAAAAATTAATCAGGAAAGTAAGCTTTGACGCGATTTCAGTCGGTGAAAAACCTTCGGATATCAAAATACCTTCGGTCATAAAGAACAAGCTGAAAATACTTTCGGTTAAGAATATCAGGATTTCCTCCCCGAAGGTTGAGCAGGGAGTAAAAATAACCGACAAAGTCCTTTCCGCAATAAACAGTTTCTCTTTCAGCAGCAGACAGGATGTTATAGATGAGAATAAAGATATTCTTTCTAGGGACCTCGAGGTAATTCTACAGCCCGTAATCAATTTCAGTAAAGAGGAAAAAGCAAGGATATATGATTTCCTATATGACTATCAGAAACCAGCAGCAGATTTCCTGTCGGAGAAGGAAATTGTTCTTCTAAATGACGAACTCGGTACAGGAAAAACTCTTGAGGTTATTGGTGCCCTGAAAATTCTCTTCAGGAAAAAAGATATATCAAATGCAGTAATTGTCTGCCGCAAAGAGGAAACTGGATGGCCCAAACGCAGTCAATTATTAAGCAATGCAAAGCTGAGCGGCTGGTACGATCACCTGCAGGCATTCTCCCCTTCAATAACAGCAAGCATTATTCAAGATAATACCGCGCAGGAATGGAAAAATTCTTCCGCTGTTAAGATTATAGATCACAAGCTTTTCAGTGAAGCAATTGAGAAAAACTTCATATCACTTGAGGAGCTGGGCCGCAGAGGCTGCCTGGTACTTGATGAGGTGGAAGATTTCCCTGAAATCACACTTGATCCCCGGCCGAAATACCTGTGGATGCTCAGCGGATTCCCCCCTGAAGGATTAAAGGACAAACTGGCACAGATCACCGGAACTGAAAACCCCGTTGACAGTTTCGGCAGAACACGGGAAGAGATATCAAAGTCATTCCCGAAGAAGATTAAACAGGATTACTGGGTTGAGATGGATCCCGATCAGAGACTTGAATATGAAAAAGCGCTTGAATCAGGCAGAGAAAAGATTTATGACCTCGTACAAGCTGGAAACCCCTTCCTTGTTCAGTCCAACGTTTTCACCTTAATCCACCAGCTTACCCAGATCGGCAATTTCCATGGGAAGAAAGAATCAAGCGTTAAATCTGAACTCCTTCTGCATCATGTTAAAAGCATTCAGAAAAGCGGTAAGAAGGTAATGGTTTACTCCCAGTACGACCGTCAGGGTACCCAGAGACTTGAAAAACTTTTTGCTAAGAACGGTATCAAATATGTTTTGTATCAAACCGGCATTTCTCTGAAGGAGATGGAAGATGCTGTAAAGAAGTTTGCAAAAGATAAGTCAATTACCGTCTTCCTGGCCGGAATGAAAGCCTTAAATACTAAGCTTAACCTAAAAAATGTCCCTTACCTTATTCATTTTGATCAATGGTGGAGTCCCGTAACCACCTGGCAGTCTGAAGAAAAATTATACGCTTCTGAAAGCAGTACACCCGGCAGCTTAAATATTTATAACTACTTTATTAAGGGCAGCATCGACGAAAAAATTCAGATGAAGCTTATTGAGAAGGGTCTTGACAACAGGAACTTGTTCGACCTGCTTAGTTCAGAAGGTATGTATGCTTTGTTTACAAACGAGGACTGGCTTGAAGTTCTCGAACTGGTCGAACCTAAAGATCCCGCTTCAATAGAGACTATGAAGAAAGAACACCTGGACTACATTAATCACCTGACTATAGATGACTTTTCACATAAAGTTAAAGCCCTTTTAGGAAGAATCGGCTATAAGAGTGTAAGTTTTAAAACTTCATTTAACCCTGATGAAATACGTTTATATGCATCTTCAGTAAAAAACTCAGTAGAAGTAAAAGCAGCCGTTCAATGCCTGAATACTAAGGTTGTAACCAGGATGGCTGTTAAGGAATTTACGGAATCCCTTGTTACAAACACCGAAAAAATATTCATTTTCACTACCGGTGAATTTGATGAAAAACTTGTGAAAAATCCCAGCGACGATAGGATTGTGCTGATCAACAAACATCAGGCAGCCGAATATTTTTTTATGTTAAACCTTATCTAAGGTTATCAGCCTCACCCTTTTCTCCGAACGTTTCTTTTCTGTTTCTCTAATCACAAACATTTAGTCTTTTCTTTATTTATTGATAATAAAAGGAATAAATAATGAGCTTATTTAAAGACTGGTATGATGCCGGAAGAATGCTGTCTTCCGAACTAGAAAAGGAGACTAAAATGTTGACATTTCAGGATGAAGAATTGTCGAAAGGTGAAAAAAAGATTGCAGAATGGAGATCGAAATTCGTAGGACTCCAGAGCCGGCTTAATAATTCATCAGATAATATTTCGGATCAGTTCGAAGATATGCTGCTGAAATTGGATGAAATGAAAATTAAGGTTGAGGAATTAAAGAATCCCGGCAGCAATAACTTTGAATCAATTAGAGATGAAATAAATAAGATCGACCGCCTGATCTGTGAGGAATATTCCAGAGTACAGAGAAAATTATATTCATAACGAAAGAAATCATAAGTTTATTCCCGTTTTTGTTTTTCGTATTCTTCTGAACCCGGAACCGGCTTATGTTTAATCGTAATGGTTGAATAAAGTATGTATATAATAACCAGGTTAATTATGATAAATATTACCGGCAGAATTCCCGGGTGCCGTTCAAGATCATAAATTTCATATGGCAGGTAAATGAGTGATGAGATCAGTCCTATCCATTTAGCCCAGTTTGCCTGTCGCCATAATCCATAAGCCTCCGCAAACCTTAAGGATGAATAAAGAATCGCGAATGATGCTATTATTATCAGCAGGGAATCCTGCGGATGGGTGATTGCACCATATATACTGCTTGTAATTTTTCCCTGGGGACTGTAATTGAACTGACTGACAAAGTCCTCAAACTTATTCTGGATATTATCATTTAATAAACTGAGAACCCCAAAGCCCGCCATCAGTACAAGTATTCCCTTGGAAAACTCAAAAACCGCTATGGTTTTAAGTGATTTTTCTGATTTAAATAAATTTCTCAATGAGATTAAACGGTTTCCTGCTATTACCCTGGAAGTTACTAAAAAGAAGAGGCAATGATGGTGATTCTGTCGGTTAAATCCGGGAAGGCGTGTCTTTACGCCTTCCCCGGGATAAAAAAACTATTTGGAAAGGATCATTTTTTTAAAGGAGGTAAATGTGCCGGCTGTAAGCTTGTAGATATAAATTCCGCTTGCCAGCCTGCTGCCATCGAATGAGACAGAATAATCTCCCGGCTCTTTAACTTCATTTATCAGTGAGGCAGTTTCACTTCCCAGTACATCGTATACTTTAAGTGTTACTAGTTCAATCTTCCCAACACTGAAATTTATTCTGGTTTCAGGATTGAAAGGATTTGGATAATTCTGTGCCAGCGAGAAGATGAAAACAGGATTAAACCTGATTTCAACAGGATTGTACAATTTAAATGAGCCGTCAAAATCAACCTGTTTCAGCCGGTAAAAGGATTTATCCGGTAACGGTTTATTATCCGTGAATGAATAATCAGTTGTTTGTGTGGAAGTACCATTTCCGTTAACAAAGCCGAGCACTGTCCACTCGCTTTGATCTCCAGCTTTTCTCTGAATTTCAAAACCCTTATTATTCAATTCAGATGCCGTCTGCCACTTGAGGTTTACTTCTGAACCGGTACTTACAGCACTAAAAGACGCGAGTTCAACCGGAACGGCGCTGAATACTTTGACAGATATATTATCAACATAAAAACCATCTTCAGTTATCGATTGATCTGAGATCAGATGGAATCTCAATTTTATCTGACTGCCGGTGTAATCACTGATATCGATTGTTTCATGAACCCAGGTAAGTTGTGTGCCGTCGTAAAGAGGTTCTCCATTTGGCTGAAAAGAGCCTGTTCCGGGATTTGTATACTGACCCTGGAGAGGAGTCCAGTTTGCACCGTTGTTTGTTGAAATTAATACCTGTGCATAATCCCAGTCAGTTTCAATTGCCCACTGGGTATCAAACTCAAGCGTGGCTCCGAGGGAACCTGAGAGATTCAGTGAATTTACTGAAGTAATTCCTGAATTAGAGTTGCTCAGGTAATTGCCCGAAGGTGAATCAGTTATTGAGTAGGGCGCAGATACATATTTTGATCCGGTTGTACCCCAGGTACCTGCTGCTGTCCAGTTATTCATATTCATAACAGTATCCTCAAAGGCCAATGTTTGTGGAGCTACGAAGAACTGGAAGAAATCGGGAGGCGGAATATTTCCCGGGGGATTGAATCCGCCGCCGCCTGCCGGCAGCGTTGCAACTACAGCGGCATCCTCATCCTGGGCGGCAAGATAATATTGAACAATGGTACCGAGCTGCTGACCCGGTATAGTAAAAGTATACTCGTAATCACCGCGCATAGGAGTACCCTCAACTTCATTGAAGCTGCTGAAGCTACCGCCTGTACTGGTTCTGTAATATAGTCGTGGTCCTGAAATACCCGTTGCTAAGTTGAGTCCGGTACTGAAAGTCGCTGTCAAATTGAGATCACCGGTATAATCCACAGAGGCGAACGGTGTGTGTATTATCTGCAGGTTCAGGTTCAAAGCATAGGATGCGATTGTTGCAATTGCAAGCTGTGCAGATCTTTTAAAGTAAGGGATATTATAATGTACCAGCAGATCATTGGTTGTGTGATAATATGTGTTAAAGTCATAGTCATCCTCAATCAACAGCACCGCGGAATAACCATTCTCGATGAACGAGGCATGATCGCTATAGGGCTGTTGGGGATAAACTTCCACAATATCCATTCCGACATTATACTGTGAATTCAGTTCAACCATTTTATCAAATATCTCGTGCGTTATACCTACATCGGCCGTATGAATATTGCATATGTTATCGTCGTTTGAATCCCATGCAATCATATCCATATTCACCACTCCTAGAATAGAATCTCCCGCCTGGGCAGCCTGTGTGGCGTAGTAATCGCTGCCGACTAGTCCCTGCTCCTCTTCATCCCACACGGCGAAGATAAGCGTATAAGGAAAAGTATATTGTGAAAGAATCCTTGCGGCCTCTATAACAGCGGCCGTTCCGCTGCCGTTATCATCAGCTCCCGGTGCAATAGTCCCCGAGGGCATATCGTCATAATGAGCACAAATAATAAATTTCTGATTCGGGTGCTCGGATCCAGTGATAACACTATAAACATTTCTTCCTGTTGAACTGAACTGCTGATCATATGCTGTAAGTCCATAGCTCTGAAATTTCTGTTTAACAAAGTCAGCAGCTATGTTATTTCCGGGCTGATACTTATTCCTTGAAAGAATGGTCTGCGTGGTTCCATTAACAATCACGGGTTCTTCACCCGAAAGCTGAGCGACAAAATGGGTTAATGAATCGCTGTCAACATTATTGATAATCTGCTGAATAACAGAAGTCTGAGAGAACAGAAAAATCTGAAATGAAAAAAGAATGGCACACAAAAAAAGTAACTTTGTTTTCATATAACTCCCCAGAATTATTCAATGAAAAGGTGCATTAAACTTAAGAAAAGATTTCCGAAGATCTAGCACTGTAAATATATTTACGAACTTTTATCAACACGGAATTGTTAATAGAATGAGCACCGTGGAGACAATTACTTAAATTTCTGAGCAGATATTAATTATTTATTTCCTCCTCCTGGTAGATGATATTATACTTATTTATCAACCTATGGATTGATCTCCGGTCAAGTCCGCATACCTCCGCTGTTCTTGTTATATTTCCTTTATTTTTTTTCAGGTGATGAGTCAGGTATTCGATCTCGAATTTTTCCAATGTTTTTTCCTTTGCTTCTTTATACTGCGGGTCAAGGAATGAATTATCAGCACCATTTTCCTCAGCGGAGGCAGGTATCGGAAGATCGGCTCTTTCAACAATTCCGTTTGTGCTGAGGAAATATGCTCTTCCGATCAGGTTCTGTACCTCTCTCACATTTCCGGGCCAGTAATAATTTTTAAGGGTTGTTTCTGCTTCTTTAGAAAAAACAGGGACAGGCTTATCATCCCTTGAACAGAGATCAGCCAGAAAATGTTTTGAAAGCATTATAATATCCTCCTTCCTTTCCCTGAGAGGAGGAACATCTATCCTGATTGTGTTCAGCCGGTAATACAGATCTTCTCTAAATCTCTTTTCAGCAACTTCTTTTTCAAGGTTTTTGTTTGTTGCCGCAATAATACGCACGTCTATATCAATCTCATTCCTTGCGCCTATCCTTCTTATCTTTCTTTCCTCCAGCATTCTGAGGAGTTTTATCTGGAGGGACAAACTCATATCCCCGATCTCGTCAAAGAAAAAAGTTCCCTGATTTGCAAATTCCAGGAGACCGGGCTTGGTCTTAACCGCTCCGGTAAAGGCTCCTCTTTCATGACCGAATAATTCACTCTCAAAAAGATGCTCAGGCAGCGCACCGCAGTTTACCGGAACGAAGGGATTTTTATTCCTTCTGCTCAGCGTATGAATTGCCCTTGCAATAAGCTCCTTGCCCGTGCCGCTTTCTCCTGTTACCAGTACGTTCATATTTCCGGGGGCAATTTTTTTCACATAACCTATTACCTGCTTCATTTTGCCGCTCCTGTACAGGAGTCCCGAAATTTCAGACTCTGGTCCTTCCTCTTTCGACTCCTCTACCTGTGAACCATTCAGCAAAGCACGCTCTACAGAATCAAACAGCTTCTTTGAAGTGAATGGTTTCTCAAGGAAATCAAAAGCCCCGTTTTTCATAGCATCAACGCTGGTTTCTATCGTTCCGTAACCGGAAATCATTATAATTTTGGAATCGGGAAAATTCTCAAGAGCAGCTTTCAGAATATCTAGACCGGAATGTTCCTTCATTTTAAGGTCGGTTATTATCAGGTTAAAGCTTTCTCCTGCCACCGTATCCACGGCCCTATGGTAATCATCAATCAGTCTGATATCATATTCCGGGTTTCTTGAGAGCAGCTTGTTGAGGCTATTGAGCATTTCCTGTTCATCGTCAATAATCAAGATCTTTTTCATTTCAATGATTCTTTCCGTTAAACATAATTTTGAATGTTGAACCTTTTTCTTCAGCGCTAACCACGGTTATATCAGCGTTATGATTTTTACAAATATTTTTTACAATATAAAGTCCCAGTCCCGATCCTTTCCCTCCCGTTTTCGTGGTGAAGAAGGGAGAAAAAATCTGGTCTTTGATAGTTTCATTTATACCGGTTCCATTATCTTCAACCGAAAGCGCGTAAGACGAATTTTCAGCAGTAAGTGAAATCATAAGGCGCCCCTCATTGTCCATTGCATCGAGTGAATTTATTACCAGGTTAGTGAGAGCCTGCTCAAGCTGAAGGGCGTCTCCTTTTATTACTGCTTTTTCCGCCATTATTGACTTTGATAACTCAACATTTCTTTTCTTCAATATCGGCTGCAGGGTTGTCAAAGTGTTTTCAACAACTTCGGATAGGTCAACCTCGCCGAAATTCTTTTCAACTTTTTTACTGTGTTTTAATACATTCCGTGTTATTTCCGATATCTTTTCGGTCTGGCTCAGAATTACATTGATATCACTGGAATAACCTGCAATATGACTGTTCTGGTCGGCCTCGAAAGACATGTAATCAGCGCGCGACATTATTATAGCAGAGTGATTATTGATTTCGTGTGCCGTTTCTGAGGTAAGCTCTCCGAGGGTTATCAGCCTGTCTGCATGCTGAAGCTGTTCGAAATGGAGTTTATTTATTTCTTCCTGTGAATCATGCAGTCTGTCAACCATCAGATTAAAGTTGCGGTTAACTGTACCGAATTCATCTTCTCTTTCCAGGGCAAGATGAGCAGTCAGATTACCGCCTTTAACTTCTCTCATGGCATTTATCAGTTTCTGAAGAGGTTTGTTGATAAATGATTGAAAAATGAAATAAAAACCTGCGGTAATGATGAGCAGAACAGCAATACCAAGAAAAACCATGTGCCTCGTTCCTGTATAGAACTTTGTCTCAGCCGGGGTAAGGTTGGCACCCACATCCAGGTAGGCAATTATATCCTGTTTATGGCAGCCGCGGCATTCGGGTTTATTGAAAATCGGTGAGAATGAATGATATTCGTTATTATTAAGAAGATTGATCCTGCCGGATGAAAGTGAATCAGGGTTGAGATCGGGGTGAATTGACTTAAGTCCTTTTCCGATATCCTTACCGGAAGAGGCAAACTTAATTATACCATCAGGACTTATAATCCTGACATGGTCTATTCCTTTTCTTTTACCCAGATCGTCTACCATCAACTGAATATTTTTCTGGTTTCCCTGCAACATCGCGTTATCCATCGTGTAGTTCATAAGGTCGAGAGTTGCCTCGAGCATCAGTACGGAACGCTGGTTAAAGTTCTCACGGAACTGGGAGATCAGAAAATATACAGGTACAACAAGGCTGATTATTATTAAAACCAGAGCAAAGAAAATAAATTTGGTTTTTATTGACTTCATAGAAAACTTACCCTGTTATACGGGTTTCCAGCACTGTAAAAATGGGTCTGGATATTAACGAAAAATCATACACTTCCATTAAGAATTCTATTTAATAATTCAACATTAATCGTCGAATGAACTAATAAATGATAAACGTGCCAAAAACTAAAATTGCATTTTTATTCGATTTTATAGGGACATTGATGTCGCAGTGGGATATTTCTTTCTCAGTAAAGAGAAGTCATTCGCATAATAAATAATTAATTTTGTTGAAAAATAGTGCAAAAAGAGTGAATTCAGTGAAATATAAGGGGGACCAGGGGGATATTTTTATGCTGTAGAAATGGCATACACATTGATATTGCGGGGGTGATGAGAATTATTACAATTAGCAGCGACACAAGCCTTATAGAGTTGATTGACAAACCTGATGTCAAAGGACAGAATCAACTTCTCGTATACAACAAAAGCAACGACCTGCTTGATGCAGTCTCATTCATTCACACAAATCATCCTTCAATACTGATTGTTGACGATGATTTTCTTAAACCCGACACAGCACATCTGCTAAAAAATGTAAAGAAATTAAATCCCGATCTGGCAATCGTATTTATAACCTCCGACCCGGGACTCGAACTGGGCAAGAAGGTCAGCCAGGTAGGAATTCACTTTTACGGCCTGAAGCCTTTAAGTGAAAATGAATTGGAAGATTCGATTCGATCGATAACTAAACTAAAAACAACTCTAACTCAATATTAAATCAATGGGAGAAAAATGATGAAAAAGACGTTGATACTGTTTATGATAGCTTTCAGCACAGTATTACTTTATTCACAGTCTGCCAAAGTTGTGACTTATGGAGTAGATCCCCGTCAGGCTGAAGAAGATTCTACTGATATCTTTGAACATGCTTATAATGGGCTTAGCAATGTTGGTGAAAATACCCAGATGTACCTGGAAGCTATTTTAACCGATGCTACTCTTGGAAATCCAACCTGGACTGTAATAGAAAAACCTGCCGATTCCAACCCGGTTTTCGGGGCCAGTTTGAATCTGTCCGACATGGAACAGGTGATAGAATTCAAACCAGATAAATCCGGCACTTATAAAATTGTATTCTCAGACGGAAGCGTTTCTTCCGATCCGCTGGTAATCAAAGTTGGATTATATCTTGGCTACCAGTATTCATATCCTGTTTTACCGGATCATGCATGCCAGGACTGCCATGCTGATAAAACAGCTGAGTGGGAACAGACCGGTCATTATTCAATTTTTGAAGAGGGGTTAAATGGTACATTAAGTAACCATTACGGACCGACCTGCATAAAATGCCATACAACAGGTTATGACACAAATGCAGATAACAACGGGTTTGATGATTTTCCGTTTGTATTTCCTGATACCCTTTTCCCGGGACAATTTGATAATATGGTCCAGCAATATCCTCAGGCAATGCTGCGTGCCCGCATTCAGTGTGAAAGCTGCCATGGACCAGGAAGTTTGCACGTAGGTGCTGCAAATGTTATGTCAGTTACTCTGGATGTTCAGAATTGTGCATGGTGCCATGATGAAGGTCATCACGTTTATCCTGCACAATGGAGAGTTTCCAACCATGCTACTTTTGAAAAGAATGGTGGAGAAACAAGAGCCTCCTGTGCTCAGTGCCATAACGGTGCAGGTTTTGTTGAATACATTAAATCCGGAAAACAAACTCTTACACAAGATCTTCCTGAAGTTGTTAAAATTACCTGTGCAGTATGTCATGATCCACATAGTGTTGAGAATCCGCATCAGCTAAGAACTATGGAAGCTACATTGACAAATGGTTTCGAAGTTACCGGTGCAGGAAATGGTGCAATCTGTATAAACTGTCATAAGGCTCGCAGGGATGCTGTTGATTACACAAATAATTATTTAAAAAACCTCAGTACTCACTATGGACCTCATGATGGACCACAGGGTGATTTACTGGTAGGTAGAAATGCTATTACTTTCGGACAGTCAATTGAAAGCTCACCGCATTTAGGTTCAACAAATGATGCGTGTGTAAGATGTCATATGTATCCTGCTACTACAGACCCAGATGGTAATGTAATTCTTGTCGGATCACATTCATGGAGAATGTCTGCTGACGGTGTTGATAATGTAGCAGCGTGTGCAGGCTGTCACGGCGACTTCGGTCCCGATTTCTCAGATAAGAAATTCTATGTAAACGATAACGCAGATCTTGACGGTGATGGAGTCGCAAATGGACTTCAGATTGAAATCGAAGGATTAATGGTACAATTAAAGCTTCGCCTACCGCAGGATGAGAATGGTAATGTTGCTATAACGGATTCTTCTGTAACATTAACCGAAGCGCAGGCAGCTTATGATTACTTAATGGTTGAAGCTGACGGCAGCCTTGGTGTTCATAATCCAAGTTACATTTTCGGAATTCTTAAGGCCTCTATTGAAGCTTTAGGCGGTGTTGTTGCTGTTGATTATGCTAAAGATAATGTGCCGCAGGATTTCGTATTGTCACAGAACTATCCTAATCCGTTCAACCCGACAACTACTATCCAGTACCAGCTGCCGGAAGGTTCGAATGTAAAGGTAGTTATATATGACGCACTTGGAAAACAGGTAGCTGTTCTGGTTAACGAATATCAGAATGCCGGAACATATTCTACAAATTTTAAAGCTTCTAACCTCGCATCAGGAATCTATTTCTGCAGAATGGAAGCTGGAAATTTTGTAAAAGTAAACAAGATGCTTTTACTCAAGTAAAAAAAACTTGAAATACCACTGAACTAAGCATACTTAAGGCTGCCCCCCGGGCAGCCTTTTTTATTTACCACTTATTAAAATGAACGCGTTCGGGTTTATACCTTTCAGGCTGTGCCGGAGATTCAGCAGGATAACCGATGACAGCCATTGAAACAGGTATAATATTATCAGGCAGTTTGAAGAGTTCTTTTATTCCCGCTACAATCTCCTCGAATGGATAAATGCCTACCCATACGGCTCCCAATCCGTAAGAATGAGCGGCCAATAGTAAATTTTCTGTCGCTGCCGAGATATCCTGTACCAATAATCCTATATTTTCTTCAAGCTTTCTGTCGCCGCACAATATCACAGCATGTGAGGCTTCCTTAATCATTTCAGCGTGCGAAGCGGCTTTCAGGATTTCCTCAAATATTTCTTCTTTATCTGCTACAATAAAGTGCCATGGCTGGTAATCGAAAGCTGAAGGCGAATACATCGCACAATTTATGATTTCTCTTATCAGATCCCCGGGAATTTTTTTATCCTGGTATTTCCTTATGCTTCTTCGTGTTTTAATTACTTCCAATGAGTCCATGTTTCTCCCCGAATTCAAGTTGATTATTTCCTACATTTCAAATATAACAATCATTAGGCATTGATTTTTAACCCGGAACAGAATAAATTCTTGTCAGAAGCAAATATCATTTCTTACTTTGCAGTTATTATCCATTTTAATTACCGGGAGGGTATCATGGATAAAAAGCACCTCATACTTGAAGATCTGCAGAAACAGTTAACTGAATGGGTTGAAAAATACAGTGACCTTGAATCAAGGTATTCTGAAGTACATTCATCAGTAAAAACAAATTACAGTGAAAGCATTGAAATCCTTCATCCCGAAATTAAGCTGGTTGAAATGAGGATGGCCGAACTGAGAGAATCCAGGGAGGAAGTCCGTGAGGAGTTGATTCACGGACTTAAAAAGGCTGTTAAGGATCTGAAGGAAGCTTATGTAAAAGCCTCGATGCAGAACAGCAGGCAATTAGAAAAAACTTATGTCTGAAAGGATCAGTAAATAACATCTCCGACAGCTTTTCTCAACTGGTAAGAGCTTAAAATACTTTTGTACAGATCCTGCAGATAAAAGAACTTTGCTTCAGCAAGAGACGTTTCAGCATCCAGAAGATCAAGGTTTGTTCCAACCCCACTGTTATAACGGCTTTCTGCCCTGAGAACTGTCTGCTCCGCAAACTTAACCTGTGTCAGGGTGGTGTTAAGCTGTTCCAGATTTGAATTAAGATCTGCTGCAGCCTGCTTAACACTGCTTATGATATTTCTCTTGAGCGTAGTTATATTAAGTTCCGACACACTGCTATTAACTTTTGCTTCACCTTCTTTATATTTTGTTAGGAATCCGTTAAAAACCGGAACTCTCACAGATAATGCGGCGGCCCAGTTACCTCTCAATGCATCAAGGTTGGGCTCATAGCCGTTCTTAATTCCATAGCTCAGGGTTGCATTCAGGCTGGGCATATCACCGAGACCCGCAAGATTTTCCTGGAGATGCGAAGTGTTTAATTGATCTTCAGCAAGTTTTAATTCTTTTCTTTTCTGATAAGCCGCATCAATTAGTGAATCGATATTTGTTACCCGGGAAGGAGCAGAAAAATCACCTATCACGGTAAGGGTAGTATCCTGGTCTTTCCCGAGAAGCTCTTTCAGAACTATCCCCTGCTGCTTAAGCTGGTTCTGTAACTCTATTTTTTCACTTTGTGCGCGTGAAATCCTTACCTGGGTACTGAGCGCATCGTAGTCTGTTGAAGAACCACTCTCAATTCTTTTATTTGTAACTCCGAGATGGGCATTCAGCGCGGCAATTTGTGTATCTTTTACCGCAATGCTTTTTTCTATGAAGAGAATTGAATAAAACGTCTGAAGCGTCTGGTAGGAGAGATCCGATTTTACGAGATCTACATTGTCGGCAGCCGACTGCTTATATGAAGTTGTCAGGTCAACAGATGCGCTCCTTTTTCCGAAATCGTACAGCTGTTCGTTTAAAACCAGATTTAGATTATAGTTGTTAGCCGGGGCAAGAACAAGTTCTTCACCTCCAAAGTTGAAGGATGGAAGGGGACTAATCCTTGTATACGATGCTTGTCCCTGTATGTCGGGATAGTAATAGCTTTTCTGCTGTTCGATCCTGTAATCTATAGCTTTCAGTTTTTCCTGCTGCTGCTTTATCAGCGGATAATTGTTCACCGTAAGATTAATTGCCTCATCCAGTGTAAGAGGCTTCTGTGACTGTGCTTTTGCGGCAGAAAAGATAAAAAAGCATAGCAATGCAATAACCGGAATTATCTTATAATCTATTTTTTTATTCATTGAATTTCCTGTGTTCATAATTATTCCGTGTTCTCAATTTTTTGACCATTCTTCTTTTTGTGGTATTTCAGAAAGACGAGAGGAATTAAAATTAAAAGGGTTATTAATGCTCCAATCAGAAAGTCATCATCAAGACCTCTCACAAATGCCTGTGCGGAGATATTCTGCAGAATTAATCCTTTCGCCTTCACCATCAGTTCTGTTCCTGAACCTCCTGTTGACTGCTGAACAAAACTTCTCAGTCCATACACCGTGTGCTGAAAAGCGGTTGATGTAGGATCTGTCGCCTGGCTGAACATAGCCGAATGGAAAATCACTCTCCTTGTAAGCAGCGTACCGAGGATAGCCACACCGAAGCTTCCCCCGACCTGCCTGATGGTATTAAACAGTCCTGTAGCCTGTGCCATCTTCTCGCGCGGAATATCATTTATTGCGATCGTACTAAGTGGGATAAACATAAACCCGAGTCCGAACCCCCTGATAATCAGCGGAACCATAAGTGTCCAGTTTTCAGTATTAAGGCTCAGATCTTTATACAAATACATACTTAAAAATGTGAGTACAATACCTATAAAGATCGGGATCTTGGGATTTAATTTGTCTGTCATCCATCCTGCAACAGGGGACATGAACATCATTATAATTCCCACGGGCAGAAACATAATTCCGGTCTGAAGAGCCGTATAGCCGAGTGAATTCTGGAGATACAGCGGGAGCAGAAAAGAATTACCAAAGAAAGCCAGTCCGAATATGAAAAGCATAATATTTGCGAGTCCAAAGTTCCTGTTTTTAAGGATCCTGAGGTCAACAATAGGATGTTTAACGGTAAGCTCATTGCTCAGGAAAACCACAAAGCTTACGAATGCAATTCCGAAGCAGGTAAGGATAAAGCCGGACGTCCAGCCGCCTGTATTCCAGGAAGCGTTGCCGTCAGACAGCGCAAGCAGAAGGAACACGAGGAAGGTAGTCATCGATACAAAACCGAGAAGATCGAACGACCTTGCACTTTCTGTTTTATATTCTCTCAGGATTATAAACGTTGCGATCATCGCAAAAATCCCGATCGGCACGTTCACATCAAATATGGCATGCCAGCTGAATGTATCGATCAGATAACCGCCAAGAAGTGGACCGAGAGAAACAGAGGAAGAGGAGGCAATGCCCCAGAAACCGAGAGCCATTCCTCTTTTTTCGGGAGGGAATTCATGGGTTATAATAGACATTCCCACCGGCATAATGAATCCCGCTCCGGCTCCCTGTATAATCCTGAACATTATCAGCATATTTTCATTGGAAGAAAGAGAGCAGAAGAGCGAACCTGAAGTAAAGAGAAACAATCCCAACAGGTATGCTTTCTTATGACCCCAGTGATCGGCTATCCATCCTGACGAAGGGAGCACAACCGCAAAAACCAGCAGGTAGGCCGTCAGCACCCACTCTATCTTATCAACGCTGGTACCGAAAGCCGACATCATTTTGGTTAACCCAACATTCACAATGGTCGCATCAAGCACAGCCATAAATGTACCGAGCATAATATTGGCAAGGACGAACCATCGGTAAGAGGGATGATCCTGAAGACGGGTGCTTCCCGGATTATTTCTGAATGCACCGGCCATTATTTTGCCGCCTTAATTTTTACTTCTACAGACATTCCGGGAAGAAGTTTGAAATCTTCCTTCGACACATTCTCAGGGTGTATCGAAATTTTAATGGGTATACGCTGCGTAATTTTAGTAAAGTTGCCCGCAGCATTTGAGGGAGGAATTAAAGCAAACTGCGACGCAGTATTCGAACCTATCTGAAGTACGTTACCTGAGAATTTATGATCTGGGTAGGAGTCAACATCTATTTCAACATCGGCGCCTTCTTTAATCGAAGCGAGATCTGTCTCCTGGAAATCAGCAGTAACCCAGATGCTGTCAAGGTTGTAAATTGAGAATATTGGCTGCCCCGGCTGTACTATATCACCTTTCATCACCCATCTTTTGGCGACAACGCCGCTCATCGGGGAATAAATCTCAGTATTATTTAATTGTGTGCTGATTACATTTAGCTGAGCATTGGCCGTGCCGATCTTTGTATTAGCTATATTGTATTCCGCTTTAGCAGCTTCAAGAGCGCTCTGCGAATGTTCATATTGTTCTTTTGGAATTATATTTCCTTCAAACTGCTGCTTTGCTCTCTGAAAATCCAGCTCCGCTTTGTTCAGCTTAACTTTTGCAAGCTGTATGTTGTCGTTGGCCAGCTTGAGTGAATTAACATCCTGTTCACGCTGTGCGATAAGATCAGTAGAATCGAGATGTACCAGAAGTTCTCCTTTCTGAACATTATCACCCTCGTCAGCATAAAGAGTTGTTATCCTTCCAAGCATTTTGGAAGCCAGCGATAATCTATTACCGTCAATAAATGCATCGTCGGTTGATACATAACCCAGCTGTCCCTTATACCAGAACCAGAAGATAACGCCGGCGATAATTATTATAAAAAATGGTATCCAAATTCTTTTCTGCCTTAAAAAGGAACCGGATTTCCTACCTTTTCCGTTGATATCACTGCCGTCCACAGGTGTTTTCCCGGCTCCTGTTTTCAACTGCTCTGTTTCAGTATTTACTGCCATTAATAATATTCTCCTGTTAAAATTTCCTGTTAAGCTTTTATTCCTTTAATAAATATTTCTACGAAAACTGACATTTCAACCCTGAGCTCGTCGTAATTTTCTTTATCCATCCTGTTATCTTTTATAAACTTTATCATTCTAAGCCTGAGTCCCTGCAGAAGATGAAGAAAAGTTAAAGTCGTTTCGTGCCGGAGCCTGCTGTCGAATTCACCGTTGGTTTTACCTTCATCAAGAATCCGCTGCAGCAGATGAAGTTCCTTTTTCTCAAAATCTTTGAATAGTTCTTTGAACATCAGCTTAATATCCACAAAGGTATTCACGTTAAGGGTGCTGAGATTTACGAGCTCGTGAAAAAACTCCAGTCTCTTTTTTACATAGTTTCTCAGCTTATTTTCGGCTGATATTTTTCTGCAGCACAGTTTCTCGATTTCGTCCGCAAATAAATTCTGCTCTTTGTAGATGACTGATTTAAATAACTCTTCCTTTGTAGGGAAGTAGTAATAAAGCGAGGCTTTTCCCATACCGACATCGGAAGCAATTTCCTCCATTGTAACCTTTGAAAATCCGTAATGAGCGAAGCGGTTCCTGGCAGCTTCGAGGATCTCCTTTTCCTTCAGGCTGTTATCATTCATTTTTTCGACCATTTTACTTGAACGGTCGAAAACTTAGCAAAATAATTAATAACCGGCAAGTAATTAATATGACCACTGTGCTGCAAAACAAATAGAATGCTAATCCAGCCACTTATTCAAGGATAGACTCGTCGATAAGAATCCAAAGAAATGATTATGGGAATTTCAGACTAAGCCTTCTTTTCAGATTATCCGATTCCAAATTAGAACACTGACATTTTGTCATACTATAGAAGATTTCAACAGTGGAAAATTGCGTTTTTTTGCGGTTTTCGATATGTCTCATTTTGAGTCCAAAAGGCTTATAAATACTCTATAAATACTACCCTAATTCTGCATGAATAAGTTGTCTGCCATTTTGTCATACTTGTTGATTATTTAAACAGAAAATAAACTTTTAAGACGGCCACTTAACCTTATGTAAAACACACCTGATTATGTCAGTCTTAATGAATAAATTTATGATCATCGAAATTATTTCAGGATAGAAATGCCCCGGATTAAACATGTTACAGAGTCTTTGGGAATTTCCTCCCGATGAAGTATTTTAATATAAGCTGTGAAGTACCAAGACCGGTTCTGCTTAACTGCTGGAAACACCACGCCGGCTTCATTAAATCTAAAATAAAAGAATATAACGGGCAATCTGAAATTCATTCTGAGCATCTCAGAGAAAAGATCCTCTTAATCGGGGGTTCTCTAATGGATTTATATCTGGGAGCTTTGGCACCTTCTGAGATAGCCGGATCAATAGTGGATTATCTGGATCAGCAAAAATTTTCAGGTATAGACAATTACCGGAAATGGCTCCGGGGGGAAGGAAAGAACTATAGGGAGGTTGAAATCTCAGATCAATCAAGATGGACTCTGCGCTTGGGAGAGAAGCAGGAAAGATATATACATATCCATCCTTCCCGATACTCTCCCCATACTATCAGGGTGAGATCGTCTTCATTGAAATCTGCTATTCTTTTCTGCGTCCTGAACAGTGGAGAAACAGCAAATATTCTGTCACACATTAACGGGATTCGCAAAGAATACCTGGATCTTCCGCCGTTAAAGAATCTAAATTCGGCCTCAGCATTATTGAACCTGGTCCGGATCTTCGGCTGACCTTTCCGCCCTATATCATTTCATAAAATATCATTCCCAATTCTGAAAAATTCCTCATATAAATAGCTTCAAATTATTTGAAAATTGTGGTTTTTTGCAGGCTTTAAAGGGCACAATCATTGATAAAGCCTGTTTGCTGAATAGTTTTTGATGTACAGCAGGGACTGTTGAAAAATGCAATGGTCCCGTGCTCATTTTAAAATATTTATTAAACTTAAAGAATCCCGGAGGCAATTATTTAAATGGATGCGGTTCTGCTTGCGCGTCTGCAGTTTGCTCTTACTGTGGGGTTTCACTTCTTCTTTCCGCCGTTAACAATCGGATTAGCGTGGCTTCTCGTAATAGTGGAGACAATCGGCTGGAAAAGAAAGAACGAGATTTATAAGCAAATAGGTAAGTTTTTTGCCAAACTGCTTGCCATTACATTCGCTGTTGGTGTTGCAACCGGTATCGTAATGGAATTTCAGTTCGGTACTAACTGGTCGGAGTATTCAAAATTTGTAGGTGATATATTCGGTGCTCCGCTAGCCGCGGAAGGTGTTTTCGCTTTCTTCCTTGAATCAGGATTTTTGGGCCTGTACCTTTTCGGAAGAAACAGGGTTTCAAAGGGTGTACACTGGTTCTCTGCACTTATGGTTGCTGTTGGATCAACCATTTCGGCATTCTGGATCATCGTTGCTAATAGCTGGCAGCAGACACCTGCAGGATTTATCGTTCAGAACGGCAGGGCTGAACTCACCAGCTTCGCCGACGCAGTTTTTAATCCTTCTTCTCTGATAAGATTTTACCACACCTTTGATGCTGCCTTAATAGCCGGTGCATTTTTTATGGCAGGTATTTCTGCGTGGTATCTGCTTAAGAAGAGAAATACCGAAATCTTCAGAGCTTCCTTAAAGACTGCGGTAATCTTTGGACTGGTAGTATCAGTTCTCGAACTTTTTCCGCTCGGACACGAGCATGCAAAGCAGGTGGCTCATACGCAGCCCGAGAAGTTTGCCGCAATAGAAGGCCTTTATACCTCTGCCGAAGGCGCGCCCCTGGTAATGTTCGCTATTCCCACAACCCCTCCGCCTCAGCTTCATGGTACTATTGAAATCCCGGGGATGCTCAGCTGGATGGCTTTCGGTGATGTTAATGCAAAGATCCCGGGTATCAACGAATTCCCGAAAGAGAATCTGCCGCCGCTCTGGCTTACTTTTGTTTCGTTCCACAACATGGTCGTCCTTGGTATGCTGTTCATACTGATTATGCTCTGGGCAGCATGGTCTCTTTACAGGAAGACACTCTGGGAGAATAAAAAACTGCTTAAGGTCTTACTATGGGCTATCCCTTTTCCACTGTTTGCCTGTCAGCTCGGCTGGATTACAGCAGAGGTTGGAAGGCAGCCGTGGATTGTTTATAAGTTATTAAGAACCAGCGAAGCCGCATCTGTTACGGTTCCTGCTGGCAATATTCTTTTTTCAATTATAATGTTCGGAATTATATACATTATTCTCGGAACGTTATTCGTTTATCTGATAGTTAGGGAGGTTAAGCACGGTCCGGATCTGCTTAAATATAAAGAGGAGGTGGTTGTATAATGGACTTAAATACAATCTGGTTTCTTCTAGTTGCAGTATTACTTATTGGTTATGCAATCCTTGACGGTTTCGATCTCGGGGTAGGGGTTCTCCATCTTTTTACTAAAAATGAAGATGAGAAAAGAATAAATATTAATGCTATAGGTCCTGTATGGGACGGCAATGAGGTATGGCTGCTGACAGGCGGCGGTGCACTGTTCGCTGCGTTTCCGGTTGTATATGCAACCGTGTTCAGCGGATTTTATATCGCGCTGATGCTTCTGCTTTTCGCGCTGATCTTCCGCGCGGTTTCATTTGAGTTCCGCGGCAAGGTTGAAAGTGCGAAATGGAAAAAAACATGGGATATAGCTTTTGGATTGGGCAGTCTTTTGCCTGCCTTATTATTCGGAGTTGCGGTCGGGAATATATTAAGAGGGATTCCACTGAATGAAAACGGATTCTTCACAGGAAATTTCTTTACTCTTCTGAATCCTTATTCAATCCTTGTTGGCCTTCTAAGCCTGGTCCTGTTCACAATGCATGGTTCGATCTATATGATCATGAAGTCCTCCGGTGCCCAGCAGGAAAGAATGAAGAACATTTCTCCCCGGCTATGGATTGCTTTCGTATCCTTGTATGCAGCCGCGACCTTCTACTTGTTTTTTGAAGCAGGATTTCTTTTTGAATCGGTATTGAGCAGTCCCATCTTCTGGATATTATTTGTACTTCTGCTTGCGGCAGTTATTTATATCCCTGTTGCACTTAAGTCGGAAAAGTCGGGAAGGGCATTCTTTGCCTCATCAATTACGATTACGTGTATGATGGGGTTGATGGCTGTAAGTCTGTTCCCGAGACTTGTACCGTCAATTACTGACCTGGCCTACAGTCTAACTATTTACAATGCCTCATCCACCGAAAGGACATTGTTCACAATGCTGATAATAGCCCTTATCGGGATGCCTTTTGTTATAGGATATACAATCTTCATCTACAGGGCATTCAAAGGTAAAGTTCAGATAGGAGAGCACAGTTACTAAAAAGAACATGACATTTTTATAATAGAATAAAGAGAGAAAGATGCACAAAATTATTTCGGCCGGATTTATCGCTCCGAATATCAAGAGATTCGAGATTGAAGCTCCAAAAATTGCAGTTAAAAGAAAAGCGGGACAATTTGTTATTATCAGAGTTAAAGGACGGTGGTGAAAGAATTCCTCTCACAATTGCTGATTCTGATCCTGACAAAGGAACGATCACCATTATTGTCCAGGGAATAGGAAAAACGACAAAACTGCTTAACTCACTTGAAGCGGGAGAATACATTCAGGATGTTGTTGGTCCGCTTGGAAAGCCCTCCCACATTGAAAAATTCGGCACTGCCGTAAGTATCGGCGGAGGAGTGGGAACCGCAATAGCCTATCCTACTGCAGTAGCATTAAAAAATGCAGGCAATCATACGATCTCAATTATTGGCGGGAGAACCAAAGAATTTGTTATTCTTGAAGATGAAATGAAAAAAGTTTGTGATGAAGTTTATCCGACTACCGATGACGGCAGTTATGGGTATCACGGTTTTGTTACTCAAAAGCTTACAAGAATTGATTGATTCAGGAAAGAAAATTGATTTTGTGCTTGCAATTGGTCCGATTCCTATGATGAAAGCAGTTGCCGAAACAACAAGGCCGTATGGAATAAAAACAGTAGTCAGTCTTAAACCCTGTAATGGTAGATGGAACAGGGATGTGCGGCGGATGCAGAGCAACCGTAGATAATAAAACGGTTTTTGTTTGTGTAGACGGACCGGAATTCGATGCACACCAAGTCGATTTCGACACTCTTACCAGAAGAAACAGAACTTACGCTGAGTGTGAGAAGGAAGCGCTTGGATCATTTATGTAATTACTGACAAAGCCTTCAATGAAGAATTAAAAAAAGCAAACTTGCAGAAATCAGAACGGAGATTTTAGATGCAGGAAATTATCAAAAAAAGATAGAATGAAAATCCAGAGGCAGGCGATGCCGGAACAGGATCCAAATCAAAGAAGAAATAATTTTGAAGAAGTTAATCTTGGATTTACAGAAGAACTTGCAAAGTTGGAAGCTCTACGCTGCCTTCAATGTCCTAAACCGATCTGTATTGAAGGATGCCCTGTTGGTGTTAAAATCAGGGAATTCATTACTTTAGTGGCCGAAGGAGATTATTGCTGGAGCGGCCGCAAAAATTAAAGAAGATAATCTGCTGCCTGCCGTATGCGGAAGAGTTTGTCCCCAGGAAGAACAATGTGAAGCCAAATGCGTTGTTGGTAAAAAGAATGAACCCGTTGCAATAGGCAGACTTGAAAGATTTGTTGCAGATTATGAAAGAGAATAATGTCGGAATAAGAACTTCCTGAACTAAAACCAAAAACCGGAAAAAAGTAGCAATCATCGGAAGCGGTCCCGCGGGATTAAGCTGCGCCGGTGATTTGATTCAGATGGGTCACGATGTAACTGTATTTGAAGCTCTTCACGAATTTGGCGGTGTACTGGTTTATGGAATTCCGCAATTCCGTCTTCCTAAAGAAATAGTTAAAGCTGAAGTTGATGCATTAAAAAAACTTGGAGTTGATTTCCAGCCTAATGCAGTAATTGGTTTTACCGATACAATTGATGAACTTCTTTCAGATGGGTATGATGCCTGCTTTATTGCTGTTGGTGCAGGACTTCCGTATTTCCTCAATATTCCCGGCGAAAATCTGAACGGAGTTTACTCTGCAAATGAATTTCTTACACGTGTAAATCTTATGAAAGCTTATCAATTCCCTGAATATGATACCCCGGTTTTCAATTGTAAAGATAAAAATGTTGCCGTATTCGGCGGAGGAAATACCGCGATGGATGCTGTTAGAACTTCCAAACGACTTGGTGCAAAAAATGCATATATTATTTATAGAAGATCTGATCCTGAACTGCCCGCAAGAAAAGAAGAAATTCATCATGCAAAAGAAGAAGGAATTGAATTTATTTTTCTTTCCAATCCTCTTGAATTTATCGGCGATGAAAACGGCTGGCTGAAGGCAGTAAGACTTCAGAAAATGGAATTGGGTGAACCTGATGCTTCAGGCAGAAGAAGACCGGTTCCGATTAAAGGATCTGAATATACACTTGATATTGATATGGCTGTGGTTGCAATCGGAAATGGTTCTAACCCGATTATTCAGAAAACTACTCCTGATATGGATATAATAAATGGGGAAATATTCTTGTTGATGAACAATACTATGAAAACTTCTAAGAAAGGTGTTTTTGCAGGAGGCGATATCGTTACCGGTGGTGCCACTGTTATTCTTGCAATGGGTGCGGGCCAGTACTGCTGCTAAAGCAATAGACGATTACCTTAAATCCGGTATCTGGGAAACCGAACAGCCTGTTCAGAATTAACTGCGGTATCATTCATTAAAATGTATTATAAAAGGGCAGCCTCCGGGTGCCCTTTTTTTATTTTAGTCCTGACTCACATCAAAAAACTCAAAACTATCGGGAAATCAATGTTATTTTGCTCACCTTGTTGAAGGTCGATACAGAATGGTGATTGTTTTTTTCCTATTCTGCTGTTGAAACATATGTACCATAGGTGAAGGAGAAGAATATGAAAGCAGTAGGAATAGTCCTGGCAGTGCTGGGAGCAATAGCCCTGATCATAACCGGGATAAATTATGCTAATCAAACGGATAAATTTAATTTTCTCGGACTAAATGTCACTGTCAGTCAGGGGAATATAGCCCCCTTAATTGTAGCCGGGGTTGTATTCCTTATTGGAATAATATTCACAGCTACTGCAAAACGTGCTTAAATTACTTGGCTGTCTCAAAACTGTTATCGTAATCAGCCTGAAACGAGCCTGACTGACATGAGGCAGTTCAGGTTGACTTGATCGAACCTTTGAGACAGCCTTTTTATTTTATCCTGTTTATAACTTCTCTGACTAATGCCGCTGTTAAACCCCACAAAACTCCCTCTTTAAGTTTGTACGCATAGATATTTCTTTTCCCGGCGCGCCAGGGACGATTGTATTTATCAGGAAGTTCGAGCTCCTGGGATGGAAGCAGATGAACCACTTTTCCTTTTTCATCTGTATAATGAGGGTGAACCACAAGCTGAACAAAATATTCTTCAGGTAGATTCTTCTGAAACCAGGAAACCGGTACAAGGAATACCCTCTCAACTTCCGATTTATCTATATCCAGCTCATCGATACTATTTATATCGAGAATACCTATACAGGAATCGACGGTTACTCCCATTGGTCCTATTAAAGTATCAAGTATACCAAGCACCTTTATTTTTTCAATTGCTATCCCCAGTTCTTCAACCGTTTCCCTTACAGCCGTTTCTGTAAAATTTTTATCAAGTTTAGGATCGTATTCTCCACCGGGAAAACAAATTTCTCCTCCCTGGCGGATATTGGCAGCACGCTTCTCAAACAACAGGTGGTATTCTCCATCAATTAAAATGAAAGGAATAATTACCGCGGAATTAAAAAATTCATCTTTTCGGAGAATACCCGGAACTTCCGGTAAATTCTTTACCAGTTTATTCAGATCTTCTTTATTCATTTTCCCGTCATGTTACTGATCCGCAAAATTAATAAAATATATGAACAGAACAGATAAAAAAAAGCCGGCTGTTAAACGGGCTCCTGATTTATTATCTTTGCCCAAATAAGTTTTGATATGCCGCAAGAAATACCTGATATAAATACGCTTAGGGAAATTCCAATGTTTTCCGAGTTAACCGAAAAACAATTGAGTGAGCTTACTTCGGAAAGTTCCCATGCGGCTGTTAAAAAACACGAGCTGCTTTTTATGGAAGGTGAACAATACCGGGGATTTTATATCCTTCTCGGGGGAAGTGTGAAGGTATTCAAGCTTTCTAAAGATGGAAGGGAAACGGTAATTCACCTTGTAAGACCCGGACAGGCTTTTGCCGATATACCGCTTTTTGAAGGCACGGCTTATCCCGTTTCGGCAGAAGCGCTGGAAGATTCGGTATTGCTGTTTTTCAATGCTTCGAATTTTATCGGTCTTCTTGAGAGAAATCCGAAGATAAGCTTTCAAATGCTTGCCGGTTTTGCAAAACGAATGAAGACACTCACACAGAAGATAGAGGAACTTTCTTCAAAGGAAGTTACCTCCAGGCTGGCCAGGTATCTCATACAGGAGATCAGATCCGGCGGTACGGAGAAACTTCCTGAGCCGTTTGTTAAACTAACTGTTTCGAGGAATGCTATTGCCGGCTATCTCGGCACAATTACTGAGACGCTCAGCAGGGCGCTTAAAAAACTGCAGGATGAAGAAATTATCAGGGTGCAGGGGAAAAAGATATTCATCAGGAACCTGAAAAAATTAAGAGAACTTTCCTCATAAAATCCGCAATATATAATTCAGCACAAAACTGACTTAAGTCAAAGATTTCTTTTGCCCTCTCCTCTAAATTACAAGCAATAATTTTTTGAATTTTATCCGGAGAATGGAAATGGAAAGTCGTGTAAAGACGCTTGATGTCAGACCGATCATACCCCGCGAAAAGCATCCGTCAATTTTTTCAACTTTTGATTCATTGTCAAAAGGTGAAACGCTTCACCTTATTAATGATCATGATCCTAAGCCTCTTTTTTACGAGATGTCAGCCGAGAGAAGCGGGCAGTTTTTCTGGGAATATGTGGAAACAGGACCTGAGGTGTGGAAGGTAAACATCAAAAAAGTTGTGTGAGTAACCCGTTATGTTTACTACAGTCAGATACTTCATTAAGACGAGCGTGATTTTCCTGGTAACAGGAATCCTGACAGGTGTTTATATGTCGCTGGCGCAGAATGTATTTCACACCGCTTATGGAATTGAACTGAAGTCGGCTCACACTCATATTATCCTCGTCGGTTCTGTAATGATGATGATCATGGGTGTCGCGTTATGGTTTTTCCCGAAGGCACAGAAGGATGATACAAAATATGATCCTGACAAGATACGCGTATCCTATTGGTTAATGGCTGCCTCTACTGCTCTTCGTTTTATATTCCAGGTGATTGCAGCCTTTATTTTTGCAGAATGGACAGGCTGGCTGATTACTATTTTTTCAGTTTTCCAGGTTGCAGCAATTCTTTATTTCTTCTATGCCATCTGGGGAAGGATACGGCCTGTAGGAAGTCATTTAAGAGAGGCGAAAGGAGAGAAATTCTGAACAGTATTGAAACCATGAGTGGGACATAAATCACCGTGCCTTCCAGTAGATGTTTTATTTTATCGTTGCTTTAAAACGGAAATCAGAATAACAAGAGAAGATTTTTATTAACAATTCCTTCATGAAATAAAAAATACAGGTAATCAAATGAGTTATAAAAAATTATGGATTGGGTTAGGACTGGTCATAGTTCTATCATTCGTCGTATTGGGGTACTTTGGAACAGAGATATATCGTAAAGCCCCCCCGGTCCCTGAAAAAGTTGTTACTTCCGGCGGTGAAGTGATATATACAAAGGATGATATTCAGAATGGTCAGAATGTCTGGCAGTCGATGGGAGGGCAGGAAATGGGAACCGTCTGGGGACACGGTGCTTATATAGCTCCCGACTGGACAGCCGACTGGATCCACCGGGAGGCTTTGTGGATCTTAAATGACAGAGCTCAGAAAAAATACGGAAAAAAATATGATGATCTTGATCCTTCCCACCAGGCTGAACTGAAAGAAAGTCTTAAAGATGAGCTGAGAAAAAATACTTATGATGCATCATCCGGTACCATTACAATTTCCTCTGAAAGAGCGGAAGCAGTAAAGAATGTGGGAAAACATTTTACTTCATTGTTTTCAGCAGATCCGTCGCTCGATCATCTTAGAGAAATCTATGCTATTCCGAAGAATGCGGTTAAAGATCCCCAAAGACTAGCAGAGCTGAACGCATTTTTCTGGTGGGCTTCATGGGCCTGTATAACTACCCGTCCCGGTTCAGATGTTACCTATACAAGCAACTGGCCTGCTGAAGAGCTAGTGGGTAATAAACCGGCAGGTATGGTTGTGGTGTGGTCTGTAATAAGTTTTGTCCTACTCCTTGCGGGAATCGGAGCACTTGCATGGTATTACGCCGCCTCAAGAAGGAAACAGGTAGAGGAGCATCACGAGGCCCCCGAATGGGATCCGCTGCTTGCACTGCAGCCGACTCCTTCGATGAAAGCAACACTTAAGTATTTCTGGGTAGTGGGTGCGCTGGTGGTCGCACAGGTTCTGTTCGGAGCTATAACAGCTCACTATGGGGTTGAAGGTGCAGGATTCTATGGCATTAAGATTTCTGAAATTATTCCGTATTCCCTTACTAGAACCTGGCACCAGCAGCTCGGTATTTTCTGGATCGCTACCGCCTGGCTTGCAACCGGTATTTTTATAGCTCCCGCGGTATCAGGTTATGAGCCTAAATATCAGCGGGGACTGGTTAACTTTTTATTTGTAGCATTAATAATTATCGTCGGCGGATCTATGGTCGGTGAATATCTCGGTGTTCATCAGCTTTTAAGCTTCAAGACCAACTTCTGGTTCGGTCATCAGGGTTATGAATATGTAGACCTCGGAAGATTCTGGCAGTCATTTCTGCTGGTTGGTCTTTTCCTCTGGCTGTTTATAATGATCCGTGCTATGAAACCCGCACTTCAGAAGAAAAATGAGAACAAGCATCTGCTGGGACTTTTCCTAATTTCAACAGTTGCAATTGCGGTGTTCTATGTTGCAGGATTTATGTGGGGTCAGCATACTAACCTTGCTATAGCTGAATACTGGAGGTGGTGGGTTGTTCACCTCTGGGTGGAAGGATTCTTTGAAGTATTCGCAACTGTTGCAATTGCATTCCTCTTTACAAGAATGGGACTCCTCGGTATAAGATCAGCCACAACAGCTGTGCTTTTCTCCACCTCAATTTTTCTTTCGGGAGGAATAATCGGAACTTTTCACCATCTGTACTTTACAGGTACCCCGACATGGGTCATGGCTCTCGGAGCTACTTTCAGTGCGCTTGAAGTAGTGCCTCTTGTTCTTATAGGTTTTGAAGCATACGAAAACCTTACGCTCAGCCGTGCACGCAAATGGGTGGCTTCCTATAAGTGGCCTATCTATTTCTTTATTGCGGTAGCGTTCTGGAATCTTGTCGGTGCGGGGTTGTTCGGATTCCTCATTAATCCTCCGATCGCTCTTTATTATATGCAGGGACTTGAGACAACTCCAGTACATGGCCACGCCGCGCTGTTCGGTGTTTACGGAATGCTGGGACTCGGGTTCATGCTCTTCTGTCTCCGCGGTCTTACCCAGCGCTTCGTCTGGAAGACTAAAATAATCGGTCTCTCGTTCTGGACGATTAACATCGGACTTGCACTGATGATCCTTATCAGCATCCTGCCTGTAGGATTAATGCAGACCTGGGCAAGCGTTGAAAAAGGATATTGGTACGCACGGTCGGCAGAATTTAATCAGTCGCCTGTAGTTGATACTCTGAGATGGCTCAGAGTAATAGGCGATACGATCTTCGCATTCGGTATTCTGGTGATGGGATATTTTGTAGTGGGATTGAAGACAGGATGGTCAATTACCAAAGAAAGAGATGTTGTAAGTCAGGAATTTCCTGAAGCAGCAAAAGAGAGTTAAGTTAATTAAAACTTCCAACACACGGCATCTTCAACCCCTTAAAACCGGTTGGGGATGCCTTTATTTATAGTGTCATCCCGCATTCAATATCCTCACAACTTCCGGATGAATTTTTCGGGAGGAAGCAATAATGCTGGTCCCGGTTACAGGATCATTTCCATTTATATCTGTAATTACTCCTCCAGCACCTTCAATAACCGGTATAAGGGCCATTATATCCCAAACCGACATAACGGGATCTATCATAATATCGGCAAATCCCGAGGCTACAAGGTAATATCCGTAACAGTCACCCCATCCGCGCATCATTTTAACTTTGGAAGCAAGCTCCCGCAAACCTTTTCCCGAACTCTCATCAAACGACTTAAGATCAGTCATTAACAGAACGGCATCTGCAGTACTACTGCATTCCCTTACTTTTACGGGTTTATCGTTCAGGGTGGTTATTGATCCGTCACCAATCATAAGTTCATAAAGTATGGGAAGATTTATTGCTCCCAGTACAGGTCTGCCTTTCTGAAGAAGCGCGATCAATGTTCCGAAAAGGGGGGTGCCGCTGATAAAACTTTTTGTCCCATCGATAGGATCCAGTACCCACTTATATTCTGCGTCGGGGTTTACTTCTCCGAATTCTTCACCTAGTAACCCATGTCCGGGAAATTCCTTAATAATAAACTCCCGGAGAATTTCCTCTGTCTTTTTATCTGCGATTGTAACGGGAGAATTATCAGCCTTTGTCTCTACATTAACCGGCATACGGTAGTATTTCCTGATTATGCTGCCCGATTCCCGGGCTAAAAACTTTATAAACTGTATAAGATCCTGAGGTGACTTCATAAGGCATTTTATTTTTTCCTGTAAAATATAAAACGGGGATTTAACCTGAAAATCAATGAATAACATTAATAGTTTATTCTTAATAAAGTAGTTAAGGCGCATTTTTTTTGAGTGCAATTAGAGCAAATTTACATTGGATTTATATTGCGAAATGTCGGGGCTTGTAATACTAATGCTAAAATATTTAGATGATGAATTTATTCGCGAGCCGGGGATTTACATTTTGTCTGAAATTAAAACATCAGGGTGATTACTATGACGGAAAACGCACGCAGAAAATTAAATGCTTGACTTTATAAATCCAAAGTGGTAATATTATCCTGAAAATGTTAGCGCTAACATTGTTGCTGCAAATTTTTCCCCCGCTCTTTGAAAATATATACAGGAAAAAATTCATTTCGAATGACACGTGAGAATTAGTAAATAAATATTAATTAACCGGATCATTTAATATAAAAGGAGAGGTATATGAAATATTGTATACGTTCTAGATTTCTTGTTATTTTTTCGATGTTTTTTTTACTGGGTGTATTTAACTTATATGCTCAAGAGACTATAGGCGGTCCTTACACTCCTGACAGCCATACAATGATGCTTTTACATTTCGATGGGGATTTAAGTAATGCTTCGTCTTTCTCTGCAAATGCTGTTGGACATACGAATGCTGTAAACGGCTTATTTTACTTGCCCAACTCATTCGATACAGATCTGGGGCAGGTATTAGGATTAACGAATGATGCACAATCGGATTCTTCATATGTAACAGTTGCCGATACGGCTTCCCTTGATCTCACCGGCGACTGGACCATTGAAGGTTGGATTAACATTTTCACCTTCGGACAGACTTCAGGTGACTGGAGATGGGTGCCGCGTCTTGTTATAAAAACCGGCGATAATGATTTCTGGCGTCCGAATTACTTTGTAGAAATGTGGGGGGATAACAGATTTTTCTCAACAGGGTATAACGTAGCGGGAGCCGACAGATGGCCCCAGACTAATTCGCCTAATAATATTCTGCAGGTGGGGCAATGGTATCATCTGACTTTTATAAGAGATACAAACCGTCACATACTTATTCAAATGGTTCATAATTCTCAAAGACAGCTTATATCTTTTACAACGGCAGCTTTCGATCCTGTACTTGATGATCCGCCGATCACAACAAACCAGCCTGTACATATCGGTTTCGCCGGGGGCGGAGATGATTCATTCCTGGATGGATTTGTTGATGAAATCAGGATCAGTGATAATATAAGGGATTTCCCGGTACCTCCCATAATTACAAATGTTACGCAACTTCAGAACCAGATTTCCGGTGAGTTGCAGTATGAAGTAGACGCCAACATTATGGCATTTGCCTCGACCGGTTCTATTACATCTGCCAGCATAAATTATAGTACAGACGATGGTAATACGTGGCAGACAGCGGCAATGTCTGATATGGGCAGTAATCAATATGCGGGTTACATTCCTCAGCAGTCTCTTGGCTCCGTTATAAATTATTATATTGAGGCTACAGATGATCAGAACAGAACAGCACAATATCCTGCCGAAGGAAACGGATACCTGACCTTTGCTATATATCAGCCAATGGCTCTCGTGCTTAACCTCGATTTTGAAGGGGGATCAGGAACACCTGTAGATCATTCATTCTTCAATAACCCGGTAAGTTCACCAAGACCTTTTGTTTATTCGACGGATGCTGCCGAAGGCACTTCTTCAATTGTGCAGGCTCCCGATCCCGATGGAATGGATTCCAGCTTTATGAGAGTTACTTCACCTTTTCTTACTTCGCCAGATTTTAATGTCAGCATGTGGTTCAAAGCTGATTCTCTGAGTGAGTACATACGTATTCTAAACAGACCTATCGCGGACGGCAACTGGTATCAGAATAATTACGAGATCAGGACAGAACCCGGGAATCTCTTAAGGGCCAGATACTATGCCGATCCGGCAATAATTCAACCGGATTTCTATGTTGAACTAACAACTACCCAGGCAATTACTGCGGATACCTGGTACAGGGTTGTATTTAAACGCGATTCTACACAAGCTGTTTTTCAGTTGTTTGATGAAAACAACAATATGCTGGATGAGGTTCTAAACGATTCCTCGGTAGCAGAGAATCCTCCTGTAAACGCTACTGCTCCGTTGAGAATAGGCAACGGCGGAAATCTGAACGGAACAAGAGGATTCTCAGGTAAGATTGACCAGGTACTGATCTATAACAACTTTGAGGGTCTGAATACCACAGGGGTTAAAGACGAAACTGCCGAAATTCCAAAAAAATTCGAGCTTCTTCAGAATTATCCCAATCCTTTTAATCCCACCACAACCATTAAATTCGGTGTTGCAAAAGCCGGGCAGGTATCTCTGGTAGTATATGATCTGCTTGGCAGGAAAGTAAAAACATTGTTCAACGAAAATACTCATGTCGGGTTCCATACCGTTGGATGGGATGGAACGAATGAGTTCGGTAATAAGGTTGCAACAGGATTATATTTTTATCAGTTGAAAGCAGAATCTGTACAGCTCACTCATAAGATGATACTGCTAAAGTAAAATCCGGATATTTAGCGGGAATCGGTGGTAAATCCGGTTCCCGCAATATGATAAAATTTATCAGGAATGGGTAAATGAAAAGTAATAAACCAACCATATTCTTTTCGGTTCTATTTATAATTTCAGCATTGTTATCATCCGGCTGTACTAATGTAGAGGATTCGCCGAAGCATGGTATTGTAAGAGTAATGTTCAGGTCTGATCCTGCTGATACATTGCTGATCGAAAAAAGTGATACTTTCTCAGTATCGACAAGGTACGATGCATTTTTTGTGCTGAAGGTATTCCAGGGAAGGGTTTATAAGGATTCCAATTTTGCTGTCCTGTATCCCACAATCGGGAGTTATAGGCAGGAGGATGAATTTGTTAATATCATTGCCCTTGACAGCAGCGGAATGTATAAAAACTACAAAGTTTTCGAATCCTATGTTCCACCGGGAAACTATAATAGTATAGAATTCGGTGTTACACCGGCAAGCGGAGTACCTTTAAGGATTGTTGCAAATTCGGGAAAAACTTTTGAAAATCCTGTTGAACTTCCCCCCGGAGAAAATTTACTCTATTATTTTGATCAGGATTTTACAGTAAACGAGAATAAAGTTACCGAGATCGATGTTCAGATAAGTCCCTTTGAATCCGTTAAACGGTACCGGGATGTTTACAGATTATACAGGGTTATGAAAATAACCGATGTACATTATAATTAAACCGGCAGTGAAATATGAAGATAAAATTATACCATCTTGATCGCCATATAATCCTGAAAATTTTTATACTGATTCCATTCCTGTTGATATGGAATTCCTGCGAAAAACCGACGGATCCTAATCCGAACGACCCGCCCAATACTACTGTAGCAAATATTCCGGGTGAGGGTGATACACTGTTCGCCCTGCAGACATTATACTGGGACGGCGAGGATAATGACGGATATGTTAAAGGTTACCAGTACCGGTATATTACTCACCGCCTGATCCAGGGTGATTCGATAGTCCAGGAATGGAAATATACTGAACAGACAAGTCTTACAGTTGCATTCCTTTCCGATGACGATTTAAATAAACAGGAGTTTGAGGTAAGGGCTATCGACAATACAGGTGCGGTTGATCCTTCCCCGGCAGTGAAAATTTTTTATACCCAGAGGACATATTTTCCTATAACTACCATCGAAACTCCTGCAAACAATGAAAAATATTTTGCCGAAGATCAGACAAGCGACTGGTGGGAGGGAATTAAGCTGATCTATTCAGCGCGCGATCCGGATGAAGAGGGGGGAATAGTAGAATATGCCTGGTCGGTTGATAATGGTCAGTGGCACTGGACGCAGGATACCCTGATTTATATCCAGCCCTCCGAATTCAGCCAGCCTCTTACCGGACAGCATGTAATAAGAGCAACGTCCCGTGACAATACAAACCTTGTTGATCCGGTTGGTGATTCGGTTACTATAACGCTGGTTAAACCCACGTTTTCAAGAGATATTTTAATTATAGATGAAACTGATGAAAGCAATTTTCCGTTTGGAACAGTTCATCCGTCAGATCTGCAGGTTGACCAGTTCTACTCCGAAATTTTCGGTACTCCTTATCAATGGGATTATAAAACAAGAGGAATACCTCCAAAAGATACACTTGGACAATATAAACTTGTTGTCTGGCATGCAGATGACTATCCCTCGTCTCAGCCTCATAAAATAGTCAATCACACAGATATTCTTGAAGATTACCTGGATGTGGGCGGGAAGTTCTTCATGAGCGGATGGAGAATATTAAAGTCTTTCGCCTGGGACAAACCCTTCCCGCTTAACTTTGAGGATGGAACATTTGTACACGATTACCTTCATATCATAAGTGTTGACGAGACATTCGGCTACACAGGTGACTGTACAGGATTCCTTGGTGTAGGCAGTTCTTTCGATGATATAAGGATTGATTCTACCAAGCTTGTCGATTTCCCTTTTATAGTACCGGGTTCTTCCTGGGGCCTGACAAATATTAATTTGATTATACAACCTGCAGGATTTACAGATATAATCTATTCTTACAATAATGATATAAACAGTTCGTTCCCCCAGTATAGGGGGAAAGCCTGCGGATTAAGGTATTACGGAAGCTCTTTTGATGCGGTAATTCTTGGTTTCCCTGTTTTCTTTTTGGTTAAAGATGATGCTCATCTTATGGTTAACCAGATACTTCAAAATCTTAACTTAAGGTAAAGCACTATGGATTATAATAGTAAAAGTAAAAAGAGGTTTAAGATATTATTCTCTATAGCAATAGTTTTTTTAACAATGGCAATGCAGGTCTTTGCCGGCGAAACAGGAAAGATCGCCGGGGCGGTTAAGGATAAGCAGTCAGGTGAACCGTTGCTGGGGGTGAACGTCATAATTAAAGGTACAACGATGGGGGCAGCTTCAGATGAAGACGGAAAATACTATATAATAAATGTCCCGCCCGGCACTTACACTCTGCAGGCATCCGCTATCGGTTACCACAAAATCACCATACAATCGGTGGTTGTACATATTGACCTGACCACAGAAATCAATATTGAGATGGAGTCATCCATAATTGAAACACCTACTGTGGTTGTGACTGCTGAACAGAAAATGGTTCAGAAGGATATTACTTCTACAAGGCGGACTGTTTCCAGGGATAAAATGCTGGATACCCCCGGCATGGAATCCACTGCAGATATTTTTAAACTGCAGGGGGGAACTGTTTTAATGAATATACCCCAGACTCTGCAGCTTAATTCAGGAGAGCAGCTTCAGCTGAGAGATGAAAGCGTAAAAGATATTCATATAAGGGGGGGAAGAGGAGGTGAGATCTTATTCCTGATAGACGGAGTGCCGGTCACACATCCGATATACGGAGGAAGAAGTGCTTTTGATCTGGATGTTAATTCAGTTGATCAGGTTGAACTTCTTACCGGTGCATTCAGTGCGGAGTACGGACAGGCACAGTCGGGTGTTGTAAATATTACAACTCGTTCCGGTACCGACGAGTTCAAAGGGGGCCTTGAATACAAAACAGATCAGTTTAAGTTTTTAGGAAAATCTTACGATACTGATTATGGAACTTTATTCCTTGGAGGACCCGAACCTTTTACCCGTTATCTTTTTCCGATGGCCGGTTTGAACATACCCGGAAAACTTTATTACTTTTTATCTTTGAATGCAGAGCTGACCAATACTGCTTACAATAATTTCAGAACCAGGAACAAGATTGATATGTTCGGATTTAAAGTTACTGAAAGAGAGAATAATTTAAGGAACATAACCGGAAAACTCAGCTGGGAAATAACCAGTAACTTTAAAACTGCCTTCAGTTATATCGGTTCGTTCAACGACTGGAGTGATTTCGATTGGTTATGGATAAATAATTCCAACAATCTTCCTGCTTATTTAAGAGATAATAAAAATCTTTCTCTTTCTTTCAACCATGTACTATCGAAGTCTACCTATTATAATATCAATCTGGGGTATCTAGGAGTACAGTATCATGGCGACTGGAACGGATACAACCCGTCAAATTACTGGTCATTTTTCAAGGACGGTCAGTTATTTGATTACTACTCGTGGAAAGCATATTCACATAACTACAGTGTTGTTCCGGATTCATTTATGTCAATGACCAGAGTTCCCCAGCCGGATCCCCTTACAGGGTTTTATGACGGCGCTGGTATACAGAGTATATGGAGAGATGATAATACAAGTACCTGGACAGTCAAAGGAGATCTTACCTCTCAAATGAACCAGGAAAATCTTGTGAAGGTGGGATTTGAATATCAATATAACGATATCCAGTACACCGATATACAATTCGGCGGTGTCCAGCTTTCAAACTATGGTGAGTGGGCATTCAACAGGGATACAACTACTCCTGCTCCGCTGGAGCCTCCCGGACCGTTTCCTGAATTCAGTCAGAACAGGTGGGTTTTCCATGTCTACCCGACTATCGGCAGCGGGTATATCCAGGATAAATTTGAAAAAGAATTTTTGATCATAAATGCAGGTTTAAGATTTGACTGGGCATATCTCGGAAAAACTGTAAACACAAAAGAATGGAAAAATCAGTGGGAGGCTGCCACAGGATTGAAATCCGACTGGAATTTATTTAAGTATAAATTCAGTCCTCGCTTCGGTATTTCTTTCCCCATTACAGAAAGGACCGTTGTCTTCTTTTCATACGGCCATTTTTATCAGCTCCCCGAACTCCAGTATTTTTACCGCGATCCTTACAGCGGCGGAACAACCGGAAATCCTCATCTTGACTATGAAAGAACTATCCTTTATGAATTCGGTCTAACTCACCAGTTCTTTGATGACCTGGCAGTAGATATTAAGAGTTATACAAAGGATATTTCTCAGCAGGTGGGCACTACCCAGCTTAAAGGTAATCTTGGAATTCCTGTCCAGTTGTTCGATAATAAAAGCTACGGCCGGGCACGCGGTATCGAAGTGGAGCTGGATAAAAGGTATTCTAATTTTACATCGGGCCAGATCACTTACACTCTCCAATGGGCTGATGCTTATTCATCCTCTGCATTTGAAGATTATATCCGTTCCCTTAATGATTTTCCTTATCCTATCAGAGAACGAAGAGCAGACTGGGATGTAAGGCATCAGGTTATTTTCCAGGGAAGTTTTATTATCCCGCGGGATGGTGAACTCGAAGTATTCGGGATACCGCTTCCGGATAACCTGACTTTCACAGTTTTATCAACATATCAGACGGGACAGCCTTATACTCCCTTTACGCTTGACCCGGCGGAAGCTCAGAAACTCGATAACACCGCTACCGGACCGGCGATTTCATCAACGGATCTGAAGATCAGCAAAGGTTTTGATATAGGAGCAGTTACTGTAACTGCGGAAATGGATGTATATAATATTTTTGATCAGAATAACGTTCAGATTGCCTATGGTTTTAACCGGGAAACCGGCAAACCTTATGCATATGGTGATCTGCAGGAAGCTACTAACCAGTATTACGACTGGTATACCATGTACAGACTTAGAGATCCACGCCAGCTCTCTACTGGAAGGTATATTAAATTAGGATTAAGGATAGACTGGTAGCAGATTGATTTATGAAACTTAATAGTGATTATACAATTTATGTATTCATGCTGATTATTTTCTGTTCATATACTTCATCGGCACAACAGGTTACACTTGACTGGAAACTTACAAATATAGGAAAAGTGAGACAGGTAATTACAAATACTGGCTGGCTGAATGCGGCAGGTGATCAGACTTTCGATTATACAAGGCTGGTAAATTGTGAGTTCCCGCCCGGAAGCGGCGAAGAACACATTACCGAAGCAGGGCCCTGGATTGGAGCGATTGTAAATGGTCAGAAACTCGTTTCAGTTATCCGCGGAGAGGAAGGCGAGTTTTTTGCTTCAAACGAGCCCTGGGATACGATATGGGTTGTGGACAGGGGTGATACTGTTGATATAGGAGACCCGGCTAATCCTTACTGGCCCGGTTATGTCGGTATCTCCGATGAGGATTTTGTCTGCAGGTATAATGATTACGGACCTGCGAGTTTGAAAAAGGCTGATCATGTTCCTCTCTATCTTGATGTTATCCAGACTTGCTATTCATGGGAATCACCGCCGCTTGATCAGATAATAGTTGTCAATTATAAAGTAATATCAAACCGGTATGACCTCCAGCAGGTCTACCTTACAAACTGGATGAACGGAAACATCGGTTATGTCCTGGCCGGGGGATACGGACTTGATGATGAAACTTACTTCGAACGCCACAGAACAATGGCTGTCTGTCGTGATCTTCCCGGCGGGCCGGATGGAACTGCATTAGGGATGATCGGACAGAAAAGTTATTTCCCTGAAATAACTCAGGGTGACAGTGTACTTACATTTATTTGGTATAATGGTCAGCAGCAGGGTATACCCCATACTAATGATGAGAGATATAACGATATGTCGAGAGGACTCGTTATGGAAAACCAGGTAAGCACTGGTGACGGTACCAAGCACATAGTATCACTGGGACCTTATACAATATCTAAGAACGATACTCTTGAATTCAGCGTTGCCTTAATATTGGGTGAAAGTATTGAGGATCTGAATCAGAAAGAGGACATATTAAAAATAGTAAAAGATAAGGACTTTAAAGTTCCTTCAGCTCCGCCATCCCCACCTTTGAGGATAACGGCTGATAATAAAAAAATTATCCTCAACTGGGAATCGCAGCCGGGCATTCCGAACCCTGAAGATTTTACAGATCCTTACAGGGCTGATACTATTTCAAAACCATTTGAGGGTTACAAAGTTTATAAGAGCACTCAGAGCAAGGATGGACCATGGACCCTCCTGGCAGAGTTCGATCTGCCGGGAGACGATTATGGATCAAATACCGGGATCCAGTACGAATTCACAGATTATGGACTGCTGAACAACCTTGATTATTACTATGCTGTTACTTCATTCTCAAAACCTGATCGTGTAATTAAGTTCCCTCCCCTGGAATCCAGTGTTTCAAAAAACGCAGTTGTTGCTGTTCCCGGTACTGCTCCTCCCGGTACCGTTGGTGAAGTTGCCGCAGTACCCAATCCGTATCGTGGTGATCTTGCTTATCAGTCATATAATCCTCCCTGGGAGAAGCCGAACGGTTCGAGAACCCAATGGATGGAGCAGGATCGGCGGATACAGTTTATTAATCTTCCCGCACGATGTGAAATCACCATATATACGCTGGCAGGGGATGTAGTGGAAAAACTAAATCACGATGACCCTGAGAAGGGATATGCTGACTGGAATCTGACTTCTCATATAGGACAGGCTATATCGAGCGGCATTTATCTGTTCACTTGTGAGGATAAAAATAACGGCAGAGTACAGGTGGGAAAATTTGTAATTATAAAGTAAAAGGTAAAATGCAAAATCATGATATACAGTAAATTTTATAAAACCTTTTTGCTGAGTTTATTTTTTCTCGTTCCGGCTTCTTTTGCACAGAGAGCAACATTAGACTGGAAACTCCATGATGTTGGAGAAGTAAGGCAGCTTGTAACTAATATCGGTGCGTTATGGACCGGCGTGACCGATTATCCCGGGTTGATCTATTGCGAATTCCCAAGGCAGAGTCACGAGGAACATATTGGTGAGGGCGGAATATGGGTGGGTGCCATCCTCGGGACTGACACACTTGTATCAGTTGCATCAGGCTGGAATTCAAATTTCGAATTTTATCCTACTGACCAGCCATGGGATACCATTTGGGTTGTGCATAAAGGAGATACTGCTAATATACCATACTGGAATAATTATATAGGTGTATCAGACGAGGACCTGGTCTGCAGATATAGTGATTATAATGTTAGAACAATTGCTGAACATACCCCTCTCTACCTGGATGTTATTCAAAACAGTTATGCATGGGGTTCTCCTCCTCTCGACCAGGAAATTATCTATAATTTTAAGGTAATATCTACAAAGTATAATCTGAAGAAAGTCTATATAGCCTACTGGCTGGATGGTAATGTCGGCTACAGGGGGAGCGGGTGGGATTTTGCGCTGGATGATTATTCGGTTTATTATCCTGATAAGCATTTCGGTATGTCGGTTGATGCACCCGGAGGGGTGGACGGTAATGCTTACAGCCCGATAGGTATAAAAGTTTATCCTCCTGCAAATATACCTGAAGACTCAATAAGGTGGACATTTAACTGGTATCCCGGGCAGGGACTTGGTGCTCCTCCTCCACAGGATCCTCTCAGGTATAAACAAATGGCTGCCAACCTGATTATGGAAGATCAACAGGACCCGATAGGTTCACAGTTTATAATTAGCTTCGGTCCCTTCGATATAAATGTCGGGGATACACTATCGTTTACTATCGGTGAAGTTCTGGGAGAAGGTATAGAAGGAACATTACAGAATCTCGACAGGCTGAACTGGCTGATAGGGCAGAATTTCAAAGTACCGTCACCTCCGCCCAAACCTCCATTAAGGATGGTTATGAAGAACCAAGAGGTAGACTTAAACTGGGAACCTCAACCAGGGGATGTTAATCCTGAAACATATATAGATCCTTACAGGGCTGACAGCAGTCAGGAGCCGTTTGAGGGTTATAAGGTTTATAAAAGTACACGAAGTGCCGCGGGACCATGGACTCTTCTTGCTGAGTTCGACGTTGCTGGTGATAAATACGGATACAACACCGGTCTGGAGCGGACATATACCGACAGAGGTCTGCTGAATAATTTCGACTACTATTACTCAGTCACTGCTTTTTCAAAGGAAGATACGGTTGCAGATTTCCCTGCCCAGGAATCCAGTATTTATACGAACGCTCAGCAGGCGGTGCCCGGTACTCAGCCTCCATCGGGCGTTGGTGAAGTTGCAGTCGTTCCTAATCCATACAGAGGCGATATAGCGTACCAGAATTATGATCCCCCCTGGGAGAAACCCGCCGGGACACGGGAAAACTGGATGGAGCAGGACAGGAGAATACAGTTTATACATCTCCCTGCTTCCTGCCAGATTAAAATATATACTCTTTCCGGGGATCTTGTTTATACATTGGATCATAATAATCCTACGAGAGGTTACGAAGACTGGAACCTGACAAGCTATGTGGGTCAGGCGGTTTCCAGTGGGATCTATCTGTTTACCTGTGAAGACAAAACGAACAACCAGGTGCAGGTTGGAAAGTTCGTGATAATAAAATAAGTGAAGTTTCAAAAGCTGAAACCAAATAGGTTGTAATATGATTAGGAAATTTATAATAGCAGTCTTAATTTTTTCACCGGTTCTGTTTGCCCAGTTTCAGCGGCCCGGAAGTACAGACGCACAGTTCCTGAAAATCGGCATTAGTCCTCGCGGCACAGCCTTGGGTGATGCATACATTTCTGCAGTTGAGGGAGCGGAAGGTACTTTCTATAATTCAGCCGCACTTGCCTGGATCCAGGGAACCGATATTGTATTCAACCATAACTTCTGGTTTGCGGGTATCAATCATGATTATGCCGCGGCCGCACAGACTTTTGAGGATATAGGTACATTTGCTGCAGCGGTTACTGCTCTCTATACCGATATGATGAAGGTCAGAACCCCGCTGCAGCCTGACGGTACAGGAGAGACCTTTTCGGCCGGGAATTATAAATTCGGAATTTCATATTCAAGGTTCTTTACAGAACAGGTAACTGTGGGTCTCACACTTAACTATATTAATATGACCCTATACAAAGACTTTTCCGCCAATGCGTTTTCGGTTGATATAGCTACCATGTATACATCGGGATTCCGGGATTTTAAATTTGCAATGCAGATATCGAACTTTGGTTCACAGGTTAAATATGTGAATGAAAGTTATCCTTTGCCCACTGCTTTTACTTTCGGCGCCAGTATAAATGCCATTGACGGTGAGGATCAGAAGGTTATGGTGAGCTTTGCAGCTACAAAACCTAATGACGGTCAGCCGCTTACCCAGGTCGGCGGTGAATATAGTTTTCAGGACACCTTCTTTGCCCGAGGAGGATATAAAATAAATTATGACGTTGCAACTTTTTCGTTTGGAGCCGGAGTCCAGTTGGAGGTAAGCGGAATAAGTTCACGGGTAGATTATTCTTTCAGCAGGTTTGGTCTGCTTGGCAATGCTCACAGGGTCGGAATTGGTCTAAATATTAAATAGACTGATTTGGAAGGATTTAAATGAAAATATTATTTATCGCATTACTTAGCGTACTCTATTTTGTACCGATTGCGGCTCAGAACGGTGAGTCGGTTTATTTCAGGAATTTTGTATACCATGAAAATGGCTCTTTATGTACTCACACACCGCCTGTCGCTTCATTCACAGCATACCTGAATAATGATCAGTCACATATTCTGATTGAAAATGCACCAAGATGGGATGTGGGGGGAGTTCCCAATATAACCGGGCAGGGAGCATTCGGTGTTGAGCTTGGTAACTTTGCAGATCCTGCTCTGCAGGCCGGAGATAAGGTCTATGTTAGGTTCACCTGTAACCAGACCATGCAGCAGGGAACTTTAACCGACTCTGTGACAGCAATACCATGGTCAAGATTTCCCCTTAACCTGAATTTGTCTTCTGTTGATCTTCCGCAGGCCCCGCTGAATATCTCCCTGGCGATTGACAGTACCACAGGTTACAGAACAATATCGTGGGACCAGATAAGCGGAATGACCTACTCTGTTTACAGAAGAAGTTTCAGTGACGTACTGCCGGACGGCAGGAAGAGGATGTTGTATCATCGTGTCGGCGATGGAATAAATTCCGGTACCTTCACAGACCAGACAGCGGTACTTACAGAACATTACGGTTATATTGTTTACGCAAAATCCTCCGGGGGAATTTTAAGTTCACATTCGATAGATGTAAATGAAGGTGCTCCTGCGGGATTTGATCTTACTATAGGATACATCACAAGACTTCCGAAAATTAATTATGTATGGGGGAGTCCCCATCCCGAAACAGAGGGCTGGCCGGCACCAGGGGATAATGTCACATGGGAAGCGAAAGTTAAGAACTGGACGGATCAGAACCTCAACGTTCAGTACCGGTGGTTGATGGATAGTGTAATAGTAGATACAGGAACGGTTTTAATTCCGTCTGATAGTATTGTGAACGTTGATTATCCATGGGTCTGGACATTTGACCGTCATCGGCTTCAGATCGATATCGATCCGCAGAATCTGATTAATGAAGAAGAAGAAGGCAACAATTCGCTTATGGTATATACTAATGCGATTGGGGCAGGTTTTTATGTGGAACAAAGTGTTTATGATTATTTCCATCAGTATCAGAAGGAATTGGGTGTACATTCCAACTGTTGGGAGGACTGGGCTAACCGCCATGTGAAAAGATGGAACCTTATGCTGGATACGGCCAGGTACCCCGAAGCACCGCAGGGTGTGTTGGACAGAGTAAGGATTGATGAAATTGTTGTCGTTCCCGACAGCGCTCTTCCACTGGCTGGCGGACTTGCTACTAATACACCAAATCTGAACGACCGAACGGTTGATCTTCAGTGGGGATTTCCCATAAACCTGCTTGAAGGCACTTTTTATGCAAACCACCATTCCATTTCCGACGGCAATGCCTTTTACTTCGAAGGTTCTTTGTTTCATGAACTGGGTCATGCCCGCTATCTGATTGATGTTTATGGATTCGACGTTAATGATGACGGCGACGGCAGCACTGTGGGGATAATGGAAAATGGTGAGCTTGTTGCGGGAACACCATTTATGCCTTTAACCGGTTCTGCTGTCTATTCCACTCCCATCCATGGCCTGATGAACGGACAATATACTTATATAGATCATTACAGTGCACCCGCACTGAATTTAATAGCAGGTCACAGGGCAACATACGGAAATTACAATGCGCCAAATAATATTGGTGTATTCATGCAGGATCTGCCTCAGAATAATATTATTACATTTAAAAATACTGCAGGTAATATTCTGCCTTTTGCTGATGTCAAAATTTACCAGGCGGGGCCTCAATCGGGTGTCTGGTACGGCAAATACTATGATAATACACCCGACCTTCAGTTCACAACTGACTCGTTGGGGAGGATCAATGCGGGAAGATGTCCATTCAGTATAAGCGGCACTATTACTCATGATTACGGTTTTTCCAATTCTATTGCAATAGTTAGGGTTGAGTATGGAGGTCTTGTTGGATATAATTTTCTGCCGGTTTCTTCTTTTAACCTGAAATACTGGTCAGGAGATACACTGACTGCAGATTATGATATGACCATGAACCTGATCAATCCCTCAGGTGTCGGTGCTGATGGGAATATTCCTTATAGCTATACACTTGACCAGAATTATCCGAACCCTTTTAATCCTGAGACCAATATAAGCTATCAGATTGCAGAACAAACTCCGGTTACATTGACTGTTTACGATCTTCTCGGCAGCGAAGTGAAAACACTTGTAGATCTGGTGCAGCGTCCGGGAAGATATAACGTCAGGTGGAACGGCCGGAATAATGAAAATACTTCTGTTTCGTCAGGAATATATTTTTACAGACTGAAAGCGGGCAGCATAATACTTAACAGGAAAATGATTCTATTAAAATAATAACTGATTGAAAATTTTTACCAGGTAATGAAAATATCTTCAGTAAAATATTTAGTTCTTTTGTTTATCTTTTTGTGCTCATTCTGCAGTATGGGAATGGTAAACTCACATCCGGGGGAAATAAAAGGGATGACGGGAATAATAGAAAATCTGACTCTGTCCGCCACAGCAACCAATGTCTCCCTGAGTTGGAATGCATACATTGACACAGCCGCTGTAGGAGGGTACAATATTTACAGAAGGATATCCGGTGAACCATACGGTCTGCCTGTCGGATATATAGATGACACAACATTCATTGATACAAGACTGACGCCTGGTACACAATATTACTATGAGGTTAGGGCAAGAGATTTTTCACAAACAGAAATAGCCTCATCCTCGGAAGAGCAAATCTTAACTGCCGGTTCAGCAGATGGTTTTTATACTTATGCCAATCTGAAGATTGCAGTTGTTATATACAAAAATACAAATAGCGGAACCATACCCGAATCCGATGTACCGAAGATCAAAAATTCTCTGAAGCTGGGACAGCTTTTCTACTGGCGTAATTCAAAACTTAAACTAAACGTTCAGTTCTTTTACTACGTAATAGATAGCCTTGAAGTCTTTCCGAACCCTGATGACACCTGGGGCAGTATGATGAAAACTGCTTCTGACCTTGCCGGCCTCGGTGTTATGAATACCCAGTATGATATAATATTCAGGATAACTACAGCTGTTAATGGCTATTGGTCGTATGGTGTTCAGAACCTTCCGCTTCCCGGCCCTTCAAGGCAGACCGGATTTTCACACGTCCATTGGCCGGCCGGTTCGGGAGTAATTTATCCCGGCGATGATAGTGATTTTTATTATGGGCTTACCTGGGTATTTGTTCACGAGGTTCAGCATGCGATTGATGCGCTTTATAATGCAAATGGACATCCCGAAATGTATCATGGAGACGTACCGTGGGAATTCCCGGCTTCATGCGGAGAGCAATATGACTTCCAGGCAAAGATGTTCAGAACATTCACTGCGTATGAGGATCTCCTCCCTTCCTGGGGAAATATATATGAAGTTGTGGATTCGGATAATGATGATTTTCCGGATACTGACAGCCTGACAGCACTCGATGAATCAAGGTATGGCGGCAGTAACGGTTCTCCTGATACCGATCAGGATGGACTGAGTGATAGGGATGAAGCAATTAACGGTACTTTCAGCGGATCTGATCCGAATTCATCGGATACCGACGGTGATAATATTACGGATGGTGATGATGATTATCCGAGATATGCAGCGGCAGAGGTAATCCCGGTATACCATCCCGTAGTGGATGGAATTGTTGAGGAAGGGTGGCCTCTGGTTGACGACACACTTGTTTACTCCAGCCAGGAATATGCTCCGGAGTTTTATATGAGTTACACGCAGGATTCGCTTTACCTGGCTCTTTATCTTTCGAATATCGGACTTCCGAAACTGACCCTTGATTTCCAGAATGATGGCTGGTGGTGGGGTTCCGGGAATACCGAAATGGAAATAAATATATCAACGGGTAATTTTATTTCATTTCATTCTTGGGATGCAAGTCCCGAGGTCAAAGAATGGAGTCTGCAGCATGGCGGTCCCGGCGGTATGTGGGATGATGACCCTGATTACCAGAGCCAGTTCCAGAGAAGGGTGATTTATCCATCAAGTGTAAAACTCAAAACGACACTGAATTTTCCGGTGGTGCAGATCGAAATGTCGATCGCGAGGAGGGACTTTGCCGGACTGACCCTCCAACCGGGCGATACGGTAGGACTAAATATCTATTATAATAAAGTAAACAATATTCCCTACCAGTATGCAACAACTTTCGATCAATACAGCTTTGCATATTTTGTTCTTGGCGAAGCTTCGGGTGCTGATGATTTTACACAGGATTTAGTGACCCGGTTCGGACTGCTTCAGAATTATCCTAATCCTTTTAATCCTTCAACTCTGATCACTTATAAAATAGCAAAAAACTGTTTTGTAACTCTAAAGGTTTACGACATACTGGGGAATGAAGTAAAGACGTTAACCAATGAGGAGCAAACGAAGGGAACGTATGAGGTCAGGTTTGACGGTTCCGGATTAAGCAGCGGAGTTTATTTCTATACTTTAAGAACATCTGCAGGAGTTTTTTTATCCCGGAAAATGATGCTCATTAAATAAAAAGCAGGAACAAATTGATTCGTAATATACAATACCTGGCTCTCCTTATAACCATCTTTTGGAATATGGGTTTCTCACAGCCTGATCATGATAAAATTCCGGCTCCTTCAGATATCTTTATTCTGAGAAACAGCAAAATGATACAGGTATCCAGCTATGATACTACCGGCGGAAACAACGACAGAATTATTATCCCGGATGGTAAAACTGCTGTTCTTGCAGACCTGAATGGACCCGGGATTATAACAAGGATCTGGGTCACTATCGACTCAAGAGATCCGTATTTTCTCAGAAGAATTGTGCTGCGTATGTACTGGGATGGTGAAGTAAACCCTTCAGTTGAAGTTCCTGTCGGTGATTTCTTCGGTACGGGATTTCAGTATAAACAATATATCTCCGGGTTTACCGGGATGTCGTCTGGAGGATACTATTGCTATTTCCCTATGCCATTTAATAAATCGGCGCGTATTGAAGTCGAAAACCAGACAGGGCAGGAGGTCTATAATTTCTATTACCAGATTGATTATCAGGAGTTGGAGAATCCTTTAAGTGAGGATGCGGGATATTTTCATGCATACTGGAATCGCGATATAAGAACAGACTATAAAAATAATTATGTAATACTCGACGCCTCCGGAAAAGGTCAGTTTGTTGGTGTAAATATGAGCATGCAGGGATACAATGGAAACCTGTGGTACCTTGAAGGTGATGAAATGGTTTATGTAGATAATGAAACAGAACCTTCTATTCATGGAACAGGAACTGAGGATTATTTCACAAGCGGGTGGTACTTTAACCGGGGAGAGTTCTCTGCCCCATATCATGGTTTGATCATTAAAGACGATTCTTCAGCCCGGATCGCGGTTTACCGTTTTCAGGTAGGGGATGCTATTCCTTTTAAAAGTTCAATCCTTTTTACTATTGAACATGGACATGCAAATGAGGAAACAGCAGATTACAGCAGTACGGCTTACTGGTATCAGAAAGAACCTCATAAAAAATTCCCTCCTCTTATAAAAGCTTCCCTGAGGATTCCTTTGAGAGTAACTGTACCGGGAGGGGTAACAGAAGCGGAAAGCTTATCTACTACCGGACACGGGGTCAGAACCGAAGTGATGGATATGTCGGATGCCGGTCCTGACTGGAGCGGAAACGCACAGGTTCAGGTAGACTTCAAAAACAAAGGTGAAGGTTATGAACTGGAACTGCCTGCGGAAACTGAAGACAGATATAATGTAGATATTTATTACACAAAAGCTCCCGGCTATGGAAACATTGATATAATGTATAACGGTGAGAAAGCAGGAGAGATTAAAGGATACTATAATGAAGTTTTTCCGGGGGGGAAAATAACACTAGATGGTCTTAAATCGGAAAAGGGAAAAATAAGACTGAAGCTTATCGCATCGGGAAAGGATCCGAAATCTTCGGGCTATGCTGCAGGATTTGATGCTTACAGGATAGAACCCGACAGAGTCTATATTCCCGAATGGTACGTGATCGGACCGTTTGCGAATCCCCGTGAATCGGAAACCGACAGAAGAGGTATTGATATAGTGTATCCCCCTGAAAATGAATTTGACAGTACAAAGACATATTACGGTGTAGACAGTCAAAAGGTTAATTGGAAGCTTATGAAGATTTCAAAGAACGGATACCTCAGTTTGTGGAACAAGTTTGATCCCTATGAACTTATTGTTGCCTACGCACAGACATTTGTTTATTCACCCGAAGATCAGCAGGTCGAACTGCTTATCGGAACTGACGATGGCTCGAAAGTATTTCTTAACGGGGAAAAGGTCTACAGGTTTCTTGATGTAAGAGTTGCAGAGCCTGACCAGGATATTATTATGCTTGATCTTAAAAAGGGATGGAATTCCCTGTTGATAAAAATAGAAAATAATTTTGGGGGATATGGATTTTATGCACGACTGCGTGATCTGAATAATTCACTGAAAGCCAGTCATTTTAAGTAGTAGAACGAAAGCAGAAAGTGAAATTAGAACTTAACAAAAAATCACATAGAAGATATAATCCGCTGACAGGTGAATGGGTTCTGGTCTCACCACAAAGGACCAGCAGACCATGGCAGGGAAAAGTTGAAGAGACTACGACAGAAACAAAACCGGAATATGATCCTCTATGTTATTTATGTCCTGGCAATGAAAGGGTTGGCGGGAAGAAGAATCCGGTTTATGAAGACACCTTTGTTTTTAAGAACGATTATAGCGCTTTAAGCATTGAACAGGACAGTAATAAAATAAATATAGATGATCTGATTATTTCGGAAAATGAGCCGGGGATCTGCAAAGTTGTATGTTTTTCTCCGAAACACAATCTCACTCTTGCTGAAATGGAAGTAGAGAAAATCCGTGCTGTAATAGATACCTGGGTAAATGAATTTGAAGAACTTAGCAACAAGGGTGAAATAAATTATGTACAGATTTTCGAGAACAAGGGAGAGATAATGGGATGCAGCAATCCCCATCCGCACTCACAAATCTGGGCAACCCATTCTGTTCCCGTTGAGCCGCAGAGAGAAACTATCTACCAGGAAAATTTTCTGAAGGTCAGGCAAAGCTGTCTTCTTTGCGATTATCTCAAACTCGAAACAGAATTAGGAGAAAGACTGGTTATTGAAAATGAAGATTTTGCTGTGTTGGTCCCATTCTGGGGTATCTGGCCTTTTGAAACAATGATAATCAGTAAAAGACATATAAAAGATATCTCAGGATTTTCCGAAACAGAAAAAAACTCATTCGCGGAGATTTTGAAAGAAATAACTTCCGTTTATGATAAAGTTTTCAATGTATCATTTCCTTATTCGGCAGGTATTCACCAGGCTCCGACTGACGATAAAGAATATCCCGGGTGGCATTTTCATTATCATTTTTATCCGCCGCTTCTGAGATCAGCGTTAATAAAAAAGTTTATGGTCGGTTTCGAAATGCTTGCTGAACCCCAGAAAGATTTCTCCGCTGAAACGGGTGCGGAAGTGTTAAAAAAGATCGTCGCTGAAACTATGATTGCAGGGAGAAAAAATAATTACACGGACAGAAAGGAAAAAAATATATGACTAAGGTTTTTACAGTTGTAGTATTAAGCTTAATAATTACTTCAGTATATACCGGTATATCAGCGGGGCAGATAGTTATCGATCAGCCGATTGATATTCTTGAGGCCTTGAATGATTCGACTGCATACGCAGTAACCGAGCCATCCCTTAGCTTCGGAACGATCGATAAGATCTTTGATAGTAATCCATATACTGATGCGGGTGTGAGCCAGGAAATTTCACTTTCTGTTACTCTCGAATTTGACACGCTGATAGAGATCTCCAAAAGTAAAGTCTTTTTCTGGACTGCCGGCGAATGGACCCTTGAATCAGCGAATAACCTTTCGGATCTTGAGAACCAAAGCGGTTCATACAGGCTGCTCGCTGATGCAAGAACTTATACAGCTTTTCAATGGGATTCCGTGACTACTGAACAATTCACTGCAAAGGTATTCAGATTAAAGGCAGAAAATTTACAGGACAGTACTATATACCTTGGAGAATGGACACTATCACGTGACATTACTCTTACTTCTTTTTATATAACCCCGCATCCTCCTAAAGTTATCCCGGGTACAACGTTAAAACTCACTGCAAAACCTGTGGATGAAAACAATAATTTAGTTGATTATGATTTTAATGAACCGCTCGTATGGTACACAGGCAATAATGCCATTGCCACAGTAGATGGCGGGGGTAACCTTACCGGTGTCAATCTTGGTACTACGGATGTAACCGTATCCACCGAAAGTGGTTCACTTTCAGGAACAGCTCCTGTTCAGGTTCTGAACGATTTTCAGTCGCATAATGCCCCAACCAAAACTGTCAAGGTTGCATTGATAATTCAGGACCCAATCATTCCGCAATTCGGGAATATGAGAATTCATCAAAAATGGAACTGGACCGACCCGAATGTAATGGTTACTCAGCTCAGGCAGGAATTCATGAACGTAAGCGACAGTACCGTAAATTTCGAGATTGCTGAATTCCATGAGGATCAGAATATATTTACAATGATAGACAGTACTTATATGAGCATTGATACTATCGCTTACTTCTTTCAAAACTCCTACACTCTTTATACAGAGCTAAAAGATATTGCTGAAACCCAGGGGCGTGTACATTATGATTATAACGGTATGATCGATTTCTACGACCTTGATACTAAACGAAATAATGGGGATATCGACGAGGTTTGGGTTTATGCTTTTCCGTTCGGAGGGATGTATGAGTCGATCCTTGCCGGACCCGGGGCATTCTGGTGGAATGCACCGCCGCTGCCTCACCCGGGATTGGAAAAGATCCTTTCTATTATGGGCTGGAATTATGAAAGGGGGGTTGCTGAAGCAATGCATAGTATGGGACACAGGTTTGAAAGTGCACTCTGGCATGCTTTCGGGCGATGGAACAACCAGTCGAATGATCCAAATAACTGGGAAATCTTTACCAGGATTAATAGAGATAATCCCGGTAAGGCAAATGTGGGTAATATTCATTTTCCTCCTAACGGAACCTCGGATTATGATTACTCCAATCCGACAAATGTAATTACTTATGCAGATAACTGGAAGCGCTTTCCATACCTGTTAAACCAGACAAGAACAATAAACTGCAGTGAATGGGGCTGCGGTCATCTGGGATATATGAGGTGGTGGTTTAGTCATGTTCCCAGGTTCACCGGAGTAACAGACAGTATTCTAAACGACTGGTGGTACTATGCGCTTGATTATTATAAAGCAGTCGAGCTTGCCCATGAGCTTCAGAGCGTTGGAGTAAAGGAAAATTTAATTAATAGTATTCCCGGTGATTTTAAACTTTACCAGAATTATCCGAACCCATTCAATCCATCTACAGATATTCGTTTTACTATTCCCGAATTGGCAAAAGTGAGACTGAAGGTGTACGATATTCTGGGAAGACTTGTTGCGAAACTACTTGATGATGTAAAGTCCCCCGGCACATATGACATTTTGTGGGACGGTAAGAATATGCATGATCAGAGACTGGCAAGCGGAATCTATTTCTACTGCCTGGAAACAGACAAATTTATTCAGACTAAGAAACTAGTCCTTCTTAAATAATATGCGGTCACTGCGGAAAATATTGTTTATTGAAGTCATAATCTTTGCAGATATTTTCGGACAAAATTTTCTTTCGGAACTTTCTGCTACGCGTGAGGATCCTGTTTATACTATTTATGCGGCCGCTGCTGAACGGTCATCTTATATTATCGATGAAGGATATCAATTTTCCTGGTTTAATGATAATGACGGAGTGAACTTTGAGACCGACAACGGGGGGAGCATCTGTCTGGCATTCAGACGCGGTAATGAGGTTAAATATTTTCTCAGGGATCTCTTTCAGCAGCCGGTAATAAGGACTTCGTACAGCGACCTGGTAAAGTACAATTTTTATCCTTTCGATAATATCCGGGTCTCGGTCTTTTTCCTGGTTTACTCATCAGGGATTGCGGTTCAGGATATTCAATTAGTGAACGAAGGTGATTCAACTTCTTCCCTTAGTGTATATCCTTTTTTCTTTAATAAAACCGGTATCATCAATAATGTTGCGCTGACTCCCGAATCCGATGCTTTTATTTTCAGACACCAGGAATCACCCGACAGCTGGACTATCGAACACAATGTGCCATACCAGGAGGATCTTTCAGATGTTTATCTTATAGATTCACCTCCGGATTCGTATGGAGCCTATAGTGATCTGCAGGGACAATATAATAATCAACATCGAACGCTGTTGACGAATTTTTGTGTGGAATGGGGAACGGTAACTCACAGCACCGGAGACCCGTGTCTTCATATTCCACCTTCAGCCCAGCAGGTCATTCTGCATAACGGGAGTGAGAATGAGATTCTTACTGAGGATGCTCCGAAGTGGGGAGATCCGGATCCCAATATTCCCGGCAACGGATACCAGGGATGCGAACTCGGTAATTTTCAAAACCCTCCGGTAGCTGAGGGTGATTCCTTTAAAGTTATATTTACCTGTATTGCCTCTAATGAGCGGGGAATAAGTTCGAATGTAATACAGAATCTTCCCGCGCCCGCTGGAGTCAGAACAGACATTCAGCTCGCAGATTCATCTTTTCCGCCTCTCCCGCAGGATTTTCATGTGAATTTCTCATCCGGAAACACTTCGGCAGTCATTACCTGGACCCCTGTTTCCGGCTACCTCTATAACATTTATAGAAGAACAGCTTCCTCACCGGGGAGATATGATTTGCTTGAGGCTGATATTAACGGTAATGCATACCTTGATCAGAACATGGATCCTGACAGTACTTACGGTTATGTAGTTTTGTCGAAAGATTCATCCGGAAATCTAAGCGGCCATACAATCGAACAGGGGAATATCCATCACTCAACTTCTTATTTTCTTTCGGATATAGAGAACCAGAGTTTAAATGGTGAAATTCCTTCGGGAAGCATTAAGGTCGCGGCTTTTCAAAAAAACCTTGTGATCAGTCCGGGACAATCATCCGGAATCAGAATTATCAGGGGCACGGCTGCGGATACTTCTGATATAGGTATCCTTATCAGCGGTTGCCGGGATCTGAGACTGATAGATCTGCAGCAGTTTATTGAAGCTGATGAAACTGCTTACAGCAGTATTCCCGAATTCAATTCAGGTAATGCTGATTACAGAATGCTGTACTGGAACTGTTTCAACCTTCTGCAACAGTGTATGATGCCCCCGGAAGGGGAGTGTTCATATAACTACTATGTTTTTTCAAGAGAGCCTCAGTGGGGATGGGGTCACGGAGGGCAGGTATTTCATGAAAGTCTTTCAATGCTTGCATATACCTTTATGAATCCCGTGAGTGCAATGAATTCGCAGCGTGTTTATATTGAGAGGCAGCAGGCTAATGGTTATATAAATTACAGGACAGGTCCCTATCTCAATGAAACAATTCCTTATAACAGCCAGCTTACCTCATCCGCTCCATGGTTCAGCTGGGAGAATTCGGAACTTTATAAAATCAGTAATGATGACGACTTTTTAACAGAGGCTTATCTTTCAGGTAAAAACTTTTATAATTTCTGGCTTAATAACAGGGATGCGGATAACGACGGTTTGTGTGAATGGGGAGGGCATGCCGTTCTCGAATCTGTACGCGACGGTCAAGCAGCCGTTTGGGACCAGGTAGGATGGCCATCCGGGTTTGAATGTCTTGACCTGAACTGTATGCTTGTCATCGAAGCTAATTCGCTTGCTTTTATGGCAAGTGAACTTGGTGAACAGCAGGAATACCAGTACTGGATAAATGAAGCCGAAAGCAGAAAAGATTCCATAAATAAATATATGTGGGACCCGCAGACCGGTTTTTATTACAACGTAGATAAAACTGATAACGATTTTACATTCAATATCCCGGATGATCTGAAAAGAAAGGAGATTATCGGGTTCCTTCCGTTATGGGCCGGAGTTGCCGACAGCCAGCAGGCTGCAATGCTCGTCCAGCACCTGGATAATCCGGATGAATTTCACAGAACTTATGGTGTCCCATCACTTGCTGCCAACGACCCTTACTACAATGACCATGGCTACTGGAACGGACCCGTTTGGGTTCAATGGAATTATCTCGTGTTCAGAGGTCTGCTTAGATACGGGTATATTGAGAAAGCCGGGGATTTAATGGATAGAGTTCTTTCAAATATGATAAACAGGTTGAAGAGCGATCACTGGTTCTGGGAATTATATAGTCCCGATCAAAACTGGGCCGGCTGGAATAAAACATATATATGGGCAGGAATTGCCGCAAGGATGCTTATAGACTATACTAATTATACCGGAATAAAGGACAGGGATGAAGGATTAGTTTTTCCGGAAAAACCCGAACTGTTTCAAAACTATCCCAATCCTTTTAACCCTGCAACCAATATTGTTTTTCAGATCCCCCATAGGGAAAATGTAAAGGTAACCGTTTATGACATACTGGGACGCCGTGTTGAAACCTTATTGAATGACATGATGGAGTCGGGGCTGCATAAAATAATATTCGATGCAGATAACCTTTCCTCGGGAAGAGGCGGACTATCATCCGGTGTTTATTTTTATTCGGTTGATGCCGGTGGAATACAATTAACAAAAAGCATGGTCTTTCTGAAATAGTATCAAATGACCAGGAAAAGTTAACTATGAATTTAACTCAACTTTGAAATGAATTTTAAACGAGTCATCATATTTTTCGGTCTTATTTCATTTGCTGCCTTTGCCCAGGAAATGGAAAATGTGGAATTCAATGTTTCCGAAGGATTAAGCATAACCGGTGTTAGCGGTTCGGGCAAGTCTTATGCGTTCGATAAAACTCTCCCGTTACTTTCATTGGAAATAAATGATCAGCTGGTGAATACTTTGTCATCTGAAGCCGTAGCAAATCACGATTCTATTACTTTTATTTTTGCCGGCCGTATTGCTGGAATACTTAAAACCGAACCGGATTTTTCTCCCGGATGGAAGGCTCGTTTGACACTGACAAATAAATCTGATTCAGGCATTAAGATACTGAATGTTGTTCCGTTTGGGCAGTCAGACGATCATATTTATATAACGGCTTCTCCTCCCTGGAATTTGGCAAGTTCGAAAATATTCAGACCGGGACTTGGTTCGATAGGTGTAGTATTACCGGATAATGCCTGGTCGCTGGGATATTCCGCAATTAAAATTAATGATTCTCTTTCTGTATTCGCCCTGACGAGAAGAGTGGGTGGAAAGAATGCTGAATTCAGAAGATATTCAGCTTTAATGAAACCCGGCGGAAATGTCGATTATGATATATATATAGATTATTATAAAGGCAGCTGGCAGAACGGACTCCGTACAGTTTTCCAGGAAAGATACCTGTACGATATAAAAAGCTTTGATAATAAACTCTTTGAAAGAAAAGATCTGGAATGGGTCAGGCATTCCTATCTTATAGCTCTGCTGTTCGGGTGGGATCGTAAGTTCTACGACCGGGGCGATGGGAAGTATCATCTTAAAGAATTTCTTCATAAATCAGGTGATCTTTATGGAAAATATGATATTTTCTGTCTGTGGCCGACCTGGCCGACACTGGGAATGGATCCGAGAAATCAGTGGGATCTTTACTCTGATCTCCCAGGAGGATTGAAAAAGCTGAAGGAGTTATCTGAGTATTCAAAAAGTATCAGGTACAAAATTTTTTATCTCTTTTAATCCATGGGATCAGAGTACACGCAAGGAGGATTTTTACGAAGGGATATCAAGACTTATCCGGTCGACAGATGCCGACGGGATTGTTCTTGATACATACGGCAGTTCGAGTGAGGACCTTCAGAATGCTGCCGATAGTGTGAGAACAGGTGTTGTAATGTACAGTGAAGGGATGGCAGTGCCGAAAGATATGCCAGGTATTGTTTCTGGTCGTGTTCACAATGCTATATTCATGCCGCCGCCTTTGAATCTCAATAAATTAATTAAACCTGAATTTGCCATTTTCAGGGTTCTGACTCTGGATGAGGGGAAACTTCACAGGGAATCAGCGGTATCATTCTTTAACGGCTACGGGGTTGAAATCAATATGATGGCTCCGGCCAGACCCCCATGGATGGAGGAGGAATTTAAGTATCTCGGGAAGGCCCTGATGATCCTGAGAGAGAATACTTCTGTATTTACAAACCGTGAATGGACCCCGCTTATTAAATACTCTGAAGGACAGTATCTGGGTTAATAAATGGAAAGGTCAGGATAAAAAGGTCTACACAATTTTCTCTCTCATTCCAGAAGGATTTGACGGCCCATTATTTAAAGTAGAGGATGAAGAAAATTATCATTTTGTTGATCTGTGGAATCATACTGAAGTATTACCGCTGATACACTTCAGGATGGACTTTATATTCCTGTCAGAACAGATGCGTTTAACAGAGCATATCTCGGAACAAGAATGGAGGGGAATGCAGGGTGCATTGCAGAGTTTCCTGAACTTCTGAAAATTAAAATGACAGGTGATGAACTATCATTTTCCTCCGGCTCGGGTGACAGTATACTGATCAGTGCCGGCAGTCCTTCATATAGCAACAAGCCTGTAAAATTTAATCCGGGTAAAAATACGGTAAAACTCAGGGAAAAGTTCGGTGATCCTGAAGGCAGGTTCGTTATACAATTATTCACCAAAGGTGAACTCATCGATGAACGGATAGTCGCCCTGGATTCGGGATTGCCAGTGCTTGCCGGTAAAATTATTCCCACAGAAAAATCAGCCGAAGCTCCTCCAGGAATGATAGAAATTCCCCCGGGGAAATTCAGGTATATAGTCGAAACCCCTGATGAATTTATCCCGTATCCGCCTTATCCTGATTCTGTATTTGTGATGCAAAGGTTCTTTATGGATAAATATCCTGTTACTAATAAAGAATTTAAGAAGTTTCTCGATGCGACAGGCTATATGCCCGATGACACGGCTAACTTTCTGAAAAACTGGAGAAACCGGAAATACCCCGACGGTGCAGCAGATATCCCTGTTGTATATATATCGATTGGTGATGCAAAAGCTTATGCTGAGTGGGCAGGCAAAAGACTACCGTCAGAAATAGAGTGGCAGTATGCGGCGCAGTGCGGTGATACTTTAAGCTGGCCATGGGGAAGCAGGTTCGATTCGACAAAATGCAATTATTCTGCGAATGGACTTTCTGAGGTTAATGCTTTCCCGGGAGGAGATAATAAGTGGGGAGCGGCTGATCTTACGGGCAATGCACGGCAGTTGACTAATGACGTTTATGATAACGGCAGTTATAGCTTTATAATCGTGCGTGGCGGCAGTTACTATAATCCTACATCGAGCTGGTGGTACGTTAAAGGCGGTCCTCAGCCATTGAATCGCACACAGATGCTTCTCCGGGTTTCACCCGGATTTGAAAGAAATTCGACAATCGGTTTCAGATGTGTAAAGGATACAGAACCGGCTGAGGTAAACAAATGATCATCAATTTGAAGATTTTATATTTCGTTTTATTTGTTGCATTATTCTCGATTCTCATATTTGCCCGGAATTCTGATAATAAACCGGACAAAATTGGATTTCTTACAACCGGAAAGAGCACTCCCGAATCCGATGCCGCATTTAAGTTTCTAAATGCTGAGAATCAGTTTGATGCAGTTAAAATTGGTATTAATGAGATAATCAAAAATCCTGATATCCTTGATCAGTTGAAGGTTGTGTGGTACCATCGACCGGATTCATCGGCCCTGTCGGAGGAAGAAAATAATCCTGCCTTCATTAAAATTCTAAACAGATTTGTTCTTAACGGCGGCGGATTGTTTCTGTCGCTTGATGCTGTCAGACTGACTGTACCAATGGGACTTGAAAAAGAAGATCCCGGGGTAGAACATGTTCAGGCTATTGATGAAGGTTATGGAAGGAAACTTGGCCTCCATTCACTCAGAACTCATCCGGTCTTTGAAGGATTAAACGGAGGTGCTTATATATGGGCCCCTATTAAAGACGGCGTGGTCAGGCAGGTCGGTTATTTCGGGGAAAATGTTCCTCAGGGAAAGGTTGTTGCCGTCGATTGGGCATATATAACCCTTAAAGAAAATTCTAAACTTATGCTTGAATACTCTCCGGGGAAAGGAAAAGTATTAAGCGTCGGAACATATACCTTTTTTGCACCCGAAAATCAGAACAGACTTCAATTCGGATTGTTCATCCGTAATTGTCTGAATTATTTAGCAGGGGTAAAAAGCAGTGTCAAATCCCGTTACTGGAATTATAAACCTCTCACCGTTACTGAATTTCAGCAGACCTCTGCAAAAATCAAAATAGATTCAGCGATGGGATGGAAAGACAATAACAATTCTATGATGATCAGTTCAAGACTTGCTTCGGATAATGAATGGGATACAGGCGGAGAACGAATATTGCTCATGGGAAGGGAAACAGGGGGAATCGAAGAGGTTTGGACTCATCCGTTTATGGCTATCAGGGATTTTGATGTTGGAGTAAGGTTTTCCTACAGGGATACGATATATTGGTTTAACGACCAGAGTCCGCAGATTGAAGTCAGACCCGGATCTTTCAAAAGGATTTATAAGTTCCCCCGCGCTTATATTACAGAGGTGATTACTTCAGATCGGCATGATCCTTCGGGTATAATTCACTATGAATACAGGGGGGTATATTCTGCCGAATTGATTGTGAAGTTTAAAAGCAACTTAAGATTTATGTGGCCTTATTCCCATAAGTCGCTCGGCTCGTTATCCTATGACTGGAATGAGGGACTTAATGCTTTCGTAATCAAGAATGAAAGTACTGAGTTCTTTACTATCCTGGGTCAGACTAAAGTCCCGGTGTATGAACTTTCGGGACAGTTCGACGGGTTCTCTGCTGATGGTAAAGGTTTTAAGGGAATCCCATCAGATAAACTGCAGGCTGCTTTCCTTATGGAGTTTGAAATGAAAATGAATGATAATATAGACCTGATTGTTACCGGTACTGATGAAGGATTCGATACGGCAGCCCGTTATTATGAAAAGGCAATCAGTTCTCCACAAGCGGTTTATGAAAACACGGCAAAGTATTACAGTGATTTTCTCGCAGGCACATTGATGATCACCACTCCGGATAAAAATTTCAATGATGGTTATAGGTGGGCACTTACCGGTACAGACAGATTTTTTGTAAATACTCCCGGTATTGGTAAATCCCTGGTTGCCGGGTATTCAACAACTGCACATGGATGGGGAGGAGGCCAGGATGTGAGCGGCCGTCCCGGTTATGCCTGGTATTTCGGTCGTGACGGTGAATGGAGCGGAATGGCTGTGCTTGATTATGGGGATGCCTTAAAAATTCAGAGTGTCCTGGATACTTATCAGAAATTCCAGGATGTAAATGGTAAGATCTTTCACGAACTTACTACAAGCGGGGTAGTTCATTATGATGCAGCAGACGCTACTCCTCTCTATATAGTGCTTGCAGGAAAGTATTTGAAATGGACCGGGGACATAGATTATATACGGAACAGCTGGCCTTTTATTAAAAAAGCCATGGATTTTCTTTATTCTACCGATACAGACGGCGATCACTTAATTGAGAACACTAATGTCGGACACGGATGGGTTGAGGGGGGAGAGCTGTTCGGTTCGAAAACTACATTTTACCTTGCGGGATGCTGGGCGGAGACGCTTAAAGAAGCACAGTATATGGCCGAAGCACTTAATCAACCGGACGAAGCTGAAAAATATAGAAGCGATTTTGAGATAGTACAAAAAATCGTGAATAATGATTTCTGGAATTTCGACGAAAATTTTTATAGTTACGGACTTCTTCCTGATAATACCTACAATACACAAATGACAGCCCTGCCTGCAGTCCCAATGTATTTTGGACTGGTCGATAAGGAAAAGGCTTACCCGGTGCTTGATACATATGCCGGGAACGGGTTTACCGCCGACTGGGGCGTGAGGATAATCAGTGAAGACAATCCAATGTTTAATCCGCGGGGGTATCACTATGGTAGTATCTGGCCTTTGTTTACTGGCTGGACATCACTTGCAGAATATACCTATGGAAATTACCTGCAGGGATTTAATCATTTACTCGATAACCTGAATGTGTATAAAAACTGGGGACTTGGATTTGTGGAGGAAGTTTTGAATGGCGAACAGTACCTTCCTTCAGGCGTATGCCCTCATCAATGCTGGTCGGAAACAATGGTGCTTCAGCCCGTTCTTGAGGGTATGCTGGGATTGAATCCGGACGCCCTTAACCACAAGTTGATATTATCACCACGGCTGCCTGCTGATTGGGATTTTATAAAGGTTGAAAATATTAAGTGCGGGGATCATACACTTAATTTCAGAATGACCAGGACTTCGGATAAAATAGTATTTTTCTTTAAGCATAAAGGGGATAAAAACCTGGATATCGATTTCAGGCCCTTCCTGCCTCCGGGGACTATGATAAGCAAAGTTCTTTTAGATGGTGAGTTAATCAATCCACAAAAAAAGACAGGAAGACAGCAGGATTGCATTGACCTTAGCATCTCAGTGAATAATAACTCCGAGGTAGATGTCTTTTATAAAAACGGCATATGTGCGCTCCCCGTTAAAACTAATCCCCGTGTGGGTGAATATTCAGAAGGCTTCAGGATTCTGTCCGCAGGACTTGACGGAAAAGACTACCGGGTTAAAGTGCAGGGACGATCAGGCAATGAGGAGATTCTGAAAGTATTTGCTCCGGGTGAAAACATTCATTCGGTTGATAATGGTACTTTAGACGGTTTCCATGATAACGTGTACGATATCCGGGTCGTTTTCGAAAAAAAAGACGTTAAGTACATTGAAAAAGAAATAAAAGTTAAACTGAAATAACTATGGCACGCATATATCGAATACTCATTCTAATGACAGCATGTGCTGCTGGTATTTATGGACAGAATTTTCTGTCTGATCTTTCTGCCTCAGAAAATGATCCTCTTTATACAACATACAATGCAGCGTTCAGCAGGTCGGAATATATAGTGAATGAGGGGTACCAGTTTGTATGGTTCGATCCTCAGAAAGGTCTGAACTTCGAAACACGGCAGGCAGGGAACATCGGGTTGATTTTCAATAAGAACGGACAGGTCATAGACAGGCTGCAGCAGTATTATAGCAGACCCGTAATTACTGCTTCATACAGCGACCTGGTAAAGTTCTATTATTATCCTTTTAAAGATGTTAGAGTAGAGGAATACTTCCTTGTATACAGCTCCAGGATCGCAATTCGACAGGTTAAGATAATTAATGAAAGTCCTTTTAATATAAAACTGAAAGTCTACCCGTTCATTCAAAATGAAAACAAAACCTTCACAGATATAAAAATTACCGGGAACGGTACAGGTGTTGCTTTTATGCATAAGGAATTACCGGATGGCTGGATGAAAGACTATAACATACCCTTCAAATCTGATTTAAGAAATGTCTTTTTGCTTGACACAATACCGGACAGCTGGGGAACCTATGATAAATATGAAGTAAAGAGAGATACCGGAAGCGGGATATTAATTAATTCAATTAAAAAAGATAAACTAAATAGGAATATCCAGGCAGAACAATCAAAGATTATCGCTCTGAGTTATGAGTTTGATATCCCCTCCGGAAAATCTTCCGGATTTAACCTGACCCGGGGTGTCGTTGAAGAGGGTAAGGATTTAAAGGAACTCATATCATCGTGCAGGGCCCTGATGAATGAGGATCTGAACGGTTACATACTTGAGGATGAACAGGCTTACTCCAGAATTCCGCCTCTGCAAAACGACAACAGGGATATGACTCTTCTTTACTGGAATGCTTTTTCATTGATAAAACAATGTATGCTTCCGCCCGAAGGCGAGTGCAGTTATAACTATTATGTTTTTTCGCGCGAACCAAGATGGGGATGGGGTTACGGCGGGCAGGTATTCCATGAAAGCCTGACAATGCTTGCATATGTGTTCATGGACCCGGCAGGGGCTATGAACTCGCAAAGGGTTTATATGGAAAGGCAGCGGCCTGATGGTTATATAAACTACAGGACCGGTCCTTATCTTAATGAAACAATCCCTGAGAACGGGCAGCTGACAACCTCCGCTCCATGGTTTAACTGGGAGAACTGGGAGATATATAAAGTTAGCGGAGATAAGGATTTCCTGAAGCAGGCATATGAATCAGGTAAGAGATTTTATAACTACTATACCGGAAACCGCGACTCAGATAATGACGGACTATGTGAATGGGGCGCAAATGCTGTGCTCGAGTGTGTGAGGGATGCAAGGGTGGCTGTCTGGGATGAGGTTGGCGATCCGGTAAACTTTGAAGCGGCCGATTGTAATATGATGCTGGTGAGCGAGGCAAAGTCGCTTTCGGCAATGGCAAAAGAACTCGGAATGAACGATGAAGCAGAGAACTGGAACCTGGATGCAGAGAAAAGAACGGATCTTATAAACAAATATATGTGGGATCCTGTAACTGGGTTCTATTACAATATCAATAAAAAAGATAATAGTTTTACTTTTAAAACTAAAGATGACCTCAAGCGAAAGGAAATCATTGCCTTCCTTGCTTTATGGTCTGGAGTCGCCGATAAGAAACAGGCAGACTTATTGGTGAGTCATTTAACCAATCCTGCAGAATTCTGGCGAAAGTATGGTGTTCCTACACTTTCTGCCGAAGACAGTTACTATAATCCTATAGGATATTGGAATGGTCCTGTGTGGGTTCAGTGGAATTACCTTGTATTCAGAGGTCTTCTTAATTACGGCTATAAAAATGAAGCCCGGGAGCTTGCTGAACGTGTTATGGAAAATATGATCCATCAGCTGAAGACTGATCATTGGTTCTGGGAGTTTTATAGCCCCGATGATCATCAGGCGGGTTGGAATAAAACCTACATATGGGCAGGAATAATTGCAAGGTTCATAATTGATTTACAGGTCAAGAATTGATTGACCGGGATAGAAATTAATCTGACGGAAAGGATGAAATGAAGTTTACTTTTATTTTTATGCTTTTAATTACAGTAAATTTATTCTCCCAATCTCTGCAGGTTGGAGATGAATATCTTAAGCTCCATGCCGGTGCGGATGACCCGCTATATACAACTTATACGGCTGCAATGGAACGATCCCGTTTATATGGAGACAAGGGATATAAGATGGATTATTATTCGGATTGCTACCCAGTTAACTATTCGGGTGACCAGGCAGGTAAGTTCTACTGCATCTGGAAGGTAAACCAGGTAGTAGTGACACGGATAGAAGACTATCATAAAAAACCTGTTGTTACTGCTTCCTTTCCGGATATGGCGATACTCGAATATGAACCATTTAAAGGAGTTCACGTTCAGGAGACTTTTTTCGTCTACAGTTCATCACTTGCTGTTGTAAGCATGCAGGTTAAAAATATTGATAATACCGCTCACGAGATCGAAGTATACCCCATTCTGGAACTTGGCAATGATTCTCTGCTTATTAAGAAATACGACAGCGCAGACGATGCTTATATTACAAATCATCACGAATCAAAATACAGGCTTATAAGCAGTCTGTATAAAAATGCCCCTTATCCGACAGAAACAAGAGACTTATTCTGCGGAAACTTTAAGCCTTATTCGTACGGCGGATATTCAGGAGATCTGGATCAGTTTTATGTAAATATCAAAACAGATTATTATTCTGATAACCGCAGTGACTCGCTGAACCTAAAGGATAGCGGTTACGTTAATTTTATCTCCTTGCATGATAAGTTTATTCTGAAACCCGGAGAGGAAATTAGTGTCCGGTATTTTAGGGGATGGCAGGATCAGAAAGAGGCCGTGGAAGAACTTATTAACCAGGTCAACCAATTAAAAGATGAATCCCTTCAGGCTTATGTTGATGCAGATGTTAAACTTTTTTCACAGGTTCCCGTAATAAACTTTGAGAACGAAAATGAGAAGCTCGTTTACATAGGAGCCTTCAATCTGGTACGGGGGTGTATGCTTCCACCTACTGATTCCGCTAAACATAACTTTTATGTTTTCTCAAGGCAGCCGTTGTGGGGCTGGGGACATGGGCACCAGGTACTGCATGAATCATTAAGCATGCTTGCTTATGCATATATGGATCCGTTATCTGCTGAAGGTTCCCAGAGAGTCTATATTGATCAGCAGCGGAAAGACGGGTTGATAGCTTACCGTCATGGACCGAGAGGACTCCAGGATTATCCTCATTACAGCAAGGAGCTTGGAAAGGATATGTCAACTACATCTGCTCCCTTCTTCTCCTGGGAGAACTGGGAAATCTATAAGGTGAGTGGAGATAAAGTATTTCTCAAGGATGCTTACCAATCCGGATCGGAATATGTTAAATGGCTTGAAGAGAATCGGGATACTGATCACGACGGATTGTTTGAATGGGGACCGTATGGTATAATTGAGAATGTGAGAGACTGGTATAACGTTGTTTTCCAGGTTTCAAAGGAACGTCATCTAGATGTTGATAAAGAGGATATCTCCGATGAGCTGGAAGACCTGGATCTTTCGCTCATGGTTGTCAAAGAGATAAAGTCGCTGGCGAAAATGGCCGATGCTATGGACGACACTGACGGGATGAAAAAATGGACGGCGAAAGCCGGGTATATTTCCGGCCTGATCAACAAATATATGTGGGATGACTCAACGGGATTTTATTACCACGTGGATAAGAAAAACCATTCATTTAAATTCCTGACAAGAGACCTTAAACATAAAGAGATAATCGGACTGCTTGCCTTATGGGCCGGTGTCGCTCCTAAAGAAAGAGCTGAAAGGCTGGTGAAGCACCTTATCGACCCCGGTGAATTCTGGCGTAAATACGGAGTTCCTACATTATCGGCAGACGATCAGTTTTATAGTCCCTATGTCGACTACTGCTGCAAATGGAACGGTCCGGTCTGGCTGCTCTGGGATTATCTCGTAATAGACGGGCTGAATCAGTACGGGTATAAAAAAATTGCCGATGAGTTGTCCGATAAAATGACTCTTGCTGTGGTTACACAGTTAAAAAGAAATCATAATTACTGGGAGTCCTATAGTCCGGATAATGATGTTATGAACAGTCCTTCCAATTATATATGGGATTCAATAATGGCAAGGGTCTTGATTGACAAATACGGAAAATCCAGGTAAAGGATAAAGGAATATTATGAAACAAATTTTAACTATATTTTTGCTCTTCCTTCTGATTCTGGATTTAAATGGTCAAAACAGGAAAAACGGACTTATACCGGAATTCGAATTAAAAAGTAATAAAATTCAGATTACTTTACCTGCGCAGCCTTCAGAATACTTTGACAGGATCGGTCGGAAAGCGGCACTTATGGGATTTAAGGACGGAACATTCGAAATGTGGGTCTGGCCATGGAAGCCGCTCAGGAATTTTAAGCTTCTATTTTTCTTGGGCTCTTCAACTACCCCCATCCAGCCGGAGGATATAGTAAGGACAATTTCTATTACTCCGGAAGCCGCTGAGATTACATTTTCCTACGAATCTTTCACGGTCAAAGAAATTATTATGGTCCCCGTGGAGGAGAAGGGAGCAATCATACTCCTCAAAGTAAACACAACAACACCATTGAAAATAGTTCCGGGATTTCTTCCGGTTATGCAACCTCAGTGGCCTGCAGGAGTCGGGGGACAATACAGCTATTGGGATGATGAGGTAAAAGGGTATATTATTTCAGAAGGCCGTCAAAGGGCATTATTCATTTGCGGATCACCGGCGGGGGAACAGATGTCCGCGCCTCCCGCTCATATGTTCGCAGATAATCCTCTGCAATTTAAAATTGAGGTAAATCCTGATGAAGTTAGTGACTCGTTCATCCCGATCGTAGTAGCAGGTGGTATAAATACAAAGTTTGATGATGTGAAAAATCTTTATAATGATCTGTGGCAGAACGCTGAAAAATATTATCAGAAAAATTACGATCATTATAAGATCCTTAAAGAATCCACATTAAGCATTATCACACCCGTAAGAAAATTAAATCTGGCATACGAGTGGAGTAAAGTCGCATTGCATAATCTTATGGTTGAAAACCCGAACCTGGGCTATGGAATGGTTGCAGGATACGGTCTATCGGGTAATGGCGGACGACCCGGGTTTGCATGGTTTTTCGGAGGTGACTGTTTCATTAATTCTTTATCATTTAACAGCTTTCAGGATTTTAAAACCGAAAAGGATGCACTAAAATTTACTCAGAAATGGCAGAGACAGGATAACTTTCCGATCAGGAAAAAAAATTCTGATGAAGTAAATAAAGATATCGGCAAAATGGCTCACGAACTCTCGCAGAGCGACGGAATTGTAGATTGGTGGAATGATTATCACTATGGATATAACCATGCCGATACCACACCATGGCAATCTCGTGGCTATCGGCGACTATTATCGCCAGAGCGGTGATATTGATTTCATAAAAGCTAGCTGGGAATCAATTAAAAAAGCTTATAATTGGTGTCTTGAGAAAGATAGCGACGGCGATGGACTAATGGATCTTAAAGGTGCAGGGCTGGGTGCGCTTGAGTTTGGAAAATATGTACATATCTATGCCGACTTTTATACATCAGCCATATGGACAAAAGGGATTGAATCAATCATAGATATGGCTGAGGCTGTAAAGGATGATGAATTGAAATCACAAGCTGAGGGACAGCTGAAAAAAGCCCTGTCTGCTATGGAACAGAAGTTCTGGATGGAGGAAAAGGGGATGTATAGCTACGGGGCAACCGAAAAAGATGAACAGGTTGATGAGAATACCCCATGGCCCGCAACAGGTATGAAGTTCGAAGTACTAAATTATGATCATTCTGTTGAAGCTCTGAAGAAAATGAATTCTTCCGAACTTGTTACCGATTGGGGAGTAAGGAGTCTTTCAAATAAATCAGAGCTTTACGACCCGGTAAACTATAATTACGGGGCAATCTGGCCTTTTATATCGACCCTTATGGTAAGGGGACAATATAATTTTGATTTCAATCTTTCTGCATACAGGCTGATACAGGCAAATGCCGAACACTTTTTTGACAACGGGCCCGGCGAGGTAGCAGAAGTCTTTTCAGGAACTTTTAATACAAAATTAGCAGAAGCATATCACGACCAGGGATTCTCAGCTGCAGGGTTTGCCGAACCTTTTGTGAGAGGTCTGACGGGACTTGATGTAGATGCCCCTGACAAAACAATTTATTTCTCACCACGTCTTCCGGCTAACTGGGATAGCCTCTCTGTCGGATATATAAAAGTCGGAAAAAATATTATCAGCCTTAGGCTATTAAGAGATGACGACAGGTTACATTTAACTGCATCAAACAACGGCAGCGGCAAGGTTAAAATAGTATTCACCCCTGCATTCGGATTGGGGACAAACGCCTTCTCTGCTAAGCTTGATGGTACTGTAATTGATTTTATCTCTGAGAAAAGTGACCAGGCTTATGTTCTTAAAACTGAATTTAGTCTTGAAAAAGATGCCAATTTGGAAATCTCATTGAATCCCGCTCCCGAGCTGTTTCTTCTTCCGCTTGAAACAGCTACGGGCGACGCTGATAATTCACTTAAGGTTCTTTATCAGCAGCTGGACGGAAACAGTCTGAAGACATACGTCGAAGGGAGGGGAGGAAAGGAATATTTTATCGGTGTCAGGAATTCTGATTTAATCGAAAAGATCACTGGCGGCGAACTGTTAAAGGATCGGATAAAAATAAGTTTTGATGAAGAAAGTAATGGCTTCGTTAAAAAGGAAATTAATATTCTCTTGAAGAAAAAATAAAATGACTAAACGGGTAACACTGAAAAATATTGCCGAGACTCTGAACATCTCAATGATGACAGTTTCACGAGCATTAAACAATAACTCGAATGTTGATGAGACTACGAGGAAAACAGTATTAAAAAAAGCTCGTGAACTGGGTTATTTTCCAAACCACATTGCCAAAAGTCTTGCTGTTGCAAAAACTCAGACAATAGGCGTAGTGGTACCCGAGATAACCCACTCATTCTTTCCAGATGCTATCAGGGGAATAGAAGAGATTGTGTACAAGGCAGGTTATAATATTATGCTGACTCATTCTGCCGAAGATACAGACAGGGAGATCGCAGCAATTGAAACACTGGCTTCACGCAGGGTGGATGGTATACTAGCTTCTGTTGCTGAATCTGATACTGAATATCAGATTTACCGCCAGGTAATCGATATGGGACTTCATGTGGTTTTCTTCGATCGATGTGTCTATGATATCGGAGCAAGTTGTGTAAGCATAAATGATGAGGAGAGCGCTTTTAGAGTAACAGAACACCTGATTAAACATGGGTACAAAAAGATTGCACATTTGCGTGGGCCTTTGACGGTTTCCATTGCCAAGGACAGACTGAGCGGTTACAAAAAAGCATTGAGGACATATAATGTCGAATACAACAAGAAATTGATTGTTGAATCAGGTTTTCAGGAAGAGGGAGGATACAATGCAATGTTGAAACTGCTGGCTCTTTCGAAACGCGATAGACCGCGTGCCATTGTCGCAGTTAATGATCCGGCTGCATTTGGTGCAATGAAGGCTATTAAAGAAAATAGATATAGAATACCGGAGGATTTTGCGATTGTAGGATTTTCTGATGATATACGGGCCGAGCTAATGTCCACTCCTCTAACAACAGTCAGACAGCCGGCATATGAGGTTGGAAAAGCTGCAGCACTGAAGCTGATTGCTCACATTGAACATAGTGAAGAAACTGTTGAGGAACTGACGATCGAAACAGAACTCGTAATACGAAAGTCATGCGGTTGTCGAATACCGCAAAACGGAAAGCTATAAACATTGATTTTAATTTTAAGGAGGAATGCAGAAGTGAAAAATATATTCATCTTACTCATAACGGTAATCATGGTTTCGCTGATCTCCTGTCAGAATTCGAATAAAAACGACAGTGAAGAAGTCAGCAGATTAATATGGAAGGGTTATCCATCCCGGTTACTTAGTGATGAAGAAGTAAACCGGGAAATAAATGCCAAAGTTGACACACTTAAAAAATGGATGAAATCAAACAACCTTGGAGGCATGCTCTTTACCCAGGTGAGGAATGTAAACTGGATAACTGCCGGGAAAGCAAATACCCAGATTGTCTTAAATAAAGATGTAGGTGCGGCATCGCTTCTTATTATGGAGGATGGGCAGAAATATTTGATAGCCAATGGCAGCGAGGCACCCAGAATGATGAACGAAAGTCTGAATGGTCTCGGCTACCAGCTGAAATTCTATCCTTGGTATGAAGCCAATCCGGTAAGGGATGTAAGAGGAAAAATAATTACAGAGATTGCCGGAAACCGAAGGATTGGAAGTGACACACAGTATCCTGAGACAGTATTAATGGATGAACAGTTTCAGCCTTTGAGATATCAGCTGCAGCCGACTGAGATAATAAGGTATCGTTGGATATGCGAACAGACTACTGAAGCAGTTGCGAGTGTTTGCAGAAGGTTAATGCCTGGAATGAATGAATTTGAAATTGAAGCAATGACCGCGGATGAAATAAGATCACGAGGGATCCTGCCTACAGTTCTGCTGATAGGTGTTGATCAGAGAATTTATAACTACCGTCATGCAATCCCGTTCGGCGATACTCTTAAGAATTATGCTATGGTAAATGTCGTTGCAGAAAAATGGGGAATGCCGGTTGCTGTTACACGGTTTGTTCATTTTGGTCCCTTGCCGGAAGAACTTAAGAATAAACTGGATAAAACGGCAATCGTAAATGCTCACTACGAAAAAGCTACAAAATCCGGGGTACTTTGTTCCTCAATTTGGGAGGATATGAAAAAATGGTATGCCGGTGTAGGCTTCGAAGGTGAATGGGAAAAACATCACCAGGGAGGAGCAATAGGCTACAATGACCGGGAATATGTTATTTATCCCGGAATAAATAAAGTAGTACATAATAATCAGGCATTTGCGTGGAACCCTACGATTACAGGTGCAAAGGTTGAAGAAACAATCCTGGTTCATCCTGACAGTACGGAAGTATTAACCAAAGCAAAAGACTGGCCGATGATAAACGTGGAACTGGAGGGAAAAATATATCCTCAACCGGGAATACTTATTAAAGACCCTGTAACGGGTGAAATTGTTAAACAGGAAGTTGAAACTATAAAACCTTGAAAGCTGAACTATGATCAGGGAGTATTCACTGGACGGCTTGAAGCGTCTATTAATCGGCAATGATTTGGTCGAGGCAGTCTTTCTGCCGCAGATTGGCAGTAAAATGATCAGTCTTGTTAATAAAACTACGGGGACGGAATTTTTACTTGAGAACCAGAATAAGGATAAAGTATACAAACAGGCCTATCACGGAGCGGATTATTCGTTATATGATGCAAGCGGATTCGATGAATGTTTTCCGACAATTGAAGCTGCTGAATTAATTGTTAAGAATCGAAACAGCGAGACAAAAAAAATTCTTTACCCGGATCATGGTGAATTATGGTCGAAAACTTGGGATTACGAACTTTTAGATGATTCAATATTTTTTACTGTTGAAGGTGTTCAGGCTGATTATAGGATTACGAAAATCATAACATTGAAAGAAAACAGCTTGATAATAAACTACAGTCTTATTAATAATTCAGAATTTCCTTTAAATTATATATGGTCTGCTCATCCGCTACTGGTTGTTGATGAAGGAGATAGAATTATACTGCCGCCCGGTATAAATAAATTGTTATTAAACTGGGTGTCGGATGGCAAAATTGGAAAATACGGGGAGTATATGCCATGGACTGGAGAGAATGGTGATGTCAATAACTTTTATCATGTTAAAGCCAAAGAAACGGGGGTGGCAATAAAAGGATTTACTGATTCACTCCGGTACGGGTTTGCAGGTTTATACCGACCGCGGAAAAATGAGTCCATTGTTATCTCCTTTGATAATAATAAACTGCCTTACCTCGGTGTATGGCTGTGTTTTGGCGGCTGGCCCGTAGGTTCAGCGAGAAAACATTATACAGTTGCATTGGAACCTACTACCGGGAGACCGGACTCGCTGAGCGAATCGGTTAAAAGAAATGAATGTCCTGTGCTTGAAGTAAATGCAGAAAGGAACTGGCAGATTGAATTTAGTTTGTGGGAGGGAATACCGGAAATCTGATCTTTAATAGAAATACTTTTTTCTTCAATAATTAAAGGTAAACCGTATGCCTGAAAATGCTATCGGACTATCATTCGTAGACTGGCTTATCATTGCTGTCTACTTCGTCTTCGTAATCGGTATTGGATTTTATCTAAAGAAATTCACAAAAAACGAAAATGATTTTTTCCTTGCCGGAAGAAGGAATAGTTCCTGGGTTGCGGGACTCGCTTTCCTCTCCGCAAACCTCGGAGCTCTCGAATTAATGGGAATGACGGGGAATACTTTTAAGTACGGAATGTATGTTGCTCATTTTTACTGGATAGGAGCTATCCCAGCGATGCTTTTCCTGGGCATTTATATGATGCCTTTTTATTACAGCAGCAGAATTAAATCAGTGCCAGGGTATCTTAAACTTCGATTTGACGAGAAGACCAGGGTGCTGAATGGAATTGCATTTGCTGTTATGACTTTGCTCGTTTCAGGAATAAATCTTTATGCAATGGCACTCGTGCTGCATACGTTTCTGGGATGGAACTGGGATGTCAGTATGTGGATGGCTGCAATTACGGTTGCAGTGTATGTCACCCTGAGCGGTCTGCTCTCAGCTATATTCACTGAAATTATTCAATTCTTTTTAATCTGGTTCGGACTGTTTCTCGTTTCAATACTGGGAATAGTTGAGATAGGAAGTGTTCACGAAATATTCGCTCGTGTGCCCGAATCATTTAATCATCTCTGGTCAAATTCAGCTGATCCATCTACAAATGGAATGATGGTTTCCTGGGGCGGGATCGTGCTGGGTCTGGGATTTGTTCTCTCTTTCGGTTACTGGACTACAGATTTTCTTGTGGTGCAACGGGCGTTTTCCGCTAAGGATCTCAGAGCAGCCCGTATGACTCCCATACTCGCATCATTTTTCAAAATGATGATCCCATTCATAGTGATATTAGCGGGTCTTATTGCCATAGTCCTTGCAAATGATCCGAACAGTGGCTTCGCTCTGATCAATGACGGGGGACAGGTGAATTATGATTCGGCGCTCCCTCTTTTGATTGCCAGATATTACCCCTCCGGTTTAACAGGACTGGGTATTACTGCACTCCTTGCCGGCTTTATGGCGGGCCAGGCTGGGAATATTAGCGCTTTTAATACTGTTTGGACTTACGATATCTACAAATCAGTATTGAATAGGAAGGCCTCCGATACGCATCTATTATGGATGGGAAGAGCTGCAACAGTTGCTGGCGTGGCAATAAGTCTGGTTACGGCCTATTGGGCAAAAAGTTTTCCAAGCATTATGGATTATATGCAGGCAATTTTCTCCTGGGTTAACGCGCCGCTGTTCGCAACAATGCTGCTCGGGATGTTTATAGTATGGATAACGCCTAACGGTGCCTTCTGGGGACTGGTTGCAGGTATGGGTTCATCCTTTACTCTCTATCTTGCTGTAAAATTCGACTGGATCAACCAGAGCATTATAACTATGTCCGATACATCCAGCGTGATGGCTGCAAACTTCTGGCGTGCCTGGTGGGCTTGGCTTATTTGTTTCGCAGTCACTATAATTATCAGCGTTTTTACCAAAAAGAAACCGAAAGAAGAACTTGTAGGTCTCGTTAAAGGATTAACCAAAGAAACAGTTACCAAGGATGCTGCAGTTTACAGGAAACCTGAATTCTATGCTATTATTTCATTCATCATTTTAATAATTCTGAACTTAATTTACTGGTAGAAGGAGTTTAATATGAAACCTATCTGGTATTTTGTTGGACTGATATTAACAATAATGGGCGGAATCATATTGATTTCAGGAATATATAACCTGCTGTATCCGCCGGAAAGTAAAATAGTACTGGCAGAAAAACATCCTGATATCTGGTGGGGGGCTATAATGCTTGTTGCCGGAATTATATATATAATCAGAAACAGGAAGATTACCATTGAATAAAAATGAGGTCGTCATGAATTCAGAAATGGGGAAAGTTAAGGCGGAATTTGAGGATCTTTTTGGAAAGGATCCACTGATAATCCGGTCTCCCGGAAGAGTAAATCTGATAGGTGAGCATACTGATTATAACGAGGGATTTGTTCTTCCTGCTGCCATAGATAAATCAATCTATCTGGCTCTGAAACCCCGGAAAGGTAATAAATACCGACTGTTTGCGGCCGACCTGAAGGAAAGTTATGAGTTCGAAGGAGAGAATCTGGCAAAATCAGATAAAGTCTGGGCAAATTATCTTATTGGAGTTCTTGATCAGCTTAAAAAATCAGGAAAAATGACCGGAGGTTTCGACTGCGTTTTCGGAGGAGATATTCCCATCGGGGCAGGACTTTCCTCTTCAGCTGCTATTGAAGCAGGACTAGCATTCGCCTTGAATATAATGTTCGATCTCGGCATCGATAAAATTGATCTTGTGAGGTTGTCCCAGAAAGCTGAGAATGAATTTGTAGGAGTTCAATGCGGAATAATGGATCAGTTTATTAATATTTTTGGGAGGGAAGATAAAGTACTTAAACTTGATTGCCGCTCCCTTGATTACGAATATATACCTTTTGAGAATAAGGAGTTAAAAATCGTTTTGTGCGATACACAGGTAAAACATTCACTTGCCGGTTCAGAATACAACCTGCGGCGGTATCAGTGTGAGAGTGGAGCAAGGAAATTGAATGAGTTTGATTCTGCTATCAATAGTTTGCGTGATGTTACCCTGGATTTTCTCTATGAGCACGAAAATGACCTTGATCCAATCATCTTTAAAAGATGTGAATATGTTATCACTGAAAATAAAAGGGTTGAATTAGCCTGTTCTGAATTAAGCGGGAATAATTATATCGCATTTGGGGAATTAATGTATCAATCCCATGAAGGGCTCAGGCACAAATATGAAGTTAGCTGCGATGAGCTTGATCATCTTGTATATATTGCTTCCTCCGCTGAAGGTGTTCTTGGATCGCGTTTGATGGGAGGTGGATTCGGAGGTTGCACAATCAACCTTGTAGTTGAAGATCAGGTTGATAATTTCAGAATAAGTGTATTAGAAAAATTCCGTAAAAAATACGGTCTTGAGCCAAAAATTTATATCAGCAATATTACAGGAGGAACAAGGATAATAGAAGAGTGATTCTTGCTGAATTCATCCAGGAGGCCATTTTTATCCGCAATTCAAGCCATTCCCCTCAGAGTTGATAAGGAAGTGACCAATGTAGGATCGCATACCGAATTTTCTCTCCTGTCTTGACTTAAGAGGTTAAATAGACTATTTTCTGGTTAAACGTTTAACCAGATATAGATGAAACCTACCATCAAAGATATTGCCGAAAAAGCAGGTGTTTCCATTGCTACGGTTTCATATGTAATTAATAATACTAAAACGATTTCCCCCGAAACCAAAGAGCGGGTTGAAAAGACTATAAAATCGCTCCGCTACCAACCTTCGAAGTCAGCCAGAAGCCTTGTTACCGGGAAGACTGGTAATATTGGATTCATACTTACTGATGATCATTTTCTCAGAACTGAACCATTCTATACAAAGATATTTCTCGGGACAGAGTTTGAAGCAAGGATCGAAGGTTATTACATCTTGCTTACTTCAGTGAAAAAGGATTTTGATAAAAAGGACAGCCTGCCCCGCTTTGTGCTGAATAAAAGTGTCGACGGAATTATTATTGCAGGAAAAATCTCTCATGGACTAATAGATAGGTTATCTGCCTATAAGATTCCTACCGTATTTGTTGATTATATTCCCGCACATAACGGTTACCCCCTGGTCCTGATCGATAATGTTGACGGAGGATTACAGGCGACGAATCACCTGATACAGCTGGGGCATAGAAATATCGCCTTTGTCTCCAGCGATATCGATCATCCAAGCTTTGAGGACAGGTTAAACGGATACAAACTAGCTCTCGAACATGCAGGACTTCCTGTAAGAACAAATCTCATCTATACTAAATCGGTTTACGAAGGAAGGCAGGCCGGCATTGATCTGGCCTCTCGATTGTTTAAAAAAAATAAAGATGTAACTGCTGTTTTTGCTGGTAATGATGCACTTGCTATAGGTGTAATGCATTACCTTAAAACAAACGGTTACAGGATCCCCTATGATGTTTCAGTAATAGGATTCGATGGTATTGAAGCAGACCTTTTACTCGATCCTCCTCTATCCACTGTTAGTGTTCCCAAAATTGAGTTAGGAGTAGAAGCACTCAAATTATTAGCTAATACTTTAAAGAATAAAAAAACTTTACCCAAAAAAGTAGTTGTTCCTGTTAAATTAACTATCAGAAAATCTACTTCTGTCTGTAATTTTTTAATGAGATAATATGCTGGCAGCATTATTTACTGGCAATAAAAACATTGTCGTAGGTGATTATTCACTTCGTACCTTGCAGAAAAATGAGCTGCTGATTAAAGTAGCCTGCTGTGGTGTCTGCGGAACTGACAGACATATCTATGAAGGAAAAGCCCCTTCGAGTATCCCTGTTATTCTTGGTCATGAATTCAGCGGAATAATCGAAGAATGCGGTGATAAGGATCCTGATTACACCATTGGCAGACATGTAGCCGTAAATCCTAATATCCATTGCGGCTATTGTGATTATTGTAAAAGAGGGAAAATACACTTTTGTGAAAATCATAAGGCGCTGGGAGTTACTTTAAACGGCGGGTTTGCAGAATACACTATTGTCCCTAAAGCCCAGACATATCTGCTTTCCTGCGATTTCGATCTTTCCGTAGCCTCATTCGCTGAACCTCTCTCCTGCTGTCTGAGGGGAATCCAGCAAGCGGATATAAAACCTGGAGATAAAGTTGTTGTTATCGGGGGCGGAACGATAGGATTGATGATGGTACAGCTGGCTAAGAATGCAGGTGCAGCTAACGTAACCCTGTTAGAGCCTGATTCTTCAAAGCGCCGAACCGGGATCGAACTGGGTGCCGATTTAGCATTTGATCCTTCCGAACCGGGTCTTGATCTCAAAATAAAAGATAATCTTCCTTCGCAGACTGATGTAATTATAGAATGTGTGGGAAAGAGTGATACAGTAAAGCAGGCCGTTCAGCTGGCCGGAAAGGGTACTAAAATAGTAATCTTCGGTCTCGCTCCTTACGATCACGAAGTCACATTCAACCTGCAGTACTTGTTCAGGAACGAACTAACGATTTTAAATTCTTATCTGAATCCTTTTACTTTTGCTCCCGCAGTTGACCTTCTGGTAACCGGGAGGATCAATGTCAGGAAACTGATTTCCGATAGAATAACATTAAGTAATATTAACAGCATTTTTCTCAATAATTCGAACAGTAGTATTAAACAACAAATAATTAATAATTAATTTGCCGGAGGTGTTATGCGTAGTATGTGTACGATTTCAAAATGGTGGTGGGGTGTTCTGTCCATCATAGTTTTTCAAATGGGCATGTTTGCTCAAAGCGGTATTAACAGTATAGGTGGTTTCGAACAGTCTCTGCCTTCATACTGGAATATTGCCTCGGCCCCGTCGGGAGCGACACTGACATGGGCAACGGACGAATACCGGTCGATGGGAAAATCTCTGAAGATAGAGAAATCAGCAACCTCAGACTCAGCCATGTGGGAGTCAGAGAATATGTGTGATTTGTGGTCAGAAAAAACTTTTAAGGATGTTGATATAAACCTTGGAATGTACTATATGACCTCCGGAGTTAATACCAATCCGGCAAATGATGACGAGAAATGGTATGTAACTTATACATTCTATGACAGCGTAGATGCTGTGATAGGTGTAAAGAAGTTTGAATTAGATCAGAGTGTAGCCAGCACAGGCGGCTGGGTAGCAGATACAACTGATATAGGAGAGATAAGTTTACCGGAAAATTCGTGGAAAACAATAATTAGGTTTGTAGGTGGGAAAGATGCGACAGGGACAGTATGGACAGATAATTATATACTTGTAGGTAGAAATGGTGGCTGGGCAGGACAGGATTGGAACACACAACTAGGAGTACCTACAGGATGGTATTATTGGATGCCGCCAATCGGAGGAAATGACGGAGTATTAAATGCAGGATTTGAAAATACAAAAATAACCGATGAAGAATCTTACAATGGAAACTATTCATTGAAATATGATCTGCCGTTAGGCAGACCAGTAAAAGATGGTTTTATCGCAACCAGAAAATTTGAATTTGATGATGCTCAACCGGGAGATGTACTAAGGATAAGCATCTGGGTAAAAGGCATGAACCTTTACCCCGATTCAGCCCAAGCGGTAGGAGATCAATGGCATATAGCTCTTTCAGCAACATATCATTCAACCATAGGTAATAACGAAGGTTTTAACCAATATGGAAATAGCGATCAAATACCACTGCAATTCCCCGATGCAACATCATTTGACTGGACACAGTTTTATGTAGATGTAACTGTACCGGAACCACCAGAAGGTCAGATTGCAAAAGCTATTTCTATAAGATTACATGCGCTCACAAGATTTGCAGGAACTGTTTGGATGGATGATCTGAAGGTCGAAAAACTCGATCTTCCGGGGATAAACGATATCGGCAGTTTCGAACAATCTTTGCCGTCATACTGGACAAAGGGATCAGAACCAAACGGTTCAACATTAACCTGGGCCACAGATGAATCTCTTTCGATGGGAAAATCTCTGAAGATAGAGAAATCAGCAACCTCAGACTCAGCCATGTGGGAGTCAGAGAATATGTGTGATTTGTGGTCAGAAAAAACTTTTAAGGATGTTGATATAAACCTTGGAATGTACTATATGACCTCCGGAGTTAATACCAATCCGGCAAATGATGACGAGAAATGGTATGTAACTTATACATTCTATGACAGCGTAGATGCTGTGATAGGTGTAAAGAAGTTTGAATTAGATCAGAGTGTAGCCAGCACAGGCGGCTGGGTAGCAGATACAACTGATATAGGAGAGATAAGTTTACCGGAAAATTCGTGGAAAACAATAATTAGGTTTGTAGGTGGGAAAGATGCGACAGGGACAGTATGGACAGATAATTATATACTTGTAGGTAGAAATGGTGGCTGGGCAGGACAGGATTGGAACACACAACTAGGAGTACCTACAGGATGGTATTATTGGATGCCGCCAATCGGAGGAAATGACGGAGTATTAAATGCAGGATTTGAAAATACAAAAATAACCGATGAAGAATCTTACAATGGAAACTATTCATTGAAATATGATCTGCCGTTAGGCAGACCAGTAAAAGATGGTTTTATCGCAACCAGAAAATTTGAACTAACAGATGTGGTACCCGGAGACAATCTAAAATTAAGCATCTGGGTAAAAGGCATGAACCTTTATCCCGATTCAGCGATAGCAGTAGGAGATCAATGGCATATAGCTCTTTCAGCAACATATCATTCAACCATTGGTAATAACGAAGGTTTTAACCAATATGGAAATAGCGATCAAATACCACTGGAATTCCCCTATGCAACATCATTTGACTGGACACAGTTTTATGTAAATGTAACTGTACCGGAACCACCAGAAGGTCAGATTGCAAAAGCTATTTCTATAAGATTACATGCGCTCACAAGATTTGCAGGAACTGTTTATTTAGATGGATTGGAGGTAATTAAAACTCCAACAAGAATTGAGAATAATGAATTCTTACCCGTTAGTCATAAATTGTTTCAAAATTATCCTAATCCATTCAATCCTAGTACGACAATTAGCTATTCGATACCAAATACTTCATTTGTTACATTAAAAATCTATGATATTCTAGGAAGGGAAGTTAAAACTCTGATCAGCAGCGAACAAAACAGCGGGCTGTATAATATTCAGTGGAATGGCGACAACAATTACGGCAGTAAAGTCTCCAGTGGAATTTACCTGTACAGGATTGAAGCAGGTGATTTTATAGTTACGAAAAAAATGTTACTGCTCAAATAAATTCCAAAATAAAAGGGTGCTAATTCTTTAGCACCCTTCTTTTTTATTTTAATCTAAAGTTAAATAATTTTTTCAGTTAATAACGGGTGGATGTAATGTTCACTAAGAATAACTTTATTAAAAGTCTGGCATGGGTCCTGTGTATGCTGGTATGCATACCGGGAAGCCAGATCTTCGCCGGAACAACCGGGAAGATATCCGGCAAAATTATCGATAAAAGTACTGGTGAAGCTCTTATCGGGGCTAATGTCTTGATAATGGGGTCTTCAGTGGGTTCATCCTCAGACATTGACGGCAATTATTTTATTCTGAATATCCCCCCTGGGGAATATCAGGTAAAAGCCTCTATGGTCGGCTACTCTTCTGTTACATTTGAACATGTAAGGGTTTCGGTTGATCAGACTACCAAAATAGATTTTGAACTTAATCCTGAATCGATAGAACTTGAAAATGTTGTGGTAACCGCGGAGAAGCCTATCGTCAGGAAGGACCTAACTTCAACTGAACAGAATGTAAGCGGTGAAGATATATCCATGCTTCCGCTTGAGGACGTCGCATCGGTTGTTAACCTTCAGGCAGGAGTGATCAACGGACATTTCAGAGGCGGCAGGAGCGATGAAGTCCGTTACCTGATAGATGGTGTGCCGGTTAATGATGCGTATTCGGGACAGTCGTCTCTTTCGCCGGAGGTCAATAGTATACAGGAAGTTCAGGTGCTTGTAGGAACTTTTAATGCTGAATACGGTGATGCACAATCCGGCGTTGTTAACCAGGTTACAAAAATCGCCGGAGAAAAAATCACCGGAAATATTTCAGCTTACACCGGAGATTATGTTAGCTCTCATAAGGGAATCTTTCAGAATATAAACCATATCAGTCCTAATGATGTGTATGATGTCGAAGGAAACCTGAGCGGTCCCGTACCCGCAATAGGGAATCTCTTAAAATTCTTTATTTCAGGAAGATACAACAGGGATCAGGGTTATATCTACGGCCAGAGGATATTTAATCCCCAGGATTCCTCAAATTTTTCTGCTAATAATCCTGCCGACTGGTATGTCGGTGCCACCGGCGATAAGGCTTATGTTCCTATGAATTACAGCCATCGGCTATCGCTCCAGGGCAAGCTGGCTGTGAATGTCGGCGGAGGAAGGGGAATAGTATTAACAGGTCTTTACCAGGATAACCAGTACAAAGATTATAACCATCTCTACAGGCTGAACCCAGACGGCGACTATACGAAATTTCAGAAAAGCATGCTGGGCATCGCCAGTTATACTCTTCTATTAGGCAATTCAGCATTTGTAGATTTTTCGGCCTCAGGACTGAGGGCAGAGTATAAGCAGTATGTCTATGCAAATCCTCTCGATACGCAATATGTTAATCCCGACAGAAAAAAAGACGTCAGCGGTAGTGCTTTTTATACGGGAGGAACAGAAAACTGGCATTTTAATCACACTACAACCAGTCTCACCGGTAAGGTCGATTTCTCATGGCAGATTGACAACATCAACCAGATCAAGACGGGGGTGGAGTTTACCCGTCATGATCCTGAAGTACCAGGACTTTCAGATAATCATTGACGCCACTTCAAATTTTAAACCAATGATTCCCTCACCGCGTGCTTTTAATTATAACACTTATCATGCAAATCCATACCAGGCTGCTTACTACCTCCAGGATAAAATTGAAATTGATTACCTTATAGTGAATGCCGGAATCAGATTTGATTATTTTCAACCAGACGGACAATACCTTAAGAACCCAAATAAAATAAATGAGCTTGATGAGCTTCAGCCTCCTTTTCCTGATTCATTGATGGTTGACGCTTCGGCCAAGTACCAATTTAGTCCCAGGATAGGGATCTCATACCCGATCTCCGACCAGGGTGCTATACATATTTCATACGGATATTTTTTCCAGATACCGCCGTTTGAGAACCTTTACCGCAATCCTAATTTCAGAATTCCCCTTACCGGCGATTTTCCTGAAAATATCGGTAATGTGATCGGCAATGCCGACCTCAAGCCGCAGCAGACGATTATGTACGAGATAGGACTGCAGCAGGCTTTAACCGATGACATCGGGATGACAATAACAGGCTATTATAAAGATATCAGGAACCTGCTTGGAACCGAAATATATATAAAGAATGAATTCAGAAAGTTCAGCAAACTTGTGAACAGGGATTATGGTTCAGTTAAAGGAATCACCCTTTCACTTGAAAAGAGGTTCGGTGCGGGAATGGGTGCGTCAATTGACTATACCTTCCAGGTGGCGAAAGGAAGTGCCTCTGATCCCAATGCCGCTTTTAATAATGCCCAGGCGAACCCGCCTATTGAAGGGAACAAACAGCTCGTACCGCTTGACTGGGACGGAAGGCATACACTGAGGTTTACATTGACGCTCGGCGTGCCCGGCGATTATATCGCAAGCTTTATAGGAAGACTCGGTTCGGGCCTCCCATATACACCCTCTTTGCAGAACCAAAGAACAGGACTTGAAAACAGCGACAATAAACCGTCGTATTACGATGTAGATGTATACCTGACAAAATATATTGATATCGCGGGTCAGCAGTTTTCAATCTTTGCAAAGATTTACAACCTGTTTGATACGTTGAATGAGAATGATGTGTTTGGTGATACCGGGAGAGCGGGTTATACACTCGAGCTCACCAGGAACCAGGCACCTCCAAGAGGCGTTAATACAATCCAGGAATATTTTACAAGACCTGATTTTTATTCGGCACCCAGGCAGATTATCATTGGCGCCGAAGTATCATTTTAGCCGATTTTTTATTGGAGTAAAAATGTTATTAAAAAGAATTAATACCAGTTTTATATTTCTTGTGGCAGTCGTTTCCCTGATCGTTTCCTGCCAGGTCTATGGTCAGAGGATTGTCGACAAAAATAAAGGTGATCATAACCAGACCAAAAAAGGATTTATGGATGGAAACCTAGCTGCCACTGTCTATTATAATTTCGGTGAAATAGCTGACTGGGAAAACGAGCCGAGCAGGAGCGGAGTCTGGCCGAAAGGAACAAACCATACTTATGTGGATGGCGTTGCCATAATTGTGCAGGCAGAAGCACAGGATCCTGCCGGAAATCTTATTCACCCGCTCGAATCAAATTATTATGAATTTACCCGCTATGATCCTTCAACGGGCGTAACATACGGTTGGTGGCCTCTTCCCGGCTACACGAGTCTCTTCAGTAGTTCGCCTGCAAGAAGCGATGACTCTTCTACTTGGCCGACTAAATGGCCTGACCGGCCTGCCGACTGGAACAACAGCTGGAATGGATTTTTCGGTAAGGGAGTCTTCAATGCCGATGTTGAAACGTATTTTGTGTTTGATGACAATGAAGACCGTGAATACTTGCTCGAACATAATTTCCATCCCGACGCCCAGGACCTCACGAGGGGTGGACTAGGAATGCAGGTGAGGGCAAGAGGATTCCAGTGGTCGCAGGTCCTTGCTGAGGATGCGATCTTCTGGTATTACGAGATAACTAATATGGGAACTTATGATTACCAGAAAACATTATTTGCACAGTATGTTGACTGGGGAATCGGAGGACACGACAACTCTTCAAATAATGCCGGTGATTATAATGAACTGCTGGATATTTCATATGCATGGTCCACCGTACCATTCGGAAGTCCCGGTAACTGGTCGCCTGTGGGTTATGCCGGCTACGCATTCCTTGAGAGTCCCGGTGTTCCTGATGACAACATAGATAACGATCAGGATGGACCGACAGATGAAAAGAGGGATAACCTCCCGGTCAACTTTATTAATACACCTGAAGAGGATCCTTTCTTAAGGAATCCTTTCCAGGACACCACAAAATTCTCAGCTTTCTATGGCTATTCGTGGAGACCTCACTGGGATGCCGATGAGAACGCAAACTGGAGATCCTTTTTTGATTTAAATGAAAACGGTGTCTGGGATGAGGGAGAGCTGCTCAGGGATGATGTTGGAACTGACGGAATTGGTCCTTACGATGAAGGATATACCGCACCGGATCCTGACGGTACTGAAGGGAATGGCAGGCCTGACCAGGGAGAACCTAATTTCGGAGTTCTCGACAAAGATGAATCTGATCAGCTTGGTCTGACCGGATTCGCTATATACGCGGTTCACGTTTATGAACTGGATAATGATGAAGACAACTGGGATGTACTGTCGGCCCTGCCGTCACCTCACGGACAGATCCTCGAGAATGTTAACCTGGCCAATTATTTCTCAAGCTATCTTTTCAGTATGAACGGACGTAATACATATTCTGCTATTACAGGGCAGAATGAGGAGGCAGGTGAAACTGAAAGGTTCTCGATGTCCATGATCTTCGGAATTAACACAAGTGATATTTTCCGGAGAAAGAAGACAGTTCAGCAGATTTATAATGCCAATTACCGTTTTGCCAAACCTCCCGAGAAGCCTATTCTTACTGCAGTTCCGGGCGATCATAAAGTAACTCTCTACTGGGATGACCGGGCTGAGAAAACATTTGATGAATTTTACCAGCGTATAAATTTTGAAGGCTACAGAGTATATCGCTCTACCGAGCCCAATTTCCTCGAGGATAAAATAATAACCGATGCATACGGAAAGGCAGTATATCGTTCTCCTATCGCCCAATTTGACCTGGTTGATGGGGTAACGGGACTCCACCCGATTGATGTGAACGGTGCAAAATTCTACCTGGGTGATGATTCGGGACTCAAGCATTCCTTTATTGATACAACCGTGCAGAATGGGCAGACATATTATTATGCTGTTTCAGCCTATGATAAGGGATTTGAGACTGTAACCATAGAAGGAAATTTTGAAGGAATTCCTCCTTCCGAAACTACCACGATTCTAAAAAAGGATATCAGCGGAAATATTACAACTGATATCAATACGGCAGTCGTTACACCAAGAGCGCCTGCAGCAGGTTATATTGCCCCTGAAATACAATCATTCGAGGGAACAGGTCCGGGAACGGGACAGATATCTATTTCGATCCTTAATCCGGATTCTATTAAAAGTAATAATACATACAGGCTGGAATTTTACGATGACAAACCTTATCATAATTCCGCACACCCGAAGTACTCAGTACTTAATGCAGTTACCGGTGATACCTTGTTAAACAGGAAGACTATAAAAGGAATTAATGAACAGTCGCCGGTGCTCGACGGTTATACTATTGATATTAAAAGTGATACCCTTGTTACTATCGACTTTGACAAATCGGGCTGGGTTACCGACAGCAGCAATTATTTTGTTCGGCTTGGATTTGATCCCCGGTTTTCCTCAGCTTACTTGGGAAAGAAAATAAACTACCCCGCCGATTATGAGATTACTTTTACAGAACCGGGACAGGGAGATCTATCGTTTCCTGCTACAGCGTTCAGTGATCCGGTACAGTCAAATATAATTGTAAAAAACGTTACCGAGGATAAAGATCATTTCCAGTTTATCTTCCGAGATGAAAATCACGATGAACTTTTCAATGCGGGCGATGCCATTTTCTTTGTATTCGGTGATTCACTCGGTAAACCTGCAACCGCCTTTTCCAATCTTCACATCAGCTGGTCGGTTAGCTTAGTTAAGGATATCTCGATTGCTGAAGAGGATCAGAAACCACCTGAGCCCGGCAATGTATATAAGGTTGTTAATACAAAGCCGTTCAGGGAAGGCGAGTTTTATGAGTTTAAGACTAAGGCTCAGGGACTTGATAAATCCAAAGCGGCAAAGGACCTGGCCAATATTGCAGTTGTTCCCAATCCGTATGTCGGTGCCGCTTCCTGGGAGCCCTCTACTGTCGAGGTAGGAAGAGGTGAAAGAAGAATATTTTTCATTCATCTTCCCCAGGATTGTACGATAAGAATTTATACTATAAGCGGAAAGCTTGTGAATACCCTACAGCATTCCAGCACAATTTCAGACGGACAGGAAAGCTGGGACCTGGTTTCGAAAGACGGGATGGATATAGCTTTCGGAGTGTATGTATTTCATATCGATGCGCCGGGAATCGGTGAGTATATAGGAAAGTTTGCGATAATAAAATAATGAGATCTTTCAAATTTATTGCAAGAGGATGCCATGCATAATCTTTCTCATTTAACAACGGTTTTAATAGTACTGTTATTTTTCTTCGGGGATCAGGAACTTTATTCTCAGAATGTCTCGAAGACAGGTACCACTGCAGCTTCATTCCTTGAGATAGGGGTGGGTGCCGCTGCAAACGGAATGGGCGGCGCGTTTGTCGGCCGCGCAGATGACGCTTCCGCTTTGTACTGGAATGTCGGCGGTATTGCATCACGTACACGTAATGAAGTTATCCTGGTTCATACAAACTGGATTGCCGATACAAGGTTTGACTTTGCAGGATTGATATTAAACCTGGGAGACTTCGGAAATATCGGGTTAAGTTTCACTTCTTTATCAATGGCCGATATGAAGGTAAGAACTGTCGAACAGCCGGAGGGAACCGGTGAATATTTCAGTGCCGGCGATCTCGCAGTTGGACTTTCATATGCAAGGTATTTAACGGACAGGTTCTCAGTAGGATTAACAGCCAAATACATTCAGCAGTCTATCTGGCATATGAACGCTATTGCATTCGCAATCGATGCCGGAACGGTTTTCAGAACTGATCTCCTCGGTGGATTAACTATAGGGGCGGTGCTCTCAAACTTCGGAACCCCGATGCAGCTGCAGGGAAGGGATGCAAGATATTTTATCAGGGTAGATGAAACAAAACAGGGATCGAACGATAATATACCTGTTAATATTGACCTTGATTCATGGGATCTGCCTCTGTATTTCCAGATTGGCGTTTCATCTCCTGTGTTTAATTACGATGATTATAAAATGTTTGTCTCAGCCGATGCCCTTGTTCCGAACAACGATTATCAGAGTCTGAACGTTGGTGCCGAATTTACTTTTATGGATGTTCTATCGCTCCGGGGCGGATTTAACTCATTATTTCTCCAGGACGCCGAGGGCGGTTTATCACTTGGTGTAGGAGTAAATTCACAGATGCTATTAAGCGTTGCCACAGTTTATTTCGATTATGCTTTCAGAGACTTCGGACGACTTGATAATGTTCATAATTTTTCAATCGGGATAAGGTTTTAATCCCGTATTCATTTTTATGTAACTTCTTGATATGAAAACGAAAATTTTCCTATTCCTGTTTTTTTTGTTTTACCCGTGTTTCATCTTTTCTCAGGATTTATTCTCCGAATCTAACCAGGAGGGTGTAAGTAAAGAAGATATAGTTGCACAGGTTGACACAATTACGATTACTGCGGAAGAGTTTTTTTATTCATATGAGTTCGGTCCCGCTTTTCCGAAAGAGAGAATGACTCTAAAGCAGTTCATTTAAAATATCTTATAAATGAAAAGCTTCTTGCACAGGAGGGATATAAAACCGGTGTATGGAGCAGGATGATGAAGAAGGAATGTTTGAGGACATTAAATCAGACCTTGCTGCTGAAGAAATGTTCAAACAGGAGATTCTCCCGGAGGTGAAAATAACTAAAGATGAGGTCGATAAGGTTACCGAAAAAAAACTCATAGAATATGATATAAGATGGCTGTACAGTTATGATGAAAACTCTTCCGCGGGCCTGCTGAAGCAGTTAAAAGGAGGAATACATTTGATACTTTATTCAGGGCCCAGCTTAATGATACGGTTTTTATTAACGACAGGCAGATGACAAGTACGTTGTATGATATATATATGAAAAATCCTCTTCTTGCCGGCGTAATTGATACGCTGCATTCCGGTATTATTCCCCCTCCCATTCATACTGATGACGGCTGGTATATTATAAAAGTGGATAATGTTGAGAGGAGTCTGATCACGGGTGAAGCTGGAATTAATAAGCTTCGTTCAGAATCTGCTGAGGGCATCAGAAAAAGCAAAATGGGGATACTGTAGATAAATTCGTCAAAAACCTTTTTGATAATGAAAAGCCTGTGATTAAACGTGATGCGTTTATTTTACTCAGATCCTACCTGGGAAAGTTTGTGCTTGATCCCGGAAAATATTCTGAATGGAGACTTGAAGTTAAGATGGATTCAGCTCTGTCAGCGTTGGGCCTGAAACGGGGAGACATCTATCCGGGCATAACACTGGTGGCAGGAGAAACCCAAAACTTTATGCTGGATAAATTTATCGAATGGTACAGGGACAGGGCAGAGTATATTAAATTATCCGAAGATGATCTCGGCAGCTTTTCAAGGTCGCTTGAAAATATGATCTGGCTGATGGTGAGGGACAGGATGCTTGGAGAAACAGCTGCTCAAAGAGGCTATGATAATTCTCCGTGGGTAAAAAAACAGGCTTCATGGTGGAAAGATAAGATAGCATTCAGTGCTTATCGGAACCGGCTTGAAAAATCGATAAACCTTACTTCTGATGAAATTAACCTGGTGAAAGAGAATAAAAAATCTGAATCAGATATTATGAGTGAAGAACTTTCGAAAAAGGTGCTTCATAACGTACTTCAGCTCAAACAGGAACATAAGGTGGTCATTAACCAGGATGTGCTTGGTAAAATTAAAGTAACATCTGAAAATGACAAAAAAGCTATTGATATTTATTTTATTAAAAGGGGCAGCCTGATTCCAAGAACATTGTTCCCGTCTATAGACAATGACTGGAACAGCTGGGAATAATGATGAAGAAACAGATTTTAACCATACTCATCCCGGCTGTCTTCATGCTTTTAAGCAGCTGCAGCAGCAATACAACCAGAGGGGACAAGATGCTTTACTGGTGTTCCAATAATACCGATGAGATAACTTTTGCAAAGGTGCGTACATCTGAATGGAACAGCAGTAACCCTGAACATCAGGTTAAATATCAGCCGGTTCCGGAAGGACGTTCAAGCGAGGAGATCATTCTTGCCGCCGTGGTAGGCAATACAACTCCTGATATTTATTCAAATATGTGGCAGGGTGATGTTGAAGCGTATGCACAGGCAGGCGTGCTGGTAGCTCTCGATAGTCTTCCGGGGTTTCTGGATTTTATGTACAGTCGGTGCGACAGCGCGGTGATCAGGGAAATTACATCGAACGACGGACATATATACCAGGTACCCTGGAAAATAAATCCGATCATGCTCATCTACAATGTTAATATTATAAACAACCTGGGATTACCGGGTCCTCCTCACACCTACGCTCAGTTTTTTGATGCTTCGCAAAAATTTCAGAAGGATATTAATGGCGATGGTTATGTTGACAGGTGGTTCGGGTACTCTGAGGTGCTCGTAACTTGGTGGCAGAGATTTTTTGATTTTTACCCGCTTTATCTTGCCGCTTCTAACGGAGCACCCCTCGTAAAGGGAGACAAAGTGGTCTTTGATAATAAATATGCTGTAGAAGTATTCAGGTTTCTCCAGACATTGTACGGGAAAAAATACTTTGCAAAGGAACAGCTGTCCGCCAGGCAGGATCCCTTTTTAGACGGCGTAATTGCTACGAGGTTTACAGGCCCCTGGGAAATAGCACACGCTGAAAAGTTTAAGCCTAAAGATTTCCGGTATGAATATACAACTATGCCGGCACCTGATGACCACAAAGGTCCTGTTTATACCTACTGTGATCCGAAGAATATTGTAATATTCAAAAGCTGTAAAGATCCTGTTGCAGCTTGGAACTATATAAAGACACTTATAAACAAAGAAGGAGACCTTATGCTCCTGGAAATAACCAATCAGCTTCCAAGAAGAAAGGATTTAGAGAGGGATCCTTTCTACGACAGCTACTTCAATAAAAATCCTAAGATGAAGATATTTGCTGAACAGTCGAAATACGTCAGGGGGACAGATGCTTCGCCTGTTCTTAAGGAGGTTTTCGATTTAATCTCCCAGGAGTATGAAGCCTGCGTTATATATGGACAAAAATCACCTGAGCAGGCAGTGAAAGACGCATCGGACGCGGTTAACTTGTTATTTATTAAGTAAACTTACCCGAAATGATTAACAGAAAAAAAATAACGCCATACCTGCTTGTCTCACCATACATTGTGCACTTTCTTCTGTTTGTTTCATTCCCGGTTGTCTTTTCTATAGTACTGACTTTCCATAAATGGAATATAATTTCGCCGATGGAGTATTCCGGAGCGGCAAATTATATTAAAATGTTCAACGATAAAACATTTTTCATATCAATCTTCAATACTCTTGTATTTCTGGTTATTCATATTCCGTTGCAGATTATTGTAGCGCTTTTCCTGGCTGAGGTATTAAATCAGAATATCCGGCTGAGAGGACTTTTCAGGGGAGCTTTCTTTCTCCCGGTGATAGTCTCCGGCGTGGTGGTATCAATGTTATGGCAGCAGCTTTACGGGTTCGATACCGGACTGCTTAACAGGCTGCTGACTGCAGTAGGACTCGACAAAGTCGGCTGGTTAATAGACCCTAAAATTGCAATGCCTTCAATTGCACTAATGGCAACATGGAAGAACGTCGGGCTCTATATAATATTGTTCCTGGTAGGACTTCAGACGGTTCCCGTACAATATTATGAGGCAGCTGACCTGGAAGGTGCATCCCATTTTCAGAAGTTCTTTAAGATTACACTGCCGATGATAAACCCGACAATATTTATGGTCGTTATTCTCTCAACGATCGGGGGATTCTCCCTCTTTATTGAACCATATATAATGACAGGCGGCGGACCTCTCAACAGCACAATGTCGGCTGTACTTTATATATATAAACAGGGCTTTTTTTATTACCATATGGGTTATGCGGCTGCCCTGGGAATGTTTTTTGCTCTGATCATATTAGCAGTAATTGTCATCCAGAAAAAGTTTATTGAGAAGAATAATTGAGATACATTAAAAAAATAATATTTTACTCCGCGCTTTCTATCAGCGCCCTGGTTTTTGTTTATCCGTTCTACTGGATGGTGATGGGCTCCATTTCCCCGGAAAATGAGATCGGCAGTCTTACCCTGCTGCCGGATTCGCTTACCCTGAACAGTTATTCCCAGATGTTTGATAAAATTCCCATCGGTGGGGCGTTTGTAAACAGTATGATCGTTTCCCTGTCTGTCACGCTCGGTGTGCTTGTTTTTGGTTCAATGATCGGGTATGCCCTTGCCAAGCTGAGCTTCAGAGGAAAGGATCTGATCTTTTACATTATAATTTTCACGATGACGCTGCCTTTCCAGATTACCCTGATACCCCAGTACATAATTATGGTAAAGTTCGGCTGGATTGATACGTACCTTGCGCTGATAATACCATACCTTGTGAATGCCTTAAGCATAATTATGTTCAGGCAGTATTTTAAGACTATACCCGACAGCCTGATTGATGCGGCAAGAATAGACGGGTGTAATGAACTTCAGATAATCTTCAGAATATTATGGCCGAACTCGATGCCCGCTATAATAACTATTGCAATTATTACTTTTATGGCTTCATGGAATGAAGTGCTATGGCCTCTTATCGTTATCCGCGACGAAAGTTTAATGACTATGCCGCAGCTTGTAACATTGTTTTCTGTAGGAGGCAGGGCGGATTCGCAGCTGGGCGTAAAGCTTGCTTCAGCGGTAATGCTGGCTCTGCCTATTGTATTAGCTTATCTATTCTTCCAGAAATATTTTATACAGAGTATGACATCAACCGGCTTGAAGGAGTAAGACAACGATGAAGCGGCAAAGAAAAACAGAATTTCAGAGCCCGGCAGCAAACCTAAACAGAAAAAGCAGAAAGGAAAATCAAGGAATATTAATGAATAAGATAAAGAAGTATGATGGTAATCCACTATTGACTAAAGATAATGTCCCGTTTCGGGTTAACTCAATTTTTAATGCTGGTGCTGTGAAAATTAAGGACAGATACCTGCTTCTCTGCAGAACAGAGATGCCCGACGGAAGATCCGCATTAACGATGGCCGAAAGTTCAGACGGGATAAATTTTATCGTTTCAGATAAACCTTGTCTTACTCCGCAACATCATAAATGCTGCTACGAATATGTCGAATGGGGCATCGAAGATCCCAGAATAACCTCAATCGGTGATAAATATTATTTGACCTATACTGGATATTCACAGTATCAGCCTCTTGTTATAATGACTGAGACGAAGGATTTCAAAGATTTCACCATTCATGGTCCGATCAGCGAACCATCGAATAAGGACTGTTCGCTTTTCCCTGAAAAAATTAATGGTCATTACTGGAAAGTCGACAGGCCGTCTGCCGGACACAGGAAAGATATATGGATAAGTAAAAGTCCCGACCTTATCCACTGGGGCTCACCTCAGGTACTGATGCAGCCCCTTCAGGGTACCTGGGAAGCAGATAAAATAGGTTCTTCAAGCAATCCTTTGAAAACAGAGAAGGGATGGCTCATGCTTTAGTCATGGGGTAAGGGAATTTCCCGCCAGCTCGATCTATAAACTGGGGGCCGTTCTTCTTGATTCAGAAAAGCCGTGGATTGTGAAAGGAAGAACCCGTGAGCCGATAATCGAGCCCGATCATGAATATGAGCGGACCGGTGATGTTATGAATGTAGTATTTTCAAACGGATGGATCATGGAACCTGACGGTGAAATTAAGATTTATTATTCAGGTGCTGACAGCAATGTTTGTCTTGCAGTCACTTCGAAGGATTATTTATTATCAATATGCATTAAGGAATGAAAAATTTGAGAATCACATTTTTGGCTTCAGCCTTTTTGATAATTGTTTCTGCCTGCAATTCAGCTGAAAACCTTTTCCCGGACAGGAGTTCTCTCGTCAATAGTTCCCACCTTGATTCTCTTTACGAAGAGATAAATATAAACGGGAGGCTGATGGGTATTATTCATATATATAGTGATTATCCCGGGTATAAATGGGTCTCAGATGATGATGAAGGTGCGGCATGTGTTGATGATGCCTCCCGGGCAGCGGTTTTCTACCTGAATGAGTTCAACGCAAAGAAGGATACAGCTGCTCTTTTAAAGGCGGAGAAGCTTATGGAATTCCTTTTGTATATGCAGTCAGATAACGGGTTCTATTATAATTTCATATTTGATGACCATACTATAAATAAAACCCACAAGAATAGTATCAATGAGGCAGGTTGGTGGAGCTGGCGTGCTATGTGGGCGCTCTCAGAAGGTTATAATGTCCTTAATAACATTAACCCTGACTTATCTGCCAGGATTGCTGTCTCTTTAAAAGATCTGTTAACGCGGCAGAACAATCTTTTCCCGTTGAGGAAGAAACAGTAAACATTAACGGTATAGAAGTTCCTGAGTGGCTTCCTTCCGGCAGCGCATCTGACCAGGCTGCCGTTCTGTTACTAGCATTTGTGAATGTGTTTGAGCAGACGAAGGACTCAACCATTCTTCAATATGCTGGGAAATTATGTGACGGCATCCTTTTGATGCAGAAAGGTGGTTCTGAAGAGATTCCTTATGGCGCTTTTCTGAGCTGGCAGAATGTTTGGCATGCCTATGGAAGCAGCCAGTCCTATGCTCTGTTAAAAGCATCCGGGATATTAAAAAGGACCGATATACGGACTGCACCAATAATGGAAATCGATTACTTCTATGATTACCTGCTTAACAACAACTTCCTCAACAGCTTTGAGATTACCAGGGACAGCAGCGGATTCAATTACTCAAAGCAGGATAAATATTCACAGATCGCTTATGGAATCAGGCCGATGGTATTCGCATCCCTTGAAGCATTTTCTTTAACAGGAGATTCGCTCTTTAAATCAAAAGCCTTAAAAATTGCCGGATGGTTTTTCGGTAATAACCCGGCCCATGCTCAGATTTACAACCCTTCAGACGGAATTTGTTTTGATGGAATAAACTCTGAAAATGAAATCAACTTGAATTCAGGAGCAGAATCTACAATTGAGGCGCTGCTGTCTATGCAGATGCTCGAAAACTATGGTTTAACTAAAAAAGATATTTTGAAAACTGAAATGGAATAACCTGGAAAATGAAGGTAGAAAAAACACGTTTACTTTTAAAACCTGACCCTAAAAAAGTACTGCTTCGTCCCCTGGAACCTTCATCAGAAAACCAGAAAATGAATATCATTACCAGGTTGTTAAAAATGACAGGGACAGAAGTTAAGAATGAATTAGAATGGGTCAGGCAGGAATTTAAGAACAGGCACAGGAATACCGATGAATTTTTCTTAAGAAGGTTTAACCAGGTTGCTTCATATTTTTCAGGAGAAGAAGAATTAAGCAGGGAAAGAAAGCTTCTTACAGGTGCATTGTTTTCGATGGAATATTCCCTTGAATCGGCTGCCTTATTTAACCCTTCAATTGTATGGCATCCTGATCAATCACGACTCTCCGAAGGAAGCAGAAGATTTGTACTTAGTCTCCGCGCAATTGGTGAGGGACACATTTCCTCAATTGTCTTCCGTACCGGGATAATTGACACTAAAAATGCAATAAGCGTTGATAACCCGGGCAGATTCGTATCTTCTCCTGTATCAACTGCTAATCCGATTTATATTAAAACCATATTTAGAAAAAAAGCAGAGACTTCAGGGTTGGGAGTAGAATTTACAGAAAAGATATCCTCAAAACTTGGAAACACATTTACCTTAATCGAACTTGAAAATACTATTAAACGAATACTATCTGATCAGGAGTATGATAATAAAAAGAACAGGGTGACTGCAGAAGAACTTCTTTCATTTACACGCTCAGAGTATGCAATATTTTACAATGAAGAAATACCTTTGTCGGAGAGGATTATCTTTCCCGGCAGTCCTGCCGAATCAAACGGGGTAGAAGATGCCCGCTTCGTAGAATTTCGTGAAGAAAACAGTGATTCGACATATTATGCTACTTATACAGCCTATGACGGTAAAAAAATACAGTCGCAGCTTCTCGAAACAAAAGACTTCCTGCACTTCAAGATCAATAAAATTTTCGGTTCTGAAGCACGTAATAAAGGAATGGCACTTTTTCCGCGAAAGATTAATGGTCAGTATGTTATGCTTTCAAGGCAGGACAATGAGAATAACTACATAATGTATTCTGATGATCTGCTCTTCTGGAATTCAAAAAAATTATTATCTGAACCTGTTTTTCCCTGGGAACTCATACAGCAAGGCAACTGCGGCTCTCCGGTTGAAACCAAAGAGGGGTGGCTGATTCTGACTCACGGCGTAGGTCCTGTAAGGAAATACTGCATCGGTGCAATGCTTCTGGATATTAATGATCCCGGCAAAGTTATAGGCCGTCTCAAAGAACCCCTGATCAGTGTCGATGAAGAGGAAAGGGATGGATATGTGCCGAATGTGGTTTATTCTTGCGGCAGCATTGTTAAAGGCGATGATTTGATTATTCCTTATGCCGTATCTGATTATGCAGGCAGCTTTGCTAAAGTCAGCCTGGAAGCCCTGTTAAAAGAATTAAAATCCGAACGAGGTTAATATGTTAAAGGAATTTCTAAGATCTTCAATTTTGATTACTGCATCTGTAGTGTGCCTATCTTCAGTCTGCATGGGACAAATTTCTGATGAAAAATTAAAGATTGATTACAGGGGAGACGCAAAGATTGAAGTGGGAGGACCTTTCGCCGGAATTGAAATACACCATAGTTCACCTCTTCTGCAAAGAATCAGCTTTTTCTACCCCGTGGCAAACAGTCTTGATGAAAGTACAGATTACTGGAAACGTGATACTTCTTTTATTATGCAGCTCGGTTTGAAAACAGGTAACGGACCAAAAGAAATAATCGGATACGAACCGTTTGATTTAAAATTAACTCCTTACTCTGTCAGTTTTCATAAAGAGGATGCGGATAAATTCATTGATGTCTCATATAGCTTTGCAGGCTCAAAGCCGGCAATGATTGTTAAATATGAAATAAAGAGTAAAAGAAAGGAAAAGACGGCTTTCGAATTCTATACCCGTCTGGAGACTGCATTGAGGACAAGTCATTCATTTAATTTTGTTGATAAAGCATGGATAGAATACGACAGCAGTGTTTCAGTGATCTATACAAATTTTGATGATCCGCAGATCCAGAACGCGCAGATTTTCATTATCAACACGGGTGAAAAACCATCTTCATTCAGCACCGTAAGCAGTATAATGGGATTGGCTAATCCCGGAAATGACTGGCTGACGAAAGAGAATTTGGATAACGAGCTTATCCCCCGGGATAATCAGAAACGCCCGGCAGCTAAATTCCTTTACCGCAAAACTCTCGCATACGGAGAAAAAATGACTGTCATACAGGTTATCGGTATGTGCCGACAGGATGAAGGAAAGGAATTGGCGGGTTATCTTAGCGCAAATTATCAGAAAGAAGTGAACGATTATGAACAGGCTGTGCTGAAAAAGGTTTACAAGGGAACAGAGCTGACATCAGGAAACCCGGTAATCGACAGATCTGTATCCTGGGCGAAGGCAATTCTTGAAGTAAATACCCATTACCTCGACGGTGAGTTCGTTCCGATGCCCTGTCCTGCCGAATATAATTTCTACTTTACTCATGATGTGCTGAAAACCGATCTGGCTGCTGTGAATTTTGACACCGCAAGAGTTAAACGCGATCTGGATTTCATTATCAGGCATGCTGATGAAGATAAGATTATTCCCCATGCTTATTACTGGAAAGACAGTGCTTTCGTTACCGAATTCGCTGCACACGACAACTGGAATAACCTCTGGCTGATTATTGTCTCGGGAACCTACCTTCGCCATTCGGGCGATACAGCATTTGTAAGAACTCTTTATCCATATATTCAGAAGAGCCTTAAACAGGCCCTGATGACAAAAGGTGATGATGACCTGATGTGGTCGAATATGCCCGACTGGTGGGATATAGGTAAGATATACGGTCAGAGAACATATATGACTATCCTTGCAGTTAAAGCAATAAGAGAATACAGCTACATCTCAGCCGTTCTACGGAATAACCTGGATAAGCTTTCTGATTATGAAAACCTGGCTGAGAGAATGCAGAAGCAGCTCAATGCAAAGCTCTGGGATGATAGTCTTAATTACCTTATAAACTATTATGAGCCCGGCAGAAAAGATGAGCATTATTATATAGGCTCACTGCTTGCGGCTCATTACGGTTTGCTGGATAAGGAAAGGGTGGATGAGTTGGTTCAAACTGCACATAAAAAACTACTGGACGAAAAGGTGGGTATATATAATGTTTTCCCGATGGATTTTGACAAGCTGGGCAGCTACCTGAAGTTTGTCGGCAATGAAGCAGGTGATCCCTTCCTTTATGCCAACGGCGGCATCTGGCCTCACGGGAATGCCTGGTATGCCCTTGCCCTGATGGCTGATGGAAAAAAAGCTGAGGCATTTTCCTTTATCAAAAATATTATGACAGTCGACGGTGTAATGGCAGGACCTAACGGTCAGCCTGCCATGTACGAAGTCCGGGACGGTAATTTCAATGATCCATCTGCCTATGGAACAGTAGATAAGCCGCAGTTCCTGTGGGCTGCCGGCTGGTACCTGTATTCATTGTACCATCTGTTTGCCATTCAGGAAAATGCATGGAACATACGGCTTGATCCTTATAATCCAGGTAAGTTACCGGTCTCAATGGATCTTTACAGCAACGGCAGGCTTTCAAAAGTTCAGGTTTCAGGCAGCGGGAAATATATAAGAAGAGTTTTATATGACGGAAAAGAATTACCCACTGCTGTCATCCCTTATAATGGAAAATATGATGATGTTAAGTTGGAAGCAGGTAAACCCACCGCACCGTACCTTGCCGACTCCCGGTCCCGGCTTAAAAACGCAAAATATGATGCCGGTTCAAAACAATTATATCTCGATCTTGAAAGTTATTCAGGTCATATAGACGTGGTTAAGGTTATATCTCCGGAAGCACCTTCAAAAATCTTCATTGATGGAAAACAGCCAATTGAAAAGCCTGAGGTAAAAGACGATGGCGGAGTAAAAATTATCAGTTTCACTTTTACATACAAAAACCCGGAAGCAAAAATTAAAATGGAGTTTAAATAGGGAAATAATGAGTAAAAAGTTTTACCTGCATGATAACTGGAGCGTTAAGCTTACCGGAAAGCCGTTACAGGATAAAACAGTCCCCTGGAAGAAGCTGAAGAATTGGATACCGTCAGAAGTTCCCGGAACCATCCATACTGATTTACTGAATGCCGGCTTAATCGATAATCCTTTTAAAGAAAGGAATGAATACAACTATAACTGGATATCAAAGAGCGGCTGGACTTACAGAACAGAATTTAATTACCCTTCAGAAATTAGCAGAAGTTTGGTTATAAAGCTTGTGTTTGAAGGAATTGATACAGCGGCGGATATATTTCTGAACCATAAGCTTCTCGGCCGGGCTGAAAATATGTTTACCCGGTATGAATTTAATGTTGATCAGGTACTGAACTCAGGAATGAATATACTTGAGCTCAGGTTTGATTCACCCGTAGATACTGCATTAAATAATGAAGAAAAACACGGCCAGCTGTCGCTTGCGAAAGATTCATTCAGGGTCCATATCAGGAAGGCGCAGTATTCCTTCGGGTGGGACTGGGGTCCTTCTTACCCTACTTCCGGAATCTGGCGTTCTGTTTATTTAACTGAAGTAAATAAAGCCGTCATAAGAGCAGTAAGATTTAATACAGATAAACTAACATTAAGAAAGGCGCGGGTTAAAATAGGGTTTGAGGCAGAACTTTATACTAAAGAACCTGTGAAAGCGGTAATTACTTTAACCAGGGAGAATGTTTCTTACCGCAGGGAAATCATTTCAGCTAATCATAAGAAACATACAGCGAGTTTTGAAATTGATAATCCCTCCATATGGTGGCCGAATGGCAGCGGAGAACAAAATTTGTATGATCTCAGTATTAGTCTAACCGGCAGCGCAGGAAAAATTTATGATGAAGTTCAAAAGAAAGTCGGGATCAGAAAAATTGAACTTGAGCTTGCTGATAAGAAGAAACCCGTATTCCGTTTCAGGGTTAACAATAAGCTGATTTATATGAAAGGTATGAACTGGATTCCCGCTGATTCATTTCTGCCGCGGGTGAATAAAAAAAAATACACTGAACTATTAACTCTTGCTGCAGACGCAAATGCAAATATGATACGTGTATGGGGTGGAGGCATATATGAAAATGATGAGTTTTATGATCTTTGTGATAAACTTGGTCTCTTCATCTGGCAGGATTTTATGTTCGCCTGCGAAAATTATCCCGAAGATGATGAATTCGTGAAATCTGTTTCTGAAGAAGTTACACAAAACGTGGAGCGGCTTCGAACCCATCCATGCTTAGCGGTCTGGTGCGGCAACAACGAGAATGAATGGATATGGTACCGGAATCTCTCAGGTTCTTATAAAGTTATGCCGGGATATAAAATTTTTCATAAGGTAATACCATCTTTAATGAAATCCCTTGACCCTGACACGCCTTACTGGCCGACATCACCTTATGGATTAGATGAGGATCCTAATTCACAGTCTTCGGGCAACAGGCATCAGTGGGATATCTGGAGCAATTGGATCGATTATTCAAAGGTGGAAAATGACCAAAGTTTATTTGTAACTGAATTTGGTTTCCAGGGACCCGCCTGCATTGATACATTTAATAAGATATTGCCCGCGGGAAAACGAAAAATACAGGGTTCCGGGTTTGAGTATTATAACAAGCAAATTGAAGGTCCTGAGCGGGTGATCCGTTTTCTTGCCGCTCATCTCCCTCTCAGAACAGGGTGGGAGGATTTCATATATCTTGCTCAGTTGAGCCAGGGACTGGCGCTTAAGAGATGTCTGGAGCACTGGAGAGGGAACAGGAAAATAACCAGCGGAAGCATTATCTGGCAGCTGAATGACTGTTGGCCGGTAACCAGCTGGTCGTTAATCGATTCGTCGAATATACCGAAACTGGCGTATTATTTTGTTAAAGATGCCTTTTCGGAAACAATAGTGCATTTCCGAAAATCTGGTTCATCTTTGAAAATTTATGTTCTGAATGAGGGTGATGATGAGGAGTTTTTACTTGAAACACTGGCGGTTAATCCTCTGAAAGGAAATTTTCTTAATAGTAAAAGAAAGATCTCCGCACCTAAAGGAAAATACATTGAAGCTGAAAAGATAAAAACCGGAAAATTTTCTGAGATTGAAAACCTGGTTTTTATTGCAACATTATACAGCAAGGACGGAACCATTATTCACAGAAACTTTTATACTGAAAAAGAATGGAAACATATCAGCCTGTCCGATCCCGGTATAAAAATTTCCCTCCCCCGCGAATCCGGGAATGATTTTATAACACTTACTTCAGCCAGTCCCGCGTTCTTTGTAGATGTATATTATCCGGGTATTACCTTCAGCCAAAAAGGATTTATTCTACTGCCGGGAGAAAAGAAAAAACTGAAAATTATAAAAGGAAATAAAAGAATAAGCAGGGAAAACATCAGGATCTACTCCCTGAATAATTACCTGGAGCACTGAAATGAAGATGCAAAAAATAAAAACATTGACTGTACTTGTCTTTATATTATTCAGCTTCTTTTTAATAAAACAGGCCTCTGCCCAGCAGATTAATGTTAACAGGGTAGAGCAGATGCCGAATATGCCTTCACCCTATGAGATGAGGGACTGGAAGCAGGCGGCTGCCGGGTACGATAATCTCGTCTTCGATTTTAACCTCTTCGGACAATATCTTCCGCTCATCTGGCTGAATACTAATACGATCAATTATCCTGAAGACAATAGTTTCGGACTCCATACTGTTGTCGGTACCATTTTTCCTTCCTCATCCGAAGCCATAAATCTTATTCCCGCTGTAGTTGGAGCAACTCTTTCTGGTATCGATAAAAGCAGTCAGAACGGATATAATTTTGTACTGATGAGTGAAGAATATTTTAATAAAGAAAATGGCGCCGATGTTTACCTGAACCATCCTTCAGGCAGCAACTGGGATGACTGGTGGTATGATTTGATGCCGAATATTTTTTTCTATCAGCTGTATAACCTGTACCCGCCCTTCGGCGAGTTTTCATACCAGTTCACAAAAATTGCTGACCGCTGGCTGCAATCAGCATCGGTTATGGGAGGGGGTACTACCCCATGGCATGTTCCTTATATGAATTACCGTGCATTTAACCTTATGACGATGACGCCCTACGCAACGGGTGTTCCTGAGCCTGAAGCTGCCGGAGCTCTTGCCTGGATCTTCTATAACGCTTATAAGGAAACAGGAAACGAAGATTACAGGATTGGCGCGGAATGGAGTATGGAATTCCTTAATTCTCTTACTTCTAATCCTTCATATGAACTTCAGCTTCCATACGGGGTACTAACAGCCGCGAGAATGAATGCCGAACTTGGAACAGCCTACAACATTACTAAAATGGTAAACTGGTGCTTTGATGTAGGTCCCCTCAGAGAGTGGGGAGCCATAGTTGGCAGCTGGGGCGGTTATGATGTAGACGGATTGATTGGCGAGGTAAATGGATCTAACGATTACGCCTTTCTGATGAATACATTTGAACAGATCGGGGCACTTGTACCGATGACAAGGTATGACGACAGGTTTGCCCGGGCTATCGGTAAATGGGTGCTTAATGCAGCAAACGCAGCGAGGCTGTTTTACCCGAATTACCTGCCCGATCAGAACCAGGACAGTGAAGAATGGGCGCATCAGTATGATCCTGATTCTTATATAGGGCATGAAGCACTCCGTCAGTCGCAGAACGGATTTAGTCCTTACGCGACCGGCGATGCTATTAACGGTGGATGGGGATTAACCAACCTTGCGCTGTATGGCTCTTCTCATATCGGTATTGCCGGGGGCATCATCGATACTACTGATATAAGTATGATCCTGCGGCTTGATCTACTCAAAACCGATTATTTTCTCCCTGATGCCTACCCGAGTTATCTTTACTATAATCCATATACATCAGACAAACAGGTTACTATTGATGCAGGGACAGGTACCCATGATATTTACGATGCAGTATCCAACACAGTAATAACCGGCGGGGTCACAGGGAATACGCAAATCACTATTCCGGCTGATGACGCTGTTATTGCAGTGATTATTCCCTCCGGAAGTACAATAACCTATGACCTCGATAAAGCTTATGTGAATGGTATTGTTATCGATTATCTTTCAGGTCAGCCGGTATCCAATTATCCGCCGAGAATTAAATCATTATCGTCTGAAGATCAGGTACTGATATACAGCGACTCAACCAATATATTCTGCACCGCTGAAGACAAAGACGACGACCCATTATTATATCAATGGCAGGCGTCAGGCGGAAGCTTTACCGGTAACGGTTCTGAAATAATCTGGCAGGCACCAACTACTGAAGGATCATATCTTATCATCTGCAGCGTAGATGACGACCATGGAGGAACAGCATCAGATTCCATATATATAAACGTAACGGAATTTATAAATAATGATCCCGTAATTACAGGAATGACCGCTCACCCCAGGAAAATTAACCTGGGTTCAGATTCTCAAATTTACTGTGCCGCAGAAGATCCTGACGGAGATATTTTGACTTATGTATGGTCCCCAGGTTCCGGAACGATCAGCGGAAGCGGAGCTGAAGTAACCTGGACAGCTCCGGTGACTGCCGGTAATTATTATATAGCCTGTCTTGTCAGTGACGGAAGGGGAGGTGAGGCGTTCGACAGCATCGGCGTTTCTGTGCGCGATACTTCTATTCACCAGTCGGGCGACTTGGTAGCATATTATCCTTTTAATGGTAATGCAGATGATGAAAGCGGATTTAGCAACAATGGTACCGTTTCGGGGCCTATACTTGTGCCGGACCGGCATGGCAATCCAGCCAGTGCCTACAGGTTTGATGGAATCAATGACTATATTCAAGTCCCGAGCAGCGCAAGCTTAAACTTTCAAAATTCAATTAGCATTAACTTCTGGATTAAGGTGAGCCAGTTTTACGAGAGGGAATCATACCCGCTTTCACATGGCAACTGGGAAAACAGATGGAAGGTCTCCCTGACGGATAAACACATAAGATGGACTTTGAAGACCGATGCAGGAACAAAAGATCTTGATTCAGAAACTGAACTGGTGACCGATAGTCTTTATAATGTTACAGTACTCTATGATGGCAGCGATTATGAAATTTATATAAACGGTGAGCTGGATGCTTTTACAACATTTTCAGGACAGATCTTAACTACAAATATTGATCTTATGATGGGAGAGGTTCTTCCGGGCAACAACCAGTATAATTTTAACGGTGTGCTGGATGATATCAGGATATATAATTATGCCATTTCTTATTCAGATATTCAGTCACTCTACGACATATCAACAGGTATCGAAGATAACCAGGATACAGAAGTTCCTCTTGAATATATGCTGATGCAGAACTATCCTAATCCCTTCAACTCACAAACAAATATAAAATACCTGATAAAAGCTCCGGGCAGGGTAATCCTTGAAATCTATGATGCACTCGGTACAAGAGTAAAGACACTTTTCAATGACTTCAGATCCGGTGGATCTTACATTGCCGCGTGGGACGGAAAAGATGATCACGGCAGATCAGTCTCCAGCGGTGTTTATTTCTGCAGGCTTAACGCCGGAGGATTTACACAGGCAAAGAAAATACTTTTATTAAAGTGACCGTCTACATCATATACTAACTGGGTCATTTTTTATTTGGTTTAGGCTTTTTAAAACCGATAAGAATAAATACAGACTGGCGTTAATCCTCTGCATCATCTCAGCGGTAATCAGCCTGCTGCTTACAATTACGTATATACTGAAAGCCGTAATAATTTAATCATTTAATAATCAATTTTTTGTTAAAATCTGCGGTAAAAGTCGTATTTTTAATGTTCAATTTTTACGGTGTTATATGCGTATGATAGATGAGAGAAACGAAATATTAAACTTCCAGAAAATTGCCAGGAACATTAAACCGGCACCCGGCGAGATCCCGGAAATTAACGGACTGGATATATATGGTGAAACAATTCCTTTATCGGGTGAGGTATGCGGCGACCATATAATTTATGTTGATTTCGCGAAGCGGTTTAATCTTCCCGAAAGAATCAGTCGCGCTGAAACAGCCGGACGAATTGACATAAGCAACAAGCTGCAGGGCTTAAAAGACAAAGCGGGTATACTGCTGTCGGACGTTTCAGGGCACAGCATAACAGATCATCTGCTTAATGCAATGTTGCACCAGGCTTTTCTTGTCGGTGCCAGTTATGAGCTCACAATGTTTGGTGAGATAACAATAGATCTCTTTGAAACAATCAACCAGAGATTTTATCAGTCATCCAGCATCGATAAGTTCATGACCCTTATCTACGGTGAGATACAAAACGACGGCGAATTCAGGTTTATTTCAGCTGCTCATCCGCTGCCTATGGTATTTTCGAATGAATTTAACAGAATAGTGAATATTGACGATCAGAATTTCATAAACTTTGTACCCATAGGAACCCTGCCTTCCGAAGCTGATATTGATGGTGTACACACAAAGAGCATTTTCGGCTACAAGACCAAATATTCCACTAACAGCATTAATGTTATGGGGAAAGGGGACATACTTCTTCTGTTCAGCGACGGTTTCACCGAACAGAACAACGGTGAACAGAATTATATAAAGGACAAACTTGAGCAGCAGTTGATAAAAACGAAACATCTTTCAGCCGAAGAAATATTTTATGGGATCAGGGATGATTTCTCTGCCTATTGTCCTTCCCGTGACGATGACGCAACCCTCATCCTCATCAAAAGAACTTAAAGACAGCACTCCCGAAAAGGAATTGAAAAATAAGAGGTTCAAAGCTAATTTTGAAACTACAGGGAGAATATATTGAAATACCTTAATAATCTTTCAGGGAAGGCATAAAGATCAAAACCTCAAACCTGATTGAAATCGCCAGGCTGTTCCTTAAGCTTGGGGCTATCGCATTTGGCGGACCCGCAGTGCACATAGGGATTTTCGAAGATGAAGTCGTTGCCAAACGTAAGTGGATGGACCGGCAGCACTTCCTTGACCTGGTTGGCGCGACGAATTTGATTCCGGGTCCCAATTCAACTGAGATGGCCATCCATATAGGCTACAATAGGGGAGGGATTTTGGGAGCATTCATAGGGGGAATATGCTTTATGATCACATCAGTAATCGTTACTGGGGTGCTGGCTTATTTTTATCTTCTATATGGAAACCTGCCTTCCGTTGAACCATTTCTTTACGGCATAAAGCCTGCAGTGATAATCATTATTCTTAATGCTGTATACAGGCTGGGAGTTAAAGCTATCAAAAGGGAAGAGAGAAATCTGAGCGGCAGATTGGTAGTGATAGCTTTAACCGTTGCTGTATTAAATTTATACGGACTAAATGAAATATATTCTATTCTGGCAGGCGGAATATTCGGAGCACTATTCCTTTTAATCTCGCAGAAAAAGATAAAACTAAGCTCATTCTCTCCTTTGATTTTGCTTCCTCTTATTATGCTGAACAATGCAGCACAGACTATTGAAAAAACATCCGTTTCACTTTCAAAACTGTTTTTAACTTTCCTGAAAATAGGAGCCGTCTGGTTTGGAAGCGGGTACATTCTTGTAGCCTATTTCAACGGTGAATTAGTGCAGGGACTTCACTGGCTCACAAGAAAAGAATTACTGGATGCAATTGCAGTGGGACAGTTTACCCCGGGTCCGCTCCTCTCATCGGCAACTTTTATAGGGTACCAGATCGCAGGACTTTCAGGGGCAGTATTGGCGACAATCGGGATAGTCATCCCTTCCTTCGTGTTTGTATTAATATTAAACCCGATTGTTCCCCGGATAAGGAAATCGGTTTATCTATCAAAATTCCTTGATGCCGTTAATGTCAGTGCACTTGCAGTAATGTTTATTGTTGCTGTTAAACTGGGAGCCGAGGTTATCGTCCCGGCTGAAGGATTCAGCTGGCAAACCCTGTTGATAGCACTTTTAAGTGCCTCCGCTTTTTTAACATACAAAAGAATAAATTCCGCTTACGTTGTATTCGGCGGTGCAGCTTCAGGATACATTCTTTACTTATTAAACGCGGTCCTTTGATATGGCTGTTGATCTGCGGTCTCCCAGTAAAAATCTCGTCGATGATAGAGTTATTGTGAACTCTGATTTCATAGATGCAGTCTTTTTCCACCAATTGAAAACCTTCCTCAATCCATAGATTTATTTCATCAAAATCATTTTGTGAGTATTCCTGAAACCAGCTGTACTGATAGTGTAGATATAAATTCCACTGGCAAGGTTCTCAGCATTAAAATCAACAGTATATGAACCGGCAGCCAGATTCCGGTTTACAAGGGTTGAAACCTCTTTCCCCAGCAAATTATAAACCTTAAGAGATACAAACTCCGTTTTGCCTATTGTAAAGGCTATCTTGGTTGAAGGATTAAACGGGTTCGGATAGTTCTGACGTAATTCGTAACCATAAATACTATTATTTCCTGTTTCTCTTATCGTAGTAGGATTAGGCCACTGTATATCGGTAAAATTTGTATTATGAGTAAAGTCCTGTACAAAATCACCATTCGAAGAGCTGAACGTCAGTCTCCAGGCATGGTCTGTGGGCGGAGCATCATAAATACCATTACCGTTAAAATCCGCATAGAAATCAATATTGTATCCATGCTCGATCTCAATACCGGGAATGTAAACAGTAAAATCCTGAACAAGTATTGCGGGTAAAGATACTCTTCCGATTTCCTCTTGGTTATCCTGCCTTACAACCCTGAGTTCAAAAAGCTGCCCTAGATGAGGAGTCATTGAAAGGAAATTAACTGTGAGCAGATATTTCCAGTTGATGTCGGTGAAGTTAGTATTGTGACTGAAGTCCAGGGTCTCATCGCCCGAATTATCTGTAAAATCAACTCTCCAGGCGTGATCTGTCGGGGGAGAATCATATAAACCGTTGCCGTTCAAATCGGCATAAAACTCAACCTTATACTCTGTATTTAATTTTAATCCTGGAATTTGTATCGTAAAATCTGCCGAAGATATTGAAGGTATCCTGATCCTATCTACCTCTTTATTAGTGAGATTATCTTCCACCCTGAGTTCCAGCATTTGACCAACATGAGGTGTCATACCGGTAAAATTCATCGTAAACATGTAAACCCATTTTATATCCGTAAAATTTGTGTTGTGAGAAAAATTCAGTTCATCGTTACCGGCAGCATTATCCAGTTCTAATCTCCATGCATGGTCAGTCGGAGGTGCATCATACAATCCATTAGAATTTACATCAGCAAAGAAATCAACAAAATAACTTTTCCCTGCTGTTACAGCATCGAGTACAACATCAAAATCAGCGGTAGTAATCTGCAGCATCGTTCTTCCGGTTTCTTTCATGGTTCCTTTGTCCACAACTCTTAAATAAAGATTCTGATTCAGATGAGGCGACATTCCAGTAAAATGAATCGTAACATTTGAATTGGGGCTGGGAAAAGCGATGAAATTACAGAATAACATCAAATAGATGATTCCCGGAAATCTGATTATAAAATTTTTGTCAATTTTCATATTAACCTCCAAAAGGACTGTTTATAAAATGTTTTCAATTAATTATTTAAAGCACCATTATCTATCCACGTAGCAATTGAATCAATCAAGTCGGCAGGTAGAGGATCCCGGTTTAACGGCATCCTGGGCGATACATCCCCTTTCAGGATTTTAATCAACAAGCTTTGTGAACTATTACCAGGAACAACCCTTTTGTATTGCGGAAAAAGAACACTCTGCACATTTACAAGGTTTGAAAAAGAATTACCATCGGTAAGTAAAAGATCAGCCTGATTGTTTGCTGGTCCGTGACAACCCGAAAAAGCACAGCTCTGGCTGAATACATTAGCCTGAATTGTACTTAGTTTACTTAAGCTGGTGTGCTGACCCGGATCCGGTGAAGGTTCTGCCGGGTTATCACCGGAACATCCCCAGTAGGATGTGAGAAGTACAAATATTATTGATGATAAAATTCTTGCAGTTTTCATTTTCGTCTTGTTGTATCTGTTTAACTATATAGTTTGTGATACGCTTAAAAGAGGACATTAACAGGAATGTTAGGTATTTCGCATTCGGTGGAGCCGCTGCTTCCATAGGGATGATTGGAAATGAGGTAGCGGCCGAATGCATATGGATCGCGGGGGGGAGAGTTCTTTCCGTTATAAATTATTTTCTGCGAAATTATTAATCCTATTAATTACTGAATTCAATCCATTCCCTCTTGCCGGAGAAAGGTGAGAAGTTAAACCGATACGGTCAATAAAATATAACTCACTTTTTAATATATCTTTCGGAGACTGATTATTAACCACCCGGAGAATTAAAGCTATAATTCCTTTAGTAATTAAAGAATCACTGTCGGCAGTAAAATAAATTTTCCCGTTTTTCAATTCCGCACTTACCCATACATTTGATAGGCATCCACCTATTGAATTTTCATCAGTCTTAAGTTCTTCGGTTAAAGGTTTAAGTGATTTTCCTAAGAAGACAATATGTTTGTATTTTTCAAAACCATCTTCCAGTGTAGAAAATTCTTCAATAACCTGATCCTGGATTTTATTTATATTCATCTTATATTCTGAATATATTTAATTCCTGTTTTAGATCTACCCTGGTATTGCTTCATTGCTGCGGCAAACCTGTTTCAAAAGGCAGGTTGTTGTTGCTCCATTCAAACCATCCTCCATCAAAGACGGCGATATTTGACCAACCCATAAGCCAGGCAATAAAGAAAGCTTCACTTGCTCGCCATCCGGTACCGCAGTAGAAAGCATTAAATTTATCAGGAGTAATCCCGGCATCTTTCCAATCCTTTTCTATCGCATGATACTCACGTGTTGTATGATCAAGGTTACGATAGTTTTCCATATGATATGCATCACTTCCACAGTCGGCAAATACAGCGCCGGGTATACGGCCTTTTTTTTCAATATAATTATAACCGCTCACTTCGCCTAAATATTCTTTCCGGCTTCGTACACAAACAAGATTTTTATCTACAGCTTTAAGAATTTCCTTTGCTTCAATAAGATCAACTGCCAAGCCCGGTAATGCGGGAATTTCGCTACCGAAATCAGATACAGGCTGTTTTCTGCTTTCTTCTGAAGTAATTTCAAACCCTGCATCGAGCCACGACTGTAAACCACCATTAAGCAGCCGTACATCCTTAACGCCGGCGTACAACATAATGAATGCACATCTCATTGCCCCCAGGTGTCCTGCGCTGCTGCCGGGGAAGGGATCGTTATTATCAGGAAATGAAAATCTGCCGTATAGAATAACGGTTGTAGAGGATGTAATACCTAAATTCTCCAGCTCCTTTTTTAATTCTTGCGGTGAACGACGATTCCAGGTTTCGGGAGATTCAAGTAGCAGAGTGTCTATCTCTACAGCTCCCGGAATATGTCCTTTTTCATAATCTTCTTTATTCCGGTAATGGGCATGGCAGATTAAATACCTGTCATTTTTATACTCTGGCGCTGAACCTTTTGTAATAAGCTCATTCAGCCATTCAGGTGAAACCAGTTGTGTATAACGTGGCATTCTTTCCATCGGATATTTTTCATTTGAACACCATTCATCAGTAAAGGAATAATACACATTCACATCTGTGTATCCTGTCTTGCGGAATTGATCTGCAATTTTTTCAGTTTCACTTTTTTTATAACCGTAAATGACCAGAGAATCTTCCGGTAATATTTCTTTTGACCGGATAATTTCAATCCAATCAATATATTTTGCCCATTTAGCAGGAAGGCTTTTCGCGCCTATAATATGACCGCCTCTTTTTTCACCCTCTTCCTTCCAGCCATTATACGCGTCCGATGATCGAACATCAATAATTTTTATATGCGGATTTTCTAACTTATTAAATAATTCTTCGGTTGTAATTTTTTTATTGACGACCATATGAAACTCCCCATCAATTTAATTCTTGATTGCAAATAAAAATAAACATACAAAAATCGCTAATTATTAGTTGTTAGAGAGTATAATTTTTCCAGGAAGAGGGTGATATTTATATAATTATCTCAAACCTGCCGTCTCTAATCTCTGCGAATTCTCCTTCCGGAGCCTCACTTGATTTAAATGTTCCACTATATTCACCGGTCAAATGCAATACCCCATCAACATATTTAACATCTGTAATATCAAGTTTCATAGATACTGAATTTATCTTCCATATCGACTTATTTCCCCCATTTGAAACGCCATAAAAAGCCGGCTGGTTATTTTCCTCCTCACTAAATCGGAAAGATAGTTCCTTACCTGAATCAGTTGTATTATCCCTTGTACTGATTTCTACCCTTGTCCCTGCAAGAGTTTCAGCTGCGGGCAAAGAGGATAATTCTTTAAGTCCAATTTCAAGTGTAATCCTTTGCTGAAATTTCGCATCCTTTCGTTCTGCTTCAATGCTTAGTAGTATTCCTTTTTCCTTTTGAATTGTTATGGAATTAATTGGCAGATCAATTTTCTCCCCGTTATAAACCAGTGTGATATTTCCATTGCTGCTTTGTTGAGAAAATAGGGTAGGGGTTAAGAAAAGGACCAGCAAAAATAACTTTTTCATTTCTCCTCCTTATTATTCAATTTTTATTAAAAACTAAGACTACGAAAAGCTAATTTATTCTGGTTATTAACATGTCATAAAATTGTAAAAATCGAATAGTACAAAAAAACGCCAGCGGGTTGCTGCCGGGTATGAACTCTTTCTCTGAAAATTAGCCGGTAAACAGTTCCCCGCTGATTTTAGTCACATTTTTCCTCTGCGGGCTGCGTTATTCGCTAATCACGAAATCAAACACATATTATCATCCCGGCTTTTTATATTTTTCTGCGTTACTAATTAAACTTGAAAAGGAGATGCTAATGAAGACGACACGTATTCTTTCCGTTTTATTTATGCTTACTATTGCTGTTTATTTATCGCCTGTGTATCCACAGGATCATGGCGGGAGACCTTTAACGGCACAATTATCCGGCGATAATGTTGTCCCGGGTCCTGGGGATAGTGATGGTACAGGTACTGCATCTATTACTCTTAATCCCGGGCAGGGAGAAATAACTTATAACATATCCGTTTCTAATGTAGATAATATTACAGGTATTCATATTCATAAAGCCGATTCTACCTCTACGGGTCCGGTTGTTGTCCCTTTCACTTCATCCGGTGAATTGAGCGGCACCGTAACCGGTGTGGATAAAGAATTAATGCAGGATATTCTGAAAAACCCATCCGGTTATTATGTGCAGGTTCACAGCACCGACTTTCCGGCCGGGGCAATCAGAGGTCAGCTTAGCAAGTAAATAATTTACCCCTCCTCAAAGGAGGGGTTTTCTTACTGTATAGTATCGAACCCCGGTAAGTGTCGGCGGCAGATAAGTTCCTGCTGACAGTACTTCGGTACACTCCAATTCGTTCTGCTATTACCGCGTTTCTGTTGGTCAGGAATTTTATACAGGAACTTTTCAACACATTCTCTTTCATTGTTAGGCCCCAAAATGATAATTGCTCTGTATTTACCCGATCTACCCCGAATAGATTAGCTCTTACTTTCTAACGTGCTATCTGCTTTTAGAATATAAGTTCAGGCTTATTTCTTTTCTTGTGGTTTAACTTTTCGACGACAAGGGATAGCGTAAATGGATGGTATCCGGATTGTACATGCAATACAAACAGTCACTTAAAATTTTCCAAAACATATTTTTTAAATTTTAATTGCCTCTTTTAATGAATTATACTAACTTGAAACCGAGAATGAAATATTGAATTTCTGGGGAGACCGTTGAATACCAATTCTGAAAAGGACCCGCTGACTGCAGGAAAATATTTAGGAGGAGAATTTCTGAGGACCTGCTATCTAAAATTGTGCATGTAAATCTTGATTCATTAAAAAATAGAATTAACCGGATTTTAAATTGTAATATGGTAAATGCACTATTTTATGCTTTTATGTGAACTACGATTACCCGAATAATCCATTTTTTTGATTCAATTTATTAATACAAATTCGCCGGAATAAATCCGACTTTATTCTTTTGAACTTTGTTAAAAATTCGTCCTGTTTGAAAAGGAATTCAAATTAATCAGTATTAACCAATAAATGAGGTCAATTATGAGTAAATCAACTACCTTTTTTGCAGCATTTTTAGTATTGTCATTGATGATTGCTCCCACAATCTCTTCACAAACACTTTTCACGGAAGACTTTGAATCTGGAACTGCAAGCACTCTGTGGGAAAATTACTTTTTTAATGAGGATCTGGTTCAGGCTGTTGATATGGGAAATGTACCTGCACCGTTAGCAAACGGCGGCAGCTATGTTGGGTATCTTCAGGATATCGATGCCTCTTATACCGGAGCTGCCTTATCAATAGCCGGTGAATCAACCTGGCAGAATTATTCGGTAGAAGGTGACGTTTATTGTTATGTTAATCAATCACCTTCGGCATATACAGGGCTGGCCTTTTATTCTGATAGTACAATCGGGACATACATTAAACTGGTAGCGGATTTTGACACTGATCAGCGGTTACGTCTGTACAATAATCATTTAGACTTTATCACCTTCCAGTATACTTTTGAGCATACATTTACAGCCGCCGATATCCCGGGTGGTATACCTACTGAAGATGGCTGGCATCATATGAAAATTGAAATTAAAACTCTTAATGCGGATACAACAGCGTTCTGGTGCTATTTCGATGGTGAAATGCTACTTGGGTGTCCAATCTATGATACTGGTGATGACAGAATGAGTTCAGGAAAGGTTGGAGTTTACAGTTTCCAGCAGGATGATGATGGAATTCCTGGTTACTTTGACAACGTAGTCGTAACTGCTCTGCCCACAGCGATCGACGACAATGCATCAAACTTACCTGAAACCTTTTCGCTTGCACAGAATTACCCAAATCCTTTCAATCCCGAGACACAAATTAGCTATCAGCTCACTGAGGGCGGGACTGTAAGTTTGATTATCTGTGATATTCTTGGCCGCGAGATTAAAACACTTGTGAATGAAGATCAGCCTTACGGTAAATATTCAGTCAGCTGGAACGGAACCGACAATTTTGGAAATAAAGTGCCATCTGGTATTTATGTGTATACCTTAAGGACAGGAAATTCAGTTAACAGTAAAAAAATGGTTTTGATGAAATAATTATTGTCCGGTGCTTACAAAACCTCCCGATAGCCGATTTAGATAATCGATTATTATAACAGAAAGGTTTCGGGAGGTTTCTAATATACGGGAGATAAGATCCCTGTGATTATTAATTGAATTAAGGAGAGAATTCATTTGAAAAATCATATGTGTAAAATTATTGTTCCCTTAATTTTATTATCTTTTATCATTTCCTTTTCTGTTTATGCCGGTACTACAGGGAAAATAGCCGGCAAGGTTATAGATGAAGAAACCAATGAACCTCTGCCCGGCTGCAATATTATTATCGAGGGAACAAACCTTGGTGCCGCCAGCAATCCAGATGGTGAGTTTTTTATTATTAATATCCCCCCGGTAAATATACTGTAAGGGCAAGTATGATCGGATATAAAACCTACCGCATCGAAAACGTAAGGGTATTGATAGATTTAACCACCTCTTTGGAATTTAAAATGCAGGTTCAGATACTTAATATTCAGCAGGAGATTGTGGTTACCGCTGAACGTCCTCTTATACAAAAAGATATTACCTCAAAACAGTCCATTATAAGCTCTGATGAAATATTAAATATGCCCGTAAACAGCGTTAAGGATATCCTTACGACGAAAGCGGGATTTACTACTGATTCGGAAGGACAGATTCATGTCAGAGGTGGAAGAACAGGTGAAATCGGATACCTGATCGATGGAGTAAAGGTAGAAGACCCCCTTTATGGAAGTTTCAGCAATACTCTGAATAAGGATGCCATAAATGAAATGGAAGTGATCAGTGGTACTTTCAATGCTGAGTACGGTAATGCAATGTCCAGTATTGTAAACCTGGTAACAAAAGATGGCGGTCAGATCTTTCATGGTAAGCTCGAATACACAACCCCGATGATTAATAATTCTCCTTACAGAAAAGCAAATCCATTCCCCGGGGTTCAGGATGAAGGAGTATATGTAAATAAGAAAATGTATGATCAGCAGGTTATTCCTCTTCCGGGAACTTTTAATGCATCATTAAACGGACCTGTCTTTTCAAATCTGACATTTTTATTATCAGGTGTATACAGAAATGAGGATAGTTACCTTCCTCATGGATATAACGTGGAGGGGGATGGACTGGCCAAGCTGACTTATCATTTTACACCGACGATTAAACTTGCTTTGTCAGGACAATTAACCGGGCAGAAATACCAGGCATATAGTCATGCATGGAAATACCTGAGTGAAAACCAGGCGCATACCGAAATCCAGTCGAACAGACTTGGATTGATGTTTGCACATACATTAAGCAATAATTTTTTCTATGTCGCAAATTTGTCCCGTTTCGAAAACAAACAGATTGTTCAGGTTGGAGATAAGCTGCCACAGGATTATGTAATGGGAAAGACAGGCGAATCTGTCTACTTTTACGTTTCAGGAGATGATTCTCCTTATTCGGACAATAATACAGTGACATACAGAGCTAAATTAGATGCTAATTTCCAGGCAAATATCAACCATCAATTTAAAAGCGGTATTGAATTTATTAATTATGATATCAGAGTTGATGAAGAGTCGGAACCATGGCCTTCAGGTACACAGTTCAAGGATGTGTATACAAAAAAACCTGTCGAGCTGGCTGCATATATACAGGATAAGATCGAATATAACTACCTGATAGTAAATGTCGGTCTGAGATTCGATTATGCTGATCCCAGAGCTACTATGTGGCCGGATATTAATCGTTTCGGATATTTTGATGAAAACAACAACTGGGTTCTTGCAAAGGAGGTAAAAGTTGATCCAAAAACGCAGCTCAGTCCCCGTATAGGACTGGCACACCCGATAACTGAGGATGCTGTTCTGCATTTTGCATACGGACATTTTTTCCAGAATCCGGATTATAATTCACTCTATTATAATCTGAGGAAAGACATAAGCACATCCCTGCCGTTGATCGGTAATCCGGATGTCAAAGCCCAGAAAACTGTTTCATATGAAGCAGGTATCAAATACAGATTAGGTGAAAGCTGGGCATTGGATATGACAGCATGGTACAAAGATATAACCGATCTTCTTTCGACCCTTCAGGTTAGTTATCTTTCACAGGATTATGTTGTTTTTTATAATTCAGATTATGCAAGCGTAAAAGGTATAGATCTGACCCTGCGAAAGCGTTATAGCAATTATTTTTCAGGTTCTCTTGATTATACTTTTATGGTCGCAAAGGGAAACAACTCACAACCGCTCGGCGGCTACTTTGATGCGTTTGCCGGGGAGGAAATACCGCACATGGAATATTATCTTGACTTTGACCAGAGACATAAATTCGCTTTGAATCTGAATTTTAATATACCCGATAACAGCGGTCTTGATATTTTCGGGGCAGATATTATGTCAAACTTTAACCTGAACCTGATTATAAAAGCCAACAGCGGTCTGCCGTACACCCCTTATGTTGATCCTACCGTCCGCATAGATATTAATTCCGGACGGAAGCCCTGGACATCAACAGTTGATTTACGCGCCGTAAAAACGATTCCGTTTGGTGCTATATCCGCAGCTGTGGTTCTGGAAATAACAAATCTTTTCGATACTGAAAATGTGGTATATGTTTATTCACGTACAGGGAAATCTTTCGATACAGGTTTATCAGGATTAGTCGGTTCTTCTCCGGATGCTGACCATAATCCAACATATGTAGGTCCCCCCAGGATTATAAAGATGGGCCTCCAAATAATACTGTAACCATAGGAAAATTATATGCTTAAAATTTTTATCAGATGTTGTACAACCTTTGCTCTTCTTATTTTATTTTCTGATTCTGGATTTGCACAGATACCTTCCTGTGAAAGCTGCCATAGCGAAACTAATATTAAAAATATGATCCCGCTTAATAAACCTTTATCTAACGAAGAAAGGGGAATCGGAATCATGGATAAGGGGCAGGTAGCAAATTATCTCGGCAATTATGGTGTGCTCTCAAATTTCCATGAATATTTTAATGAAGCAATCCGCTGGCCTGCAGCTGCAGGAGATCAGACTCATTACTGTTTCGGACTTGGTTTAATAGTGGCATCGAAAGGAAATGTAATAACATCTGTGATCGGGGCAGGCACAGATAAATATGACTGGTCACCAAAAGACGGTTCCAGGGGACAGACATATTCCGGTGACGTGACAGCTCCGCCTCCTGATGAAACTCCTTTCCTTGCAATGAGTGATAATCCTGAGACATGGCCTGAGGGATATTTAAATGAAAGCGGCAGCTGGGTGAGCACGCCGGGGACACGCCACTGGCCCGGAAAATTCAGAATAAATATTGATGAAACCTCACCGGACTTCGGTAAAGAGGTCGAGGGTGAATTTGTATCCGACCGTGATATTTATTGTGTCTTCGATGATCAGGATAATTCAAACGCTATGGGATCTCTGGGGATCGAAGTCGAGGAAATGGCCTATACTTACGGTCGTCCGTATGCAGAAGATATGCTGATCTGGGATTTCACTTTACATAACACAAGCGGCAGGCAGTTAGATAGTGTATATGTTGGTTACTACGCAATATTCAGACCTGATTTTGATAATCAGGATTACATAAACATTATCGACAGCAATCCTGATGATAACCACACTTACGGTGACTTTGTTTACATCTGGGATATTAATAATACTAAGGATGGTGCATGGGGGACTGATCCGACTCCGATGGGAATTGTCGGATTGAATGTCCTAAAAACACCAAAAGATCTGGGAGTTACCGACTTTCATTATTTCAGCAGAGATGTTGCTCCTTCCATTGATGAGCAGATGTGGCCCATCATAAGCAGTAATCCGGATGACCCGAAGATTATCAGTAAACATTACTATTTTCACGGAAATGACCGGCGCATGGATAATACCAGTCCTGACAGCCTCCTTCAGTATTTCCCGGAAGGCGCCCCAATCAATTATTTTATTATGACAGGCCCAGTTACAATGGCCCCGGGAGAGACGGTTGTCTCTTCGGTTGCCGTGGTAATGGGTGATGCCGGGAATATACCATTTCAGCCCGATACTTCCGACCTGATGAAAAATATGAGAGTGACTCAGCAGATGTTCAGGAGAGATTACCAGGGTTCAGGTCCCCCAAAAACTCCAGTAGTACAGGCAAATGCCGGGGACAAACGGGCAAGAATAGTATGGGATTCCGAAGCGGAAGATTCCAGAGATAATCTGACAGGCAAAAAGGACTTTGAAGGATACAAAATTTATCGTAGTGATGATCTGGGTAAGACGTGGGGAACTCCAATTACTAACGCCTACGGGGAGGTAATTGGTTACAAGCCGGTTAAAATTTTCGATCTGATTGACGGAATTAAAGGACAGGATCCGGCATTTAATCAACCACTTGGCGATGATACAGGATTGAAGCACAGTTTTACGGATGAGAATCTGATAAACGGAATAGAATACTGGTATTGTGTTACTTCTTATGATAAGGGAAATCAGAATCCTGACAGTCTGGAGCAGTCATATCAGTCGTCTTTAGGGCATTCAATTATGGAGAGTCATACTGTATCTGTGATACCAGGCGTTCAGGCTCAGAACTATAATGATGCTACCTATGATCCTGGTCTTAATCCCGAAGGTTCAATCCCGCCAGTGGGCGGCGTATGCCAGGGTATAGTAAAACTCGATATTGTAAATCCCGAGCTCATAACCGGCGACGAGTACCTGATCACTTTTGTTGACTCAACTCTGGAAGTAACAGGTTCAGACACCAATTATGTTCTTGGATTCGATCTGTACCGGGTATCAGCGGAGACAGGGGATACAAGCATAATACTTGACCATCATTTGTTCTCCAATGAAACACAAGATAATCTCCCGGTGACGGACGGATTCAGGCTTACAGTACTTAATTCCCCTTCTGGAACTGAGTTTGCAGGATGGACAAAAGTGAATGGGGATACGTCCACCTTTTACTGGAACACAAAACCTGTTGATAAATATCTTGGTGATCCTGCGGTTGTCCAGGAGGAAGTATATACCGTAGACGATTACCGCATAACTATAGACACTACTTCCTCAGGAGGATTGTACGCAAGATGGTATGATTTCTTTACCGGTATATCATATGATACAACTTTTCATTTGCCGCTAAAGGCTGAGGTCGTAACAGATCCGGAAAATCCGATTGACGTGAGCAGCAATACCTGGCTTATTGAATTTGCTGTTCAGGCGCCCTGGGATGAATACCGCAGATTTTATTACAGTCAGCTTGGCTGGGATCTTGTACCTGGTGGTACCGGGTTTACCCAGGGAAGTCCGGGATTTTATGAAAGATATCTTGACATCCTGAATTTTGAAAAATATGAGATCGATCCGGGTACGGGTGATACAACATACACAGGACTGCTTCTTCAGACGAATAATATGCCGGATACCTATGTAAATGCATATGGGGACACTATACATATAAATGCTGTTGTTCCCTCTCAGGGTGATCAGTTTACCATCAGGACGTACAAACCTTTCCGAAAGGAAATTTACTATAAGTTTAATACAAGTGGTGTCAACTATTCAAACAATGAAAATGTTGACTTAAATAAAATCAAGGTTGTGCCCGATCCTTACATTGTGTCAAATGAATGGGAAACAAATCAGTTCGGCAAGAAGCTGATGTTCAACCATTTACCAGGCCAGTGTAAAATATCGATCTTTACGGTGGCAGGAGATCATATCGTCGATCTTAGCCATGATGATAATCTTGGCTATATGTTCTGGGATATGCGCACCTATAATCAGCAGTATATAGCTTACGGGCTTTATGTCTATGTTGTTTCACTTTCGGACGGACAAAAGAAAGTCGGAAAATTTCTTGTTATAAAATAACCACCGGATAAATTGGAGATAAAGTAAATGAAAAAACATATACTGATATTAATTGTTATCATATTCCATGCTGCAGCATATGCCGGTGATTTTTCAAAAGTAGGAACAGCGGCTGCACAGTTTCTGAAAATAGGTGTGGGAGCACGCGCAGCAGCTCTGGGCGGATCGTTCACAGCATTAGCAAATGATGTCAGTACTATATACTGGAACCCGGCAGGCATTACTAATATAAACGGCTTTTCTTTAGCTGTGTCACACAATGAATGGTTTGCCGATATATCACACGACTTTGCCGGTGTGGTTTATCCCTTAACATCCAGCGATGTAATAGCACTTCATGTTGTAGCACTTAATACAGGTGAACAGGAGGTTACAACCGTCACCCAACCGGAAGGCACCGGAATTTATTATGATATCAGTGATCTTGCAATAGGATTAAGCTATGGACGCACATTGACGGACAGATTTTCGGTTGGATTAACCGTAAAATATATTCAGCAGAATCTTTATAATGAATCGGCCAACACTTTTGCAATCGATCTGGGAACATACTTAAGAACGGGATTTCACGATCTCGTTATTGCCATGAATATGTCGAACTTCGGGGGTAATATGCAGCTCGAAGGACGTGACCTGATCACTATAACCGATATAAATAACCAGGTTTCAGGCAATTATAATCCTGATGCTCGGCTCAAGACCGAGCCATGGCCGCTTCCTCTGACTTTCAGAGTAGGTGTAGCAATGAATTTTGTGGGAGGGAACGACCCTATTGTGGAATCCTCAATGAACAGGTTTACACTTGCAGTGGACGGAGTTCATCCTAACGATAATACCGAGAAGGTCAATATCGGTGGTGAGTATGCATGGAATGAAACCGTCTTTGCCAGAGTCGGTTATAAAATAAATTATTATCTTGAAAAATGGACGTTCGGTATAGGTTTGAGGATGGATGTTCTCAACCAGCAGGTCGGCTTTGACTATGCACTGGTTGATTTTAACGATCTTGGTAAGGTATCACAGTTTTCACTCGAATTGAGATTTTGATATCAGTAAAGTTATTATCAGAATTCCTTGAAAAATTAAATAGCTACTCTTTAATCTAAATATTGTACACTGGGAGAGACTTCTAATGAAAAATAAATATTTAATAATTATCATAATTCTTAACCTGTTCATTGCAGCTGCCCTGATATCAGGATTATATGCACAGGAATCCGACAAAACCAGTCAAACAGAGACAGAAATTAATCCGTTTCCAAAAGGTGTGTCCATCTATCAACTGGATAATGGTATGAAGGTTCTTCTGATTGAGAACCCTGTACTTCCGATGGTGGGAGTTAACGTTGCTATCAAAGTCGGCTCAGCTTATGAAACTTTCTCAACTAGCGGAATGAGCCATATGCTTGAGCATTTGCTTTTTAATGGTACAACAACAAGGTCGCAGAAGCAGTTGTATGATGATGTTGATATTATCGGCGGATACAATAATGCACATACTGACCAGTATTATACGGATTTTATGATGGTTACACCTGCTGAAAATATAATTACAGGAATGGAAATACAGGCTGATATGCTTTTTAATTCAACTATGCCGCCGGCAAAGTTTGAAAAAGAAAAGGGAATTGTACTTGAGGAAATAGCCAAGAGTCTTGCCGACCCTAATGAGCAACTTGAAAGAAATACAATTTCCATAATATATAAAGGTCATGCGCTTTCGTTACCAACACTCGGCACTTACTCAACAATTAAGTCCATGAATCGGGATGACGTATACTCTTTTTATAAAAATTACTATGTGCCGAATAATATGATTCTGACAGTTATCGGCAACTTCCTTACAAAGGATATGCTTAAGTCCGTTAATGATATTTATGGGCAGGCAGGTCCGGGAATAGTCAAAGAAGATGAGCTGTCGGGATGGAGCACAGGATTCCGGAAACCTGATTTTTCATTTCTACAGGATGATTTAACCCATCACCGGTTTTATGACGGTAAGGATATCGTATTACAGATCTTTTATAGTATCCCTCAATATGAATCCACAAAATTCTCTGATCTGCTTAATATTGTCCTCAATAAAAATAAAGATGATATTCAAAATTCACTTAAAACGGAATTTCCTGATGCTCTGAAATCTATAAATCTTTCTGCAATATTATCGCCTGTCAGGAATTATATTGAAGCGGATGTAATCGTTAGTAAAGGTATCGATTTCAATCCGGTTGTAAATACAGTATCAAAAAAGCTTGCTGTATTGAATCTCAGTTTATCGGATGAAACACTTATATCTGAAGCCACCAAAGCCAGAACGGAATTCTTAAAGAATATCGAAAAACCTCATATGTTCGGAATTTATAATTCCAATGATCTTGTTATAAAAGGAATAGAAGCTGTGCTGGCTTCGTATTATAGTGAAGAATACTATAATGCAGCAGAAGAGCTGAGTACTCTGAAAATATCAGGTCAACCGCTGGTAATTTTGCAGTATCCTACTTCAAAGGATGAAGGTGAAGCTGTTACTGCTTCGGGTGAAACAAAGCTGTTTGAAAAAGTTCCCGGCAGTGCTACCATAATTGCAGTACAGAACGATGTAAGTGATCTTCTCGCTATCCATTATCTGATTGAGCATAAAGCAAATTACGAATCAAAGTATGGTAAGGATGCTGCTGAAATCCTGCATAATTGTATTGAACAGCGTATGGAATCTGATGCGAATCAGAAAATGAGTGATAAATATGGACTCACATATGTTTTCAACGATAATCCATTTATCCCGATGGACAACATATATTTAAATCCTGATTTCGGTTACATAAGAGTTGAAGGTCTCGCTGAAGATCTGAAGGGAGTAATCAATTACCTGAATGATCAGTTTTTGAATTTTGTGCCTACCGAGGATGAGTTTAACAAAGCCACCGAACATTTTCAGGGTCTGGCTATGATGCAAATGGGGGGAGACAAAGCAAGGAAGCTGTTCGATGAGACTTATGAATCGCTGATATATGAACCAGATCCATATGCCAAAAATAAGCCGGAACTGAGCTATGATAATTTACTGGCTTTCACAAAAGAATATTTCCGTCCCGGAAATATGATTATATCTGTTGTTTCGCCCGCAGCACCTGACACTATTCACAATCTCCTCAGCAATTTCAAAGGCAATCCTGTAATAGAGGAGCCCCCTGTTTATTCAAAGGAACTTCGGGTTGCCACAAAAGATACCACCTTTGAGAAAGATCTTCAGGGACAGCGTTCATATTTATTCTGGGGATTCACCACTCAGATTGATCCAAAAGATGCCCCAGCGCTGCAGGCACTTTCATTGATGCTTGCGGATAATATTGTTTTTGACATACGTGAGAAGCAGGGGATGGCATATAATATGAGCGCAGGGATTGATATTAATAATGATAAGGCGCTGTTCTATATTTCCCAGGGAACAAGACCCCAGAATGTTGACAAACTGATTCCTCAGTATCCGAATTTCTTTAGTAATACAGCTGTCGACACACTTACTAAGGAAGCACTTCGAGAAGTCAGTTAACATGTATCTTGGAAGAATGATGTTCAGAAGACTTTCAAGCATAAATAAAGCTTATTACCTGGGGAATTCACTCTATTTTCATAATGATTATAATTATGATAAACAAATCCTGGATGAGTTAAAAAAAGTTACGCTGGATGATGTGAAAGAAACCGCAAAAAAATATATGCATGCAAAGAATATTGTTCTTGTTGTTATAAGGTAACTATAATAAGTTATTGAGTTTTTAACAGTTTATTGGTGAAACGTCCCATCAGCTTATATCTGATGAATCACAAGCCCCAATATTAAAGAATTTTTATCGGAGAGTATTATGTATAAAAGAATTTTCCTGTCCTTGGTCCTGATACTGTCTGTTTCATCGTTATTTGCTGATTCGATGATTCATCATAATCTGTCTGTGACGATTGATCCTCAAAGGCATTACCTTGAAGCTGTTGATCAGATTACCATACCGGCAGACCAGATACAGCCTGTCCTGTTTTTCCTGCTGAATCATAACCTGACAGTGACTTCTGAATCGCCGGATGTTTTACTTAAACTGGATCAGAGCGGCATAAAAGCAGAGGATTTCGGGATGGACAGGGAGGACTTTGATGCTTCATCAGATAAGACTGAGAATAAATATTCGCTGACCTTTACAAATCAGCCTAATGAAGAAGTCAATTTTACATTAAAGTACAGCGGAGTGATTCATTATCCCATTGAACAGCTGGGTGAAGAATATGCAAGAGGATTCAGTCAGACTTCGGGTATTATTGATTCGCAGGGAGTGTACCTTGCCGGTTCCACTTACTGGGTTCCCTGGTTTAATAATAAGTGGATAAACTTTAAGCTGACAGCATCAGTACCGGCGAGCTGGGATGTTGTAAGTCAGGGTAAAAGAACTCTGAACGAGATGAAAAATGAGAGTCACGTCATCCAATGGGATTCCCCCGAACCAATGGAGGAGATATACCTGATTGCGGCTGAATTTACCGAATATTCCAAAACTGCAGGCTCAATAGATGTAATGGCATTTTTACGCACACCCGATGAGACACTGGCCAATAAATATCTTGAAGCAACAGCACAGTACCTGGAGATGTACAGGAAATTAGTAGGTCCTTATCCTTTCTCAAAATTTGCACTGGTGGAAAATTTCTGGGAAACCGGATACGGAATGCCGTCATTCACTTTACTGGGTGAACAGATTATCAGGTTCCCGTTCATACTTAATTCTTCCTATCCTCACGAGCTTCTGCATAATTACTGGGGAAACAGCGTATATGTAGACTTTAAGACCGGCAACTGGTGTGAAGGTATAACTGCTTATATGGCTGATCATTTAATTGCCGAACAGCGGGGGCAGGGGGCTGAATACCGCCGCACGACCCTGCAGAAATATACGGATTACGTAAAAACATCTAATGATTTCCCGTTGAAAGAATTTGGTTCACGCTATAATGCATCATCGGAAGCTATTGGATATGGTAAGAGCCTTATGATGTGGAATATGCTGCGGGATATGATAGGAGATGAAAATTTCATCAGAGGCTTTCAGAAATTCTACCGCGATAATAAGTTCAAAGCTGCATCATTTAATGATATACGTTTATCTATGGAGGCTGTTACCAGTAAAGACCTGAATTCATTCTTTGATCAATGGGTAAATCGTACGGGATCACCGGAATTAAGTCTTTCCGAAGTTTCTGTAAAAAATGAAAACGATGAATACAGGCTTCAGTTTACCCTTAAACAAATTCAGGATGAGGATGTTTTTGACCTGGATGTTCCTGTAGCAGTTTCCTTTGAGAAGAGTGGGAAGATGATTAAAGTCGATATGAATAAAAAAGAACAAACTTATGAAATGACTTTCCCTGAAGAGCCTTTACTTGTACAGGTTGACCCTCAGTTCAATCTTTTCCGGAAGCTGCATTACAATGAAATCCCTCCTTCACTGTCAAAGATATTCGGCTCGGAAGAGATTATGATTGTACTGCCTTCGAAGGCGAATAAAATGACACAGAAGTATTATAAAAATCTGGCTGACATCTGGTCTTCCGATAAAACAAAAAAGATTAAGGTTGTATCGGATAATGAGATGTCAGAACTTCCTGCGGATGCTGCTGTCTGGATTTTTGGTACTGATAATTTATTTGCAGACAAGGTAAAAGCAGGCCTGAAAGATTATGATGCTGAGCTGACAGGTGATAGCGTGAGGTTTGCAAAAACTTCCTATGCCATTGACAAAAACAGTTTCGTCATCTCGGTAAGACATCCTTCGAATCCTGCATCAGTAATTGTCCTCCTGTCGTCTGATAATAAAGATGCTGTACAGGGACTTGCCAGGAAACTGCCTCATTACGGAAAATATAGCTATCTGGCATTTGAGGGAACAGAGCCGACTAATATAGGAAAGGGTGAATGGGAAACTGTTAATTCGCCTCTTGAAGCAAAGCTTCATTCAACTGATAAATTGCCTGAAACTATATTTACCGATCTGCCGAAGCGTAAAGCATTGGCAACTCTTGATCCGGTATTTTCAGCAGACAGGATGATGGAGACTGTAAATTATCTTGCCAGCAAGGAACTTGAAGGAAGGGGACCGGGAACAGAGGGCATTAACAAAGCTGCTGAATATATTGTCCAACAATTTAAAAGTGCCGGACTTCTACCGGGCTCAGATGAAGGAACCTATTTCCAGAGCTGGGAGGAAGTAGTTGATGCTAAGGGAACAAAGACAGCTGTAAAAAATATAATTGGAATTATTCCGGGAACCAATCCGGATTTGAAGGATGAATCGGTTGTTATCTGTGCTCATTATGATCACCTCGGTTTCGGCTGGCCGGGGGTAAATAAAGGTAATGAAGGGAAGGTTCATCCGGGTGCTGATGATAACGCCAGCGGAGTCGCCGTTATGCTTGAACTTGCTGAACTGCTTGGTAAAACTCTCAAGCCGCAGAGGACAGTAATATTTATTGCATTTACCAGTGAGGAAAGTGGTCTGCTTGGTTCAAAGTATTATGTAAAGAATATGAAACGCTTCCCGGCCAAAAAAGTCATAGGTGTAATCAACTTTGACACTGTTGGACGGCTTTTCGGTAAAAAATTATTGGTTCTGAGCAGCAACAGTGCGAGAGAATGGAAATTCATTTTTATGGGAGCAAGCTATGTAACAGGTGTCGAATCTGAGATGGTTACACAAGATCTGGATGCAAGTGATCAGCGTAGTTTTATAGAAGTAGGTGTTCCCGGTGTCCAGTTATTTGCCGGAGCAAATGAAGACTATCATAAACCAACAGATACCCCGGATAAAATTGATGCTGCTGGGTTGGTTAAAGTAGCAACTTTTGCACGTGAGGGAGTTCTTTATTTAGCCGACAGAATAGAGCCTTTGACTTTTGAGGGTACGGAACTGAATGATACTGAGAAACCACAAACAAAACCAGGTGAGCGAAAAGTTTCAACCGGCAGTATGCCCGATTTTGCATATTCCGGGGAGGGAGTAAAGATAGCTGACCTCAGTTCCGGTTCACCGGCAGAAAAAGCAGGATTGCAAAAAGGAGATGTAATTATAAAAATCGGTACTTATAAAGTCACAAATCTACGCGAGTATTCAGAGGCATTAAAGAATTTCAATCCCGGAGAAGTTGTTGATATCATTTATTTACGTGATGGTAAAGAAAATAAAGCACAAATTGAACTTATTGCAAAATAAAGAAATTGGTTAATCTTATTTTTCAACATTACTAATGGGGAGGCAGCTTGAAAAAGTTATTGGTGATTCTGAAGACGGCATCAATTGTACAGGTAGTTCTTTGCCTGTCAATTTTAATATGTTTTTCTCAAATAGGTATTCAGGCACAGAACAGTAAGCCAGCAGAATTAAAAGTCTGGGAAATACCCAATGTTGATGAAGGTGCGGAATTTTATTTTTCACCTGATGGAAAAAGTCTGATTGGTAATGCTAAATTCGACGGGGATACCGTACACCAGGTATATACATTTACAATTGACGGCAAAAATATTCTGCGGATAAACGATAAGGGTGAGGACGCCTGTTCCTATTATTTCCCTGATGGCAGTCGTCTGGTTTTTACATCCACGAGGGATAATCCTGATATGCCGAGGGGTAACTACTCAAATCCTTTCGATTATCCCCAGGGAGCCGAACTGTACTCTTGTAAGCCCGACGGCAGTGATATAAAAAGGCTGACAAACAATAGATACTACGATGCAGAGGTTTCACTATCTCCCGACGGTAACTGGATACTGTTCACAAGGCAGATCGATGGAAAGCTGGATTTATGGAAAATGCTCCCCGATGGGAGTGAACAGCAGCAGATTACATTTACACCCGAATGGCAGGAGGGAGGATCATTTTTTATTGATGATGAAACAATAATATGCCGTGCATGGGAATTAAAGGACCAGGCCCCACGTGGAATGCCGATGAGTATTTTTACGATGAAGACTGATGGAAGTGAAAGAGTAAAGGTTACTACCGATTCAGGTACCAATTGGGCTCCATTTCCTGCTCCTGATAAGGATCATTTTATTTTTGTTAAAGTTGTTCCTCCCCATAATTATGAGATATTTATGATGAGTCTCGAGTACAGGGGAACAGACAAGGCTGACATTCAACGACGCGTTTGATGGATTCCCTGCGATTTCCCCGGACGGAAAATTATTAACGTTTGACTCTAGTCGTGGTTCGGAAATGGGAAAAATGAAATTACGGCCTTTTCTTATGGATATTTCGTCTCTGAATATAGGTCTTAAAAACTAGCATTTAATCATTATTAAATAATAGCTTTAGAGGAAGTATTCCCAGTATGAAAAGCACTTTCGTTTTTATTCAGCTACTGGCGCTTCTTGTATTTCCGTACTCATTCTGCCAAGAGCAGCTTCCCCCGGAGAAAATTAAAGATTTAAGACATTCGGTATTCGGACCTCCGCGGCCGTCAACTTGGGAATTTCAATTGTCCTATCTGACTGAAGGAGGTGAGAATATTAGATCATTTAATTTTTACAGAAAAGATCAGAGAAACAAAACGCTATTCTTCAAAATTGCAGATAACGGTTTGAATAACAGAAACGAGTTCCGGGTACAGGAACTCACCGGAGGAGCAATCCTTTTCCCTCTAAATGATGATGACCGCTACCAGTTTGATATCGGAGGAACATACGAGAAGCTGAAAGATACACATTTGAACGGCAAAGCAATTTACTCTAGGGTAACCTTAAGGTCTGTCCCTGATTTTTGGTTTAGAGTTGGAGTTGAATATTTTGATGGCATTACAACAGGTCATAGTATACCCTATAGAAATACAATTGTTAATGCAAACTATTTTGTGGCGAAATCAACAATCGGCTGGTTCTCTCTTGTTGGCATGGCAGGTACGGGAAAAATTGATGATGCATTAAATACACGATTTGGAGGAGCTGGAATTATAGATGGACCCTTTAATACTTTTCTGCTCGGTGGATATATAAAAAGTAATGAGTCCAGAGAAAATGTAAGGACGTTTGCCATTGGCCGTTCGACACCTTTTCATCCCGACGGATTTCCCAGCACTATATTCATTTGGAAGCACAGAGACAATTATGATTTTCAGCTTGGCGGATTTTTCTGGGGTGGAAATAATCTTTTTGTACACCCGGCAGCCATTGGCATGAGCCAGGGTATGTTTATAAGCAGCACCGCTTTGAGAGAAAACAGCGAACTGCGCAGAGGACAATTGATGAGTATAACAGATGATTACAGAAACTCTGATATTACGGTCTTCTACGTTTATCTTAATCAGGGTATTGAAATGATATCTGGAAACATAAGCCATATAGGTTTCAGAGCAATACAGTTTTTCAAAATCTTCAGCGGTTTCAAAGTCTCTTACTTTTCAAAACCGGTAATCGGACTTTTTTATAACGAAGAAACACAGCCTGTATTTAATATTATGGCGCATAAATTCAACGATAGCCGGATTGCGTATTTTTCATACCAGGCTGGATTAACTCTGTTTGATAACTTCATCCTTAATGTAATTCATACTCCCGGGAAAGCGGACTGGCAAGTAGCTATATCATATTTGTATTTTTAAATCTTGGTTTTCCCATTTGAATTAAACTTGTAGTGAACCTTTTATATTTTCTGGAAAGGTGATTTCACAAAAGTTGTAATAAAGTCAGTATTGTGGACCTGCATATAATAACCGGAAAGGAAACCCCTCCTCAAAGGAGGGGTTTGAAATATTATTCCTTTTCCTTTGGGATGTTATGTTTGATTTTATTCCAGGCTTCATTAACGTCAAACTTTACGAAAGTAGGACTTTCACTATTATGACAGGTCACACAAAATTCTTCAAGTTTATCGGGTAGGATTAACCCGTTTTTTATTGCTAAAACTTTATCCTTCATTATTTTCATATCTTTATAAGCTGATCCTGGACCATGGCACGTCTCACACTGTACGCCATCTTCTATCTTAAATTTCTTCCCTAACATTGTCGCGTCAAGATTATACCCGGTTACGTGGCATTTTAAACATTCCCAGGTTTTGGCAGCAGGTTCGGTATAACCTTTCTCCTTAGCAATTTGATCTGCTGTATCTGTTTTCAAAACTTCAAACGCTTTTGAATGAGCACTATTTTGCCAGATTAACAACTGTTTACCTTGCTTTTCAGATTTATGACACATACCGCATGATTCGGCACCTATATAGGTATTACCACTTTGGGGCAGCATCGGCGTGAATGGTAGTAAAAAAAGAATAAGAAGATAATAAAATGAGGGGTGCATAGGATCTCCTAATGAAAATGACAAAATTACTTTGCTTCAACTCACTTAGTGGACAGATATTACTATTCCAAATAGCATTAAATTTTAATCAAAGTCAAAAAGAATAATTGATAATAGCATGAGAAATAAAGTTGTCGGGGTGTATTCATCTTTCTCAGCAATCATGATATCCACTCCGTTTGCCGCATTGACCTCAACCGTGCCGGCAAAACGCCGGTCGGGCAGGTTTTCCTGCATGAGGGTTTATCTCCATTATTCTTTCTTTCCTTTAATGACTTTTTATTAAGGTGCACATCCGTAAGTCAAAGATGAGGGATATTTCATAAGTTCCCCCCTTTTTATGTGTAATAAAATGTCATGGTTATCAAAAAACAGAAATAGTGACCCAAATATTTCATTAATAATTTTTATGAACATATGCTTTTGGATTTTAGTATAAAACCATAAGGTACTTGAGAGATCTGAAAACCCTGGCTATGAACCCGGGGGAGAGAAAAGATACTCTATCGGTGTTTAACTTATTAAAGAGTCAGGCACGCGAATCACTTGTCATCTGTGTCTTACTGTGAGTGTTCCGATTGAATCGAAGAGGGTTCCCGCCACCTTCTTTAATACACCAAGATGAACGGGATAATAAAAATCGGATTTAAACCACCCCTTTTCTTCGTAATACATATAGTCACGATTGCCTTCCAGCATCATCTTTATACTCGTTCGGGCCATTCTGAATATAAATAGATCCATCAAAGCTGGTTTGGGATAAGGTGACTTCATCAGTCTTTTGTAGAACCTTTCGCTATGACTTGCAAGGATCTTGTGCGTTTTCTGTTCCTGTTTTACAGTTATCGGCTCAAGTGAGTGGATGCAACTGCCTTTGACAGTATTAAAACCAAGTGCGTACCCAACAAAATCGAGATACTTTACAACCTTTTGGCCGCCGTAGATACCCTGGATAACGATGTTGGTAAATGTCTTTCCGAAAAAGCGTGGTCGATGAAATACAAAGCCTAGTCTGTCAAGGAAAATCTTCATTATGCCGGAAACCTGAAAAGAGTAGATTGGAGATGCTAAGACGACTCCATCAGACGCCATGATCTTCTCAATAAGTAAATCCCGCTCGTCCTTCAGTGGACAGAACTCTTTTCCTTTATCGATACACAGTCTGCAACCCCTGCAAGTTCCGATCTTGTGGCTGCTCAGCATGACCATTTCGTACTCTATGTCACCCAACGCTTGCAGGTTCCTGAGAAACTGTAGAACTGCATTGTAGGTGTGCCGTTTGCGGGCGCTTCCAACGAACGCAATAACTTTTTTCATTTTCTCAAAGTAATTAACGATTGGAAATTAAGAGAATTTAGGGATAGCCGCAACTTTCAATTAATGTATAAATTATTTCTATGCTAAAAAGATTATGAATTTAGAGTGCGGGTTAATACAAAATGCTGCACGGGAAATCTGTCTCCACCGATCAGAGGCGGAAAAATTATGTATTTGTGATAGCGATGGGGTCGTACCTCGAAAAAGATACCAGGATTAATTAGAAGGTGATGCAGCCCACTGAAAAATGCGGTGCAGGTATTATATTTCTACGGTTTTATTCCAGTAAGGAGGAAGAAAATGGAAAAATACCTGAATAACGTAGATCATCTGGACGCAAGGTACATTTTAGACTATGATGTACTAAAGGAAATTAATAAAGAAAGACTTGAAGAAGAAAAAAGGGAGAAAAAACTTCGCAGAAGTTTAGAGTATCTAAAGAAGAAAAAATTAGTATAAAATACTACCATAGGTCTTGTAAACACCCCTCTATTTATTCCCAGACGAATTATCTTACCAAAATATTTGAGTGATTTATCTATTATGTAGTCATCAAAATTATTTCGTCCGGATTATAAATCTTTCCCTCTCTTTTAATAATCTATTTTGGACTTTCTCTTTGGTTAATCCTTTAATAGGGAGATAATAGGTAGAACCCGTTTGAGGGTCCGTTGCAAGTGCAAATTTATCCTTCCCATTAACTTTTTGTATGCCGTCAAACTTTGCCCCACCTCTTTCAATAGTTGATGATCTAAACATAGGAGTCTTCCTTCATTTGTACTTGATTTGAAGATATGAAGAGAAATAAAGTAAATAAATCGGGCAAAGGGATGAAAAAGGGACTAATTCTTTTGGACTAAAAAATAGAAGATATTATTCAATGATTAAGAGTTTTTATGGTTTATTCCCTCACTGTTTTTATCCCTTGCCGCATTGAAAACTGTTACCAGCGCTTTGCAGGAAACTTCTTTCTTTATGTTATTATTATTTTCAGGCATCAAGGACAATACATTTATAAAATAATGATTATACCGGCATCATTTTTATTTTCTTACTTTGAATAAAGTAAATAAACATATAAAATTATTTTTTGTCTGCAATTAATATTTTTTTTATTACACCAACAGGGAATGGATTACCGTGCCCGGGATAGATCATTTTTGCTCCCTTGTCAATCATCATTCTCCAACTTTCTTTTATACGTTCAACATCCCCGCCATAAATGGGTAATCCAGGACGCAATCGAAATGGTAGATTATTATGAGCAAGACAGCCAACAAATGCCTCTCCCGTCTCCAATAGAACGCTTACTGAACCGCGGGTATGACCAGGTGTATAAATTATTTTTCCGTTAATGCCAAATATTTTTAGTGAATAATCTTCATCATTCAAAATAATATCAGCGTCTATTGGTGGAATTTTTGCAAACTTTTTCATTATAGGATTAAGCAATAACCTGGAGATCCGACCCCATCTTGTTACTCCTAAAGGAAAATTATAGACGGATTTCTCCAGGTTTATTTTATCATTTTTATGGATTGCAATCATTCCTCCCGTTAATTCTTTAATATCTTTTGCAGACCCTATATGATCAAAATCACCGTGTGTAAGTATCATCAGCTTAATTTCTCCGGCAGGGAGTGAATTGGCTTCGAGAAATTTTTGAATTTGTTTTAATTTTCCGGGAGGACCGCCATCAATCATTATCATTCCTTCATCTTTAATGATATAGCATCTATTTATGCCTAGTCGAAGGGGATATATTTTTAATGACATTTTTGTAGCACCCTAAGGAATTTTCATAATTAGTCGAAGTGTATTATTATCCGCGAAGGAAGTCTGCTTCGAGAGGGTATTCGGTGTGTATTTTCGGTATGTAACTGCAACTAAACTCGAAAACTCTGACACTCTCGGAGTAGAGAGAAATCACTTATTATAATGTGCAATAAAATTTTGATAGAAGCAATTAAAATGTTTAACCAGGCAATACCTGGACAACCTCGATAGCTACCTCGACGATTACGCGTTTGATTACAGGAAATGGTACCAGTTTCTTAACGAAGCTGCATCCGATTTTGCATCAAGCAAAGCAAAGAAGCTGATTCTCGATAAAATCTCATCAGAAGCCAAAGTGATATAATGAGCAATTCTTCTCCCATCCGGAAGTTCATGAACGGTTTTTCAAATACTTTAACGCCTGCCTGGCAGAGGTTGAAGACTTAAGAAAACTTTACAATATTAATATTCCTGAACCGGATAAAATAATTTTCGGCCACACCCACGAACCAATCCCGCTGAAAAACCCGGTAAATATATCATCCTCTTCATCAGGGAAAAGGAGATAGTTTTTTAATACAGGTGGTTGGTTATATAAACAGATTGAAAATAATGTCGCATTTGGCGGAACCGTTATTTTCAAATATGAAAGTGCCACGGGATTCACTTCAGTTCATTGTTAAGTAATTTTTATACATCACAGGCAGCTGGTTGGAGGTGTGATGCATAATCAAGCATCCACTCGCAACATTGAAATACCAAGCATAACGGCAAAACCTTACCAGTCAATCAATTGGGGTGAATGGATATTTGAACCTGGAATAATGATATTGAAGTTAATTTGTTTGTGATTTATCAACAAGCAAATAATATTATTTGAATATTTTGTATTAATTTCATTACGAATCTATCCAATTTATTATTTTACCAAGTTCTTATTTATCGCAGGGGTCAATAAAATTCATATCATATTTAATAAATCATCTGATTGAAAGAGAGGTAATTATATGAAAAAGAGTTTAAGCAAGAAATTAAATGATTTGTTCGATCACTTTGCTCACAAATCTACTTACTTTGCCGGAAGCTCGGCAGCATTTTCAGTAGCATTTTTGATTATAGTAGCCTGGATAGTTACAGGACCGATATTTCAGTATTCCGACACCTGGCAGCTTGTCATAAATACAAGTACAACAATTGTAACTTTTCTTATGGTCTTTTTAATTCAAAGATCACAGAATAAAGAATCGCTTGCAGTACAATTAAAGCTGAATGAATTGGTCGCATCCTCAAAAGATGCCAGCAACAGGTTAATAGATATAGAGGACTTAACTCAGGATGATTTAGAGCTTCTTCATAATTTTTATATTAAGCTTGCCCGCAGGGCGGCAAAAGAATCAAATCTTAAAGAAACTCATTCAGTTGAGGATGAGGAAATAAAAGAAGATCCGGCCAAAAAAAGAATAAAAAATAAAAAATCCAATTAACTTTTTTAGTTAACATATCTGCCCTCCATCCAGGCGACAGCGCTGTTGTAAGCACGACCTGTCAGGATTTTTATTCTGTTGTTTTCCCATCACATTTTTCCTCGTTGTTTCCGGATTTTTTTTTGTAGCCCTTATAACGCCATCTTTGTGGTTAGGCAGAGCATAGATAGTGTACATCTTTAATTCATTAGAGCTTTCCGTGTTTAGCACATTATGTTTTGCTCCTGCAGGAACAAAACATCGAAAAGAGTACTTTGGATAATAATAATTTCCGAAAAGTATTATATACCGCTCATCATGTCAACTTGTGCTGATGAGTCTTAATCCCGGAGAGAGAATCGGTGCGAAGATTCATAAGAATTTAGATCAATTTTTCCGTTTTGAAGGCGAATCCGGGAAAAGCATTATAGACGGTAATGAATATCAAGTGAAAGATGGAGATGTTATTTACATCCTTTCATGACAATAATTTTTTTAATGAATAAAAATTCATTGAACATTCAATACATATTCGGTTCGGTGTTTATGTATCAATGTCATTACCAATCATTTCCGAAACAGTTTTACCAATCTTTATAGTTCAATTCATCCTTCCATTCATTCCACCATTCATCATTGTTCCACTGCCGGGATACAAAAGAAACACTATAATGACTGCTAACACGATGATTCCAATGATTATGACTAGCCAGGTGTTTTTTGAAATATTCATAGTTTGACTTTCCAATTAAATAATTATTATTTCTTGCCGTCTATATCGGCAAGATAGTGGCTAAAATGAAATGTTTGTTTTCTATAACTCTCCTTGTATAATGTTTCAAAATATTTACCCGATTGATATATCATGTGAAGACTTCTTGATTAGTATAAAATGATATCAAGTATTATGGAATGGTTCAATAGTGCAAAAGGATGAAAAAAGGACTAAATCTTGAAATGTGAGGGGTTACTCATCAGGCTTAAAGTTTATTGAGAAACGATCCCATTTTAACCGGATTTTATAACCAGGAATTAACTCCTTTTTCATCCCTTTGGCCGATTGCTGCAGCAATGACGAGTTTATATATTTTTATTAAGAACAGAAAGGAATTGTTTTATGTTATACACTATAGCCGTAGTCTTACTAGTATTGTGGTTACTGGGATTTTTTGCTTTCCATGTTGGAAGCGGTCTTATTCACATTCTCCTTGTGATTGCAATTATTATGATTCTCTTTAACGTCATCCAGGGACGCCGGGCGCTCTGAAAGTACGTTGAGTATCAATATCAATTATTCAGATAATGTCCGCACTTATACGGAAAAATATTTACGTATCAAACTGTCTAATTTTATAATAACGAAGATCAGCGAAACTTGCTGAGATAGAATATTCCGACCTGGAATGCACAAGAATAGGCGTAAGGTAACAAAAGAAGGCCATTATTTAATCATAACCAAAGTCTTTCCCCAGCACTTATCCATTTAGCTTGAACTGCACTGGCATAGACGATTGTGCATTATTCTGCTATGTTCAAGTTAGTGTATAAGTGCAAACATATTTCCTATCCATTTTTTTCTTTTCTCATATAAGTTTTCTTGGTAATTTAAAATAACGTACAATCAATATTGACAAAAAAATGGTAAAAAAAATATTTCGTGTGATACTCGTATTAGTAGGTATATTTATCATAGGACTTTTCATCTCTTATTTGATTAATGGAGGTGAGCATAAACTCATCAATAATATAAGAATTAATAAGCCGCAGAGCGAAGTATTTGACTTTATAGCTGATATGAGAAACGAATTGAAATGGAACCCCGATGTACAATTTATGGAAAAGAAGACTGAAGGAGCCATTGCAAATGGGACAAAATTTAAAGCAAAATGGCATTTGAGCGACACCTTAGAAGTGACAGTCCAAAAGTTTAACAAACCACATCACATAACCTTTGTGAATGGTGGTCCAATTGAAGTGACGTTAAATTTAACTTTAAATTCTTTAGACACTTCGCTTACTGAAATGCAATCGGAATTTATTGCCAAACCCAATGGATTTATAAGAGCAATTTTTCCAATAATTAAAAGCCGGATGCAAAAACAGGAAAAACTAAATATGGCCAATCTTACAAATTATTTGGAAAACAAAAAATAGTAACAAAAAATACGACTGCCAGCAGCGAGTATGTGGCAATAGCGGGTGAAGTGTGCCTCCCCAATTAAAATATATGCTAAGTATGTTATCTGTTGCGAGATAAGTCGTGTAATCAATCTCTAAATAACCACCACCGATATAATTAGGATCCGTTAATGATACGCAGTTTGTGCGATTAAGTCATTCGATAGAATTAGAAATAATATTATTGCCACGTCTATAAATAAATATGCCTGGAGAAAAATATTCATATTCAAATATAGGCTATCTATTACTTGGTGAAATAATCGAAAAAACTCGGGTGAAGATTATCCCCCGGAGTAAAACGTTCTATCAAAAGGATGATCAAGTTAACTCAGACAACAACTCTGGCGGAACAGTTTTACCATTCATAGTAATTCCTATTCGTCCGCCACTCCTGAATTTGTGAGTGCACAGAATAAATATATTACCTTTGAAATAATTGCCGCATCAGCATTCTACGCAATTATTGTTATGGGGATACTGGCCATTTCCTGAAGTGAAATCGTTATTCCTTCTCTTTTCCCGGGAAACGGTTTTCCATCATTGCCGCTTTATATGCGAAGAATGCCATCATCTCTGCCGCCTGTTCGAGGTCATCTTTCTGCAGACGGTCATAAACATCCATATTTGAATGATGTGTGCGGATGTCGTAATCCAGCGGGTCCTGAATAAACTGAAATCCGGGCAAACCCGCATTATCGAATGAAAGATGATCAGTTCCCCCTGTATTTGAGATGCTTATTGTCTGTGCTTCGGGGTCGTTAAACTCATACAGCCATTTACGGAAAATTGATCGTGCAGATTCATTTCCCTGCAGGTAAATTCCTCTGAACCTGCCTGTTCCGTTATCATCATTAAAATAGACAGAGAAATTATCAAACTCTTCTTTCGTTTCCGGACCAGCAGCAGAGGCATCCGCTGAAGCTTCACTATAATAATTTACTGACTTTTTCCCGAAGTGCTGATCAACGTAAGCCCTCGAACCAAGCAGACCTTGTTCCTCGCCGGCCCACAATCCAATTCTTATAGTCCTTTCCGGAGTTAATTTAAGTTTTTTCAAAATTCTCATTGCTTCCATACAAACCGTAGTTCCGCAGGCATTGTCAGTTGCCCCGGTTCCCCCATGCCACGAATCGAAATGGCCGCCAATCAGAACAACTTCATCCTTTTTAGCGGTACCGGGTATTTCCCCTATAATATTAAATGCCGAATCCGGTTTAGTAATCTCCGTTTTTAATTCAATCTGGAGGGTCAGCTTTTCTCCTTTTTCAATCATTCGTATCATTCGGTTATAATTTTCTGCCGAAACAACAATCTGAGGTATTACCAGGGGAGCTTTTGGATCATAAACCGGTAAAGGTTGTGTACTCCGGTCTTCTTCTTTTTGGGGTGTCATTGCCTGCTGGACAAAAACTGTTCCGTCATCACCTCTTGAAACAGTAAGAACTGCTTCCGCGCCTTCGTCAACACAAAACTGAAGTTTCTTCGGTCCCAACGTTCTTTCAATAATAAGATTTGTTACTGCTGCTGAATCGATACCGGGCCTCCACTGTTTAAAGAGTGTGAATACCGAATCGAAATTTCCCATTGTCATTCTGGGGAACCTGAATCTTCTATCCCGTCCCTGTTGATACGCATCAGCGAATTGAAGCAGGGTGGAATCATTCAATCTTTCTGCATCGGGTGTAAAATGCGGATGCAGATTTGTCACGGGGCTCAGCAGTACGAACTTACCCTTCAGTTTTCCTTTATATTCATCGAAATCTTTTTCAGAAACTGCATTAAGCCAGACAACATCGCCTGTAACAGTTCCTTTTAAGGAAGGCGACCATGCAACCGGATAAGCAATTAACGGAAACGTACGCGGATTAATAACTTCGGCATAAAAACTTTTTAATGTCCAGCCTTTTCCCGCCGGTCCCCACTTTTCAAAATGAACATTTTCCAATCCCCATTCCTTCATTTCGGAAGTGGCCCAATCTGCAGCCTGTTTAAATTCGTTAGAAAAAGTTAATCTTGGTCCGTACACATCAGTAAGATAGCTGACAATTTCCATTACTTTAGAATTGTTCATCTCTTCATTCTTTATCAACTGAGCTATTGAATCCGTAACAGAATTATTTCTTTGAGCAAACGAATCAAATGAGGAAAACAGTGAGATAATAAAAAGCAGTGCAAAGATTTTTTTCATTTCCGAAACTTCTCCCATTAAATGACGAAAAACAGGAAAGCAGAGTTCCCCAAACTTTTTCCAATAATTAAATTAAGCTATGCAGCCATAAATCGCAATTGGAATAGTTGATAAACTAATTTTACAGTCTGCTGATGAACCTTTAATTATGAGGACGTAATTGTTCCTGTATTGGTTGAACCTCTCCACACAGTATAAAAAAACCCGGAAAAGTATAGTCGTCCTGGGTTTTTTGTTCTAAATTGAGTTGGTACCCATGAAATAACTGCCATCGCAGTATTCTATGAGGCTTCACAGGTATTTCTTCTTTATTATTAAATATTCTTAAGTTTAGATAGAATAAGTTCCGTTAGCTTTTTTGCATCTTCAAAATGATCCGCACCAACCTGTAAATTCAATTTATCTTTAAGCAGAACGTAAATTATTGACTGTTCCTCAGTTTTATTATGGACTACGAATGCCTCATCACCCAGCCCCTCGAGATTTTCAGCCGCAGCTTCCTGCCCAAGCCCTTTTGCAGTTTCCAATTCATCTTCCGTGCTTGTAAATGTTGAGGAGGGGTTGATCCAGACAATACAATTTTCGATTTTATCAGGACCTGCAGGATCAATTACATACGTGCACCCTTTAGTAACGCCATAATTACTGCTGACAGCCGGTTTAATTATTATTGCTCCCAGAGTCTTTGCCACTAATTCATCAGGAACTAATTCGCAAATATTGATTTTTGAAATATCAAATCCTGACTGCTTTTCCTGAGGTTGTGGATCATTATCCTGCGGTGCCCTTAAAACCCATAATTGCTATTGCAAAATAATCCGCGAATCTTATAAATTCAATCTTGATTGCAGCTAACCCTAAATACCAGTATTTTCTCTATGGATAAATACTTAGATACTTGGTGCTATGACTAAGTTAAGTTTTTTTAAGAATCTTCCCGATACTTCAGAAAATTACCAATAAGAAGAGATAGCTGCGCACTAGTGAGTGATGAGCCGAAGGTGTGGAGGGAAACGTGGGATAACGGGGTAAAAAGCTTTTTAAATAACACTGACGATCTTTATAAAAAGAATTTATATCAATTGTTAAGGAATCGATTGCGAAAATAAATCTTATTAAACGGAGTCAAATTAGTTAATTGATTTTCAGTTAAAACGTAATTAAAGGAATTAGTAATATAAAGGAGAATTTATGCCAGTAATAAACAAGAATTTTTATCTGACCCCCAACAGTTGTTTTTATAGTAATCTTAATTTTCTATGGTTCAGCAAGTGCCCAGAACAACTGGAAACCAAATACTGATTGGGGACATTGGATATTAGGACAAAAATCAGATCTGGAATTTCTTAAAAAAAATAATATGACTGTTACATTTGGCAGCGGCGCTCCGAATATAGACGAAGTGACCAGGGCGGAATTTGATAGTCTGATGGAAAATGCTAAAAAGTTTAATGAGTCATATCATAATAAAGGCTATATAGTTCTTAGATACCTTTCTACTTCACTAAATGGAAATTCAGAATCAAATAAAGATATTCCTAAAAAAGAACAGATTAATTTTCTAAAATTCTACAATGAGAGATGGGATGATTTTAAAGACTACATTGGTCCTAAACCGGCAGAAGATCCTACTACCTGGTTAATGATCAGACCCGATGGAAGTTTCCCGTATTATCGCTATGCACCCTATGGTAAAGAAACTGATGAAGGTTTTGAGGCCTGGGGTGTTCCGGTAAATCCGGGTTATCTAAGATGATGGAAGGAAAAATACGTGCGCAGGCTGAAACCGGAATAGATGGTTCATATATCGATTGGACTCAAATTGCGGAGGAAACATCTTACGATAAATATTCAAAAAAAGGATTTATTGAATACTTACATAAAAACCTCCCATCCGATATTAGTAAAGAAAAATATGGCATTACTGATTATGAAAAAATAAAACTGCCGGAAAAATCCGGTGAAAAATTCTGGATGGAATGGATAACTTACCGGGGTACTCAGGTTGCTGATTTCCATAAACATATGCGAACAGTTGCCCGTAAATATAATCCGCATTTTATGGTGTCCGGTAATGTATTCGGGGGATTTGGCTTTGGCCCCATCGCGTATCTTGCAGCAGGAAATATTGAAATGCTGGGCAGAGATGGTTATGACGATTTCATCTATTCGGAAATGCAGGAGTATTTAGATGCCGCACCAAGAAATAAAGATGGTGTTAAAATTACAAACAGTCCTGCGCTAAAGTATGTCGTCGCCGCCGCCCATGGTAAACCAGTAATTGTTTACGCTACTGAAATAACACCGCCAATATTTCCAAATCCTACTGAGAAATGCCTTAGTGCGATGTCGCAGATAAATATTGCTGAAGCTGTTGCAAATCAATGCATCTTCAGAGAGAAACGGGAAACACCGCAGGGTGCTACTGATATGTATTCATTTCTTGCAGAAAACCGTTCGGATCTTATAGGATCAAGGCTCTATAGTAATATTGGAATATTGGGCTCAATAAATCAGTACCTTGCTGATGAACAAAGTTTCGCATTTAGTACTTCAAGAGTTTTTGCTGATAAAGGAATATCACATGTATTTATAGTTGAAGATGATTTACTGACAAATAAAATAAATCAATTTGATTTAATAATACTGCCCTGTATACCATTATTAAGTTTGGAAAAACAAAATGCATTAGTAGAATTTGTTAATAAAGGAGGAAGCCTGATTGTTCTGGGTGCTAGCTGGTATTAAAGACCAGTATAATCTTGCAAATAAAAATATCCCTCTTTTAGAAGCCGCGCAATTATCAGACTATCCTCAAAGGAAAGAATCTAAAACATATTGGCAGCGGCAAAATACTATTTATACCCTTACAAATTCCGGATAATAAATTCCTTACTAAGTATGAACAGAAAGAAGGAACATTTTTCGGTTCGTCAATGGTAGATGTTTTTGCAGATGTACCGGAAGCTTATACGCGGGATAATATAAATCCGGACTTACGCGCTAAATTAGAATTAATCGCAGAGGAATCTGTAAAATTACTCAATTCAAAAATAACAATGATTGAGGGAAATAATAAGTTTGTTGAATTTAGTGCAATGCGCAAGAATGATGAACATTTACTTATCCATTTCGTTAATTATAATGTAACAGTTGACGGTGATATAACGCCGGCAGCAGATATCAAAACACAAATTGCCATTCCAAAAGGTCTCTCAGTAAAGAATATAACGTATAGCGGAGAATTAGGAGATATGCAAAAATTAAAATATGAAAACAAAAAACAGGATGATGTAAACTTTGCAATTTTTACTTTCCCAAAATTAACTATTTATGGCTTAGCAAAAATAGAATTAGAGGCAGATTAAATTTCAGAATTTATATAAAGAAATTCGTAAATTGAAGATTGTTACAAATAACTTTGATTATTGTTGCTATACCCAAAAAATGACCATGACTATCCTAAACTACCCTAAATGGGCCTGATATGATCTGTATTTAAAATGAAAAACCTCGAAAACAAACTATTCTCGAGGTTTTATATACTGGACGGAAGACAGGGATTACCTGCGGTGATCCCTGTCTCTATTTCCTTTGAAAACAGTATATTTTCACTTGATTCTATCTTAGAAGGATCATCTTCTTAGTGCCCGTATATTCTCCTGCTTTAATCTGGTAGAAATAAACTCCGCTCGGCAGATTAGCTGCATTGAATTCTACCTGGTGATATCCGGATTCTTTTTCTTCATTCAGCACTACAGCAACTTCCTCCCCAAGTGCATTCAGAATACTGATCTTTACATTAGATTTTTGCTGTATACCGAATCCTATCGTTGTTGTGGGGTTGAAAGGATTAGGATAATTCTGTTCGAGCAGGTATGAGTTGAATGCTTTAAAATCGACTTCAATTACATCTGAATATTCATAACTGCCATTAAAATCAACTTGTTTCAACCTGTAGAAAATTTTTCCGTTACCCGGGTTTTTATCACTATAACTGTAACGCTGTGGATTCGTTGTTGTTCCTTTACCTTCAACAAATCCGACAGTGAAAAATCCTGTCCCATCAATGCTTCTTTGTATTTCGAATCCCCGATTGTTAAGCTCCGTTGCAGTGGTCCAGCTGAGTATTATCTCTTTACCATCCGATAAGGCTGCAAATGAAGTTAATTCAACCGGAAGGATTATCACAGCCGTTGCATAGCCGATCTTACCTCCTTCAGGACCGACAGTAGCACTGGTACCCATATACCACATTTTATACAACTCTTCATCAGGGTCGTAAAGTACGTATGGAAATGCCGTTGTCTGCTCATCCCATTCTCCCGGCGTTCCCTCCATCATAACTGACGGATGCTTTGTCCATGGGCCTTCAAAAGATTCTGCCACGGCATAACCTATCTTCCAGTAACCGAATACTCCGCCCGTATAAAACATAAAATATTTAGATAGATAAGAATTATAGGCTACAGACGAAGGATTTACCCTGGGGTAATCCCAGCTTGAACCTGAACCCACGGGTAGGACTATGTCCGGTGATTTGTTCCAGGTAAAACCATCAGTTGAAGTCGCGTACCCGCCCTGGTAAACCGGTCCGTCAGAACCGTTATAGATCATCTCAAAAGTTGTTCCGTCATACTGAACAGGTCCGGGATCTACAGCTGCATCATCCCAGGTTCCCGAGGCTCCAACATTTATTACGGGGTTATGCTGCGTATCCTTTGTCCAGACTATCCCATCAGGAGAAGTGGCATAACCTACCCGATCTGTGGTTCCGTTTGTACCGGCATACCACATATGATAAGTTGTACCGTCAAAGATCACCTGGGGAAAATAAACCCAAACGGTTTCAAAAGCACCGGGTCCTAACCCAAGTACCGGATCACTTTCAGCATAGGGAGGAGCAGAAGTTGATGGATCGTCATATTTTGTCCACCCTATCTCATCAGACGAAGTTGCATAGCCGATACGGAAATTATTTCCGTCGGAAGCACCGTACCACATTTTATAGATCCCCTCATTGGAATCGTACAAAACCGACTGACCCGCAAACCCGCCGTCATCCCATTCTCCGGATGAACCGGGAATTAGAACCGGATTATTGAGATCCTTGGTCCATTGTGTTTGTGCCTGGCCGTTCATTGCACAAAGGATCACAAGAAGAAAAACAGCCGGAATCAATTTAACAGAAGCTGAAAAATTGTACTTGAAATTCATACGAACCTCCTTTTTATTGTTTTGATCTGGAATTCATTTCATTAAAGTCATTTTCTTAAGACTGGAATAACTGCCTGCTTCAAGGTGATAGAAAAAAGTAGTTTCGGCCAGGCTGGTACCGGCTGACTGTAATTCAAATTCGATTTCATATGTCCCTGCACTTTTTACTTCATCCACCAGTTTCCTTATCATTTCACCTTTCGAATCAAAAACCGTCAATTTCACTCTTGTTTCCGCAGGCAGACTGTATTTTATGGTCGTCTTACCGCTGAAAGGATTCGGGTAGTTCTGGCTTAGGTAGAATTCTGTCGGTATTAAGTTATTTCCGGTAATTGAAGCTTTCATCTCGCCCTGTCTCCGGATTATTTTACGCTATCAAGTAAGGTTTTTTGGGGCGATATTTCTACCAGATTTGTAGCAGAATCTTACAGATTTGTCTTTTAATGATTGAATCGGCGGGAATACTGCGAAGGGGTTACACCGAACTGTTTTTTGAAACATTCGGAAAAGTATGCCGGATTCTTGAACCCGACCTCTAACGAAATTTCAGAAATGTTGCCTGTTTTCAGGCGGATAAGTTCGGCAGCTCTGGTCATCCTTATTGCTTTTACCAGCTCAACCGGCGGTTCCCCGGTCAACGAAACGATTTTCTTATGAAGGACCGAACGGCTCATATGCAGCCCTTCTGCCAGTTTCTCTATGTTGAAGGAGTCATCGGAAATATTACCAGTTATCAGGCAGATTGTATTTTGCAGGAATTTCTTATCAAGCGGAGTGATCTTCGATTCATCTAATTCAATTAAACCGTTCTGCCTGAAATGCTCGTGTATCCTTTTTCTCTGTTCGATAAGGTTCTTTATCCTTGCCTTAAGCTCATTTCTGTCGAATGGTTTCATAATGTATTCATCCGCCCCGGTTCCATATCCCTCTATCTTGTCTTCACTCGCGGCTTTGGCTGTCAGTAATATTACCGGGATGTGACTTGTCCTTTCATCTGTCTTGATTTTTCTGCACAGCTCAAACCCGTCCATTTTCGGCATCATCACATCGCTGATAATTAATTCCGGAATATCGGACAATACTCTGTTCCATCCGTCTTCACCATCTATGGCTTCAATAATTTTGTAATCCTGTGAAAGGTTATCTTTTATATACTTCCGCACATCATTATTGTCCTCAACTATCAGCAGGAGAGGGGACGATCCATCCTCATTCAGTTCGGGAATCGGTTCCAGTCCGCCATTAAATTGTATCTCCTCCTCAATTCCGGGATGACCCGCCGCCTTCAGCGCCGCGCGATCAGCGTCCTGCGCTATTTCCTCTTCGCAAATTTCTTTGGGCTGCAGATGTCCGCTGCCCGGAGGGATTCTGATTGTAAATATCGTTCCTTTTCCCTCTGTACTTTTTACTTCTATTGTCCCCTTATGAAGCTCTATTAATTCTTTTGTTAAGGCCAGACCTATCCCTGTTCCTTCATGCTCTTTTTTATGACTCCCGTCCACCTGGTAAAACCGGTCGAATACCCTTGGAAGTTTCTCTTCGGGTATCCCTATACCTGTATCACGAACAGTAATCTCTATAAAGTTGTCATCCCGAACTTGTTTCGGGATCTTTTTTTGGGCAGAAGAAGCTGAACCAGGTTCAGCTTGACAGCTAATTTCAACTCCAATTTCTCCGCCTTCAGGTGTAAACTTGAACGCATTAGACAGTAAATTGTTAATTATATTTTCGAACTTTTCTTTATCGATATAAGCCGGGATCCTGTCCGGCCGAGAGCTGAAACTCAGCTTTATCTTTTTTCTCTCTGCGTAAGAAGTAAATGAGAGTGTAATAGCTTTAATCAGTGCTGCTATATTCTGTTCCGCTGTCTGAAGCTTCATATTGCCCGATTCAATTTTGGATATATCCAGCAGCTGGTTAACAAGTGTCAGAAGTTTATCGGCATTCCTGTGAACTACTTTTAGTACTTCTTTCACCTTCTCATCTGCTATTTTTTCAGACAGCTGTTTAACGGGACCAATTATAAGCGTAAGCGGTGTTCTGAACTCGTGCGAAATATTTGTAAAGAAACGTGATTTAATTCCGTCAACTTCGTGCAGCTTTTCAGCTTCGAACCTGCTCATTTCATACTGCTGCTTTATCCTTATCCTTTTCATCTGCAGCTTCCAGGTGAGATAGATAAGGCCGGTAATAAACAGTATATATAAGATGTAGGTAGTCGTGGTTTTCCACCATGGAGGCAGTATTATAATTTTTATTGAAGCGTCTTTCGGCGACCACACACCGTCTCTGTTTGCGGCCTTTACCCTGAAATTATACTCTCCGGGATTAAGATTTGTATAAGTTGCATTCCTCTGCGTCCCCGCGTCAACCCAGTCCTCGTTGAAATTCTCCAGAATATATTTGTATGTATTCTTTCCGGGCTCATTGAATTGCAATCCAGCATAGTCAAACCTCAGATCATTCTGATCGTAGGGGAGAGTAACTTCTTTAGTTTCTGGAATAAATCCTTTATAATTAAGATTATCCCCCGGTCGGTTAAATAACGATAATTTGCTTATTACCACCTGAGGCGGAGTGGGATCATCTTTTATACTTTCAGGATTTAAGATAACCAGTCCTGCCCTGGTATTAATGTACAATGTTCCGTCGATCCCCATACCGGTGCAGTAAGGTATATAAAAATTAAACACGTTTGAGAGTTTGTTTTCAACAGCAAAATTTTTCACCCTTCCGGTTTCCGGATTAACTCTCGATATCCCTGCATCGCTGATAAACCAGAGATTTTTATTATCGTCTTCCGTAATTCCGGTAATTGAGTTTGATGCCAGCCCATTATCCTGACTATAGTTTTCAATTACTTTCAATCTTTCTGTATCAAATAAATTTAATCCTGATAAATACTCTGATACCCAAAACCGGTTTTCGCTGTCCTCATATAATGCGAGACAATTTTTGAATCCCACATGTGAAAATTTTCCGGTCTCCCTGTTCAACTTATTCAGACCTCCTGCATTGGTCCCGACCCAGAGATTTCCGTTATGATCTTCTAATAGTGAAACAACCTCATTCTCGCTCAAGCTCAGGCTGTCATCGGGATCATTTTTATATTGAGTCAGATTACCGTTCTCCGGATTATATTGATAAACGCCATAGCCTACCGTACCAATCCATATATAGCCAAGATGATCCTGAAGAAGATACATAACGGTTTTGTGGATCAGATTCATCTTATTGGGGTCATTAAGGTAATAATGATAAGTTGCATTCTGAGGGTCGAATTTAACAAGACCGCAGATACTGGTTCCAAGCCATAAAGCCCCGGTATTATCCATAATCATTGCAAACACCATAAAATCAGTTACGCACTTTTCATCTTTTAAGTAGTGCGTATACTTGTGTGTTCTTTGATCATATTTGTCCAGTCCTTTGGGTGTGCAGTACCAGGTATATCCCTTAGGATCACATATTAAAGAATAAACGGTAGGACTGCTTAAAGCGTTCGAATCCCCACCATTGGATTGTAAAACAGCAAACTTATTATCGTATCTTTTCCACTTTTTTACCCCGAATGACCATGTCCCTATCCATATTATACCTGAGCGGTCTTCATAAAGAGAATGTATTTTGTTAAGCCATGAGTTCCGGGAACCACCAGGCATTAATTCATAAATGTTTATTTCACCGGTATTTGGATTTAGATAGATTAATCCTTTTTCTTCCGCAAAAAAGCCAGCCGCAATATTCCCATAATGATCTTCAATTATCGAACCGCTCAAATAATAAGGCTCCGCATAGCTCTCGGGCCCCTTAACCGGGAAATCAAAATAACATTTAAAGTCATTACTGACCGGATCCAAACAGGAAACGCTATTAATTGTTGTCATCCATATCCTGCCGTCCCTGGATTTACAAAAGTTTTGAATGGAGCCTAACTCTTTATTGACATCAGCAGCATCTTTGAATTCGTATTTGGAAATTTGTTTTTCGTTAAAATTGAATTTCCATAAACCTTTTAAGCTGGTACCTAGCAGAAGATCTTCTGACAGTGGATCATCCATTATGCAATTAATGCTTATGCTGTATTGATTCTGTTGTATGGAGCTAATTGCCTTTGATTTTGAATCGATAAAATAAAACCGTGTAAATTTCTCATTTTCTCTATTAAATAAATTCAGTCCCCCGAATGTTCCAATCCAGAGTCTGCCGAATTTATCCTCATAAATAGTATGAACCGAATCGGAACTGATTGAGTTGGGATCATTTGGATTGAACCTGTAAGATGTGAAAGATTCATCCTCACGGTTAAATTTATTAAGCCCGTCTAATGTACCTACCCAGAGAGCATTACTCTTATCTTCATATAGATTTAATATTACTCTTCCGCTTATATTTTTATTCCTGGCTGTATCCGGCTTAAATACTTTGATTGAATAGCCATCATACTTTACCAACCCATTTTTGGTACCGAACCACATATAACCCAGGTAATCCTGCAGCATGCAGGTGACGCTGTTTTCGGGCAGTCCGTCTTCAACTGATATGGTCTCAAAAACGGGACTATCAAACTGGGAGAAAATACTTTGTGAAAAGAAAAAGAAGATTAACCCGGAGATGAAAATACGGATAATGTTGTATGAGGATGTTGTATCCGAAGAGGAAAATCGATCATCCTCAGCCCATATATTTTCCTGTTGTCTCATATATCCCCTGATAAATGATTAAACAACCGGCAATTAACTGGAGCAGAATAACAATGTTTGAATTTAAGAATATTTGACCTTAAAAAGCAATATCTTCCCTTTAATAAGGAAGCCACCCGGAAGTATTATTCCACAGACTAACATAATGGTTTCCGCCTAGGAGCAATTTTCTTGACAGCGCTTATTTTTCTACATTCTTTTCGAGCTGGCCTGCCTGCTGCTGTGTGTAGCCAAGTGCATTAAAGTCCATAACCCCATGGTTCGAATGACAGGAACTGCATAGCAGAACAGTCTTTTTTACACCATGGTTTACTGAAATGTATGATTTGCCCGGCACTTCCATCGACATCCACTCTCCGCTCCATTTTAGTCCTATAGATTCGTATGGTTTCATTCCTGCATCAATTGCTTTGTAAATATCTCCTGTTTTGTCATATACTTCTCTGTTGGGAGCCAGGAGAAGCGGGAACTGTGCCATTTGCGGATCTTTTTTCAGAAACGACATACCCGGTGCCTGCCACATCTTAAGATTTTTATCGAAAAGCATCACCTGTGTGAGTGCTCTTACGGGATAGATCTTTGCACCTTCGGTATTAATATCCGAGGTGGGAAATGCCATCCAGCTTTGTGCATTTTTCTGGTCCCTCGTGTTGGCAGCTCTCCATATATAGGAAGGGTGGGATCGTTCTATTATATCGGTTGGAACGTACAGGTCAGGATTGGTTGGAATCTTGTCGTACTTTGAAAGTTCGCTGTAGATGCCATTAACATTATCCTTTACCGGTTTGCCCCAGTTTTCATAGGTGATTCCGCTCGTCTCTGTAATATGACAGGTCTGACAGGCAATCCTGTCCGTGTGCTGATTGAGTGTTTCCGCATACATACCTTTGTGGGGAGTAGTGCCATGGCAGTTTGAGCAGGTAACAGGAGTATCGGGCAGATCATTTGCAACCATATCCGACTCATACAACCCTTTGGCAATTTTATGATGTTCCGCGGTATGACAGGTTAAGCAGCTGAGTCCTGCGGCAGCATGCACATCGTTATCTGCTGAGAATGGTGTTCCGCGTTTGTAGTCGTCTGAGAAAGAGTGTTCATGACATCTTAAGCAGGCTTCATTGGTGGGTGTTTTTGTTATCGACAGGGCTGACTTAAGCGACATATCCTGTCCCCAATGTACGCCGGTGCTGTCTTTAACAAGTGTTGCTCTCTTACTCCAGTCATAATCTTCAGCATGGCATACGAGACAGTCAACGGTATTTTTTTCAGCATCAGTCGCCTTCATCCCCGGCATGGGCGGTTTGGTTAACGAACCGATATGGCAGACTCCGCATCCGGCAGACTGCACACTGAATTTTCCGTTCGTCGAGGCTGTCCAGTTTGCCAGCGTTGTAGAACCGGCGAGGGCGCATTCACGGTTTCCCATTCCCCACCAGGAGCTGTCCGGAAGTCCCTGAACATTTCTTACCGGCGATGCCAGGTTCCAGTGAACCGAATTGGTAATTTCATCCAGCGCATCGTCGTGGCACATTGTACATGTCTCAGCCCCTTCATACCCGTTTGCTTTAATAACATCATTACCCGGATGGACCCATTTTGCAAGCAGTGTTGTGTTTTGCTGAGCGTAGATGCCGCCCGATAGTAACAAAATTCCCAAAATAAAATTATAGATCTTCATTACTGTTTAACTCTTTTATTTTGCTGCACAGTCAATACAAACGTGTTTTCCATCTTTTATCCTGCCGTATCCCTCAACAGTCATCTCTCCGCATTCTTCACATACAAACCCTGCAAAACTATCTTTATGAGGTTCGAGCTTATAATCAAATACCTCTGAAATATTAAGCAGTTTTTCTGCCGGGGCATTTATAACATTATTGATTAAAGGGTCAACAACTTCGTTAGGGACCTTGCTTGCTGGTATTCCTTTTTCTCTATAGTTTTTAAAAAACTCAGATTGTTTGTTCTGAAGCATCGCTTCCGCCTTTGGTGTCACACGTACCGCTTTCCCTGTATTTTTGTCAACCAGTGTAACGGCCCATTTACCCTTGTGCGTCTTTTTAATATTGCCTTTCCCAAAAGTTGTTCCCATTATTACCTGGAGCCCATCTGCATAACAGGTAGCACAGTGGTCTTCACCAAGATCTACAAACGCAACTATCTGTCCGTCTTTCGCTCTTTCAACTCCGAGTGCATTCATCGCTGCCGCGCCTGCTCTTAAGCCAAGCGGCATTGCGGGACATTTATGCCCGTGAAACTTTTGTCCGAATTCTAACCATTCTTGTGGATGTGTCATTTTGTACTCCTAATTTTTATTAAAGAAATATTGAAATTGTAATATTGTAAGTGAATTAGTTTTATTTGATGTAAACTGAAATTTATTATCTAAAGAAATTTTAATATCGTTGCCTTGTATTAGATATGAATATCCGAAAACATACCACGGATCATCAAGCGTTGATGTATTTATATCATTATACTGCTCAACAGAAAGTGTTAATAAATTCTTTGAAGCCAGCAGATAATCGCACAGCGCATAATAGCCATAAGCCTTCTGACTGCCGGGATGAGCTTCCAGGTATTCAGACTGAAATTCAAATCTGCCGATATTCAATTTTCCCCCGATGCCGAAGCGGAAATCATTCCCGGTAAAAGAGAAATTGTTCCCGAAGATCTTGCTGAATTGCAGATTGTGCGCATGTCTGTAAGAAAGACTGTAATCCAGTTCCATTTTTGACCGGGGATTATTGAGAAGGAGCAGACTTCCGTGATTTACATAAAGAAAATTCTTTTCGTTTGATACATTGTTAGCGCCGTTCCCGTTGAAGAAACCGAAAGTGAGGAAACCGGTTTTAAGATCTTCCAGTGCTAATTCAATACCAATATCCCTTGCCATAGTTTCAGCACCGGGAACAAGCGCATTAACAACGTCCGCTCTTTCATTAAGCGGAATAATATAGTCCGGCTGTTTTCTCTGTAAGCTGAAATACGGTACAAACTGTCCTGCGTTAATTTCAAGATCATTTATTTTATAGCTTACAAAAACATCCTGAAGCAGAAACTGGAACTTAACTTTCTGATGAAAAATTGCCTGCAGTTTATAACCCCATTGGCCTTCATTTGCCGGAACCGAACCATACAGCCATAACTTTGCTCTTCTTACAGAAAAATCAGTTTGATTCAAATAATTATCTATAAACCGATATTGCAGGTAGCCGTTCCAGTTAACTTTTGACTGACTGAATGCTGTGTTCACTGAAAGGACAAGCAAACCGGCAAGTAATATTCTGAAACACCGTATCATTATTATACCGCTCCTATAAAAAGTTTAATAGCTATAACGAATAACACTGCAGCATAGAGACTCTTAACCCATTTAGGTTTAGCCCTGGTGCTCATAAAGTTTCCGCCGAGCTGAGAGCCGATTATTACAGCTATAACAACAATGATAGTTAATGACCAGTTGAAATGACCCTGGGCCATATGTCCGAGGTAACCGGAAAAGGAGGAAAAAGTAACAACGAAGGCGGTAGTAGCTGCGGCTTCTTTTGTTTTATAGCCCATCCACATTAAAATCGGCGCAATAATAAAACCACCTCCTATACCCAGCATGCCGCCCGTAAAACCGGCAAAGGCGCCTACACCGCTGCCTATAACGGAACGCTTTTTAAGATCCATCATTTTTTCAGGTTCCGGACTCTTTGCAAAAAACACCATTCGGACAGCAGCCCCAAGCACAGCAAATGCAAATAGTATCAGAAGCGTATCAACCGGAACATACTTTGCGGAGAATGCTCCAACCGGAGCGAAGACCAGGGCTGCCACCGCCATTGCCAGTCCCCCTTTCCAGTCGACTAATTTTTTCCTGGCAAAGGGTATCAATGCGAGGAGCGTGTTTAACCCGTTCAATAACAGACCAAGCGGTATCGCGACTTCCTTTACGGAAAAACCCGCCCATTTAAGAACCGGAACGTAGATCATTCCCCCGCCGAGTCCCAGCATTGCAAAAAGGAATGAAGCTGCAAATATGATTATTGCAATGATTGTATATAACATCACGCACCTCTGTTAAAAGCGGGTTGATGAATTATTGTTTCTTCTTTCGTTGAGGAAGAGCTGCAGGGGGAGGGGAGCTGGTGAAATTCAATTGTTTCCATTATTTATATCCTTATAATAAGTAATCATTTACTTACATAACTAAGCAAATTTTTTTAATCCTTCAATGTCTTTAAAATTAAAGAATACATTCTCTCACAGAAGTTTTTCACATTCAGCACATTTTTATTCAGAACCAACTCGATATTAAAAGTAATAGGGATGCCCATATATAGTAATGCAACGTCACCGGGCTTTACTTTTTTACTCCAGACTCCTTCAGTGATCCCATCCTTAACCATCTTTATAATCAATTGCTTTTGCTCCACCAGGATCCTGTTCAGTTTTTCTTTAAGCTCCGTGTCGCCCAAATGAGTCGCTTCTGAAAATAAAAGTATTGTAATGCCCCTGTTTTCTTTAAGGTATTTCACATTATGGCATAAATAAGTATATAATTTCTCTTCAGACTTTGCCGGACTGATTGCGATACTTCTTAATTCTCCAATCAGGTCATTTGCCACATCGTCCATTATCGCTTTGATGATATCGCGTTTAGTAGGAAAATGACGGAATATAGCCCCTTCGCTAAGTCCTATCCTTTTTGCCAGGTTCCTGGTTGAGAGATTATGCAGTCCCGCATCCGCTATAATTTCAAGTACTGCTTTCTTTATTTGCTCCTGGCGGATATCTGTTGTTTCTCTTGACATTTTAGCTTAATAGAATAATTAGTAATCACTTACTTACAAACGTAAACAATATTTATTGTTCTGTCAAGTGATTTTAATCAAAAGCCGGAATAGACCCTTTGATTGTCGTAATTGCACCTTTTCCAGATTGGTAAGAGGGA
>CAVXRO010000008.1:225000-445581 GCA_963764235.1 uncultured Bacteroidota bacterium | reverse complement strand
CGAGCGACTTCGACATCTTCTCGTCGCCGAGCTCGAGCATCCCGTTGTGCAGCCAGACGCGGGCGAACGGGTATCCGCGAGAGCGCGACTGGGCGAGCTCGTTCTCGTGGTGCGGGAAGCGGAGGTCGAGCCCGCCGCCGTGGATCTCGAACTCCGGCCCGAGGTGCTTCTCGGCCATGGCGGAGCATTCGATGTGCCAGCCGGCCGCCCCGGCCCCCACGGCGATTCCCACGCAGCATCCTCGTGCGGCTTCTGCGACTTCCAGAGGGCGAAATCGCGCGGGTCCTCCTTCGCCGGGTTCGGCTCCTGCGCGACCATGTCCTCGAGCCGCGCCCCCGAGAGCTGCCCGTAGTCGGGGTACCTGCGCGACCCGGAAGTAGACGCCGCCTTGCGACTCGTACGCGTGCCCGCTCCGTCGATCAGCGCCTGATGAACGCGACGATCTCGGGGATCGTCTCGCTCGCACGCGGCTCGACGTCCGGCCGGCCGAGCCCGAGGTCGTCGGTGTCCTGAAAGAACCACGCCGTCGCCTCCTCGGCCAGCTCGCGGCTACCCTTGCCGAGCTTCGCCGCCTCCTCGTAGATGTGGTCGTCCACGTCGGTGATGTTGTGGACGAGCGTGACCTGGTACCCGCGCGAGCGGAGCCATCGGCGCAGCCACATGGCGAGCACGAACGGCCGCGAGTTCCCCACGTGGATGCGCTGATAGACGGTCGAGCCGCAGACGTACATGCGGACCGGCCCGGGGGATCCGGCAGCTCTTCGAGCCTACGGCTGAGCGTGCTGTAGAGCCGGATCGATCATCGGCGCAGCAGCCCCCCCTAGGGTAGGATTCAGACCCGCCCCCCTCGAGGCGACGATACCGACTCCGACGCCTGTCCGCACCGATCCGGAGCTTCCGTCCCTTCGGCAGAGCAGCCAGTATCGCGGACAGCTCGGGACCGGTGGTGACGCGGGCGACCAGGGGCGCCAACCGCAGCTCCTTGAGGTTGCCGCCGGCCGCCCGGAGCTCGCGCACCAGGTCACGCGGCAGCCGGGCTTCAACGATGCGCAGCTCGCGGAAGCGGGCGCAGGGTCTCGACGTCGTTCGCCGCGTACAGAAGCGGCTCGGCGACCTGCTCGGCATAGGCACGGGCCTCGACCAGGTCGCGCGCGCCGCGCATCACCGGCACGTACCGGGGATCCGCGCCGGCCCGGCGGGCCAGGTCCTCACCGGGGAGAGCCTCGATCGCCTCGATCGCCAGCCTGCGGATCCGGGGCAGGTCGAGGCGGACGTCGTGCCTGGGCAGGCCGAGCTCCTCGAGGTACGCCCGCACCGCTTCGGCGGGGATGCCCGCTTCGCGCAGCGAGGCGACGGTCGCGCCCTCTGCGCGTTTCGAGAGCTTCTTCCCGTCGTCGCCGAGGATCAGCCCGTGGTGGAGGTACTCCGGCGCGGGCGTCCCGAGAGCCTCGTGCAGGCGCCGGTGGATGGCCTCGTTCGGCCGGTGGTCGTTGCCACGGATCACGTGGGTGATGCCGAAGTCGCCGTCGTCGACCACGCTGGCGAGCTGGTAGGTGGCGGAGCCGTCGTCGCGGACGAGCGTGATGCCGTCGAACCGCGTCACCCCGAGCTGCTCCGCCGCTGCACGGTATCGCTCGCCACGCTCCGATTGGCGCACCGGCCCCTCGTCCCACTCCACGCCCAGCCACTCCAGGTCGTGGAGAATCGCCTCCTCGCCGCCCGGCACGTCCCGGGTCGCGTCGGTGTCGTCGATCCGCAGCAGCAGCCAGTCGCCGAAGCGGCGGTTGGCGACCGCCGACAGCGCGTTCCCGACGTGCAGCGTGCCGGTCGGGCTCGGCGCGAAGCGAACGCGCTTGGGGGATGCGGACTCTCGGCCGGCCACGACACGGCCAGTATGGCGCTTCGCGCCGGCGACTCCTGCTCAGCCGTTGTCCGGCTTCGCCGTCGAGTCGATCTTCGGCGTCGAGCGGATCGCGACCAGTACGACGACGATCGCCCGCACGGCCGGGAGCCTAGCCGCTCCGTGCACAAGAAGTTCGAACTCGGCACGATCGCGGCACCCGCAGGCGGCGCCTCGCCCGGTATCGTCGCCTTCGAGGGCGGCGGGAAGGCTCCCCACCCTGGGTGGGGGATAGGGTTTTAGGCTCTCGGCGTGGACCCGACGCCGCCGAAATTCGCGTTCTCGGCTGCCTGATCGAGAAGCAGCGGACGACCCCCGAGCATACCCGCTCTCGGTCAACGCGCTGCGGCTCGCGTGCAACCAGTCGACGAGCCGCGACCCGGTCGTGGACTACGACGAGCCGACCTCCGAGACGCGCTCCAGGCCTGTCTCGGCGCGGCTGGGTGCGGCTCGCCAGTGGCCCGGCAGCCGGGCGGTCAAGTACCGACACCTGCTGACGAAGCGCTGTCGCTCGACGACGCCGAGCTCTCGCTGCTGGCCGTGTTGATGCTCCGGGGGCCACAGACCGCCGCCGAGCTCAGGCAGCGGACCGACCGGCTGTACCGCTTCGGGCCCGGCGGGGTCGAGGAAACTCTCTATCGACTGAGCTAGCGCGACCTTGTCGGGCAGCATCCCGACGGCCCGGAGAGCGAGGCGAGCGCTTCGCCCAGCTGCTCGGGACGAGGAGGCGGAGCCGGCGGGAACGGAGCGGCGCCCGGACGCGGCGGACGAGCTGGACCTCGAAGAGCGTGTGAGCCGTCTCGAAGAGGAGGTCGCCCGCCTCCGCGCCGCGCTCGAGAGCCGCCGCGGCGGACCGCGTCCTACGCGGCGGCGGGCAGGTCGTCCAGCTCGTCCTCGAGGAGCCTTGCGTCCTCCTCGACGAGCCGGTCGACGGTGCGCTCGATCTCCCGCTCGGAGCGTCCCTCGCGGACGAGCTGCTCGACGACGATCAGGTAGTGCTCGTTCATGCCTCGAACGTAGCGAGAACGCCCGTCTCCACGAGGTACCGATGCGGTAACCAGGTGGTCGTCGTCTAGGCTCCGAGGCATGTGCTTCGAGCTCGATTCCCTCCGCCGATCCCGCCGATCTCGGGTGCCGCGGTCAGCACGAGGATCTCGTGCTCGATGCCGCCGACGGGAACCGCTTCGCCGCCTTCGCGGCCGTGCCCGACGGAATTGCGGAGGCGGCGTCGTCGTCCTTCCGGACGTCCGCGGTCTCTACCGCTTCTACGAAGAGCTGACCCTGCGGTTCGCCGAACGCGGGATGGCGCAGTCGCGATCGACTACTTCGGGCGCACCGCCGGGGTCGGGAAGCGCGACGACGACTTCCCGTACATGGACCACGTCACCGAGACCGAGCCCGAGACGATCCAGCTCGACGTCGCGGCCGCGGTCGACCGGGCTCCGCGAGCACGGCGCAGCCTCGATCTTCACCGTCGGCTTCTGCTTCGGCGGCGCAACTCGTGGCTCGCCGCTGCCGGCGGTCACGGGCTCGCGGGCGCGGTCGGCTTCTACGGCAGCCCGCTCGACCGCAACGGCTGGCCCGGCCCGCTCGCCGCGCCGCCGAGCTGAGCGCCCCGATTCTCGCGCTCCAGGCCGGCGACGACCAGAACATCACCGCCGAGCAGAACGCCGCCTTCGACGACGCCCTGACCGCGGCCGGCATCGAGCACGAGGTCGGATCTACGAGGGCGTGCCGCACAGCTTCTTCGACCGCCGCTACGAGGAGTTCGCCCGCGAGTCGGAGGACGCGTGGCGCCGCGTGCTCGATTTCATCGATACACACGCCTAGGCAGAGGATCGCGCAGACCCGGGCAGAATGGCGGAGCTGTGGGGCTCCGTCTCGCCGCCTGTCTCGCCGCGCTCGCGCTCGGCCTCGCCGTGCCGGCCGGCGGCGCCGCGCCGGGACGCGACCTCTCAGGCTACGCGGGCCTCGGCACCTGGGTCGACCTCTACGACCCCGGCGTACGGCAGACCCCGAGGCGGCCGTCGCCCAATGCACGCCGCGGTGTGCGCACGCTCTACCTCGAGACCTCCAGCTACCCTCGCCGGCGCCGGATGTCGATCCCGCGACCGTCGCACGGTTCATCACCGCGGCGCATGCGGCCGGGATCCGTGTTGTCGCCTGGTACCTGCCCACCTTCGGCCGCCCGCGCGCTGGACAGAGCCGCGCCCTCGCGGCGATCCGGTTTCGCTCGTCCGGCGGCGACGCCTTCGACGCCTTCGCGCTCGACATCGAGTCGGCCAGGATCCAGACGTGCGCCTGCGCACGCACGGGTGCTGGCCCTGGCCGACGTGCTGCGGGCCGCGGCCGGAGCCGGGTACCCCCTCGGCGCGATCATCCCGGCGCCCCGCGGGATGGATCTGAACCCGACCTACTGGCCGGGATTCCCGTACGCCCGGCCGGCGACGACCTTCGACGTCTTCCTGCCGATGGGCTACTTCACCTACCGCTTCAAGACCGCCGCCCAGGCCCGCGCCTACACGCTCGCCAACGTCGAGCTCCTGCGGGAGCGGGCGGACAGCCCGTCGCTCCCCGTCCACGCCGTCGGCGGCCTCGCCGGCGCGGCGACGGCGGCGCAGGTGCGCTCGTTCGCCGCCGCAGCGCTCGACGCCGGCGCGTCGGGAGCCAGCCTGTACGACTACGCAACAACGAAGCCGGCGCAGTGGAAGGCGCTGGCGGCCGCGCTATCGCCGCCGGGCTAGACCGTATGGAGTTGCCGGCGCCTCGCTCGTAAGTTGGCGCGGGCTGCCGTCGCGATTGGCGCGGCGGTAGAGCCGCAATTACGGGAGGCGCCGGTATGGGTGACGGTAGTTGGGTTGGTGTTGATCTGCATGCTCGCTCGGCGGTCGCGAGCGTATTGGACGGGAGCAGCGGTGAGCTATCGACGGCGCGGGTCCGGTAGCGAGCGATCAGCTGGTCGAGTGGCTGGGGATGTTGCGGGCGCCGGTGCGGGTCGCTTACGAGGCGGGTCCGACCGGGTTCGAGCTTGCGCGTGCCTGTGGCCGTTCGGGGATCGCGTGCCTGGTCGCGGCGCCGGGCAAGATCCCGCGGGCCGGCGGCGGAGCGGGTCAAGACGGATCGGCGTGACGCTGAGCGGTTGGCGCGGCTGTTGCGGCTGGGCGAGCTGACGGCGGTGCGGGTGCCGAGCGAGCTGGAGGAGGCCGCGCGCGATCTGATTCGTTTGCGGGAGGATGCGCGCGCGGATCTGATGCGGGCGCGGCACCGGCTCTCGAAGCTGTTGTTGCGGCACGGGCTGCTCTGGCAGCGTCGGCGTGGACTCGCGAGCACGATCGCTGGCTTGCTGGTCTGCGCTTCGATCGGGCCGCTCGCGGTCTGTTTCGACGAGAGCTACGGGACGGTGTTGCAGGCGAAGGCGCGCCGCGACCGGCTCGACAAGGCGATCGTCGAGCTCGCTGCCACCACCGGCGTTCGCGGACCGGTCGCGCGGCTCGCTGCTTGCGCGGCGTCTCGACTTTGACCGCGCTCGCGCTCACGGTCGAGCTGGGGGACTGGCGCGGCTACGACCCGGCGCGGCTCGGGGCTTTCCTTGGGCTGGTACCGAGTGAGCACTCGAGCGGCGAGCAGCGCCGCCAGGGGCCGATCACCAAGACCGGCAACAGCCACGCTCGCCGGCTGCTCGTCGAGGCCGCCTGGCACCAACGCCGTCCGCTTCGAGCGAGCGTCGCGCTCAGCGGCCGCCGTGCCGGTCAGTCCGCCGCTGTCCGTGCCGAGGCCGAAGCGGTCGCCCGTCGGCTGATCGCCGCTGGTGGGACCTCGAGCAGCGCGGCAAGCGCCGCACGGTCGTTGCCGTCGCGGTCGCTCGTGAGCTTGCCGGCCACTGCTGGAAGCTGGCAACGATGGCGTAGCCTCACCAGCCACCAAACAAGGCGAGGGGGCAGTTGACCCCGTAGCGTGGACACTTGATTCTGGGGCGCGAGCCCTAGGAGGAGGTGTCGTTGATGGCTCGTCCGTCCAAGTACACGCCGGAGTTCCGTCGGGAGGCGCTGGAGCTGATCGGCTCGTCGGGTCGTACGATCGCGGAGGTCGCCCGCTCGTTGGGGATCAACGACGGGACGCTCGGTAACTGGGTCAAGGCCGATCGGGAGGCGCGGGAGCGCTCCGCCGACCCGGCAGCGTTGACCGAGTCCGAGCGCGACGAGCTGCGCCGGCTGCGTAAGGAGGTGGCTGAGTTGCAGCTGGAGCGAGAGATTTGCGTAAAGCGGCCGCGTATTTCGCGCGGGAGACGATCCGGTGAGCCGCTGCCGTTTCGTCGAGGATCACCAGGCGGACTACCCGGTCTCCAGGTTGTGTGCGCTTGCCGGCGTGTCCCGGTCGGGCTTCTACGCCTGGCGGTGCCGGCCGCCCTCGAATCGGCAGCTCGCCAACGAGCGGTTGCTCGAGGAGATCCGCGAGATCCATGAGCGCTCCAGGGGCACCTACGGCCGGGTCAAGATCCTCGGCCAGCTCGAGCGGCGTGGTCTTTCGGCCAACCACAAGCGCGTCGCCCGGCTGATGCGCTCAACGGGATCCGCGGTGTCGGCGGCCCCGGCACGAGGACCAGCCGGCGGGCCGGTCGGCACGCGGCGCCGGCGCCGGATCTGCTCCGCCGCGACTTCACCGCGGCGCAGGCGGACGAGCGCTGGGTCGCAGACATCACCGAGTTCGCAGACCTTCGAGGGCAAGCTGCATCTGGCCGGGATCGTCGACCTGTACTCCAACCGGGTCGTCGGCTGGGCGATGTCAGAGCGGCGCACCGCCGAGCTCTGCGTCGACGCGCTCGTGATGGCGATCCGCCGCCGCCGACCGTCCGACGGGGGTGATCCATCACGCCGACCACGGATCCAATACACCTCGCTGCTGTTCTGCGACCGCGCCCACGACGAGACGTGTCCGTCTCTCCTTCGGCCGGGTCGGTACCGCCGCCGACAACGCCGCGATGGAAGCGTTCTGGTCAACGCTCAAACGCGAGCTGCGCTTCCTCCACGGCCGCCGCGTCTGGCCCGACCGCGCCTCGCTCCGCGCCGCCCTCTTCGACTACATCGAGATCTTCTACAACCGCGAGCGCCACCAAGCCCGGCTCGCCCACCGACACCGGTCGAGTACGAGACAGAGAGAAATTGAGATTAAGGTCTGAACCCCAAAACCCCGTGTCCATCAAACGGGGTCAGCTGCCCGAGGCCCGCGAAACGCGAGCCTCCTCCGCCTGCGACTTGACAAAGACCTACTCCATATCAGTAGGGCATCCCGTCCCTCAGGCCGCACGCGCCGAGCGCACGCCCCGGAACCACATCCCGAGGTAGAGGCGCGTCTCGGCGAGAGCCTCCCGCTCGCTGTGTGCGTACGGGAATTCGACGCGGAGCGCCGAGCCGCTCTCCTCGACGATCCGGCAGCCGAAGCGCTCGAGCTGCCGCGCGATCGCCCGCTCGGACGACCGATCGGCTTCGATCCTGAGGCACACCATCGCCTCTCAGGTGTAGCGGGCGGCGTATGAACCCCGGGTTAACGATTGCAGCGGAAGCCGTTAAGGCGCGAGCGCGACGACCTCGTCGACGAGGTCGAGCCCCTCCGGGCGGTGCGTGATCAGCAGGACGGTACGGCCGTCGGCGGCGTCCAGGGCGTCGGCGACGAGCGCCTCCGCGGTCTCCGGGTCGAGATGGGCCGTCGGCTCGTCGAGCACCAGCACCGGCGCGCCGGCGAGCAGCGCGCGGGCGATCGCGATCCGCTGCCGCTGGCCGCCCGAGAGCTCGCGTCCCTCTTCGCCGACCAGCGTGTCGAGTCCGTCCGGAAGCGACGCGACCCAGTCCCAGGCCCGCGCCCGGCGGAGCGCGTCCTCGATCTCGGCGTCGGTCGCACCCGGCCGCGCGAGGCGGATGTTCTCGCGGATGCTGGTCGAGAAGAGGTGCGCGTCCTGGGCGGCGACCGCAACCGCGCGGCGGACGTCCTCCTGGCGGTACTCGCGCAGATCGTGGCCGTCGAGCGTGACGCGGCCGGCGGCGGGGTCGAGGAAGCGGACGAGGAGGTTCGCGACCGTGGTCTTGCCGCTGCCGCTCGGGCCGACCAGCGCCACCTTCCGGCCGGGTTCGAGGCGAAGGTCGAAGCCGCGCAGGCCCGGCGCGAACGGAACGGCCACGCCCTCGAGCGCGACAGCGGGCACGCCGGCGACGACCGATCGGGGCTGCTCCGGGTCGCAGACCGGCGGCTCGCAGTCGGTCAGCTCGAACAGCCGCTCGCCGGCCGAGACCGTCGCGCCGAGCTCCTGGGCGGCCTGCACGAGGGGTCCCGTCGCCTCGAACGCGGCCAGCGTCAGAGCGCGAGCGCGGCGACGAGGACGCGCGAGAGCCGCCTGTCCTGGTGCGCGGCGACGGCGACCGCCAGCACGGCGACGAGCGTCAGCCCGGAGACGACCGTGGTCGTCGACTCGCCGATCCCCGCGACGATCGCGTCGCGGCGCGCGAGGCGGGCCAGCCGGCGGTCGGCGTGCCGGAGGCGCCGATCGCGTCCATGCTCGCGGCCGTAGACGGCGAGCTCGGGCGCGCCGCGGAGGATCTCGACCAGCTCGGCGGTCAGCTCGCCCCGAGCGGCGGCGCGGGGCGACGTCGAGCCGTGACCGAGGCGGCCGGCGAGCAGCGGCGCGCCGGCGGCGCCGGCGACGAGGCCGACGGCGAGCGCGAGCCCCGGCGGCCGGAAGATTTCCGGCCGAGACGCCGACCCAGCACGGCACCCCCGAGGCGAGCGCGACGAGCGGCGGCCCGAGACCGCGCAGGAACAGGTTCTGGAGGGCATCGACGTCCGAGACGAGCCGGCTGAGCAGGTCGCCGCGGCGGAAGGCGGCGAGCCCGGCCGGGGCCAGCGGCTCGATCCGCTGGGTGAAGACCACGCGCATACTGACGAGCGTCCGCAGGGCGAGATCGTGCGAGGGTTTGTCGTTCAGCTTTATTTTATCACCGACCCCTGATGCAGAGTATTTAAATATACCTTTCTGCCTGAGAATCTCGTTTGTTTCGTTTCCTAATACCGTCCGTTCTTTAGCAATAAAATCGAAAACCGGATATTCACGTATCAGTATCCTGAAATCCGGATGAATTACATCTACTGAACCGGTCTGGTATAATAACGCATAGCTTCCTTCATCAACTTTTAACTTCCACAGTCGGCCTCCGTTCACATCAATCTGTTCATTAGAAATTATCTGGTTCAATACTTCAATCAGCATACTTTCTTCTGAAGGGAATTTCTGCGATGCTATCGTCTCTACTGTTTTATATAGTTTTCTCTGATCCATAGTGTGAATTTAGCGAATTTTGCGAATTAAGCGAATTTGAGAATTTGCGAATTGAGCAAATTCACGGATTAAAAAATTAGCGAATTAATGAGTTGACGAATTTACGAAATTATTCGCTAAATCCGCTCAATTTTCAATTAGTTAAAAAATCAATCATCTGCTGGATTGCCCGTTTGCAGACGGGACAAAAATTATTCACGGTTGCGGTTTTCATACTGCAGTCCTCCATCGGCCGGTATACACCTTTTGCCACGTAACCTCCTCCTTCAAAAGCCCCGACTTTATCTGAGTATTCTGAAGTGGCAGGGGTAGGTATAGGCGTATCCTCATCAACCATATCTTTCCATTTTGATTCAAAGTCGACCAGCGTAGTAATATTTGGTTCAAGGGGTTCAACATTCAGGGGGTAAAAATCATTGTAAGCAACATCTGAGGTGTAGTATTCGTCTGCAAGGAAGGCAAATCCATGTCCAAATTCATGAGAAAATACGTATTCGCTGAACATATTATTGTTAACGCATACAGAATAATAATTGTAAATGGCCCCTCCTCCGTACTTGCCAGAGTTGACCAGTATGTATATCTGGTCGTACGGAGCATTTGCAGCCAGATCGCGCACCGATTTATAATCAGAGGTCATTAAGTATCTTTCAAGATCGAAAGTATAAAACTGAGTATTCATCAAGGTCTTATTCCATATTCTCCTGGCAGGAATATCCGTCCCCTCTTCAGGCGAGGGTGCTTCAACTCCCCATATATTAAACTTATCCTTATTTTCAGAATATGGGGAAACATTAAAAAGATAATCAGCAAATTTTTTGCAGTCGGCTTTAAAGTCATCCATCTCATCTTTTTTGTATCCTTCGGGCAGTATTACAATATCTACTTTTACTGCAGGATCACCATTATGAACCACTTCAAACGAAGGATATTCAAGCCGTCTTTCCGGAGAAATAAAATAATTATCGGGATCGACAATGTATTCGAATTTCTTGTGCAAAGCATTCATCCTGTCGCGGCTGTAGAACTCAATTCTTATTTTCTCCTTCGGAAAGGGCATCGTAACAGTTTCACTGAATGTTTTTGCAGTATGTTTAGCCTCATCGGTTGTCTGCCACTCATCAAATAATGTAGAATAGGTGTGCGAGAAGATTAATTTATTTTCCTCCTGGTCATATACTTTTACTTCATAGCGGCCATAGTCGAAAGAATCGATAAGACTGGTCTTCGATCCTCCCCAGTAGGGCTCTTCTTTAAGCTCATCTATTGAATAAGAATCATTAAGACTATCGCCTGTATGGAAATAATCAACCCGAAGAGTTTTATCTGTAAAATAATTGTCGAAATTGACCTGAGGAAACAGGGTAAATGATGCAAACAGAAAAATAAGAATGGTTTTCATTGTCAATCCGGAATAATAATTTGAACATATCCAAAAATAAAAAAAATCAGACTATCACTTTTCTCGATCCCGGTTTGACAAGAGGAATATTTTCTTTGCAGAGCGGGCATTCGTCAGGCAAATACGAAATAACTTCCATTTTCATTGTACTTTTCTGAGGATACCCGAAATCAACCTTTCCATTGCTGCGGTCCACTATGAATCCTACTCCTACTACCTCCCCGCCCTGCTCTTTCACAATATCAATTACCTCAAAAACAGATCCTCCGGTAGTGACTACATCCTCGCAAACTAATACTTTCTCCCCTTTATCTATGGAGAAGCCTCTTCTCAGAGTTAATTTCTTGTCTTCTCTTTCTGCAAAGATGGATCTTTTGTTCAGCTGACGTGCAACTTCCTGCCCGACAATGATCCCGCCCATAGCAGGCGAAATAACTGTATCAATTTCATAGTTCTTAAAATACTCAGCAATTATACGGCAGACCTGCTCTGTATATTCGGGATACTGAAGAACTTTGGCACACTGAAAATACATATTGCTGTGCCTTCCGGATGTTAGAAGAAAATGTCCCTGCAGTAAAGCACCGGTTTTTTTGAAGATATCAAGAATATCAATTTCATTCGAGATCACTTAGGAAATCCTCCATTTCTTTTGCAGATTCTTTATCGCCTGTTTTGTTTGCTGCTTCAATTCCCCTGGTGTAAAGCTGTTTTGCTTCATCAATTTTGTCCTGTTTTTCTTTCAGCTGTGCATACTGAAGGTAACCCGGTACATAATCCGGATCATTAACCAGCAGCAGATTGAAATATTTCTCCGCGCTGTCAAACTGCTGTTTCGACATATATTCCAGTGCGAGTCCGTATAAAGTAAAAGGATCGTTCGGATCCTTTTTATAAAATTCCAGCAGTCCTTCCAATCGTTTGTTCATTCTCAGATATTTTCGATTTTCTCAGCCAGCTTAAAATCATTTTCGGTAACACCGCCGGCACTGTGTGTGGAAATTGTTATTTTCACCTTATTCCAGTCGTGCAGAAAGATATCGGGATGATGATCCATTTCTTCAGCCCGGTCTCCTACTTTATTTACAAAGCTCAGAGCTTCCTTAAAATCTTTAAGTTCATACTCTTTCCCCAGCTGCCTGTTCTTGTATTCCCAGCCTTTCAGACTGCCTATTCTTTGGTTAATGTTAGATTCGTCAAGTACCTGCATCATCGCCTCCGTTTGTTGGTTACAATTATTCTATTTCGTTAAGATTCTGAAACGAGCCTGACTGCCGTCAGGCAGGTTCAGAATGACAAGTTGCCATCAGAATGACATTTTTCCGTATGAAATTTAAATAAAAAAAAGGCGTATTAAAAGAAATACGCCTCTCAGTGTTTACGGTAAGTAACCACTCACACAATATTATGAGCCGGATTCACCTTTACCGGGCTGTTGTTCCTCTTCATCGGTAATGTTAATATCCATATTCTCTATCACGAAAATAAGCTCTTCCATATTTTCAACATATTTTGCTACAATATGAGATCCTTCTTTGAACTTGCCTCTGAGTATATCTTCAGCAATCGGATCCTCCACATACTTTTGGATAGCACGTCTCAATGGTCTGGCACCGAATTTCTGATCGAATCCTTTTTCAACCAGGAATTCTTTCGCCGTCTGATCAAGTGTAAGCTCCATCTTATTATCGTGAATATTCTTCATAAGATCCTGCATTTCGATATCAATGATCTGAAGGATATCTTCTTTTTCAAGGTTTCTGAATACAATTGTTTCATCAACACGGTTCAGGAATTCAGGATTGAATAGCTTCCTCATTGCTTCTTCAACGGTGTTCTTTAGACTTGCATACCTGTTGGCTGCATCCTCACCGCCGAAACCGAATGAACTGATGTTCTTGATATCCCTTGCACCGATGTTCGATGTCATAATTATTATAGTATTCTTGAAATCAACTTTTCTACCGAGACTGTCAGTAAGCATTCCGTCATCCAGAACCTGCAGAAGTATACTGAATATATCCGGGTGAGCTTTCTCGATCTCATCAAAGAGAACAACCGAATATGGTCTTCTGCGTACTTTCTCAGTAAGCTGACCGCCTTCTTCGTATCCGACGTATCCGGGAGGCGCTCCAACGAGTCTTGACAGTGAAAATTTCTCCATATACTCGCTCATATCGATTCTGATGAGTGCGTTCTCGCTGTCGAACAGGTAGCGGGCAAGAGCCTTACATAACTCGGTTTTACCAACTCCTGTGGGACCAAGAAAGATAAAGCTTCCAATGGGTCTGTTCGGACTCTTTAATCCTGCTCTTGTTCTGCGTATAGCTTTTGTAAGCTTTCCGACTGCTTCATCCTGACCTACGATCTGTTTCTTCAATGCGTCGGTCATATTAAGCAGCTTTTCGGATTCGGTTTGCGCTACACGGTTAACAGGAATACCCGTCATCATCGCAACAACCGTGGCTATATCCTCTTCACTAACGTCGTGTACGATATCCTTTGTCTTTGCTTCCCATTCCCTGCGTGCAATTTCGAGATCCGACTGAAGATTTCTTTCCTTGTCTCTTAAACGGGCAGCTTCTTCATAATCCTGCCTTTTTACAACAGTAGCTTTTTCAACTCTTACTTTTTCTATGCTGTCTTCAAGGTCGAGAACTTCCTGGGGAACTTCAAAGTTGCCCATATGAACTCTTGAACCGGCTTCATCAATTACGTCAATTGCTTTATCGGGAAGATGCCTGTCGGTTATATACCTGTTGCTGAGGCGTACGGCCGAATCAATTGCATCCGAACTGTAACGTACGTGATGATGCTCTTCATATTTAAACTTAATGTTGTTAAGTATCTGCAGAGTCTCTTCATAACTGGGCGGTTCAACCATAACCTTCTGGAACCTTCTGTCGAGTGCACCATCTGTTTCGATATACTTGCGGTATTCATCAAGGGTAGTTGCACCGATGCACTGTATATCGCCGCGTGCAAGTGCTGGCTTAAACATATTCGAGGCATCAAGAGAACCTGAAGCGCCGCCGGCACCTACAATTGTATGAAGCTCATCGATGAAAAGAATAACTTCTTTCGCTTTTTCCAGCTCATTCATCAACGCTTTCATTCTTTCTTCAAACTGCCCGCGGTATTTTGTTCCTGCTACCAGTCCTGCAAGATCAAGTGTAACAACCCTTTTTTCCTGAAGTATACGGGGAACTTTCTTCTGCATAATCCTTAAGGCAAGACCTTCAGCGATTGCAGTTTTTCCTACACCCGGTTCTCCGATCAGCACAGGATTGTTCTTTTTTCTCCTGCTTAAGATCTGCGCAACACGTTCTATTTCTCTTTCCCTGCCCACAACCGGATCAAGTTTATCTTCAAGTGCGAACTTGGTGAGATCGCGTCCGAAGTTATCAAGTACAGGAGTTTTTGTTCTTTCTACTTTCTTATCAGCAGGCGGAACTGCTCCGGCAGGATCTTTCGGATTCTTGCTGCTGAGCATAGAATTAAGTTCGGCCCTGGCAGAATCGTAAGTTACGTTAAACTGGTGCAGTATCTGTGTAGCAATATTGTCTTCATCCCTGAGAAGCGATAAAAGTAAATGCTCCGTTCCGATAACATCCGCCTTATAAATTTTCGATTCAATCTGCGTAATTTTCAATACCTTTTCAGCTTGTTTCGTAAGCGGTATATTTCCAATTGTGAGGGTGCCGCCTGAAGTTCTAACAGTGTCTTCGATTGCTTTTTTCAGTTTCATAAGATCGCAGTCGAGATTCCTTAGAATTCTTACAGCTACTCCCTGTCCTTCCCTGATTATTCCTAACAATAAGTGCTCAGTTCCGATATAATCATGGCCCAGCCGTAATGCTTCTTCACGACTTAACCTGATCACATCCTGAAGTCTATCTGAGAAATTTCCATCCATAATGCTTCCTTACTTTCAAATGAGGTTTTGACTCTTCTGCTAACTCTCTTGTTAATATATAAATAGATATTTCTGCAATCAAGCTAAGCAAAAATTCAAAAAATCCCTCATTTATGATTATTTATAATTACTAAAATTTTCTTTCTTCCTCAAAACCATAAAATTCTACATCGGGTTCATTCTTTACAGATAATTAAACAATTATTATACCATTGAAAGTGAGGCAGGTTGCATGCGTAGCTGAAATCAATTATTGAACTGAAATCCCAACTCCTGTTCAAATCAAATTGTCTCGAAAAAAAAGATATCTGTCTAAAATACTGTCCTTTCATTGCTAATAAAGCAAATATATATTAAAATTAAAATCCAATTAAAAATTCTTGGGAGATCTGGCATGGAAGCCTTAACCGGTCTATCAATCGTCATTATAATAGCAATAATCCTTTTTTTAATCGTTTTCCTCTATTTTGTCCCAATAGGACTGTTTATTACAGCATATTTTTCGGGGGTAAAATTAAAGATCTTCAAGGATCTGATAGGAATGCGCCTTAGAAAGGTTCCTCCTGTAGTGCTCGTTAGAAGCATGATTACTGCAACCAAGGCCGGAATAAAGGTTGAACAAAATAAACTGGAAGCCCACTACCTGGCAGGCGGAAATGTTGTAAAAGTCATCAATGCGCTGGTTTCGGCTGATAAAGCTAACCTGGGACTGACATTTGAGCGTGCAACTGCGATAGATTTGGCAGGCCGTGATGTCTTAGAAGCTGTCAAAATGTCAGTCCTCCCCAAAGTAATCGAGACGCCGGTGGTTGCTGCTGTTGCAAAAGACGGCATCCAGCTGAAGGCAATCGCCAGAATTACTGTTCGTGCCAATATTGAGAGACTTGTCGGAGGAGCCGGTGAAGCAACGATACTGGCGAGGGTAGGTGAAGGAATAGTGTCTACAATCGGTTCAAGTGATTCTCATAAGCATGTGCTTGAGAATCCCGACAGAATCTCGAAAAGTGTCCTTGCAAAAGGACTTGACTCAGGTACTGCATTTGAGATACTTTCAATAGATATTGCGGATGTTGATGTTGGCGAGAATATCGGTGCAAAACTGCAGACCGACCAGGCTGAGGCTGATTTGAAGATTGCTCGGGCCAAGGCTGAGGAAAGAAGAGCTGCGGCAGTAGCAACTGAGCAGGAAAATATTGCTGAAGTAGCAAAACAGCGTTCAAGAGTAGTAGAGGCCGAAGCTGAAATACCTAAAGCAATGGCAGAGGCATTCAGATCAGGAAATCTCGGAATTATGGATTATTACGGGATGAAGAATATTCAATCAGATACAGATATGAGAAACGCTATTTCCAAACCTGAGAGAAAAAAGGATAAAGACAGCTGATGGGCGACTATATTCAGATACTTATTTACCTGTTTATAATCTTTGCTTTCCTTAATTCCTTATTTAAGAAAAAGGATAAAGGTAAACCGCCTCCGCGTCCTTCAAATTCACCGGACGAACCTACAAGAAATAACTATTCTTCTCCCGGTTATGAACAGGAGGGAAGGCAGGGTGAATACGATATCCTTAAAGAGATCGAAGGTTTGTTCAAAGGAGAAAGTGATTATACGGGTCAGCGGAAGATGGAATCAGATATCGAAAAAGCTGAGATGAGGAAAGTCCCTGTTGAAGAACACACAGAAGATAAGGAATGGCACACGGAGGACAGTGAATGGCACACCGAAGAAGAAGAGTGGCACGAGCAATCGCTCAAAGAACATCAGCTTGATAAGAGCTGGCACAGTATTACAGAGTATAAGAAGTCAACAGTTGTTGATTCAGCTATTGAAAGAGAAGCCGAAAGGTTTGAACGTATGCTTGCGGACCGGAATAAGGAAGTGCCTTATCCCTTCGATGATTTGCGGAAAAAATTATATTCTCCTCAGGCCCTGCAGGATTATATTGTAGTATCAGAAATTCTTGGAAAGCCCAAATATTTGCGTAGATGATTCAGAAAAAATATAAGCTAAAACGAATAAACGAAACGGGACAGTCCGGTTTTATTAAACGTGAGATGGATGAGTCCCGTTTTACTATTAATTATCAGAATGAACTTAACCCGGCACAGTATGAGGCTGCGTCTGCTTTAGAGGGCCCATACCTTATCATTGCCGGTGCAGGAACTGGAAAAACAAGAACGCTGGTATTCAGGGTAGCCAGGCTCGTTGAGCTGGGTTATGATCCTCAGTCAATTGTGCTGCTCACCTTCACACGTAAAGCCGCGAACGAAATGATGAACCGGGCGTCGATCCTGCTCGACAACCGGTGTGCGAAGATAAGAGGAGGCACGTTCCATTCGTTTGCCAACCTGACTTTGCGCAAATACGCTAAAGCCTTAGGTATTAATCCTTCGTTCACTATACTCGACCAGGGCGACAGTGAGGATGTGATCAACCTGATAAGGAACCAATCGGGATTGGTAGGTAAAGAAAAACGATTCCCCAATAAGCAGACTCTAAATAAAGTATTCAGTCTAAGCGTGAATACCGGCAGGAGGATTGAGGAGATTGTGGAGGAAGACTACCCTCATTTTATTGAACAGCTCGATAAAATGCTGGCGATTAATAAGGTCTTCAGGGAATATAAGAGGAAGAATAATCTATTTGATTATGACGATCTGCTGGTATACCTGAACATATTTCTTCAGGAACTTTCTCCCGGAGCAAAGTCTTTACTGTCCACAATAAATTTCGTAATGGTTGATGAGTACCAGGATACCAACAAGCTGCAGGCTGATATAGTACAGGGACTGACCCAGCACAACAACAATGTAATGGTGGTAGGAGATGATTCCCAGTCAATTTACTCCTTCCGGGGTGCTAACTTCAAAAACATTATGGAATTCCCTAAGCTCTTTAAGAACGTTAAGATCATTAAACTTGAGGAGAACTTCAGAAGCATTCAGCCGGTACTAGATTTTACCAATCACATTATTGAGAGCGCTGCCGAGAAATATGAGAAACATCTTTATACAAGAAAACCGGGCGGAGCTTTACCCAATATTATTGCGGCTTCAACGGAGAACCTGCAGTCGAAGTTTATCGTAGAGAAAGTTCTTGAGCTAAGAGAGGAAGGCGTTCCGCTAAATGATATAGCCGTCCTTTTCAGGTCATCTTTCTTTTCTTTTGATCTTGAGATAGAACTTGGAAAGGCGAATATCCCTTTTCAGAAATTCGGTGGTATTAAGTTTATCGAAACGGCACATATAAAGGATGTACTTGCTTTCTTAAGGATTGCCGCGAATCCGAAAGACATTGTCAGCTGGTACAGGGTGCTGCTCCTTCATGAAGGAGTAGGACCAAAGACAGCACAGAAGATACTTGATGAGCTTGCCCTGGCGAGACTGTCGATTAAATCGAGTCCCGATCAGCAGCCATCCTTTAAATACAATGACAGGATGGTAAATCTCTTCCAGCTGCTATATAAACTTCATACAGAAAAGTCTTTACCTTCAGAGAAACTTCAGATGGTGCTTGATTACTACCACCCTATCTTCAAGCAGAAGTACGACGATTTTAATAAACGTAATAAGGACCTCGAAATATTCCAGAATATATCGGAAAATTATAAAACACTTGATACACTGCTTGCAGATATGGCTATTGAACCTATCATCGACAGTGTCATCGATATTGGTCCCGCCGATAAAGAAGAAGAATTTCTCACACTTTCCACGATACATTCCGCAAAAGGATTAGAATGGCATTCTGTATTCATCATTCACGCGGTTGAAGGATTTTTTCCTTCGTACCGTTCCGCTGAAAGCATAGATGCATTAGAAGAAGAGAGAAGGCTGATGTATGTGGCTTCAACGAGGGCAAAGCAGAATTTATTTATCTCCTACCCTATGAATATGTTCGACCGTGAAGCAGGAATGACGCTTTCAAAACCTTCACGGTTCATTACCGGAATTAAGCAGGAACTTGCGGAAGGCTGGCTCCTCGAAGACGATTGGGAATGAAACTATTGAATATTGAAAATTGCAGATTGCAAATTCTTTCCCCTATGAAATACCCGGGAGTACTCCCACTTATCAGACAGCGCAATAACTTTTAATCTTCAATATTCAATTTTAAATTTGTAGCTCACTATGCGCCCTGCCCCATACTCATTTCACCAGCAACATTTTCCTCACTGCGCTGTACTCACCCGCATGCATCCTATATAGATACACGCCACTGGCTAAATTGCTTCCATCAAACTCAACTGTATAGCTGCCCTCAGGTTTATACTCATTAACCAGGGAAGCTACTTCTTTACCGAGTATGTTATATACTTTTAACGAAACCATTCCTGCCGAACTTACCCTGTAGCTTATACTGGTTATGGGATTAAAAGGATTAGGATAGTTCTGGTCAAGGTGGAATGATCCGATATCCCCTGCATTCGCGATTACTTCATTGGGTTTCTGGTACGTATATTTTAATATCGTACCATTAATCCCTACAGCATACCCATGAGAGGAATCGGGAAAACTAATGTTAGTAACATATGCTGAATCAGGGGTAGGTATAAGCGACCAGTTCTCCCCGAAATCAGTAGTAAACAAAAATCCAAGGTCAGGACCTATTGGCGCCCATCCTTCTGAATCAGTTCTGAATCCGAAACTAACAGGAAAACTCATTGTAGCAACTTTTAAACTGCCAGGTAGAACCGCCATCAGTTGTTGTTGCCTGAATTGCTCCATATTCAGGATCACCACCCAAAATAATTACATGAAGTGAATCGAATATTTGGATATCAAACAAAGGTTCAAATGGAATGGAAGAGGTATCCACGACCGTTGCCCAATTTAAACCACCGTCCGTTGTTTTCCAGATTACACCTACTACATCAAATGCCCCGCCGCATGCATAACCAATCTGATCATTTATAAATTTTATTTTATAGGGTGTAAATCCTGCAAAGTTTGATGAGTCAAGTCCTACGGGTACCCATGATGAACCGCCGTCGGTAGTACGTATAAAAACTCCCTGTTTACCCGCAGCTAATCCAGTCAGTGTATCGTGAAAGTATAAGGAGCTGATATACGCTTGTCCTATCCTCATATATTTCTTACTCCATAAGATTCCTCCATTCTCAGTTTTCAGAAGAAATGTTCCGTAGGGTTCAAGAAAACTTACTCCGGCGGCCCAGCCAATCTGATCATCAAGGAAAAAAATGTCAACAATTTTTATTGAATCATTTGAGAATTGTGTATCCCATACTGTTCCTCCATCTGAAGTATGAATGATCAAACCGGAGTCCCCCCCTGCCCATCCATTAAGACTATCAATAAATTGTACTGTATTCAACCTTTTTGTTGTAGGACTATCTATCTTCTCCCAAAAATTTTGAGGATAAAGACTTGATATACATAAGAAAAGTAAACAAAATAATAAAATGATTTTCTTCATGTTTACAATTAATGCGAGAAAAGAAAAAATTAAAAATATAAATTTATTCTGCTTAATATATTAAAAAGCAGAGTCTGTTTTCATCAATTAAAGTTTAATATATGCGGAATATCGGAAACGAACAATAAAAAAAAGGCTGTCAGATCAGACAGCCTTTTCAAAGAACGGGTTAGATCAGATGCAGATCATTTCATTAATAACATTTTCTTTATACTGGTATTTGTTCCTGCTTCAAGTTTATAAAAATAAACTCCGCTTGCAAGATTTGAAGCATTGAAATTTACTTCGTGTTGACCTGCTTTTTGTACACCATTAACAAGGGTAACAACATTTTGACCAAGAAGGTTATAAACATTAAGTTTTACCTGCTGATCATCAGGTATTGAATATTTTATTGAAGTTGTCGGGTTAAACGGGTTTGGATAATTCTGTTCCAGCGCAAAGACTGCCGGAGCATTAACTTCAACCTCAACTTCATTTGAATATTCAAATGTTCCGTTTAAATCAACCTGTTTTAACCGGTATGTATAACTTCCTTTACTTAAACCATTATCAGTGTATGAATATGTTCTAGGTTCAGTTGAAGTACCTGACCCGGGAACAAAACCTACTTTCTGATATTCACTATTTGAAGTTTTACGTTCTATTTCAAAGCCCCGGTTATTTTTCTCGGTTGCAGTTGCCCAGTTTAAGAGAACATTCCCAGGGTTTACAACAGCACTAAAGGAAGTGAGTTCTACAGGTGTTACATAGTTAACCATAATATCATCGACATACCAGTGGTCGATATTGAAAGAATTTCCATTGCAATATAAAATCAACTGGTAAGTATCCGCTGTCGGCTGAAAATTAACAATAACGTCTTCCGGACCAACGTTACCGCCGACCGGCTGGAATTCCCATATACTGGTGCTTGTTGTTCCGCCGTCGTAAGTAACTGCAAGGCCCATAAATGGTGCCGGATCACCAAAAAAATCACAAAAATGTTTCAATGAAACACTATTCATATAAGCGGAAGATGAATTAATTGCACATGAGAGTAATTGAGATAATCCGGTAAACTGTGGAGTCCAATTCAGGTGCAATTCTGAAGTTGGTGAACCAAGGGCATTGTTGGTCTGAGATATTGACCAGTTAGTTGTGCCCAGTGGTCCTATTGCCGTCCAGCAGTTAAGATTATCGAATGGTTCGTCAAATACTGTAACAAGATTTGGATCCTGCATTGTTGTAAATGACCAGGTATCACCACTTACGTTACAAGTATCATTCTTACCTACAACTTTCCATAGGTAAGTAGTATTGTAAGTCAGTGGTTCATACGGGGCCAGCGAAAATGACGTAATTAGTGATCCGTCATAAACCTGAGTAAAACTGCCGGATTCGCCAAACCAGACTTCTACCTGGCTAGCTCCTGCGCCGTTAGTCCATGAAAGTGAATTACCTGTGAGCGGAAGGTCTGTAGCCGCATCTGCCGGAGAAGGATCAGTTGGCAGATCAATCGGGCATGGAGGACCAAAAGTAAATGAAGCAATTCTTGTTTTCCAGTTAAAGCTTCCGCTTGACGGTTGATATTGGTTAATATACCAAAAAGTCTGGCCATCAGGGTCAACAGTCATCTGAGTATGAGTCGCCCCATCTGGTAAGACCTCCGGTTTGCGCTCCTGAACTGGCATGAATTGTCTCTTCCGGAACACTCATTACACCCGGAGCATCGCCTGCCAATCTTCCTGTATAACGAATTTCAGGATAAATTGTACTGCTCGATACAGAATATCCTATAGCAATAGCTCCATCCTCATTTATGGCAATGCTCGGCATCCATCTGGATAATCCATCTGCCGGAGCGTATGTGCCCTGCTGAAACAATGACCAGCCGCTGCCGCTGTTTCTGAATTCATACCATCTTACTCCTGCACGACCGCCTCCTGCATCAACCGTATGACAGGAAACCATCGACTGATATGCTCCAAAATTTCTGTAATTCAAACGATTCATTACACGATCACTTAGATCATCAAGTATTGAACCGCCAAGTTGAGAAATACCATTAACCTCGTTGAATGCGTTTGTAGAAATGAATGTCGGTCCGGTAAATGAAGAGTTTGCAGGGGTTGCCCAATCAACATGGAGCTCAAATATATCATAACCATCGGTTCCTCCGTAACGGGCATTATCATGAATTTCGTCGAAAATAATTTGGAGCTCCGGCCGGGGGAGTAACAGTACCATCCCAGTCTGAAGGAAGTAATGAATTAGAGATCGAACTTGAAGTCTGGAACATTACCATCTGAGCAGGTGCACCAACGAGCATACTGTCTCTTTGAAATGCTGCATTGCTTGTACCTGAAAAGCCGAAAGCAAATTTATTTACAGAAACATAATAACCATCAGGCCAGACTCCGAATTTAGGATAATCCGGGAAATTAGGAAATGTAAAACCATACCTGTACCAGGAACCGGTTGGATCTTCTGTCTGAGAAATTGCTACTAATATATAGTTAGGTCCGGTGTCACCGGCCGGTAAAGAAAACTCTGTAGCAACCCATCTGCCGGCTACTTCATCATATAATATAACAGGATCTCCGTCGTTAAGACTACCGGACCATGGGCCCGGAAAACCGGCCCAAATTGTTCCAAGGTTAAGGGGCCCTAAGAGTGAAGTGCCTGTTTTATCCCAAATTTGAAAGCGGACATTTACCATTTCCATATAATAATTAGGACTTACATCTCCACTATTGTCGGGAGGAGCGTATCCCTGAGCAGATACACCATCCCAGTTCTGTATGAGATCAGTAGTACCTGTTGAACCCATTATTGACTGAAGAGAAGGATCTGCCTGGTGATGATCCTGATATAGGGTTTCAGCCTTTTTAAGAGGAATAATTCCATTTGTCCAGGGTGTAGGAAATAATGGGGCCTCCTCCATATCCCTTAACGGGGGCGATATGTCATGATTCACGGCATTAAATACCTGGGGAGAGCTATTGCTTACCTGAGCAGATGTAACGCACCAGGAAAAAGCAACGAGGGCGAAGAGAATAGAAACAAATTTTTTCATAATAATCCATTGTTTGTTAAATGAGTGAATGATTTGACCTTAATTAAAATGCTCATATTCTTAAAAATCAGAATTCTCTATTATCAATCTAAAATCTTCCGCTCTGATAAATCAGATATTTATAAATGATTATAGTAGTAGCTGAGGTTGTCATAGGAAATAATAATTCCCTGTCAGGATATAATTGTGAAAATCAAAGGGGGCAAGTTTATTTGTTATCAATATTCTAAATACTTTGTTATTCCAGTCCCTGGTATTTTATCCAGATTTAATTTAGAACTAATATAATAATTTTTTTTATTTACCAAAAACAAAATTATTTTTTTAATATTATTAATAATAATTAACTTTTTAGAGCATTTTGACGATTCCGCCTATAATATTTAATTAATGTTGATAATCTCCTCCATCTATATACTTTCTTTGCTCATCCTTTTGACCGGATTAGTAAGATTCCTTAAAAGTCCCGGACATTCCGATAATCTGAAAATTTCAATCATCACTGCAGCAAAAAATGAAGAGGCAGTCATCGGGGATTTAATTTTTTCTATATTAAAGATTGACTATAATCCTGAAAATTATGAACTGATAATCGTCGATGATAATTCGACCGACAATACATATAAAATCGCAGAAGAAAAAATAAATGGACAAGACAACATAAGAGTTATTGAAGCCGGCGCTACTTCTATACCAGGGAAAAGAGGGGCTTTGCTGAAAGGTATAGAAGAAACCAGATATCGTTTTGTTATGGTAACTGATGCGGACTGCCTCCCTTCCTCTGGATGGCTGAATGCTGGATCCGCATTATTTGAGCAGGGTTATGATTTTATTTTTGGTCCCGCTCCTCTTATCAGGAAGCAGAATAATTTTATCAGCAGCGTCTCCTGTATGGAAAATCTGAAGAACCATTTCCTGTCTTTTGGTCTTGCTTCCCTTGGATTACCCTATACAGCTGCTGCCAGGAGTATAGGATTTTCTAAAGAGGCTTTCTTCAAATTAGGAGGGTATGGTAATACGCTTAATACATTAAGCGGAGATGATGATCTGCTGCTGCGTGAGGCTGTAAGGAATAATCTGAAGATAAAAGCATTCTATAGTGAAGAGAGCCTTGTTTTCTCGCATACTCCATCTTCTTTAGGAGAGTATCTAAATCAGAAGACAAGACACACTCAGGCTTCTTTTTATTATCTTCTTAAACATAAAATGATACTCGGCACCTGGTACCTGTTGAATCTCTTTATGATTTTCTCACCGGTATTGATGATTATAAATATTCAGTTTATCTGGGTCTTTATCTTAAGAGTGCTCACTACCCTGGTTATATTATCAATGATCCAGGGAAAATTTGGTTACAAATTTACCCCCCTTGAAATTCTCTGGTATGACATTATTTGCGAAGTTTTTATAATGGTTAATTTTTTTAACGCATTATTCAAAAAAGCTCAATGGAAGTAGAACAGGAAATACCAGCCTGGCTGAACCCTGGTCATCCAAATTATGAAAGATGGTCAAGGGGAAGAGATTTGTCCCGAAAAAAGAGCAGAGGTGGCGAGAATAATTATTACTACTACAAGGGAATGTAAAAACCTCGACATTCTTGATCTTGGTTCGGGAGAGGGAGGAACTTCCGCATTACTTGCAGAGCAAAATAATGTGATAAGCTGTGATCTGAGCTTAATAAGGCTGCAAAGGCAAAAGGTTTTAGGTCGTGGTTATGATTTAGTAAACGGTACATCCGGTTATCTTCCCTTCAGAAATGTATCATTTGACCTTATAATTCTACAGGACGTAATTGAGCATATTCAGGATAGAGAAGTACTTGTGAAGGAATTGATAAGGGTTCTGAGGAATGACGGGTTGATTTATCTGAGTACACCTAATAAATATTCGGTGATTAATATTCTTTCAGACCCGCACTGGGGTATTCCCCTGCTCGCCCTGTTTCAAAAGGGCTGCAATAAAAAAATATTTTCTCGCGCACTTAAGAAAAAGTGATCTGCAGAGAAATGATATAGCCCAGCTTTTGCCGCTCAGGGAAGTGAAGACTTTATTCAGCGGTTTCAGGATCTGTTTAAAAACAAAAGAAATTACTGAGATTATATCGGACTCCCCGGAAGGAATTCTCTGGAGCAATTTTCACAGGTTATTGTTCAACATGCTTAAAAGATCGGACGGAATTTCACTTCTAAAAAAGTTTGTTTCCGATAAGGAAGGAATTATAAATAATTTTATTACACCTTCTTTTTATGTTGTGATGAGAAAAGATACTCAGTAATTAGTTTGAACTTCTTATTTAATGACATATTTTTGCGTGTAAAATTTTGGTTATAAATGGAATATAAGGAACTTGCAGTTATTGCTGTCGCATCAAAGGAAAAAGCAATTCCCTCCTATTCAAAATTCAGAGTAGGTTCGGCACTCTTGGCGGAAGACGGTAAAGTATTTACAGGTGGAAATATTGAATCAAGTTCTTACAGCCTTACTCTTTGTGCGGAAAGGGTGGCTCTCTCTAAAGCTCTCTCCGAAGGATACAGGAAATTTACAGCTATAGCGATAGCAAGCGACGATCCTGATTTTTGTCCCCCCTGCGGATCATGCCGCCAGGTTTTGAATGACTTCTGCAGCGGTATTGATGTGGTTCTTATAAATCATAAAAACGAATTGAAAATTTTAAACTCGGTGAACTTTTACCCTTCCCTTTCGGGGATGATAATTTAAAGTGAAAGAATTCTATGATGGAATATACCCCCCATTCTCTCCCAAGGAACACTGGCTGGATTGAAGTTATTGCAGGCTGTATGTTCAGCGGAAAGACCGAGGAATTAATCAGGAGACTCCGCCGTGCTGAAATTGCCCGGCAGAGCGTGCTTGTTTTTAAACCCCGTATTGATACGAGGTTTTCAGCCAGGGCCATTGTCTCTCACAGTGATCAATCGCTCCCGTCATTATTAATCGATAATCCTGACGACATACTTGAACTTGCGGCTGATACACAGGTTGTGGGTATAGATGAGGCGCAGTTTTTTCCCATGGGTATTGTGGATGTATGTAATATTCTCGCCAACCAGGGAAAACGTGTAATCGCAGCGGGACTTGATCAGGATTACAAGGGCGTCCCGTTTGAGCCGATGCCTCAGCTGCTTTCAATCGCAGAGTACATAACAAAAACACTTGCCATCTGTGTAGTATGCGGCAATCCTGCGGATAAAACGCAGAGAAAAACACATTCTGCTGAGAGGGTGGTTGTCGGAGCTTCAGATATATATGAAGCCAGATGCAGAAGATGTCATTACATTCCTAAAGAAGAAGGTCTTTAATGGATATTACAGGATTACTCCGGGGGATTCTCGGTCTTATTTTACTTTTAGGTATAGCTTTCCTTTTTTCGAATAATAAAAAGAATATTAACTGGCGGCTGGTATTAAGTGGAATTGTTCTCCAGATTATTTTTGCTATTCTTATCCTTAAAGGTGCTTATCTTGGAACAATATTTTCACCGCTAAGCTGGCCGAAGGATTTCTTTTACTGGGTGAGCGGATTCTTTGTTCTGCTGCTAAATTTCACAACCGAAGGTGCGAAATTTGTTTTCGGAAGTCTTGCTGTATCTCCGGGTCAGGATGGGAGTCTCGGAATGTTCTTCGCCTTTCAGGTACTGCCTACAATCATTTTCTTCGCCTGCCTAATGTCAATCATGTATTACCTTGGAATAATGCAGAGGATTGTTCAGGGAATGGCATGGGTGATGGCAAAGTTTATGGGAACCAGCGGAGCCGAGTCGCTTTCCTGTACTGCCAATATCTTTGTGGGTCAGACAGAAGCACCCCTGATGATTAAACCTTTTATAAAAGGAATGACTCGGAGCGAGATACTTACAATTATGATAGGAGGAATGGCCACGATTGCCGGAGGCGTTATGGCTGCTTATATCCAGATACTGGGTAATTCGTATGCGAAAACTCTTGGTATCCCGCTGGACCAGGCACGGCAGCTCTTTGCAACCCAGCTGCTGGGTGCAAGTGTGATGGCCGCTCCTGCTGCACTCGTTATTTCAAAAATCCTCTATCCCGAAACAACTGAACCAGAAACAAAAGGGACCGTAAAAGTAAAGATTGAAAAGAATGCATCCAATGTTGTTGAGGCGGCAGCAAACGGAGCTTCCGACGGACTTATGCTTGCGCTTAATGTCGGCGCAATGCTTATTGCCTTTATTGCTTTGATCGCTCTGATCAATTATCTGCTGCAGGGACTTGGAGACATCATGGGCTGGAATCAGTCGTTAATGGAGATTTACGGCAAACCTTTGAATTTTCAATTAGTACTTGGATGGATATTGCAGTTCATTGCTTTCGGCATCGGGGTTCCGTGGCATGATGCACTTAACTTCGGAAGTTTGTTAGGAACGAAAATAGTACTTAATGAATTTGTAGCCTACCTGGATCTTGGCGGCTTAATAGAGGCAAGACAGATACTGGATCCCAAAACCATATTAATGGCAACCTATGCTTTATGCGGTTTCGCCAACTTCAGTTCGATAGCAATCCAGATCGGAGGCTTGAGTCCTTTAGCTCCTTCGCGTAAACCTGATATTGCCTCACTTGGACTGAAAGCAGTGCTTGGCGGTTCACTGGCTACACTTATGACAGCAACACTGGCGGGTATATTATTTTAATTTATGCTTGACATCGATTTTAAATATAAAGACCTGATTTCTCATCTCAAGAAAATTAAACCCTTCATTCCCGGAGTTGCAGTAATACTCGGCAGCGGACTGGGTGATTTTGCAGAAAGTGTTGAAGTGGAACTTTCTTTATCAACAGCAGAACTGCCTTCCTACCCGCCTTCAACCATCGAAGGACATCAGGGAAAAATTCATTTTGCTCATTTTGGCGGAAAAAAACTGCTCCTTTTTCAGGGACGCATTCATTTTTACGAGGGTTATCACCTATCTGAATGTATTCTGCCGGCATATATAAGCAGTCAGCTCGGTGTAAAATATCTCATTGCAACTAACGCAGCCGGAGGTGTGAATTATGAATTTAAACCCGGCGATCTTATGCTGACCTCCTCCTTTTTAGGAGTAAATCTTAAAAAGGAAATGACTGAACTATTGGGTATTTCAGGTTTGAATGAGAGACATTATTTTTTACGTTTTCCGTCCCCGGAGCTCATTTCAATCATTCTGAAAGCTGCAGAAGAGGAAAACATTCCCGTTCAGGAAGGCGTCTACTGGTATAATAAAGGTCCCGTTTATGAAACACCTGCTGAAATAAATATGATAAGGAAGTTCGGAGCTGATGCTGTCGGTATGTCTACAGTACCCGAGACTTATTATGCAGCAGGCCGCGGAATGATGACTGCTTCTATCTCATGCATAACTAATTATGCAGCAGGAATTTCAGACAGCAGGCTGTCGCACGATGAAGTCACTGAAACTGCCGGCAGAGTTAAAGAAAAATTTGAAAGGTTATTAAAAGCAGTCCTTTCCCTGGATTTCGGGTAAAATAATTTCTTCAGATGCAGAAACAAGTCTGACTGCCGTCAGGCAGGTTCGGATGGCAGATTGCTTTAACTCAGCTTTTTAATTAAAATGGGGCTTTGAGGGCATTTTTATCTACCAATACACAGTGATATATTATTATGTATCACCCTCAATATTTATTGACTTTCTTACCCTTATACGGTAATTTTAACTCTTAATTATTTTTTTCAACTCATTCAGAAACATAGTTAAATATGAAAGAATTCAGGTTCAAAATAATCATAATTCTTGGCGTAATTGCACTCTGTCTTTACCTTCTTTATCCCACTTACGTTGATTATCAGAATACAAAGGTAGTGAATAAGGCCCTCGATAAGAGGAAGCAGGAATTGAAACAAAACAATCCCGGAATGACCACAAGCCAGATAGATCTCAGACTTGCAGCAATGGAAGACAGCATTAAAAATGCAAACCCGTCTTTTGTTGAAGCACGTCAGAAGAGGATAAAACTGGGTCTTGATCTTCAGGGAGGTATGCGTGTGGTTCTGGAGGTGAATACAGCAAAGCTGCTGGAGAAACTGGCAAAGAACCCTGATGATGCCTTTAAAGCTGTAATGAAGGATGCTGAGAAAGAAGCCGCAACTACCGATGAATCTGTGGTGGACATTATGGGCAGGAACTTCCAGCAGAGAGGGATAAGGCTGAGTAGATATTTTGGAAACATCCGGCAGGATGATGCAACAATTCTGAGTGATTTGAAAAAAGATGCTGAAGATGCAGTTACAAGAGCGATTGAAATTATCAGAAACAGGGTTGACCAGTACGGTGTTTCTGAACCGTCTATCCAGAGACAGGGATTCGAGAAGAATAATCGTTGAGCTTCCGGGAGTGGCGCGTGAAGAAGAAGCCAAACAGCTGCTGCAGGGAACTGCACTGCTTGAATTCAGACTCCTGAAAGATCCTGATTTAACTTTCTCAATCATGCAGAAAATTGATAAGGTGCTTGCAGGAAAACCGCTTGAAGATTCTACTGCAGTCGATACAACCAAATCTGAAACTACCGCCTCCAATGATACTTCTGCTTCTGATACAGGTATAGCTGCAAATGATACCTCAAAGAAACAATTAACAGAAGAAGAGTTCGCTAAAGAACACCCGTTTTTCTCTATTGCGATGATAGATCCGCAGGGCAGAACAGCTGATGCATATGTAAAAGCAGATGAAAGAAACAAGCTTGAATTGATCCTTAACAGGCCTGATGTTCAGAAAGTTATTCCCGACAACGTTGAGTTCCTTTTCTCCGCCAAGCCTATTACCTACCAGGACGGCAAGGCAATCTACCAGCTTTACTGTGTAAATAAGAAACCTGAACTTACAGGCGGAGTAATAACAGACGCCCAGTCGAATATTGATCCTAATACTTCTCAGCCCGTTGTATCTATGGAGATGAATTCAGAAGGTGCCGCAGAGTGGGCAAGAATAACAGGCGCAAATATTAATCATAGGATTGCAATAATTCTGGACGGTCTGGTTTACTCAGCGCCGAATGTGAAATCAAAAATTACAGGAGGAAGATCGCAGATTGAGGGCGTTGGAAATCTCGACGAAGCCAAACTGCTTGAGATCGTGCTAAAAGCCGGTGCTCTTCCTGCTCCTGTCGATATAATTGAGGAAAGAAGTGTCGGACCGTCACTTGGCCAGGATTCAATCAGCAAAGGATTTAACTCAGCGCTGATCGGCTACATTATCGTCGGTTTGTTCATGATCGTCTATTACCAGAGAGCCGGTACAGTTGCAGCAGCTTCTCTTGTCTTTACGGTCTTATTTATTCTCGGTATACTCGCCGGATTTAATGCAACGCTCACCCTCCCCGGTATTGCCGGTATCATCCTCACGATAGGTATGGCGGTGGATGCGAACGTGCTGATTTATGAAAGGATCAGGGAAGAACTTGCAACAGGCAAAACAATAAAAGCTTCAGTTGACAGTGGTTTCTCAAAAGCATATTCGGCCATTATCGACTCAAATATAACAACCTTTATAACGGGTATTATACTCTATCAGTTCGGTACCGGTCCTGTCCAGGGATTCGCTCTGACGCTCATGATAGGTATAGCTGCAAGTATGTTCAGCGCCCTTGTTATAGCGAGGCTGATATTCGACTTTATGGTTGCCAAAGGGCAGAAAATTACAATCGGTTAATTCAATTTTACTCTTTTTAAGGAGCTAATTTATAAATGCGAATATTTGAAAATCTACATGTTGATTATTTAAGCAAGAGAAAGCTGTTCTATATAATTTCAACTTCTCTTTTCCTGATCGGATTAATAAATGTAATATTCCGGGGATTGGTATTCGGAATCGATTTCAAGGGAGGAACTGAAATCGTTCTCCAGTTTGATAATCCCGTTGAAATATCCCAGATCAGGCAGTACGTTGATAAAATCGGCCTTGGCACTGTTGAACTTAAAACTTTCGGCAGCGAAACAGGTGTACTGATCCGAACAGAATTACAGAATATTCCAACTAATATATTTCCCCAAGTTGTTAAAAATATAAATGATGAAATTCATAGTATATATGCAGGCCTTCCGCTGAACATAGTTGATTCGACAGCAAGTTCGGTCACCTATGAATTTGCTAACGCTGACACTGCAAATATCCTAACTGATAAACTCTTCAGTGCGGGTTTTCAGACAAGTAAGGTTTCAGAAGAACCCGATAATAAAAGGATGATCGTTAGTGTTGGAATAGCCGATTGGCTTAAGGAAAATTTGAAGGAAAAAATTCAAAATAACGGTTTTAAGGTTATTAAAGAAGATCACGTAGGACCCAAAGTAGGTAAAGAATTAAAGCAGGATGCGGTTATTGCGGTTGCCTTATCACTAATCGCTATTCTTATTTACCTGGCATTCAGGTTTAAATTCATCTTTGCTTTCGGTGCCGTGCTTGCACTTTTCCACGATGTACTTATAACTCTGGGTCTTTATTCCGTTTTATATAATGTAATTCCGGGTCTCAATCTAGAAATTGATCTGACGGTGGTTGCAGCCTTCCTTACTCTTGTCGGATACTCAATCAATGATACAGTTATCGTGTTTGACAGGGTGAGAGAAAATCTGAAGATTCATAAAACTATGCCGCTCAAAGATGTAATCAATATGAGCGTTAACAGGACAATGAGCAGAACGATACTTACAGGTGGGACAACTCTCTTAACCATACTTGTTCTACTCATATTCGGCGGTGAAGTGCTGAGATCTTTTGCATTTACACTTTTCTTCGGTATTATAATAGGAACTTATTCTTCTATATTCGTGGCCAGCGCACTTGTACTGGAATACGCAAATAGAAGCAAGAGAAAAGTTCAGTTCTGATAGCTGAAAGATTAAAAAGAGGCTGTCTTAAACGTGTCACACTTCGACAAGTTCTGTGTGACGATTGCTTTTAAGACAGTCTTTTTTATACCTACAATATATTTTTTTAATCCAGCAGCCTCTTGATTTTTTCAATTGTCAGCGGGGCACTACCCTCGAAATGATTGTTGACATTTACATAGACATCAGTCTCTTTTTCCAAAAAATAATTTATTATCGGGGGAAGCGTAGAAAGCCTCTCGTCCTTTGGCAGAACAATTTTTGACCAGTCCTTTCCTGTAAGTTCCTCGATTTTTTTTCTGTCCGGTCCATGCAGCCTGATAATTACAGGGGCCCCTATTTGTTCATGGTACTTGTTAAAAACGTCTGTTACAGGCGGCATAAAATATCCCTGCAGGAGTACGTGAGCAGATTTACTCCGCGTTATAAAATCAAAATAATTTCTGTTGAGGAAATTTGGATTTCTTATTTCAAATGCACAGGGGTAAGTCTTATCGGTATTTTCATAGAATGCTTCAAGCCGGTCGATAAACTCGGCATGTGAGCTCATTTTTTGCTTATTCAAATATTCAAACTGGAACATAATGGCGCCGACTTTCGAGGACATCGGCTGGAGGCTATTAAGAAACTGATCAAATAAGTCAAGATTGAGGAAATTAGGATTTTCCTTTAACCCTTTTATGTTCTTTGAAGGATAATAGTGGGTTAATGTTATCGAATTGGGAACTTTTATGGTAAACTTAAAATCATCGGGAACCAAACTATTATAGTCTTTTACAGTAGATTCCTCCGGAAGCCTGACGATATCATCAAAGAGGCTCCAGAACCATTGATCAATTTCAACAGTATTATACCTGGCACTGTATTCTTCAAGATAGTTAATCTTCTGCTTTGAAGAATAAACTATCCCTCTCCATGAATCATACTTCCAGGAACAGGTACCTATCCTGAGTATGGCCATAAAAAATAGTATTTTGTTAATAATACAGAATTAAAGTAAAAAAAGTCAGAGAGGCAAGATTAAAGTAATTTTGTTTGTTTCTCTCAAATATATCATCCTCCCGGGGAAATGTATTTTGATATTAAAAAATATTTTCTTCAGTTTATTATTATTGAAGCAACTGCGCATCTAATCTAAGGGCAAATGTGATAGTTTAAGCAGAAGAAGGGGATGTTACTGATTTAAATTTCGGAAATTCTATGTACATTTGTGAGCAGGTTAAGTAATCTTGAACGGTCAAAAGGTTTTGAGAGATAATTTGTAAAACCAACAGACAAGAGTTTTTCCCTGTCACCCGCCATAGCAAGTGCCGTTACTGCTATAACAGGAATGCTCTCATAGTATCCATCAATTCTCCGGATCTGCTCAAGAGCTTCTATACCATTTATGCCTTTAAGATTAATGTCCATCAAAATAGAATCATATTTCTTTAATCTGCAGCATTCAACTGCTTCCTCACCTCTGGTCACATGTTCTATAAAACAGAATGGTTTCAGATATGATAATATCAGATGCGCATTTGATTCATCATCCTCAACAAGAAGTACAGAAAAATTCTCCGGGAAATTAAATTCTTTTGATACGGAAACAACAGAAGTTGTTGTATCAGTTTTATGTATAACCTTTGCTTTTTTGAAAGGAATTTTGACAGTAAAAACCGAGCCTTTTCCCGGTGTACTTATAAGTATTATTGAACCATCAAGTATCTTCACCAGCTTGTTTGTTATGCTCAAACCAAGTCCTGTTCCCTCATATTTACGTGTATATCCTTCACTTACCTGACGGAAAGGTTCAAATATAATCTCATGGTATTCCGCAGAAATCCCAATACCTGTATCCGTAAAGCTGATGATCAGGTTTTTCCCGACGCCGTCATTAGTTAAGTTAAGTTCGACAGTAATACCGCCGGACTGGGTATATTTCACCGCATTATTTATAAGATTATTAAATATTTTATTGAGTATCTCCCTGTCGGAATTTATAAACAGGCTCTGATCCGGCAGTATAGATTTAAGATACAATCCTTTTGCAGCGGCATTTGGTATAAAAAGAGAAATTGATTCCTTAAGAACTTTTACCACATCTATAGATTCAAGTTTAAGTTCCATTTTTTTAGCTTCGATGCTCGAAAGATCAAGTATGGAATTCAAAGTCTCTATTAACCGATTACCGCTTGAAAGCACCATTTTAGCCAGCTCCGTGTGTTCCGGATTTGATAATTCGGAAACCAGAATGTCTGCATAACCCAGGATGCCAACCATAGGTGTACGCAGCTCGTGACTCATATTAGCAAGGAAACTGGATTTAAGTCTGTTGGACTCCTCCGCTTTATCCTTTGCCTCGACAAGGTCTTCAATCATCTTCTTCTTTTCAGTTATATCTTCCTTAACCGCGACAAAGTTCAAAATTTTTCCGCCAGCATCTACGATTGGAGATATTATTGCATTCTCCCAATACAATTCACCGTTCTTTTTCTTATTGTGAAGCTCACCCGACCAGGTGTTTCCGGAAAGTATAGTCTTCCAGAGATCCTTATAGAATTCATCATTCTGGGTGCCCGATTTTAATATCCTCGGATTATTATTAGTAATTTCATTCAATGAATATCCTGTCACTTCAGTAAACTTATTATTTACATACTGGATATTTCCATTAAGGTCAGTTATAACAACACAGACAGGACTCTGCTCGACGGCTTTTGTCAAAGTCTGAATATGCTTTCCGGCAACAACACGCTCTGTAATATCCTGCAGCATTCCTATTGAGCGTACAATTTTCCCCTCAGAGTTCCGGAAATGCCTGCACTCCTGGTATACAAATCGTACTCGTCCGTTATCCTTTCTCACAATACGGTGTTCGAGTTCGAATCCATCGATTCCCTCGTTCCTGGAATCATCATACGCCGAGAGGAACGCATTAAGATCATCTTTATGTACAAACTCATAAAATGCCTCTTTCGTACTCCCCAACCATCCTTTTTCAATCCCCAGGATCTCGTAAATCTCATCCGACCAGAATACGTGATTCTTCCCGTAATCATGTTCCCAGCTTCCCAGCCTTGCCAGGTGCTGGGTTTCATTCAACAGATGTGTTTGAATCTTCAGCTTTTCATCGGCCACCTTCTTTTCACTTATATCTGTAAGGATACCCCTGATCCCTATGAATTCGCTTTGATCAAAGATACCCGTACTGGATGCACTCAAGCTCCTGTACTCGCCCGATTTTGTTATTATTCTGTATTCGCTGAGTGCAGATTTTTTAACAGAAAGGTTGTGAAAGTTTTTTAATGCAAGCGAAAGATCTTCTGGATGTATAAATTCTGTAAAAGGTTTCCCGATAAGTTCGCCGGTTTTATATCCGGTGGATTTTTCAACTGCTGAACTAATAAATGTTATTATGCCTTCCTTGTTCAGTGAAAAAACAATATCATTAATATTCTCAACGAGATCTCTGTATTGTGCTTCGCTTTCCTTTAATTTGTTTTCTGCAAGCTTACGGCTTGTTATATCCCGGACGTATCCTTCAAAATGCTTCGTTTTTCCCTCTTCATCCTTAACTGCAAACGCATTCAGCTGAACCCAGATAACTGTCCCGTCCTTTTTCTTCCACAGAACTTCCCTGTCAGAAACAGAACCTGTAGGTTCAAACTGATGTATTAAGGTTTGTCTCTCACTTTTATCCAGGTATATATCAGAAATATCAACCCTACATAGTTCAATCGCAGAATTGTACCCGAGAAGTTCTGCCAGCGCTTTATTTGTTTTTATAATTTCACCTTCAAGAGTTGACTGGTAAATTCCTACCGGGGCAGAATCAAAAATTGATCTGTACATTTTTTCTGATTTAAAAAGAGCAACTTCCATCAGTTTACGCTCACTTATGTCATGAAGAAATCCTGCAACGAGTTTTTCGCCATCAACTTCAATTTCCGCAAGGGTAACCTCCGTATAGATAAGATTTCCGTTATTCGTATGTACCCACTCAAATTTCTGCGGCTCCCCTGCCAGTGCTTTGCCTATTAATTCTGATGCCAATTCTTCAGAACGTTTATGTCCGGGCTGATACTCGGGTGAAATATTTCCGGGAGTCTTCCCGATGATTTTTTTCTTATGAAGTCCATATAATTTTTCTGCGCCGGGATTGCAGTCTACAATCCTTTCCTTATTGAGTATAACAATTGCTTCAGTAGCATTATTGAAGATGTTCTTAAATTTCTTCTCTGTCTCTGAGATCTTCCTGAGGTTCTTGTAATTAGACCTGGTATAGTAATATAAAAGCAGTATTCCGCCCAGGGAAATGAGCAGACCCATTATAAGCAGGTTGTTAAGGGTACTGGTAGTGACAGGTTCATAAATTTCCGAGAGATCCATCTTCGTTACCAGATACCACGGAGTATTTTCAAACCTGTGTACATCAGCAAGTACGTCTGTTCCCCTGTAATCTTTTCCAGATACTACTCCCCTCGCTCCTTTAATTACTTTCGCAGCAGGAAGATTGAAATCACTCAGAGGTTTTTTCAATATTTGCGATGTATTGTGATAGAACCTGAGCGGAGTTATATAATTTATACTATCCGCTGAAGAAGTCACTATCAGTGACTCTCCTGAAGAAGCGTTTATGTACCAGCTGGAAACAGAGGGAAATAAGATCTTATAGGGATCAACTTTAAGGACGACCGCTATCTCACGCTCATTTGAAAGTGTGAAGGGAACATAAAGGTCCAGACATGGCTTGTTAAGATTTCTGTCGATATAAAAATCAGAATTTACAATTCTGTTATCTTTTAATGCAGCATCCAGAGAATCCTTCATAATGTCATCAGAACCGGAAGGATTAATGTTCATAATATCACCGGAAGAAGGATTCATTAAAAACAGGTTGGAATAATCGTGATTACTATAGATCGAATATATAAGACCGACAACCTCTGAAGAATCACCAAGGGGGGATGAGGAGGAATTTAATATTCTGTAAAGACTTTCGTTGGAGAATATATAACGGGCATCGGCATGCCGTTCTGAATACCACTGCAATACTGCCGAATACTTTAACCTGGAAATTGATCCAAGTTCACGGGATCTTTCGGCAGATTCTCTGGTTTTATCTTCCTGGTAAAAATGTAAGCCCAGGTAAATAAAAAGGAGGATTATACCGAGATAGACGGAAAATAATACCCGAATTGAACGAAAGTATTGAAAAATCAACAAATTCCTTATGATAATTCCATTTGGTCCCTATAAGAGACACAATTAGTGCCAGAATCAGACGAAAAATTATCTTTATAAAAGAAATTGGAGGAGTATTCTCATTTTGAGAAATAGGAGGGCTTCCTATTCAAGATAAGGATTTTACCTTCACCAAAACCATTGTCATATCATCATTCACTTCTGCTGATCCCCTGTAATCCTTTATACTTTTCCAGACATCTTGTAAAATATCGCGACTTTTATATTCCGATTTATTAAGGAGCAGATCAATCAGGTTATCCTCACCGAAGAGATCCATCTGTTCGTTCATTGCTTCTGTCACACCATCAGAGAAAAATGCAAATATCTGATCGGGATTAAGCTGAACCTCCTCTTCACATAATGTTTTTTCAAAAATTATTCCCCTCTCTAGACCTATCCCGAGTCCTATGGTTCTATATCTGTTTATTGTACCGTTTTTTGCCGCGAATACAGGCATATGTCCTGCCCTGCAGAATTTTACCTTGTTTTTCTGCATATCAAAAAGTGCAAGAGTCATGGTAACAAACCAGTTTCGTTCCATAGATTCATAAATTCTTTTGTTTATTTCTATAAGGATATCTCTGGGTTCTCTGCCGGGCCTACAGGCAGACTCGATCATTGTCTGCAGTCTGGTCATATAAAGTGAAGCCGATAATCCTTTACCCGAAACATCTCCTACAACAACAAATAACTGATCGTTCCCTACAGGAATGAGATCAAAATAGTCACCCCCTACCTGCTGCGCGGGGATCATTTCGCCTGAAATATCAAGGCCTTTTATGTCAGGGATTTGTTTAGGGAGAAGACTTTGCTGGATTTTCCTGGCTAGGTCCAGGTCCCTTTCAATCTTAATTTTTTCTGCTTCAGATTTATACAGCCTCGCATTTTCTACTGCTATAGCAGACTGGTTGGCAACTGCATAGAGCAGTTCAAGATCCCTGCCTGCAAACTTCGCCCCGGAGTGTTTTAATCCAATCAGCATTAACCCTACAAGCTTATGTTTAATGATCATGGGGATAATAGTATAAATACCTGCCTCTATGAGCATCTTATATCCCACAGGAAAAGCTCTCTGGAGGTCTTCTTCCTCAATAACAGGAGATTTTGTAGTCGAATTTTTTTCTGAGATTACTTTTTCAACATTTATAGCCGGAATCTTCAAATATTTAGTTTCAATTCCCACGCTTCGGGCGAGAGTAAATTCCCCTTTTTTATTATCAGAAAGCATAATTCCGAAAGTATTTATTCTTAATGACTCCACGAAAGTTGCGGTCATAGTATCCAGGATATTTTCCAGGCCTACAACAGTAGTGATGTCATTGCTGAAACTTACCAGTATCCTCTGGTAGGCAAATTGTTCTGGATAAAACTTTTCAGTAAGAAAATCCTGGAATTTATCTTTCGTCGATTGAAAGATAAGGGCAAATACTATAAAAATTATTCCCGCAATTACACCTTTATACTCTGTACCGATAGCAGTGCTTATTACCTGGCCGATCACGTATATCACCAGAAAATAAACGGCGGCAATACTTATCGTGGCCGCTCCGTAAATTATTGTGTTCTTGACGACTACACTAACATCCATCAGCTGGTATTTGAAAATAGAATAGCCGAATGCTACAGGAAGAATAAAGAGAATGATTATCGGCATGTAAAATTCAGGCGAATTATATATTGTGTCGGAAATCGCCGGTGCAATGAACCTGGTGTATACTATAACAAGTATTGCCAGAAAATATGCAACAAGAATAATCGATAGAGGTTTTCTTTCTGCTGCAGTTTTTAACCGGAAATAATTAACAAGGAGTGAAATAAAACCTGTAAGGAAAGCTACACCGAGTACTATATTGATAATATTATAAAACTTTTCGTAATACACAGTCCTGCCCGGCATATCATAGACGAATAAAAAACGGTATATGATCACTCCTATCAGAATAACCGCAGGCAGAAGATAAAGAGTATAATTAACAGCTTTCTTTTTCGCAAAATTGTATTCTTTAGGAAATATCCAGAAAAAATGAAGGATAAGAAACGGTCCGTATATCATCCCACCGGCGTTCAGAAAATCAATCACCACCACAAGCGGGAGTATTCCCATTACAACCGGAAGCGTCAGATAATTGAACAGCATCAACAGGATTAAAGTAGCCCCGACAGCGTAAAATACCCTCTGCACCCTTCCGTCGGGTTTAGCCATCAGCACGATAAAGGCTATAACCTGCCAGAAAAATGCAAGAAGACCGATACCAAGCAGGGAAAAATTTATCAGCTTTTTTATATAAACCCTTGTATTAAAAAGCCTGCCATTTGCCTTTTTGACGGTATACCTGGCGTAGTCCCCGCCCTTAACCTTATTAAGTATAACCTGGGCCTGCATCGGTTCATTAATGCTTTTTCCATTGATTGAAATAAGATAATCGCCGTCGCGTATACCAGCCTTCCATGTAACACCGTCCACTTTGACGTTTTCAAACCGAACGACCAGAGAATCCCCTTTCTTAACCGGATACCAGAGACATTCATCATTAGATACAGGATTAATAGAGGAGATAATAAAAATATTTCCAAGAGCCAGAAGAATGAGGAAGAGACTCAGGATAATAATTATCTTCGATCTGAATCTGATTAAATATTTTTTTACAGGATCCACAGATTTATTATATCTTTTTTATTAATAAACAGAGGGAAATATTTATCAAAAAATAATCAATTATTTCGCTTTAATCACCATCAGAGTTATATCATCTGACTGAACAGCACCGGAAGTAAAACTAAATACTTCCTGCCTGATTTCCTGAAGTATATCCGGCGAAGATAGATGGGAAGTTTTTCTGGCAATTTCTTCAAGACTTTCATCAGAAAACTCCTCTCCCTCTTTATTCATCGCTTCAGAAACACCATCTGTAAACATAATTATTACATCATCCTTCTCAAGAACAATTTCCTGGTATTCGTAGGGAATAACTGTTTTCATGACACCGAGAATTATCCCTCCTAAAGTGAGTTTGATAATTCTGCCTTTTCTTACCAGCAGCGGAGGGTTGTGACCCGCATTTACATAAGTAAATTTTTTACAGGCATCATCAAGCACACCCCAGAAGAATGTAATGAATTTGCCGTCTGAAGTATTTTCACTAACAAGATCATTTATTAGTCCGGTAGCCTCATCCAGCGCCATCCCGTGCCTGACAATGGTCTTTAAGAATGCCTGCAGGTTAGCCATAAGCAGGGCTGCAGGGACTCCTTTGCCTGAGACGTCAGCTATGGCGATACAGACATTATTTTCATTCAGCCTGATCAGGTCGTAATAATCTCCGCCGACCTGCCGTGAGGAGATGTTAATTGCAGAGATTTCAAAATTATTAAACTCCGGGATAGAATGGGGAAGCAGATTTTTTTGAATATCCTGTGCGATATCCAGTTCATCTTCAAGTTTCTTCTTTTCAAGCTCTTCAATGAACAGCCTTTTATTCTCCAGCGAAATAATTGCGAGGCTGCCGACAGAATAAACATATTCAATATCAGCTTCCGAATAACCCTGATTATTGATCCTCCTTCCAAGAAAGATCAGACCTTTAGTCTCTCCCTGAATCTGCATTGGTACCACAAGTTTTACCCCGAGATTTTCAAGATCAGAATATTTTTTCGAAATTCCATCACCGGTTATAGCGGATTCGAGCTGACGAAGTTTATTCCTGGAAATGACTTCCAGGAGCTTTTCATTATCCATTTTTGATTCAAGAATTTCAGCACCTGTATTTTCGAAAGTAATTACCGCAAACTTTGAGACAAACAACTGGCCGATAACCGAGTAAACAAGGAGTCTGGCTACTCGCGATGAGTCAGAGAACAGCGCAAACTCCTTGCTTAATTCAAAGAGGGAGTTCAATCTGTGCAGCCTTGAGTCAAGTATGCGGTTGACTCTTTTAAGCTCATTTATGACTATCGAATTCTGGATTGCGGTAGAGGAGATATTTAAAATTGTTCTGAGGAATTCACGGTCATCCTCTGAATACATCGCTTTATTCAGTTTCTCACCAAGACAAATGATACCAAGTGTTTTATCTGAAGAGATTACTTTTTCCTTGACACACAGATCCCCGAGTCCCGGATACGACCTGTATTCTTCATCCTCAAAAAACTTCTCAATTTTCCCGTAAGCAGAAATACTTTCCAGCGTCTCCTTTGGAATGCCTTTGGTAGAATGGACATTCAACTTACCATTTTCATTAAGGGCGAATAATCCTTTTGTTGCAAGGAATTTTCCCATACAGGTAAGGAGGATGTTGTTTATGATGAAATCAAGATCTGTGCTGGAATTTATAATGCGGCTGAATTCGACCAGGGCTGTAAGGTTTCTTCTTAATTTGATATTTTCTGTATCATCCATTGTGAGGGGTATCATTTAAATACTTTGTGAGACAAACTTCGTTATATTTACCGGGAATGGAATTGTATCTCACCTCATCCATCAGGGTTTTCATCAGGTACATTCCGAGACCTCCAACCCTGTGCTGCCTGTAGTACTTCTGTAAATCAGGATCAGGAACATTTTCCGGATGAAATGATTTTCCATAGTCAACGATAATGATCGTAAGCTTAGCATCATAATACTTCAGCTTAACGAGTATTTCACCGTCAGGGTGAGACTTATAAGCATGTTTAATGATATTGGTGCAGGCCTCATCCACGGCAAGCATTACATCCTCAGTTACGCCCGGTTTTATCCCAACCTGTTCTGCAGCAGATTGTATAAATTCACGGATAACTGAAAGATTTTCCGTCCTGCTGAAAATCTTAAGTTCTTTATCTATTTTATTTTTTGTCTTCAACGTTGCCGGTCTCTTTGAATTTATTTATGGCTTCATCTTCCGATTTGAATATCTCGTAAAGTAAAGGGAAACCGAGGAGATCGAATATATTATATACTTTATCGCTCATTGCCGATAGTTTTATATCTCCCTCATTTTCACGGATCTTTTCAATATAGGCCATGAAAACACCCAATCCAGCACTACTTATATAATTCAGATCCTCAAAGTTGACCACTATATTGTACTTATTTTTGTCAATCAGCTCTGAAAAATTATTTTCAAGCTGAGGAGCTGTATGTGCATCCAGGTATCCGTTGAGATATATTATGCTTACATTTCCTTTATCTTTAATGGAAGTGCTGAATTCTGCCATTCTGTTTCTCCGTCTGATTTAATTTTCGAATTCCACTTAAAAATCACCAGAGTTATATCATCATATTGTGAATGACTCTGTGAAAAAACTGTGACTTCCCTGATGACTTTATTAGCTATTTCATCAGGAGCTGCTTTTGAATTTTCTATTAATATTTCTTCAAATTTGTTCAACCCGAAATCTTCAAAATTTGTATTTTTTGCTTCGGTAATACCATCTGTATAAAGCACGATCAGATCGCCGTCACTCAGGGTGATCTTCGTCTCCTCCAGCGAATTATCAAAATGCTCGGTAAAATTTAAACCCAGACCAATACCTGAAGGACGAACGGTTTCAGCAATTCCGTTACGGACCAGTATTATGGGACAATGACCTGCCCTTGAAATAGTCAGTGTCTCCTTTTTCCTATCGATTATACCGTAAGCTGCGCTAACAAAACTACTTCTGTCGAGCGTGCGTTTAAGGATCTTATTAGCGCTTATTAAAATATCTTTTGGTTTGGTGATTGTTCTTGAAAGCGATTCAAAAATTCCTTTAACCTCAGCCATAATAAATGCCGCCGAAATACCTTTTCCCGAAACGTCAGCGATTACAAATCCAAGCTTATCCTCACTGATCTCGAAGAAGTCATAGTAATCTCCCCCAACTTCGAAAGCCGGAATAAAGACGCTGGATATTTCAAGCCCTTTATAATCAGGATGCTTTGACGGGAGAATTTTACGCTGTACTTCGCGGGCAACATCGAGCTCTTTTTCAAGCCTTTCTTTTTCAATCGATTCCTCTAAAAGTCTTGAGTTATCTATCGCGACCGTGGCGTAATCGGAGAATGTATTAATCGCATTAATATCTTCGTCATTAAAAATGGAGCTGTCTTTCCTTGCGACTACGAGATATCCTTTCACTTCATTATGGATCTTCAACGGTGAAACCGCTGCACTCAGATACCTGTCACCGGTCTGTGATAGTCTTTCGAACTTATCAAGCGAAAAGATTTCCGCCCCGTTCAGCGACCTGTTCTTTATTTTTTTATAAATATAGTTTGAGAGTTCCCGTGCATCGAGGTAGCCGACGTGCTTGTGAGCAATAGTTGTAAACTCTTTTTCCTCATTCCATAATATCCATGCAGCATCGGCATTACAGACCTTTGCAGCTATATCAGTAACTGTCCCCGCAAGATCATCAAAATCCAGAACTTCTGTTATAAGTTTACTGAAATACTGGAGGGATGAAACCTCCTGCGCTTTCCTGTCATACGCCTCGGCTGTGGGTATATGAAATAAAGTAGTAAAAAACAATACACTGAAATAAATTGCGCCATATATCATCAGGATATTGAGGAACTGGGCGAGCGAAGGCGAAAAAGAAGCCAGCATATGAAAATGGATGTTCTCACCGCTGCTGTTAACAAGGTTCACAATGAAGAGTACAGCTATAACCACTGATATAATCAGCAGGTAAACTTTTTCTTTTTTCTGAAGAAAGGCAATCCATGAAATTCTCACGGAATTAATTGCTATCAGTAAAATTGAAATAATAAAGAAAGTGTTTTTTATGAATGAAAGGTCAGGTACTTTATCGAAAGCCGATGAAAGTGAGGCCAGAATAAAAAAAACAACCATCGTGTTGAAATAAGTATTCAGGTTCCTACTTTGCTTCAGAAAAAACAATTCTCTGAACGTTAGAAATATATAAGCAAGAAAACTGAGAATAAGGAATACGTAAAAGAAGCTGATTATTCTGAATATCAGGCTCGATTGTTCCTGGAGGTTATCAAAAAAAGATTAAGTATTGAACCTGAAAAACTTATCATAAAAAATATAATAGCATTCAATATACCGACATTCATCACCATCGAGATCGGGTTGATTTTTTTGTAACCCATAAGTTCAATCAGGTACACAATAAGGGAGATAACGGTTAGTGCCACGAGGATTTCATTGACAACGGTGTAGCCTGTTGAATCACCCGCAGGAACAAATAGTTTAAAAAAGAATAAGATCGCTGCAAACCCCATAAACAGCCGGAATTTCAGGTTATGTGTGAGAAACAAGGTATTCATATTCTTTTTTAAGTTAATTTTTCAGCGTAAAATACTACTATAATTTGTCCATTCAAAGACGCATTTCAACCTTCATTTATGATCAAATTAAAGGAATAAGTTCATTTTGTAAAGAAAAGAATTATGAACGGGTGATATGTATGATAGATAAGGCTTTTACCAGATAAAATTACACCCCTGAGACCATAAAAACGGCTTTATTTATTAGATTTCGACCCCGGATCCCGATTCTTCTTTCCTGATCGTATCCTGATGTATCTCAATTCTCAGACGTTTCATTTCCTCTCTCATCCTTTCCATTTCTTTCTGAAGCTGTTTCATCTCCTTCTTAAATTCGCCTTTGTTAAAATACATCAGTGAATCATCATACATCCTGAACATAGATGCCAGGGAGTCAGGAAAGAAATTATGCCCTTTCCCATTGAACATAACAGAATCCCCCTGGAAAATTCCAACGCTTTTTAAGATGGAATCAACATTGGGAATCTGAACCCTTACCGGACTGGCTGAAGAGTCGCCATATTCATATTTGAAAGAATAACTTTTAACACCCTTTTCGCCTGGAAAATCAATAATTATAGGAGGGATATTTTTCATCGCTTCCTCAACCTGTGCAGAGAGGCTGTCAAAATCCGGCAGCTGGATATCGGGAATATCTAGTTTTGATAAATGGACGCGGCAGATATTTGAATCGATGTATACTTTAAAGTTCTTTCCCCAGGCCGGGTCACTCTTTAACCGGGTAAGGCTGCTGTCGAGTTTCAGGTTTATCTTCATATTTTGCAAAGATCTCTTAGCCTCCTCCATTCCCTGTTTCATTTCTTCTCTGGACTTTGCCATCTCGTCTTTGAATTTTTTTGCGTCGAATTCATAGTTCTGTGTAAAAATAGTATCAGGGGTGAAGAATATATATTTGTTATCTCCGGAAGCCTTCATCTTGTTCACAATTGTTCTAACGTCAGGATTATCGTATGCAAAGTAACCCGCAGGTACAATCTTATTAAATTCCTCCCTGTTCGCATCCCTGGCAAATGACATTATATCCGCAACGATCGCTTTATTATAATTCCATAGATTGGGATTAATCGCAACAGTATTTTTATCATTTACCAGTACCTGTGATTGAAGATCTTCAGCATAAGAATCAAGAATGGAATCAACCTGCTGCCGCTGCCTGCTGTTTAACTTTAATTTAGCAGCAAATTTCTCGAGATTATTCGCATTACTGCTGTCTTCTGAAGTCTTTATTTCGAAAAATTCCTTGCCTGAAGGGTCGTAGCCAAGTTTCAGATACTGACCATTCGACTTGTTGAGTGGAAGCTGTCTTGTAAAAGCGAAGTTGAATACATCTTCGTTCGAAAGGTCGGATGCATAGAAAAGCGGCTTAAGGTTTTCCTGGTAAAAACCGGCCAGGTTTGTTTTCTGTTGCTCGACCAGACGATCAATTGCATCGGGATTAAATTTCAGGAAGATCATAAGCACAACTGCCAGTGCTGTAAAACTGAATGCCGGGATCCATTTGCGGAACTTTTCCCAGACAACCCCTTTATGGTTGAGATTTACTGCAAGTCTGGTTTCAAAATAAGGAGCTTCAGGGAGCCTTTTTACAGAGGAAACCGTAAGCTTCTTTATCCGCTTCAATTCTTCCAGCTTTTCCCGGAGTTCTTTAGAAAACTTTATTTTATCTTCTAATTCCTTAACCTCAACATCCGATAACTCACCGTCAAGATAGGCTGATAATATTTCATATTTTTTATTTGAGCTTTTCATTACATCAACTCCTCTTCATAGGGCTTAAGAATATTCTTTAATCCTTCCCTTGCTCTGAAGATCCTTGATTTCACAGTTCCCAGTTCACACTGAACCGTTTCTGCTATCTCCTGGTAACTCATACCCTCGATATCCTTCAAAAGAAGCGGAACCCGTAATTTTTCCGGGAGTTTCCCGATTGCTTTCTGGACAATAGCGGAGATATCCCTGCTTTCAGGAGCTGTTGTGTTTCCTGTTTTTTCTTCGGCCTCCTTTAAAGGGGTAAAAATATTTCTGATTTTTATCTTTCTCATGTAATCTTTGCACTTATTCACTGTTATCCGGTAGAGCCAGGTAGTGAATTGTGATTCGAATCTGAAATTGTTCAGATTCCTGTAAACTGTTAAAAAAACATCCTGCGCAATGTCATCAACCGAATTTGAGCTGCTCATCGTGAGATAGATTATGTTTCTCACTTTTTCCTTATGCCTCTGAACGAGTACAGCGAATGCAGATTCATCGCCGTCTATAAACCTTTTTACAAGGGCAAAATCATCATCCAGGCTTAATATTTGAGCTTTCTGCAAATCTTCCTTCGTATTTTTCGTATCCATCATTTTAGACGTAAAATTAGGTAACAGGTTCCGTAAAATTTTAATTACAATTTACTAATTAACCAAAAAATAATCTTTAGCCTTATTCCGTTAAACTTGCTTTGTTACCGCCATTAACTTAAATTTAATGCAAAAATTTTAGGAGTTGTTAATGAAAACAAAAGTAAATGAAAGGTACGAAGCCGTCGTCATAGAGTTAAAGGGAAATGTGATGGGCGGTGAGGATACTAAACAATTTAATGATTTACTCCATAAACTGATCGATGAAGGTAAGAAAAATATTGTTGTGGACCTTTCTGATGTAAAATTCATGAACAGCTCCGGACTTGGCATGATGATCGGCGGATTGACGACGATGAAAAAGGCGGGCGGAAACCTTAAATTAGCACGGGTAACCGAGAAAATTGAAAGCCTCCTTATTATTACAAAGCTTATTACGATTTTCGAGTTCTACGAGAATGTAGATGATGCTATAAAAAGTTTTTCTAACTAGATTTCCTCATAAATCAGCTTTTATGTAGTTTTAAACTCCGGATTTTATTCGGAGTTTTTATTTTGGCAAATTCATAAAATAAGAGTATCAAATGCGTGTAACTGTTCTGGTTGGAAGCCAGTGGGGTGATGAAGGTAAAGGTAAAATAGTTGATATCCTGAGCGAAAATTATGACATCGTAACCCGCTACCAGGGCGGGGCTAATGCGGGACACACTGTTACTATTGGCGACAAGCAATATATACTGCACCTTATTCCTTCGGGGATCCTCCGGGAAAATGTAATTTGCGTAATAGGGAATGGTGTTGTAATAGACCCCAATGCCCTGCTGGATGAAATCGAACTTTTGAGTAAGCATGGAATAAGCGTTGAAGGCAGGTTATTTATCAGTCATAATGCTCATTTAATTATGCCTTATCATAAGCTGCTGGATAACATAAATGAGAATAATGAAAATAAAATAGGAACGACCGGCCGGGGAATAGGACCCTGCTATATTGACAAATACGCAAGGAAAGGAATAAGAATCGTCGATCTTCTGAATAAAAAGGTTCTTGAGGATAAAATAAGGGAGAACCTAAAAGAGAAGAATAACCTCCTTAAGAAAATATACAATCATGCTGAACTGGATGTTGAAGAGATAATCAGGGAATATGTTGACTTTGATAAGGCGATTGATAAATACGTTAAGGATGTTCCCTCTTATCTGAATAACGCAATAGGAGAAGGGAAATCAATTCTTCTTGAGGGCGCACAGGGAGCCCTGCTGGATGTAGACCACGGCACTTATCCCTATGTTACTTCATCGAGCCCTACATCGGGAGGTGCATGTATCGGAACGGGCATTCCTCCGACAAAGATCACCCTGGTTTTCGGTATCGTGAAGGCATACACAACAAGGGTAGGATTCGGTCCATTTCCAACAGAATTAACTGACGATACCGGTGAAAATCTCAGAAAGATTGGAGCTGAATACGGAGCAACTACCGGCAGGCCCAGGAGATGCGGCTGGTTTGATGCATTCCTGGTAAAATATTCTGCAACAATAAACGGAATTGAAGAGGCAGCCATTACAAAGCTGGATGTATTAAGCTCCTTTGAAGAAATAAAAGTATGTACGGGGTATGAGCTTGACGGAAAATCGTTAAAGTCATTTCCGACAGATGTTCAGAGGTTATCTGAAGTGAAGCCAATATATAAGAGCTTTAAAGGCTGGAATTCAGATATATCGGGCTGCAGATCGTATTCCGGACTTCCGTCTGAAGCCAGGGAATACCTGGAATTTATTGCCAACCATACTGGGGTGAAAATCACGATTGTATCTGTCGGTCCGAAGAGAGAGCAGACTTTTTTTATCGCCTAGTTGGAATCTGATATCATTGATTCCAGGTTCTTAACTAAAAATATGACTGGATTTTTTACACCTAAAAGTGCGATACTTGGCTTTGTTTTTTAATAATTCCGGGTAGAACCATCCAATGAAAATGTCCGGCGGACCTGCTTCCTTAAATATTAAAATCGGTTTGATAGTGGTTGCTTTTCTTATAGCTGTGGGAACACTTTACTATACCCAGGACCTGGTTAAAGTGCTTCAGAACCGGGAAAGAACCATAGTTGAACTGTACGCTAAGGGAATAGAATATGTCGCCAATACATCAGAACCGAACGCAGATATTACCTTCCTGTTTGATAATATACTTAAACCGATAGACTTCCCCCTGATATCAACCGGTCCCGACGACATTGTAAAAATCGAGAGCAAACATGACATTAAGGATGTAAGAAATATCAGGTACGACTCTACCCTGTCCAGGGAGGAGCTTGAGAAGTTTTTTAACCAGCAGGTACGGGAAATGGATGATGTCCATAAGCCCATACTTGTTACTTACGAGGACACCCTTGTCCTGCAGAAAATACATTATGGCGATTCCGACCTGATCAACAGGTTGAGATTATACCCGTATTTTCAGATAATTATCGCCGTCCTCTTTATTGTTATAGGTTATGTGGGGTTCAGCAGTATTAAGAGAAGCGAGCAGAGCAATATCTGGGTAGGAATGGCCAAAGAAACTGCACACCAGTTCGGAACTCCTATTTCAAGTCTGATGGGCTGGCTCGAAATGCTGAAGATAAATTACCGTGATCCCGATAAGGTGATCGATATTGCTGATGAAATCGGAAGCGATGTTGAAAAGCTGAATAAAATAACCTACAGGTTTTCCAAGATAGGCTCCACACCCGAAATTAAACCCAGGAATGTTTATTCCGAAGTTAAAAAGATTACGGACTATTTTCAGAGAAGACTCCCAAACGGAAAAAGTGTGGAACTAACCATTGAAGGAGATAAAGAACTCTGTGCAGAGATGAATTCTGAACTTTTCGGATGGGTTATAGAGAACCTTATTAAAAATTCACTCGATGCAATCGATCATAAATCCGGAATAATCACTGTATCAATCACCGATTCAAAAAGTCATATTGAAGTTTGTGTCTTTGATAACGGCAAAGGAATCGAATATAAAAGAAGAAAAGATGTCTTCAGGCCGGGATACAGCACCAAAAGAAGAGGATGGGGTTTAGGTTTAAGTCTTTCTAAGAGAATAATAGAGGGTTATCATGGAGGGAAGATCTATGTAAGGAATTCTTCCCCGGGAGAAGGAACTACGATTGCCATTGTACTTAATAAGTGTTAACTCATCTCGAGCATTCTTTCAATAGGTTTCAGAGCCCTTTTCATCATCTCAGGATCCAGCAAAATCTCAGGTTCTTTATTCTTCATGCTCAGGTAAAGTTTTTCCATAGTATTGAGCTTCATATACGGACATTCATTGCAGCTGCAGTTTGCTTCGGGAGGTGCGGGAATGAGTGTTTTGCCCGGAACCAGTTTCTTCATCTGATGGAGAATACCCGACTCCGTAACAACGATAAATACATCGGCAGAATCCTCCTGTACAAACTTCAGTAATTTGCTTGTGGAACCTACAAAATCAGCTCTGTTGAGAACTATTTCTTCACACTCGGGATGGGCAATTATCTTAGCTTCAGGATGCTCAAGCTTCAGGTCAATAATTTTCCTCTCGCTGAAGGTTTCATGTACTATGCATTAACCATCCCATAAAAGCATTTCCCTTCCTGTTTTTTTCATTAAATATCTTCCAAGGTTTCTGTCAGGAGCAAATAGAATGGGCTTTCCCGCGGGAACCTGATGAATAATTTTTTCCGCGTTACTGGAAGTGCATATTATATCACTGAGCGCTTTTACTTCGGCTGTACAATTAATATATGTTATAGAAACATGATCGGGATATTTCTCACGGAATGCTTTAAATAAGGGTGCGGGACAGCTTTCAGCAAGTGAACAACCTGCTTCAAGATCAGGCAGCAGTACGAGTTTATCCGGATTCAGTATTTTTGCAGTCTCCGCCATAAAATGTACACCTGCAAAAACTATTACATCTGCACTGGTCGATTTAGCTTTCCTGGCCAGATCAAGACTATCGCCTACAAAATCGGCTATATCCTGTATCTCTGATTCCTGATAGTAATGCGCCAGAATAACCGCATTAAGCGCCTTCTTTAATTTTGTTATCTCCTCTTCCAGATTTAATTCAACAAGACTTTCCTGTTCCGGCATATTGGCATCTCCTAATTAAGTATCAAAATAATAAGGATCTAATGATATTATCTTATTATGAGATCATAATATTCGAAATTATGCAAAAAACATACTTTATAAAATGGCATAGTACTTGACCTTTCTTATACGAAGTAGTTCATAGTTTAAGCATAACACCCTTCCAATTCAGACTGCCGGATTTGCGACAAATTTCCGGCAGTTCCTTTTTAAACCACTCATCCAAAACTTCATGTAAAAAAGTAATCACAGAAAGTAATTCTTACATTACAATGTAAATCGTACATATTTTCAGTCGATTTTGCCGTCTTTTTCAATGGCATATTAGTTGATTCTTCTAATCCGAAAATAGAAAATAGTTTTTTGCATAGTACCCCCTCCATAAATGACACACGAACTGTCGGATTTTCACCCTCAAAGATCCGACAGTTTCTCCTTTAAACCGAACCTGAATTTTTATCAAAAAAATTTCGTGCTCTCTCATAAGCGAACAGAACATTCTCTCTTCCCTGCCTCAACATCAAGCAGTATCTTGCCCAGATCTGATAAAAGAACAAAATTGATCTTTCCATTCCGGTTTTTCTTATCTGAAAGCATTTTCTCGTAAAGGTCTTCAAAATCAAAATCATCAAGTATATTTTTCAGTCTGAATTTTCCAGGAAGCTCCAGGTATTTTATCAGTTTTTTACGCGACAGAACACCTATCTTGTTGGAAAGGAATAATTCGATAACTATGCCATAGATGACGCAGAGGCCGTGTCTGACTTTGAAACCGGAAGCTGATTCAATTGCGTGACCAAAAGTGTGGCCGAAGTTAAGAATTTTTCTAAGACCGTTTTCCCTTTCATCATTAGAAACAACACCTGCTTTAATAGCTGCGCATTTAAGAATTATCTCGTCGGTTATTTTTTCATCCTTCCGGAGGATACTTTCGAAGTTTTCATTCACAAGGTTGTATAATTCAGGAGAAGAGATATAGGCATATTTGATTACCTCCCCCATTCCTGCGGTGTATTCTCTTGACGGCAGGGTTTTTAAAAAATCAGAATCTATCAGAACCATATCGGGATGATAAAATGCGCCGATAATATTTTTATATCCGTTAAAGTTTATAGCTGTTTTACCGCCGATTGAACTATCGACCGCCGAAAGAAGGGTAGTCGGTATATTTACCAGCTGTAATCCCCGCATGTACGTTGCTGCCGAGTATCCTGCCAGGTCCCCTGTTACACCGCCGCCGATCGAAATTAGTATGGTATCCCTGCCGAAATTATTTTTGATCAATGAATCATAAATCTTTTTTAATTGTTCCTGCGATTTGGAATTTTCACCGGGTTTCAGTTCATAATAAAATATTTTTTTTCGCCGGCCGATTGCTTTCCTGATATCTTTTAAATAACGCTTCGCAACATTCCTGTCTACAACAACAAAAAAATTATTGAAACGAGTATACTTCTTCAGTTGAGGTTTAAGGTGAGTTAATATCCCTCGTCCTGCAAATACCGGGTAGGAGGAATCTGATACCTCTACATTTATTTTTTTCAAAGAATTATTCCTGATTATTTATTTTGATTAACCTTGCAATTCGATCAACGGTCTTACCGACGGGGATATTATCAGTTAGAATAATGTGATCTGCCAAAAGATAGAATTTTTCTCTTTCATTCAAAAGCTTATTTATTAATTCCATCAGCTGATCCCCTGTCTCGGGGAAATCACCGTCGATGTGTATAGCGGGACGATCGCGTTTGTATTTAAGCCTTTTATATATTGCTTCCTGTGAAGCCTTGAGATAAAATATTTTTCCTGTTTTTTTCAGGAAAATCAAGTTGTCTTCATTACTCATTGTTCCGCCGCCCAGAGAAATAATCACTTTATGTTCAGAGGAAATCTTTTCAAGCAGTTCGCGCTCGATCTTCCTGAAATAATCTTCACCCCTGGTTTCAAATATTTCTCTGACTTTCCTGCCTTCGTATTTTTCAATCACTCTATCAAGGTCGTAAAAATTCCATCCCAGTGTATTTGCGAGAATCGGACCAATCGTACTTTTACCTGCACCCATAAAACCGGCAAGGTAAATAATGTCGTCTTTCATTGGTTACAAACTTAATAAAAAAAATCAGAAGCGGGACAAAAAATATTTAGCCATCGTCTTCAGTCATCATCTCAATGCAGACAATCAAAAAGGTTATGGCAGAGGGTTATTCGGGAATAAATAAACGTGGTTAGAAGAGAAATGAAAATCCCAGTATGAAAGTAACGCCATCAACATCTATTTTTGAATCGAAGGTTTTCTGTGCAAGGGTTATTTTCTGATCATTATAATTTACTTCGAGTTTATCATACGCACTTTTTACTTTAAACTGGGGGTCTCTGAATTTCATCTCGGAATGCACTGTGATATCATCATGTATCATATAATCCATCGAGACAGAAACCTGTATTCCATAGGCAAAATTCCGGCTTACATTTGAAACAGAAGCATCACCGAACTCTCTTATATGCTCACCGTAGTAATAACCTGCTCCCCCGCCCATCAGGAATTTAAATTTTTCAGTAGAGAAGGGAAGTAAATAATAGCCAGTGACTTCCAACGGTATCAGAAGAAATCCATCATTAACTTCGATGGTGACAGTTGAATTCCCGGAAAACGCAGTCAAGTTAGGTCCAGCAGCAGTAGTTTTCATATACTCTGTTCCTAAACCTATAAAAATATCATCCGTAATCCTGTAGCGAATATCTATAGCAGGATTAAAGATGTCGGCAAGCTCGAATGCATTGTTTCGAAGTACCGGATCAGAAGAATTAGGATTAAGGTATATTCTGGCAGTGGTAGTATAAACACCATTTACCCCTATACTGAAATGTTTATTGCCAAACTGAGCATCCGCATATGAAGATAACAGCAGCAGTAATATGATCGGGTATCTGAAATACATTCTGTTTATATCAAGTTTTAAAAACAAAACCCCTGTTTATAGACTCAGCCTCTAAACAGGGGTACAGATAAAATTATTTACTTCTTACTGACCGAAAAATTGGCTCCTGTTATCAACAATATCGGCCTTCTTTTTGAGTTCTTCAATCCATTGATTAAGAACTGTACTTTGTTTTTGTCTGATTATTTTATCTCTGATAGTATTTCTCTGTATCTCGTATTTTGAGGAATCGAAAGGAGTCCTGTTAGTAACTTTTATGAGATAAAAACCCCTGTAACCGTGCACAGGATCTGTAACCTTATTCAGAGGAGCTTCGAGGGCTGTTTCAATGAATGCCCAGTCCTTCCCTAATCCCGGAACAGTACCGGCAGGAGTAAAATCTTTTGCCTGGTTATAAGTTACCTTCGGATTGATTGTTTGAGCCTTGCTTAAATCGCCGTCGATTTTCTGCTTAATCTCTTCAACAAGCAGTTTTGCCTTAGCATATTGTTTTTCCCGTATTACCTGGGGTTTTATACTATTTTTTATTTCTTCGAATGGTTTCACACCTTCATTTGTAACATCTGAAACCATAACAACTGCATAGCCTGAACTAAGCCTGAATGGTTCGCTTACAGTATTGAGATCATTATTGAAAGCAAATTCAGCTATATTTTTATTCTGACCCAATCCCGGAATAGTTGCTGCATCCTCCTGGAAAGCACCGGATTCCTGAACTTTATAATTCACTAACTTAGCTTCACTTTCGAATCCATTCTTTTTTGCGATGAAGGCAAAGTCCTGTGCCTGCGACTGTAGTAAATCTTTTGTGGTAGCGGAGACATCAAGAGGATTTACGATTTTCTGCACAATATATTTTTTATCGGATTTATCGGTTACTTTTATTATATGGTATCCTAACTGGGTTTGTATCGGTTCCTGCACAACTCCAACTTTAGCATTCAAGGCTACTTTTTCAAATTCAGGAACCATAAGACCCTTGCTGAACCATCCCAGGTCGCCGCCGTTTTGAGCACTGCCGGGATCACGTGAGTATTCGTTTGCAAGCTTTGCGAAATCGGCACCGTTCTTCAGCTGATCGTAGAGTTTCATTGCCTCTTCTTTATTACGCTCTGCATTTCCGTACTGATTTATTAAAATGTGTGAAGCTCTCACTTCAGGCTTATCAGAGGGAATAATACCTGTCAAATGGTACAGCGCATAACCCTGGGGGGTCGGGACGGGACCGATTAATTTAGCCTTCTGTGCCTTTTCGATCTGACCGGTTATCTCTTTCGGAAATTGAGACATCGACAATGTATCAACTGTCAACGGAGAAGAACCGTAATTCTCAGCAACTGATTTAAAATCAGCAGTATCCTGCTGGAATTTTTCGGCAATGATCTCAAGGTTTCTTCTGGAGAAAGTAGAATCTTCGGCAGATGCTTTGAAGGGGAACAATACATATTTAACTTTTCTCTGAGCCACTACACTGAATTTATCAAGATTATTGTTGTAATAATCTTTAATATCTTCATCAGTGACTTTAAACGACGAGTCAGGGAAAATGAAAAGCGGAGCAAGTACATAGTCGGCACTTATCTTCGTATTCTGATCAATAAAGTCCCTTCTGATTTCATCCTCGCTTACTGTTACAGAAGCGAAGACAAGGCTCTGGAGTTTTTGATTCAATCTTGTCTGTCTTACACCTTCTTCTGCCTGTATTAAAACATCTTTATTCCGGGGATCAAAAAGCGCTGATTCATACAGCTGCCTGTTGAACTTCCCAGTAGAATCAATAAAATTCTGTTTGAGAAAATCAGGAGGATTATCACCAAGAATAATATCTTTTATTTCCTGATTAGATACGCTGATACCGTATTTGTTTATTTCTCTTTTAAGGAGGATCTGGGTAACCATTGCATCCCAGACCTGGTTCCGCAGCTGAACGGTTTGTTCTTCGTTCAGATCCTCCCCGTTCTGCTTGGTTAACTGTTCTCTCTGTCTTTCAAGAAAGTTATTAAAATCCTGGTAGGATATTTCCTCACCATCAACTTTGCCAATGTAATTGGACCGTCCGCCCAGAGCCTCAAGTACATTTGAGTCGGACATAACCATAAAAAGAACAAAAAGAGCACCTACAGAAATAATGAAGGCAGGGGCCAAACTCCGCATTTTCGCCATCATTGGCATAATTTATTTCTCTCCAGTTAAAATTTATAAATAAGTTGTCTAAAATAGAGACATAGGTCAATAAAAGCAATGAAAATTGAAGTAAATATTATGCATAAAATTTTGTCAAAAGAGACGCAGTTAACATCCGGGGCCTCCCTTTTTACATATTTTTCAATGGTTTACGAAAATTGACTTTAATCAAACCTGAATTTATATTTCAATAATAATAAACTTTTCTGAAAAGAGGCCAGAATATGCAAGAGAAAATCGATTTCTTAAAATACGTCCCTATTTTTTCTGAACTCGAAGAAAGCACACTGGAACAAATTTCGAGGTTGGGAATAAGGAAATCCTTTACTAAGGATTCTGTAATTCTATTTGAACATGAAACCGGTTCAGCATTATTTGTGATCATCAAAGGAAAAGTTAAAGTTTCCAGGGTCAGCGATGACGGTAAAGAAGTTATATTAACAATACTCAATGAATCCGATTTCTTCGGAGAAATGGCCATACTGGACGGTATGAGCAGGTCGGCCAACGTCACTGCGATGGAGGATGCGGAATTGTTCATCGTCCAGAGAAGCGAATTTCTTGAAATGCTTCACAGCCATCCTGAGATTTCGATAGCCCTTCTTCAGGAACTAACCGACAGGCTGCGCACTGCGGATATGAAAATTAAATCGCTCTCACTTAAGGATGCCGAAGGAAAGGTTGCAACGGTTATACTTCAGATAGCTGATGATGTAGGTAAAATAAAACAGGGTACCGTAGAAATAGAAAAGCTTCCTTATCAGCATGATCTTGCTAATATGGCCGGAACTTCAAGGGAAACAATATCAAGAACTCTACATTCTTTCGCAAAAAAAGGATTGGTTGAGCTTGACGGCTCAAAACTTCGTATATTAGATTATGAAAAATTTAAAGAAATGTTCAGTTGAAATGATTAATGCGTGCCAAAGTTGATTTACATTCACATACAAATTATTCAGATGGGTTTAATTCTCCCAAGGAATTAATCGATAAGGCTAAGGGGAAAGGAATTGAAGTATTAAGCATTACAGACCATGATAATCTGGCTGCAATTGCGGAAGCTTCCGAATACGGCAGGAAGGTTGGGGTTGAAATTATCCCCGGTGTAGAAATCAGCTCAGACATATTGGACAGGGAAATCCATATTCTCGGCTATTTTGTTGAACCCGGTAATCCCGAGCTTGAAAGGTACCTCGAATTTTTCAGGGAAGAAAGACTTAAGAGAGCTGACAGGATTGTAAAGAAGCTGAATACACTTGGAATTTCACTTAAGCTGGATGATGTTCTTAAATTCGCCCGTAATTCTGCTGTTGGCCGCCCTCACATAGCGCAGGCAATGCTGGAAGGCGGTTTCATAAATTCCTATTATGAAGCATTTAATAAATATATAGGGAATGGCTGTGTGGCATATGAAAAAAAGGTTCATATATCGCCCAGGAGTGCTTTTAAGATTATATCTGATTCAGGTGGACTTTCTTTCATCGCACATCCCGGGGTAATGCCCGAGCATATCCTTAAAGAGCTGATCGAATCCGGTGTAGATGGTATAGAAGTTGTTCATCCTTCTCATTCGCAGCTGCTCGTTAAGTTTTACAGGGGGATTGTAAATGAGTACTTCCTTCTGGAATCCGGTGGTTCAGATTTCCACGGCGGGAAAAGAGAAGATGAAAATAATTTCGGGAAATTTTATGTCCCCCCTGCTGTAGTAGAAGCAATGAGACAAAGACTCCTCAGAAACACAGCCTGATAAATCATATGAATATTATTGAAGGTAATTCTTCCGGGAAAAATTTCAAATTTGCAATCGTAGTAAGCAGGTTTAACGAATTCATAACGGACCGTCTGCTTGAAGGTGCGAGAAAATGTTTTGTCGAAAAAGGATATGATGAGAGTGAAATTGACGTGGTGAAAGTACCGGGAGCATTTGAAATCCCGGCAGCTACTTCCCATCTCGCATCATTAAAAAAATATTCGGCTATAATCTGTCTGGGAGCCGTAATCCGGGGTGCAACTCCGCATTTTGATTATGTCTCTATGGGAGTGACCAATGGGGTTCAGCGGGTTTCTCTCAATTCCGGAATCCCGGTAATATTCGGAGTATTGACAACCAACACTATTGAGCAGGCTATGGAGAGAAGCGGGGGGAAATCCGGAAATAAAGGCCGGGATGCGGTATTAACTGCCATAGAAATGGCCGACCTGCTTAACAACAGGCTGGAATAACTCCCCTTCTAACTCATTAAATTTTAAGTAGATAAGAATTTTAACCTTTCAGCCGAGTTGAAAAGTATTATTTTTAGTGTCTGAAATTTTCAAACTTAGTCATTCGTTATCCCCAAATCTGCAGGGACATAAATGAAGTATCATTTTTTATTACTTTTTTTATTCAGCATTCACATCATGTACAGCCAGGAGACTTCCAACTGGAAGAACTATACAGATATGAAGAATGTAATATCAGTACAGTCTGCTCAGAATGGGATCTGGGCCGCTAGCAGCGGGGGCGGATTTTTTTATAATATCGGGACGGGAGATTTCCTCACACTTCATAAAAATGACGGATTGATAGGCTCATCTCTGAATGCTGTTGCCATTAATTTGGATGGCAAAATCTGGTTCGGAGGTCAGGAGGGTGCAATAGATGTCTATGATCCATCCACGGGACAGCTTAAAACTATCCTCGATATATATAATGATACGGAACAATCGAACAGGAGTATTAATAACCTGGAATCGATCGGCGACACAATATATGTCTGCACAGATTTTGGTCTCTCGCTTATAGATTCAAAAAACTACCTGTTTTACGATACTTTTTTTAAATACGGAAATTTTCAACCATATATAAAGGTGAACAGCTCACTAAAAGCCGGTTTGCTTTACCTTGCAACTAGTTCAGGCGTTGCAATTCAGAAAGCGGGGGCTGAAAATTTATCTGCACCTGAATCCTGGAATACTTATACAACCCTGGACGGACTTCCATCGAATAATATATCCCGCATTATAAAAATAAATAACTCTGTTATAGCTGCGTCAGATAAGGGCCTGTCGATAATGAATGATTCTACATGGAGTCCTTACCTTTCCCAGTTTAATAATACCCCTGTTAATGATCTTTTATTGAGAGATGATTCTTTATTTATTGCTGCAGGAAAAAAGATTTATCTCTACAGAAACAATAATTTATCGGTGTTTGATTCCTCATCTGCACAGATCAACAAGTTAGTCTATTCGAACTCACTTGGCTTGATTGCAGCTTCAGATGCAGGGATCTATGAAGTACATACTAAGAAATACTACTATCCTAACGGTCCCCAGGCAAATCAGTTTCCGGAACTTACCGTGGATAACAGCGGTAATTTGTGGTCTGCAAGCGGAAAAGACAGAACAGGTGTAGGCTTTTACAAGTATGACAGAATTAAATGGACAAACTATAACCGCGCAACCACACCGGAATTACTAACGAATGCCTTTAACTTTGTTAACTCTCCTGCCGGTGATGAAGTTTATTTCGGCAGCTGGGGAAAGGGATTTACAAGTTTTAAAAACGGTACGTTTAAGAATTTTACCACAGGCAACACACCTCTTGTGGGTGATCCTGAAAGCCCGAACTTCCTGCTAATCTCGGGTTTCGGAAAAGATTCAAAAGGAAACCTCTGGGTACTTAATTACTGGCCGGGGGATGCCCGGGCCCTTGGCGTGCTCCATCCCGATAGTACATGGAACACCTATGCCAACCCGTCGGAGTTGGGACAGCCTTGGGATCAGCATTATTCATTGGCAATTGATCCTTATGATACAAAATGGTACTGTATTCGGAACACCAACAGGCTGGGGTTATTTTATTTTAACGAGAATGACACGTCAGATTCTACAAACGGCAGGTTCGGATTTCTGAATACCGATGACGGACTTAACAGCAATTTTATATATTCAGTGGTGGTTGATAAGAGAGGTGATATCTGGGTAGGTACAAGTCTCGGTGTAAATATAATAACCAACAACGGTACAGTGCTAAATAGTACTCCTGATTTTCGAATTACTTCGGTATTTGCATTAAGGCAGCAGACAGTAAATGTTATAGCGGTCGATCCGCTCAATAATAAATGGATTGGAACCAACCAGGGACTTCTGCTAGTTAATTCAGATGGATCAAGCCTGCTTGCCACTTTTGATTCGAAGAATAGTCCGCTTCTCTCAGACGAGATACGCAGTCTGGCAGTCGACCAGAATACCGGGAGAGTATATGTCGGCACCGATGAAGGACTGACATCATTCGATACCCCGGCTGTTAAACCGGAAGAATCATTTTCCGAACTGTTTGTATATCCGAATCCGTTCATTGTAAATGATGGGAATAATAAGCTGACGATCGATGGCCTTATCAAGGATACGGATATCAAAATACTTAACATAGAAGGAAGACTTATTAAAGAATTTTCATCTCCCGGCGGTCGCATTGCCTCTTGGGACGGGAAGGATGAAAAGGGTAATCTGGTCGGCAGCGGTGTCTACCTTGTTGTAGCCTTCGATAAAGAGGGTAATAACGTAATTACGGGCAAAGTTGCTGTACTGCATAAATAAAATCAGATATAGATGATAGACCTCACCAATATCTCGCTGCAGTTCGGCGGCAAATACCTATTTAAAGATATTAACCTGAAGGTTACTTCCGGCGATAAGATTTCATTGGTTGGAGCAAACGGCACCGGAAAATCATCCCTTCTTAAAATTATTTACGGTAGTCTCCCGCCTGAATCAGGCAGAATACAGCGCCAGAAAATGACCAGCATAGGATACCTTCCGCAGGAGAATGTTACCCACAGCGGCTCGACCCTTCTTGAAGAAGCAAAATCAGCTTTAGCAGATATTGTTGACCTTCAGGAAAAAGAGACTGAACTGACGGATAAATTATCGGCAGACAATTTATCTGCTGAAGAAAGAGAAGATCTTGTTCATCAGCTCGGAGAGGTTCATATCCGCCTTGAGGAACTCGACTCATACAGCGCCGAATCGAGAGTTGAAAAAATATTAACAGGGCTGGGATTTGAAGAAAAGGATTTTCAACGACTCACAGATGAGTTTTCCGGCGGATGGCAGATGCGTATTGCCCTGGCAAAAATCCTTATACAACAGAATGACCTGCTGTTGATGGATGAACCTACAAATCATCTCGATCTGGATTCGCTTGAATGGCTCATAAGCTTCCTGAAATCATACAAGGGAGCGCTTCTCATAGTTTCTCACGATAAACATTTCATCAACCAGGTTACCGATAAGACGCTGGAAATCTACATGGGAAGGTTCAACACCTATAACGGCAGTTATGATGATTACCTCAGGTATAAAGAAGAAAGAGATAAGCTCACCGAAAACCAGTTTATCCAGCAGCAGAAAAAAATTAAGGAAACAGAAAAATTTATCGAACGCTTCCGCTACAAAGCCACAAAAGCACGACAGGTACAGAGCAGGATAAAACAGCTGGAAAAAATAGAATTGATAGAACTTCCTGAAACCAGCGATGATATTTATATAAAATTCCCTGAACCTCCTTCAAGCGGGAAGGTCAATATAGAATTGAAGAATATTACGAAGACGTACGGGGATAATGTTGTTCTTAAGAATCTTGATTTTACGGTAAACAGAGGAGAAAAGATAGCTTTTGTGGGACCTAACGGAGCAGGAAAGACCACACTTTCAAAAATAATTGCCGGGGTATTAAATATCGATGGAGGGGAACGGGTTACTGGTCATAACACAATAATTTCATATTATGCACAGGATGTAGCCGACAATTTAACTCCTGAACTGGATATCATCGAGACAATTGAAGGAATAGCTGAAGAAAAAACCGTGGGTCAGCTGCGGTCGCTTCTTGGATCCTTTTTATTTACCGGGGACGATGTGTTTAAGAAAGTCGGTGTTTTATCAGGGGGAGAAAAAAGCCGTATAGCTCTTGCGAAGATCCTTCTGACGAAATCCAATTTCATTATACTTGACGAACCGACAAACCACCTGGATATTTCTTCAAAAAAAGTTCTTCAGAGAGCGCTGATTGATTTTAAGGGATCATTGATACTCGTATCTCACGATATTGATTTCCTCGAACCTGTTGTAAATAAGGTTGTGGAAATAAGGAAGGGTGAGATTAAAAGTTTTGTGGGAGGAATAGAGTATTACCTGAGAAAGAGAGGAATGCTGGAAGAGGAGAGCCGGCTGGTTAAGGAATCTGCTAATCATGAAGCGGAGTCACGCAAGGACCAGAAAAGACTTGAGGCAGAACAGCGACAGAAAAGGTACAAGGCCACAAAAGATCTCTTAAAGAAAATTGAAGTCCTTGAAAAAAGAATATCAGAGCTGGAAGCACAGGAAAAGAAGCTGGAGAAGGATTTAACTCTTCCGGAGACTTACACCAATCCCGAAATGGCAAGAATCAAAAACCAGGAATTCCAGGATTCTAAAAAAGAACTGGAAAGAATACTTGCCGAATGGGAAAAGGCTTCCAACGAACTCGCCAAAGTGGAGAGTCAGTTTAATTAGATTTTAACATTCAGGAACTCTTCAGCAAGCGGGATCCCTCCGTATAATGCTGCATCATCCCCCAGCCTTGTAGGCAGAAGTTTTAATCCTTTTGAAGAAGAAGGCAGAGCGTTCTGCTCAAAAGATTCTTTGATTATAGGAAGCATAAATTTATCAAGCGCTTCAATTACTCCTCCTCCCAGGACTATCAGATCAAGGTTAAGCAGGTTTGTAATATCAGCCAGAACACGTCCAATAATTTTACAAGCTTTGGTCAGATGCCTGATTGTAACCTTATCCCCCTTTTTCACTGCATTAGCCAGGACCTTGCTTTTAATTTGTTTTTCCGAACCGGCGAATTCTTTCAGGATACTATCTTCACCCTTTTTCAGATCCTTTTTAATATTTCTGTCGACTGCTGTCCGGCTTGCAACAGCTTCAAAGCAGCCATGGTTGCCGCATCCGCACAATGGTCCGTCCTTTTCAACTTTAATATGCCCAATTTCTCCCGCAGCATAATCTGCTCCTCTGAAAAGCTTTCCGTCGAAAATAAATCCCGCGCCAATACCTGTGCCTATAAAAACAATAAGCATATCCTTTGCATCTTTACCAAGTCCGTAATACTTTACTCCTAGCGCTCCAAGGTTCACGTCATTCTCAATCAGCACCTTATAAGGAATAAGCTCTTCAAGTTTTTCTTTTATGTTATAATCCTTTAGTCCAAGGTTAGGTGCCATTGCTATGACGCCGGTGAAAGGGTTGACACTTCCCGGAACACCCAGACAAACGGCTGCAATCCGATCTTTATCTATTCCTGATTCCTTAACAAGCTCTTTAACCGCATCTGCAAGGGCTTTAACGTACTCATCGGCACCTTTACCTGTTCCGGTGGGACGTTTCAGTTTTTTAACTATTCCCTCTTCTGAATTTAGTACTGCTGCAAGTATCTTGGTCCCCCCCATATCTACGCTGATGATATATTTCTTACTCAGACTCTGCTCCTTTTTAATTTATCGTTTCCTGAAAGCTATGAATAAATAGAAATATTTTCAAAACCGATGGAACTGTGTTATTTGAAACATTCAACATAAAATAATTGTATCTGGTTCAATCTTCCATTAATTTTATTAAATGGAAAAAGTTAAACCCCTAAAGCGATTTGGTCAGAATTATCTCACTGATAACAACATTCTCGCAAAAATTGTCAGGGAGATAAATCCTGCCGGCGGAGATTTTATTATTGAAGTCGGTCCCGGCATGGGTGCGCTGACTTCAAAGCTGACTGAGACAGATGCTGAAATTGCTGCCGTTGAGATTGATAAAAGGGTTAAAGAAGATCTGGCTGAGAAATATCCGACCGTAAAATTCTATAATGAAGATTTTCTAAAGACGGATCTGTTAAATTTTTATAGCGATGCCAGGCGCAAACTAAGAATAGCTGGAAATATACCCTACAACCTCACCTCCCCTATCATCTTCAAGTTGATAGAAGAGAACGAAATTATTAACGATGCTGTGCTTATGGTCCAGTATGAAGTAGCAAAAAGGATTACTTCCGATCCGGGGACGAAGGAATACGGAATTCTTTCGGTACTGCTGGGATATTTTGCTGAAGTAAAGTTTTGTTTTAAGGTATCGCCGAATGTTTTTTATCCTAAACCCAAAGTATTTTCGGCTGTTATTCATATTTTTATGAAAGATCTTGCCATCAGTGATGAACTTAAAAAAAGATTTATTGAAATTGTGAAGGCTTCATTCGGAAAAAGAAGAAAAACTTTAAAAAATTCACTTGGAGACAGTATATTTAGAGATATAAATTTTTCAGGTTCAGGCATTGACCTGTCTCTTCGCGCTGAACAGCTTAACCTAAAGGATTTCGAAAATCTTGCATTGTACACACTTAATCATCCCCTTAATAATTCCGGCCGATGAAAAGATTTGAATCGTTTATTAAGAATCTGAAGGCCTACGATCTTGTAGTAGTCGTTTTCTATGTCTTCCTGGTTATAATGAATATTATTTTCCACGATAAAATAGAAAATACTTCTACCTGGATGCTGATGAATATCGGGGTAATAGTCTTTGCTTTTCTTATCTCTTTCCTGGAGAGTAAACAGAATTACAAACTCTGGCGGGTAATTCATTACTGGTATATAGCACCTTTAATTTTTATTACATTTAAAGAGCTGTACTTTATGATAAAGCCGATCAGAGGGCAGGATTACGACTGGCTCTTTATAAAGATTGATTACTGGATATTCGGCGCTAATCCTACACAGGTTCTGCAGAAGATAGCATTTCCTCTGCTGACGGAAATACTTCAGATTATATACAGCATGTTCTACCTTCTGCCGATTATACTTGCCCTGGTTCTTCTCAGGAAGCATAAATACCTGGGGGTTGATTTTGCCATATTCTCTATAGTGTATGGATTTTTCCTTTCCTACCTTGGCTATTTTGCACTGCCGGGCATTGGTCCTCGTTTCACACTTCACAACTTTGCCGAACTTGACCAACAGTTGCCGGGATTGCTGTTTACCAAATACCTGCGTGATTTTGTTAATTTTGGTGAATCAATTACGCCTTCTACTCTTAATCCGGCCGAATTTGTCCAGAGAGATGTGTTCCCCAGCGGACACACGATGATAACGCTTATCGTAATGTACCTGTCTGTAAGGCTGAAAAGCCGTTCCAAGTATTTTTTCATTCCTGTTGGTTCACTGCTGATTTTCGCGACTGTCTATCTTCAGTATCATTATGTGATTGATCTTGCGGGAGGACTGGCTTTTATGATGTTCTCATTGTGGTCAGGGAAATACATTTTTAACTGGTGGAGAAAAAAAACAGACCAGGAAGAATTTCAATACAATAAAATAAAATATGACTGAAAAGAAAAAAGAAGTTAAAAAGATATTTGATTCTATTGCCTGGAAATATGATTTTCTTAATCATCTGCTGAGCTTCGGGATGGATATTTACTGGAGAAAAAAAGCTCTGGAGCTTACAGGACTTAATTCAGACAGTATCCTGCTGGATGTTGCCTGCGGTACTGGCGACGTTGCAATAGAGGCCAGGAAACAGGGGGCAAAAAAAATCTTCGGAGCAGATTATTCGTTAAATATGCTTCAGCTTTTTGAGAAAAAGAGTGAGTGGATAAAATCAAAAACAGTACAGATGGTTGCAGAAAATCTTCCCCTTAAAGATGAGTCTGTTACAAATATAACGGTTGCCTTCGGCGTCAGAAATTTTTACGATATCCAGGAAGGTTTTAATTCCTTTTACCGGATATTAAGTAAGGGCGGAAAAGCGACGATTATTGAGTTCAGGCTCCCTTCTAATGCTGTGTTCAAAACCTTGTATAAGTTTTATTTCAAAAAGGTACTCCCTTTGGTTGGCGGTATAATATCAGGTGATATGGAAGCTTATAAATACCTGCCGCGTTCGGTTGAGGAATTTGATGAGAAAATAAATATGCCGGAGCTGTTGAGGAATTCGGGTTTCAGGAATATTGAGATCTATCCGCTTACAATGGGGATTGTACAGACTATTATTGCTACGAAATAGGAAAAAATGCCACGAAGACACAAAGGCGCAAAGAATAAGAAAAAATTACGACGACGATCTGAGACGGGTCAACGACCCGTCTCTAAAAATAGATTCGAAATGACTGCGCTTATTGCTTAACGTCGTAAGAGATAAGACTCTGAGTAATTACCGAAGTTGTATCCGAAAGATCAATGCCTCCGCCTGCGAACACATCCAGTATTGCAGCGTTGCCCTGCCACTTGACAATTCCTATCCCGTCAACCAGCCAGGCAGAAGCGTTGTATTCGGTTGTTGGGGCGCCGGGAACTATAATGCTCAGGGTATATTTTAATCTTACTGCATCCTTATTTACATCTCCCGAATTAAGATTCAGCGTAATGTTTTCTGTTCCATCATAAGAACCATCAACTGTCAATACAGGGAGGGTAAATATGAGATATTTTATGGATAACTTAAAAACCGACCAGGTTTTATTAACATCAACAGGAAATGAGAGAAGCTTCATTTCTGCATCAAGCGATATGCTGTTTCTCAGACTATCGGGTATGGAAGCTGACAATCCTGTTGTATCCAGGAAGTAATAGAGACTGTCGTTGGTTTTCCGGAAATATGAAAGAGAGATCGATGATATGCCCGATATGTTTATTGAGTCGATTTGCACCTGGTAAGTTGTACCGTTCTTTACTTCTGTGCCGCTGTATTCAGTGCTGCGGGTTCCTGTATTCTGAGTTCCGTTTGAATCACTTTTTGCTATAGAATAAGTATAGGTGGTACCGTCCCCGTTAGGAAAATATCCCGTATTGTTCTGAACAGGAGGATTCGTGCTATTATTCTTATTACATGCATTTATTAAGAGTCCTAATATTATTATTAATACTGAACCGGAAAGGAACCTCATCATATTAACCTCCGATTAACTTTTTTTTCAGTTTATTAAAAGCTTCAGCCCGGTGACTTATACTGTTTTTTTCTTCAAAAGATAATTCCGCCAGTGTTGACGGATAACCTGCAGGTACAAATAACGGGTCGTAACCGAACCCGTTGTGTCCTTTCGGGTTAAGAATTATTTCACCAATCAGCTCACCGGAGGCGGAAATATAGGTATTCCCGTCATAATAAACAGCGACAGAAATAAACCTAGCAGGGTGAGGTGACGGCAGCCGCTTCAGTTCTGATATTAGTTTCTTGTTATTCTCCTCGTCCGATGAGTTTTCTCCGGCATACCTGGCGGAATAAACACCCGGTCTGCCGCTGAGTTGATCAACTGAAAGTCCTGAATCGTCCGCAATAACCGGGATTTTAAGAACATTAAAGATATCCGTCGCTTTTTTTTCTGCATTACCGAGAAATGTATCCTTATCTTCGATTACTTCTGGAACATTCTCCAAATCACCCAGACTCAAAAGATCGAACGGAAGATCCTTCAATATTTTTTTTATTTCCTTCAGCTTTCCCTGGTTTGTGGTGGCAATTATGATTTTATTCAAGCATTTGCTCCTTTTACCGATTGGAATTTGTAAAACAGGTTAATAACCGCACCGAGTGTAGTCATTGAATTAAGAATAGTAAAAACAGCGTCGTGAAGAAATATCGCATAGATAGTGAGGGATACACTTCCTATGAAGTTAAGAATAAGGAAATAGAGGTTTATGTTGCAGCGTTTATATTTAATGGTTTCGATGGTCTGGGGGATCCACCCGGCAGCCAGAGCCAGCAGTCCGATAATTCCGATATATTCCATTGTAGTCCTGTAAAATTGAAAAATTATTTATTTGATTCCGTAAGGATATCTTCCATCACCTCGAAACCATATCTTAGATGGGGGATTACTATTGAGCCGCCAACAATAAGAGCGATATTAAATGACTCATACAGCTCCTCCCTGCCCGCGCCTTCCTGTATAGATCTGTCGATATGATAAAAGATGCAGTCATTGCATCGCATTACCATGGATGCAACAAGTCCCATCAGCTCTTTCGTCTTTGCCGGAAGTGCGCCGTCAATGTAAGCTTTATTATCCAGGGCAAAAAATTTATTAAAATCTCTGAAGCCTGAGTTAAGTATTTGATCATTCATATCCAGGCGGTATTTCCTGGTTTCTGATGTTGTTTTTTTCATTAGTAATTTCCTCTTCTGATTTTCTTTCTCAAATTCCAAAGTTATTTTTCAAAGGTTTCCTATTTACATAAATTCCCAACAAAATAAAAAAGTTTGGTGAATTATCATTAAAAAGATAAGGTTAGAGGCTGATTGAGGGTGTCCCCAAGGTTTCATTCCGAACCTGTTCCTCAAAGAAGGATTTATTTCGGAATCTAACGATCAGATTTCGAACTAAATCGAACCTGATATCCTGCTTAATTCGAAACAAATTTTCTAGCCCGGTATTATTCCTTAGAGGGCTCACCCTGCCTGTCCTTGTCGTATGAGATTTCAAGCTTGTCAGGAGGCACATCACTTTCCTCTGCTTCCCAATCGTATTTATAATGCTTATCTTTTTTACGGAAGATGAAAGCGCAGATTATCCCGGTTATTCCCCCGAAGAAATGTGATTCCCATGAAATGCCAGGCTGTCCGGGAAGGATTCCCCAGACCATCCCGCCATATAGGAAGGTAACCAGGAGAGAGAGTCCTATAGAGCGGTTATCTCTCTTAAAGATTCCGCTGAAGAACAGAAAAGCAGCAAAGCCATATATCAATCCTGATGCACCTATATGAAAAACAGAACGGGCAAAAAGCCATACCAGCAGTCCTGTAAAAACATAAATTATCCCTATAACCTTAAACGCAGTCTCGGGATAAAAATAAATCATCCCTGCAGAGAGCAGAAATACCGGCAGTGAATTAGAGAGAAGGTGCGTATATCCGGCGTGAATCAGCGGTGAGGTTATAATTCCAATCAAACCGGAAAAGGTTCTCGGATAAAGGCCGAATTCGTAAGGGAAGTTCAGGTTAAATGTCTGCTGAATAATGAGGATTATCCATAAAAATACAACGAAGCCTCCGGGTATCAGCAGACTTTTCACCGTTTGCGGGGAATTTTTTTGTTCTTCCATTTTTACAATCCTTCAATAACACAAATTTAACATTAAATATGTATTATTAAATCAGTTATACATTTGTGGGGATTTTCTGTTAGGACAATCGGGGAGAGGAAAGGCCAGATAACAAAGAAGAAATTTTTGAGGAAAAATTATGCTGTCGCACCCGGCAATGATTGAGTTGCGACAGCAATTGAAAAAACATAAACTAGGCTACATATTCTTGCCAAAGTTTTTAAGGATGCCTTTTATCCTGCTCTTCTGATTTTCGGGAGCCATATCGTATGCTTTTGAGTAATATTTAGCGGCCATCTCTTTATCGCCGTTAATCCCATAAGCTTCACCAAGACTATCCCAAACATTCCACGAATCTGGATGATCTTTAGTATTCCTGGTAAATACCTCAAGTGCTTCTGCGTTCTTACCTCTCTGGAGCAGCTGGTAGCCGTAAGTATTCATTTCAGCTTCTGTTGCATCTGCCATTACCGATTTTTTCAATTCTGCTGCTTCGGCGGATTTACCCGTTGCTTCCAGCAGTCCTGCTTTCGTCATCTGGTTAGTGAAATTTTTATTAATATTTATTGATTTGTCTGCCCAATCCATAGCATCGGCGAGGTGAACGTTATTAACAAGTGCATATGCAGCGATCTGGTTCCAGCCCTGCCAGGAAAATCCCTGAAGGTTGTCAAGCTCTTTCTTCATATGCTGCAGCACAAGTTCGTGGACATCAAGTGTAATATGAATAGGGACTTGTAGTTTTTCCCACCGCAGTACTACGGTAACCGAATTCTCTTCAGGATTATCAAAGGAGTAGCTCAGCCATTCACGGAAATCTGCTTTTTCCGGTTTTACTGTTACTCTGAGCTGATCATCCTTTTCTCTGTAATTAAAGCTTCCCCACGACCAATAGTTTTTATTGAAGATAACCGTCCAGTCTTTTTCTGTGGGAATGAAATGCAATCCATATGTACCTGCAGGAATATCTTTCCCTTCAATTTTTACGGGATCAGAAAACGTTATGGTTGTGTTTTCATTTGCACCGCCGCGCCAAACTTCATTGTAAGGTACAAGTTTGCCCCATACTTCCCGGCCGTTGACCTTTGGGCTGTGATAGTTGATAGTTATCTCAGTAAGTCCAATAGTCTGGGATACACTGGCTTTCTGGCTCACCTGGGGAGCGGTAAGCTGCGTCTGGGCCGAAACCACAGCAGCCAGCATCAGAATGAACATAATAATGTAGAAGATGTAAATGTTGAAGCTGATCCTTTTTCTCATGCTGCCCTCCATTGAATGTATTATAATATTGAAAAATAAAAATTCATTTCCGTGCCGGCTAACTATTTAGGATAAACGGTGAAATCAGAAGATGATCTAAGCAAAACCCGGGACACTGACATTTTGTCATACTACAGATTTTTCAACAGTGGAAATTTGGCTGTTTCGGGGTGTCTCATTTTGAGTTCAAAAGGCGGATAAAACTACCAACCTATCTGCCAGCGGCAGTATAAACAATGCAGGTAAGCCGGAGGACATCATGACAATATCACTTTTGGTACAGCCCGGCTAACCTGCAGGTTTAAAATCCTTGAGGCCTACTTCATCAAAATCATTTTCCTGGTTTCTGAAAAACTGCCTGCTTTAATCCGGTAATAATACACGCCGCTGCTCAGGTTTTGAGCATTAAAGTTTATGTCATATGTACCGGGGGACTTTTCTTCGTCAATAAGGCTGGCAACTTCCTTCCCCAGTACATCATAAACTTTGAGTGTAATAAAAGATGGATGCGCTAGTGAAAAGGATATATTGGTGGATGGGTTAAAAGGATTTGGATAATTCTGTGACAAACTGAAATCTTTTAATTTATTAACCGGCTGCTTAACATCGACCAACTGCCCGAGATCAATTTTGTACATTGATCTTCCGTGCGTTCCTATTGCCAGGTAATTTTCCACAGGATGGATCTTCATATCATAAACAGAAACAACAGGCAGTCCATCGGCAATAGGCTGCCAGCTTGTGCCTCCATTAAAGCTCATAAATGCTCCGACGTCGCTACCAAGGTAAAGTCTGTTGGGATCATTATTATCGACCGCAAAAGCGTTAGCAGGGGCATCAGGCAAATTGCTGCTTATGTCGGACCAGTCAGCTCCCATATTAGTGCTCTTAAATACGTGAGATTGAGGATCGCGCCATCTCAGACCCGAAAAAGTTACGTAAACATTATTCTCATTATTCGGATCGACTTTTACCCGTGTTACCCACCGGTAAGGAAGCGCTGTGGAAATATCCGTCCAGTTAGAACCATAATCCGTAGTGACCCATACATGGCTGTCATCTGTGCCAGCGTAAATAACGTTGGAATTTGTTGGAGCCACATCTATCGTTGTAACGGTACCGAGTCTTGTGCCGGGAATGCCGTCTGAAAGATCAGGACTTATTACTGTCCAGTTCCCTGCACCGTTAGTAGTACGGTATACTCTATCTGTGCCGTAATACAGAACATTATGATCATTAGGATCCATTACAACCGGGGTTGACCAGTTTGTAGGTTCGTCAGGATTTATACCGTTTCTTGCATAACTAAAGTCATTTCCACCGTTAGTAGATTTCTGAAGATATCCGTTCTGGGACTCAGCATATATTATGTTTGGGTTAGTAAAATCAACAATTACATAAAAGCCATCGCCGCCGATGAGGGGGTGCCAGTCGTCCAGGCTTCCGGTTTGTGTTCTAATAGTATTGTTATCCTGAGTACCGCCATAAAGTTTTGGAGGATTGTTATAATCAAGTCCTATTTCGTAAAACTGTGTATTAGGCATTTCCTTTGGTCCTGACCACGTTGAACCGCCATTTGTGGAGATGTATATACCTCCATCATCACCGTTAATCAAATAATTCGGATTTGTTGGGTCAAAAGCCAGGGCATGGTGATCCACGTGGGTCTGATAGGATAAATTCCAGTTAGCTCCTCCATCGGATGATCTCATAAAGCCAACATCCATTACGTAAACTTTAGCGGGATCGGAAGGATTTATTCTCACCTGACCGAAATACCAGCTGAAATTACTTACACCGTTTAAAATTTCCATATCGGGATCGGCGTTTGTCCATGAGGTTCCGTAATCAGTTGTCTTGTATAAACCAATATAAACAGCGCCGTCATTATACAGTGCATATGAAATTTCAGGATTTGTTTTTGAGATTGCCAGACCTATTCTTCCAATGTTGTTTGATGAAGCATCCGGCAGTCCTGTAGAAGGTCCGAGCAATTCCCAGGTCGTCCCGTTATCGGTTGATCTGTATATTCCGCTGGAGGGTCCATACAGATGCGATGAATTGGGTCTCCGTACTCTTTCCCACATAGCGGCGAGAAGAAAATCCGGGTTATTGGGGTTCATTACTATATCTATGGCTCCGGTTGAATCGGAGACGAAGAGAGATTGATTCCAGGTTGCACCACCGTCAGTACTTTTAAATATACCTCTCTGATGAGTCGGTGTAAAATATGAACCTACTGCAGCAACAAAAATTTCATTCGGATCAGAGGGATTGATAATTACTCTTCCGATTGTCTCGGCACTATCAAGACCTATCGGGAACCAGGAATCTCCGGCATTGGTTGACTTAAACATTCCGCCGCCGGGCAAATTATTGTGTCCTCCGTTCGCTTCACCTGTACCGACATATATTATATCAGGATTCGCAGGATCAACAGCAATGTCTCCTATGGATATAAATGCCTGCCCGTCGAATACAGGCAGCCAGGTTTCTCCTTTATCTGTCGATTTAAATACCCCTCCTGTAGCAGCAGAGCAATAAACTATATCCGGATTAAGCGGATTGAATTCAATATCTGTTATTCTCCCTCCAATGTTTACAGGCCCTGCAAATGTCCAGCTCAATCCTTCCATTTTCTTCAGTGAACTTTTCATTGCGTTAAACTGCCGGAGAGCCTCGGAATATACATCCGGATCGGCCTGCATATATGGAAAAAGTCTCTGCGTCATCATCCATTCAGACGGTTCCATCTTACTACTTTCAAGGTTACCAGATGAACTAAAGCGGTTGAAATATAAAAACGAAGTTAAAATGGATAGTAGCAAAACTGCCGGTAAAATTGAATTCTTTATTTTCATTAAATCTATCCCTGGTTAAATGAAGTATAAAATGAATAAAAATGAATTTGTATTCAATGCTAATTTATATATTTTCGACAAGTTTTATATATTTATCCGAAAAACCAGGGAAGTTCAGAAATGAAATATTCAATTCTATTACTTTGCCTTGCCAGTCTTTCACTTTATTCGCAGACCACCAACCAGGAAAAGATTGAAAAGGGATTTGACTCCATTCTTAAAGCAGAAAATGTAGATAACTTTATGAAGGTCCTCTCGGCGCACCCGCATCATACAGGATCTGCATATGACGAAGCAAATATTGATTATATCGAAAGATTATTTAAATCGTGGGGATTTGACACTAAGGTAGAAGAGTTTACGATACTCTTCCCTACTCCCAAAACAAGGGTACTTGAAATGCTTTCCCCGGAGAAATACGAAGCAAAGTTAAAAGAGCCGGCCATAAAAGAGGATGCAACTTCTTCTCAGACCGATGAACAGCTGCCAACCTATAATGCTTATTCGATTGATGGTGATGTCACCGGTGAGCTGGTATATGTGAATTATGGAATCCCAGAGGACTATGATATCCTTGCTCAGAATGGCGTTGATGTAAAAGGAAAAATAGTTTTAGCCCGATACGGAGGATCGTGGAGAGGAATTAAACCTAAGGTAGCCGCTGAGCATGGGGCCATCGGCTGCATCATTTATTCGGATCCCCACGAAGATGGTTATTACCAGGGAGATGTTTATCCTGAGGGAGCATATCGAAACGAAAACGGAGTCCAGCGGGGTTCGGTAATTGATTTTCCGCAATATAATGGAGATCCTCTCACACCTGGTATCGGGGCAACCAAAGACGCAAAACGGTTAAAGATGGATGAAGTAAAAGTATTTACCAAAATTCCAGTTCTTCCTGTTTCTTATGGAGATGCGATTCATTTCCTAGAGAACTTAAAGGGACAGGTAGTTCCACCAGACTGGAGAGGAGCACTTCCTACAACATATCACTTCGGTCCGGGTAAGACAGTAGTTCATTTGAAAGTTGAATCGAACTGGGATATGGTTCCTATCCGCGATGTCATTGCAAAGATTAAAGGCAGCGAGTACCCGGATGAATGGGTTATCAGAGGCAATCACCATGACGCACTGGGTAAATGGTGCTGCTGATCCTGTAAGCGGACTAGCGGCATTAATGGAGGAAGCCAGGGGTGTTGGCGAACTAGTTAAAACCGGGTGGAAGCCGAAACGCACCATGGTATACTGTGCCTGGGATGCAGAGGAAGAAGGACTGATGGGATCGACTGAGTGGGCGGAAACTCACGCCGATGAATTAAAGGATAAGGCAGTTGTTTATATTAATTCGGATGGGAACGGAAGAGGTTTCCTTTATGCAGGAGGATCACACTCGCTTGAACATTTTGTTAACTCTGTAGCAGCTGATGTAACCGATCCGGAAACAGGAATCCCGGTAAAAGAGAGGATGCTTGCACACCGGCTGGTTAATAGTTCCCCGGAATCCCGGGCAGAGTTGACTTCAAAGGAAGATCTCCCTATTTCGGCACTTGGTTCAGGCTCGGATTATACTCCTTTTATTCAGCATCTCGGCATCGCCAGTCTCAGCCTGGGTTATGGCGGTGAAGACGGCGGCGGAAATTATCACTCCATCTATGATTCATATGATAACTATAAGAGGTTCGGAGATCCTGATTTTGTATACGGTGTGGCTCTGGCCCAAACTGCAGGCAGACTTATGCTTCGTCTTGCCGATGCCGATATTCTTCCCTTCAAATTCACCAATTCATATGAAACTATAGATAAGTATATCTCCGAATTAATGAAAATGACTGATAGTATGAGGGAGGAAACAAAAACCTTTAATGTGAATATCAATAAGAAATATTTTCTGTATGCCTCTGACCCGACTAAAACATACGTAGTACCTCCGCTGCAAAAAGAGGTGACGTATATAGATTTCTCTCCACTGCAGAATGCTGAAGTAAAGCTGAAGGAAGCGTCGGCAGAATATGATAACCTGGTAAGAAAACTGAAAGAATCGGGAACGGCTTTAACAGATAAACAAACCAAAGAGCTGAACACAACACTGATGCAGACGGAAAGAGCCTTAACTTTGTCAGCCGGTCTTCCGCGACGCCCATGGTATATCCATGAAATTTATGCTCCAGGCTTCTATACAGGATATGGAGTAAAAACTCTTCCGTCAATCCGTGAAGCAATTGAACAGAGAAACTGGGAGGAAGCTGAAGATCAGATAAAAGTGGTTGCAGGAGTGATTGAAAATTATGCTTCCAAAATCAGGTCGGCATCTGAAATAATTAAGTCAGCACCGGGAATTTAGATTTAGGCTGCTATTCCCCGCTCTGCAGTTCTTTGGAATAAAGCCTGTTTCTGGCTTGCCGATGTTCCCTGATACTAATAAGAATTTTTCAAGCATTCATTCTTTTTTCATTTCACATCCATTATGCGTTTCAGATCCTTATCATCTACCGTAAGCAGTCCCGGCTCCACAAGTCGCGGTGTAAGATCTCTCCAGTTTTCATCCATATTAAAAACTTCTCTGAATATAGGAAGTGATTCATCCACTTTTCCATTATTTGCCAGAGCGACTGCATGCCAGTATTTCATTTCCGCATTATCCGGGAACATCTTTTCGGCAGTTGAATATTCGTAAAGCGCCTGCTTCATATCATTCTTTTCAACTGCAAGATCGCCGGCGTTCATGTGATCATATGCACGGTGAACTTTGAGAAGGCGTTTCAGTTCTTTTATAGGTTCAGGACTATCGTCCACACGCAGATCAATCAATCTGTCCTCCCACACTTTGCCTGTTGATTTACCCCTGACAACAAGCATTGCCGCCGACTGTTTCCCTCGTATATCCCCGCCTGCTTTCTGTCCAGCTTCCAAAGCAGCCATCATCCTTTCAGCGAGGGGTCCCGTTGATTTCTTAAAAGCCTCAGACATTGCAGGCCAAACTTTATCATTTATCATCAGGTTTGCCTGGCAGGAAAAATTATCGCCAACGATATTCCCGGCCGGCTGAACGCATTTTTTCCCGGTGAAGGATGCCACATTTCCTTTTGAGTCGATTATAGCAAGCTGTCTGAACTCCCTTCCTTCATCTGAAGCAAGTAGTGAATCCACGGCCTGCTGAGCAGTCATTCCTTTTTTAAGCATCTCAAGTCCTCGCGGCCCGAACGAAGCATTAACAAACGACTGTGTGGCAATAGCCCCGACTCCTGCCTCAGCCCATGTTACAATGGTACCGACAGAAAACCAGTGAGATTGAACAGCAACGCCCATCTCGCCGGTCTGTGGATCTCTTGCAACAATCGAAAAGGTATGTGCAAAGGGATCCTGCTTATAACTGAGCTGTGGAAAGGAAACCGATGACATAACAATACCGATGATTAAAAAATTGAAGATAATCTTTTTCATGTTACTCTCCTGTGAATAATGACAGATATATTTGTCAGTCTGAGTCTGTCGAAGACAGAAATCGTCAGGTGAGCTGATCGAAGACTGGCCTGTCGAAGACAGAACTTGCATCAAAGACAGACATTTTAAACTATACTTCGATAAGCTCACTACATCGATCTCACTTCGGCAAGCCCAGCATTATACTGAAATTACCTTTGAGTCAGTCTTTAGTTCTTTAAGAATTTCACGTTTACAGATGAAGGATATTGCTTCGAGTGATAGAGTTTGATCTCTGCCTTCCTGAAATCCTTCTGTTCTGCTTTATAAATATTCGTTACAAAAGTCTGAGGATTCCTGTCGAAGAATGGGAACCAGCTGCTCTGAACCTGGATCATTATCCTGTGACCCTTCAGAAAAGTATGGTTTATATCCTGAAGACTGAATTCTACTTTTGAAACTTCCCCTGGTTTAAATGGTTCAGGTTTTTCAAAACTATTGCGGAACCTTCCCCGCATTATCTCACCCCGGATTAGTTCCTGGTAATCACCCATTTCTACATTTTTCGGATTTGGATCCGGTGAGGGCGCGTCAACCGGAAATTCATCAATAATTTTAACGACCCAGTCACCGTCTGTTCCTGAAGTGGAGACATAAAGTTCAGCCAGTAGGGGACCTGACAAAGTAACATTATCCTTAAGAGGTTCAGATTCATAAACCAGGACATCAGGTCGCTCCGAAGCGAATCTTTGATCTTCTATCATATAGCTCTTATTATAAAAGCTTCTCGAGTCAAGCTTCTTTTCGGTGTATGGAACAGGCTTCATGGGGTCAGCTAAATATTCGTCGTAACCTTTCGGTCCGGGACCTTCAAAAGACAAAGTATGACCACTGCTGAAATATATTTTACCGTCCACAGCATCAGGAGGAGGCCAGGAGGAATAGGTCTTCCATTCATTAGTACCTGTCTGAAACACATAAGCATCAGGCTGACTGAACTGCCCCTTCCCTTTCAGATAATACTCAAAAAAAGGGATAAACATTTTCTGCTGAAAGAATTCGCTTGTTTTGGCACCGAATGATATGTTGCCGAGAGAATCTCCTTCGCTTCTCATCCAGCCGCCATGAAACCAGGGACCCATGACCAAGTAATTATTTGCACCGGGATTTTTTTCTTCTATTGATTTATAAATATGAAGCGGGCCGTAAAGATCTTCGGCATCGTACCACCCGCCTACAATTAACACTGCGGGAGTAATATTATTAAAATGGGGTAGATTATTCTTAGCCTTCCAGTAGTAATCATAATCAGGATGATTTATTGTTGAATCCCAGAAAGCTATGCTATCATGGAAAAAGTTCCTATTAACGTTCGACAGAGGACCAACGTTAAGAAAAAAATTATAGGCATCAGGGGAGTCATATTTTAGCGGCTCCGGCCATTTTATGGTAAGTGAATCACGCTGGCGTCCGAAGATTGAAAAAAAGTCAAAGTCCATTAATAAAGAGAAACCTCCGTTATGGTGCATATCATCCCCCATAAACCAGTTTGCTATAGGAGCCTCAGGGGAAACCGCAACTAAAGCAGGATGAGCCTCAATTGAGCCCATAGCTGCATAAAAACCAGGATAGGAAATTCCCCACATCCCGACTTTTCCATTATTATGAGCGATATGTTTTACCAGCCAGTCTATAGTATCATACGTATCGCTGCTCTCATCAACATCTTTATTGGTCTTTTTACCGAGTATATATGCACGCATATTAACATAATTACCCTCGGACATAAACCTGCCGCGGACATCCTGGAATACGAAAATATATCCATCCTTAACCATTTCCTCCGGCACTTCGAAGTCATCAGGGTAATTATTTTCTCCGTATGGAGCGACAGTATAAGGAGTTCTGATCATAAGTATAGGGTAATTGACTGATGTATCTTTTGGCGAATAGACCGCCGTGAATAATTTTGCCCCGTCTCTCATTGCGATACTGTATTCATGCTTATCATAATGATTTATGATATACTCTTTCCCCTGAGGATATAAAGACATCACTGAAAGAAATACCAGAAAGAGTGAAGTCTGAAGAAATGTTTTAAAGTTCATCATGAGAAATCTTTATAAGGAATTATTATATATTAAATTAACAGGTTAAAAATAAGAATTTTCTTTTTAATTAGAGAAGTATAAGGCATGAGTATAAGCTATCGTGTGCTGGGGAAACCAGGATGGGATAACGGACTTATGGTATGGATAAACAGCGGGACGGGTATCCATAGAATGCTGTTCGACTGCGGGGAAAATATTCTGAAAGACCTTGATCAGAGGACCATAAAGTCGATTAACTATCTTTTCTTCTCGCATCTCCACATTGACCATATAGCCGGGTTCGATTATTTCTTCAGGAGGAATTATGACAGGGATAAGAAACCGGTGCACATATATGGTCCTGAAGACACAGCAGAACTTATACAAAACAGGCTGCAGGGCTTCAAATGGAACCTGGTTAAGGGAGTTCCCGGGTTTTGGTATGTAACGGATATAAAAGAAAAAAGTATTTCAACCTTCTTATTTAAGACAGCTGAGGGATATTCTGTAAAGCATCGTTCAGGGGAAAAACCATTTGTGGGTACGCTAATTGATAATTCCGATTTTTCGGTAAAGGCGGTTCTCCTTGACCATATAATTCCTTCTGCAGCGTACTTCATTAAAGAAAAGTCATCTCTGAATATCAACAAAGAACACCTTGAAAAAACTGGTCTAACGCGGGGTTCCTGGCTTGAAAAGGTTCGTAATCCACAGATCAGTCCTGAAGAGGAAATTGCTGTCGATGGAAAATATTTTAAATTAAAATCCCTCAGGAACAGACTCCTTGAAAAGCAAGAGGGTGAAAGTATAGGTTACTTAACCGACTTCAGATACAGTAAAGAGACAAATTCAAGTATTAAAAAGGTTTTTAATAACTGCGATACGATGGTTTGTGAGAGTCAGTATCTTACAGATGAAAAAGAATTTGCAGAAAAAAATCATCACCTTACAGCGAGGCATGCCGCACAGCTCGCGAAATCTGCGGGTGTCAAAAAACTTATTTTATTTCATATATCCGACAGGTATCGAATAAAGGATTATCCTCATATGATCAGTGAAGCGCGGAAGATTTTTTCTATACTTCCCTTCCATCTGAATGGAAGCTACGGGTATGATATCACCTGACACTCCGCGGGTTATAGCAGACAACTATTTTTGAATTTGCCACCGCAAGCTCATCGGGTGCCACGTATATCAAATCAGGTTCACTGGATTTTATAGAGGTTATCTGGATATAAGGCGCCTGCCTGTTAAGTGCATCCTGCAGATTACCCTTATAGAAAATCCTTATATTATTGTCCCACCGCCATTTGGGATAATCCTGTATCAGATCCTTGTAAACATTAATTATTTTTTCAGCGGGGTCCTTACTTATCAGCCTTACCGTTGGAAGCTCCGGGTTTTTACTGTCATCAATACTTTGAGTTGCCTTTGATGTCTGGATAATTTTTGCCTCGGGATATGGTGGAAGATCAATCCAGTTTCTCTCGGGTGTATTCTGTTTCATATTTTCATAACTATTGACAACTCCTTCCGGCATGTCTTCTTTCAGTTTTGCCCATTCAGCATACGGGGTCTGTGCATAAGAAATATATGAAACCCCCAGCATAATTAGTAAAATGGAAATAAATTCTATTTGTTTCATTTCTAACCTCTCTTTTTAATCTTTGCTTAGAACAGATTAAATCAGAATTCCATACAAGTGGATTTTATCTGTTTTCTGCTGATGAACTAAATTAAATTTTTTAAGATAAGTAGTTAGTGTTGTATATTTCACATCAAAAAAATAGGATTTAGATTTGTCGGACGTCACTTCGGTTATTCTTCTATTCGTGATAGCATTTATTTCAGGTTTTATAAATGTGGGAGCCGGAGGCGGCTCTTCTCTTACACTTCCGATGTTAATCTTCCTCGGACTCGATTCGGCTTTGGCAAATGGAACCAACAGGGTTGGTATAATGATGCAAAATATTGCAGCTATATATTCGTTCAAACAGTCAAAATTCAGTCAGTTCAAACTTAGCCTTAAACTTTCGCTTCTTACTCTGCCCGGTGCGATTGCTGGAGCCATCCTTGCAGTAAAACTGAACGACGAGTTATTCCAGAAGATTCTCGGTATTGTGATGATCCTGATAATAATATCAATGTTCCTGCCTAAAGCCAAAAACACAAAAGAAGGAGAAAGCAACCAGAAAATTTCTTGGTCTGTTTACCTTTCAATGTTCGGGATAGGATTTTATGGCGGATTTCTTCAGGTAGGAGTAGGCTTTATGATTATGGCCTCTCTGCAGCATCTTATGAAGCTGAACCTTGTCTACGTTAATATGCACAAGGTATTTATAGTGCTGGTTTTTACACTGCCTGCTCTCCTGATTTTTGCTTTTACAGGAAATGTAAACTGGTTCTGGGGGGTTATGCTGGGACTCGGAAATGCAGCCGGCGGATGGTGGTCAGCCAGGTTATCGGTTAAGAAAGGTGAAAAATTAATTAAAGTTGTGCTTGTTGTCGCGATTTTTATTATGGCCCTCAAACTGTTGAATGTATTCTGATAAATTTGTTCTCAGCCTTCGAAGTTGATGATCTCAATGAAGCTGTGAAGGGGAAAGAACTGCTGGACGATATAAGCTCCCCTTCAGAAGGAGTGCGAGTCGCAATGATTCTTGAGAACGGGGCTCCGGTGGAGTTCCTTGAATTTGATAAAACAAACGGGTAGACATTTCGAAATTCTTAAAAGTCCTGCCGCCATTACCTGTTAGCCATTTCACAATCCGGTAATATCGGTAAAAACCCTTGCTTTGACGCAAATAATTTCATTTATTAAGCATCCTTATTTTTTTAATCGGAAAAGATGAATAATCAAAGTTCAGCCGTTGAGAAATGGACACTGACGGCAGCCATCCTTGCCTCAAGCATGGTTTTTATTGATTTATCCACGCTGAATGTGGCACTTCCGGCCATACAAAAAGATCTGAATATAAACGGTAAGAACCTGTTATGGATAATAAATGCCTACACACTATTCCTCTCATCCCTTATGCTGCTGGGAGGATCTCTGGGAGATATTTACGGCAGAAAAAAAATATTCGTAATTGGAATCATTATATTCAGCATATCATCCTTTTTATGCGGAATATCAAACGGCATTGAGATGCTGATCATTGTAAGGGGGTTCCAGGGAATAGGCGGGGCTTTAATGGTACCGGGAAGTCTTGCTATTATCTCTTCTGTTATTCCGTCCGAGCGGAGAGGAAAAGCCTACGGTACCTGGTCAACGTTCAGCGCACTAACCACTTCAGCAGGGCCGGTTCTCGGCGGCTGGCTGGCTGGAATAGGCTTGTGGAGAGTTATTTTCTTTATAAATCTTCCCCTGGCACTTTTCACGATACTGGCACTACTGGCTAAAGTCCCTGAGAGCAAAGATGAATCCGCAAAGAAACTGGATGTACCGGGAGCTTTCTTTGCAACCATAGGACTCGCAGGAATTACTTATGGATTCCTGGAAGCTTCAGATACGAGTTTCACAACTCTAAAGGTATTAGTCTCCCTTTCTGCCGGCGTACTTTCACTCATCATCTTCATGTTCATTGAAATCAAAAGCAGTCATCCCCTAATGCCTCTTAATTTATTTAAGTCCAAAACCTTTTCCGGGGTGAATCTCCTTACACTATTAATGTATACTGCACTGAATGTAGGACTGTTCTTTCTTCCGATAAACCTGGTACAGATACAGGGATACCGGGAAGTCAGCGCGGGTCTGGCGATTCTCCCGTTTGCGATTCTTATTTCAGTTATGTCGCGTTTTTCTGGTATTTTCGCAGACAAATTCGGGGCTCGTAAACCTTTAATAGCAGGACCCCTGGTAGCAGGAGCAGGACTTTTTCTTCTATCCTTTCCGGGTTTAACAAACGGACCCTCAGAATACTGGGGTACATTTTTTCCCGGGATACTTATTTTGGGATTGGGAATGGGAATCGTCGTCGCACCTCTTACCGCCACAGTTATGTCTACTGTTCCTTCCGGTAACACCGGGATCGCTTCCGGAATAAATAATACTATGGCAAGGATAGCAGGGCTGGCTGCAATTGCAGTGCTCGGTTCATTTATTATAATTTCCTTCAGGAATAATCTTGAGTCGCGCACAGAAAATATGAATCTGACAAACAAACAGAAGACTGAACTTATTAAAAACTCAAATGATCTCGCAGACACCAAACCTCCCGGGGGACTTACAGAAGAGACAACCAGGGAAATCATTACCGATATACGGCATTCATTTGTAAGCGCTTTTGATCTAATCCTATATATCTCTGTAGTCCTCGCCCTTCTAAGCGCTGTTACCGCATTTTTTACAGTGGAGAAAGGTATATTGAAAGAATAAACAAATATTATTGTTACCGAGTGTATGGATATAAAGACTTTAACTGAAACTATCAAAAGGCTTGAGAAAAGTTTACACAAACCTGGCTTCCGAAAAAATCCAGTTAAACTGAACAAAATAATTGCGGATGAGTTCATTGAAATCGGGAAATCAGGTAAGATATGGAACAAGACTGCAATAATTGATGCATTAAAAAACGAGATCAGTACGGAAATTACTATGACTGATTTTGTGCTCTCTGTCCTGTCTGAAAACCTTGTTCTTGTTATTTACACCGCACACCAGATCACAAAAGATGGATCATCTGAATCAAATTCTATGCGAAGCTCCATCTGGAAATTATTTGGCAATGATTGGAAAATGATCTTCCACCAGGGAACTCTGATCACAAAATAATTTACAGATACAAGCGAATAAGAATCGGCTCCGGCGAGATCAACCCGATACTGCTAATACAGTCTCAAAGATTAAAACCATCAACCTGTCAGTAGATAAATTGAACCAGTTGGAGGGTGCACAGACAGGTATGATACCTTATTGGCTCCGAGCTATAGAGCATCGGAGTTAATGCCAATATTTGTGATCGCCAAAACATGACTTAGAATTTTTCCAGTCTTTTTACGAAATTGTTAATAAAGGAGAAGAGGATAAAAATGGAATTGAGAATAGATAGTCGTGAAAAACTTAACAGCGGTATTGAGATACCGGTATTCGGATTCGGAACTTATCAGTTGACCGGTGAGAAGAGAGTTAAAGAAGCCGTAACAGCAGCCCTTGCAAAAGGGTACCGCCTGATAGACACCGCTCAGATGTACGGAAATGAAGAGTATGTTGGAGAAGCAATAAGGCAGAGCGGTATACCGCGTGAAGAAGTTTTCATTACTACAAAACTCGATAATAACCAGCATGGTTACGACAAGGCAAAGAAATCATTTGATAAAAGCATGAACAGACTGCAGCTTGGTTATGTGGACCTGTTTTTAATTCACTGGCCTATAGAAGGGTTAAGACTGGAGTCCTGGAAAGCGCTGGTCGATATCTACAACCAGGGCGGAGCGAAAGCAATCGGTGTAAGCAATTATACAATAAGACATCTTACAGAACTGTTCGCAAATTCTGATACAAAACCAGCCGTAAACCAGGTTGAGTTTAATCCGTTTAACTTCCAGGATGATCTTCTCTCCTTCTGTAAGAAGGAAGGAATTCGTCTCCAGGGCTATACTCCCCTTTCAAGGGCAAATAAATTTGATAATAAAACCATTCAGGAAATCTCCGGAAAATATTCCAAATCGCCTGCTCAGGTAATGCTGCGATGGGCCGTTCAGCATGATGTAATTCCCATTCCAAAGTCTTCTCACCGGGAAAGAATAAAAGAGAATGCGGAAATCTTCGATTTTAACATTGAGGACAGGGATATGGAAAAACTAAACGTTCTGAATGAGAATTACCGGCTTGCTATGGATCCCCACGAAATAAAATAGAAATTTTTTAATATTCTGTCTCATTTTTCCCCTGGAATAGTCCAGATGCTCTTTAACATCAGAGCCCCGCTAACTGAGGCGGGGCTTGTTTTTATCAGAAGAACCATTCTGCAGATCTTATTAAGTCGTTCCCTTATTTTATTAACATCATTTTACGGGTTTGTACCAGACTGCCTGCTGTAAGCCTATAAAAATAAACACCGCTCGCCAGTCCACTCGTTTTTCCTATATCAAAAACCTCCATGTGTTCACCGCCGTTTTGATTCTGATTTACAAGTACGGCAACCTCTTTCCCGAGGGCATTATAAACCTTTAAAGTTACGAACGCAGATGAAGGCAGATTATACATTATCATTGTCGAAGGATTAAAGGGATTTGGAAAGTTCTGTGAAAGACTGAATTGAAAGGGCAGCTGCTCCGGCTCATTAATTTCCGTAGGCATTGTCGCAGTTATACTTCCGATCATTCCCAGACTCTGGTGAGGAGTACAATGATAACTGTGAAGACCGGAGGTCCTGATGATTACGCTGAATACAGGTACGCTGCTATTTATAGGCGAATCCCAAACATCAATACCGGAGGTACTGTCAGATGTAGTTGTATGAGACCCTTCAACCCACTGCCATTCAACGGTATCACCCACGGTTACATTTATATCCTGCGGTGTAAACATGAAATTACTTACCATAACTATGTGTTTTGTCTGTGCATTTACAAAATTGAACAGAATAAGTATAACGACAAGACTCAACCAGCTTCTTTTCATTCTAACCTCACTTAGTTATTTTAATTAAAAAACAGTTAACAGTATCATCCCGCAAACCGGATGTTTTTATTATCTTTAAGGAATTATTACCTATATAGTTTTCTCAGGAGGAAAAAGATGACAATAGATAGTACAATTAAGTTAAATAATAATATTGAGATTCCAAGACTGGGATTCGGGGTTTACCTGTCAAAACCCGGAAAAGAAACGTTTAATGCTGTGACCTGGGCACTCGAAGCGGGCTACCGTCACATCGATACCGCCCGCGCTTATAAAAATGAGGGGGATGTCGGTAAGGCGATAAAAGAAAGCAACATTAAGAGAGAAGATGTATTCGTGACAACTAAGTTATGGAACCAGGACCAGGGGTATGAGAGCGCTTTAAAAGCTTTTGATGCAAGTATGGATGATCTCGGATTTGAGTATGTCGATATGTATCTTATACACTGGCCTCTTGAGGGGAAAAGACATGAATCATGGCGGGCTCTGGAGAAGATTTATCATGAAGGAAGAGCGAAAGCTATCGGTGTAAGCAACTATACCATCAAACACCTTAAAGAAATGGATAGTTATGCGGAAATGAAACCTGCAATGAACCAGGTTGAGTTTCACCCATTCCTTTACCAGGAGGATCTTCTTGAATACTGCAAGATAAAGAATGTCCAGTTAGAAGCTTATTCTCCTCTTGCACGCGCCGAGAAACTGGATGATCCCAAAATAAAAGAGATAGCTCAGCATTATTCAAAATCCCCTGCACAGGTTATGATAAAGTGGTCGCTTCAGCATGACCTTGTTGTAATTCCAAAGTCGGTTCACAAGGAACGTATCAGAGAGAATGCAGATATATTTGATTTTGAAATTTCAAACCAGGACATGGAGAGGCTGGATACGCTTAATGAAGAACTCAGGATCGCATGGGATCCGACTAACGTAGAATAAAAAACAGAAGATGACATCCTTGGCTGAATAAAGATGTCATCTTAATTAATATTATTTCTTATTGAAGACTAAAGGGGACATCAAGAGACAAAGTAATATTTCTTCCGATATCGTGAACACCAATAGGTTTTAGAATACTCAAGTGACTGATGTAGTATTCATCAAACAAATTTGTAACAACGATGGAGAAATTGACCGTATTGTCCCATACATTAAAAGCAGACTGTATTCCGGTATTAACAAGTGTGTATGCATCAGAAGGAAGTTCTTCTTTTGCTGTTTTGGTTTGTTTCAGATAATGATCAACAGAAACAAAGAATGAAAAATTATAAAATTCAAACCAGTCCGGCAGATTAAATTTAACCTTACCTCTCAGTTTATCTGCAGGCATAAAAGGCAGATAACTACCGTCTTCCCTTTTACCTATTACCGTTGAATACGATGCCGAAAGATCAAAAACATCAGCCGGTTTGTAATCAAGGCTTGCTTCCCCGCCCTGCAGTAATGAATTATCCTGGAGGTACCTGTAAATCCTGTCGCCGCTATGAAATTCGTCTGTAGGATTGAGGAAAATGAAGTTATTTACTTGATTGTAGAAGTAATTCAAATCAGCATTAAAGTTATCAACCTGAATAATTATCCCTGCATCCACCTGGTAATTATGTTCGCTCTTTAATGCTGAATTTCCAATTTCATATCTGGTTGTACCTTCGTGCACTCCGTTGGAAGCAAGTTCTGCAAGATTTGGAGCCCTGTAGCCTGTTGCTAGGTTAAGCTTTCCGATAAAGTTTTCAGTAAAAGAATATGAAGCTCCGATTGCTCCATTAAATACTGAATACTGGTTATCAATTGCCGGCATTTCTCCTGAAAATTGTGTGGCATTCATCATCTCTGATTTAACTGTTTTGAAATCATATCTTAAACCCGTTTCAACATTCAGGTTTGTAAAGTTCTCTTTCAAATATGTAAATCCAGAAAGTTCAGTCATATCAGCATTCGGAATTAAAATCCTTCCGCCGTCATTTTCATTATTCTGAAGACTTCCCTGAGCACCAACTGTCCATTCAAGACTTTCATTTATCTGATGTATCCATTCAAGGTTCGATGTAAAAGTATTCAAAATAATATCCAGTTCTCCCGCGTCACCCAAAGCCGCCCCCGGATCATCGGCGCCTTCAACTTCCATCCTGTGGTTATTCTGAAATCCAAGATCAAGTTTGATTTTAGAGTCGCCGGCAAAGAACGTATTTCTTAAAGCGATAATATGATAATCAATTACATGATGCGGTCCTTCGAACTCACGCTCAAAATGATCCTCCTGAAGATCTTTTGGATTTGTTAATGCCGCTTCTTCAACCACACCGTAAATGTTATGCGCAAAAGTATAATCGAGATTTGAGAAACCCCAGTTATAAAAATATCCGATCATTCCGTTTGCATTGAGAGTCAAAAATCGTGTATTCGGAACTTTCACATCTTTACCATCGAGATAATCCGCATGCGATTGTCCTCCTGCATGGATCTGCCAGTTAATTTTTTTATTTGCTCCTTTAAACCCCAATTCTGTATATGCACCCAGTGTGTTGCTGAATACCTTAAGATTATAGTTTCCGAGTATCCTTCCAACCGGAGCACTTCTTTCGGGAAGGAGATTTATTACTCCGCCGATTGATTCAGCACCATAGAGCAGAGCCGCAGGTCCCTCAATAACTTCAACCCGATCAACACCTACTTCCTCCAGACCGAATCCATGTTCCTCCTGCCACTGCATATTATCAAAACGTACTCCATTCAATACTGTTGCTATTCTGTAACCGTACAAACCTCTTATAACGGGTTTTGATATTGCAAGTCCATTTGTAAGTTTGCTGATTCCAGGCAGTTCAGCTAAAGTTTGAGTAAGAGTTACCATTCCGTTGTATCTCAAATCTTTTGCGGAAGCGATTTCAACTCTGTATGGAACCTTCTCTTTACTTACAACAGAGTTGCCCAGAACTACTACTTCACCAATTTCAAGTTTTGTCGGTTGAAGTGACACGTTTACCTGGTTGGTTGTTTCAGATATTGAAACATTCTCAACTTTTGTTTTATAACCTACATAACTGAACTGAACGGTGAAATTACCTTTGGGTAGATTTGTAAAGGAATAGTTCCCTTCCATATCCGTAATTACACCTTTTTGAAGTTCCCTTATGAAAACATCTACAGCAGGTAAGGATTCACCGGTTTTTGCTCCCGTAACCTTCCCGCTGAGATTATATTGTGCATTAGCTGTAAAGACAAATGCTATTAGCAAAATAATTACATTTATACAAAATGATTTCATAGATCAATGCCTCTGATTAATTAATAGAAATATCATCGGTTATTTAAAACAGATGATAATGAAATTTATTTCAGAACTTTCAGCATATGATCTGATACTCGGGCGGGGGTGAATTCGGGATCAGGATGATTAAAGGCAAGTTGAAACTATTAATGTTATGAAATTGATTAATATTATTATATGAGTTTAAATGGTCAGCGTTAACAGGAAGATAGTTTTTCAGAAGATTTTTTAGAGTTAAAATTATCCGGTGCGCCGGATTTGAAGAACCGTTATTTGTATTTTCATTCAATGAAGAAAAAACCGTTCGCAGTTCTGTTTCTTTCTCATCCTTAAGGCAATAATAATAAGTGTTACTACCCGATGATTCCCGGCAAACCACATCATACATTTCATTTTCATACCTGATTTCACGGGAATTCAAGACTTCGATTTTATTATTGTGCTGATCTAAAACAACAATGGCATTGGCAGGAATTGATTCAGGTTTTTCATCGATCATCTCAAGGTTTTCTGCACTCGATTCATTGATCATAAAAATAATTAGCAGGTTAAACCCGAAAGTATTGAGGATAATCAGACAAGTTAATGCGATCGATAATATTTTTTTCATCCTGAACAATATTACTAAAAAAGGATTCTTTTCAAAATTAATTCTTGCCGACTGTAATAGATGATCAGTTGCACAATTCTTTTTTCAGATATTCGCCTGTAACACTCTTCTTATTCTTTATTATCTGCTCCGGAGTACCCTGGGCAATGATTTTTCCACCGTATTCACCTCCGCCGGGACCAAGGTCTATTATCCAGTCAGCAGTTTTTATAACGTCCAGATTATGTTCAACAACAACCACTGTATTTCCTTTATCAACCAGTTTATTCAATACTTTCAGAAGAATATTTACATCCTCAAAATGAAGTCCTGTTGTGGGTTCGTCCAGTATATAAAGAGTTCTCCCTGTGGAGACCTTACTCAGTTCTGTAGCCAGCTTTACCCTCTGCGCCTCGCCTCCCGAGAGCGTAGTTGCCTGCTGTCCGAGAGTAATATATCCCAGTCCAACGTCGTGAATAGCTTTCAGTTTTCTTTTGATCCGGGGAAGATCAATAAAGAACTCGAGGGCTTCATCAACGGTCATTTCGAGAACATCTGCAATTGATTTGGTTTTATAAAGAATTTCGAGCGTCTCCCGGTTATATCTTCTACCGTGACACACATCGCATTCCACGTAAACATCAGGCAGGAAGTTCATTTCAATTTTCTTAAGTCCATCTCCATTGCACTCTTCGCATCTTCCGCCCGGAACGTTAAAGCTGAACCTACCGGTAGCATACCCCCGCATTTTTGACTCCGGCAGCTGCGAATAAAGATCTCTTATGAAAGTAAACAAACCTGTGTATGTTGCCGGATTCGACCTGGGAGTTCTTCCTATCGGCGACTGATCAATTTCGATGATCTTGTCAATGTTCTCAAGTCCCTCCGCTGATTTATAAGGGAGAGGCACCGACTTTGATTTATAAATCCTGTTCATCAGGATCTTCACTAGAGTCTCATTTACCAGAGAGGATTTTCCTGAACCGCTGACTCCCGTTATCAGTGTCAGCGTACCCAGCGGAACTTTGAGGTTCACATTCTTCAGGTTAAATCCCGAAGCACCCATCAGCTCAATAAAATTTCCGTTCCCCTCTCTTCTTTTGGGAGGTACAGGAATATGTTTTTTATTTTTTAAATATGACAGAGTAAGTGAGTCATAACCATTCGTTGAATTTATCAGTTTTTTTGTATTGCCTGCCAGGCACAGCTTGCCGCCATGCTCACCGGCGCCGGGTCCGAGATCTATCATATAATCAGAACTCTCTATCGTCTCGCGGTCGTGTTCTACCACAATAACTGTATTCCCCAGATCTCTCAGGTTCTTAAGCGATTTAATCAGCTTTATATTGTCGCTCTGGTGCAGACCTATACTGGGTTCATCCAGAACATAAAGCACACCTGCGAGCTGTGAACCAATCTGTGTGGCAAGTCTTATTCTTTGAGATTCCCCGCCTGACAGAGTACGTGCGGACCTGTCAAGTGTAAGGTAATCAAGACCGACGTTCAGAAGAAAATTCAGCCTTGCCGTTATCTCTTTGAGGATAGGCTTCGCGATAATCGCTTCTCTTCCTTTAAGTTTTACTTTCTTAAAGAACTCCTCCGCACGACCGATAGAAAGTGAAGTAACCTCGCTTATATTTTGGTCATTGAACTTAACAGCAAGCGATTCCTTTTTCAGGCGTCCTCCTGCGCAAGTCGGACACTTGACTGTATTCATATACGACTCAACCCATTCACGTATATTATTGGAGCTGGTGGTGTTATAGTAATTTTTTAGGTAATTGATTAAGCCTGAGAACTTATGGTGATACGTTACCGGCTTCCCTCCGCCATACGAATATGAGAAGGCGATTTTTTCCTTGCTGCCGTTAAGAAGAACATCTTTCTGTTCTTGGGTCAGATCTTTCAGCTTTGTATCAAAATCGAAGTTAAGTTTATCTGCAACGGCGGTCAGCTGGTTGAAGAACCATATCGATCTTGGTTTACCGAGAGCGGCAATTCCTTCTTCGTTTATAGTCTTATTCCAGTCGGGTATAATAAGATTTATATCCAGTTCCTTTTTTTCTCCAAGTCCCTCACAATCGGGACATGAACCGTAAGGAGAATTAAACGAAAACGAATTAGGTGCAAGCTCCCTGTAGTTTATACCGCAGCTGAGACAGGCAAGGTGCCTGCTGTATATAAAATCCTTCTCTCCGTCATTGACTATCAGTATGCCATTTCCATAGTTAAGGGCCACACCTACAGATTCGCTTATCCTTGCCCTTGCGTACTCATTGACAGTCAATCTATCGACAACAATTTCAATATTGTGGATCTTATAGCGATCGACCTGAAACCCTTTAGATATTTCAGTAAACCCGTTATCTACCCTCACCCTAAGAAAGCCGTCTGATAAAATTTCCTCGAAAAGCTCACGGTAGTGACCCTTCCTTCCGCGGACAACCGGAGCAAGAATAGATATTTTTTTACCCGGTAGGGTCGAAATAATTGAATCAATAATCTGGGCGGATGACTGCCTAGTTACCGGCTTGCCGCAGTTATAGCAGTAAGGAGTTCCAAGACGCGCATAAAGGAGTCGTAGATAATCATAAATTTCAGTCACAGTACCCACAGTAGATCGGGGGTTGCCGGATGTGGATTTTTGTTCAATAGAGATAGCAGGACTCAGGCCTTCAATAAGATCCACTTCAGGTTTTTCAAGCATATCAAGGAACTGACGGGCATAAGCGGAAAGGGATTCTATATAACGTCTCTGACCTTCAGCATAGATAGTATCAAATGCGAGTGAAGATTTTCCCGAGCCTGATAATCCTGTTATGACGGTAAATGATTCGCGCGGAATTTCAACATCAATGTCCTTGAGATTATGTTCCCTTGCTCCTCGTATAATTATCGTTTCTTTTTCCAAATTCCTGAAATCCTTAATTAATAAGCTTTAAATATTATTCATTAGAGCATATAAAATCAATTTAATTAGAAGTGCATCACAGTACTTTGCTGTATACTTCGGTGTTTTAATGAATAAAGCTTATTTTTGAAGAAAACGATAAAAATAAAGCGAATGCCGGCTCCGGAAATAATAAAAACACTAAAAAAAGCCTCAGAAAAGACCTATAAAGAAAAAGGTTCCAAGTTCATAGCAAGATCCTTCCCGGTAAGATCTGAAAAGGACGTGCTCACTTTCCTGGAGGAAATAAAAAAACTGAATTATGATGCATCCCACCACTGCTTTGCCTTCAGGTTAAAGGATGGTTCATTCCGATACTCTGACGCGGGAGAACCCTCAGGTACCGCTGGAATAAGGATCCTCAACGCAATTGATCACTTCGACATTAAAGATATTCTCATAATTGTGACCAGGTATTTCGGGGGGACAAAGCTGGGGGTGGGACCGCTGGGAAAAGCGTATTCTACGAGTTCAGAGCTTCTGCTGAAGGGATGCGTATTCCAGGAGGAAAGGCACTTCAGCCGACTCATTATAACAACCGATTTTAGCTTTATAAGTCTGGTTCACCGTGAGCTATCCAATCATTCTGCCATTATAGAAAATATTGACTATAGTCAAGAAGTTATTTTTAAGACCCTGATACCACCTGAAGACGCGGAGACACTGAAATCAGCACTAATTGACAACAGCAAGGGCAATATTGAAATTAAAACAGACAGCGAAATAATATATCATATTATTTAAAAATGTGTTGACTTAATATTCAATAAAACCGATATTTGATATTAACAAATAATTTACAGGAACAATGATGGCCACAAAAAAGGGTAAGAGTGAAAATGCGTCCAGGCTGGCTGATCTCACTTTCAAACTATTGGCTAACTGCCAGGAAAAGGAAGCAAGGTTAGCAGAAAGTTATGGACTGACTCAATCTGAATTCCGCTGCCTCCGTTTGTTTAATAGAGATGATGTATTGAACAATAAGCAGGTTGCTGAAAGAATGAACCTCAGCCCCAGCAGATTAACCAGGATTATTGACGGACTTGTTGCCAAGGGTTACATTATCCGGCAGATAGAACCTTCAGACAGAAGGAATATGAAAGTCACGTTATCAAAACGGGGAAAGGTCATCGTACAGAAGCTAAATGATGCTTATGTAAATATCCACAGTGAGATCCTGGAGGATATAGACAAAAATCAGCACAAACCTCTGATTAACGCTATGGAGAATCTGCTTGTGGCTCTTCAGAAATGGATTGCAAAGTAGCAGCTTTAATTAGGATTTGATCTCTTAACCTGGTTAAGATACTTTTTGGTCCATTCCAGGTCACTCATAAGCTCTGTGAGATTAAATAAGCTGTTCTGGGTTAGCTTGCAGGTAGTTCTCCTTGAAGTGTCGCTTATCGGTGTAATCGGCATTAGTTAATAGCTGTTCAATCTTCTCCTTAACTTTTTCCAGGCTAACGGTAATATCAGCTTTGATCTGTCCGATATTCTGCACTTCTGCATTCTCAGAAGCCTTTTTAAGGACTCTGAAAAGTCCCTGTATGTATTTGGAAGTGAAGCTGAGATCTTCCACCGTTTCTCTCATATTGTTTGAGTAACCAAGGAAAAGCAATTTCTTTAAATCATCTTTTCTCTTTAACCCGTTTTCTGAAAAGATTTCAATCTCTTCGATCAGCTTTTCTGTATTTTCCATCATACTTTAATGCCCAGCCCGATGCCGTCGCCGACCGGGATTATAGTTGTTTTAAGATTTTTATGCGCTAAGAATATTTCATTAAATTCTTTGATGTGCTTTGCCGACTCACGATAATTTGCAGGAACTTTTTTAACAGCCGCATAGCCATGCCATAAAAGGTTGTCGATGAATATTACACCATTCTTTTTAAGCAGAATAATTGAATAGTTGAACAGCTGCATATAGTCTTCCTTATCTGCATCAAGGAAGATAAAATCATATTTCTTATCAAGGCGCGGCATTATGTTTAACGCATCCCCCTCAAGCACTTCTATCTTAGCGCCGAGTCCTGCCTTATTTATATTCTCCCGGGCAAGCTTAATATTATCCTTGCTCTTCTCGATAGTGTGAAGTACAGCTTTTTTCTTCAGATTTTTTGCAATCCTGATAGACGAATATGCAATTGCGGTACCTATTTCCAGAACACGTTTAGGCTTCATCATTTTTATTAATATTTCAAGCATATCGGCCGACTGCCAGGAAAGAATAGGCACCTTATTTTTCCGGGCAAATTCTTCCATTTCCAGAATTAATGGATCCTTTTCCTTCTTAAATTGGTTCAGATATTTTTCCTGAGCCTGGTTCAAAATACTGCTCATTATGTTCCTCTTAAATTCAAAAAAATAAATTTAAGCATAATCTCCCAAAAAGTTCATATTTAAGGTCCGGGAGAGCCCCGAAAAAGGCCGGAGTAGAAGTTTACTGTGATACTTCTTACTTTAAGTAAACCATCTTGTGGGTATATAAACCGCCGTTCAGGTTCAGGGTGTAAAAATAAATTCCGCTTGCTGCCTGAAATCCCTGGTCTGTTGTTCCATCCCAGGTGCTCCGGTTAGTGCCTGCAAATGCGGTCCCTTTGAACAATGTTTTAACCTTCCTCCCGAGGGCGTCATATATAACCAATTCGGCAGGAAAATTTCCTTCTGATACAAAATTGATTGTTGTAGAAGAATTAAAAGGATTGGGATAATTATGACTTAATACATAATCCGAGGGTTGAGCTAAGGTTATATTTAAGGAAACCTTCAAATCCCCGTATTGTATTTTATAATTTCTACCCTCCGGATCGCGATGTAGATTTCCGTTCTCATCCGTAAAAGTAAAATAAAAATTAACTTTCTGGTTCACTGAGAACGAAGGAAGCTGTACTTTGAATGCATAAGCATTTTCAGAGTTCATATTAACTTCATTAAACTTTGAGTTATCCGTTGAATAATGAAGCCGGACATCAGCTGCTGAAAGGCTGTCGATAAATGCTTTGTGCAATATATAGTTTCCGTTTAGGTTTTGAAGGTTAGGAAATGAAATGGCTTTAGCGGCAGACAATAAACCGTATCCTCTGTCATTATCAGGATTTTCAGCATTGTCTGATGTTTCATGAAAAATATCCCTTACCTGAACATTTGAAAGATGGGGAAAGGCAGAAAGCAGAAGTCCTGCAATACCTCCCGCTATGGGGGTGGCTGATGAGGTTCCACTACCGTAAGTGTAAAGGTTCGGCCCGTTTGTAGACGCTCCGTAAACATCAACACCCATGGCAACTACATCTGGTTTAATCCTTCCGTCGTATGTTGGTCCTCTGCTACTGAACGGAGCCACTAAATTATCAGGATAGACCGCACCGACAGCAATAGTATTATAGCCGTCTGCAGGAGCAATAATATAGTACCACTTCTTATTTCCCTCATTACCGGCTGCAGATATTGTGACAACTCCCCGCTGGAAAGCGAGTTCGGCCGCACGTGTAACAATTGTTGTATGCCCGTTCATATCGGCATATGTATATGAGGTTCCGGAAGTAAACTCGTTATAGCCAAGTGAGCTGCTGGTAACATCAACGCCGAGGTTTTCCATCCATTCAAGTGCGGAAGCATAATTATCCTCTTCTATATGGGTCTCCGACCTTATGTCCTCTGTCTTGGCAAGGATATAAGATGAACCATAGGCAGCACCGATCATTGTACTGTCTTTATAACCGCTTATCACTGAAAAAACGAAAGTCCCATGGGAGTCTTGTCCCGGCACATCCTCTTCCTGATTTGCTGTTACACTGTCGTGAAAGACAAAATCGTACTCATCCAGCACATGAGCATTCTTAAGGGCCTCATGGTACTTCCAGTCGAATCCGGTGTCAAGCACGCCGATTATTATACCGCTGCCGGTTATACCTTTTGAGTGCACAGCAGGAACATCCGATAAGGCGAGCTGCTCATAAGAATTTCCGTACCCCTGTTCTGCTGTATTTCCGCTCTTCACAAGTCCGCTGGTTTCCGGCTGGACATTCCTGAAGGATAAAACTTTTACCGGTACTATCTTTTTTACGAAAGGAAGATTTTCAGTTTGTTTTTTTAAGTTATCATCGAGGTATGCAGACACCGCGTTAAACCAGTCCAGTTGATTTACAATTTTAATCCCGATTGCTCTCAACTGTGAAGTGTAATCTTCATTAACAGGAAGATCTTCAAACGTAATAAGCGAGTCGTTGTTCATCACCTTTTCTCTTCTTGCAAGGGCACGGGGCGAGATTTTGTGCAGCGCCTGGCGGTACTCAGGAGAGGATTTAAGGAGAGATATGTGATCTCCCTTATCTTTGAAATAAATAAAGTACTTTTCCTGCGGAAGGAGAACCAAGAACGGAACGAGAACAAAAAAGAGTACAATTTTTTTCATCTGATTGATTTAAATAACCTGTCGAACCTTATTGGTTCTACAATATTATAGAACTTGCGGTTCGGCACGTATGGATCCCACGACCAGTAGATTATAAAAGCCTGACCTATAATCATATCCCTTGAGACAAATCCCCAATACCGGCTGTCCATACTATTGTCACGGTTATCACCTAAAACAAAGTAATAATCTTCTGTAAGAGTATAACCATGAACTGGTTTCCCTTCAATAGTAATAACAGTACCTTCCGCACTGAGAGTATTTTTACCAAGTTCCCTGTCGATAATCGGCTTCCAGAAACGGGCATTCTGAGGATTCAGGTCTATCAGATCGCCCTTTTTAGGAATCACAATAGGTCCGTAATTATCCTTATTCCAGCTACTGTCGGGAGGAAATATGCCGGTTTCGGGTACACCCGGTTCTATCCTGTTGTTGCGGTCTATCTTTACGGCAAACGGGAACGGCCGGGGCTGCCCGTTAACAAAAACTTCCTGCTTCTTTATCCGGATAGTATCACCGGGGAGACCCTCAATCCTTTTTACCAGATTTATGCTATTCTCATCGGGAAGCTCAGACCCATAGGGATACTTGAAGACGATAACATCGCCTCTTTCAGGATCTGATAATGAAAACAAGTCTGTAGAAGGAATTGATATTCCTGTAAAAGGAATATAACGCGGTGTATGGAAGTCATATGCAACTTTACTGACAAGAATATTATCCCCTACGAGCAGAGTATTTTCCATTGACCCGGTGGGTATTCTGAATGCATCAACGAAGAATGCTTTAACTATGATTGCAATTACTAGGATTATTAAAAATATCCTGATAAAATTACCGAACCTGGTTCTTTTTTTCCGGGGATTATATTCCGGTGGAGGAGCTTCGGTAAAAACAGTATTTTGCGAAGGATTAAACAAGTAATGCCTTCTTTTTACTATTCGTCAATTTGCAGTACAGCAAGGAAAGCCTCCTGGGGAATTTCTACATTACCAACCTGTTTCATCCTTCTTTTGCCCTCTTTTTGTTTTTCAAGTAATTTTCTTTTTCTTGTAATATCCCCGCCATAGCATTTAGCAAGTACATTTTTCCTGAGTGCTTTTACTACAGATTTGGATATTACTTTAGTTCCGATAGCTGCCTGAATCGAAACTTCAAATAACTGCCTGGGAATAAGATCTTTTAATTTGCTACAGACTTTTCTGCCCCAGTCATACGATTTGTCCCTATGGACTATCATAGATAACGCATCCACAGGTTCGCCGTTAAGCATAATGTCAAGTTTAACAAGATCGGATTCACGATCTCCTATATACTCATAATCAAATGATGCGTATCCCCTGGTAGACGATTTAAGTTTATCATAAAAATCAAAGATGATCTCCGAAAGCGGAAATTCAAACTGAAGATCGGCTCTTGTAGGATCTATATAAGTGGTATTTTTGTAAATTCCTCTTTTATCCATTGCAAGCTTCATTATGTTTCCGACATATTCGCTGGGACAAACAATCTGGGCCCTGATAAACGGTTCTTCAATCCTTTCGATTTCCCCTACAGAAGGCATTTCGGCAGGATTATCTACTATAATATCTTCATTTTTCTTATTATATACAATATATTCAACGTTTGGAAGCGTGGTAATAATCGATTGATCATATTCCCGTAATAACCTTTCCTGCACGATTTCCATATGCAGAAGTCCCAGAAACCCGCAGCGGAATCCGAAACCCAGGGCAGCTGATGTTTCAGGCTGGTAAACAAGTGCTGAGTCATTCAGCTTAAATTTTTCAAGAGCATCACGAAGATCCTCAAAGTTATCTGAAAGAGTTGGATAAAGTCCACTATAAACCATAGGTTTAACATCCTTATATCCCGGGAGGGGTTTAGCCCCGCCTTTCGGATGTGTAACAGTGTCACCGACTTTAGTATCATGCACATCCTTGATACCCGCAATAAGATATCCTACGTTGCCGGCCTCAAGCTCGTCCGATTTTACCTTCCTTAACCCGAGAACACCGATCTCTTCAGCCTCAAACTCGTTATTTGTGGCGAAAAATTTTATTTTATCATTTGTTTTAAGCCGGCCGTTAAAGATCCTTATATATGCAATTGCACCCCGGTATGCATCAAATATAGAATCGAAAATCAGGGCCTGCAGCGGTGCATCGGGATCGCCTTTTGGCGGCGGAATTTTAATTACAATTCTTTCAAGGAGCTCAACTATCCCAACCTTGGTTTTCGCGCTGACTAACAGAATTTCATCATCCTCACACCCGATCAAATCGATAATCTGGTTTTTAACCTTTTCAATCTCAGCGCTTGGTAAATCAATTTTATTTATGACGGGAATTATTTCAAGTCCCGCCTCAACGGCAAGATAAAGATTGCTTATTGTCTGGGCCTCAACTCCCTGTGCGGCATCCACAACAAGCACCGCTCCTTCGCAGGCTGCAAGCGATCTTGAAACCTCATAAGAAAAATCCACATGTCCGGGTGTATCTATCAGGTTAAAAATATAGTCTTTTTTATCCTGAGCCCTGAAGTGCATCTGGATTGCGTGTGATTTTATTGTGATACCCCTCTCTCTTTCAAGTTCAAGGTCATCAAGCACCTGGGCCTTGGCTTCACGTTCGGTTACTGCGCCTGTTCTCTCCAGAATGCAGTCGGCGAGGGTAGACTTACCGTGATCTATATGCGCAACAATACAAAAATTTCTGATGTTTAACATTCGTTTCCTGTTATTGAATACAAATATATAAAGGGCTGTGGTATATTAAAAGTTACTTAATTGTAATGGAAAAGCACTGGTTATACTCCAGAGAGCTCAGGCAAAAAGATCTCCAAATTTCATTTCCCATCCCCCACATCTGTTAAATTTTTCAACAAGTATGACAAATTGTCATACTCCTTCGTTATGCAGTATTCATATAGTAAGAATAGGGTATTTATAAGCCTTTTGAACTCAAAATGAGACAGTCCTAAAACGGCCGAAATACGCAATTTTCCACTGTTGAAAAAATTTATAGTATGACAAAATGGCAGTGTCCTAATTTTAGATTAGGCCTTTAAGACGACTTCTGAAACTGACAGGCAGGCGGCCGACTGATGAAGAGAATTTACGTTATCTCCAGTTTATAGTCACCGTGGATGAATTCATTATCACGCGTTATTCTTCCCTCGAAGGGATAAATTTTGATAATATTTCTAACCTGGAAGGCATCGAGGATTTTTTTGTAATCCCCTTTGCTTATCTGAATTTTGAACTTGCTTTGAAGCGGCTGGATCTCTGCAAAATATTTTTCCCCATCCATTATAATTCTCCTGACACAGAAAGGACTACCATCTGATAAATCTGAAAGATCGAGTATCTGCATAGCTGCTTCCTCCAGGTGGTGTGTGAACCATTCATTTCAAAAGGATATAAAATTGCCTGAACCCTTAAAGAAGCACTACTCGTTTGGAAAATTATGAATTCGTTCTCAAATACACAATATGATATATAAAAATTCTTTGATTTTTATTTAAAGAGGTATCCCATTCCGTTTATTTATCTTTACCAGCGGAAGGGAAAAAGTAGACGCACAATTTAAACACATCCTCAACTGCAATGTCGTCTATCAGGTCGGATTTGCGGATATATACCTTGTTTTCGCCAATAGGGGCCCAGTTTAGGGGGTTGGTAGGACCGAAAATTGAGATCTGGTGAGTTTTTGTAGTTCCGGCTACGTGCATAATGCCGGTATCATTTGATATAAAAAGATCTGACAATGAAATTAAAGCTGCAACTTCAGGAATTTTTCTGTTGATAAATAGCGGGAGTTTGAACGGGACATTCTCTGTAACAAATTTTATCTCTTCCCTGTCGCCGGAGCTGCCGGTAAGATAGAAATCCGATCTGTAATTTTCTTTAAGCTGTTTAATTAGTGTGGAATATTTATAAAGTGACCATCGGTTCTGAGGTTTGCCGGCTCCGACATGAAGTCCGATGAGCAGGTTGTTGTCCTTATTACGGAATGATTCTATAAATTTCCCGGCAGCCTTAATATCATCCAGATCAAAACTGATTTCCGATTTGTAATTACCGGTGGTCATACCGAAAGGTCTTATGATATCAAGACTCCGCTCGGATACATTTGAATCGGGGTGTTTCCTCCAGTCAATCTCCACCCTCCTGTCGAAGAAAAAAGCACTTTCGTTGCTTTTACCGTCAAGACTCAGGGGGCCGATTCTTGTTTCAGCTTTTGAAAGCCGGGCAATAAGGTTGCTTGTAAAGGAAATAGAAACAGTAACGGGAACCAGAGTTACATCATACCCTTCTTTTAAGAGCCTGATAAATCGTGCGAAGTAATAAGGATTATATATTTTTTTTTTATCGAAAATAAAAACCCTGTCGAGGAATTTATTTTTTATCATTCCGGGATAATTAAAAGGACTGAGGATCAGCGTAATATGACTTTGCGGGTATTTTTCCTTAATTGCCCTGAATACCGACACGCCTGCAAGAAGATCCCCGAGCTGGTTGTGCTGCCGTACAATGAGAAATTTTTTAGGACTGCCAAGGTCGGTGCTTTTATTTTCCGGAACGGAAAGAAACTTTTGGAAAATGTTATAAAGAGCAAATGAAATGAAGTTTTGTTTTGCCATTTAATTAATTTTTGTCGTTCTCATCCTTTTTTTTTATCTCCCTGAATTCAGCTTCCTCTACGTCTTCATATTTACTTTCAGGCTTTTTCTCTCTTTGGAAATCTCTTTTATTTTTTGCCCCTAATCTGAAGTTGACGATGAACAGCTTCAGGATATAGTATATAACATAAAATAATACAAAAAATAAAATTAATCTGATCAAACTCATTATATCCTCTTCGATTCAGGCTTAAAGTATTCCTTTACGCCTCTGTCTTTTCTGAATATTTGTTTAAACAACTCGTTGAAATCCTGTTCATTATTTACAAAATCAATTGCTGTCGAGTTGACGATAAGAAGAGGTGTATTGGAATACCTGAAGAAAAAGTGAGTATAAGCGTCACTAAGTTCCTCAATGTAACTTCTTGTGAGATTCCTTTCTATTTTCCTCATCCTTTTTTTGATGTTAAACATTAACCTGTCAACACTCGACTGGAGAAATACAACAAGATCAGGTTTTCTTAAACTGCGGGAGAGCAGGGGAAAAATGCTCTCATATAATTTCAGTTCCTCGCCGTTAAGGTTTAAGTAAGCAAAAATTCTGTCTTTATCAAACACATAATCGCTCACTATATGCTCGGTGAAAAGGTTTTCCTGGTTAAGCTCTTCCTGCTGTTTGAACCGGTTTATTAAAAAAAACATTTGTGTCTGGAATGCATATCTTTTACGGTCGGAGTAAAACTTTTCAAGGAAGGGGTTTGCCTCGAATTGTTCGAGTATCAGTTCTGCATTAAGCCTATCACTTATCTTTTTTGCAAGTGATGTTTTTCCAGCTCCTATCACTCCCTCAATGGCTATATATTTCACATCAAGATTATCGATCAATTCTTTTACCATTATAATTTGTAATCAGTTTTAGTGATTATATTTTTATCGATTTTTTCAAGGTCGATTTCCGAAACTCTAATTCCTTTTTCGGGAATAATAAAATCAGGGGCGATTTCGCTTAACGGTACAATCACAAAATCCCGGTTCATTATTCCCTCGTGCGGTATCCTCAGTTCATGATCGGAATAAATCGTTTTGTTGTAAAATAATAAATCCAGATCAATTTCCCTTGGCCCCCACTTCTCTCTTTTCTTTCTACCAAGCTTATCTTCAAAAAACTTGAGCAGGCGAAAAAGCTCCTTAAGCCAGTAATCCGTCTTTACCTCGATAACGGCGTTCAAAAAATTATCCTGTTCTGCATTCCCGTAAGGTTTCGTTTCATAGACAGAGGATTTAGCTGTGACTGTACAACTGGGGTCGGATTCCAGCAGATCAACTGCCCTGCTTAGATTCTCCTCTCTGTTTCCCTTATTGGTGCCGAGCGCTATGTATGAGGTTACTGAAATGGTTTTTCCGGATTTTATAGTTCTTGTCTCTCTTTAATAACTTCAACTTCAACGCAGTCGACTACACCGCCAAGCGGAGGATTGTTTTTTCTTACACGTACACCTACCTTCTCCAGCCGCTTGAAGTTAAGTAAAAGCTGATCGGCTATCTTGACCGCGAGTGATTCTATAAGATAATGCTTTTCATCGAGTGCAAGTTTATAGATAAATTTGTACACTTTATGATAATCTATTGTTTCAGAAAGGTTATCATCGATTGCTGCTTTTGAAAAATCAGTATATAAGTCAACATCTGCTTCAAAATTTCCACCTACAGTCTGCTCCTCTGACAAAACCCCATGGTATCCGTAGAAAGTAGCCTTTTTTATCCTTATGATATTCTGCATAAATACTCCATAGATTTAGCTGGTTTTATTCTTTCAGCGCTATTACACCAAGGGCCCGGCCGGAATTTTTACCGTCCCGCCTGTATGAATGAAGCAATTCTTTATACTCAAAACTGCACAGGGAGGATTTCTGGACCTGATGGGGAGGGACGCCCGCATCCAGAATCATATCATAATTTGCTGCAGAAACATCGAGGTAAAGTCTGTTATCCCTTTTATCCACATATTGTGTCTTAAACAGATCTGCCACTTCTTTTCCTACTTCATAGTTAACCTGGCTAACCGCGGGTCCAAGATACACAAATAAATTATCAGCATTACTGCCGTACTCTGACTTAAGACGTTCCAGGGTTTTCGCGGTGATTTTCCTTTGTGTCCCTCTCCACCCCGAATGTATTCCTGCTATCATCTTTTTCTCAGAATCATATATGAATACTGTAGTACAGTCGGCCGTGCTGATGCATAAGGCTGTATTTGTTTTACCCGTTATCATGGCGTCGGATTCACCTATATTCCCGGGTGCGTATACATAGGTTATGGTATCTTCGTGCACCTGTTTCTGAAATGCAGCTCTTTCCAGCGTTAACCCGATAGATTCAAAGAAAATTTTCCGGTTATTTATAACCCTTTCTTTCCCGTCATCAACTGTTAGGGAGAGATTAAAGTAATAGGGCGGATTATCTCCGGGGCCGATTTTGGTACTGAATCCGAATATTATCTCCGGAAATTCTTTAAAAATATATGGCTCAAGTACAAGCATAATAGTAATGTAAATTTAAGAAATATTTACCCGTTAATTAAAAAGCTAAATAGAAATATTATTAGTGAACGGTACCGTCCCATTCAATTGAGAATCCATGGGGCAAATGTTATATTGGCATACTTATTTGAATCTTGATAAGGAAAAACATTGAAAATACTGATAACTAACGATGACGGGATTGAAGCTCCAGGTATAGCAGCTCTTGCTGAATCACTTAAAGAAATTGCAGAAGTAACAATTGTAGCTCCGCTTAAGGAGCAGAGCGCGGTGGGACATGCCATAACTATGCAGCTTCCCCTGCGTGTAACAGACTATAAAAAGAACGGCGTCTTCTTTGGTTATGCGGTCAGCGGTACGCCGGCCGACTGCGTTAAGATAGGTATCAGGAATATTATGAAATCGCGGCCCGATCTTGTTGTGTCGGGCATAAATCACGGTTCTAATACAGCGATAAATATAATTTACTCAGGTACTGTATCAGCAGCCCGCGAAGCGGCAATAATGGATATCCCCTCCATGGCAATTTCTGTAACAAATCACGAAGCATCCGATTTCAGGTTCGCAGGTAAAATATCAAAACTCCTGGCTCAGGAACTTGCAGGTAAGGATCTCCCTTTAGGCACTCTTCTGAATATAAATGTACCTGATATCCCGGAGGACCGTATAAACGGAATAAAATTAACGCGTCAGGGAAAATCAAAATGGGATGATATTTATGAACAGAGGGTCGATCCTTACGGCAAAAATTATTACTGGCTTACGGGAAACCTGATGGAGGTAGATACTGAAATAGAGACAGACCAAGCTGCAATAAGAAAAAATTATGTATCCGTTAGTCCTATTCATTTCGACTTAACCGACTATGAAACTTTTGAAAGAATGAAAAACTGGAAAATTGAGAATCTGCTAAATGGCAAAAAATTATAATATATTTCAAATAGATGCGTTCACAGAGAATTCTTTCGAGGGAAATTCTGCAGGAGTAATGTTTGCAGATAATTTTTCCTCTGAACTGATGCAGAAAATTGCCCGTGAAATGAATGTTGCGGAAACAGCTTTCCTTTCCCCTTCCGATAAAGCCGATTATAACCTCCGCTGGTTCACACCCGCAGTTGAAGTAGAGCTTTGCGGTCATGCCACTATCGCATCACTTCATTTTTTATATGAGAACGGAAGACTGACAGATAATTCTTCCGTAAAGTTTGATACCCAAAGCGGAATATTATCCTGCGGTATAAGTAAGGGCTGGTATTATATGCAAATACCCATTTACGAAATTGAGGAATTTACCGGTTGTAAAGAGGAGGTAATCGAGGCTGTTGGTGCTGAAAAGACTTCTGTTCCTGATGAAACACCCTTCATTATACTGAATAACGGGAACCTTTATTTCAGGGTGGACAGATTAAAGACTCTGCAGAGTCTGAAACCAGATTTTAAGAAACTGAATAAATTAACAGAGGATAAGCACGATTTTGAAGGTGTCGTTGTTTACTCGCTGGAAACCATTGATGATTCAAGTTTTGCTCACAGCAGGTATTTTGTTCCTTTTTACGGCATTGATGAAGACCCGGTTACAGGGTCCACGAACGGCCCGATGCTTATGGTATTCAGAAAACTTGGCTTCGTTGATTCTGAAGCTGAAGAGCTGTCCCTGGTATTTGAACAGGGAGATACAATGAGACGAAAAGGAAGGGTTAAGGTTTCATACAAAAAGCCGTCTGACGAATTATATATCTCGGGGAAAGCAGTTACAGTTCTTAAGGGAGAACTTACTTTTTAATGTTTAACTTTGAAAAAATCAATCTTTCCTTCTCATTTAACGGAGTCTTCTTCTTCTTAGGTCTAGTGATCCTTGCTGCCTATGCAGTATTTATGTACCGCTATACCCTTCCCCCCGTTAGTTCTGTAAAAAAGACGATCCTTGTGCTACTAAGGACATTCGCGCTGATCCTTCTGCTCTTCATTATATTTGAACCCGTTGTCACCCTGATAAAAAAGATCATCCTTCAGCCGGTCAACCTGGTTTTTGTGGATGACTCACACTCGATACAAATTAAAGACGGCACAAAGCGGAGCGAGAATGTTAAACGTTTTGTCGACGGATTAGACAATAATAATTTATCGGGCAGCTCAGAATTCTTCATCTTCGGCTCGAAAATTACTCCGTTTTCCTATGACAGTCTTTCACAATTAAGCTTCTCTGAAGGAAGCACAAATTTTTCAGAGATTTTTTCTTTCATTAAAAATCAAAAAGAGAATATTGCATCTGTCGCGATAGTAAGTGATGGGGTAATAACTGAAGGTGCAAATCCGCTGTTTACTGCAGAGAAGTTAAATATTCCTGTTTTTACAATAGGCGTCGGTGATACAACCAAAAGGAACGATGTACTCATAAAAAATATTCTCCATAATGAATTTATTTATGCTGCAACCCCTACAACGATTTCGGCTGCCGTCCTAAACAGGGGATTTGGTAATAAGCCAGCAGTTATTTCTCTTTACGAAGGAGGTGCCCTCCTGGAACAGAGAAATATTACTTTATCGGCGGGCGGCACCCAGAATGAAACTTTCACCTATACACCCGAAACAGGGGGTGAAAAAAAACTGACCCTGGAACTGAATAATCATGAAGGAGAATTTACTTTTGAAAATAATAAAAGGGTGTTTTATATAAATGTTCTCAGCAATAAAATTAAGATCCTGATCATAGCCGGGAGTCCTTCCCCTGACCTGTCTTTTATAAAGAATTCCCTTGAAGAGGATAAAAACCTGTCGTTAAAATCGTTGACCCAGACGGCTCCAGGAAAATACATCGGCAAACTTAACCCCGCCGCCGAACTCGACAGTGCACAGGTGCTGATTCTATTAGGATTTCCTTCTAAAGGAACGAGTGCAGATCTGCTGAACCGCGTAAAGGATGCTGTAACGTCAAAGGGAAAGCCTTTCTTCCTGGTACTTGAAGATAATATTGACCTGAACCGGTTAAGAAGTCTTCAGCCGGAACTTCCTTTTACTATTAAAAACACCGAAATCGGATTCTCGGAAGTCCAGCCAGTGGTTCAAAACAGTGAGAATGAAAACCCGCTTATCCGGAATGAATCTGATAATCCTGCCGGTGCATGGAACAATCTCCCGCCGGTTTTTATGACGAATGCGGAGATGAGCGCAAAACCCGAAAGCGAGGTGATTGTTAAGGCCAGGCTGAATAATGCGGCTTTGAATACCCCGATGATAATTTCAAGAAGAATCGGATCGAAGAGATCGATAGCCGTGCTGGCAAGCGGGATTTGGAGATGGAAGCTTCAGACGGCGACAAAGAAGCTGACCTTGTTTGACAGCTTTATTCACAACAGCGTAAAGTGGCTCAGGAGCACGGAAGAACAGAAACAGGTATCTGTTAAAACATCTAAAAAGCTTTATGCCCTAGGCGAGCCTGTGGAGTTCTCCGCTGAAGTCTATGATGCCTCATATAATCCTGTTGCAGATGCGGAGGTAAAGGTTGCCATAACACATAACGGAAAAAAGGATGAGGTAATATTAAACCCGCTGGGAAGCGGATTATATGAAGGCACGTATCAGACTACTCAAACAGGCGACTTTACGTTCACCGGGAAAGCTTCCCGGAATAATAAGCTGCTCGGAACAGATGGCGGAAGCTTCAATATCGGCGAGGTTGACATTGAGCAATTGAATCCCGTAACAGACTATGAATTTCTGACATCACTCGCTGAAAATACCGGGGGAAAATATTTCTATTATACTGATATGAATGAAGTATATCCCCTCTTAAAAAATATCCGTCAGAACGCATCGAAAGAAAAAACAGAGGTTAATGAGATCAGGTTATGGTCGAACGAATGGCTTCTGATTATTGTTATTGTCCTGTTCGGAATAGAATGGTTTATAAGAAAACAATCGGGTATGTTATAGGGGCAAAAATGATTGAAGCGGGGAAATTATTTCTTGATTTTTTACTGCCGCGGTTCTGTCCCTGCTGCGGCAGAAAGCTTCAGTCTTCCGAACCTCCCGTATGTGGACAATGCCTCTCACGAATTAAAAAGGCAGACCCGGAAAGGATCTCATCGGAATTTAACCGGAAATTTGCCCACAAAGAAATTATAACTTCATTTACTTCCTGCTTCGTCTTCGAAAAAGACAAAGAACTTCAGCAAATTATTCATTCCCTTAAATACGGGAGAAAATTTTTGTTGGGAATTTTACTTGGAGAATTGCTGGGACAAAAATTAAGAAGGGATTTTTCCGGTTATAAAATTGATATGGTTGTGCCTGTTCCCCTTCATCATCTCAGGAAGGCAGAAAGACAGTTTAACCAATCATACTATGTCGCAAAAGGGGTAAGCAAAGCAGCCGGCCTTATTATAAAGGGAGGACTGGTCAAAAGGACAAGGTATACCGAATCACAGACAACTATGAAAATATCAGAGAGGGAGAGGAATGTGAAAAATGCATTCAGGTCAAAAAGGAAGCTGCACGGCGAATCTATTCTGCTTGTGGATGATGTAATAACTACGGGGGCAACTATCCATGAATGCGGAAAAGCATTGCTTGATGCCGGCGCGGGTAAGGTATACGCCGCTTCTGCAGCAATTGCTGATTAAACCGGCTACATTCTTTCAGGGGCGCTTACACCAAGAATATTAAGACCGTTCTTAAGTACTGTTCTTGAAGCAATTGCCAGGGCAACCCGTGCTTCAGCCAGTTTCTTTTCCGTACCCAGTATTCTGCAGAAGGTATAGAACTTATGGAAGGCAGCTGCCAGTTCCTCAAGATAGGTGCACATTCTGTTGGGTTCGAAGTTTTCCGCACTGTCCAGCACCTCATCCCTGAACTTGTTCAGTTTTTTAAGAAGCTGAACTTCTTCATCTGCTGTAAGAAGGTTAAGATTTTCAACCGAGGGTTTTAATTCTTCTCTCTCTATCATCTTCAGGATTGAACAAATCCTTGCGTGCGCATATTGAAGGTAAAATACAGGGTTCTCATCCGACTGCTTTTTTGCAAGGGTAAGATCAAAATTCATATGAGTTGTAATATTACGCATATTGAAGAAATATCTTACCACGTCGCTTCCCACTTCATCCATCAGCTGGTCCAATGTAATATAATTTGCTTTGCGGGTGGACATCTTTACTACTTCCCCGTTTTCTGTAATGGTTACGAACTGATGTATCAGGACCTTCACCTTTTCAATATCATACCCCAATGCTTTCAGACCGGCAAGAACATCGGGATATGTTGCGTTATGGTCAGATCCAAAGAGGTCAACAATAAGATCATATCCGCGGTTGAACTTGGTTTCATGGTATGCGATGTCAGGGAGCCGGTAGGTCGGTTCACCCGATGATTTTATAATCACTTTATCCTGCTCGTTTCCCATTTCCGACAGTTTAAGCCAGGTTGCGTTCTCCTTTTCGTATGAGAGTTCTTTTTCCTTAAATTCATTCAATAAGTTCTTAATTTTTCCTTCCTCATACAGCGAGTTCTCGTTATAGAATATTTTATGGTGAATGCCCAGCCTGTTCAGGGCTTTCTCAATATCCTTAAAGATCTCAATTTCCGCACTTTCCTTAAACTTACCTTCAGCAGGTTCGTCTCTTAAAGAATCCTTATACTCCTCAAACAATGAGACCGCGATTTCTTTGATATATTCTCCCTGGTAATGATCTTCAGGGAACTCAACCTTCTGATCCAGTAATTCAAGATAACGTAGTCTCACCGAGTCGCCGAGAACCCTCATCTGCCTTCCGGCATTGTTAAAGTAATATTCACGGTCAACTTCATAACCGGTCCACTCTAGCAGGTTAGCAACAGTATCGCCAACCACAGCATTCCTTCCGTGTCCCACGGTAAGGGGTCCTGTAGGATTTGCCGATACAAACTCGACATTAGCTTTTTTTCCCTTATACTTATCAGATTTTCCGAAACTGTCTTTTTCTTCCAGTATATTCTTAACAATCAGGGCGATAAATTCATTGGTAAAGAAAAAATTAATAAATCCGGGTCCCGCTATTTCCGTTTTAAAAATAACCTTATCATCAATAGGGAGATTATCGATTATTTCTCGGGCAATTTCACGCGGGTTTTTCTTCAGCTTTTTGGTTAAGAGCATAGCAGCATTGATCGAAAAATCACCAAATGATTCCTGTCTGGGAATCTCAAAAATGATGGGAATATCTTTCAGGAATGGAAGTTTTTCAGAGGCAGAAACAAAAAGGCTATATAAATATTCTTTCAATTCAATTCCGGATTAGTTTTATAACGAGGGGATATTGTTATTTCTATACTGACCTGGCTTTTTTAGCAGCTGTCTTTGCTGCTCCCGGATCTTGAACCTCTTTAACAGGAGCGTCTCCCCAGAGCTTTTCGAGGTTATAAAATTCCCGGGCATCCTTTTAAATATGTGAACAACTACATCTACATAATCAATCAGCACCCAGTTCAGGGCTTTATAACCCTCCTTGTGCCAGTACTTAATGCCTTCATCACGGAGTTCCTTATCGATTTCATCGGCGACTGCCTTTACCTGCGTAGTTGAATCAGCCGAACAGATGATAAAATAATCCGCAAAAGCAGTAAGCTTCGTTAAGTCAAGTATTTTAACATCATATCCTTTCTTGTTGAATATGAGACTAGTGATTTTATCCGCAAAAGTTTTTGAATCCAAATATCTTCCTTCTACTGATTTAATTTTTTATAATCTTTTCCTATTATCACAGAAACATCCAGGAAAGAGTCGCTGTTTTTCTGCAGAATTACATTTTTGTCCTCAATCCCCAGAGCAGAGGCGACCTTTTCAGCGTTTGCCCTGTTGCCTGTCCTGTCTATTACCATCGATTTATCTATATCGAACGAAACATAGTTTCCCATCTGCACCACATCAAATTTCTCTTTTCTAAGATAATCAGTGAATATTTCCGCAACGCCTGAAGTACCACAGCCGTTCAGTACTTCTACCTGGATTACTGCCGATGCTGTTTTTTTCAAGTTGGTAGTACTCTGTTCAGAGGAATGGATGCTTAAACGGTTTACGAGGGAGAAAGTTAGAAAAATTATTAATATCCCCAGCAGAACTATTATAGTAGTGAGGATAAAACTGGAACCCGAAAAGCTGCTTTTGAAATCTTTATTCTTAGGCCGGGATTTTTCCTTCACTTATAATTCGCTATATAGTCAGTATTCAATGATATTACCATCCCCATGCATTGTCGTAGAAATTATCCCTGTATCCGCTGAACGGGGAATAATATGTCACCGGCAGATTCCTGTATTGCACCGATATAAAAACATCTTTCCATGGCTGATAGTTGACTGCAGCCCTGCTTAAATATATTCCGTTGATATTATTCTCAAAAGTCTTACCCAGCGAACTGTAAGGCGAATAGACAACACTTGCATCTACCTGAACGTTAAGATTTTTACTGAACTGGTAAGACATACTGTTCGTGTAAGTAGTGAGTGCGAGACTGTTGTTTCCGGATGTCGCGTATGAAACATCATAAGAATGGTGCATCTGGAAGTTGGAGGAATTCAGGAATCCCAGCAAAGGCGTTCCCTGGCTCTGATTTATAATTCCGTCGCTTATATGCTCTGTTGACAGCCTTGTGGGTCTGTATTGGGAAAATCCTATCCCGATCATAACTGCAAAAACTAAAACAAATATTTTCTTCATAATTTTTTCCGGATTTTAGAACATATTAAAGAAAAGAGTGTAAAAAATCAATGGAGCTTTTTTTAATCATGCTACCAGAATCACAGCACTTTGCTTATTCTGTTATTCTTGTCTACAAGGATAATTTTTGGTTTATGCTTCCTTGCTTCCTCATCACTCATCGTGGTATAAGTGATGATAATTACTTCATCACCTACGGTTCCTAATCTTGCAGCAGGACCATTCAGGCAGATCATACCGCTTCCGGCAGGACCTTCAAGGGTATATGTTTCAAGTCTGCTGCCGGTATTCAGGTTAACCACCTGGACTTTTTCAAAAGGGAGAATATCAGCCGCTTCCAGCAGTTCTTTATCGACGGTTATACTTCCTTCGTAATACAACTCGGCCATTGTAACAGTAGCCTTGTGTATTTTCGAACGGAACATTGTACGATTCATATCAACTTTTTTTATTTTATCGTTTAAATATACCTACTTATGAAATACAGTATCAAGGTAAGGGAAAATACAAAATCGCCTAAACTTCGCTAAAAAGAGTTATTTTTTCAATTTTACTATCATTTCTATCTCAACGGGAGCATTTTTCGGCAGTTCATTGACTCCTACCGCACTCCTCGCATGGCTGCCGTTCTTTCCGAATATCTTTTCCATCAATTCAGAAGCTCCATTTGCCACAACCGGTTGATTTCTAAAACCTTCCGCACTATTTACAAATACCGTCAGCTTTATTACCTGCTCAATCCTGTTTAGTTCCCCGACTACTCCCTTTACTGCACTCAGGCAGTTCAGAACACATAATTCAGCGGCTTTTTTTCCATCTTCTTCAGACACTTCCTTGCCCAGCTTACCCGTATATTTCAACTCACCGCCGGCAATGGGCAGCTGTCCTGCCGTAAAGACAAAATCACCGGCAATTAAGGCCGGGACATAAGCAGCAAGGGGTTTGGGAGGTTCGGGTAGAGTAAAACCGAGTTCCTTTATCTTTTCTTCTATCATTTATTCTCCTTTTATCGGGTTGTAAGTTTTTCTATTTTGCTTTTCACGATTCTAATATTTAATCAGAACGGAAAAACTAAAAATGGTTGAAACGAAATTTAAAGAATTATATGAGATAGTAAAAAGATTAAGGCTGGAATGTCCTTGGGACAGAGAACAGACAAACGATTCTATTAAGGCGAATACTATTGAGGAAGCATATGAAGTGGTTGAGGCGATAGATGAAAAAAATTATGGTGAGCTTAAAAAAGAACTGGGAGATCTTCTCCTGCACGTCATCTTCCATTCAGTGATTGCGGCAGAAGCAAATCATTTTAAGCTGGATGAAGTTATAGATGCTATAAGTGAAAAGCTGGTCAGAAGGCATCCGCATGTTTTTGGAAATGTTGAGGTTAACGGGTCGGAGGAAGTTAAAAAGAACTGGGAAAGCATAAAACTTACGGAAGGAAGAGAGTCAGTACTGGAAGGAGTACCCAGGATGCTCCCTGCTTTACAGCGGGCGCACAGACTCCAGGAGAAGGCTGCGAAGGTAGGATTCGATTGGGAGAAGAAGGAGGATGTCTGGAAAAAAGTTATAGAAGAAATTGAAGAAATGCACGCTTCTGAAAAGCAGGAAAGTACCGACGAACTTGAGAAAGAAATAGGAGATGTATTCTTTGCGCTTGTAAACTATGCAAGGTTCCTTGGAGTTAATCCCGAGAATGCCCTCAGAAGAACCAATGAAAAGTTTATTAAAAGGTTTAACTTCGTTGAGAAGCAGGTAAACAGCAGCGGAAGAAAAATAGACGAATCAAACCTGGAGGAGATGGATAAATACTGGGAGGAAAGTAAAAAGTACGATTAGCACTCAGGGGGATTTACTATTTTCCGTTGCTGCCGTTCTTATCGACGTTAAACCTCTCATAAGCATCGATAATATCTTTTACCAGCTTGTGCCTGACTACATCAGTCTTATCAAGATATACAAAACCTACGCCTTCAATTCCGCTTAAAATTTCCTGTGCCTGCACCAGTCCGCTTGCGGTTTTGGGAGGAAGGTCAATCTGGGTAATATCGCCGGTTATAATCGATTTCGAATTAGCTCCCAGGCGTGTAAGGAACATCTTCATCTGTCCGGCCGTTGCATTCTGTGCCTCATCCAGTATCACAAAAGCATTATTCAGGGTTCGTCCGCGCATGTACGCAAGCGGGACTATCTCAACGACTCTTTTCTCAAGGTAGCTTCTGAGCTTATCGGAAGGCATCATATCATCAAGTGCATCATACAATGGGCGGAGGTAAGGATCTATTTTTTCCCTGAAGTCACCGGGGAGGAAGCCAAGACTTTCACCTGCTTCCACTGCAGGCCTAGCCAGTACTATCTTATTCACCATTCCCTTTTTATGAGCTGATACCGCAATAGCCACAGCCAGGTAGGTCTTTCCTGTACCCGCGGGACCTATTGCAAAGCAGATGTCATTCTTCTGAGCTGTCTGAATGTAGGATGACTGTCCAGGTGTTTTTGCTCTTATCGCATCATTTTTCGTGTAAAGAACTATAGCATCGAATTCTTTTTCACTTATAATCTCTCTGCCTTCAATTGTAAGGTCAAGAATAGTTTCAACATCCTGCTGTGAGAGAACCCCGTTAGTATTCAGAACGTACGACATTTCCTTAAGGATCTTCTCGATCAATTCAATCTCCTCAATCACTCCTTTAATAAAAACATTCTCCCCCCTTACGGAAATTGAAGCGTTGAACCTGTCTTCTACTAATTTGAGGTTCGCATCATTCATCCCCAGGAGGGCAAGCATATCAACATTTTCCAGTACAATACGTTTCTCGGCAGCAGTCATTATTCTCCTGTGCTTTTAAATAGAAAAAGCCCTTATCAAATTAACGATAAGAGCTTTTCCAACTAAATTAAAGTGAAACAACAAAACTAAAGATACAATTTATTGAACAGGAGCTGGTTTATAATTTGATCTCATTTTGTCGTATTTTGCTTTTTCTTCGTCTGTTAATTTCGGAACTGTGAATTCCTGTTTTGGATAGATCAAATCAGGATTCTTAATCTTGTCACGGTTTGCCTTGTAGATCTTGGGCCATGCAAAACCGTTTCCGTAAAATTGATCCTTCTTAGCAATGTTCCAGAGACAGTCACCTCTAACAACAGTGTATGTCCATTCCTGAGGTTCTTCCTGCCAGGAATCAAGAGAATTCTGCATCTGGTTATGAACTTTATCATAGAATTCAGGGAGAGCACTTATTTTATTTGATTTCAGTGCATCAAGATCCTTCTGCCTGTCAGCTTTCGGACCTTCTTTTCTTCCGATTTTTCCGTTCAGTTCATTTACTGCGTTTCTGAAATTATCAACATCAGCTTTGGTAGCACCAACGAGTGCATAGAGCTCATTCTGACAGTCTTCGTATGTCTGCATTCCCTGAAGCTGATCTTTTAATTTGCTGATATCATTCTGCAGATCATTTATCTGCTGTGTAAGAGCGTCTTTCTGTGATCTGAGGCGTGCCATTTCGGCTTCCCACTCATCTGAGGTCATCTCTTCTTCCTGCGCAACAATGCTTACAGTAAAGAGAAGCAGAAGAGAAAGTACAGTTAACAAATACTTACTTATTTTCATAAAACTTTTCCTCCAATTAGGTAATTAAAAACTTATTAAAACTACTAGCCCATTTTGCTCAAATTGGCTTTTGTTTCTTCTTTAGCTTTTTCGCATTGTTGTAACTTTGAGTTTCTGTCCGCTATTTCTTTTTCTAAGCTGGCGCGTTGATCTTTCAGCTGATCTGCCTGAGACTGTAATGAATTTACCTCAGAGCGCAAATCCTGAAGCTGCTGCATTTCAGCATCGCTAACACCACCACAGCCGCTCATCACTGCAACAGTAAGAGCGAATACTGCAACTACAGCTGTGTTTCTAGCTAATTTGATTATTTTCATCTTTAGAACCTCCAATTATGTTTTTTGTTAGGTTATTAGATATTAATACTAACCTTTCTCAAGTTCACCTTTATTACATTCCTAAATCTAAATTAAATAGGAACTTAGCGCAAATAGGTCACTTAATAATGCCCTGCTATATAAGTAAATTGAGCTAAAAATTCAAGTTAACTTATTATAAATAAACAGCTTGTTGTCGTACTTCACACTCATATTAATCTTTTTTCAACGAAGCTCGTAAAGCCATTTCCCGCAATAATGATATGGTCGAACACCGGAATATCCATAATTTTGCCTGATTCCACCACTTTTTTCGTGATGGAGATATCCTCATTGCTAGGCTCAGGGTTACCGCTGGGATGATTATGGATCAAAATGATACTAGCAGAATTATTATCAATTGCCACCTTAAATATCTCCCTGGGATGAACAACACTCGAGTTAAGGTTTCCTACCGAGATTACTTCATACCTTATAATTTTATTAGCTGAACTTAAACAGACCACACAGAAGTGTTCCCTTAGCTCATCTCTCAGCAAAGGAATAAATATATCGGCAACATCCTGCGGTGAAGTGATTTTTTTCTCAGAAAACCATTTTGACTGAATCTGAATTCTCCTGGATAATTCGAACGCTGCAAGAAGAGTTGCAGCTTTATCATTCCCTATTCCTTTTGTTCTTGTTAACATTGAAACAGATCTGGAAGAAAGTACGGCAAGGTTTCCATAGTCATTTATTAATTCCTGCGCAACCTGTATGACGGATTTGCCTTTATTTCCTGTTCTCAAAAGAATTGCTATCAATTCAGCATCAGTTAAATTTTGAGCACCCCTGAGAAGAAGTTTTTCCCTGGGACGGTCGTCAAGGGGTAAGTCTTTAACTCCCGGAATAATATACCTCCTTTTTTTATTAGCCCGATTTGAAGCGATCAACAAGTTCGAATTTTCCGTCACTGTACCTGACAATATTAAGGAACCGGTTTATATGTTCTTTTCCGAACGCGATATTATTGTGATATCCTTTTACTTCGATCCCCGATTCCATAGTTGAGATCAGTGACGATCTTGTATCCGCTCCTGCATCAATTATCGTCAGGAGATATTCAGCGGTATCATAACCGTAAAGAACATTCCTGTTTGCATCCCAACCCGTTTCCTCATTAAATGCTTTGCTGAATGAGTTGAATGAGGTATCATTGTAATCGATATAAAAGTCGGATGTGAAAGAAAGCTGATCACTAAGAACGGATGAAGTTTCAAAACCCTTTGCATAGAACCAGTCCTGGTTCCCGTATATAGATGTATTTATGTTATACTGAACCATCTGCGACAGAAGAGGTGCAGCATCGGTTTTATTTGAAAGCGGAACGTATATTCCCTCCATAACTAGCGAATCTGAGGCAACATTGGAGACCGGGTCGTTAAGATCAAATGATCCGCTGCTGTAGGTCCGGTTTTTTAAGATCTCTCCTCCCAGCTTCTGAAATTCCTCTGCAAAGATAGAAGCCATCAAAGGAGAATATCCCTGTATCGCATTGAGCACAGAAATCTTTCTTTTACCGGCAACATAATAAATATACTGGGCCATCGCTTTGGCTCTCATATAAAAAGACGGGTTCGCCTGGAAGAAATTTTCGCTGAGCTCAACCAGGTCATTATCTGTGGCTGTTGGGGAAATAACCGGTATACCGGATTCCCGGAAATCGATCAGCGTCGCTCTCACTTCGTCACTGAAAATGGGACCAATAACCGCTTTAATCGCGGGGATTAAACTCAGTTCGTCAGCAATACCGCTTATAATTAATGAATCATCTTGAGTGTCCCTTATAACAAGACCGATCTTATTTTCGTGATTCTTATTGTATTCTGCAGCAGCATATTTAATTCCAGCAAGGATCTCATTTGCGGTTATATTTTGTCCTCCCGTTGCCGAATTCGTCAGCGGCAGAAGTACGCCTAATAAGCTCTGCGATCTGTATTCATCCTTAAGCGATTCAAGCTTACTTAACAATTTCTTCGCATCAGCTGCCTGACCGGAACCGGGGTAACTGCTTATGAGTTGATTGCAGGAACTAGCGGCCTGCCGGTAGTTTCCTTCACTCTTCTGTTTTTGCGCAAGCAGCAGCAGCAGGTAGGGTTTTGCGGTAGAATCAGTTGAAATAACGTAATATGTTTTTAACTGGTGCATATCCAGGTAGTTCACTGCCAGGGTCTGACCGACAGACTCCGCATAAGTTTTATATCCGGGCAGCTGCGCATTTGAAACAAGATGCAGAATCTCCTCAAAGGCATCATTATAATTCTCCTGCTTATAGAATACCTTCACAAGCGCAAGATGGGCCTCATCATTATAGCGGCTCCCGGGAAATTTTTCCAGGAAATCCTGAAGGTATTTTTTGGCCGATTCCGGATCATTCATCTGAAGATAAGTCTTCCCGGTAAAAAGATATGCAATAGTTGTTTTGGAATTGTAAGGTGTCTGCAGGGCAATCTTTCGAAAGATCGGGAGAGCATCCTTGTATTCACCCGACCGGTAAAGATCAACAGCCAGCTTAAACCGGTTATCTATGTTTGTCTGCTGACTGAATGATACGTCATTCAGTATAAACGTGAGGGCAGCTGCCAGGAATAAAACTATAATCGTGTTTTTCTTAATCATCCGGTAATATTTTTTTTATTACTGTGTCTGCATTCTTTCTCCCCAGTTCGGCAAATTTATTTTCAGGATCGAGTTTAAGAGCTATTTCAAAATAGGCAAGCGCGTCGGCTGGTTTCTTTGATTTCATGCAGGCTTCCGCCAGCTCGGCGTAAATATCCGCCTCCGCACTTTCACCCGCATCAATATAAGCAAGGAACTGCTTTTCAGCTTTCTGATAATCGCCGGTTTTAAGATATATTTTCCCGGCCCATTTGCTGATAGATTTCTCCTGTGGGTTAAGCTTAAGTGATTTACCTATAGGCACAATTGCGTGTGTATACATACCGAGGTTATAATAGACTACCGAAATCAGCAGGTTCCATTCCCAGAAATTAGAGTACACAATCTCTGTTTTTTTTAAGTACTCCAGTGCACTTTTAAAATTCTTTAAGTTTATATCTATTTTAGCAAGGTAAAGGTTCGCCTCCTGCAGCATCTCATCAGGTTCGCCGTGCTTCAGGAAGTTAAGGAAGTTGATCTTCGCAACCTCATAATCCTTCTGCATAAAATGAGAATAACCTAGGAAAAATGAGATTACCGGTTCCTCTTCAGGAAGAATATAACTTAATATTTCGTCAGCTTCATCCCATCTTTTATTTCTCATAAGGAATTCACTTAAGTAAATCCTGACCTCTTTATTCTCCGGATTTGATTTCAGAAAATTCCTGATCATCTTCACGGCTGGATTTATATTCCCTACTTTTTCATATACCTCACCAAGTGCAAAGTAAGCATCAGTATAATCGGGATAATCAGCTATAATAGAGTTGTAGATCTGGACAGCATGAAGAAGTTTCCCCTGCATTTCATAATCAGATGCGAGTTTCATTTTGTGTGTAATCTGATTTTCATCGAGCATTTCTTTTTATTCCCATTCTATAGTAGACGGAGGTTTAGAACTGATGTCATATACTACCCTGTTAATTCCTCTTACCTTATTAATAATTTTATTAGAAACATGAGCCAGAAAATTGTTGTCGAAACTGAACCAGTCGGCTGTCATTCCGTCTGAAGAGGTTACAGCTCTCAAAGCCAGAACATTTTCGTATGTCCTTGCGTCGCCCATTACTCCAACCGACTGAATGGACAGGAGAACCGCAAAAGCCTGCCAGATGTCATCATATATTCCAGCATCTTTAATCTCACTGATAAAAATATCGTCAGCTTCGCGTAGAATGTCAAGCTTCGGTTTTGTGATATCACCGATTATCCTTACCGCTAGTCCCGGACCCGGGAAAGGATGGCGACTAATAAAGTCTTCCGGAATTCCCAGTTCCCTGCCGACCTTCCTGACCTCATCCTTAAACAACTCTCTGAAAGGTTCAATAAGGGATAGGTTCATCTTTGCCGGGAGTCCGCCTACATTATGATGCGTCTTAATAGTAGTAGAAGCTCCTTTAACCGAAACCGATTCTATAACGTCGGGATAAAGCGTACCCTGCACAAGGAATTTTGCATTTTCAATTTTCTTTGCTTCTTCTTCAAATACCTCAATGAATGTATTCCCAATAATCTTTCTTTTCGTCTCGGGGTCAGAAACACCCGCAAGCTTATTCAGAAACCTGTCTGCAGCATCTATATAAATTACGTGAAGTTTAAACTTATCCTCAAACATACGGAGGATATTCTCACTCTCATTTTTTCTCATCATACCCGTATTTATATGAACACAGGTAAGAGCATCACCGATGGCCCTGTCGACCAGTACCGCAGCCACGGTAGAATCAACCCCACCGCTTAAGGCGCATATTACCTTCGCATCGCCTGCCGCATTCCGTATCTCATTTACCTTCCCGCCGATAAAATTCCCGGTTGTCCATTCACCACTGCATCCGCATATATTATAAAGGAAATTATGAATTATTTTTTTCCCCTCTTCCGTATGCATTACCTCGGGGTGGAACTGGAGTCCGTATATCCTTTTAGTCTCATCCGACATAGCGCAGACCGGTGAATGATCGGAGACACCGATGACCTTAAATCCTTCGGGAGAAGATTCGAGGTAATCGCCATGACTCATCCATACAACCGATTCTTTCTTAACATTCTCGAAGATGGGAGAACTTATTTTTATTTGAAGCCGTGCTTTACCGTACTCGCGGTCACCGGCAGGTTCAACTTTTCCTCCGAGAGTAAGAGATATGAATTGAAGTCCGTAACAGATCCCCAGCACAGGTATTCCAAGATTTAATATCTCAGGATCAATCCGCGGAGCTCCTTCATCGTATACACTCATCGGTCCCCCGGAAAGAATTATACCCGCGGGCATCATTTCCTTTACCCGGCTAAGAGTTATGGTGTGGGGGTGGATTTCGGAGTAAACATTTTCTTCTCTGACGCGGCGTGTAATTAACTGTGTGTACTGTGAACCAAAATCTATTATTAAAATATTTTCTTTATGAGTCATTTTCGATTATGAATTATACCTGAAGTACTGTCAGTCTAATGGAACCTCTCGAAGACTGAACCCGTCGAAGTACGACATCAACTCTCCGTAAGTCTGAGCCTATCGAAGACTGAGCCTGTAGAAGTGCGACATAACCCAGTTGTTTTTACTGCCCGATCAGACTCTTATATGCAGCGCTGTCCAGCAGATCATTCAAATCAGATAAATCATTTATTTCGATCTTAATCATCCAGCCTTTACCGTAGGGATCATTATTTATAAACTCGGGATTGTCAGTCAGTTCCTTATTGAGTTCGAGCACCTTTCCGCTGCAGGGAGCGAACATATCGCTTACAGTCTTAACTGCTTCAATTGTTCCGAATGATTCCCCTTTCTTAATTTCGCCCAAGTTCGGGTCAATATCAACAAACACAACATCTCCAAGTTCGCCTTGAGCATACTCAGTAATTCCTATTGTACCGGTATTACCGTCAACCTTTATCCATTCATGATCATTAGTATACTTCAGATTATTCGGGAAGTCCATTTTAACCTCGGTTTATTTTTCTATAGACGTGATGAAATTATTTAAGTTGTTTTAAATTCAAATTTATCAAGAAACCCGGTATCAAAATTACCGCTTATAAATCTCGGATCCTCAAGAACCTGGAGATGGAAAGGTATGGTCGTTTTAATACCCTCAATAATAAACTCGTCAAGAGCTCTTTTTCCCCTGGCTATAGCGTGGTTCCTGTCTTTTCCCCAGACAATAAGCTTTGCTATCAGTGAATCATAAAACGGGGGGATTGTATAGCCATGATAAATATGGGAATCAATTCTTACTCCGAACCCGCCGGGGAAATGAAGAGATTCAATTCTGCCGGGAGAAGGTCTGAACCCGTTAGCAGGATCCTCGGCATTTATTCTGAATTCAATACTATGACCGAGAGGTTTACGCGGAAGCGTTTCAATCTTCTCTCCTGCCGCAACGAGTATCTGCTGCCTGATCAGGTCGACATCATAAACCATTTCAGTTACGGGGTGCTCAACCTGGATCCTAGTATTCATCTCCATGAAGTAGAAGTTTTTATGTTTATCTACAAGGAACTCAATTGTACCTGCACCTTCATACTTCACCGATTTAGCGCCGAGCACAGCCGTTTCGCCCATCCGGTTCCTGGTCTCCGCATCAATAATAGGCGAGGGAGATTCCTCAATAAGCTTCTGATGTCTCCTCTGTACAGAGCAGTCCCTTTCACCGTAGTGATAAACATTGCCGAACATATCACCAAGAACCTGGATCTCTACGTGGCGGGGATTTTCAAGGAACTTTTCAATATAAACATCGCCGTTGCCGAAGGACGATTCAGCCTCCGTACGTGCGGTCTGGTACGCTTTTTCAAATTCAGATTCCTCCCACACAATCCTCATACCCTTGCCTCCGCCGCCTGCCGAAGCCTTGATTATTACCGGGTAGCCCACTTTAGTGGCAACTACTTTCCCTTCATCAACATCGGCAATAACGCCGTCGCTTCCGGGAATCACAGGTACGCCGTTTTTCCTCATAGAATCCTTGGCGAAAGATTTATCGCCCATAGCGTTAATCATTTTGGGAGACGGACCGATAAACTTGATTCCTGAATCGGCGCATATTTCCGAAAAACTTGCGTTCTCGGCCAGGAAACCGTAACCGGGATGGATAGCATCGGAGCCGGTAATCTGGGCTGCCGAAATAATGAGAGGAATTTTAAGATAACTTTCCCTGCTGGGGGCAGGACCGATACATACAGCCTCGTCGGCAAAAGTAACGTGCAGCGAATCTTTATCTGCTTCAGAGTATATTGCTACAGTGTTTATCCCCAGTTCTTTGCATGTCCTTATAACGCGTAACGCTATTTCGCCTCTGTTGGCTATAAGTATTTTGTTAAACAAATCTTCCTCAAACTTCCTGAGAATTAACTTGTCTGAACCAGGAACAAAGGCTGGTTATACTCAACCGGTTTTCCGTTTTCAACAAGAATTTTTACGATCTTTCCACTTACATCCGACTCAATTTCATTCATCAGTTTCATAGCTTCAACAATACACAGGACAGAACCCTGCGAAATCGTATCGCCAACCTGCACATACGGATCGGCATCGGGAGCGGGTGCCCTGTAGAAAGTTCCAACAATCGGTGAATGAACCTCGTGCAGCTTTTCCTTAGTTTCCTCTTTGGCCGGGGCGCTTTCCTCACTCTTATTTTCGGAATGAGCCTGGGGCATTGTGAGTGAAGGAGAAAGAATCTGTGGTTGAGTTACAGACTTAACACCCCTAATCTTCTTTGCTATCTTAACTCTGATACCATTTTCTTCAATCTCAAGGTCAGTAATCTCGCTTGAATCAACAAGCTTAACAAGTTTCCTGATCAGGTTTAAATCCATTGGATTCCTTGGTTTTTAAGATTTTATTCGTTCAACGTACTCACCCGTCCTGGTATCAACCTTCAGTAAGTCGTCAACATCAATAAATAAAGGAACATTTACGTTCGCACCGGTTTCCAGCTCCGCGGGTTTCAGCGCGCCTGTTGCCGTATTGCCTTTAAAGCCCGGTTCGGTGTGAATCACTTTAAGTGTCACAAAAATCGGGATTTCAACATTTATTATTTCGGAGCCATTAAAGAGAATATCTATTTCCTCCCCTTCCTTCAGGTAGTTATCACCGTCGCCGAAGAGATCTTTGGGGATGTTGATCTGTTCGTAGGTATCATTATCCATACACACAAGAAAATCTCCATCACGGTAGAGAAACTGGTATTTTCTTCTCTCCACTCTTACAATATCAATACCCTCGCCTGCGCGGAAAGTATTATCTAGTACTTTACCTGTTCTGAGGTTTTTAAGAGTAGTGCGGACAAAAGCTCCCCCCTTGCCGGGTTTTACATGCTGGAATTCTGTAATAGTATAAAGGTCGTTTTTATATTTTATTATAAGTCCATTTCGGAAATCAGAAGTATCTGCCATAAATCCTTAGGTTTAAAAGTTTATTAATAGGATAAAAAAAATAGACATATACCGCCTGAAAGTCAAGAAACGAGAAATGATAAAAATTGATGGTTTCAGGCAAAAAACTGCCGGTTTTTGACAAAAATCTGCCCGAAAATGAAAAAAGCCGCCCGAAAGCGGCTTTTACCAAAATGCTCAATATCAAGCCTCAACAAGGGCCAGGTAGCGGTCGGCATCCCTGCTGGCCGATGACGTCTTATAATCCTTTTTAATCGTATCCAGAAGTTCCTTCGCCTGCTGATTCTTACCGGCGTTAATATAATTTATCGCGCTCTTAAGCATGTAATCGGGATTATCGACATTATACTTGCTTACGTGAGCAGCATCCCTGTAAAGATCAGCTGCTTTTTCAGAAGCATTTTTATAGGCGTAGTATCCTGCCTGGCCCCCCAGCGAAGCGGCCTTAAGCATAGGGATATCGCCAGAATAATCCTTATAATAATTAAAAGCCTCATCAAACTTTCCGAGACGGTTATAGCAGTTGGCAAGGTATATCTTTGCGGTTTCGCCATTCTCGGTACCGTCATACTCCTCAACAATTTTCTTAAGACCGATTACCTCGGTACCCGCTTTACCCTCGATAGCCTCCAAATATGCGCCTTTGTCGTACGAATCGATAACCCTCGACAAAGCAACTCCCGCTTCCTGGTTAACCTCTTTCTTATGGTTCACGTAGTAAATCACGGCAAGAGCGATAACAACCAGTATACCCCCGTATGTCAAGAGGCGAGACTTATTTTCCACGACAAAACTCTGTGCCTGGTAATAAGACGAAACAAGCTTATCCTCTTTAATTTCCTTCCGTGAAAGTTTTTTCTTTTTGGTGAGCATTTACGTTCTATCCTAATGATTATTCTTAAAAATCAAAGTATTAAATTTAACATTAAATGAGATAATGTTCCAATCAAAAATTAAGTATCAGTGCGCCCGGCAGGACTCGAACCTGCAACCTTTGGAACCGGAATCCAACATTCTATCCAATTGAACTACGGGCGCAAAATTCCAACCCCACAATTTTTAGACATAAAAGTTACAAAAAAAATAATGATTATATAGAGGAATTATTCCGTCACTGGCAGGGAAATATTCAATTCTTTTACATTCCTGTCCAGCATGGCCTTTTAGCTTTAATTTGATATTCCCCTATTAATTTTTTACTTTCAACAACATATGACAACTATTAAGATATTTTTCAGGAATAATCAGAATCAGTTAATATCGAATTCCCCGCGTTATTTCAATTAAATTTCATACAAAAAAAGGTGCAAAAGTGGCAAGATTTCACCAGTCTTTTATTTTATTGTCAGTACTTTCTCTCATTTTCTTTTCCTGCAGCCGGGAACAGTCCGATAATGTAGTGGATGTTACGGCTAAGAATTATTATTTCACTACTAAAGATTCCATACCTGCGGGCTGGACAACTTTCAGGTTCAACAATGAAGGCAAGGAAGTGCATTTCTTTTTTCTTACTGAGCTGCCCGAAGGTATTTCATTCCAGCAGTATCTAGGCGACGTATCCAAACCATTTGATATCACGTTGGATTCTCTTGAAGCAGGGATGGCTAAACCGGAGGCGGGAACTTTGCTCGGCAGTTTACTGCCTCAGTGGTACGCATCTGCAAAAGTAATGGGAGGCACGGGTCTTACCTCTCCGGGTAAAACTTCTCAGACAACAATTAAACTTGAACCCGGCATTTACGTTATGGAATGTTATGTAAAGACTGAAGAAGGAAAGTTTCACAGCTCGTTGGGGATGATAAGACCAGTCACAGTAACAGATAATATTTCCGAAAATAAAGAACCGGATGATACAAATGTAGATTTAACAGTATCGAACTCCGGTATCGAATCCTCCGGAAACGTACAGTCCGGCACTAACAGAGTTGCAGTTCATTTCAAAGAACATCCGCAATACGGACTGGGAAATGATATTCATGTAGTCAAACTGACCGATAAGACAAATATCGATAGTATAATTCATTGGATGGATTGGATGAATCTCTCCGGATTGCGTTCACCTGCTCCTGCTGAATTTCTTGGCGGTACACAGGAAATGCCCGTGGGATATACCTCTTATTTTACTGTAAAACTTGAACCGGGAAAATATGCCTGGATATCAGAAACGACTAAAGACAGTAATATGGTAAAGGAATTCAGCGTCGAGTAATTCATACGGCAATGTCGGGAAAAACCTCTTGCGATTCTATGCAATATTTCTAAACCTTAGCCCCGGAAGCTACTACTACCTCGCCGGGAGCTTCGAATCCATTTTCGGTTTCGAAACCCTTAAGAACTTCCTTTACTTCCGCCCACGCGGCAATCCGGACTTCTTCAGAGCAGTCACTAACAACGGCTCTATAAGCCCCAGCAGCTTCCTGCAGCATCAGCAAAGCCTGATCAGCGGATTTCATCTTTAATGGAATAGAAAAAACGCGCTTCTGGAAATCTGAAAAACCGCTTTTGGAAAATAACCTCTCGACAACATCAGGTTTGCCGAGAGAAAAAATTCCGGGCTTTCCTTGGGTCGGGGGTTTTTTACCGGCGTGTCGTAACAAAACCTGCATAGGCTTTGCCATAAATGCATTTGTTTCAGGAGTGGTAAAAATCATAGCTGCAACTCTGCCGCCGGGTTTAAGTGCGCGCCGTACAGAACTGAGAGCTTTCGCCGGGTCAACAAAAAGCATCAGCGCAATACGGCAAATCGCGGCATCAAAACTTTCGGCCGGAACATCAAGGTCCTCTGCAGCAGTTCTAATCGTGGAGATATTCTCAAACCCTTCGGTATATGCTTTTTCACGTACATGGCTAACCATAGTCTCAGAAATGTCGCATGCTACTACATACCCTTTGGTACCAACGCGCCGCGCCGCAGAGAAAGTCTGGCTTCCCGCACCGCAAGCCAGATCAAGAACCTGCGCTCCCGGAACAACACCGGCCATATCAAGCATCACTTCTGTGGCAGGACTGGTCCACCTGGTAAAAATATCTTCCCATTTCACCCAGCCAGCGGCAGCGCTTTCCCAATGTTTTTTAACTTCCATCTGATACATATCCCTACCCTCCTCGTAATTATTGTTTAAATTATCCAGCAGCTGATTCCGAGAATCTCAAAAAAAACTTCTTTTCTTTGTGCGGGATTAAAATAAAAAATAAGAATTGTGCCTAACACAGCATAATGTTGAATATTAAAAAAATAGTACGGAAAACCATTGTAAAATATCACAGGTTGAAAACAGAAGAATACATCGGCGACGAGTTAGCTGACAGCATCCTTCATTACTTTGAGCACTTCAGGCGAATGTCTCCTGCCGACCCTTGACTTCACCCGTAACCCGAAGAAGCTCACGGCTACGGAATGACTTCGTCGCATTACCCTGAGACTTCTAATTCGTCAAATTGGGATCATCTTCAACCTTCCGGTCGTTTCCAGGGTGTAAATTCTGTCAGGACCTTCACCGGCTGCCGGCTCTGCTCCCCATGTGGCTGCATCCAAAGTTCTGGTCTGATACAGGATTCATCCCATGGAAAGGTTTTTATCAAGATTTTCAGAGGAAATACAAGGATTTTTAAGTATTGAGTCAAAAGTCCTGTAAAAGGTAATGATTGTCCTAACACTTAGCTGAGTAAAAAGGTTATTTTGATTCAGGATTAAACATCCTTGTTGCAGTGAAAACCAATATCATATAAAGGAGATTCAAAGGAAATATTTTCTATTTCCAGCAATTCCCTACTTCAGTAATTAATGTCAGGCTGAAGAGCGGGTGTCTGATAAAGACCTGACTTATTATCAAATAAAGTTATTTAAGGAAAGAGTAATGAAACGCTTATTTATGTTGATTATGCTTATATCAGCAATTCTGCTAACAACAGTAAATGCCCAGGATCAAGTCACACGATTCGAGAAACAGCATCATTCTATATTTATCAAATCTAATCTGAAGCAAACCGAGGAAATGATATTAAAAAATATTCAGGACAACAATATCGATATGCTTGCCTCCAGTGCACAAACTATAAGGCAACTGGAACAGATATTCCCAGAAAACAATTTTAGTTCTTTGTTAGATCCTTTAATTAAAATTGTTCAAGATGAGAAAAGTGATACCCAGGTGAGATTATTGTCGGCCCTTGCTCTGGATGGTTTGCATTCAAATAAAGGAGACAAAGCAATTTTTGATGTCGCCAAAACCACAAAAAATAATTCAGTTAAAGATGTTTGCAAGGCACTTTCAGTTGAAAGTTTTAATAAAGCATCACGGCAATAAATGCCAGTGCTTTCTTAACATTCTTTATAAGTCTCTCGATTCACAGCTTCCTCCTCCGCGAGGGAGCTGGTTTTTACGAGATTCTAAAGAAATCTTATGGGGTTGGAATAGATCCAGGCGTTTCCGTTATGGAATATCTCAGCTCTGTAGATTCCCCTTGATTTTATTTTCATCTCATAGTTTGAGGATTCTGTTTTGTTGTAAAGTCTGCCGTTTCTGATTATTCTGATCTCTGCTTTGTCAACGGGGAGTTTGACAATCAGTTTTATATCATTCGTAAACCCGGGGGACTCTCCCATACAGTATTTTTCTTCACCTGCTTCTGCATAGAATTCGAATCCTTTCGAATCAGCATGGTAATCATTCGCGATAAAGCATCTTCCCTCTCTCAAGGCTTTGTAGATTATTTTTTTTGCGGCTTCGATTCCTGTGGTGGAATTATCCTTTTTAATTTTTTTATCGGTCAGGATGTGCGTTCGTATTGATTTGAAGAGAACTTTATACGGAAATACTTCTACTTCAAGGAATCCCAGGATATTGTATTTATGCGCGTGCGCGTCTATACCTCCAATGCCTACAACTTTTCTTTCCTGGTTGAGGTCGTCCCAGACTTTAAGTGTTTCGGCAGGCGGGGCCTCAATGGTCTTGAGTGGATGAAGGAATGCTTTATACTTGTTTTCTTCCGTAAGGTTTTCCATCCACTCCGACATATGATTCCAGATCTCAATCCCTGTAAAATCTCTTGTGTCCCACTCGGTCCACGGATAAGGCGGATGCTCGGCCATATGTGTTCTCTTTTCATGGGGGTGCGCAAGGAATCCTATCCCCCCTGCTTCTTTAATTTTTCTTACGTATTCTTTGGCTGAAATCCTCGTTGAGTAGGTTTCATTAATATTCAGAGCGAGGTAGTGGTTTTTGTTTTCTTTATCATTAATCTCACAGCCTACAAGCAGCAGTGTTCTGCCGTACCATTTTTCGTAACCTTCCTTAAGTGCTCTCAGCGTGTTGTGATCGGTGAGGACAATAAAATCCAGTCCTACTTCATCGGCAAAAGCGGCTATGTCTTCCACTTTACCGGAACCGTCAGAATAAATTGAGTGCATATGGAGTGCTCCCAAGTACTCATACATAGGGACTCCGCAGGTTATTTGCATAAAAAACAGATTTCATATAGCTAAGTTATAAAATTATAGTAAATTAAAAACTTCAGAAACACTTCGACGAGCTCAGTGTAACAAAGTTCAGTCGGCAGATTAGAAACGCATTGTGAGGTCGAGAAGAATCCGGCCGGAGGTGCTGGTTTTTTCGAATATGCCTTCGTAGCTCAGTGACAGGAAAACCGGGTTCAGCAGGTAGGTTGAGAGGTCAACTGATACGGAATTCTGATTCAGATTCCCTATCGTGCTATTGAACTCGTACTGCGTGTTCCGGTAGTAAACCGAAAGGTCGAAATAGCTGCCGAGACTCCTGCTCAGCCTTAAGCCTGCAACCCCGCCTTCTATGTAACTGGTTATTAGTTTGGTGTATGAAGCAGTAGGCGTTATTTCAACTCCCGGTATCCGTGAGTATGTCAGGTAGCCGCCGAAATTTCTTGCAGGTTTGATATCCGATTTCTGAAACCTGTAGCCGCCGGTTAGTCCCAGGGTCAGCCTGTCAACGGGCCTGACGTTTATCCTTGCATTGAATCCCTGCCTGGTCTCGTTCTCAAACAAACTGTCGATGAAGTTCTTAAATGTTTCGTAGTAAATTACATTCTTCCTTGCATCATAGTTGAGCGAGAATGAGACTACCCTTGACAGTGAATATCTAACAGAGGCAAAAAGACTTGTAAGCTGGAATTCATTTTTCTTTACTCCGCTGATCTGCTTGAACATATCTACTTCGGTCGAAAGAAAGATATTTGTGTTCGGCAGCAGAGAGTTGGAATGCTGGAAATAGAGGAATCTCCTGTCTGTTTTAAAGTTATTCGTCTGCTCAAAGAAAGCAACCGTGTTGTTCATATAGCCGGAGCTCAATGAATCCTCGCGTCCTATGTAAATACCATACTCGAATAATTTCAGATTTAACCCGAGGTCGGTATAGTTCGGACGCGACCCCGCCACAACACCAACGTAATTTTCTTTAATTCCTGTTTCGAACTGTAATCCGTCAATTGAACTGATATTTGAGATCTTCCTGTTAAGATGCCTTCCCAGCCAAAGAGTTGTTTTGGGATCGAAGTCATAATTTAAAGCAAAATCATATACCCTCAGACTCCTGCCGAAGTTTTCTTTAATAAGCGACCACTGGTCGGCTCTGTACGCGAATGTCATATAATCAGAGAACGAGAGCCTGCTTCCGCCTATGTTCTTCGCCTTCAGCGAAAATGAATAACGCCACCTCTGGTTATCAGCGAAGTACGGCGAGTTTGAAACATTCGAGTATGACTGCACAGAAAATTTTCCAGAAACAGAAGGCTCTATTAATTTTCTTCGTTTTGAAATTCTCAATGATGCTTGCATCCGCCGTACCTGTTGAGACAGGAATTGGATTAGGAACAGTTGTCTCTTCTGTTTTGGCATCGGGTATCTCCCTCTCAATAACTGCATACAGCTTGTCATCAATCTTCAGTTCTATATTACCAATCGCCTCGTCCGGCAACAGATTTTGTCGATATAAACTGAACGATTACAGCTGGAATTGTTTGATTATTTGATTTTCCAGTAAAGTGTATCTCCCTTAACGATACCATCTGTGTTCTCAAATTTTACGTAAACATTCTGCGACGATTTATAAGTAACCGTACCGGTTTTCTCTACTTTTTCATAGGATGAAGCAAATGCCCCGCTTCCTGCAAAACAGATAGTGAATAAAAAGATTATATGTGTTCTTGCTTTTCAAGATCATCCTAATCTCTTTTTTATCCTTTCATCACCGGACCGTCACCAAAAGTTCGATGTTGAATGACAATCCCAGCAGTTTGTCGGATCGCCCGGACTATGTCTTTCAAGAAAATCATTGTAATGGCAGCTCAGGCACTGAGGCTGATAGTTCGATTCAGAGTGGCAGTTATTACAGTCCATTGTACTGTGGGGACTCGAAAGGTTGTAAAAACTATGATTAAAGTTCGCCGGCTGCCATGCGTTCTGGGTATGGCAGTAAGACATTCGTGTGCGAAATTCAGCTGAACGTGCGGCGGATTTGTCGTTCCGTTAAAGTTATCTGAATGACATCCATAACAAGTGCTGGGAGTATTATTGTAGTTGCCGTTATGGCAGGCATTGCAGTCGTTCGCAATTGCAATATGAGCGCCGACGAACTGGAAATAATTTGATGCTCCGGGAACTGCGCAGGAGACCATCCTGGATTTGTTGTATGACATGTCTGGCATTCGGTGGAAAGCTGCAGCGTAGTATGACTCGGGTTAGTTGTATTATTGTAATTAGTTTGGTGACATGCGACGCATTCTGTCGGTGTTCCTGTAAATCCTGAAGTATGGCACTCGGAACACTGAACCTGCAGATGCGCTCCTGTCAGCGGGAAATTCGTATTGTTGTGATCGAATGATGCCGGTGTCCATGCGCTCAAAGATGTGGCATAAATCGCAGTTGGTCGGGTATCCCTGTGCTACATGGTTCGGTGCCGAGTTGTATTCCGATTGATGACAGGGCAGGCAATTAGGACTTAAACCTGTTACGGTTCCCTGGTGGCAGTCTGAACACTGTATCTGGGCATGCACACCAAGAAGCTGGAATCCCGTTGTTGCATGATCAAATGTTGATGGTATAAATGCGGTTGTAGTATGACAGTCCTGGCAGGTAACAGGAAGCCCTGCAGCCGCGTGGTTCGGATTAGCCGCTGAATTGTAATCCGCCTGATGACAGGATACGCAGTCAGGATTCAGTCCTGTAATAGTTCCCTGGTGACAGGTTGAGCACTGCAGCGAGGTATGAGCTCCGTCCAGAACAAATCCTGTAGTTGTATGATTGAAGGTTGAGGGCGTCCACCCGCTGGAAGTATGGCAGTCTTCACAGGTTACAGGTATGCCTGCAGCCGTGTGATTCGGATTAGCCGCATTATTGTAGTCGTTCTGATGACACTGCAGGCAGTCGGAGGATGTAAGGTTGTAATTTCCGTTATGGCAGGCGTTGCAGTCGGTAATAGCTGCGTGCTGTCCGGTTAATTCAAAGTACTGGCTATGCTGGGGAAATTGCGCGGGCTGCCATCCGGGATTTGTTGTATGACAGGTTTCGCAGTCGGTTGATATTCCCAAGTGACTGATGATTGGGATTTGTTGTCCCGTTAAAATCACTCTGATGACAGTCAGAACAGATCGTTGAAGGCGGCTGTGAATAGCCGTTCTGATGACACTGTTCACAGGCGACGGTAAGGTGCGCACCTGTTAAAGGAAATCCAGAAAGATCATGATTAAATGATCCCTGTGCATTCCCCGGTGGGATGGCAGGCATAGCAGGCATTGCTCTCATAAATATATCCCTGCACTCCCTGGTGGTGGTCATCCGTATCCAGCTGATTGTGCTCGTGGCAGGTGACACAGGAGAAAATTGAATAATTATTCGGCTGTGTATGACAGGAACTGCAGTCATCGTTCCAGGTACCGGCATGCTTCCCTGAATATATCGGGAAGTATTGAGCATCGTGGTCAAACGTTGCCGGCTGCCATGCATTTTGGGTATGACAGCTCTGACAATCAGTACCGAACCCTATCGCCTGATGGTTCGGATTGGTTGTATTACTATAGTTATCGGCATGACATCCATAGCATTCATTCGGAGTTGAATTGTAATTACCGTTATGACAATCTGCACAATTGGAAATATTAGCATGTGCACCCAGAAGTTCATAAAAATTATTATGAATAGGGAACGATGCGGGCTGCCATCCCGGGTTGGTTGTATGACATGTCTGACAGTCAGTAGATATCCCGATCGCCTGGTGGTTCGGGTTTGTTGTATTATTAAAATCGGTTTGATGACAGCTCTCGCACTGTGTCGGTGTCCCGGCAAACCCGCTCTGATGGCAGCTTGAACAGTCAACTGTCTGATGCGCTCCGGTCAGAGGAAAAGAAGTTGCCGAATGATTAAAGGTTGCATCATCCCACGTAGTGGTATTATGACACATCTCGCACTCGTGCGGGTAATTCTGCGAAACATGATTCTCTGCCCGGTTATAATCCGCCTGGTGACAGGAGTAGCATGCCGGGTTCGGCATTTGAAGTTGAACCCTGATGACATGATGAACAGTCAAGCGTTGTATGCCGGCCGGACAGCTCAAAGCCTGTAGCTGTATGATCAAAAGTTGATGGGATAAATGCGGTCGTAGTATGACAGTCCTGGCATTCCGTTGATATTCCCGCTGCAGCATGGTTGGGATTTGTTGAATTGTTGTAAGAACTCTGATGGCATGAGTAACAGTCCATCGGTGTTCCTGCAAATCCCTGCGAGTGGCAGGCTGAACAGTCGATAGTTTTGTGGGCTCCAGTCAGTGCAAACTGCGTTTGATTATGATCGAATTCCGCCGGAGACCATGCCGTTAATGGTATGACATTCGGTGCAATCGTGATTGAACTGACCAAGTACATGGTTCGGATCGGTTGTCGCATTATAATCTGATTCGTGACAGCTGTAGCATTGGGTCGAAAGTCCGCCGAAGTCTCCGCCGGTTCCATGGCATGCAGGCACATTCGATAGCGTGCCCGCCTTTCAGCGGGAAGAAGTCATGATTAAAGTTTGTTGCCGACCAGACCATGCTGGTGACATCGTGGCACTCATCGCAGCTGGTCGAAAAGCCGGCAGTACTGTGAACAGGACTGGTAGTTGCCATATAATCGGCCTGGTGGCAGGCATAGCAGTCGATCGACAGCACCTGAAAATTCAGATCCTGGTAATCGGTATGACACTGTTCGCAGTCGGCAAGTTTATGCGCGCCCACCAGAGGGAACCTGCTTTCCTGGTGAACAACGTTGATATTCTTCACTATCCAGGTTTCCGGGAGTATGGCACCTCTGGCAGTCGTATCCCACTGATCCGCGGTGAACATCTTTATGACAGGAGAAACAATCTTCTGTTGCTTTGGCTTTTGAAAATATGAGTGACTCGTGACAGGACTTACAGTTTACCTCCCTGTGCTGACCAATCAGATTGAAGTCTGTGCTGCTATGATCAAATGTTACTTTCTCAGGGTCAACTTTCCAGGATGAAGCTTCATGACAGAACGAACAATCAATATCAAAGTCGTCTCCGTGAGGCGACTGTGCGAAAGATGCTGCGGATGTTATCAGCAGAAATATTATGAATGACAGGATGCGCATCTGAAATTTTCTAACTTATATTTGATGTAATGATCGTTATTATCAGTTATAACCGGATGACAACGTGAACATTCCAGTTTCTGATGAGCTCCCTCTAACGAAAATCTTGTCTTATTATGATCAAATTTATCAGGCTTCCAGTTATTAAAATTATGGCATTTTGAGCAGTTTGATTTACCGTTCTCTGTGAACTGTCCGAAGTGTATATCCTTATGACAGCTTTCACAATCCGAGTTGAGCGTTGCGAACCGGAATATTTTTCTGCCTGAATTCTCCTCTTTATAATGACATTTCCCGCATTCCACATCTTTATGCTTACCTTCGAGGGGGAAGGTTGTAAGTGCGTGATCAAATTTAATAGTATTCCAGTACTGAGTAAAGTGACAACTTGAACAATTATTATCCTGCATAAATTTGTTTGTTATTTCAGCACCATGAACGTTATCATGACAATCAAAGCACTTTTCCCCAATATTCCTAAAATGCCACTTGTCCGTTTTATAATGACAGGATCTGCAGGGAACGGCCAGGTGCGCACCTGTTAATTTGAATTCTATATCTGTCGTGTTCTTTAATGGTGAAGGAAGAGGGACTGAAGCCGTTCAGGTTATGGCAGTTGGAGCAATCTTTTATTCCGGCTCCTTCAGTAAATTCACCATTATGGTAATCGGTATGACAATCGACGCAATTTTGATGCCGGGGTTTTGAATTCAGATCGTTACCGTGACATTTTGAGCAGTTTACTAGCTGATGCCTGCCGACCAGCGGGTAATCTGTCTTATTATGATCAAAAGCTGTTCTGATTTACACTTTTGAATCCTGTTGTATTATGACAGGTTTGACAGTCATTTCCGAACTTTCCGAAATGCACATCTTTATGGCAATTTTACACGAAGCGAATGCGATTCCTTTTAGCTTCGGCACCTGTTTACCATTGACAACCTGTGCCGGATGGCATTTATTGCAGGTAACATTTATATGGGCACCGGTAAGTCTGAATGCTGTTTTGGAATGATCGAAATTGTCAACCTTATCTGAATGCTGGTAGTATTATGGCAGTTGCCGCAATTAGCTCCCAACAAACCCTTGTGAACATCCTCGTGGCAGTCCTTACAAGCAGGGTTCAGCCCAAGCAGAGTATTTTTTCTATTAGCCACTTCATGCATTTTAATGAATTCCTGCTTATGGCATTCATCGCATTTTATTTCAGAGTGTTTCCCGGTAAGTTTGAAGCCGGCTTTTGAGTGATCGAAGCCATCGCGGTTGAAGTTGACTATCCTGAAGTTTCTCCCATGGTGTTCGCTGTGGCAGTTCCAGCACTCTTTCTTTTTAACATCAACCTGACGAATGATATCCCCTGTTTTCATCAATAAGCTTTTTAATTTCGGTATGACAATCGAGACACTTTGATACCTGTACCTGTTTTCCCAGAACGTGACACTTTGTGCAGTTGCTTATCCCCTCATATTTTGCGTGAGCATTTGTCAGGTCGCCGGGAGATATCTGGCCGTAAACCGGGGAAAGAAATAGACAGAAAACCTGCAAATATTATGCAGACTATGTGTGAAATTTTCGTATTGAACTATTCAACACGCAGATTCCCGCAATTGTTGCTTATCAGCAAATTATGCTGATAACCCGGGTGAAATCAGTTTTCGTGCTTCAGGACTGCTTCACCGAATTTCTTAGTTATGCGTATCCCGATCTTTTCAAGGAACTTTATCGGAAGCTCTCCCCCGGCAAAAATATATACGAGGTCATTCTGCAGGCTCAAAAAATTCTCTTTCCCATCGAAAGCCAGAATAACCGAATCATCATTTATCTCCTTAACATTCGAATTGAAGATTGTCCTGATTTCTCTTTTTTGAATTGCTCTCCCGACTCTCTCGAGGTTTTTTGGTTTTAATCTTGAGAATGACTCATTTCGGTAGCTTAATGTCACTTCATTGCCCTCATCAGCGAGCAGAAGTGCATTCTCAACCGCTGAATCCCCGCCTCCCACAACAAGCACTTTTTTATTATGTATCAACTCAGGCTCAAGCAGACGATATGCAACTTTTTCTTTATTCTCTCCGGATACGCCAAGCTTCCTGGGAGAACCTCTTCTTCCTATTGAAAGCAGGATTGTTCTGGAAGTGTATTCGCCCTTAGAGGTCTTTATTCTGAAAATATCCCCTTCTCTTTCAACATCCGTAACTTTTTCCTGTTCATTTATCTTAATATTGTTCTTTGTAATCGCCTCCATCCACAGGTTCAAAAGCTCTGTTTTTGAAGTCTCCGATAATTTAACCTTTCCATATAAGGGGAAGCTCCATTGAGGAAGTCATCACCACCTTTGCGCGGGGAAAGTTAAAGACTGTACCTCCCAGGCTATCCTGTTCAAGTGTCAGATAACGAAGGCCTGCTTTTGCCGCTGAAAGTGTTGCCGAGATTCCCGCAGGACCTGCGCCGACTATTGCAACATCGTACTGAGCCTTATGACTGCTTTTTATTTTTCTGGAAAGATACTCAACAGCCTGTTTTCCCTGTTCAACCGCGTTCTTTATTAATCCCATTCCTCCCAGTTCGCCGGCTATATATACGCCTGGAATATTTGTTTCGAATTCGGGGCTTAAGTGAGGAAGTTCCACTCCCCTTTTTTCAGTACCGATGCAAAGGGTAATAGCCTGCATGGGACATGCATGGAAACAGGCACCATGACCCACACACCTAGAAGCATTTATAGTTCTGTGCCTGACCGCTTACCATACCCAGGATGTCTTTTTCAGGACAGGCGGCCACACAGGCCCCACTTCCGATACAGGTTTCCAGGTCTACCACAGGGTGAATGAAACCGGTTCGTGAAAGCCAAGTTCTTTGGCCTTCTCAATCTTCTGTGTAGTTGTTTTGGTTCTTTTTTTATACGCTGATGTAAAAAAACAGGACTAATAATATATCACCAGTAAGGATGATCGAATAAGCCACAATATTTTCAAGGATTACTTCCATTGCACTCAGCTACGTGATAATATCTTAGTGTCAAAACGAACTTGTCAGTGTCACGACGAACTTGTTATTGTAACAATGCGTCTCTAATGTCACATTAAGTGTGACGAAGTATGACTACAATTTCTCCAGTGAAGATTTTGCCAGCTCTGCCGCCTCATCCCCGGGATATGCGGAAACCAATTTATTCCAGATTTCCTTTGCTCTCTCTTTATCACCCTTACTAGCGGCTATTGCACCGAGGTTGTACATAGCCTGGGTATTATTTTTATCGTTATCCAGAATACGGTTTGTATATTCTTCAGCTTTATTATAATCCTGACCGCTGAAATATAATCATCGAAAGACTGAATAGTATATCATTCCTTCGGGGATCGACTTTAAGGATCTTTTCGTAATAAGGGATAGCCTGTTCTGGTTTATGAGCAGCAGCAATGAAATCTGCATACTCTTTTATTTTAGCAGTATCCTTCGGATTAGCTTCAACCTCTTTCTTCAGCATGTCCATTCTATCATAAAATTCCTTTGATACATTGCCTTTTGAGGGTTGCTTCCTCCCGGATTGCCAAGTCCTTTATGTATTTCATCATTCGGTACCTGCTGATTCTCAATATTTCCGGCTGCAGATTCAGTATTGGTGTTATTCCCTCCGGTAAGGAAGATCAACGTTATAATGACTCGCAATGAGCAAGTATTATGTATAAATATGCTATCCTGAACTTCAACTTTCCTCCTAAAAAATCCACTTATACCCAAAAATAATAGTAACTGCGATATGAATAAACATTATTACGAACATTGTAATTGCAAACGGCAGATGCACAATATGCCAGTACCTGAACAATTTTTGCGTAGTCCGCAGCATGCCTATTCTACGGGAAAGAGTGAGTTTTGATCTTGGAAATCCTTAGAATTTCCTTTTCTCTTACACCTTCCGAGGTTTAAGTTTCCTCAATTCCCGTTTAATTTGATGCAGAACTGAGCGAGTGCCAAAGTAGTCCTGTATCATCATAACAAAACTCGTTCCAAACCCGACCTGCTTATATTTATCAGTATGTGAATGTTTTTCAAGTTTTGATAAAATATTGCCATTTATAGAGTATTCTGTTCTCAGTCTTTGGGTAAGATCCTCATTCATTTCATTAATTCGCTTACGCTCAGTTCCTTTCCCTGGATAGTTCTGGGAATCTGGACATAAATAAATCTTCCTACAACCCCGCTTGCCACAACGGCCACCATACTCCAGAAACTTACTGCCACTATGCCGCCGAATTTAAATGCGGTATGGTACAGAACGAGAATGGGACCGACAGTGCAAAGAAAAATATGAAACTCGAGCCAGTGCTTCAAGGAATCCGATGTTGAAGAAACTGCCTGACTCTTTTTCCTGATCATATAAATTGCTACACCGAATATCATCATGAGACTGCCGATAATCCCGAAACCATGTCCAAGTATCCCGCTTGGCTTCAACAGATCATAATGAGGCTGGAAAAACCTTTCTTCGAGTGGAGTGGTGTAATACTGGTATCCGTAAACACCCAGGAGAAGGGTAGCTCCAACTACCAACAATAACAAAAAGAACTACGTAAATACGGTGCAGGGATTTATTCATTTACAGGCCGTAATAATTAGTATATAATTATTTAGTATAGTTAAAATAATAAATTTTTTGTGACATTTGTTAAAAGGCAAATATCAATGGGGTGCCCCTCAGGAGGAATGAGCGGCCTTGACAGCCGCTTTCGGCTTAGCCTATGTGAATTGTTTTCAAGCATTTCGTAAAGGGTTGTATAGTGAGTGGTTCCCTCAACGGTCATATCATTCAGTTTATTTATAAGTAAGTTTATTCTCTCACTCTGATCATCATCAAATGCTTCATAAGCTTCAACAGAATTAAACGTATACTGTTCCTGGTAATGATGGTTCTTACCTTTTGTCTCATAAACCGAATAATTTTCCAGCCCTTCTGAATTAAGAAGACTCTTCAATTCTTTAATCACTGAAATATAATCATCCTTCTTTTCAGCAGGGATTTCATATTCAATTGTGAAAATAACTTTTGGCATTTACGCTCCAGACATTTATAGATATTTATTTAACAAAAACTCCCCGGTAAAAGTTGTTTTAACCGGACCTATCAAAGATAATCCTTTTATCTTTTCATCTTCAAATTTAAAATCAACAATTAATTCATCGCCCCCGTAAGTAGTTAATGTTATAGGAGGCTTAAGTTCTTTTCTTAAAAAACTGATCAATGCAGATGCCGCCGCTACCTGTTCCGCAGGCGAGTGTTTCATCTTCAACCCCGCGCTCATATGTTCTTATCTCAATTTGCCGTCCCGGACGTTAACAAAATTCACATTGGATCCTTCCGGAGAAAATTCCGGAAGATAACGTATTTCCTTTCCGATCGGATAAACAGGAACTTCATCTATACTCACGATACCGGGAAGCAGGTCTTGCCGGATCTTTCATAATCTCATTTATATATATAACTACGTGCGGTGAACCCGTGTTAATGTAATCTGCAGTGATTAACTGACCCGCCGGACTTCACCTTAAAGTTCCGTTTTAGATTCTTTGGTTCATTGAAATAAAAACGGACAGCATTATCAAGGATTTCCCCGCGGTATTCAGTCCCGTTTGAGAGAAAACGTGACTTCATTATTCAGTTTGAATACCTTCGCCGCGTAAGTCAGCGCGCATCTTGCTCCGTTTCCGCAGAGACTTCCGGTAGACCCATCAGCATTAAAATATTCCATTACAAAATCATAGTCATTTGATGCTGAAATTGTAATAATGCCGTCGGCGCCGATACCGTTATGCCTGTCGGAGAGATTCTGAACAAAATTACCGGAAAGAACTAAATCAGGGTGGGAATCCTTATAAATAAGGACAAAATCATTACCCGCACCACTCATTTTCGCAAAAGAAATTTTCTGCATTGCGTATGCAATTTAGTCTAATAACTTTTGCTGGTCAATAAAAATATAGCTTATAAAATTATATTTTAGCTAAGAATTAAAGAATATTGCATAGATCACAGAAAGCTCATTCCTCGTCCTTCTCATCCTCATTCTCCTCGGTTTTCTTTTGAGGCAGGGGGTTGCCGTTCTGATCAAACATAATATCCTTTGTAATATTCTCCTTCTTTATCTCGGCCTCGTAAGTTACGTTCCCGCTGTCGTCATTTATCCATGCGGCACCAGTGAGAGTATATCCTTTATAATTATCATTGATATATTTTATAACTCCTGGCGGGAGTTCAGCCGGGGAAATTTCCTTCTCGGTTTCTAGAATTTTCCCAAGATCATTTATGATAACTGAATAATCCTCTTCATCTTCCTTATAATTCGCCTCATAGTTCAGACCATCTTTATCCCAGGTAACATCTTTTGCCAGTGGATGAGCAGTTTTGAAGGCCTTCATAACGTTTACCGGGGCATCCGTGCTGTCATTCTGCTGGGCATTTGCAGAAAATATGATCATAAAGACTGATGAAATAATAATATAGCTTAAGTTTTTCATATAACTTCCTCTTTTTTTTTGTACAACTTTAAAGTATGGGAAGGAAAACCGCGGTGATAATCGTCATGGGAAAGAATACCTGACCCGGTACAATTATTATTTTCAAAATAACCTTACGGTCGTGAATTATACATTATCGACGCTGCAGTTGGCCCCCTGTACATCTTTTTCTATCTGGATAGTTGAGTGCCCTATCCCGAATTTACGATGCAGATCGTCACATATCTCCTTCAGGAAATAATCCCTCGGGTTTGAATCAGGCATAACAAGGTGAACCGTAAGTGCTGTTTCAGTGGTGCTCATAGCCCAGATATGTAAATCGTGTATTTCGGTAACACCAGGAATTTTCCTAAGATGCTCTTCAACGTCTTTAAGGCTGATGCCTTTTGGAACTGCATCAACCGACATAAGGAATGAATCTCTCAGCAGATCCCACGTTCCTATAGTAATTACCAGGACGATAACAAGGCTGATTACCGGATCGAGCCAGAGCCATCCGGTTAATATAATTAGCAAACCTGCTATAACAACGCCGACAGATACACCTGCATCGGCTGCCATATGAAGGTATGCACCGCGGATATTAATATCCTCGTCTTTCCCTTTGATAAACAGCCAAGCTGTAACTGCATTGATAACTACTCCTATACCTGCAACAATCATCATAGTTGTTCCCTGTACCTGTTCCGGGTTAATCAGTCTCCTTATAGCTTCAATGGTTATTGCCCCTACGGCAATCAGGAGAATTAAGGCGTTGAATAATGCGGCAAGTATTGTGGACTTCCTTAATCCGTATGTACGTTTCCTGGTAGGGAGTGTTTTAGCCAGAAATGTTGCACCCCATGCAAGAAGAAGTCCCAATACATCGCTCAGATTATGCCCCGCATCTGCGATCAGCGCCATAGAACTGATAAGAAGTCCGTAAACAACTTCTACAGCAATGTATATGACATTTAATGCAATCCCGAATGCAAATGCTTTATTATGGTTATCTGTATTATTTTGAGTATGAGCCATATTCAGAAATAAATGAAATACAGAGATAAAGTAACAAACTTTTCAAAAAGATTAATGATTTTATTCACGTTAATCTGGAAAATTTTATAGCCTAACCGGACCTGCTTCAGCGGTATATTGAATTAAAAGATGCTAATGTATAGATTTTTAGTTATATATAAGGTGAAATTTTATTTAATAACCGGGGGAATTATGATTCTTGACAAAGTTGATAATGTTCAACTCTATGCTGATATGCATCCCACAATAGTCCGCGCATTAAAGTATCTGAGAGATACCGACTTCACAAAGCTTCAAAACGGCAGATACGAAATAGCCGGAGATGATATTTTTGCAATGGTCAATGATTACACTACTAAGGACCTGGAGGACTGCCGCCTTGAGGCACACAGGAAATATATCGATATACATTTTGTGGCCGGGGGAGCTGAATTGATAGGATATTCCTTGTTCAATGGGCAGGACCCTGCAACTGAATATGATGAAGCTAATGACTTTATTCTGTATTGCGGGGAAAAAAATTATCTTAAGCTCGGGGAAAATATGTTTGTGATTTTCTTCCCCTCTGATCTTCATATGCCAGGATTAATAGTCGATAAACCTGCGAAAGTAAAAAAGGTGGTTATTAAGGTCAGGGTTCCCGAAATAATTTTTTCTCAGGTTTAGAAATCCCTTAAATAATGAAATTTTATAAACAATATTTTTCTCTCAAAAAAGATGTTTATTAAATCAGTCAAATAGGAACATTTCTCATAAAAATAATTGCTCTTATTTACTTTTGTTATCGAATTGACGATTTTAAAGCATAACTGATTCTAATTGTTCTTAATAAAAAGCATACTTATTACTTGAATCAGAGCAGGTCTTAGCAGCTTTTTAATCATTCTAAGGCATTTAGAATTCTGCATTCAGTATTAAGTCATAGTTAAACCGGAGTTAATCAAAAGATGAACCCGGATATTATAAATATGAATGGAACGGAGCGCCATTCGTATGCGGTATTTATTTCTACAGTCTCAATGCCAGCAGCTTTGTTAAAATAAAGAAGATGGTTCTGATCAAATAGTGCCATTTGGCACCTCAAAAATGGATAAATTAAATAAAACAATTGAGGTGCTAAATGAAAATCAAAAGAAGAGCCTTAAACAGACAACAAATAAAAAGTTCGGAAGGAGAGTTCATCTGGGAATTAGAAAACTCATATGAACTCTCTCCGAAAATCAGTCAACTGATATTGTGGACAGCAAAAGAATGTTTACTGAAAGAGAACAGTTTAAGAGAAGGTCAGATAGAAGTAACAGCCATAGAGATTGAAGAGCGGGCAGGAAAAACGATTGAAAAGATGGAGAAGAAAAGGATAAGGATAACAATAGATAATGGGATAGAAGATCTGGAGATACGGCAGGAATATGGAAGAATAGAGCTAAGGAGAAAAAAGATAATAAGGATAACAGAAGAAGCGTTAGAACAAAGAGCAGTATTAAGCCAGGAAGATATAAATAAAATATTACAGATAAGTATAAGAACGGTAAAAAGAGACATAGCCTTCATCAGGAAAGAAGGAATAGAAGTAATAACCAGAGGTTATTTGCATAATATAGGAAGAGGACAAACACATAAAGTAAAAATCATCGGTATGTACTTAGACGGAAATACGTATAGTGAAATAAAATTAAAAGCAAGACATTCAACAGGAGCGATAAAAAGGTATCTGGAGAGTTTCACAAAAGTATTGATGGCACAGAGGAAAGGGATATATAGAATAAAGGATATTAGTGCCGTAACCGGGATAAGTGAAACACTGGTAAAACAATACAATGAATTGATAAAAGAGAGTAAAAAAGATAAAACAAGGGCAGAGAATCTTAAGCTGTTAATGGAAAGAAATAGTTACCGGGAGCATATAAAAAAAACAGTCAGGAAGCATTCAGAGCCTCTGGCAGCTATGATGGGAGGCTTGTTATGAGTTTAAATCCGACAAGAGACCGGTATGAAAGCATAAACAAGAGGAACTTTCATCAGGCAATAGTAAACCTGCTGGAGAATGAATATAAAATATTAGGCTCAAGAAAAGTACTGGATATGTTGGCAGATGATATAGAAAATCTGCACAGGGAATATTATCCCTCAAGTAACCAGGTAGGGTTTGGCGAAATAGTTTTCAGAACGACAAAAGATGACGGACAGAGACAGAGCTATGGAAAGAAGACAGAGGATTACGCATCAGTAACGGTAGTTCTGCCACTGATAACCAGAGAAGATGTGGAAAGAAGAATATACTATAAGAAGGGAGACCGAAACAGTAACTATAAGCACAGAGAAGCAAGGGATATAGAGACGATGGTAAGGTTATTAAAGGCAGCAAAAGTGCAGGGAGGATTATTAAGTGGAGCAGAGCTGAGCGTTCTGATGAACAGAAGTCTTAGTACAATAAGAAAATATTTAGATGCTTACAGAAAAAAGACCGGAGAAATCCTGCCGCTGAAGGGATATGTTTTAGACCAGGGAAGTCTGCCGACTCATAAAGGAATAATAATAAGTTTATATGAACAGGGAATTTCTCCAGCTGATATAGTGCTTAAAACAAGTCACAGTCAGGATGCAGTAGACAGATATATAAAACATTATACGCAGGTGAAGCAGTTGATAAAAAAAGGAATGGATGAAGTGGCAATAAAAGAAATAACCGGAAGATCTATAAAAGTTGTAAGAGAATATATTAAGTTATATCATGATCTAAATCCTGGTGCAAAAACAAAACAGTAAAAATTATCAGGTGCCAAATGGCCCTATAGTAAATAAAATGTTTGATTAATCAGATTAAAACAAGAAAGCAGTCTCTTATCAGGAGACTGCTTTTTTATTCAGTTTAGGGTGAAATTTCCTTTCCTGAATCATAAATACGGGTAAATGATTAGATTTTTAATGATCTGCGGAAGGAGCCGCTATATAATGCCAAAACTGTGATTAATATCGGAACATTTATCTGAGTATTACTATATGTTTGTTTAAAGTACAGCACTCAAAGTGGAATGAAGAAAACCGAATTCATTCCACTTTCTTCTTTTAAATGGTTTAATTACGCTCTCTCAGTAAGTTTTCCTGCATTCTCAAGAGCCTTTATTATTTCATCAATTTTGAAAGGTTTTGTAATATAATAATCCATTCCGGCAACATAACATTTTTCTCTCCCCTCGGTTGTTGCATCTGCAGTTAATGCAACAATCATCGGCCTCTTATCACCGTAGGTTTCAATTATTTTTTTTGTTGCAGCTAGACCATCAAGCTCGGGCATCTGAATATCCATAAAAATCAGGTCATATATTTTGTTTTCAAGTGATTCAAGAACAAGTCTGCCGTTAGCAACTGCATCAGCATTGTAGCCTAATTTGTTCAACAGGTGCAGTGCTACTTTCTGATTTACAGGGTTATCTTCAGCCAGAAGTATATTCAGTGGAATCTCATCAGCCAGTTTTTTGATTTTTTCAGGACTAATATTAATTGAGACAGGTGTTTCTTCAACTTTCCTGGCCTTTATATTGAAAGAGAATTCCGAACCCTTGTACTGCTCACTCCGTACTGATATTTCGCCTTCCATAAGTCTGACCAGCTTTTGAGAGATTGCGAGCCCCAGTCCTGATCCTCCATAATTCCTGGTAGTGGAGGAATCCGCCTGGCTGAATGAGTGAAATAGCCTGTTCATAAAATCATCAGGTATACCGATACCAGTATCCTTTACTTTTAAGCTTATGGTATAATAATCATCAATATTTTCCAACAGCGACACCATTACACAGACCCCTCCCTCACGTGTAAACTTTACCCCGTTGCTGATCAGGTTTATCAGAACCTGGCGCAGCCTGGTTATATCGCCTTTAATTATCAGCGGAACATTTTTATCGATATCACTGGTTAATGAAATCCCTTTACGTAAGGCTCTGTCGGCATTCAGATCTATTGCTTCTTCAATACAATGGTGCAGATTAAAGGGTATGTTTTCCAATTCAATTTTTCCGGCTTCTATCTTGGAAAAGTCGAGGATGTCATTAATCAAATTCAGAAGAGAATCCCCGCTCATTTTAATTGTCTCAGCATATTCCTGCTGTTCACTATCCAGGTTAGTATCAAGAAGCAGCTCAGACATTCCGATAACTCCATTCATAGGGGTACGAATTTCGTGACTCATATTTGCAAGGAATTCACTCTTGGCTTTACTGGCCTTCTCTGCTGTTTCTTTTGCAGCTATCAATTCTTCTTCAATTTTTTTCCTGTTATTTATTTCTTCAATCAGTTCCCGGTTTCGTTCCTCAACTTTTTGTTCAAGCAGAAGTTCGTGTTTCCGGATCTGCATAACCCTGAACTTATAGATTGAATAAATAATTGCTGCAAGTAAAAGAATAACCACTATGTAAAACCATACTGTCTGGTAAAAGTGAGGTTTCATTTCAAACTGAACTGAGACTTCTTTTGTATTGCCGTCATTATCGAAAGCCTTTACAATAAAAGTGTATTTACCGGGGGGGATATTTGTATAAAAAGCTTCTCTTCTTTTACCGCCGTCAATCCATTTCTTATCAAAACCCTTAAGCATGTAATGGTAATTCATTTTTTCAAGAGCCTTAAAGCTCAGCGCCGCAAAATAAAATTCAAGATAACCTTTTCCCGGATCAGCCGTAATAACAGAATCCGGATTAAAGTAGATGCCGTCTACCTTGACTCTCTCGATAAGAAGGGGGATGTCTTTCACATTTAATCCAAAAGCATAAGGATCAACCATTACAACACCTTTAATAGTAGGAAACCACAGTCTCCCATCCTTAGTTTTTGTACATGAAGGAAACCCGTTATTACATTCTGTTGTCATCATGCCTTCCGCGGTACCATAAACTGATGGAAATAAGGTGCTCTTTTTACCTGTATCAATCGCCTCAAAATCTCTTTTTCTTATCCTGATCAACCCTATATTAGAGCTGAGCCAGATATTCCCGAGGTTGTCATCGATGACAGCGTAAATTAATTGTGAGGGAAGCCCATTCTCCTCGCTATAGCTGTAAACCCGGTTGTTTCTAATTTTGAAGAGTCCCTTCTCGGTGCCGACCCATATATTGTTTTCATCATCGGCAAAGAGCGACCAGATATCATTAGCCCCGGGTTTTTCCTTAAAAGCAGAAGAAACACGGCCGTCCAGAATTTTGAATATACCGGATCCGTCACGCGTCCCGATCCACAAAGCACCTTCCTTGTCTTCGGTAATGGAAGAAATAAATTCTCCTTTCATCCCAGGATCTTCAAATTTCTGAAAGGAATCATTGGAATATTTTATAAGTCCGCCCCCGTCAGCGCCAATCCATATCCTTCCTTCATGGTCCTCATATATTGCCCAGATTGTATTACTGGCAAGGCCGTCTTCAGTGGTGTAGTGTACAAAACGGCCGTTTACCATCCGGAAGATACCGGCACCATCAGTTCCGACCCAGATCTCACCATTCCGCCGCTTTGCAACTGAAAGAATAATATCATAATTAAGTCCGATGTTTTTGAAAGAACTGGAGAAATGATTGCCCTTCAACAGGTTCAGGCCTCTACTGGTACAGACCCAAAGCCCGGCTTCAGAATCAGCATATACCGAATAGACATTATTATGGCTCAATCCCTCTTTACTTGTATAAGCTGTTATTTCCCCGTCTGTAAATTTACTGATGCCTCCGCCCCTTGTACCTGCCCAGATATTCCCTTCGTAATCTTCATACAACGCTGAAACACTATTGCTGGGTAATCCGTCCTGTTCATTAAATACATCAAATATACCTCTGCTGTATTTTAGCAAACCCCCGTCAGTTGCAATCCACAAATTGCCCTGTTTATCCTGGATTATCTTCCAGATTATATCATCGGGAATATTGGAATATGTCTTAAAGGTTTTACCGTCATATCTGACGACTCCTATACCAGCGGCCCCGAACCACAGGTTCCCGCTTTTGTCAGTCAGACTTGCCATTGTGTAATCGCCGGGATAGCCATCAGATGTTGAAAAAACTTTGATAGTATCTTCGGTAATGCGCGATATAAAATTCCCGTCCGTACCTGCCCAGATTGCACCGGTTCTATCTTCTGTTATGCTCCAGATATAATTTCCCGACAATCCGTTACCGGTATCAAAGGTTCTGAATTTATTATTCGAAAGTACGGAAATTCCTCCGCCTCCGGTACCAACCCAAAGACTGCCTTTAGTGTCCTCATAAAGTGACCAGACAGCCTTATCAGCTAATCCCTCTTCTGTATTATAGCTTTTAAATGCACCGTCCTGGAAACTGACGAGTCCTCCCCCGTTTGTTCCGATCCACATAACTCCTTTCGAATCTGTCAGCAGGGCCCATATTTCATTATTTTTGAGTGCTTTTGTATTTTTTGAATTAAATTCTATGAATTGCTTTCCGTCGAAACGAATAAGCCCTTCTTTACTTCCAAGCCACATAAAACCATCGGGAGTCTGGGTTATAGCAGTAATTGTATTCTGCGGCAGTCCGTTTTCAGTTTTCCAGCTTTGTCTGACATATTGATCAATTTTTTTAGTAGTACCTGAACCGGCGGTAATCGAAGGTGAGAGGTATACTATTAATAACAGGATAAGACGGTATAACTTCATTAGTTATATTTTCTCTTTAGGGAGTTTGAGGCCTGCATTAACAGCTAATTTATGCTTCAGTTAATAAAATTAGGTATCAGTGTGAATTACCCTGGCAATTCATCCCGCTTTGGGAAACAATTATTGTTCCATAATCGATAAGGAGAATTTATTCGATTTTTTAAGTGATTTGTTAATTTCAATGCGGTATTCTCATCAATCGGGTAAAAAAATCCTCGATCGGGGGGGTGAAGGCTGCGTTTTTTACGTCAAAAAAAAGGACTACCCCTCAATAGTCCTTTTTACATAGTACCCTGTTTAATCTAAATTCAGAATAATGGAACTATTTTATTCAGAAGTCCCGTTAAAGATTTTGATCCAGAAGGTTTAAGATGACCATTCGCCAGTTTTTCCAATTCCATTCCGTTGCCTATTTGTTTTATAGGTTTAGCTGCATAAATGTTCTTAACAAAATTTATTTTATCCCTGAGTGTAGTGAATGAAAGTGAAATTGTATCTCCGCTTGCACGGTGAATAATTTTAACGATATAATCTTCCCTTACATCTTCAATATCCCACTCACTGGAGAACACTGTATAGTTTACAGATGAGGAATGATGATCGAGACCATACTGCGGATCTATGTAAAGTTTGTTATTATATGTACTCAGACTAACATTGCTTTTATATAATTCTTGTGTTTTCATTTTACCTCCATGAATGCCGGCAAAGGAACAAGCTATATGCCAGATCATAATCTGTTGTAGTTCAAAGGCTTACGGGAAACGTGAAGAAGGCACTCTGATATAATTTGAGATTCATTTCTCAAAATGTGAATTGAAGTTTTTTTTGTGACTTATCATCACATTTTTCAATTTACATACAACAAAAAAAGTCTCTGGTTATAAAAGTGATTTATAGATATTTTGGAACAAATTTTATTCAAATTTATGCAGGGAGAACACTGGATTCTAATGAAAAACCCATGGCTGGATGTTGACCTGTCCGATTATGTTAATCATATGAGCAGTCCTGAAGTAGGCCAATATCAAATGATTAATGAATGCTTCAGAAATTTGCTTTCCAAATTTAACCCGGAAAAGATATTTGTTCCGGGCTGTACAATAGGCAACGGATTTGAATATATCAATTGGCAGAAGGTTAAGAAGGTAACTGCTCTTGATGTCAATCCTGATTTTCTGAAGGTACTTCGTGAAAAATTTCCTGATAAAGAATGTCTTGAGATCATCACCGGTGATTTTAATACTTACAGTGGTAAAGGTTGGAAGTATGATCTGATTTTTGCAGCTTTGTTTTTTGAGTATGTCGATATTAAGTCAGCACTTTACAAATTCAGAGAGATGATGAACAAGTCCTGTGTCCTTTTTTCTATCATCCAGCTGCCTGATGCAGGCCAGAGCAAGGTATCTCAGTCCAGATACAAATCTCTTGAAAAACTTGGGCCTTATATTACCCTTATCAGCTGGAAGGAATTTGACAAGGAAATAAATGATGCGGGTTTGAAGATAGTCCAGGGTACGAAAAGAACTTTAGTTAACGGCAAGTCCTTCCTTCTCACAGAATCTGTTCTCATATAATTACAGATCGATAAATCCGGTCTTTGTGGTATATTGATAGTATTCTGGAAAAATTTAATGTAGAATCAACAAAAGAACTGATCAGAGTAACGCTCAGTTTCCGTTACTGCTGTTTCTACTCAGGGACTTTAACCATTTGGCCGAATTCAACTGTCTCCCTGAAAAGCTGCTCTGATAAAATAATATCATCATCAATTTTATAACCTGCCTTATTCAATCCACGTGCGATCCATGTATTGCAGGTGTTAAAAACAGTATACCAGCCCTTTGCCTTATAAAATTTTACTGCACCGTTAAGATGCATGCTGAGTACCACAGGTTTATCATTAACCAGAAGATAATATGACTGTATATAGCTGCACAAACTGTCAAAATTCTCTTTACTTAAAACCAGCCTTTCCGCATAATCTGTTCCGGCCAGGTATTTTTCAATATCACGATTGAACCCGGCGATCCTCAGGGCGCTTTGTGTTCGCACAAACAATGCCCTTACTGCCAGATCAATGTCAAATCCGGGATGCTGATAGAAATCTGCATCCCCCCAGCCTGCATCGAGATATCGATAATCCTTAAAATCTTTAATGAAATTCCAGAATGTTGTATCCACCTGATCAGTTTCGAAGACAATGCCTGTATGCCACTTTATTTTTACAAGATATATTACCTTTTCAGAATCTGCTAGGGGAAAATGCCCAGCTGCCTGCGGAAGCACAGTAGTATTCAGAAAATAAAACACTATAGGGAAAATCACTCCCATGTAACTTTTTTCTTTCAAATCCTTTAAACTTCAGGTGAAATAAAATAAATTGAAATTTGTTTTGCAAAATATTGAGAGAGTAATGCGTTAACAGTGCAGGTTTACTTATGTATCATAAATCAGAAAACGGATTGAAAATTTTCCTTGTTCATCCCGGGGGACCATACTTTGCCAAAAAAGACGAGGGATATTGGGGAATACCAAAAGGTCTTGTCGAAGAGCATGAAGAGCTACTGCAGGCAGCAACTCGGGAATTTGAGGAAGAAACCGGAATTAAGTCAAAGGGTGAATATATCCCGCTTGGCACTACTACTCAGCGCAATTACAAAATTGTCCACGCCTGGGCATTTGAATCGGATAATTCGAAACAATTGGATATTGTTTGTAATACTTTTGAGATTGAATGGCCTCCTAATTCAGGGAGAAAACAAAAGTTCCCTGAAGTTGACCGAGGTGAGTTTTTCAGCATCAGTGAGGCAAGAAAGAAAGTTTACTCTGCCCAGCAGGTTTTTATTGACAGGCTGCTGGATCATCTTAACATAAAAGAATAACATCAGGTTCATAATATGAAGTACCTAAATCAATTTCTACGGCTTTTCGTTTTCATCCTCACTCTTTCAATTGTTTCCCTGGCCCAGGACAGGGGACATTATACAATAGTTATTCACGGAGGAGCAGGAACTTTTGATAATTCCTTTAACGATTCTTTGAAGGATGAGTATATGAACTCGTTGAAAGAGGCTCTCACAATCGGACAAAAAATTCTTGAGCGCGGTGGCAGCAGTCTTGACGCAGTAGAGAAAGTTGTCAACTATTTTGAGAATGATCCGAAATTTAATGCCGGCAAAGGCGCTGTATTTACATCTGAAGGCACCCATGAACTGGATGCTTCTATTATGAACGGCCTGGATCTTTCCTGCGGTGCTGTGGCGGGAGTAAAACATATTAAGAACCCGATATCCCTTGCCCGGCTTGTGATGGAGAAGACGAAGCACGTACTTCTCTGCGGTGAGGGTGCTGATGCTTTCGGAAAACAGCTGAACGTAGATTATGTTGATAACAAATATTTTGATACACCTAGACGGCTTGAGCAGTATGAAAAAATAAAAGGATCAAAGCATGGTACGGTTGGATGTGTAGCACTCGATACGCATGGTAATCTTGCCGCCGCAACATCTACAGGGGGAACCGGTTATAAGATGCCGGGGCGGGTCGGTGACTCACCCATTATCGGGGCAGGAACTTATGCAGATAATAATACCTGCGCGGTTTCCTGTACCGGCGAAGGTGAGCTATTTATTAAAAACGATATAGCTTTTAATCTCAATGCTCTGCTTGCATACAAAAATATACCGCTGAAAGATGCTGCCGATGAACTGATTTATAAACGGCTGGATGAAAATACCGGTGGCCTGATTGCAGTAGACAAAAATGGCAATTTCGCAATGCCGTTTAATACTAGCGGAATGCTGAGAGGTGTTGCCAATTCAGAAGGTCTTTTTGAAGTTGAAGTATGGAAAAATCAGCCCAGACTTAATAATAAGTAAAGAGTAAATATCTAACTAACAATTGTAAAACCTTAAAGGATGTCTATGGAATTTCCGAAGCAGGGTGAATATGCAGATTATTATTCTGTTTATATAAATCAGATACCTGATGGGAATAGTATAATTAAGGTTCTTGAAGACGGCAGAGAAAAAATGCAGTCGCTCATCAGGTCCATCCCGAAGGAAAAAGGCAGCTTTTCATACGCTGCAGGAAAATGGAGTATTAAGGAGGTATTGGGACATATTGCTGATGTTGAAAGAGTTATGGCATACAGGGCAATGTGTATTGCGAGAGGGGAGAAAAAACCGCTCCCGGGATTCGAACAGGATGATTACGTTGCATCTGCTGATTTTAACAGCCGTCCACTTTCGGGATTTGCGGAGGAGCTTCTTCACCTGCGGAACGGAAACATAGCGTTGTTTCAAAGTCTTAATGATGAAGCACTAATGAGATGGGGTATGGCAAGTAATCATGACGTTACAGTTAGAGCGTTTATGTTTATAATAGCAGGGCATGAAATTCATCATATGAGGATACTGAGAGAAAGATACCTTAATCCCGTATAACCTCATAGATCTCCTTGAGTATTTTCTTTGTAGCACCAAGGTTCTCCCTGACATATTCAGCGGCAATAACGCCCTTTTCTTTCCTCAATGTGTCATTCGCAAAACAGGTTCTAAGCCAACGATAAGCTTCCCGCTGGTTTTTTATCATAATTCCCCCGCCCCGTTTTAAAAGCTCACGCGACTCCTGAGAGTTATCAATCTTTGGTCCGAATATAACCGGCACTCCGTAAACTGCGGCCTCAAGTACATTATGGATATTCTGTTTAAAGCTGCCTCCGACAAAAGCAATATCACTGTATGCGTATAATGTAAGGAGGATGCCAATAGAATCAACAATAATTATTCTTTCATTGTTATATGAGTTAAGATGCGAAAACCTTATTGATTTCATAGATCCTGAAATCTCATTCTCAATTCTTTCGAGGTTGGAAATTGTAGGCTCATGAGGAACAATTATCATCGCCACATCATTTGTATATTTAGCAAGTTTCATAAATGCAGGAAGGATTATATTTTCATCCATATCCCATGTACTTCCGGCAACAAATATCTTTTTACCGCTTAAGAGTCCCTCCTTGATTATATTTTTTCCTCTGGCAGCCAGACTTTTTTCGAATACCCTGTCGAATCTTGTATCACCTACCGCGGTCAGTTTCGCATCTTGGATCCCAAAATCCCTGAATCCTTCGACATCTTCATTTGAAACGGTTAGTATTCTCGATATGTCGCTGAATAATATTTTATGGAAATTTTTTATAACCGGTAATTTACGGGGAGAACTCTTTTTCATTGTTGCATCAACAATAAAACAGGGAATATTTCTTTTCTTCATTGCCCAGATGTGGTTTGGCCATATATCATACCGCATAAGCACAGCAAGATCGGGACGAACTATGGAAATGAATCTTTCCGCGTACGTCCTGCTGTCAAACGGAAGGTATGAAACAAGGTCGGCATAAGGATATTTACGTGAATTTTCATATCCGGATGGAGAAAAGAAAGTAATAAGCACATTAATAGAATTATTTTTCTTCAGTTCCTGGATGATGGGTTTGGCCTGTTCAAATTCTCCGAGAGAGGAAGAATGAAACCAGACAAGTTTTTTGGATTTGTTCAGAGAAGCGGCATTGAGTATCAGTTCTTCGAAAATTCTTTTTCTCCCCTTTATACCGCGCTTAATCTTTGGGTTAAAAAGGGCTCCTAGCTGAAGGAAGATATATAGTGCCGGAATTATAAGAAGGTTATATAGAGATTTCCAGAATGATTTCATCAGCTTTTTAGAAGAGTCATAAGTGCTTCATATGCCTTTTGAGGTGTAACTGCCAGCATACACCTGAAATGGCCTTTGGGACAGTGTTCCCGTCCTATATGGGAACAAGGCCTGCAAGTTAGGGAATTGTTTTCTAAAATTAAATTCCTGTTTTTATAGGGCGTAAATCCGAATTCCTTCACCGTTGAACCATAGAAAGCAAGCACCGGCACTTTAACAGCACATACGGTATGCATCATTCCAGAATCATTACAGACCATCGCCAGACACTCCTTCATATCCACAGCAGTCTGAAGCAGATCATCTTCACTGCTCAGGTCGATTGAATCCCTGATATTTCCGGAAATTTCTGCACATACCCGGATATCATCTCTGCCGCCGAAAAGAACTATTCTGAATCCATCCCTGGTAAGCAGATTACCCAGTTTTTCATAGTAATCCTTCGGCCACATCTTCGTAAAATGTCTCGATCCGGGAGCAAAACCTATAAGGTTTTGCTTCTCTTTCAGGACAGCTGATGGTTGATTCTCAGTAAATAGCTCCAGTCCTTCATTATCCAGTTGAATTCCCGGAACAGCTGCGGTATACCTTTCAGGAATCTGCGGGGCATTTTTGAGACGGTTAATCTTAAAATTGACAAGCAGAAATTTGTCAGCCGTTCTCTTATTAAATATGTAGTTTTTTGCGTTAATTGATCTTCTTAATTCAGCAGAACGGAAGTTGTTTTGAAGATCGATTACTGCATCATACCCGTTACCCTTTAACCTGGTAATAAGTTCAGAAATCTTATGCTTATCTGTTTCATATAAAAAAAGCCTGGAAATATGTGGGTTCAGCTTTAGTACGTCCTGATATTGCGCTTTTATAAGAAAATCCAGGTTGATTTCTCTGAATCTACTCTTTAAAGTTCTGACCAGAGGTGTAGTAAGGAGGATGTCTCCAAGGGAGCTGAGTCTTATCAGCAGCACTTTTTTCCCGGAGAGATCCGGTATATCAGTTTCATTCTTCATACGACGGGTAAATTTAATCAAAAAGCACAAATACCGCATACTGCTTTGACTGATAATTTTCCGCGCACTTTCAACCAGTAATTTTCTTTACCTCTTCATATTTTTTCCTGCGGTGATTCCATACATCTTTAGTGTGTTCGTGTCATGATTTCAATACAACAATGCGCATAATCCGGGTTACAGCGGTTTTTGATATTTTTTTGTAAAATAAATAATCGGAATCTTTTCCAAAAGGCTGTTTTCGGCTACTCTATTGAACGAAGTGATTATTTAATTTGAGCTTGTTGTTACTTCTGATTATTTTTGTCCGTCACAAATAGGGAAGATAAATGACAACTTTACCTTCACCGGGAACAAATGAGTTTCCCGATGATTCTGTTGAAAAACAGGTGTATAACATAGTGGATGGATTGAAAGAGTACCTCCCGGTTATGAATGACAGGAACCGCCTCGGTTTCTGCCTCTATAAGTATATGCAGGGAGAGGGAGATTCTCCGGAAGTGATAGTAAAGACAAATAAACTTGTTCTTGAAGGTATTACTCCCAAAGAATTAGCTTCAAAAATCAGTACTGAACTTGATAAATTAAAGAAATAGTATTTAATTTCTATTAGTTGAAAGTTCCTCTTTTTCTTTCTCCTCTTTTGCCATAAACTCTTCTACCTTCAAAACATCACGTTCACTTCCGATAAATATCGGTGTTCTCTGATGCAGTTTTTCCGGCACGAGTTCAAGTATCCTCTTTTTACCATTTGATGCCCTGCCTCCTGCAGCCTCAACGATAAAAGACACAGGATTACATTCATATAGAAGACGAAGCTTTCCGTTAGGGTGCCTGGAATCGGCCGGGTACATAAAAATACCGCCATAGAGGAGAGTCCGGTGAATATCCGCTACCATAGACCCAATATATCTTGAGGAATATGGCCGTTCGGTTTCTTTTTCATATTCCTGGAGATACTTAATGTATTTCTTCAAACCTGGATGCCAGTAAAGGTAATTACCCTCATTTATGCTGTATATTTTTCCTTTTTTGGGGATTTTGATATCCTCATGGGAAAGAAGGAATTCGCCGAAAGAAGGATCAAGAGTGAATCCATGCACACCATGACCGGCAGTATAAACCAGGATTGTGCTTGAACCGTAAACAATATAGCCCGCGGCTACCTGTTTATAGCCCGGCTGTAAAAGATCTTCCAAGGTTCCGGGTTTTCCGTCTGGAGTAATTCTGCGGTAAATTGAAAAAATTGTACCTATGCTGACGTTAGCATCAATATTTGACGAACCGTCCAATGGATCAAATAATAATACATATTTCCCAAGATCGAATTCATGGGGAATATGCATTATGTCCGCTTCTTCTTCCGATGCCATAACACAGAGATGACCGCCATGATCCATTGCCCTGAAAAGCATATCGTGTGCGAATATATCCAGTTTTTTAACCTGTTCACCGTGAACATTGTTATCCCCCGTAAAACCAAGAATATCAACGAGTCCTGCTTTATTTACTTCAAGAGAAATAACTTTCGCGGCCAGTGAGAGGTCGTGCAGAAGGCTCGACAATTCACCGGTTGCCTCGGGATGCAGTTTCTCCTGTTCTATGATAAAACGGGCCAGCGTCATGAATCTTAATTTTGACATGATGTGACTCTCCCGGTTAATTAATAATGGTAGAATTATACAGCTTTAATAATTTGCTGATCTTTATATTGAAGCTGGTATAATTTATAATAAATTCCTCTTTTTGCAAGTAGCTCCTGGTGATTTCCTGTTTCCCTGATCTCTCCCTTATGCATAACTATGATCTTATCAGCGCTTTGGATGGTCGAAAGTCTGTGAGCTATGACAATTGCAGTCCTTCCAACCAGCAGTTTTTCTATTGCACGCTGAATTAGTATTTCTGTTTCGGTATCGACACTTGAAGTTGCTTCATCGAGAACAAGGATTTTTGGGTCGTAAGCGAGAGCTCTTGCAAATGATATAAGCTGCTTCTGTCCCACGCTAAGGGTTGATCCTCTTTCTTTTACCTCTTCATCAAATTTATCAGGCAGCAGGTTTATGAATTTGTCGGCTCCCACAAGCTTTGCAGCATTCAAAACTTTCTCAAAAGGGATATCCTCGTTGTTCATATTTATATTGGATTTTATTGTGCCGGAGAATAGGAAGACATCCTGGAGTACTATGGATATGTACTTTCTCAATTCCCTTTTATCGATGGTTCTGATGTCTATGCCGTCAAGCAGTATAGCCCCTTTCTGAATATCGTAGAAACGACTCAGGATATTAATAATGCTTGTCTTTCCGGCGCCTGTATGCCCGACTATTGCAATTGTTTCCCCGGGATTAATTCTGAACGAGATATTCTTCAATACATATTCCTCGTCGTTATAGGCAAAACAGACATCCTTAAACTCAATTCCGCCCTTAACTTTTTCCGGTTTGACAGGGTTCTCAGGATTCTTAACAAACGTCTTGTTGTCAAGGAGTTTAAATATCCTCTCGGATGAAGCCATTGCAGTCTGCATAATATTATACTTCTCTGACAGGTCTCTTATAGGACGGAAAAACATTTCTGTAAACTGCAGGAATGCGAATATAGTACCTATGGTAAGGGTACTATGGATTATCTCACCTCCTCCGTACCAAATAATAAGGCCAATTGCAATCGAGCTCAATACTTCCACACCCGGGTAGAAGAGCGCATAGTAAAAAACCGATTTAATATTAGCACCTCGGTAATCAGAATTTATGGAGAGAAACCTTTTAAGCTCGTCTTTTTCTTTCCTGAAGATCTGGACAACATTCATTCCCGTAACATGTTCTTGCATGTACGAATTCAGCCTCGCAAGATGGAGCCTTACATCACGGTAGCTCTCACGTGCTTTCTTCCTGAAAAGGAAGGTTCCGTATATAAGAACCGGTAAAACAGATAATGTTACAAGGGCAAGCCTAACATCCATATAGAACATAAAGACAAGTATCCATACAATATTAAAGATATCGCTGAAAATCATAACGATTCCTGAAGAGAACAGTTCGCTTAACGCTTCCACATCGTTGGTTGTTCTTGTTACAATTCTTCCGATGGGAGTTCTGTCAAAGAATTTCAGAGCCAGTTTTTGTGTGTGCTGAAACAGCTGCGTACGCAGATCATAAAGTGTTCTTTGTCCCAGGTATTGAGTAAAGTAAGTAAGGAAATACTGTATCACAGCCTGGAACAGCAGTATGCCGAGGAGAATAAGGCTTATTATCAGCAGCCCATGGTAATCTGATTTGGTTATATAATCATCAACCGCAACTTTTGTAAGGTAAGGACGTAATGGTATTAAGGAAGCTACCACAATATTCATCAGGATCGCAAATATTACATACTTCCTGTAGGGTTTGATATAACCCAGCAGACGTTTCATCAGCTTTGAATCGTATGCTTTACCTAATACTTCTTCTTCACTTCGATAATCATTGGCCATAAATTATTCTCTCATCTTAAGACTAATAAACCCGCCCTGTAAAGAACGGATTATTATTTCAATTCTTCCAGCTCCTTCTCAAGCAGCTGTTTGTAATGAAGATCGGCATATATTCCATTCAGGGATATTAACTGTTCGTGAGTTCCTTCTTCCGCAATCTTTCCATCGGAAAGAAAAATTATCTTATCAGCGTCTTTAACCGTCGAGATCCTGTGACTTATAATTAAACTTGTTCTTCCTTTCATAAACTTCTTCAGATTCCTTAATATTTCTTCTTCGGTATTTGTATCCACGGCCGAGAAGGAATCATCAAGTATCAGGATCTCCGGATCAACTGCAATAGCTCTTGCAAGTGTGGCTCTCTGCTTCTGACCACCGGAAAGCGTAATGCCTCTTTCACCGCTTATTGTCTCATAACCAAGCGGGAAAGATTCAACATCCTTATCAAAGTTGGCTATAGCTGAAACTTCTTTAACCTTCTCAAGGCTAACCTGCCTAACTCCGTAAGAAATATTATTAAGGATGGTATCTGAAAAAAGAAAAGGCTCCTGCTGTACATAGCCTATATTTTTTCTAAGCACATCAAGAGGGATCTTTTTTATGTTCTGCCCATTGATAAGCAGTTGGCCTCCTGTAACATCGTAAAGTCTTGGCATAAGGTTAATTAATGTAGTTTTTCCACTCCCGGTATATCCCATTATGGCAACAGTTGAACCCGACGGTATTTTCAGATTTATATCCTTCAACACATAAGGAAGGTGCTCGCCGTATTTAAAGGAAACATTGCGGAACTCTATATCACCTTTCAGGTGATTAATATTTGTATCTGTTTCCGCAGTATCCTGAATCTCATAAGGTTCGTGAAATATCTTATTCAGTCTCTTCATACTTGCCTCGCCCTGCTGAACGATGTTTACTACCCAGCCGAAGGCAATCATAGGCCAGATAAGAATTCCAAGGTAAAATATGAACGCGGTGAGTTCACCCAGGTTCATAGAACCTGAAATTATTTTACCCCCTCCAACAAGAACTACGATGATAAGCGACAACCCGGTAATAAGAAACAGGATCGGCATAAGCATTGCCTGTACTTTTACCATTCGCATATTCTTTTCAAGATAATCGCGGCTCATTTCCTTAAAAGATTCTATTTCACTTTCCTCTCTTACATAGGACTTAATCACACGGATACCAGAAAAGTTCTCCTGGGCTTTTGTTGTCAGTTCAGCGAATTTTTCCTGTATCTTTGTAAACCTTTCATGAATCTTTTTGCCGATCTTATATACAAGGAATGAGAGAAGAGGAAGGGGGAGCAGCGTATACAAGGTTAACGAAAAATTTAGTGATATCATCAGTGCAATCACCAGCGTCAATCTTATTGTTGTATCCATTGAATACATCACAGCAGGTCCAAGAAATGCTCTTACCGCATTAATATCATTAGTTGTGTGAGCCATTATGTTACCGGTAGAATTATTCTGGAAGTACCTTAGTGGCAATCTCTGTATATGAGCCCAGAAGTCCTCCCGGAGATCATATTCTATTTCTCTCGAAACAACAATTATTGTCTGTCTTATAAAGAACCTGAATGTCCCGGCAAATACGGCAGTTACAACAATAAGGAGACCATAATTGAACAGCTGGTCTACTGTCACGTTTTTATCGAAGGAATTAATTGCATCCTTCAGCAGGAGAGGTATATAGACAGCCCCGATATTGGAAAGAATAATAAATACGATACCCCAGCCAAGCTTTCTTCTGTACCGAAGGAAATATTTTTTCAGTGTGAATAAATTCTTCATAAAGATAATATAATACCGCTGTCGTGGCGGGACAGGGTTTTATTTTTTGTATTTGTATCTGTAAACGCCCGATTAAACTAATCTATAATATCAAAGCCGGTATATTTACGCAATACTTCAGGGACGGTAATTTTCCCATCTCCGGTCTGATAATTTTCAAGTATAGAAACCATTAACCTGCTGGTTGCAAGTCCTGAACCATTAAGCGTATGAACAAATTCAGGTTTCTTTGTTGTCTCGGGTCTGAACCTGATATTTGCACGTCTAGCCTGGAAATTCTCGAAATTACTGCAGGATGAAGCCTCAAGCCAGCGGTTTTCTGCAGGCGACCATGTTTCGATGTCGTAGCATTTTGCTGCCGAAAAACTTAAATCACCCGTACATAATAATAAAATTCTATAAGGGATTCTTAATGCTTTTAAAATATCTTCTGCGTCATTTACAAGGTCTTCGAGCTCATCATAAGAAGTTTCCGGTTTTACCAGCTTCACCATCTCAACCTTATTAAACTGATGAACACGGAGAAAACCTTTTGATTCTTTTCCGTATGAACCTGCTTCTCTTCTGAAGCAAGCCGAATACCCAACATGTCGTATGGGTAAATCGCTTTCATTAATTATTTCATTTCTATAAATATTCGTGATCGGAACCTCAGCAGTAGGAATGGGATAAAGCTCATCTTTCTCAATAGCATACATATCATCTTCCATTTTTGGAAGCTGTCCGGTTCCCTTCATCGAATCACGGTTAACCAGGAAAGGCGGGAAGACTTCAGTATAGTTGTGATTCTGCAGATGGTAGTCGAGCATAAAATTGATCAATGCCCTTTCGAGAGTTGCTCCTTTACCAAGATATAATGGAAACCCGGAACCGGATATTTTCGCACCCCGCTCGAAGTCGAGTATCTTTAAATTCTTACCCAGTTCAATGTGATTGGAAATTTTCCCTTCGCGATTAAATGAAAATCCCTCTGGCACCCATTGTCTTACCTCAACATTATCTTCAGCTGTTTTGCCTATAGGAACCGATATGTGGGGCATATTCGGAACATACATCAGGATCTCGTTTAAATCATTTTCAACTTCACGAAGCCGGGAGTCAATCTCTGTAATCTGATCGGAGACAACTTTCATTGATGAGAGGAGCTCAGAAACATCCTTACCCTGCTTCCTCAGAACAGGTATCTGTGAGGAAACCAGGTTCCTTTCGGATTTCAGTTCATCACCGCGGAGTATCAGGTCTCTTCTTTTTTCGTCCAGGGTCAGGATCTCCTCAACCCTGTCTTTCTCATTTTTGTTGTTTATACCCTGCTTCACTGCTTCAGGATTTTCACGGATATATTTTAGATCAAGCATTAGTATAGTTATGATATTTTTGGTTATAAATTCTTTTATTTAACAACTATATTATAAATCTTATTCTTAACATAAATCTCTTTGACAATTGTCTTCCCCTCAGTATGTCTAATTACCTTCTCACTTTCAAGTACTGTCTTCTTAACATCGTCCTGGCTGCTATTCAATGCGACTTCAATTGTATCCCTGAGTTTCCCGTTTACCTGAACTGCAATGTTCATAGTATCGGCAACTAGGGCAGCTTCATCAAAGTTGTACCAAACCGGATGAATGAAAATTGATTCTTCATTTCCGAGAATTTGCCTGCCTTCCTCGGCAAGGTGGGGAGCAACCGGTGCCAGCAGCACAGAAAACCGGCTTAGAGCGTACAACTTAAAATCGTCTGAACATTTATCAATATTCTTAAGTTCATTAATTAATTCCATCAGGGAGGCGATTGCCGTGTTAAACCGGAAGCTGGCGATTTCCTCTTCAAATTTCTTTATTGTCTGATTTGTCTTCCTGTAAACGGACTTCTCGTCTTCATTAAGAGCACCAATATCAAATCTATCTTTTTCGGAAACCCGTTTTTTTAATCCGCTGAACCTGTTAAAGAGTTCATAAGACCTCTGAACAAATCTATCCACACCGGAAATACCCTTATCACTCCAGTCGCCACCGAGTTCGTAAGGACCCATAAACATAAGGTACATCCTGAATACGTCAGATCCGTACCGCGAAGTAAACGCATCAGGGTTCACAACATTACCGCGTGACTTTGACATTTTCGTGCCTTTGTTGGTTATAGTTCCCTGGTGAAGCAGATTCTGGAAGGGTTCATTGCTGTCTGTCCATCCTAGGTCTCTTAAAAATTTGTGTATAAACCTTGCGTAGAGCAAATGCATTGTTGCGTGCTCGGCACCGCCGACATACATATCAACCGGCACCCACTTGTCAGTTTTTTCCTTATTGAAGGGAGCATCCTTTATATGGGGATCCAGGTACCTGAAATAATACCACGAGGAATCCACAAAGGTGTCCATTGTATCTGCATCTCTTTTAGCATCAGAACCGCACTTAGGACATTTAACATTTATAAAATCAGGATTGGTTGTAAGCGGAGATTCACCTGAAGGTTTAAATTCAACTTCATAAGGAAGAGTTACCGGCAGTTCTTTTTCATCAACAGGAACGGTTCCGCAATCAGGACAATGGATAACAGGAATAGGCGTACCCCAGTATCTCTGTCTTGAAATAAGCCAGTCTCTCAGCCTGAAATTTATTTTCCTCTTTCCAAAGTTTCGCAGTTCGAGGTATTCTATTATTCTCTGCTTACCAATCTCAGATTCCAGACCATTGAACTCGTCAGAGAATACCATTTTACCTATTCCTGTATAAGCTTCCTGCAATTCCACATTGATATCTGTTCCCGGTTCAAGAATTACTTTTTTAATAGGCAGAGCGAATTTTTTTGCAAATTCAAAATCCCGTTCATCATGTCCCGGCACTGCCATTACACAACCGGTTCCATATGTCAGCAGGGCGTAATCTGCGATCCATACTGGTATCTTTTCGCTGTTTACCGGGTTAATTGCATAAGCCCCGATCGGAATTCCTGTTTTTTCTTTCACAGTTGAAGTCCTTTCAATCTCCGACAGCAGTTTCACAGCTTCCCTGTATGTATTTACATCTTCTTTATATTTAGGAGCAGTGAGCTTATCAACCAGCGGGTGTTCAGGGGCAAGAACTACATAGGTTACTCCATACAGGGTATCGGGACGGGTAGTAAAAACGGATATAACCTCGTCACTTCCCTCAACCTTGAAATTAACCTCTGCGCCTTCACTTTTACCAATCCAGTTCCGCTGCATAAGTTTTGTTTTTTCAGGCCAGTTGATTGTCTCGAGTCCCTGAAGCAGTTCCTCTGCATAATCAGTGATTTTAAAGAACCACTGGGTCAGGTTCTTCTGTACCACAACCGCACCGCAACGCTCACAGGTACCATCTGCCTGCACCTGTTCATTGGCAAGTACAGTCTGATCATTAGGACACCAGTTAACAGGGGCATTTTTCCTGTAAGCCAGTCCCTTTTCATAGAGCTTTAGAAACAGCCACTGGTTCCACTTATAATACTCTGGATCACAGGTCATCAATTCAGCATCCCAGTCGTACATACAACCCATCTTCTTGAGCTGCTGCCGGATATCCTCAATGTTCTGCAGTGTGCTGTCATAAGGATGAACACCTGATTTTATTGCATAGTTCTCTGCGGGCAGACCAAAAGCATCATAACCGATTGGCTCGAACACGTTATACCCCGTTAATTTTTTGTATCTTGCCCAGGAATCATTAGGACCGTAATTATACCAGTGCCCGATGTGAAGTTTTGCACCGGAGGGATAAATAAACATTACCAGAGAATAAAGTTTATTATCTGTCTTGCTAAGATCTGTCCTGGCAACCCCGTTATCTGCCCAGTATTTCTGCCATTTAAATTCAATCTCGGAAAATGGGTATCTCATTTTTACTTCGTTTGGGATTTAAAAATTAAGTTCAAATTTACCGAAAATGGGAGGGAATTCAAATTATAACAGCAGGTTATCACACTAAGAATTAATTAGTATTATAGATATTACAAAATAAATTGCATATCATTAATAACTAATTTCAGGCAATTAAACATGAGAATATCCCTTACAGACATAATCGCTATCATTGCGGCTCTGCAGCTGTTCATATTCTCCTTCTTCCTGATTAGCCTTAAAAAGGGAAACAGGTTAAACCAACTGCTGCTCTCTGCTTTCCTGTTTGCTAATGCCATGTACCTCGTCGGTTATCTCCTGTTTGCATTCTCTGATTATATTATGCCCGTTGGAGCCCATTTCTTCTTCATAGGTACGTCATTCGGATTTCTTTTCGGACCACTGCTGTTTTTATATTCAAAGTCACTTACCAGCAATAATTTTCACCTGAAAAATCCGGATCTGCTGCATTTAATACCTTTCCTAGTCTATAATTTGTTATATGCCATTTACTTTCATTTTGAACCGGTATCACTGAAAATTCAGATGCTTGAAAGGGGAAGCGTGCTTCCCTACTCTCTGGGTTTTTGGATTGGTCTTTTAATGAATATTCAGATACTCATCTATATGTGGCTTACCCTGTTTCTTGTTTTCCGCTACAGCAGAAGGATTAAATCACTTTATTCAATGATTCATAACCTTGAACTTGGCTGGCTTGAACTTGTTCTTTATGCCTTCCTTTTTATGTGGCTTATTGATTTTGCACATTTCCTTCTGCGCAATACAGGATACATTTCACCGGAGTTATCCGGCTATCTCACTTTAATATCGATTGCCATAAATTTTGTTTTCGCAAATCTTGTTATCTATAAAGGATTGAAACAGCCTTTACAGTTTTTCGATGTTGAAAAGGAACTTCCAAAATCGAAAAATGATCACTTAGTTATACCGGAGCAGCAATCAGAACGATACCTGCAAAAACTTATGAATTATATGTCATCTGAAAAACCATATTTAACCTCTACCCTTACACTGAAGGAACTTTCTGACAGGCTGGAAATAAATCCAAGGATCCTGTCAAAGATTATAAATGAGAAAAAGAATCAGAATTTTTTCGATTTTATAAACAGATACAGAATAGAGGATGCTAAAATGATTCTTTCTAACCCGGCTAAAAAGAAAATGACCATTCTCGAGGTTCTCTACGGGGTGGGTTTTAACTCGAAATCAGTGTTTAATACAACCTTTAAGAAATACTCTGGTGTTACACCTACCGAATACAGAAAGAAATACCTGCCATACCATTCACAGCACAATATTCATAAATCAGCTTCCTAGACCGTTTATCAAACAGAGAACTTTGAAAAAGGTTCGGATTCATGTATCAGGACGACTTTAGTACTTCCTCTGCATAAATTTCTCCCAAAAAAATATCACAATAAAAGATGGAGGTAGAAATGACCCGTTTTTTCCTGATCGTTTGTTTTTTCCTTGGAATACTCTTCCAGGGATTATATGAAGCAAGGGTATTGAAGGTTCCTGATGATTATAGCACAATCCAGACTGCCATTGATGCTTCGCAGAACGGCGATACAGTACTGACAGCAGAAGGAACATATTTTGAAAACATAAACTTTTCAGGTAAAAATATTGTAGTTGCAAGCTGGTATATTATTGATAATGATCCCCTGCATATTCTTAATACGGTAATCGATGGAAGCAGTCCTGTTCAGCCTGACTCAGCAAGCTGCGTAAGAATAATCTCAGGTGAAGATAGTACCGCTGTGCTTGCCGGATTTACATTAACAGGTGGTACAGGAACAAAGTGGATTGATGAACATGGAGCAGGAGTTTACCGGGAAGGTGGAGGAATTCTTATTACTTTTTCCTCTCCCACAATTAGAAATAATATAATCATAAATAACCAAGCTATCGATCGAACCGGAGTTACAAGTGCCGGCGGCGGAGGTATAAGGGCGGGCGACAGCAATGCGCACATTTTTAACAATATTATTGCTGATAATAAGGGTCATTATGGTGCTGGCATTGTATGGAATTACGCCACAGGGGAAATGAAAAATAATATAATCATAAACAATAAGGGGGGTGAAGATTTCGGCGGCGGCGGAGTTTGGACACTGGCTATGGGTGCAACTGTAATTGAGAATAATGTCATAGCTTATAATTCGGTAACAGGCAACGGAAGCAACAGCGGCAAAGGAGGCGGTATACTTATATGGTCAACTTCAATTGAAGCAAAAAATAATATTATCTGGGGAAATACACAGACAACCGGTGATCAGATTGCCCTTACTGGAGGAGGAACTGCGGATATTACCTACAGCAATGTTGAAGATGGTTATACAGGCGACGGAAATATTGACCAGGATCCTTTGTTCGGGGTGATGTTTCTTCCTGATGCCGATGCACCCTGCATAGATGCAGGAGATCCCGGACCCGCGTATACTGATCCGGAAGATCCCGGAAATCCAGGCTCTGCTCTCTTTCCATCACAGGGAACACTCAGAAATGATATGGGTGCATATGGAGGACCTATGAGCAAAATATTGCCGGCGGTTCTCACTTCAATTAAAGAAGAAGGCTCAGGCAACAGCTTGCTCGGATTATCTCATTTGTATCAGAACTTCCCGAATCCTTTTAACCCTGAAACAACTATCAGATTTTCGATCCCTTCCAGGAGCTACGTTTCTTTGAAGGTCTATAACATGCTGGGAAAGCTTATTACTGTTCTTGTTAACGAAGAGAAACAGGAGGGGATATACAGTATCAAATTTAATTCAGAGGACTTTAATCTGTCGAGCGGGGTTTATTTCTACCGGTTGGATTCGGGCAATTATCAATCCACAAGGAAACTTTTAATCATAAAATGAGTAATCATAGAAAAGTTTACATCATTGTTTTAATCACCCGGCAGAATTCCAGTACCAAATATTCAGGAATTAGATAGCGTACTCCGACAGCACACTATCACCCGGGTGATTTATTATAACCCCGAATAATTTTATACCGGAATTCCTTCAAACCTTTTGAGAACACAAAACAATAAACTCACTAATCTTCAAAGTATTCGGACCCGCTTCTATCGATAAAACCCCACCGGTTCCCGATTTTCACAGAAATTAAACCGTTTCTGATTTCGCCGATTTTATCGTATTTGATCGGAGTTACACCTTTACCGTTTTTATCTATCAGACCCCACCAGTCATTTAACCGCACATATGTAATACCGTTAGAGAAAGAACCAACATCATCGAAATTTCCGGGAATCACCTTCTCACCTTTCCGATTAATAAATCCCCATTTCCCCTTTTCTTTAATCGGTAGATAATCTTCTTTAAGCTCCCCGATCTCATCATACCTGATGGGAGCTATGCTCTGAGCTTTCGTGTTAAGGAGTCCCCACTTTTCATTTAACTTAACAGGAAAAAGGCCATCAAGGAAATCCCCGATTTCACTATACTGCACGGGAATAATTTCCTTACCTGATTGATCGATAACTCCCCATTTTCCGGAAAATACCACCCTGCCGTCATTTTTTTTAACACCGAAGTTCACTTTTGCGAAACCGGTATGAAAATCCTCAACCTCGTCATATTTGATCTGTGCGATTTCCTTCCCAGCAGTATCGATGAATCCCCATTTATCATTTAATTTCACCCTTACACGGTCTTCAATGAAGGATCCGACCTGATCATATTTCACAGGTATCACGATTTCTTTTTTAGAATTGCAGAACCCCCATTTGTCTGCTTTTCGATAAGGAATAAGCCCTGGTAAGCTGGTTTTCATTACACTTCATCTCCTGAAAAAATTTAACTATTTCTCAACATTGTTCATTCAATATCGGGCGCTTTTTAAGTATAAGCTTAAAGGCTGCTTATTTCAATATCGTTTTTTGCCTCTAGAACTCACAATATAAAAAAACCCCTTAAGTGTGCTGCTTAAGGGGTGTTAGGCCTTTGTTGAGGGAACATATATTTGCCCGAGGGGGAGGCAAATACCAAGCCAAATTAAAAATACATGTTCAATAAATTCAGAACTTCAGCAGCAGCGTCCGTTTCTACAGATTCCGGACTCAACTGCTGTGCCACAAGATTTTTTATCTTACCAAAAAAACTGATATAAGCGTTAATCACACCTTCGGAATTCCGGCTCTGATTAATTTCCGAAATAAGTGTAATTTTGAAACCAGCTATATTTTCCTGAAAAGCCTGGATATTATTTCCATAAATTCCCAAAACTTTTACAAGATATCCCAAAACCAGGTTGCGATAACCGGTAAATTCATTGGCAATATCTTCAGCTGACCGTAAACCTTCAAGGTTTTTCTGAAGGCTCACACCCACATTGATGACCTTATCGATCAGTGATGGATCAGCTCCCAGCTTTTGAAACTGCGATAACACCGAAGCATTTAAGATCCTCGCTCTTATCTCCGAAGTTCTGCTTATAAATTCAAATTCAAGCCGGGAGTTGATTCCTTCAATTTCTCTCAGAAAAGTCCTTATAGAAGCTTCAAGTACTTTACTGAAAGTTTCAGACTGCAGGCCCACATCAACATAAGCATCTGAGACAGAACACAGGTAGCTGTAAAGTGCCGCTTGCTTAGCGTTTTCAGAAAAAGCATAATAAAGATCTCTGTCAAGCGCCGTCTGGGCAGCATTTTTTGCGACAATTATCTGCTGCCACTGTGAAGTAGTTCCTCCAATTTCAGGTTTCAGCATAGTTTCTTTTTCAGCAATAAATCCCATATTAACAGCCTCAACAACTTTATTTATCAATTCTTCATTCCCGTCGATTATTCCGGCTGTTTCATTTTTCACCAATATCCTGATTTGAGTATAATCCAAGTTAATACCCGTTTTATGTGCCCTGGTATACAAATCAGTTGAAACTGTTGTGACAGAATTCCTCTCCACTCTTTACTTCCTTTTTCAGCCTGTACCAGAGGCTACTTTCACCGTCAAGATTGGTCTCAAGTACAAATTTTCCGTCAGAGTTTGTAAAAACACTTCCTATGGAAACAATTTCGGTAGACTCGGAATATCTAATTTTAAGAAGTTTAACCGGTATACCCTGTGTTCCTGAGTCATCAATGACTTTTCGCCGTTATTTCTTCAATCTCTACAAAAGCCTCTTTGTTTCAGCCAACTAAAGTCCAAATAAAAAAAAGAACAATTGTTAAGAAATAGATCCTATTGTAAATATTTTGACTTTTTAAGCCTTTAATTTTCAACATTTTTTTACCTGGTGAAATACAACCTCCCCCAGGTTTTTCTCAGTGTTACGCTAAACTTGTGCCAAAGCTCAATTCGTGTGATTATTGCACATAATTGTTATTTCGGAACATGGATTGTGTTATTAAACACGAAAAATATGCACAGTTGTGATAGGAAATGCAGGGTGTGAATATCAGAAAGAATAAGAAAAATTAAGCGTTAAGCCCTTTAAATCGTCATAGCTAAGGGAAGAATTGCTCAGTATTTTGTTCCCTGAATCATTATCTGAAAAAAATAGGAGGTCGAGCTGTGAATAAAGCCAAACTACACCGAAGCCGATTAAAGAAATATTCCTGTTCCTGTAAGCATCATTGTAATCTGCGTACCTGGATTCTATCCTCCCAGGGTCTGCCTCAACCAGATAGGCCTTTTCTTTACTTTCAGTCTGGACAAAATAGTATACGGAAGCTGCCAGTGACGCTATTCCCAGAACAGTTAAAAAAACACTTTTATAATTTACTTCCAGGCATAATTGCCCCAGTCCTGGAATTATCAGCGATCTTGCAATTGCATTTTTAAGCCTGCTATCATTAGGTTCATCATATTCTACCTTCGGGACAAAGACGGTGTCTATCCGGACCACGGTCCTTGCCTCAATCTCCTTTTGCTGCTGAATATAGCTTTCTTTTACCTGTTTATAAAAAGAAATTATTTTGGGAGATACTTTGGTGGAATCCAGCGTAAAGGAGGTATCGATTCTTAAAATCTCAATAAAACTTTTTTTCGCGGCATCATCCTCAGATAGGGAATAATGTGATATTCCCTTCAGTTTATAAATATCCAGAATTTCATCCCTTGTCAGCGGGGCCTTTATTATCAGGAGCTTATTTGCAATTGAAATTACGTCGACATATTTAAATTGGTCGAACCTCTCTTTCATTATGGCTAGCGAATCCTGCGCATTAAGAGAATCCTGATTTACGGATTTAACTTTGAGAGTATCCAAAACAAAAGAAGAATCGGCAACCGGACCAGGTACAAGGAGCGAATCGCTAATAGCTGATGAATCTTTTTCCTGTGCCCGTCCGGTCAAAAAGAAACCCGCTACTACAAGTAAAAAAAGAAAGGCATTAACAGTAGTACGCATAAGTAAAATATTTTGCTAAGGATGGGTAAAATTACATGAAAGTTAAATAATTTGCATAATTTTTTAATTGGCGGGAGTGCTCTCAAAGCTGAAGGTGACCTCAGTTGTATCCTTAGCATTAATTCTAACCGTTTTCTTTAATGTATCCGCAAACTGTTTATTTGTAATTTGTACGTTGTAAGTCCCCGGATAGAGATTTATGGGTTCCCTTAGAGGTGTGGTTCCAAGATGTTTTCCGTCAATAAAAACCTCTCCCCACGGTTGTACCTTACAATCAAGACTCCCTGTAAGTTCCTGGAAATTTATTTTTACCGACTCAATTTTATCATTCGAGATGTTAATGCTTCTGACATAGGGGGGATAGTCAGGATGAACAAGCTTAAGTACGTGTTTTCCCGGATCAAGCTGAATATAATTATCCAGGGGTGTTGTATCAACTTTTTTATTATCAATATATACATCGGCGTAAGGCTTTGCCTCAACAAAGAGTTTTCCCGGGAGCAGAGAACCGGAAATATTGTCTTGAACATTTTCCTGTTTATAACTCTGCGAAAAAATATTCCGCGAATTTTTGTCTGTGAAAGTGTAATTCTTTTCCGCCAGGTTTGGATTGATTACTTTTCCGGGTTGCGGTTTAAGAAAATAATATATGCCCGCAGCTATTATTATCATAATAACCAATACTGAGGCCCCGACAATAAAATATTTACTGGTTTTCTCCTCTTCAATATCTTCAATGTCTAATTTGAGATCGTGGTTTGAAGCCTGAATACCAAGTATACTCAAAACTTCTTCTGCCGACTGAAATCTTTTTTCAGTATTCTTTTTCAGCAATCCTTTGAGTATAGTCTGAATATCCTCAGGAAGATGAACAATTTTTTCTTCAATATCCTCTTCCCTGAAAGTGAGAATCTTGTTAATCGTTTCGTTTATGTCTTTCCCGAGGAAAGGATTTTCACCTGTAAAGAGTTCAAGCGCAACAATACCGGCAGAAAATAAATCTGACTGGGGTTGGAGAGCCTCACCTCTTATCTGCTCAGGCGACATGTAGCTTGGAGTACCCACAATTGAGGATTGAATAGTCAGTTTGGTTTCGTCCTGCATTAAAGCCAGACCGAAATCCGCAATTTTCAGTTCGAGTCTCGGGTTAACCAGCAGGTTTTCCGGTTTTATATCGCGGTGAACAATATGATTCTGATGTGCGGCATTCAGAGCCTTCATCAGTCTAATTACAAGTGATCTTTTCTGTTCAAGGGTATAGTTATTCTGCCTGATTATGACTCTGAGGTTTCTGCTTTCAAAGTATTCGAATGAAATATAGAAATGGTTCTTATGCATACCGAAATCGAGAACTTTGATAAGATTCGGATGTTCAAGCTGGGCAAGTATTTTCGCCTCTCTTTTAAACCTGGCAAGAATTGTTTTGTCTGAAAGCTCATCTGTATTCAGGGTTTTTAAGATGATCTTCTTACCGAGATAGATATGATTCGCGAGATACACCGTAGTATACACATCTTTTTTAATGGTATCGATTATCTCGAACTTATCATATAATATTTCCATGGAAGTATTCTGCATTTAGACTTTTTCTTCAATCTCTTTCAGTTTCAGCTGAACCCATCTGACAGAGACGCCTAAAGATTTCGCTGTAGCCGTTCTGTTGCCGTTAAACTCCTTCAGTCTCTTAACGAGAAGCATTTTTTCGAAATCTCTCAGTGTTCCGTCGAATTCCATATCTCCTGACTCTTCTTCAATCACTATATGTTCAGGCAGCAGTTTGTCAGTATCACACAATATCAAAGCTCTTTGAAGAACGTTCTCAAGCTGTCTTACGTTTCCAGGCCAGCTGTACTCCTCAAGAATTTTCAAAGTTGCTGAAGCGACCCTTATATTTTCTTTAGAATATTTCTTTATGATATAATCAACCAGCAGAGGTATGTCGGTCCTGCGCTCTCTTAAAGGGGGAACCCGGATAGGAAATACATTCAAACGGTAGAACAGATCTTCACGGAATATTCCATCTTTAACCAGCTGTCTTAAATCTTTATTTGTAGCAGCTATTACTCTTACATCAACCTTAATTATCTGTGTGTCTCCCAGTCTCATTATTTCTTTACTCTGAAGAACGCGGAGAAGTTTTGCCTGAAGCGCCAGGGAAATATCAGCTATCTCATCCAGGAAAAAAGTACCTTCATCTGCTACCTCAAACAGACCTTTTTTATCGTTATTTGCTCCCGTGAAGGCTCCTTTTTTATAACCAAACAATTCGCTCTCCAGAAGTGAATCCGGTATTGATCCACAGAACTGGGCAAGATAGGGAAGCTCTCTGCGGCGGCTGAGATTGTGTACCGCCCTTGCTACCAGCTCTTTTCCTGTACCGCTTTCTCCAAGAAGCAGAACCGTCGCATCTGTTCCTGCAACTTTATGAATTAAGGTCGCCAGTCTCTGCATTGCAGGACTATCTCCGATTAATTCGGGAATATTCTTTGATGCCTGAAGCTGATTCCTGAGAATTATATTTTCATCTTCAAGGGCCTCAAACCTGGTTATTCTGTCAAGTGCTAACGATACAAGGTTAGAAAAGAAATCAAGGAAGACCATATTCTCATCGGTGAACTCTTTCCTGTTTATACTACTGTCGACGAGAATTACACCCCACACGTTATCATTTTGTTTTATCGGGACACCAAGAACAGATTTAATATTGTGGATCTGGATACTCTCAAACTGAGAAATGTTAGGATCATTCTGCACATCATGATATAATACAGGGTCCCCACTTTCGATAACTTTTTGAAGAATTCCAGAGGAAAAAACAGATATATCTTCGATGCTTTGCTGTTCCATATTCCGGGCACCTATTATGGAAAACTTATTTGTTTCAGAATCATACTTTACAAATAGACCTCTGTCTGCGTGAAGTACCCGGATAATAACGTCAAGCGTTTCTTTTATCAGGCTGTCCTGGTATGTTGCCGAATTTAATGCCTGGCTGATCTTGTACAGAGTCTCGAATTGTTCTTTACCGATCTGCTTTATATTTTCAATCGTCTCTGCAGAGCCGTTCATTTTCAAATTATTTCTCCATTATTGTACACTAAAAGCTGCCGGTGTTGATCGATCCTGGTTATTAAATTCATCAATAACCCAGATAACCCACCAATAACTGCCGGCATCAATGCTGTTTACAGTAAACGCAGTGTCCTGGGCTGAAACATTATCTTCACTTATTACAAGCTGACTCCCGTCATTCGTATAGATTTCCACCTTATATCTGAATAAGTAACCAGGAGAATACCTGTCCCAGGTAAGATCAAAAGGCACAGCTGATACTACCTGCTCATCCGAAGGCAGTAAACCAGTAACCTGATCTTTTATTATCCGTTTTACACCAGATCCATGAAGAACAGAAATTTCTCCCAGAACGTTTCTTACCCGGAAGTCAAACTCCAGCCCTATTGTTTGTTCTATGTCTGTCAGACCGAGTTCCTGGGGCGTCAGGGCAGTCATAAAAGTCTTTGATGCTATGTTAAAATCCATAGGTTTCATAAGACCAAGCTGACCATTTACCACATAAACCGTATCAATATCATTATCAATGTCTTTAACCTTCGTCTGGATCACAAGCTCACTCATCACTAAATCTGGATTGGAGGAATTCAACACCACACTATAAATAGAGAGGCTGTCAAGCGCGGGTATTTTGTTCAGGTTAACCTGTTCATTTACTTCGCGTCTGCCTGCCCAGTCTACCATCACTGTATCGTTATGGTAACCTTCTTTGCGAAAAATCAACTGTCCGTTTTCAGTTTTAATATTCGGAACCGAGAAGTCACCGTTCATATCTGTATAAACCATTCTATTTCCAGGTTTCCAGAATACTTCAACATCTTTAATTGGTGTGTAAGGAAGGCTGAAAGTCTGCACAGTTCCTCCGATGGTACCGAGCTGATTATCATTTGAATTCGGATCCAGAGGATTTTCTCTAGGCGCATCACAGGAATTCAAAAATATCACTACTGTAACGACTAAAAAAGCTACTAAACTTTTAATTTTTTCCTCGGGCAAATACATTTATATGAAGAAAAAGTTAAGAATAATAAGAATATTTTTCGCATCAACCTATATCCATCAGCACAATTTTCGCACTAAATTTATGAAAATTATGGCTAATAAGTTAAGAAAAATTAATTAACTTGAATTTTTTACGGAGTGTGTACTAAAATAAGACGTAAATTTTGCGTTTTTAAGACTATTTTATTCATTTCTCCACGATCAGCTTTATCGTGTAATTCTGAGGCAGAATTTCCTGGTCTTTTTCAGGATAAGGTTGAAGCTCAAGGAGACGAATTTTATATTCTCCCGCCTTAATTTCCCCAGGTTCAAGATTTGTATTTAGTTCCTGAACCAAAGGCTTTTCACCGGAAAATTGAATAGCAATTTCTACTTTTCCATTTCCGGCCCAAACGCACTCCACTCCTATAGGGCATCGTGAATCTTCAATAACCCTGTTAAAGGTTATTTCCAAACCTGATTCCCGGATTTCCGCTTTTTGTCCCGGTCCGATAAAAAATTCCTCATTTACATCCGTACTTATAATATTATCGCATCCGGCAGCGATAAAAGTTATAAAGACGACCAGAATGAAGCATGTATTATTTTTTATCTTCATTGGGTTCACAATCTGAAAAAAAATATGAATTAATCCACATTAATTTTTTTTAATTCGCAAATGAAATTGACTGTAATCACCACTGCCTGCCGTATTTAATCTAATTTTTGATAAAAATATATTTTTCAGGAAAGTGAAAATGTTAACGTTTAAGTTTCATATCAATTTACTTATTACATTTCTTGTTATTCTTTTATTCAGCACATCTTATTCCCAATACTTTGGAAGAAATAAAGTTCAGTATAATGACTTTCAATTTAAAGTTCTGCACACTCCAAATTTCAGTATTTATTTTTACCCTGAAGAGAGTAAAGGTGCGCATATTGCCGCTCTGATGGCGGAAAGGTGGTATAAGCGCCAGTCCTTTTATTTTGGTGATTCGTTAAAGGGGAAACAGCCTCTTGTTCTGTATGGAAGTTTTCCTCAATTCGTTCAGACAAACATTATAGGAGGTCAGATAAGCGAAGGCGTGGGCGGCGTTACCGAACCTTTAAGGAGACGTATTGTTCTGCCGCTTGCAGGACCTCTGAGTGAAACCAATCATGTCATAGGACACGAGCTGGTTCATGCTTTTCAGTATGACATAACCGGGGCTATGAAAAGCACATTCGGAGGACAGGCACCCCAGCTTTCAAAACTTCCTCTGTGGTTTGTAGAGGGTATGGCCGAATTTCTCACGTTAGGCCCCGATGATCCTTTTACCGCAATGTGGATGCGTGATGCAGTGCTCAACGAGATCCCTACTATTGATGATCTGAATAATCCTGAGTATTTCCCATACAGATACGGGGACGCACTGCTGGCTTATATCGCAGGAAAATGGGGGGATAAAAAAATTGCAGACCTTCTGACCACAGGTGCATACCTGGGAAGTATTAATGATGCAATCGATACACTTTTTCACGTTGATCCTGATTCTTTATCTAAGCTGTGGGCACAGTCGCTTCATTATCAGTATGATTCCCTGAAAAGTACAACCAAAAGACCTTCCGACTATGGTAAAAAACTCATCTCAGAAGATAACGGCGGGGAACTTAACATTGCTCCCGTATTAAGTCCGGATGGAAAAAACCTAGTATTCTTCTCCTCGAAAAATTTATTCGCAATTGATCTTTTCCTTGCAGATGCTGAAACCGGAAAGATTAAAAGAACTATTCTAAGAACTGAGCTTGATCCCCACCTTGAGAGTCTTGAATTTATCAACTCCGGGGGTTCCTGGAATCCTGCGGGTGATAAATTTATATTTCCTGCTGTAACAAAGGGAAAACCGGTTTTATCGATAATTAATATCAGTAACGGAGATATTGAGAAGGAGAAAAGGTTTGAAAACCTGGGAGAGATTCTTAATCCTTCGTGGTCGCCTGACGGAAGATATATTGTATTTTCAGGAATTCAGGGAGGTTTGACAGATTTGTGGATGTATGACCTTCAGACCGATTCTCTAAGAAGGTTAACTGATGATTCTTATGCTGAACTCCAGCCTTCGTGGTCACCTGACGGAAGCAGGATTGCATTCGTAACAGATCGTTTCTCAACAGACCTCAAAGACCTTGATATAGGGAAATACCGCCTCGCACTTATGAATCCCGATAATGGTGAAATCACCGAAGTTGAAACTTTTAATAATGTTAAAAACACTAACCCGCAGTGGGCTCACGATGGAAAAAGTATTTACTTCTTGTCAGCTCCACAGGGCATAACCAACCTTTATAAAATTAACCTTGACTCCGGTGATATAACCCAAATGACAAACCTGTTTGTTGGAATAACAGGAATTACTAATATTAGTCCGGCTCTCTCGGTTGCCGGTTCAAATGATGAAATAGCAGTAAGCACTTTCGAAAAAAGAAAATATAACATATACAGGTTTGATAATGTAAGTCCTGAAAATCCTATTAAACTTAGCGGGCCTGATCCCGCAATACTCCCCCCTGAAACCAAGGCTTCCACCCTACTGGTCAACAGTTTTGCTGATCCGGATTACGGCCTGATGTCTGACAGCAGTTTCACTGTAACGGATTATTCTCCTTCCTTATCACTAACAGGAATAAGTCAGCCTTCAGTTGCCGCAGGAATCGACAGGTTCGGAACGTATGTCGGGGGCGGTATATCTCTTCTCTGGAGCGATATGCTGTCCAACTACACACTGTCGACAGCATTGCAGGTACAGACAAATCCCGGCATATCTTTCTTTAATTCAATTTCCGCTTTCGCAGGCTATCTGAATACAGCACACAGGTGGAACTGGGGGGTTGCGGCACAGCAGCTGCCACTTATTTACCTGGGATTTGGGGCATATGGACAGGATATAAATGGTGAGCCTGCGTATGTTGAACAAAGATTAATTTATCAGGAAACCCATAGACAACTTACAGGGATACTATTGTATCCCTTCAGCCAGGTAATGAGGGTCGAACTTACCGGGGGATATCAGAACATAACATATACTAATAGCGTGGAAACGCGGGCAGTATCCCTTAATACAGGTCAACTGCTTGTAGATAATACTCAGGATCTTGGTGCTCCCTCGGCAATAAACCTCGGGACAGCAAGTGCCGCTATTGTTTATGATAACAGCTACTTCGGAGCTACGAGTCCTATTCTCGGTACACGATACCGCCTTGAAGCCGATGAATATGTGGGAACTCTCTATTGGACAAACCTTCTGGCCGATTACAGGGAATATATAATGCCTGTAATGCCCTTTACCCTTGCCGGCAGATTACTTCACCTTGGACGGTATGGTAAAAGTGCAGAGGATGGAAGACTATATCCTCTATTCCTTGGATACCCTGATCTTGTGAGAGGATACCAGTACGGTACTTTTTCCGCATCTGAATCTGATCTTTTCAATAGAATTATAGGAAGCAAGATGCTTATTGCGAATTTTGAACTGCGCTTCCCACTCCTTGGATTATTCGGGATAGGAGAAGGCTATTATGGTTTCCTGCCTATTGAGTTCGGCGGATTTTTTGATGCGGGACTGGCCTGGGATCAGAGTAATAAACCCTGGTTTGCCGGGGGCAACAGGAAACCGGTGAGCAGTGCGGGCCTGGTTGCCAGAATTAATTTATTCGGTTACCTTATCGGTGAAGTAGATTTTGTAAGGCCTCTTAACAGACCTGGTAAAAACTGGTTGTGGGAATTTAATTTCTCACAGGGATTTTAGTTTTGAAACTGAAAGATGCATTATGATTCGATCTATAAAAACTGTTCTACTCTAATACTTATTTTATTTTATAAATCGACCAGTTGTTAAATTGTTTCAGTCTTTGAAGATAATTTGTACCAAAGTCTTGCTTCATCCGATAAGTTAGAATTAAATATTGTATACCAGCATGCTCAAATTCCGATATTTGTTCTGCTGAAATAGAATCAGCTTTGGAGGTAGGATTTTTCATTTGATTTTCAGTGAGAAATCTCTGAGGGTTCTGAGAAGCTACCATTAAATTCATATATTGCCAGCCCCCACGTTCTATATAAATTTTTGAAGATTCATCGGAAAAATTAAGAGTGTTAATAAATTTTCCAATTTCCAAATCTTGCCTCGTCATATAACGAAAATTTGTATAATAAGAGGTCTGAATGTTAAAGAAGTATATTATCAATAAAAACAAAATTACAAAACTGTGTTTTAAATATGGTCGTTCATCAGATACTAAAAGGTAGAGTGATTGAGCAGTAAATGGAATCAACATAATTGACCAGATTGAAGCAAGTCTCCAGGCATTATGAGTGGGCATAGCATTAGAAAAGTAAGTTAATATAGAAAACCCGATCAATGTCGTTAAAATAATAAATGCATATAGTTTTATTGTTGAAGATTTTTTGAAGTAATAAAAAAATATTGAGAGCCCGATAATATTCAATGATACTACATTGATCATAATAAAATAATATCCGACGTTATTTTTAATATTTTCTAATAAAGTCTGGGGACCATTTGTACTTGTTCTATGAGAATATCTGGAAGATACAGAATGTAGGAAGGCAAGTACATCACCAGTTGTATGATAACTAAGATATATCCAGTACATTGGGAATACAAATAAAAAGATGAATATGAGAAAAATTCGGAGTAATCGGAATGAAAATTTTTCCTTATCTCGATAGAATTTTTTAATTAGTATTAGAAATATTATGAAAGAAAAGGGCCATGCTTCATACCTCGTTGTTGTACCAATACTCGAAAAAAATATTACTAATATAAAAGAGTAAATAGAGCCCGTTCTTCTCCAATTAAAAAGCAGAGCGATTGAAGAAATCGTAAAAAAGAAAAAATATATTTCTGTTAAAGGAAGAACACTAAATATTACTAAACATGGGAAGATTGCTCCGAGCATACCGGAAAGTATTAAGGTTGTTTTCTTTCTAAATAGCTCAAATGTCAAAAACATTAACGAAAGAATTGTCAGAGCTCCGAAGAGGGAACTGAGTATCCGAGGAGTCCAAATCAAATTAAAATATATCTTAAGGCTGAGCCCGTATATTATTTTTTGAAACGGCAACCAAATAGAAAACAGCGGGGATTCTCCTCTATACCATTGGAAGGCTTCGAGTGTGTGTCCGGCTTCGTCCGCCGATATTGCAAAAATTCCCCTGGAAAACAATAAAAGTTGAGAAACAATAAGAACTAATAATACGAGAAAAATCCAGGCTATTAAATATCGTCTATTTAATCGGCTAATATTTTCACTCATAATTTTAATTCTAAGAATATTCGAAAATTAGTAATGTAGTGATTTATGTCCGGCTAGAATTCCTCAAGGTTCCCTTTTAGAGTCTCCCTATTATTTCCTATGTTCTGAATTAATTTTTCGTAATTATCAATGAGATCTTCTAATGTTTCAGGAATAGAATGGATAATAGTAAAATTAAAGGGTTTTCTAAGTTCGAGGGTTAAACCGTAACAATTCAGATGAACTTTTTTAAGCTTCAGTTTCTGAATCCTCTTGTGCAGCATAATTAGATTCTTTTCTGCTTTATTACAGATCAGGGAGATCATTAAAGGATGCCCTAATGAATAAACGAATCTAAATGTAGAGCCTTTATAATTTCCCCAGAGAACATATCTTATCTCATTATCCGGATTGCCCCCATCATCCTTCTGCAGAAAAAAGTTGATTTTGTCACGATGAATCTTAACTACTTTACAGAACAGAACTCTTGTTCTATGATAATCAAAAAATCTCAGGATGACGATCAGTGCAAGCAAAGGGACGACAACGATTATTGAACCAGCGATAGGATTAAAAACCAGGTCGATTATATTATATTTCCAAAGATCCAAAAAGCAGCCAATTAAATAGAAGACCAGGAAGATTAGAGCAGTTATTCCAAGCATGAGGCTCATTGAGAGCTTTATCTTTTCATAATTCGCGATAAAATATTTTTTGAATCTCTTCAGCATTTTTAATTCAGAAGTATTAACATAGAATCACTGAAGCTGTTGATCCAAACCTGAATAACCGTTGTCATATGCGTTCCCTGCAAGTCCTTGCATATTTCAAAAGACAACTTAGCTTTTTCAGGCTAGTAAATCAATAAGATGCGGGCCGTTAATTCAGATGGGATTTAAGATACTTTCCTGTCCAGGATTTATCATTCGCCGCGATTTCCTCAGGAGTGCCTGCAGCTACTACCTCTCCACCCTTTTCACCTGCTTCGGGACCCATATCAATAATGTAGTCTGCGCACTTTATGATCTCGAGATTATGCTCTATAATAACCACCGAGTTATCCCTCTCAAGCAGAAGATTAAAGCAGTTCAGCAACTTTGAAATGTCGTCAAAGTGAAGCCCTGTTGTAGGTTCGTCGAATATGAAAAGCGTATGTTTGCGGTCGCGCTGGGAAGTCAAATGAGATGCCAGCTTTATTCTTTGTGCTTCACCCCCGGAAAGAGTGTTGGATGGCTGTCCGAGTTTAATGTAACCAAGGCCAACATCAGAGAGAACCTGCAGATACTTAACGATCTTATCATTCCCCTTGAAGAATTTCACTGCATCATCCACTGTCATATCAAGAACTTCAACAAGATTTTTACCCCGGTAGGTAATATCCCTTATTTCCTTTTTATATCTGGTACCGTTACAGTCCTCACACTCAAGGTAAAGATCAGCAAGGAACTGCATTTCGACCTTAATGAAACCGTCGCCCTGGCAGGTCTCACATCTTCCTCCCGGTACATTAAAAGAAAAATAGCCCGGCTTGTACCCTCTTGCTCTGGCCTGGTGGGTTGAAGCAAAAAGTTCGCGGATAAGTTCAAAGGCTTTAATGTAGCTTATCGGGTTGGAACGTGGGGTTTTCCCTATAGGCGACTGATCAACTATCTCAATCTCATCAATGTATTCTATTCCTTTTATATCATCAAAGTCCCCGATCCTGGGAGGATTGAAGCCAAGATATTTTGCAATACCGCCGTAGAGCACATCGTGTATCAATGTGCTTTTCCCTGAGCCGCTTACTCCGGTAATAACAACAAACTTATTCAGGGGGATTGAAATATTTAAATTTTTAAGATTATGCTCTTTCGCTCCTGTAATTTTTATCTCTTTTGTTTTTCTTGTTCTTCTTTCAGACGGAACAGGAATGCTGAGCTTACCCGAAAGATATTTTCCGGTAAGAGAGTTTTTCTCTTTTATTACTTCCTCATAGGTTCCGCTGGCAACTATTTCTCCTCCTGCTTCGCCTGCCCTGGGACCCATATCAATAAGTATGTCAGCAGACCTCATCATATCGGGATCGTGCTCTACGATAAGAACCGTATTCCCGATATCCCTCAGGTTCTTTAGTATGTTTATAAGCCTTTCGTTATCCCTCGGATGAAGTCCTATGCTCGGTTCGTCCAGCACATAAAGCGTTCCTACCAGGGAAGAGCCAAGAGATGTTGCCAGGTTTATTCTTTGTGTTTCCCCGCCAGAAAGTGTACTGCTTAAACGGTCGAGCGTCAGGTAGCCTATGCCTACATTATTCAGAAATGTTAATCTTTTTATAATCTCTTTAAGTACTCTGTCTCCAACCATAGCATCATATTCTGAAAGCTGAAGATTAGAAAAGAACTCAAGCGAGTGTTCTATAGGGATCTTAACGGTATCATAAATCGACTTACCGTCTATTTTTACCTGCAGTGCTTCCCTTCTCAAACGGGACCCTTTACAGGCAGTGCAGGTAGAATATCCCCGGTAACGGCTGAGGAGAACACGGACGTGCATTTTGTATGTCTTGCTCTCAAGCTTTTCAAAGAAACGATCTATGCCGATATAATCGCCGAATCCTTTACGTATAGCAGCAACCTGCTCAGGTTTTAATTCTTTAAATGGAATATTTATCGGAATAGCATACTGTTTGGCATTCTGTATCAGGTCGCGAAGATGAGTACTGTACTTGGCTGAACGAAAAGGTGCGATCGCACCATCAACTATGGTTAAATTGGGATTTGGAATAACCAGGTTCATATCGATACCGATAGTTTTGCTGAATCCCTGGCAGACAGGACATGCGCCAAACGGATTATTAAATGAAAAGAACCTGGGCTCGGGTTCCTCGTATCTTATCCCGCAGCATTCATAAAATTTATTAAACTCCTTCTCCTCACCGGTTTCTGCATTTATTATAACAAGCCTGTTTTCACCTTCCTTGAAAGTCACTTCGATAGAATCTGCAAGCTTTTCCCTAATCTCCCCTGGTGAAACCTTAAACCGGTCGATTACTACCCTTATATCATCTTTCTTTTTAGGAAGAACTTCCTCCTCGCTAAGATCAACCATCCTGTTATTAAAGTAGATCCTGAAGAAACCTCTTTTCTGAAGAAGTTCTATCTCCTGTTTAACTGTTGTACCTTCGTGTATGTGAAGGGGAAATGTTAAATAAAATTTCGTGCCTGCCGCCTGCTTTTCCAGCCATTGGGTGACTGTCGTAGTGGTAGCCTTCTTTACTTCCTTACCGCACTCAAAACAGATCGTCTTCCCTATCCTTGCAAACAGTAGACGGAGATAATCATACACTTCTGTAGTAGTACCTACAGTAGAGCGCGTGTTCCTGGCCCCGGTCTTCTGTTCGATTGCAACAGCGGGACTGATGCCCTGTATAAAATCAACATCAGGCTTATTCATTCTCTCAAGAAACTGACGCGCATAAGCAGAGAGGCTTTCTACATATCTTCTTTGCCCTTCTGCATAAATAGTATCAAAAACAAGCGATGACTTACCACTCCCGCTGACCCCGGTAAATACTATGAGTTTGTTCCGCGGTATTTCAAAGCTAAGGTTCTTTAAATTATGTTCTCTCGCACCTTTTACTACTATTTTCTTTTCTTTGGCTGCCATTCGTTTCATTAATATTTGGAATTTTGAAACATTCAATTTACAAAAAGATAAGAAAGAATTGGTGGTAAAAATGCGCGCATCACGGGGCTTTTCGTTCTGTGTCCCCGTCGGGAAAAAATAATATCGGGTTAGTTGGAATATGATAAGTGAAGCGTATATGGAGCGTATGTGAGATGCAGTCGGGTTTTGAAATGAAGGTTTCAAACCAGAATATTTTCTTTTTCTGATATATCATTCCCGGATTTTATGACCTGCCATTTTGGCAGATTTAATTAAAAACCAGGTAAGACAAAAGTGCCTTTTGGAAAGTATCTCCGCTGTCTCAAAATGAGTTTTCCTGCGGTATAAAAGTCCATACAAATACGATTGATGAAGATGTTAATGAGGATTTTAAAAAAGCAAAGGAGATAAGAGTAAAGATTTATAAATTCATCGGTAAGTATTTTAATCCTCCCAAACCAATCAAAATCTCCGGAGGACATAAATAAACCAGCTTACAGGTAAATATGACTTAAAGTCCGGGATATGAAAGAATAGGGATAACAGATCTCCTTATTCAGGAACCAAAATAACTAATTATTCAGCACGATACGACAAAGAAAAAACCGGTTATTTGCTTGAAGTCTGTTGTTCAAGCGATTTTAATTCTTTGATCCTGGAATCGATCAGTTTCACCTTTTCATCGAGTTCTTTAAGCTTAGCATTGATCTCATCTTCATATTCCGCCTTATCCCAGTATCCCCTGTTTTCAAAGTAGCTTTTGAAAAGCCAGTTATGTTTAAGAGCTTCCATATTTTCAGCGAGACGTGAAGCTGCGAGTCTTGCATCTGCTGTTGTCTTTTGAATGTTAGTCATTGTTTCATGGAAGGTAGAGTCAAAAGAACTTCCATTCACAAGCATTTCACCCAATATACCCTTTCCCTCCTTAACACCGGTAAGGATAGAGTCGAGATCCGCAATAGTAGAATCCACATTAATTACTACATTTTTAACGCCTTCACCAAGGTTATTAAATAAATCGGTAACCTTATCAAATTCACCGGTAATTGACTGCAGACTCTTATCAGCCTGTTTTGTAAGGTTTGTGGCATCCGTATATAATTCGTCATCCACAAGGAGCTTCCCGATAGAACCCTCACCTCTATTAACCCTGGAAACAATTTCAGAAAGGTCTTTGGTCATTTGCTTTGTGTACTTCATTACACCCTGTGTTTCCTCAATAACAGCAGAAAAACTCATCGGCTCTTTGGTTCTTATTGTACCACCTTCTCTGACACGATCTGCCGAAGCACTGCCTATCTCAAGAACAACCACCTTATTCCCCACAAGACCTTCTGTTTCAATAGTAGCCCTAGTGTCTGTTCTTATAAAACGTGCCACGTCTTCTTTAATACTCATTGTTACCTGCACCCGGCCGGTTGTATCATTTACAATCTGAACATCCTTAACAGTGCCCACATCAATTCCGCTGAGCCTGACAGTTGCACCGCTCTTTAGACCCTGCACTGTTTTGAAATAGGCCTTCACATTGAAAGTCGAGCTGAACAGCTGTTCCTTTCCTCCAAGCATAAAAATTGCAACAACAAGAATCATTATACCGAGGAAGATAAAAATACCAAGTTTAACAGTGGAAGTTTTTTTAGCCATATATTTTCTCAACTATTTGCATCGACTATTTCCCCGCTGAAAAAGTTTTTAAGAAATTTATCATCAGAAGACTCAAGCTCTTTGATGTCGCCTTCAAATTTAATTTTTGCATCTTTCAGTACAATAGCTGAATTGGCAACTATCTTTGCACAAATAAGGTCATGGGTAACAACTATTGAAGTACTATTCAGATCCTCCTGAAGTTCTATTATCAGCTGACTTATTTCTTTGGTAGTTATAGGATCCAGTCCTGTAGTCGGTTCATCATAAAGGATAAGCATCGGTTCAGTTATGATCGTCCGGGCCAGTCCAATTCTTTTTTTCATTCCGCCTGAAAGTTCAGATGGCTTTTTATCTATTGCTTTTTCAAGTCCAACTTTCTTAAGTACCGATTTAACTTTTTCCAGGCGTTCATCCTCAGAAAAATCAAAGTTCCTGACCAGAGGAAATTCAAGGTTTTCCCTTACCGACATTGAATCATACAATGCAGAGCCCTGGAATAAAAACCCGATATGTTTTCTGATCTCATTCATCTCATTCATAGGGAGATTCAATACACTTTTATTGTTGATGATTATATCCCCTGCATCAGGCTCCAGTAATCCCACCATACATTTCAGCAGTACGCTTTTACCGGTACCGCTCCGTCCGAACACAACAAAATTCTCCCCCTCTTCAACATTAAAAGAAATATCATCAAGAACAACATTGTCACCGAAAGCCTTCGAAACATTCTTTACTTCAACCATTAATTTGCCCATATCCACACCGTAATCTTCACCAGTACCATATCTACAAGAAGAATCAGAAGAGATGACATAACCACTGCACTGGTTGAAGCCCTTCCTACGCCGACAGTGCCATTTTCTGTGAAGTATCCTTTGTATGAGCCTACAGCCCCAACAATAAAACCAAAAACGAAAGTTTTCAGGAGTCCGGGGATCAGGTCGGAAAACTCGAGTGACTTAAAAATTGCACCAATATATAACTGAAAAGTAGTGCCCATTGAAAGCTTCATCGCAACAAATCCGCCAATAATAGCCAGGAAATCTACATACAAGGTAAGTATAGGAAGAATAAATGTGCAGGCGAGTATCCTTGTAACAACAAGGAACCTGTAGGGATTTACAGCCGAAACTTCCATTGCGTCTATCTGTTCTGTTACCCGCATTGACCCAAGTTCAGCACCGATTCCTGAACTGACCCTTCCTGCAAAAAGCAGAGCGGTTAAGACGGGACCAAGTTCACGCACAACCGATAAGGAAACCATACTTGGAAGATACGATTCTGCACCGAATCGCTGCATAACCGGCTGACTCTGCATTGCCAGTACAAGCCCTATTATAAACCCGGCAACTGTTACAATAGGCATGGTCTTTATTCCGAGTTCATCCATATGTTTCTTTATCTCGCTGAACTCGTAAGGAGGGAGGAACACATTCCTGAAGAATCTCAGGGAAAATGTACTTAATCCGGCAATAGTGTTGAAAAAGCCGGTTAATGATTCACTGAAATCAACCGGGTTATCTTTTTTGAAGCTATTCACTTAATAGATTTCGTTGGTAAATAAATTTGTTTGTTATAAAGAAAATAATAAAAAATGTTCCTGAAAAAAAGGATGTCCTGTTTATCATTTTGCGAACAAGTGAGTTGCAACATATTATTTTACAAAAACTTACAGGAAGTACAAAATTCCGTTAGCGATTTTGTCCAGGCAGCTATTATTTATATTAAAAGTGTCGGAAATGTCATTTTATTCAGCAATGTATTAGTAATTCATTTCATAACCAAAACTCAGGACGTACTGAGTTGAAATTCCGAACGTGGTATTTCCGTTTCTGCCTATTACTGTCCATAAACCTGGTGAAAATCCGCCTATATCTATTATCCCGGGATAAATGTCGATTGAAGCGAAATATTCCTTCACACCGCTTAAAGTAATTGAAGCGAGCAGCGAATTATTCCTATCATAATAAACCCCTGCCTGCCAGCTTGTTTCTATTGTCCTCCACCTGGCTGAACCAGGTAAGTTAACCAGATGTTTTGATCTGAAGCCCATACCGAATGAAAGATTGTCGCCTGATTCAAGTTTTTTTGAAAGTCCCGCTACCCCTCCCATTCCGTAACGGTAAAACAATGAATATGTATCGGAAAAAGGGAGCTTCCATTTCATTGAGAAATATTGCCCTGCATTCACCCTGCCGTAAGGGAATAGTATCGCTGCCTGAAGAGACCAGTCAGACAGGTTAAGCGTTTTGCTGAAAAATTCATTTATAGAATCAAAACTGAAAAGAACAATACCCCCGAGATCGAATATGTAGATATCAGACACTTCATCAACACTCCACACTTCGTTTGGCCCCGATTCCAGCATCTCATTTAGTATGTGATGAGTCATAAGAGTTACTGAAGATAACAGCCATGGAACAGGGAAATGATGCATCCGGTACCACTCCTTCATAGCCGTGTATAGCATTCCTCCGCCTATCAAATGCTGCTGGTAATTGGGAATCCACTGCATTTCCTCTTTCTTAAAGCTTATCGGAAAAAATTCCGTACGAAGGAACTTGTTCCACCCATAATGCTTAATGTTCTCGAAAGGATGACCAAGACTCCTCATCACGACATGGAACGTCCTTGCATAATCCTGATCCCCTATCCTGTTTGAAACCGACTGAAGCTGGGTAACATCGAAGCTTCCATTTATAAAAAGACTGACGGGATTAAACAACGCCTCGCTGCCATATGGTTTTCCTGTGTAGAAATAATTTTTCTCCTGCCCCATTATCAATGGAGAGACAAGCAGTATGATGATGATTGCGGATGAAATCCTCCTGAGCCCAAAGAGAGATGCGTACATCAATTTCAAATATTATGAAAAATACTTAAGTAATTTAATGAATATTTGCTATGAATATTCAGGAAGGAAAAAACTTAGATAGATAAAAAGTGTGGAATTACATACACATGCAACGGAGCTTTAATCAAAAGCATCGGGATAATGCACTACCTGAGGGTCTGCGGGGTTTTCAAATAATACGGTAACCACATCGAAGCGGCATTCGACTTCATCAATACCCTTTTCGAATAAATATAGATCAGCAATTTTTTTTATTTGCTTAACTTTGGCCGGTGTTACACCATATACAGGATCTCCCATCTCAAGGTTCAGACGCGATTTAACTTCAACAAATACCAGGGTATCACCCTCCTTAGCGATTATGTCCAGTTCTCCTCTTCCAAACCGGTAATTAGTCTCGATAATGTGGAATCCCTTTTCGCGAAGTTTTTCAGCTGCTAATTCTTCGCCGAGTCTCCCCAATTCTTTATGACCGATTTCCATATTCAATCCAAAGGGGGTTCCATTTCAAATTCAAGTTCGGGTTCCAGTCCCTCTTCAAGAATCCTTCTCAAAAATGTTTTTCGGTGGAGAGGTGAAGCACCGTAGATTTTTATAGCCTCTATATGTTCCGGGGTTGCATATCCTTTATTCTTTGACCAGAGGTATTGAGGAAAACGGGGGCATAATCTTTTCATAAGTCTGTCGCGGGCGACTTTAGCCACAATTGAAGCTGCGGCAACCGCAAATGATTTGGCATCACCTTTAATAACAGGAATTACAGGAACGGGATAATCAAAACCTTTATTCCCGTCAACCAGAATCAGGTGAGGCTGAACCTTAAGACGTGTAAGTGAAGTGTACATTGCAAGGAGTGAAGCCTGAAGAATATTTATCCTGTCGATCTGTGCATGTGAAATGACCGATACAGAACAGGCAACAGACCGTTCAAGTATCCTGGGAAGAAGTTTTTCTCTCTCTTCCTCGGTCAGCATTTTCGAATCCCTTATTCCGTATATGACGATATCTTTTGGAAAGATCACTGAAGCGGCAACTACAGGTCCAGCCAGAGGACCGCGCCCGACTTCATCAGTACCTGCTATTAATTCTATAGTATCCGTTCGGAATGAATTATCGAATTTTCTCATCTTCCAAAGTATATTGCCGTAAGTCCGAAAATCATGTTCAATTTTAACAAAAAACTTAATTTATTCAAGTTTAATGTCGGCTTGTTCTCAAGGAGTGATTTAACCACATAAACCAGCAGCGGATCAACCACTGCCATGATAATCAGAAAATATTCAATCCCGTAATAGCCTTTTAAGAACGGCACAAAAGTAAAAAGTAACAGCAAAAGTAAAAAGGCAGATATGAGCTTTCTTGAAAACTCATTTCCGTAAAGCTGAGGGAATGTCGTTATACCTGCACTTTTGTCTCCTGGTAAATCTTCCATTGTCTTTATACCTTCACGCGCAAAGTTTATAAGGAAGGCAAATACTGCCGGAATAACTGCGGCATTAATATTACCTGCAATAAGACCCCCATAAATGAATACAAACCCTGTCAGAAATGAAACTTCAAAATTTCCAAGGAAAGGTATTTTCTTAAGTCCGATCGAATAAATCAGCAGCAGGAGATGCGATAATATTATAATTCCCAAAATTACCCAGCCAAGCATTTCGGCAATAACCAAAGAAATCAGTACCAGTGAAAAATACAGATTGAGTGCAGCTTTTTTGGAAACCCTTCCCGAAGGGAGTGACCTCTCGGGTTTGTTTATTGAATCTACTTCATAATCCCAAATATCGTTGATAACATTTCCTGCAGCTGTCACCAGTGAAGCCGCAGCAGCAGCCAGGAGGATTATTCCATTAATCGATGAGATGCCGGTACAGATTATATAGGCAACAATTACTGAAAAGAATGTAATCAGAGCATTAACAATCCGCACCAGGTTGATAAGACCGTAAATTTTCGACAAGTGGTTCATTAATCCCGTAAATTTTGTCGGAAAATTAGAAAGAAAAGAAGAACAAAATCAATCTGTATTAAAATTCGTTCACTATACCGAAATGAATTTTGCCGTCGGAGAATGAATCTCCGGCTGCCAGTGCAAAACTAACTGCCAGCACACCAACCCCGGTTTCAATATTCAGGCCCACGCCATATCCTGTTTTGAAGCCTTCCTGTTTAAAAATGTTTCTTTCGGGTTCAGGCTTTCTGTAATAATATCCCGCATCGAAAAAGAGGAATGCAAATGTTCTTCTTGTTAGCAGAAGTCGGTATTCAAGATTGCCCCAGCCGATCCTTGAACCAAGGAACTGGTTTTCTCTATATCCCCTGAGTGTATTGGTTCCTCCCAGCCTGAATAAATCACTATCTTCAAAAAAGGATCCTCGTAATTCTTTACCGTGCAGACTTAAAGCGACAACCTGTCTGTTGAAAAGCTGGTAATATCCTCCGATATCGAGCGTAAATCTCTGCAGGTTTACATTTGTTTTAATTTCTGAAGTAATAAATTCCTTTGGACCGTATATCTTCTTCCTGCTAAATGAATATGAAGTAAGAAAAAGTAATCCTTCGGTTGGCGAATAAGGATCATCCCTATTATCAAATTTAAGATTCAACCCTGTTGTTAAGGCACTGCTGTTAAAAACAGTGAACATCGGATTTTTGTTAATCGTTGGGATGACATGTTCAGATGAGACCAGTACAGATGCAGAAATATCTTCTGTTGCTAGGTATTCCAGTGATCCGCCGATTTTTCTCTGAACATAAGTTGAATCCTGCTTGCGCTGATAAAAGTCGCCATTAATGTTAAAAGGATAACCGAACAGCCAGGGTTCGAGATATTTTAGTTCAAGCTCCTGTGAATACCTGTCAAACTGCTGCCACCTTACAGCGGCTGCCCGTCCTGTTCCGAAAAGATTTCTCATACTAATATCAACCAGGCCGGTGAGATAACCTTTCTCATTATCCTTTGTTCCCGGGATATAGCCGATTATTCCATCGAAGTTATTTGTCTGTTTCTCCTTTACATTCAATGCCAGAACCCCCTCATTTTCACCGTTTATGTAGAACTGAGGAGGGCCTACCGGTTCAAAAAAGCGAAGCCTGTTCAGTCTTTTGGGCAGCTCATCAATTTTGGATTGCGAGTACATTTCTCCTTTATTTAACCGGAGTTCTCGCACAATCACATAATCTTTGGTAGAGGAATTCCCTGTTATTTCAACCCTGTCGATTTTCCTATCCTCTCCTTTTCTGAAATCAAGATATATATCTGCCAGGCCTTCATCTTTAAGGGAATCATAATAAATGTACACCGAGTTTATAATGACTTTGGCAAAAGGATTCCCGGAGTCTTCGTAGTAATTGAGTGAATTTGCAATCGATGTTTCAAGATCATATTTATTTAGTATTTCTCCTTCCAGGAAGTCAAAAAGAGGAATTATCTTAACAGTATCTTCTGAATCCGCGCCTGCATAAACAAAATGGTTAATATATGTGGGTCTACCCTCATCAATAGAAAGGTTTAAGGTTACTTTCTGGGAATCGGGTGAGAGCACTGCATAAGTTGAATCGAAACTGCTTTCAAGGTATCCTCTCTTACCGAGTTCAGCGGCAATATTGATCTTTAGCGTATCCAGGATGTTTTGCGTATACTTCACCCCTGTATTTAGACCGCTCCAGCTAAAATAATCGTCATCATCAAAAACACGGTTGCCGACGACATTGAAATCTTTAATAACCTGTGCTGACAATGAAGAAATGAATAATAAAAAGACCGGTATGTATTTAACGAGGCGTAACATCTAAAGTTTTCATTTTCTTACCAATAGGAACAACTTCAACCATGGACATTAGTTCATTAGCATCTTTGAGAGGAACATTGCCTGTGTCTGCCCTTGAAGCATTCAATGCACCTAACGAAACTGCTAATTTTAATCCTTCTTCAAAAGTCAAATCTTTGTGCCAGCTGTAAATAATACCTGCCATATAACTATCTCCGCTTCCGGTGGAGTCAAAAGTCTTAACCTCCGGCGGAGTTACTTTGAAATGAAAATCAAAGTTGGAGGAATAAAAAATCTTTTCTGCGTTCGTCAGGTAGCTTTGCTTGATTCCCTTTTTATAAAGCCCGTCCATAAAAGAAAGTATAGTGTCTTCGGAATCTAGCTTAATATTAAGCGAATACCTGAGTTCATCTATAGTATTGTGAAGGATAGTGGGACCCGCGTTTATGCAATCCTGTAAATGGTTTCCGTAAGTATCGCATATAGATATTTTATCGTATCTGTTGGCAGCCTCAATTCCGAAAGGTATGAGTCCGCCAGTATTTTTACACGGGGAACTTCCGGAAAATATAACTATCTCACAGTTCTGAATTATTTTATCAAGTTTTTCTTTGAACTCATCTGTTTCCTCAGGAGAGATCTCCGGATTATCTCCGAAGAGACTAGTTACATCCCGACTGTTTTCATCAATCAGGACTACACCCTCACGGGTTTCAGAATCCGTTTTAACTGCCGTAAAATTTATACTCTCTCTTTTCAGGATATCTCTGAAAATCTTACCGTTATTTCCGCCAAGAAACGTAAAAGCCAGTCCCGGCGTACCCAGCTGATTTAACTGCCGGCTGACATTTATGCCTTTACCTCCTGCGTGGATAAGAACCTTCCCTTCCCGGTTGCCTCCCGGGTAATTTATCTTTTTAAAAGAATATCTTCTTTCAAGCAGAGGATTTAACGTTACTGTAACTATCATATTTATCTATAGCGGTAATCATCCCCGTATAGAGGAGTTATGAGCCTGTAATCTCCAAATCCGTTCTCGTCAACAAAAACGAATTGTCTGTTCATCTGGTAATACTGCCAGATCTCATATGGTTTTGAATCCACATCAAAAGGATGGCGATCCACATTATTAGGCGCACCCAGCAGGATAAAAACCATTCCGCGGTCGGTTTTCCAGCCTTTTACATAATGTGAAAAATGCTGGTTCGCGTATTCGATCCTGCGGTAATATTCGTTGAAGACTTCATTCTCCTCGGTTGAGGGACTTGGGTCCTTTTTCTTCCAGAACTCGAGGTACCGTTTGGTTTTCTCTTCTTTTGTCTTAGCATCCTTTATATAGTCTAGCTCAGACTGAGAGGCTATATAAACCAGCTGATCAACAGCAAGGTCGAGGTCCTTTACAGTTGTAGGAACGCCGCTCCATCTTGAAAAAAATCCCTTGTTAGTTGATGCAACCGCAACACCCTTATTGTTAAGGAGGGAGATTGTTAATAAATATTTACCAAGACTTATTGTACTGTCTTTAATAGTATGGAAAATCTGGGTCTTCCCTGAATCAAGATGCTGGGATTCGTTACTTTGAAATATTATATCCTTTTTATCGTTCGTAATTATATATTCCATCCTCATATCACTTGCAGAATCTGAGTAAGCTTCAAAAAATAACGGCACTCCTTCTTTTTGAGTAGCGACATTCCCGGATACATTCGGCAGTATTTTTTTTGCATCCCCTGTTTCCGATATCTTAGAAATAAAAATAACATCACTCAATGCCGGAGTTTCTTCCAGGGATTTTACTCTAAAGGGATTTTCCGTAGAGTATTCTTTCTTTGATTCCTTATCTTCCACTGAACTTCTGATCAGAAATGAACCGGGCGGAAGGAAAAACGACTTAAAGCTCAGGTTATAGTTATTCTGACTGTTGGTTTGTTCAAAATCTTTTTCATTTACTTCCTCGTTCCAGACCTTTTCAACTACCAGCTGATCCCTGCTTTCATTAAAAACTGATATAGTAACGGTATAGCTTGCAGTAAATCCTTTATCAGATTTTACAAACTGTATCTGGTTATACGGAACCTGGATAAAAGCATCTACCCTGGTGGTTGCACTGTCAGGTGTATAAAAGTTAAGGAAGTCCTGGTAAAACTTCGGGAGCGACCTAGTTTCATCGGGCTGGTTTGCGGTTTCAACCTGGGCATGCACCGACTGAACGAAAAGAAGCAGCAGTATAATTTTTAATAAATTTTTCATTTTTTTCTCCCATTCCGGGAAATGTTGGCATACAAATCATATTCATTATAATCGAAAACATCAACGGTATAAAACTCACCCGGTTTCAGTTTTCTTCCGTTGGAGGGAATAAGGACCTCGCCGTCAACTTCAGGTGCATCGCGATACGATCTTCCGATGAAATAATCGCCTTCTTTACCCTCTATCAAAACATCCAGCTTCCTGCCTTCAAATCTACTATTTATCTTTAACGAAATCTCTTTCTGGATTTCCATTAATTCATTTCTTCTCTCAAGTTTAACCTTTTCAGGTACCGGATCCCCAAGGATAAAACTGCTCGTATTTTCCTCCATAGAGAATGTAAATGTTCCTATCCTGTCAAATTCTGTTTCTTTCACAAATTCACATAACTCCCTGAATTCATCTTCGCCCTCATTCGGGTAACCGACGATAAAAGTAGTTCTTAACGTAATACCAGGTACACGGTCCTTAAGTTTTCTGATCAGTTCTCTAGTTCTTTTGGCTGTAACCCCCCTCCTCATAGATTTCAAAACATTATCGGAAATATGCTGAAGAGGAATGTCGACATATCTACAAACCTTCGGATTGCCGGCGATTACATCAATAAGCTCATCAGGGAACTGTGAGGGATACGCATACATTAAACGGATCCATTGTATACCCTCAACCTCGCTTAACCGGTTTAAGAGTTCCGGAATCATCTTCCTGCCATAAATATCTCTGCCGTAATCCGTGGTGTCCTGCGCAATAAGCACAAGCTCTTTTGTGTTATTCCGGGCAAGGAATTCTGTTTCCCTCACAAGGTCTTCAATGGATTTTGATTTATGCTTTCCGCGCATTAAGGGAATGGCACAGAAAGAACAGGGATGGTCGCATCCTTCTGAAATCTTCAGATAAGCAGTATGCGATGGAGACGAAAGAACTCTTTCACCGAGAAGATCATATTTTAATTTGCCGCCCAGTTCTTTAAGTATTTCCTCATATTTTTCAGTACCGAACCAGGCATCTACTTCCGGGATCTCACCTCGAAGATCCTCCATGTATCTCTCAGAAAGACACCCTGCAACTATGACTTTCTTCATTTTACCCTGGTACTTAAGCGAAACTGCATTCAGAATAGTATTGATTGATTCCTGCTTTGCTGATTCAATAAAACCACAGGTGTTAATTATGACAGTATCTGAATCTTCCGGATTTTCGTTCAGCCTAAGTTTATTAAGTTTAAGCTGGTTCATTAGTCTTTCAGAATCGACCGTATTCTTTGAACATCCCAGCGTAATTATGCTGAGGCCGGATTTATTATTATTATTCATACAAATCTATGTTTCAGGCAAAATTTTTAAGATAAAGCAGAATCACAGGTGCTGTAAAGAGGAGAGAATCAAATCTGTCGAAAATTCCGCCATGTCCCGGAATTATTCCTGAAGAATCTTTTACTCCCGCATCCCGCTTAAAGAGAGATTCTACGAGATCTCCAATCTGACCTATTATTCCTATAATAACGCCTAAAATAACCACAGAAGTCCAGCTTAGGAAGTCCAAAATAATTACTTTGGCAAGCAGCATGGTCAATATGGAGAATACGAAGCCGAATACGGCTCCTTCCCAGCTTTTTTTAGGACTTACGCGGGGAAAAAGCTTATGTTTTCCAAGGCTGGTTCCGCCAAAGAAAGCTGCGGAATCACATATCCAGATTGCAGCAAGAATTGAGATTATCAGGAAACCGCCGCGCTGGTACAGATATTCGATCCGGGGATAAAACTCCCTTATTGCGAGCAAAGCATCTGCAAAAAAACCTATATACAGTATACCCAGCATAGTTGTTCCGATATTAAGTATCGCAGAGCCTTTATTTCTGAATAACTCAAAGAGTGTAAGGATGACCGTAAGTACAAGAATGAAGTAATAAATGTCGAGGTAGTGAAAAAATTCATTAACAAGAAGAAGCAGAATGAATACAATCCCAATTGCAATATTGACAAATACATCCTTTTTCTTTACGAATCTGCTGAATTCATAAAAAGAAACAACAGCTATTAAAGCTGTAAACAAAAAGAAATAAATCCCCCCGAAATAGCTTGCTGCAATAATAACCGGTATTGCAGCCAGGGAAACAAGCACTCTCTGTGTTGTGTTGCCCAGAGCCATCAGAGTTTATTCTTCTTCATTTTCTTCACTGCTCTCCTGGCTCTTAATCTGCTCGATAAAATTGAGAGCCGATTGAACATCCTCATTTCTGACAAACAATTTCACGAGAGAAAAATCGCCCGGAGCAGGAAAATTCCTGTCCTTCTGTGAAAGTATAGAGGTCTTTATACCGGCGCTTTCCAGGTTATCCCTGAGCATTTCAACGTCATATTCCTGACCTGAGGTATAAACAACCTGCCAGTTTTCTTCAGTCCAATCCTCAGGCTGAACAAAATATTCATCGTCCACAAGCCTGGTACCGCAGTCGGGACAAATAGTAATCCCTTCAACGTATTCGTATTCGCAATTAGGGCATACAGGCATATTTCCTCCTTAAGTAATAATCTGTTTTGAATAATATTTTCTAATAGTAATAATCAGACCTATCATTATAAGAGTCAATAGGATTATCATCAACACCGCTGAATATATGTCAATATCTGTTCCCGGTTTGGAATTAATAAGATCCTCATTTCCGATAAGAAAATATACCATTATTGCTATAAAATTATTAGTAAAATGAAGACTCATTGGAACCAGGATAGAATTGCTCATATAAGCGGCAAAGCCGAAATAAAAACCAAGAATTATCAATGCTATCATACCATACGGGTTAAAATGATAAATTCCAAAAAATATTGCGGTGATAAGTGCGGCCCAGACAGGTTTAATCTTTAATTCAAAACTTTTCTGTATAAATCCCCGGAACAATGTCTCTTCACAGAGTGCAGGAACAAAAGCAACCACCAGTATAACCAAGAACGCCTCATAGATGTTATGTGCCGTCAACAAATTACCGTAAGTTTTTTCTACAAGGTCGTTTAATGAATCGAGAGCTGATTTTATAGAATTAATAAAGGGAGAACTTGCCGCCCAGATATCTATAAGGTAATTTTGTACAGTGATAACATACTGCAGAAGCGGGGTAAGAATTATTATTCCTATTCCAAACAAAGCAAATTCCTTCCAGGAAGGCACTCTTGTCCTGATCACCGCCGATACATCAAGATAAAACCATTTTGAAAATAATAATGCAGGCAGAAGCATAAAGAGAATCTGTCCTCCCATAGTCATAAGCCTGACCGCATTAACAGGGGCTGTATCCAGGTTCATACCGAATATCAGCAGTGTTATTACACCCCCGACAATCTGATATAGTATAAAACCGCCTATTAAGCCGATGAATGCGGCAGCAATTGGGTTTATCTGGGGCTGGATACCTCCGCCGGAATGCTCTCCGGGATCGGTTTTAGTTTCTTTATTTTTATCGGGATCCTCATTTAATGGATCCGGTTGTGAATTGTAATCATCCATTTAGTGAAAATAATTAAACGGGCATCATTTTCCTATTAATCAGTTTTTAAGCAGATGAAATGATTATTGTTTTGAAGTGAGCTTGCCCTTTAGTCCCTCATAGGCCGTTAACTCAGCATCAATAGAACCAATCACTACTTTTGTCTTAACTTTTACGGGGATTTTCAAGTCATCGTCAGTCAGCCAGACAATAATACTTCCCTCGCTTTTAAAGAGTCCACCTTCCTGCACCAATGGTTCCACAACTATACATTTAAAAGTTCCTGCTGCAACATCAATAGTTTCCCTGCCCAGGTAGCGTACATCCAGGTCGTAAACCTTATCCTTGTAAAAGTTTTTAAGATGTATTCGGTCATTTACTTTCAGGTTTGAATAATCGAAAGTTCTTGCAAGGTAGAATGCAGATATAATGTCGTTGACATATTTGGGGATTTCATACTCGCCTTCGCTGGTCTTTGCTTTTCCTTTTCTCTGATCAAAAAAAGCGGAAAAGTCGCGGCTATATCCACCTTCCCTGATATGCTGTTCAAATCTCCAGGGGAAGAGTCCTTTTGCATCAATAAAGGTTTCATAACGGTCACGCACCTTATAAATCCAGTCGAAGCTGGGAACAGAATTAACCTCAAAGGTGACATGGTATGCCTCTCTGCCGGATATTCTTCTCATTTGCGGTATCTGCATAGTTGCGATTCCTGCAGTCACAAACCCGTATTTTACATCAAAAGTGAGTTTCTCCCCTACCTGAAAAGCGTTATTTTCTAAAGTTCTGAATTCAGGATCGGTATGTGTTGAATCATTACCGGAACCGGCATATGATATGACTGGCAGTAATAAAAATAACAGCAGATATTTCCTGAGCATCTATTTTCTCCGTTCGTCTTGAATAAACTTATAAATTTTTTCTGTTTCATAAAAGATATCTGTCACTTCGATGCTATTCATACAATTCAATCGGCTGCACTGTTCCCTTGTGCAATCAGAACACTCAATTTTGGGCGAAAAAATGACTTTCTTATCCGTATAGGGCCCCCATCTGTCGGCCGAACATGCGGCAATACGGGGATAAAACCCGATTGTATATTTGCCGAGAGCTGCCGCTATATGGATCGGACCTGTGGAGTTTGCAATAAAAATGGAACATTTTTTAATTAGTGCAATCATTCCCGGCAAGTCGAGCTTTCCAGCAAGGTTCAGTATTCCGGGACGAAGTTTGAGGTTTTCACAAAGGTATTTTTCTCTGTCGCTTCCTGTAAGTATTATATTTTCTGTAAGATCCTGCGAGATCTTCTCTACCAGTGATCGGAATTTCTGCTGAGGAAGATCAACCGAGCTTCCGCTGCTTCCCGGATGTATTATTATTATAGGTTCTTCAGTATTAATTTCAGATCTCCGCAGGATGGCTTCAATTTTTTGTTCGCTGGACTGATCAGGAGCGAGGTCAAATTCAATATTAGCATAATTTACACTTTCATCAATGCCGAATTTGCTCAGCAGGTTGACATTATATTCCAGTTCATGCCTTTCTGCATATTTCCTGTGTTCATATATTTTCTGATTAAACAAAAATGAGTACCAACGGTATCCCGTTCCAATCCTGTTTTTTATTTTGCTGAGGTAGATAATAAGGGAGGTTACAAATGTGGGGTAAACAATTACAGCAGAATCAAAATTATAAAATGCGATGTTCGCAACATTCTGTCTGACAGTGATCTTCTTCCCCTTTTCTTCGAGAATAATTACTTCATCTATATAAGGATGATTTTCAACCAGGGCCCTGGTATAATTTCGTACGAGAAAAGTAATTTTACATTCAGGAAGATGTTTTTTGATTATTGAAGCCAAGGGAAGAGAAAGAACAACATCACCTATACGGTCAGTTCTCACAATTAATAAGTTTTTTGGTTTAATCATTTTCTGGAAACGAACGGATTATCTTTTATATAAAAGCGCCAGTTCAGTTCAGCTGATTTCTTTATTCCTATCCTTGTTGTCCTGACAACCCGGTCTCCGGGTATTTTCCTTTGACTGAGAAGATATATTCTGCCGTTGATGAGATCCTCTCCGTAATATTCTCTGGTTATCCCGAAAGCCTGACAAACTTTTCCCGGTCCGCTGGTCAAATTATATTTTTCTTTTTCATTTATCAAATTTTTCCCGAAACGGTTAAATGCCATCAGTTCGAGTCCCGCAACCGGCTCCACCCCTCTTATCAATACAGCAGTTCCATCACCTTCATTACCTGTAACTATGTTGCAGCAAAAATGTGCGCCATAAGTAAAGTATACATAGAAATACCCTCCCGGTTCAAACATAATCTCATTTCTCTTTGTTTTCCCCCTGAAGGTATGAGCAGCTTCATCGAAGCGGCCGTCATATGCTTCAACTTCAACAATCCTGCCTGCAATTATTTCTGAACCGTCTGCTTTGACAAGGATTTTGCCCAAAAGTTCGGGCGCAACAGTAAGAACATCTCTTTTATAAAATGTCCGGTTGAGTTTTTTTAGATTTGATAAATTCATCGGGGATAAAGAACAAGGAAAAAATCAGCTTATTCGAATTCTGATTTTAAATCCTCGATCTTCTTAAGGTAATAATCCTTTTTTTGAGGATTCTTTGTTATTAGTCTTTCATAAATGGTCAGGGCTTCTCTGAATTCTCCCTGAGTTATATAAATATTAGCAAGAGTTTCAGAAACAATTGAATCGCCGGTACCCGGTTTAGCTGATAATGTATCCTGCTTTGATTCCGTCATCGAATCAAATGATGACAATTCCTGTTCCAGGCTGATCTTATTTTTCTTCGGAGCCTCTACTTCCTCAAGGAAACCGGGATTATGAGAAGATTCGAAAAGTACTCTCTGCTTCTTTAGGTTCTCAACTTCGTGCATATAATATTCATATATCCTGTGAGAACTCACAAGCTCACTCCCTTTACGAAAGGAATCGAGAGCTTCTTTATATTTTCCCAGTCTCATTAAGGCTTTGCCAAGTAGAATGTGTGCTGTAGTATACTCAGGGTATATAGATAAACCATCATTAAGTATCTCAACGGCTCTTTCCGCGTTGTTCTTTTCGATCTCGCTGTTTGCCACACGGACGAACAGAGGTGATCGTTTATTATACTCGTATATGAGGTTTACTTTATCGTTGAATGTTTCCGAAGATGTTTTACTCAATATCCTATGCCTTTGCAAATGCGTGTTTTATTGAAGTTCCGGATACGAACGAGAATCCTATAAAAAACAGGATCTGGAAAGGTAACGCAGCGATCTCAAGGAAATATATCGAGGATGCAATACCAACAAGACAATATACAGCCATTATAGCTTCAACATAAACAGAAAACCCCAGTTTTCTCGATAGATATCTTTTTCCCATCCAGGTATCGCGCTCAGATACAACTTTGAATTTCGGTGTACGAACAAATTCACTTTTCCGGTTAAGCAGACCTTCAATAACCGCACGGGAATTGTTTACGGCAAAACCCATACTGCCAGCCATAAAGAGAGGGAACAGTACTATTTTCTTTCTCCAGTCAGTTCTTATATCTTTCTGTGAATAAAGATAGAAAAGAAACGAACTGACGAAGGCAAGGACAAAGAGTGAAAGAATTGCAAAATATGCCTCGTGAGAGCCGCTGTTCTTAATAAAAATTAAAGGCACGTTCAGAATTGCAGCGAGCAGTATAAAAGGAAACACAAGGTTATTGGTGAGATGGAAAGTGGACTGCAGCTTTACTCTAAGTGGAATTTTTGATTTCCATACAAGCGGCAGAATTTTTTTTGCAGTCTCAATTGCTCCTTTCGTCCATCTGAACTGCTGTGTCTTCAGTGCATTTATTTCAGAAGGCAGCTCTGCAGGAGAGGTAAAATCTGGCAGGAATACAAAACGCCAGCCATTAAGCTGAGCCCGGTAGCTCAGATCGAGATCTTCAGTAAGCGTGTCGGCATGCCAGTTGCCTGCATCCTCTATGCACTTTCTTTTCCAGATACCGCCGGTACCGTTAAAGTTTATAAAAAAGCCTGCCTTATTCCTTACAGTCTGTTCAATTACGAAATGACCGTCGAGAGCAAGAGCCTGTGCTTTTGTAAGTATTGAATAATCACCGTTGATATGTTCCCAGCGTGTTTGAACCATGCCGACTTTTTCATCTGAGAAGAAAGCAAGTGTCTTCTTCAGGAAATTTTTATGCGGAATGAAATCAGCATCGAAAATTGCTATATATTCGCCTTTAGAGGTTTTGAGACCTTCCTTCAAGGCTCCGGCCTTAAATCCCTCCCGTGTTCCTCTCCTTATATGAACAATATCGAAACCAAGCAGCTGTTTTTCGCGAACAATCTTTTCAGCAATTGAAGTTGTTTCATCAGTAGAATCATCGAGCACCTGAATCTCAAGCTTATCCTTGGGATATTCTATTTCGCATACAGCATTTATTAACCGTTCAACAACGTAGAGTTCATTATAAAGCGGAAGCTGAATTGTAACAGTGGAAGTGAAGTCATCTACAGTTTTTGATATATTTTTAACATCGCGGTATTTTTTATGATAATACATCATTATAAAACCGTGGCATCCGAACACAAAAAGTACGAATAAAGAAACAAAGTAACCAATAAGAACTACATCGTCCATTTTAAATCCTTTTAAATATTACCATCCTGAAACAGTATCCAACAGGATATCTTCAGTTATTTTATCTACTGCCGTTTGTATTGCATCTCTTCTTTGACTAATAGTTCCACCTGAAGGATAGTCACCGTAATTCGAGAACTTTTTATCGAAAATAGTTTTTCGTTTTACCAGGTCCTTGTAAGTTACCTGCACGTTGATAGTGATCCTTCTAGCCTGAACATTTTCACCTGCGGAAACAATCGCAGGGGCATCACTTAGGGGAAGAATTACACAATCAAGCAGCGCATCTGCATTAACTTTTTCTGTAACCTGAAGAGTATTATCGTTTATAAATTTCTGAACCAGCTGATCCGTCAATAGCTCTTTTAATCCCGGTTCACCTGAACCGCTTCTATCTTCTGCAATCGGTATTGCAATAGTCTTAAGGTGCTGAGGTACCGAAGCTCCTGTAAAAGAATATACACAGCACCCTGTAAAATTAATTAGGACTAAAGTTATAAACAAGCAGAATATTTTAGCTGAGACTCTCATGAGCCGTGGATCAAAGCCTAAATTGCTTCGAAATTTTACTCTAAAGGCCATATTTCTTAAGTTTTCTGAAAAGGGTTCTTTCACTGATCTCCAGTAGGTCTGCTGCGCTTCTTTTATTACCGCGGGTTTTATCCAGGGCCGCCGTAATGGCAGCCTTTTCAGCCTCAGCGAGCGGAACTACCTCACGCTGTTCGCCTCCCTGGTAGTAGCTTTCATCAGGCCTCTGGTGCACAAGATCCTTTAGTTCTATCAGGTCTTTTTTAATTTCAAACAATGCGCGGTACAGCAATTCCCTGTCGACTTCCTCCGGAGTCCTTTTCACGAAAATAGGAAGATTCCGCGGTGGAGCCTCCTCTTCAATCGAAGGGTGTATTAAGGATACGAAGGAGGAGGTATCAAGCACTCCGTTTCTGTTAAGGGCCATTGCTGTTTCTACGGTATTCTTAAGTTCTCTTACGTTCCCCGGCCAGGGATAATTTTTAAGCAGTTCAATTGCCTCATCGGTTATCGGCCTGGGGCGAATTCCGTTCTGCTCAGCATAGGCTCTTGCAAAGTACCTGGCAAGCTCTTCTATATCGGCTTTCCTTCTTCTCAGCGGGGGGATATTCAGGGTAACTGCTTTTAATCTGAAATAAAGATCCTCCCGGAAATGCCTCGCATCTACTTCTCTCTGAAGATCCTTATTCGTTGCAGCAATTATCCTGACGTCAACTTTGGTAACTGTCTCTGCCCCTATCTTCATAAATTCGTTTGTTTCGATTGCACGCAGAAGTTTAACCTGTGTATGAAGAGGCATTTCGCCTATCTCATCCAGGAAAAGCGTTCCGCCGTCTGCTATTTCAAAGTAACCTTTTCTGCTTTCAACCGCTCCTGTGAAAGATCCTTTTTTGTGTCCGAATAATTCACTCTCGAGAATTCCCTCGGGGATAGCTCCGCAGTTTACATTAACCATCTGCTTCTCGGTCCTGCTGCTATATCCATGGATGGCCCGTGCAATAACTTCCTTACCGACTCCGCTTTCGCCATATATCAATACAGATATATCCGACCGGGCTACCTGCATAGTAATATCCACCAGGTCATTCATTTCCTTGGTGGAGCTTATAATTCCAAATTTATTTTTAAATTCCTCTGTAGTCATTTTAATCTAAAAGAACATATAATTAATTGTTAAATATATTACTTTTTAACTCGTTATTAAAGAATATCTTAGCCACTGTAACGGTTGACACTCAAATTCATTCCGTCTTCGGCAATTATTATCCTGTTCTCTTCCAATTCAACAATTTTTTTTCTAATCCAAGGGAGATCCTCATCTGCAATGTGTGTCAATATAACCTTCCCCGGATTTATTTTCTTAATCATTTCTAAAATACCTTCGATACTTACGTGCGCGGCTTCAGTAATATAAAGATCTGCTGCATGATCCTTAAAAATATAAAGGTCATTCTCAGAACCTAAGTCACCCGAATAAAATACGTTATTATCACTGGAGCTGAACAACAGGCTGCAACTGGCAATGCTTATTGTAGGGTCATGTTTCTCATATTCATCCAGGTGTGTATTTCTTCTTGCTATAAAGACAAGTTCATCAGATACCCATATCTCAGTATCAAAATCAAAGCCTGTAATGTTAACGGGAAAACCCAGCCGCTCTAAAAAAACGTAAGAGGATGAGAGAAAATTTTTTAAGATATTAACCAATGTATGATGAATATAAATGGAAAGGGGTTCCGTCCTGCCCCCCATTTTCATCTGCACTATGAGTGATGTAAAACCGCTGAAATGATCAGGGTGAAGATGCGTTATTACTACACCATCGATCGAATTATACCGGATTCCCTCAGAAAGAAGAGCCCTTGACACAGAATCGCCTGCATCTACAAGCAGACTGAAGTCATGCACGGAAATCACTAAGGAGGAATGATATCTTTTAAGAGAGGTTTTACCTGAGCCTGTACCTGTAAATAAAAGGTTCAATTTAACTTCATTTTATTGGAACAATCTGACCATTAAGATCAAACTGGCTGTTAACTGACTGCAGAAAACTTTCGGCTTCTTCACGCTTTTCGAATCTACCTACGTAAACCACACGGAATTCTGTGCCGCCGACAGACTTATTTTTAATGAAAGAATAATAACCTGCATCCTCGAACGACTTTTTCAGGGATATCGCATTAGAATCATTACTGAATGCACCCACCTGAATGGTGAACAAGTAGTTTTTTGTATCCTGAGGAGATAATTCCTGGGGGGAAGATACCTCATTCCCCGAAGGTATTTCTCTTTCCGCCAGCTTGATGTATGGAGATGACGGATATCCTTGTTTTAGTCTCTTCAAAAAACTTTCTGCTGTATTATATAATCCAAGGGAATAGTAATATGAATAAAGACGGTAAATGGATGCGTCGGCATATTTGCTCTTCGGGAAATCATTTAAGATCCTGTTATAGACAGGAATTGCATCCTGTCCGTTTTCGGTCAGAACGCCTTCAAGGAAAAGTACAGAAGGATCATTAGGATATGATTTTTTTAACTCCGGCAGAACCTGCAGTACAGAATCCTTTGCTCCTTCTTCGATTAATTTCAGGTAGGGAACAATATCTTTTCCCTGTGAATACAGAGATGGGGTAATTAAAAGGAGGAATACAAAAAACAGGATTTTTGTTATACCGAATTTTCTCATATATATATCCTTATGAATAGCCGGAAGAGCAGCATCACCCGGTCATACCAAGATCTTCATCGATTGAATCGTCAATTCCAGTGATTTCACCAAAGAGAGTGGCATGTGTGGCCCTGGTAACCTTAGCCTTTATATAAGATCCTTCTTTGATGCTCTCATCGAAAGGAACGATAAGTACTTTATTAGTATCAGTCCGTCCTGCAAGAAACTTATCTGATTTTCTGCTGAATCCCTCAATCAGCACGACTTCCTCTTTACCGATCAATTCCTGGTTTATTTCAAAGCTTATCTTCTGCTGAAGCTGGATAATCTCCTGGAGCCTTTTTGTTTTTACATCATCCGCGACATCATCGTTCATCTTGTAAGCTTTTGTGCCTTCGCGCGCAGAGTATTTGAACATATATGCGCCATCGTACCTTACCTGCTTCATTACTTCCAGGGTCATCAGGTGATCTTCCCAGGTTTCTGTTGGAAATCCTACAATAATATCGGTGGAGAAACTTATACCGGGAATTATTCTTTTAGCTTTATCAATTAATTCAAGGTAATGCTCAATCGTGTAAGTTCTGTTCATCAAGTCAAGTATCCTGTTTGAGCCTGACTGCACCGGCAGATGAATATAATTACAGAGGTTCGGATGTTCTGCAATCGTATAAAGAAGTTTATCCGATAGATCCTGGGGATGGGAGGTTGTAAACCTGATCCTCATATTCCTGTCGGCTATAGCCGAGGCGGCAAGCAGGTCGGCAAAATCATTTTCACCATCAAGGTATGAATTGACATTCTGACCCAGGAGGGTGACTTCCTTGAATCCTCTTTGCGATAATTTCTGTATTTCATTAACAACCGAAACCAGCGGTTTACTTCTTTCCCTTCCGCGTGTAAAGGGTACTACACAGAAAGTACAGAATTTATCGCAGCCACGCATGACTGAGATCCAGGCCTGTAGTCCGTCTTCCCGATAGGGAATAATATCATCATAAGTTTCGGTTTTGGATAACCTGACTCCGATTCCCTTCTCACCATTGAAGGCAACATCTATTAATTCAGGAAGCCGGCGGTATTCATCAGGACCAACGATCAGGTCAACGATCTTTTTTTCATCAATCAGGTCTTTTCTGAGTCTTTCAGCCATGCAGCCGAGAATACCAACGATAAGATCAGGTTTTGAATTTTTAATTGTTTTAAACTTGCCCAGTCGGCCGTAGATTCTTTGTTCAGCATTTTCCCTTATACTGCAGGTATTTAACAAAACGACGTCTGCATCCTCTGCGGATTTAGAAATACGATACCCGTAATTATTAAGAATACCCATAACAATCTCAGTATCAGCCAGATTCATCTGGCAGCCGTAAGTCTCAATATATACTTTGTTTTCTTTCATCTTTTAAGTTAAAATAAAAAGGAAATATAAGATTAAAGAGGCAGGAGTTCAATATAAAATGGAGTTCAGGCTTTACGGTTACACATTTGTGAGATAATATAAAACGAGATTCAGCAGCAGAAACCCGGCCAGCGCAAAAATGGTTGCGATTATCCTTCTTTTCCTCTGTTTTGCCTTAAATATCTCACCGCCCAGGTAGACATTGTTCTTATCTGATTTTACAAATCCAAGCATATTAACATAAAGTTGTGAGGCTCAATTTATATAATTTTAAGTAACGTAAGCAAGCATAAAAGAAATAAAAAAGCCCGGCGTTAAACCGGGCTCTTTTTAATAAAAAGCTGTGTTACTACTTACCATAGGGCCATTTGGCACTATTTAACCAACATCATCTTCTTTACAAGAGAAACACCGTTAGACTCCAGCTTATAGAAATATAAACCGCTGTTCAGTCCAGCTGCGTTAAAATCAACAGAATGACTTCCGGATTTCAAAAATCCGTTAACCAGCACTGTAATCTGCTGTCCAAGTACGTTGTAAACCGTTAACTTTACATTGCTATTTGAAGGAACAGAAAAATCAATTTTGGTTGTGGGATTGAAAGGATTTGGATAATTCTGAGCAAGATCAAACCTGGCTGGAGCATTTACATCTGCTTCAACTATATCTGAATACTCAAAAGATCCATCCATATCAACCTGTTTTAGTCTATAAGAATATCTACCTGCTTCAAGATTATTGTCAGTATAGGAATATTCGTGAAACTGGGTTGAAGTTCCGTTTCCATCTACAAAAGAAATATTTGTCCATCCTGAATTTGAAGTTTTTCTTTGAACTGCAAATCCGAGGTTGTTGGTTTCAGTAGCTGTCTTCCAGTTAAGAGTAACTGAGTTGCTGCCTACTATTGCGGTAAATGATGATAATTCCACTGGAACCGCATCGCTCCAGGTAGTGGCGATACGTATTCCGTCTACTACCATATCCTGAGCTGAATTAAATTTCCTGAAAGATACGGCTCCGGGATCAATATCTGTTGTCCCCGGATTAGTAATTGGACCAATAGTAGGAACGGCTGGTTCTGTTGGAGGTGTATCAGTATCAAAGACATATAAGCTCACCTGGTCATTACCAGCTCCATCAACAATGGTATACTTCAGAACTATGAGGTAAGTTGTTGATAGTGAGTAATTATTAGCCGTAATAACCGGGGCCTCCGTCCCAAAACCTAATCCAAATTCAAGGTTGGGATTTGTACCTTCAAGATAAATCCTTCCGCGGTAATCAAAAGTATAGGGGTTAGTGGCGAAATGTATGAAGTATCCATTAGGATTAGCAGCTGCATTAACCATAAAGGCCATATAAACACTATCAGCAGACTGCGATTCAAATAATCGGTGATCATCTTCGCTGTTTCCGAACAAAAGTGCCGCATTACCTATTCCTGAAGATGGATAACCAGGAAAGGTCAGGGCCCCATCATTAACAGTAATCGGGTTAGTTCCGCCGGCACTGTGAGCTACCCAGCCGTGTGAAGTAATGTTATCACCCACTGGATATGCATAGTTCTCATAGAAAGGAAGCGGAGATGGTGTTGCGAAAGAGCCCATCATTGTTGTCGGATGAAATGTGCAATGGTATTCATATACGCCATCAACCGTGATACCATATGAATAAGTATCGCCGACACCTGAAAATGTGTGGTTCCAGTTTGCTGCACCGGAAGGAACTAATGTTGATGTTGTAGTGTGGGTCGCTACAGCCGATGAATCAAGAGTCCATACAACAGTATCGCCGACAGCTGCATCGAATGAAGCAGGATTAAAGTAATAATCTCCGACCATCACGTTAATTGTGGTGGCAGAAGCAAAGCCAGCAAAAAATAATCCAAACAGAATTGGCAGTATAAATTTTTTCATTACGACTCCTCTATAAATGATGAAACAATAGTAAATCTTAAAATATTAGTGGATCGAAGTTACTGGATATTTGTATTTACTGCAAGCAATTTTAATATATTTAATGATAAGATAATAAAAGGAATCTGATACTAATTGAATCTGTGATATTTGGGCAGGGAGAAATGTTACCGGTTAATTAAAAAAACGACTTTAAAATCCGGGAGTGATTATAATAATAAACCCACTAACAAAAGTTTTGTGATAACTGTATGATATTATTTGAACTGTTAATAACTTAAAATTCTTGAGTTAAAAAGAAAAAAATATTATGACAAAAAAGATTATAATGACAGGAGCGACGGGTCTGATAGGCAGAAATCTGGCCAGAGCACTGATCACCCGGGGATTCGAAGTAACAGTATTTACCCGTAACGTTTCCAAAGGAGAAACTGCATTGGCCTCAGCTCAGAATTATGTTGAGTGGGATTATCATAACTCCGAAAATTGGAGAAGCCATTTTGAAGATGCCTATGCTGTTATTCACCTTGCGGGAGCTAACCTTGCAGGTAAAAGGTTTACGGAATCATATAAAAAGAAAGTAAGTAACAGCAGGATTATAAGCACCCGGAATATTGCTAATGCTATTTTAGCGACAAGGAATGGACCGGCTGTTTTTCTCTGTGCCTCTGGAATTAATTATTACGGCGACAGCGACGACAGGGTTTTAACGGAGGACTCACAGGCCGGAACTGATTTTCTTGCAAACCTTTGTGAGGCATGGGAAAATGAAGCCGCCATGGTAGAGAAAATCGGTGTACGCAGGGTTAGTGTAAGAACCAGCCCTGTTCTTAGTACTCAGGATGGAGTGCTGAAAAAATTACTACCCCTGTTCAAATTATATGTCGGGGCATCTCTTGGCAGCGGGAAACAATGGTTTTCGTGGATTCACATTGATGATATAGTGAATACTTATATTTATGCCCTGGAGAATGAGACAATCACCGGACCTGTAAATGCCTCTTCACCTAATCCTCTTAAAATGGACGAATTTACCGAACAGCTGGGGGATGTTCTGAACAGGCCTGTATTTTTCAGGGTGCCTAAGCTGGTAATGAAAGCAATGATAGGAGAGTCGGCTGACTTCATTACAGCAAGCCTTCGTGTTCTGCCAAAGAAGCTGGATGGATCAGGATTCAAATTTACTCATCCGCTTGTTAGGAATGCCCTTTCTGACGCAATAAGGAATAAAAGATAAGCTTTCATTTATAAACTGCTATTGATTATTTTTAATTAAAAATCTAAAGGTAAGCCTATGCAGAAATCTGCAGCACTTCTGTTACTGGTAATAATGTTCTCAACTGCAGCAACCGCTCAGCAGCAGGAAAACAAATATCCGAACATCAAACAATATTTTTTTGTAATGCTTACAAGAGGTCCCAATGCCGGAAGCATAGATTCACTTGAACTTGAGAAAATCCAGGAAGGACATTTGACAAATATCCGCAAGCTTGCAGAGGACGGAAAGCTTAAAATTGCCGGGCCTTTTGGAGATGACGGCGACTGGAGAGGTATTTTTATTTTCGATGTTAATTCCGAAGAAGAAGTGAAGGAATTGATTAAAAATGATCCTGCAATTCAATCAGGACGGCTATCTTATGAGATTCACCCCTGGTGGACAGAAAAAGGGGCCTGCCTTGACTAGCAGGCCCTAAGGTTAACCGATAACTTTTGCAACTTCTTCATCGGTAAGTACAGGTACGACCTTAAAGGATAACATATTTGACCATTCCTGGATCCATTTACCCATTGCTTCGCTATTACCTGTTTCAGCAATGATATATCCCTCATTTCCATTAAGATTATGCCACCTTCCTTTCATTGTGACACCTTCAGGAGGACGTGCGCCGGTCTTTTTGAATAGTCCCTGTACTTCATCTCTATGTTCAGGTGTGACCTGATAAGTTATGTGAAACTGCATTTCTTACTCCTTTCTGACTTCATTACGTCATATATTAATCATTAATAGATTTTGCACAATCAATCACCCGGCACAGGAATTAATTTCAGCCAATCCTGTACAGGAATCTTTTTCAATTGAAGACTCCTGGCTGATTACGTTTTTCAGGACAGCTAGTTCCTTTCCATAACTCCGTTTGGAACGGTTTTCTTCGGAGGCATTGGGATGATCTGCGAAACCTCCTGCTGATACCTTTTGTACTCATCACCGTGGAAGGAAACAAGATCCCTTTCCTCAAGCTGAATAGCAATCAGTATGTATCCGGTTGTAGCAAAAGCAAAAAGCAGGTGCCCGATTGTCATATGCGGGGCAGCCCAGAAGGCAATAATAAATCCCAGCATTAATGGGTGTCTCACAATTTTGTAGAATACTGGTTTGGCGAAATGCGGACGGGGAAGATCTTTATTTTTCAGGTTGAGATAAACCTGCTGGAGTCCGAAAAGGTTAAAATGGTTGATAAGAAAAGTTCCGAATAGAACTATAAACCATCCCGCAAAATAGAGTACTGTTAATAAAGAGCCGGCAGCAGTTCCCTGAACATTCCATATGTCACCCGCAATCGGTCTCCAGTATGCAAAGATGAGGATAAGAATTATGCTGGAGAAAAGAACATAGGTACTTCGTTCGATTGGTTTGGGAACAAACTTTGTCCACCATCTCTTAAATCCCCGTCGTGCCATTACACTATGCTGTACAGCGAATAGTGAGAGCAGCAGGATGTTTACTATCCAGGCATTGGCTGTTCCTCCCTGGAAGCCTGAGTCTATAGTTTTCGGCACTAATAAATCACCAACAAACCCTATAGCATAGAGAAATGTCACAAAAAATATGGAATAACAAATTATTCCATACAGAAAAAAAAGAAACCGCTTCATAAGAACCTCCTTCTTGTTATTATATTATATGCCATTACTTCTCTGCTCTGATATTATTCGTAAAAATCATCCTCAACAGATATTTTGACCGGGAATGGTGTTGTAATAATCCTATATACAATGGACGTCTTCTCTCCCAGTTCGCAAAGGAATTGTTTTTCTTTTTGAGATAATCCTTTCCCTCTAATCCTGAATTTAATCTTTATGTTTTCAAGAATATTTTCGTCATCATAACTCAATCCGAGCATATATCTCAAATCAACCCGTCCTTCTATTTCCGATTCAATATCAGTCAAAGAAATTTCTCTCGCCGCAGCCAGGCATACTATAGAATTAGTTAAACATCCGGCAAGAGCATTAAGTAAATATTCTATAGCAGTAGGTCCTTTATCCTCTCCGAGTAAAGCGGAAGGCTGATCTATTTCAAAGATATACGGGGAGGGACGGGAATCATCCTCTTTTTCGGCCCCGAAGAATCCTTTTATTACAGATCTGCTGTGCCCGCCATTCATCCAGGTATTATTTACGCGGAAAATAAATTTCGCCAGCGAGGGCTGATGCCTTACAGCATCCATTATTTCAAATAACCTGGTATTATCTATACCGTTTACCTTATCACGCATTTTAAATTTCTGATTTTGGATATATGTTGTGATGCATAAAAAATGCCAGGGAGAGAAACGGAAAAAATCTTCAGTCAGAAGAAATTTTTGAAGAAAATGGAATGACACACCCTAACGAGATTTAGAGAGTTACGAATTCTCGTCAGGCTGTTTTATGAAATTAAGTAAGGTATTCTGAAAGAATGGATGCATTTATCTCCTGAAAGAAGCAGTAACTTTTAATAGCGACGGGTTCATTTATTGCATAATTCGCGATAAAGAGTTTCCAGTCATTTGGAACATCGATGTATTCGATTTTATCTCTTCAGCTGAAGAGCTTTTATTTTAGAACTTAGAGTGGTTGGCGGTAGTCCCAGAAGGTTAGCAGCACCATCGCTCCCGGAAACCTTCCAATTAGTTGAATTTAAAGCCCGTAAAATATTTTCTTTTTCAAGCTCCTGTAACTCTTTTTGTGATAATATTTTAGTGTCCTTCGGCGGGCTGCTGTTTGTGGTAAAAGATTTGCCATCATATGGCAATATATTATCGATTATAACCGTGCCTTCTTTAGCAGTAACTACAGCTCTTTCAATTATATTCTGAAGCTCACGTACATTTCCCGGCCAATGGTAGGACAGCAGTCTTTCCTTTGCTGCAATTGAAAGTTTTGGTGTATCAACACCGAATTTTCTTGAGAACCTCGTTAAAAACTCATCTGCCAGCCTGAGAATATCATTTCCCCTTTCCCTTAAAGGAGGTACATGAATGGGGTAAACATTGAGCCGGTAGTACAGGTCTTCTCTGAATTTACCCTCTTTGATTTCTTCGCTCAGATTTCTATTTGTGGCAGCAATGACCCTGACATTGACCCTGCTGGTATCTGAACTTCCAACAGGCTCAAACTCTCCATCCTGCAGTACCCGCAGAAGCTTCGCCTGCATATCCGGCGGCAATTCGCCGATCTCATCAAGGAAAATGGTTCCTCCAGCCGCAAGCTCAAATCTTCCTGTCCTTCTTCTTGTAGCTCCCGTAAAAGCTCCGCTTACATGTCCGAAAAACTCGCTCTCAATCAAGGATGAAGGAATAGCAGCACAATTAACCTTTATCAATGGTTTGTTTTTTCTGCTTCCTGCAAGGTGTATTGCCCGCGCCGTAAGTTCTTTTCCCGTACCGGTTTCACCGGAAATCAATACGGTACTATCGGTTTTGGCTACCATACTTATGTCTTTCAGAAGGTTCATTACCGGGCGGCTTTGCCCAACAATATCATCGAAATCATTCATCAGTTTCAGTTCCTCCTTGAGGTACTCTGTCTCAGCTTTGAGAGAATGAATCTTTTTTTCAGCTTCAAGTTTATCATTTATACTGCGCAGTATAACAGTATAGAAAATTGCGTTTTTATTTTTATTCTGTGATACTGTTGCTTCAGCAGGAAAGTTAACGCCGTTTTTACAATGAATATTAAGACTATCTGTTATCCAGATGTATTTTTCTCCTTCTTCCAGTTTCTCGAGTTCTTCAAGCGCACTTACGAAAATCTCCTGTCCTTTTTCAGACAGAAGTTCCATGAAATTTTTTCCTAATGCCTCTCCGGGGAGACAATTAACCAGCCTGATGGCAGCCGGGTTCATCATCGTTATTTCAAGTTCCTGGTTAAGTTCGATGATTCCATCCATCGCACTGTTTATTAACCGGCGCAGCTTACTCTCTTTTTCGTGAATTTCCTTCTCTGTTTTTAACCGCTGCAATTCTGCTGCTGCACGGCCTGCGAAAATGTGGAAGATAGCCTCATTGCTTTGTTTTACCGGCATTGGTTTGTCATCGATTACGGCAAGGAGTCCTAATGTTTCTCCGTTCACATCAAGCAAAGGTGCCCCCATATAGCTGACTACCTTAACACCAAAATCCGGAGAATCCGGGAAAAGTCCGGAAACGTTTTCTTTTATATGCACAAATTTTTTTTGATCAATAACTTTTTCACAAGGAGTGTTTTCAATTCTGTATTCAAAATCTTTTATCCAATTATTCCGGTAACAAAATGCATGAGCGCGAAGCAGACGTAAATCTTCAAAGTACTCTGTTACCCAAGCTCCGGAAGTACCAAGAACATCACACAGATTCTTTACAAGAGCAAAAAAGAAATCAGAACCGGTTTGGCTGGAAGTACCTTCAAGAATCGCCCTTATCGCATAGTTTTCCTGGCTGTTATCGTTTAACATAACTGACCAAATGTATCTTTTAAAGTTACCTCGACTTTTTAATATAAAAACGAAATATCGGGATAGCAAGACTTTTAATTGAGAATTTGTGTATCTGTGAGATTTGAAAATACTTATATGTCTGTAAAAATCATCAGTGTTTTTTTGTGTATTCAAATATTATTATTTTGTACACTCAGAAATTAAAAGGGTATCAATGATAATCAGACACACCGCCGAATTTGATATCACTTATCGTTTTATTACCGAAACAAATCAGAATATATTCCTTACCGGAAAAGCAGGTACCGGTAAAACAACCTTTCTAAAATATGTTCGTGCGAACACATTGAAGGAGTGTGTTGTGGCTGCACCTACAGGAGTTGCCGCAATTAATGCAAGGGGTGTTACGCTGCATTCTCTTTTTCAGCTTCCTTTCGGAATAATAATTCCCTCAACTGGTTATTCATTTAATAAAGAAAGTGTTAAGCGCCACCCGCTTCTCTCGAAGCTCCGGTACAGCAGTGAGAAACTTGATCTGCTCCGGAATCTTGATCTGCTGATTATTGATGAAGCGAGTATGGTTGCTTCATACATCGTTGATGCAATCGATACAATTTTGCGGTATGTAAGGAAGAATCCTCACCGTCCCTTCGGTGGTGTACAAGTGCTGTTCGTGGGAGACCTGTACCAGCTCCCTCCTGTGGTAAAAAGGGATGACTGGGAAATTCTGAGAGAATTCTATTCATCAATTTTCTTTTTTGACAGTTTTGTGCTGCGTGAAAATCCTCCCGTCATAATTGAACTTAAGGAAATATTCAGACAGACAGATGCCCGTTTTATTGAGATCCTGAACGGGATAAGAGATAACAATATTTCAATCGAAAATTTCGGGATACTTCAGTCGAGGTTAATAAATGATTTTGTTCCGCAGGACGAAGAGGAATACATAACGCTCACAACACACAACCAGCAGGCAGATGAAATAAACCGGTTGAAATTAGCAGGTATTGATAGTGAAATTCATCGATACAGGGCAGAGGTAATAGATGATTTTCCGGAAAATGCTTTCCCGGCTGAAAGGGAGCTTGAACTTAAAACGGGTGTTCAGGTAATGTTCCTGAGAAATGATATTGAGGAAAGAAACTATTTTAACGGGAAGATCGGAACTGTTACCAAGCTTAATGCCGACACTATAAAAGTTAAATGTAAAGACGACACTAACGAAATAGAAGTAAAGAAGAGTGAATGGGAGAATATAAGGTACAGATTGGATCCGGTAACACGGGAGATTACCGAGGAGGTTCTCGGCAGCTTTATCCAGTATCCTCTTAGGCTTGCCTGGGCAATCACTATTCATAAAAGCCAGGGATTAACATTTGAGAAGGTTGTTATTGATGCACAGAGAGCATTTGCTAAAGGACAGGTTTATGTGGCCTTAAGCCGCTGTACTTCGCTGGAAGGCTTGGTACTTAAAACACCGGTCGGCAGGAATTATCTTGGCGGGCATTCAGATTTTATCCAATGGCAGAGTGATAACCTGAATAAAAGTCTGCCGCAGCAGTTTGCTGAATCACGGCAGAATTATATGCTGGAAGAGATTAATGATATATATACCTGGACCAGCTGGTACTATGCTCTTATCGAAATGAATGAATTTCTTCGGGAGAACAGCGATAAAATTAATAAAGATTCTATGGAGTGGCTGTCGGGTTTAATTACTGTCCAATCAGAATTGTATGAAGTCTCGGAAAAATTTAAACAGATTATCTGGAAACTTGGTAGACAACATCCATCCGTTGAGCAGAACGTGGAACTACAGAAAAGGCTGAAGGAAGGAGCCGGATATTTTTATGCCGAAATACTCAAATGGAGACAGCGGTTTATTGATCACCCGATCGCTGCGGATACAAAAAAGATTTCAACTATGATTGACCGCCATCTCATTTTTATAAATCAGCTGCTGGAGGATATTCTTGATAAAATAAGTTACTGCCGCAGCGGATTTGTTCTGGATGAATACCTGAATAATGCTGCCCGGTCAGTGAAGCGAATAAAAAATATCCGGAGTTCATATTCAGCAAAAAAAAGAGGCACAGTCGAAGAAACAATAAGACTGTTCCGTGAGTTCAGGGATATCGCGATGACAGCCGCTGAAAGAGGGCTTACTGCTGAAACAATTGAGGGTTATCTTGCTAAAGGAGTAAGACAGGGTCTTATTGATATTGATGAATTGCTTCCTGCAGAAGAGGTCGAGGAGATTGCTGCTTATTTTCCAAAGGAACTTACAAACATCAGACTGCGTACAGTAAAGGATAATGCTCCCTCAGATGTCACCTTCGGACAGCTTAAAATGGTTCTTGCATTTCTGGAAAAACGTGCTGCTGAAGCAGGTGGTTAATGATCTAACTAATGTCCTGCAGTCGGGTTCATCATACCTTTATTAGTAAAAATATCCTTAATTCTCTTTTCGTTGACTATCGAATTTTCATTGAAAATATTTACTCCTCCGGTCGAGGTTAATATCCACAGGTTTCCGTCAAAGTCTTCAGAAATTGAACTGACATAATTGCTTGACAGCCCTGAATTATGAATATCATACAAAGCCCGTTTTTCCGGCGAGGTAAATTCAAACAGACCGAAATTGGAACCAAACCAATAGTTTCCTTTTGAATCTTTAAAAATGTTCCTGACATAGGGACTAATAAACATCATCTTGTTTCGTTCACTTAAATCGCAATCCGGCAGAAACTGGATCTGCCTGTCGGTTCTGACAATTAATGTATCGTTGTAAATATTAAGCCCGATAATTGAAGTATCGGGAAAGGTTCCGGATGACAGGCAGCTGATAAAGTCGTCTCCATCAAATTCATACAGGCCGTGTTTGAAGGTACCTATCCATAGGTGGCCTTTGTTGTCGCTGGTTAAAGCAGAAATATCTTCTGCCGGAATTCCCGAATTAAACTGATCATAGACCATCCAGTTTTTATGATCAAATTTAAATAAATAATTGTCGGCTTTCAGCCAGAGGTTATTATCTTTGTCAAAATGCAGAGTTGAAACTGAATAAATCGGATCAAAGTAGAAGGCACTGTCTAACAGATACGACTTATAATTTGCATTTACCCAGGAAGTATCTTTATAAGTTTCAAAAATTTCTACGTCCCTGTTCTTTATAAGCTGTGATATTGTATCAATTCCTTCCCATACCTTTCCGTTATAACTTGTTATTCCCTGATAATGTCCGAACCACAAATTACCGTTTTTATCCTCAGCAAATGAATCTGATCCGGGAGGTGCTCCTAGTGCTTTCGTAATAATAACCGTAGTATTCCTGCCATATAAAATAAGATCCGAGCCGTTTTTCATCCAGATATTTTTATGACTGTCTGAAAATATTTTAACTGACTGCGTGGAAGCTATTATAGAAGTTGCGGTATTAATAAAACTCCAGGAAGTATCATATACAAATAACCCTTTATTGCTGCAGGCCCAGACTCTGCCGTCAGGATCTATTCTGATTCGGCCTACTCTGCCTGCCGGTTTATTGCTGTCTTTTTCAAAGGCTTCCGGTTCTCCCATATGTGACCGGATAATTCCTTTATTGAGACCCAGCCACAGATCTCCTGTAGAATCTACCACAAACGTGTTAGGATGAAGAACAGGCCCATAGTATTGTGAATAACTACTGTCGCGGTAAACTACTATACCCCCGTCAGTAAGCATCCATACATCTTTATCTTTACCCAGCGCGAGGTTCCTTACATTGAAAAATGGCACGGGTTTACTGGTCTGACCCTCGAATGAAATTATTTTACAATCCTTAATTCTCTCCAATCCCCCTGTTGTTGTAATCCAGAGAATGCCGCTCTTATCAAGTTTGATATCCTGGATAATACCCTGTATGTCCCAGTCAGAATGTACTCCCCCATCATAATATCGGTTGACGCCCATTTCTGTTCCTATCCAGAGGATACCTGAATTATCCTCTCCAAAGGATAGGACCCTGTCGTACTTAAGTCCACTCATATGTTCATCAAAAGTTTTCCACTCCTTGCCATCAAAACGCACTGCACCCTGTCCGAATGTACCAATCCACAAAATGTTTTTACGGTCAGCATAAAGGCAGGAAAGATTATTTGAAGGAATATCAGAGTTTGACGGATTAAATAGAAAAATCTGATGAGTCTGCGTATCAACTCTCAGCAGTCCCCCATTAGTTGCTGCCCAGGCAAAACCATTCATAAAGGCAACATCTTTAACTTCATTACTCGCTGTAAAGTTAAGCCATATATTCTGAGGATATATAATCTGAGAAATCAAAAAGGAGGAGGCCAGATAAAGCATAATGATTTTTCCCAGACGATGGATAAGCGGATAGGAATATGAAGATTCAGCCGGTCCCATACTTAGCTCCCTATTTTAATTAAATCAAATATAAGAAACAGGTTGATCTGATAGTAGGACCGGGCATAAAAAAACCCCGATCGAATGAACGGGGTTTTATAAATTAAAATTTGGCAGCGACCTACTCTCCCACACACCTGCGCATGCAGTACCATCGGCGTGCCGGGGCTTAACTTCTCTGTTCGGAATGGGAAGAGGTGTAACACCCGGGCTATAACCACCAAAATTTAAAACTTTGTCAAAAAAAATAAAGAAAGACTGAAAGAGCCAAGCCCAAACAAAAAGAGACCTATCATGTGAATAAAAATTTAACGGTTAAGCCTCACGACTTATTAGTACTACTCGGCTGAATGTGTTACCACACTTACACCTGTAGCCTATCAACCTCGTCATCTCCGAGGAGTCTTAAGTCCATAAATGGAGGGATACCTCATCTTGAAGCGTGCTTCGCGCTTAGATGCTTTCAGCGCTTATCACAACCGAACATAGCTACCCAACGATGCCACTGGCGTGACAATTGGTGCACTAGAGGTTCGTTCACTCCGGTCCTCTCGTACTAGGAGCGACCCTTCTCAAGTATCCTGCGCCCGCATAGGATAGGGACCGAACTGTCTCACGACGTTCTGAACCCAGCTCACGTACCGCTTTAATTGGCGAACAGCCAAACCCTTGGGACCTTCTTCAGCCCCAGGATGCGATGAGCCGACATCGAGGTGCCAAACCTTACCGTCGATATGAACTCTTGGGTAAGATCAGCCTGTTATCCCCGGCGTACCTTTTATCCTTTGAGCGACGGCACTTCCATTCGCAGCCGTCGGATCACTAACTCCTGCTTTCGCACCTGCTCGACTTGTAAGTCTCGCAGTCAAGCTCCCTTTTGCGTTTACACTCGCCGCATGATTACCAACCATGCTGAGGGAACCATTGAGAGCCTCCGTTACATTTTAGGAGGCGACCGCCCCAGTCAAACTACCCGCCTAACACTGTTCCTGATCCTGATTCAAGGACCGAGGTTAGAATCCAAATAAAGCAAGGGTGGTATTTCACCGTTGGCTCCACCGAAACTAGCGTCCCGGCTTCAAAGCCTCCCACCTATCCTACACATACTTTATCCGAACCCAATGTTAGGGTGCAGTAAAGGTGCACGGGGTCTTTCCGTCCATATGCGGGTAACCGGCGTCTTCACCGGTACCACAATTTCACCGAGCCCGTGGTTGAGACAGTGCCCAAATCGTTACACCATTCGTGCAGGTCGGAACTTACCCGACAAGGAATTTCGCTACCTTAGGACCGTTATAGTTACGGCCGCCGTTTACTGGGGCTTCGATTCAAAGCGTCTCCCCGAAGGGATAACCTCTCCTCTTAACCTTCCAGCACCGGGCAGGTGTCAGTCCCTATACATCGTCTTAATTGACTTCGCAGAGACATGTGTTTTTGTTAAACAGTCGCTTGGGCCATTTCACTGCGGCCTCGTTCTGCTCAGATCGCGAAGATCTTCACTTACTAGAGGCACCCCTTCTCCCGAAGTTACGGGGTTAATTTGCCGAGTTCCTTAACCACGGCTCACTCGAGCACCTTAGAATACTCATCCCGTCTACCTGTGTCGGTTTGCGGTACGGACTGATAAATTTCTCACGTACGAAGATTTTCTCGGCAGTATGATTACGGTCAGTTTGCGGGCTAAGCCCTCCCGTTCGCATCTCGGCCTTAAGGAAATGTGGATTTACCTGCACTTCCAGCCTACTTGCTTAGACCACCTAATCCGTCAGGTGGCTGACCTTCACTCCTGCGTCCCTCCTTACGCTCAAACAAAATTTACCAGGTACAGGAAT
>CAVXRO010000008.1:0-220000 GCA_963764235.1 uncultured Bacteroidota bacterium | reverse complement strand
TGCTGTCAACATCAGTTTTAATCACCTGAATCTCATCCCCGGTATAATTAAGCCGGTGAATTTCAACCCCCTCGACGTTCTCGTATGCATTATTGACCCCCTGCGCAAGCTCCAGTGCATCCTGCAGATGATCACCTTCAACAAAGAAGAACTTCCCCGGGTTGTTAACAGCACCGGAGACTGTAAATGAATTGTGATCGAAATCAGGCTGCGGAAAAATTATAACATCATCATTTTTGAGATATGGATTGTTAGAAAAATCTCCGTTTAACCTGAACTTACGGAGATCAAGATGCAGAACCTCCCCCGAAGCCCTCTTTAAGGTAATATTGCGCAGTACATAGTTATTCAGCTTTTTGTTAAGCTGTTCAAGCAGCTGCGGATCATTAATGGTCCTTGCCATTTCCTCTTTCACCTGATTATACATTCTTGTAACGAATGCATCAACCCGTTCAGTAATTAACGCCGGAAAAGTACCCGTGATGACAAATTCGCCTCCAATGGTAACACTTATGGCTCCCATCTGCAGCATGTCATTGTTGTTGAAGTTAAATTTATTGTCAATTTGTGCATAACTGTTAATTGCAAAAACGATAAGAAACAGCGCACCAAATAATTTTTTCATTTAAGCAGTCTTCCGTTGTTTAGTATATTTTTCAGAGTTGATATTGTAACTTGTAATAATCCTGGTATTCACCTGAAATGATCCTCGACCACCATGTTTCGTTCTGAAGGTACCAGTCGATTGTTTTTTCTATTGCATCTTCAAACGTGAAGAGCGGCTTCCATCCCAGCTCGTTCTGAATTTTTGTTGAATCTATAGCATACCTTCTGTCGTGACCGGGACGGTCCTTCACATATTCAATCAGACTCTCGGGCTTATTCAGATAATTTAAGATCAGTCTTATTATTTCTATGTTGGGCATTTCGTTCGATGCGCCGATATTATAGACCTGGCCAGGCTCCCCTTTCTGAAATACAAGATCAATCGCGCGATTATGGTCATCCACAAAAATCCAGTCGCGTACATTCATCCCGTCACCGTATACCGGAAGTTTTTTACCGCTCAGAGAATTAAGTATAATCAGCGGGATAAGCTTTTCAGGAAACTGGTAAGGACCGTAATTGTTGGAGCATCTGGTTACAACCACCGGCATTCCGTATGTATGATGGAAAGATAGAGCCATCATATCCGCAGCAGCTTTACTAGAGGAATATGGACTATTAGGTGAAAGCGGTGTTTTCTCTGAAAATAACCCGTTTTTGCCTAAACTTCCATATACCTCATCAGTAGAAACTTGGACAAACTTTTCCACCCCGTACTTTCGGGATATCTCGAGAAGTACATTGGTACCCAGCACATTAGTTCTGTAGAAGATCTCAGAGCCGAGGATACTTCGGTCGACATGAGATTCGGCCGCAAAATTTATGACATAATTGATCCCGAACCTTTCAAAAAGGTAATTTATCAGTTCAGAATTATTTATATCGCCTTTCACAAAATAAAAATCAGGATTATCCTCGCTTTGAACGAGGTTCTCAAGATTCCCGGCATAAGTTAGCTTATCGATATTGATGATTTTATAATCATGGTGTTCGTTAAGCACGTAGTTGATAAAATTACTACCGATGAATCCTGCTCCGCCCGTAACTAAAATATTTTTCATATCAGAAAGCAAAAAATCCCAGAAAAATTCCTGTTTGAATGAAGAAACAATTACCATTAAACTCAGAGGGAACACCAGCCAGATCCTGGTCATTTTCGATTGTCCAGCTTTCCCCGAGCGACAGCTGATAACCACCGCCGACCCTGATTGAAACAAACCGGTAAATAGGAATATCTATATTCAGTGTGGGGGATAACAGCCAATAGGTCCCGGAGATCCTTCTGCTTATGTTCTCAGTCTGTGAGGCTGCATTGAACTCTCCTGTCAAATCATTCCAGGAAAATTCACCCTTGTTCTTGTAAATCTCTGCTGTTATGCTTCCTCCGCCTATCATTGCGCCCACAGAAATTCCAAAATCTCTTATAAATGGTACTGTATATTCGATTGTCAATCCTCCGCCGCCTATCGAATAATCAACTTCCCTTCTGAAATTATCGGAAGATGACTGAATCATTTCGGAAGTAGAGCCTCCAAATCCTCCGCCGCCTATCCTTAAAAATTTTATAAGACCGACGTAAAAAAATCCCGCACCGCCGGTAGTGAATATTACTTTATTAGTCAATCTGGGGAAATCAGCTGGCAGGACATTATTAAGAGGATCCATATTAGGAGATATGAATCCGGGCGTAAATCCTCCGCCCCCGCCAAAGGGAGCATCAAAATATTTTGATTCTTGTGCCAGTAACGCGGTTGTAATAAATAAACTCGTTATCAGTATCAGGTATATTTTTTTCATAAATCTAAAGTTGTTAATTTATAAATTTATCAGAAAGCTGACTGAAAAACAAAGAATCAAGTTAAAACATACGTAAACAAAAACCTTATTTTTAGTCACTAATTAGGGTATCCGAATGAAAAAAGTGATAATTGGGTGGAGCAGGATTGAATGAATAGGATTATTGTGAAGATTCAAAAACCTGAAAACGTGAAGAAGCCTGATCAAAAAGAAACATTAATATTCCGAAAGATTTTTCTCCGTTGGATCAAGGGGTTTTAAAACCATTATCCCCGTATCTTTCTTAACACTATTAATGTAAGAAGAGAGAGGCTCTTCAGTTATCTGAACAGCAGCTCCCGGATGAGGTGCATGCAGTAGATGAATTCTATTATCCTCCATTCTTACTGCAATTCCTACATGACTGACATCCAGTCCCGGTATACTTGTAGTAAACGCAATGATATCCCCGTTACTTATCCGGTTCTCAACAAAACCGACTCTTTCCTTAGGGATGTAGAAATAATTCCGGCGGTTAATTTCCGCTTCCTGTTTCCTTATCTCCTTAAGGAATTCAGGATGTCTTTTAAGCTGTGGATAACTTTCAGGATGAGACGACATAAAATTAACATGGAACCGTGTGGATTTCCCTCCTACCAGTTCTGTTATATCATCAATAATTCCTTTTTTCTCGTTATCAAAAATCCAGTCAGTAAAATAATGAAGCCTGCTGGGATACCTATCGATGACCCCGTTCCGGTATCTTACCGCCTGAAGCTCATTTTCATAACCTTTAAAGGAAGTTTTACCTAGTTTAATTAGTCTTGCAAAGACGAGAGCATTCTCCACAAAGGTAGTACAATCAAGTCCTGTTAAATTTATTATTAGCTCCTCATCCCCTTTTTTCTCAATGCCATGTGATTCATAGTCAGTTCCAAGGAAAGTCTTCCCAATATCGGCAACGATATCTGTCATCGGTTCCTGCGCGAGGTCAGCAGAGGCAGCATAGGAAAATTTCTGTCTGCAAATGGTATAATCCGTATCAGAAAAAACCTGCGGAAGGACTGTTCCGGCAAACAAAATAATCAGCACAAATATCTTTCTGTTTATTTTCATAAAAATCTTCTTGTCAGATAATATCCTCATTCGTCGGTACCATAGAATATTCCGCCATCTGTCGTGCGTGAGCAAGATTTTCAAACCGTGCGTATTCTTTTATAAATGCAAGTCTTATATCTCCGGTTGGTCCGTTTCTCTGTTTTCCAATGATCACTTCAGCCACGCCTTCGGTCGAAGTTCCATCGTCCATAAAGTTTTTAATTCCGTAGTACTCGGGACGATTCAGGAACAGAACCACGTCGGCGTCCTGCTCAATTGATCCTGATTCGCGAAGATCCGAAAGCTGGGGACGTTTATCGTTTCTTGTTTCTACCGCACGGTTAAGTTGGGCCAAAGCTATTACAGGTATATTAAGCTCTTTTGCAAGCGACTTGAGCGACCGGGAAATATGTGAAATTTCCCTTTCACGACTTTCAGAGTTTGATGGTCCCTGCATAAGCTGAAGGTAATCGATCACTATCATTCCTATATTCTTTTCTGCTTTCAGCCTCCTTGCCTTTGCCCTGATCTCCAGTACTGTCTGTGCAGGTGTATCATCTATATACAAGGGACTCTCAATCAGCTTATGGGCATTCTTGCTTAACTTAATTCCCTCCTCTGAAGGAAGCTTACCAGTCCTTACCAGATGAGCATTCAGTCTTCCCTCAGCGCAAAGCATACGGATGATCAGCTGAATTGTAGCCATTTCAAGACTGAAGATCCCGACAGGCACTTTATGATCCACTGCCGCATTACGTGCAAGGGTCAGTGCAAGAGCAGTCTTACCCATTGAAGGACGAGCAGCGATAATTATAAGGTCCGATTTTTGAAAACCTCCGAGCATTTCGTCAAGCTCATAAAAACCAGTAGGCACAGAAAACTTTTGTTTTGAGTTAGAGTGTATTGCTTCAATGTACTCAAGAGCATCTCTCACAGCCCGGTCCATGCCGGTAAAAGATTTTTTAAGATGCGTTTCTGTTATTTCAAATATTTTGCGTTCGGCGTGGTCGAGAATTTCGAATGCATCCTCGGTACCTTGATAGGCAGCCCGGGCTATTTCGTGAGAGCTGGTGATCAGCCCGCGGAGTATTTCTTTCTCCAGAATGATCTTTGCGTGGTACTCAATATTCGCAGCAGAAGAAATATTCTGCGACAACTTACTTAAATAAACCGCACCGCCTGCTTCCTCAGCCTGCTCTCTCTTTTTCAGCTCCTCATAGAGAGTAACTGTATCAATTGGTTCACCTGATTCAAAAAGGGAAACCATAGCATCGAAGATAAGCTTATGCTGTTTCAAGTAGAAACTTTCGCTGCTCAGAAGCTCAATTGCTTTCGGCACAGCCTCACGTTCAATCATCATCGCACCCAACACCGAAGCTTCTATATCCGCGGCAGCCGGGGGTTTCACATCGGCAGGAATAAGTTTGGAAATGTCTTCGTAATAATTTTTTGATCTGGCCATTATTTACTTAATAATCTAATATTGTTAACAACTTATCAACATAGTTTTTGCTGAGCTATATCAATGAAAAAATAGTTACAAGCCGGAGCAGATGCAAGTAAATTCGATAAGACTTGAAAAAGAAGTTTTTCGGCTAGAAGAGCGATTACAATTATAGCATATCGTCGTAGAGTTTGCGAAACAGCTGAACGTCCTCCCAGCAGCCTCTTTTCCAATTAGGGTTGCGCAAAAGGGCAGCAGGATGGTATGTAACCATCGTTTTAATTCCTTTGTAATCGAATACCTTTCCCCTCATACTGGTTAAAGAATCTTTTTTCTTCAAGAGCCCCTGTGCAGCAGTCAGACCAAGGGCAAGGATAAGTTTTGGTTTTATAAGTTCAATCTGTTTGTTAAGGTAAGGGAAGCATGAATCCATTTCCTCTGCAACAGGAGTTCGGTTTCCGGGAGGACGGCATTTAACAATGTTTGCGATGTAAACTTCGCTTCTCTCAAATTTTATTGCTTTAAGGATATCATTAAGCAGTTTCCCTGCTCTTCCTACAAACGGCTCGCCTTGTTTATCTTCTTCAGCACCGGGACCCTCACCTACAATCAGAACATCGGCGTCAGGATTTCCCACACCGAATACAAACTTGTTCCTTGATTTATGAAGGGGACACTTAATGCAGTCCTTTATCAGTCCATTCAGTTCTTCAAGGGTCTGGGCTTTTTCCCAGTCTTCTTCAGGATCTTCAGATGCCGGGATTTTATCATCTCCTTTTACGGAATTTCTTACCAGTTCTGTTTTACGCTGTTTTGACATATAATTTTGAATGTCACCGGTGGTTTCAAAAAGGTCATCTCCGAAAATTTCTTTCTGATCCAGCAGTGCCTGAATTAATTCTTCTTTAATGTTCTTGTTCATTCAACACGATTATTTGTTTGAAGGAGAAAAAGATCAGCCAATCGCTCTTAGAATTTCCGCAAGAATTTTATTTGCAGCCTGAAATTTTGACATTAGTCTGAACTTCACAGATTTGCCATTTTTATGTATCACCGTAATTCTGTTGGTTTCAAATTCAAACCCGCTATTCTTATCCTTTAAAGAATTCAGTACGATCAAATCAAGGTTCTTGGTCTTTAATTTCATTTTAGCATTTACAATTTCGTTATCTGTCTCTAGCGCAAAGCCTGCAACAAACTGACTAGCTTTCTTTTTTAATGTGCCGAGTATGTCGCTTGTTTCCTTCAGTCTAAGAGAAGAAAGACCGGTAGTTTCCTTTTTAATCTTGGAAGAAGATACTTTTTTAGGTTTATAATCAGCAACGGCAGCAGCCATCACGAGGATATCTGCTGAAGAAAATTCTTTAGTTACCTGCTTCTTCATCTCTTCCGCAGAACGGACTTTAACCTGATTAATTTCAGGGTACGCCTGCTCGGATGAAGGGCCCGTAATGAGGGTAACATCCGCACCCCTCAGGAAGGCAGCTTTCGCCACAGCATAACCCATCTTCCCGGAAGAACGGTTCCCGATAAACCTTACAGGATCTATATCTTCAAAAGTGGGACCTGCAGTAACGACGACTTTCTTTCCTTTAAGATCTTGTTTATACCCGGATAAAACCAGCACCGAGGCATCTATAATTTTACCGGTTTCAGCCAGCCTGCCCTTACCTTTTAGTCCGCTCGCAAGATCACCTTCCTCAGCCTCAATAATATAGTACCCTGAATCTCTCAGCCTGTTAATATTCTGCTGAGTTATGCGGTTCAAATACATATCTACATCAGCTGCCGGAGCAACAATAAGAGGGCAGCGCAGTGCAGTTACCAGCGTAGTTAATGCATTATCTGCAAACCCGCAGGCAATTTTTGCCACTGTATTGATTGTTGCGGGAGCAATTATCATAAGGTCAGCCCAGGTTCCATAATCGATATGCCAGGTATTTACCTCGCATCCATACGATTGTGAAACCGGGAAAGTATTAACTATTACCTTATTACGAGTCAGCGATGAAAACGTAAGGGGGGCTACAAACTCGAGAGCGGAAGGAGTCATTACAACTCTTACTTCCGCACCTCTCTGAATAAGTTCTCTCACGAGGTAACAGGCTTTATAAGCAGCGATGCCACCTGTTACCCCTAAAATTATTTTTTTCCCTGAAAGAACGTCATGAGACATTATATAACTTTTATGTTAACTATATTGTTTCAGATTTGTTTTTATAATCAAAATCAATTTTACCGTCAAGCAGTTCATGCAATGCCTGCACATGAGGTTTTTCTCTCTTCTCAAAATCAAGCGCGATCTTCAGCTGAGCAGGGTTATCAAACTCTTCTCCCTCTTCGTCGCCTGCAGTAGTAGGAATAGTGCTCACAAGGGCATTATACTCGATCTTATTTTCATCATTTATCTGGCGGGCTCTTTTAGCAGTAACAATTGCTGCTTCATAAATATTTGCAGCTTCCTTATCAATCTGTCTTAAATCAACGGGTTCTATGAACATTTATTTTTTCTCCTTCATTATATTTTCTATTAAACTTTTTATATCCGAAACTGCTTGTTCAATCTCAACATTATGTATAAAATAATCAAAATTTTCCTTAAGTCTCAATTCCATTTCCGCTCTCTCAATCCGCTTTTTAAGGTCAATTTCATCCTCCGTCTGCCTGTTTTTCAGACGGTTTACGAGCACTTCGAAGCTGGGAGGCAAAATATAGATCAAAACCGCATCAGGATAAGTATCCTTAATCTTAAGAGCGCCTTTAACATCTATTTCAAGCAGAACGCTCTTCCCATTCTCAAGATTATCATCTAAATACCTTCTCAGCGTACCGTAATAATAATCATAAAACTTCTCCCATTCAGCAAATTCATCATTTCCAATCTTTTTCTTAAACTCATTTTCGCTAAGGAAAAAGTAATCTTTCCCGTTAATTTCATTTTCCCGTTTTTTCCTAGTAGTGGCTGATACAGAGAATACAATATTCGGGAATTCCTTAAGAATTCGTCTTACAATGGTTGTTTTTCCGGTACCGCTGGGTGCGGCAACAATAAATAAAATACCTTTTGAATCCAAATATTACTCGATGTTTTGAATCTGTTCGCGAATCTTTTCAATTTCTTCTTTCACAAGAACAGAGTTGTGGGTAATTGATGTCGAGATAGTCTTTGCTGAGATAGTGTTTGCTTCACGGTTCATTTCCTGGCAGAGGAAATTCAGTTTCCTGCCCGGTTCTTCATCCTTTTCCATGCTTTCAAGGAAAAATTTAAGATGACTTCTGAGTCTAACGCATTCTTCGGTAATTTCCGATTTATCAGCAATCAGGGCGAGCTCGAGCTCCAGCCTGTCAGAGTATGATGTAATATCCTCAATCAGCGATTTTATCCGTTCCTTCAGCTTATCAAAGTACTCGTTTACACTATGTCCCGATTCATCCTGGATTCTAGTTACCTTCTTTTCAATCGTTTCTATCCTTCTTTTCAGATCCTTCGCAAGCTCCTTGCCTTCGTTTTGTCGCATTTTTTTCAGCTGAGTAAGTGCCGCTTCGAGGGCCTTTTTTATCAGCTTAAAGACTTCATCATCGTATTCCTTATCACTCTGAAGGAACAGTTCCCTGTTGTACAGCAGATGTTCAAGTTTAAGTTTCTCAGTTATTTTCGATACCTTCTTTACTTCTTTCAACAATGCAAGGTAAGTTTTCAACTTATCCTTATCTATTGCAGGAATGCCGTTTGATGCACCTTTGTTCTTTAATGTAAGTATAACCGAAAGTTTACCGCGGCTTACCTTACCCTTGATTATCTCCCTTATTTCATATTCGCGGTTCATGAGAATTGGGAAGTCTAAGATAGATATCAAGGAACCGACTGTTAACGCTTTTAACTTCCAGTTCAACTGTAAAATTACTGTTTTCGGCTACACCTTTTCCGTAGCCGGTCATACTTGAGATCATTCAGATACCTTAAAAAAAGAATATTAAAAATAGCGATTTTCAGGACGGTAATCAAAACATTTTATTAGTTTATGGGCTCTGGCGTGTAGTGTGTTTAGTGCTGGCCAGCAACTTATGTAGTGTGGTATACATCTGGTTTTTTATCCGGTATCGTTTGCGTTTATTTCTGTCCGGTCCTACAAATCTGCAACTTAATTTAAAAGGCTTCGCCGATGCCGAAATGGAAAACGATATTATTCCAGAAACTTTTATTAAATATCCATGTTTTGTCGTCAGGATTGTACAGCTTAAACGCAAAATCGAGACGGAAAGGGGCAACGGATGAATAATATCTAAAACCCAATCCGGGAGAAAGTGCCAGCTGATCGTACCTGAACTTATCGTAACCTATCCATGTATTGCCGTAATCAAAGAACAGAGCAGTTCCGAAAGTCTGCACAAACTTATACCTCCATTCAAAAGAGCCCTCTATCAGGAACGTGCCTCCCTTCACATTCACTCCGTTTATTCCATAAACCGTGGTTGCATTTTGTGGTACAAGCTCATTAGAACGCCAGCCCCGAACCGAGTTACTGCCGCCCGCGTAGAAGGTTCTGTTCAGCGGTAGTCCCGCATAATCACCCTGATAGATCTGTATTCTGCCGACTTTAAACTTCGTGGCAAAAATAGACATTCTCCTCTGGTTGAGAGATAAATAGAAAGTTGAATTCAGAGAAACCTTATAGAACAATGAACCGTTAAACTCATCGTGCCCTAATTTGCCTATCAGATAGGGCAGAGAATTTGCCTCCTCGAAGAGAATTGAAATTAAATAGCCTTCTGTTGGAAACAGTATCTCATTAGTAGTAGTTCTTCCAAAATCAGCACCTATAATAGAGAGCAGCTTCCTGGAAAGACTATCATGGTTTGTTCGATATACTTCATTACTCTGCTCAACATTATAATAAGTGCTGAGGAAATTTATTGCTGTAAACCTTGGCAGCTCAAAGTCAAAGGTTATCTTCGAGCCGTAAACTGTATTATTATACCTTGTCTGTTTATTTATAGTAGCATAGTTTTCCCAGGTGCCGAAGATAGGTTTACTGAACAGGTAAGGCTGTTCAAGTGTTATTCTTGCATCGAGGTATCCCAGAAGGGTCGTGTCGCGGAAAGAGAATTTCCTAAATAAGGATCCGTAATCGACGTTAAATACATCCTGCACCCCAAAGGATGTACTCACCGTCAATTTCCGCGCATTGCCGAAAAAATTTCTCCTGATATAGGATAAACCAAGACCTGCATTCAGAGCGTTCTGCTGGTTGTTGACAATGATTTCAGGGGAAAGCTCATTCAGCTTTCCAATGTTTGCATCTAGCTTGATAGGAACCTTAGAATCAGTTGTATCCTGCTCAACACCGGAGAGGACTATCGAATTAAACAAGCCGGTCCTGAACAGGCGCTGCTGGCTTTGCCTCAATTTATCAAGATTGTACAGCTCCCCGCTTCTAATGTCGCTTATATCCCTCAGCATATTTTCCTTGACATAAGGAGCACCATCGCCTGAGGTTGTAACCATTACCGTGTCTATGTGATATTCTTTTCCCGGGGTAAAATAGATAGTCATGTCAGCCTTGTCATCAATAGTATCCGTCACTACGACAGTACTGTCGAACTGAGCAAACATAAAGCCGTTATTCAGCAGCGTAGAAACACCGGACTGAACCTTCTGCTGCACTATGTTTTGTATGTACCTGTCAGATGAATCAAATTTCACCTCATCCAGAAACTTTTTCTTTGTCAGATCGGGCACTCGCGACAATCCCTCAAGATTTACCTTCCCGTAGGTATCAGCCTGTCCCTCATTGATAGTATAGGTAAGCGTGACCTCCTTATCAGTTGTATCTACATCATAATTATATTTAACTGAAGCTTCAAAGAATCCGTTCGCTTTATAATATGATTTCAGTGCCTGAATATCAATGCGAATGTTTGACGAATCGAAGTATACAGGCTCACTGCCGAGACTAGTAAATGAGTTCAGGAATTTCCAAAACCACCATGGAGTTTCCTTAGATAGAATGATGTCGCTTAGCTGTGAGGATGAGATGGCACTGTTGCCGTTAAAATTTATTGTCTGCAGCTCATACCGGGAATTTTCCTGTGCGGATGCAGTGATTGCAGTTAAAAGTATAATTATTGAGATAAATTTTGTCATCGTTAATTGTTGAATCATTCATCCAGGTCAATATCTTTATCGACTATTCTGAGATCAGGGTAATCTTTTTAAATACACCAATGAAATAATTCGTTATCTCAGGAGTTGCATTACCAGAAATAAAAAGTGATATCCTGCTTCCTTTCTCTGTAAAAAGGTGAGCGTAATAAGTCTGCCCCTCGCTGAAATCAACCAGGTAGGAAAACACTTCACCGCCCCCGCTTCCCAGGTAGTAATCAAGCGAATTATAATATATCACATCGAAATCCCGGGAAGGAAGTTTTTCCTTCCTCACAAGTGCATCCGTGAACGAACCCTCAAGCGGACCGGTACTGTCAACCGCCTTGAGTCCTCCATCCACTTGCTTCAGCAAGTAAAACCTTATTCCCCATTCGTCAGGTTTGTTTATTTCGGTTCCTGCGGCAAATTTTTTCGTTGTATCCTGATTAAAATTACCGGTAATGGTAATCTGCACATCTTTTCCCAGGACTTTCTGAGTCTCCTTCAGAAGCACTTCCGGGCTATTAAGATCAATCTTATTCTCAGGTGTTTCCTTCTCCTTTTCATTACATGAAAAAAGGCTCAGGGAAAAAATGAGAACAGCGAGGTAATACGTTTTATTGAATGACAACTTTAGTTCCTTTCGATACGACTGTATAAAGCTCGTAAATATCTTCGTTGCTGACTGCTATTGATCCGTCAGTCCAGTTAAAAACAAAAGGCAGGTTTTTGAAAATGAAATTATACTCTCCTATTCCGTGAATACTGACGTTGTTCCCTAAGGGGGTTTCAAGTTTTAGACAATCCTCATAATAGAATTCAAATTTCAGCTGATCAAACTCCTGCTGTGTGATAAGGTTTTTCCGTAAAGCCTCGGTAATATCATTTATGTTAGGATAATTTAATCTAAATTTGATATGGTATTTATGGTCCTTGTCAATTTCGCATATCTGATAGGAACCTACGGGCGTTGCGAAATCATTAGCCCTGGTCTTGGGATTATGAACATTCTTGCCGAAGCTTGCGTGATAGCTTTTAATTAATACAGTATCCTCGTAGAGGTTAAGAGTATAATCATTTCTTTTAATAACGATATTCGGGTCATGGAGCTTTGTAAACCCTTTTTCAGACATAGCCTCCTGAAGCGGTACCTCCCTGAGATTCAGAATTATTCCGTATACTATCACCCCTATAATGAACAGGATTATTCCCCCGCTGAAAAAAAGTGCACTTTTCAGAATTTTGGGATTGAATAATCTTTTGAGGAGTGATACCAGCTTATATAAATTTTCAGGAATATTTGATTTCATTAAACACAGTGCTGTTCTTCAATATCTTGAACTATCAGATGTTAAAATTTAGTTAAAAAAAGAATAATATTTTACATTATTAACGGATATTGAGCGATCCCGAAGTAATAGGGATATTCTCGGCGGAGTGCAGTAATAATAATACCCGGACTCTACCGGGTTTTTTCTGAATTTGTAATAGCAGTCAGACTTCCATTATCTCCAGTTCTTTATGCTTTAATATATCGTCGATCAATTTGGTGTGCTCATCTGTATACTTCTGCGTTATGTCCTCGGCATCTTTCAGCTGATCTTCCGAGATCTTCTTATCTTTCTCTTCTCTCTTCAGGTGATCATTTGCGTCTCGTCTTACATTCCTTATAGCGATCTTCGCATCCTCACCAAATTTCTTTACCAGCTTAACAAGTTCCCTTCTTCTTTCCTCATTAAGGGGAGGAATGGGTATTTTAAGGTTAGTTCCATCGCTTACCGGGTTCAACCCGATGTTTGCCTCTAGTATAGCTCTGTCGACGGCATTCAGAACGGATTTATCCCAGGGTGTGAATGAGAGCGTGTGTGCATCCAGAACATTCAGGTTGCCTACCTGGTTTACAGGAGTCATATTACCGTAATAATCTACTTTGATTCCATCCAGCAGTGCGGTTGTAGCTTTGCCGGACCTGATCTTAGAAAGTTCTCCTCTCAGGGCGTCTATGGATTTATCCATCCTGGATTTTGCATCTTTTAATATTTGTTCCATAGTATCCTCTTTTTTTATTTTTCTGCAGCTATTTGATTGTTATTGATTGTTGTGCCTACCGGCAGTCCTTCAGCAAGTTTAAGCAGATTACCGGGAACGTCCATATTAAATACAACCATCGGAAGATCATTCTCCTGGCACAGACTGACGGCTGTTAAATCCATAACTCGCAGGTTTTTTTTCAGTATGTCAAGATAAGAAATGTTTTCATATTTCACCGCATCGGGATTTTTTTCAGGGTCTGAGCTGAAAACTCCGTCTACCCGGGTACCTTTCACAATTACATCAGCTTCAATTTCAACTGCGCGCAGGGAAGCCGCAGTGTCGGTTGAAAAGTACGGATGTCCTGTTCCTGCGCCCAGGATTACAACTCTACCTTTTTCAAGATGCCTTATCGCTCTTCGCCGGATATACGGCTCAGCGATCTCATCCATTTTAATTGCACTCATCAGCCTTGTCGGTATTCCTGCTTTTTCAATCGCATTTTGAAGAGCAAGTGAATTTATCATTGTCGCAAGCATACCCATCTGGTCACCTGTAACCCTGTCTATTCCCTGGGCGCTCGCGCTAAGTCCCCGGTATATATTTCCCCCGCCTATCACGATACCAAGCTGGACATTTTTTTCATGAACCTTCTTTACTTCTTCGGCAAAAAACTCCAGCACTTTATGATCGATGCCAAATCCCTTGCCTCCCATTAAAGATTCACCGCTAAGCTTAACTAGTATCCTCTTATATTTCAGTTTCTCAGTCAAAGTCCTGTCTTTCAGATATGTTGGAGAATTGCCGGTTAATACTGGTTTAAATATAAAAAAAGGTCTTAAATTATTTAAGACCTTTTAAGTTTTAAGCAAACTTTATTTATTTTCATCACCGAGATGGAATCTGCGGAAGTGATCTATCTTAACATCGGAATTATGTTTAGAATTAAATTCCTTCAGTAAGTCACCTACAGATTTGGAGTTGTCCTTGATGTACGCCTGTTCAAAAAGACAGTTCTCCTGGTAATACTTATTCATCTTACCCTGCGCTATCTTATCAAGTATCTGTTCAGGCTTGCCTTCCTTGCTGGCAACTTCCTTGTAGATTTCTATTTCTTTTTCAATCAGATCTTTCGGGACTTCCTCCCTGTAAACACAGATTGGCCTCATTGCTGCAACCTGCATCGCAATATCCTTACCTAATCCCGCAAGAGCATCAGCGTAATCAGCTGCGTTATTGAAAACTACGATAACCCCAAGCTTTGAACCGGGATGAATGTAATCAACGATAATACCGTTTTCGGTCTTTTCGGCAGCGAGGCGAGAGATCTCGATCTTCTCACCGACCTTTCCCATAACGTCGTTAAGATTATTCTTTATATCCGTATTCTTCTCAACGAGTTCATTCACGGAAGCAGGCATTGTTGAAGCAGCTTTATCAGCAAGCATGTTTGCAAAGTCTACAAAGTCTTCACTGTTAGCAACGAAATCAGTTTCGCAGTTAACCTCCACGATAATTCCCGATTTTTTATCATTGGCTATCCTAGTTAATACAAGTCCTTCACCTGCAGTCTTCTCAGCTCTTTTAGATGCAACAGCCTGTCCTTTTTTCCTGAGAATTTCGATGGCCTTCTGCATATCTCCTTCAGCTTCAATCAGTGCCTTCTTGCAGTCCATCATACCGGAGCCGGTTTTTTGTCTTAATTCATTTACCTGTTGAGCGGTAACCGTCATTTCTAAATTCCCTTTCAATTAAATTATTTAGAACTAGATTCTTCCTTTTCAACGGAAGCTTCCTGTTCTTTTTCCTTTTTAACTCTTTCTTTTTCAGCAGCTTCTTCTGCTTTCTGTTCCTTAGCTTTCGCAACACCTTCAATCACGGAATCGGCCATATATTTCACTACAAGTTCAATTGTATTCACAGCGTCATCATTAGCAGGAACTATGTAATTTATCGGGTCAGGATCGCAGTTGGTATCAACTATCGCGAAAACAGGAATATTGAGGCGAAGTGCCTCTTTCACTGCAATCGATTCCTTCTTAATATCAACAACGAAGAGTGCACCCGGCAGCCTGTTCATCGATTCAACGCCTTCAAGAACCTTTTTCAGCTTATCTTTCTCACGTGTTAAAAAGAGTCTTTCTTTTTTTGTAATCTTGTCGAAAGTGCCGTCGGTTTCCTGTTTCTCGATATTGTTAAGTCTCTTAACGCTCTTCCTGATGGTAGAGAAATTGGTAAGCATACCGCCGAGCCATCTTTCACTTACCCAGTTCATATCGCAGCGTTTAGCTTCCCCTTCTATTACGCTTTTAGCCTGTTTCTTCGTACCGACAAAAAGAACCTTCTTACCATCCCCGACCAGTTGTGAAAGGTTTTCAGCTGCTGAAACGAGCATACTCTGAGTTTTTTTCAGATCGATGATATGAATCCCGTTCTTCTCCATGAAGATATAGGGCTTCATTTTGGGATTCCAGCGGCGTGTTAAGTGTCCGAAGTGTGCACCAGCTTCTATGAGCTGTGTCAAATCCAGCTTTTGCATATTGTCTCCTGTTTTTATCCCGTTACCGGGAACTTCTACCTTCGTCATCTTTACCCTTCATCCCTGCAAATGGGACACAGGAGGTAAATCGGAAAGTATGTTTGATGATTGATTAATTAACTAAATTTTTACGCTTCACAAAGAAGTGTAAATACTGTCCAAAAATTATCTCTTAGAAAATTGGAACCTTTTCCTTGCTTTTGGTCTTCCGTATTTTTTACGCTCAACCATTCTCGGATCCCTTGTTAAGAATCCTTCGGCCTTAAGAGCAGGACGAAAATCCGGATTTATTTCTATCAATGCTCGTGCTATTCCAAGTCTTATTGCCTGAGCCTGTCCTGTTGTACCACCGCCATTAACGTTTACCAGCACATCATAATTTCCAACTGTTTCGGTAATCTTGAACGGGTTGAGGATATCCTCCCTGCTGAGCAGCTGGGGGAAGGCCTGTTCAAATTCTTTTCCGTTAACAGTAATCTTACCGTTTCCGTTTCTCAGAATTACTCTGGCAACCGATGTTTTTCTTCTTCCTATATAAATAGTATCAGCCATTATTTCTCCGTTAAACTAATTGTTTCAGGTTTTTGAGCCTGGTGGGGATGGAACTCTCCGGCATAAACTTTTAATTTTTTAATAAGCTTTCTTCCAAGCCTGTTTTTAGGGAGCATACCTTTTACTGCATTTTCAATTACAAATTCAGGTTTTTTCGTAATCAGCTCTTCAAATGTCCTTGTCTTTAACCCGCCGGGATAACCTGAGTGATGAGAATAAGTTTTAAGGAATTCTCTCTTACCGGTAACCTTAACTTTATCGGCGTTGATAATAACAACAAAATCGCCGGTATCTGCATTAGGTGTAAAGATAGGTTTGTTTTTACCACGAATTATTCTTGCCACGCCTGTTGCCAGTCTTCCAAGCACCTGGTCTGTAGCATCCACAATGTACCATTTTCTATCGGCGTCTTCTGTACTGATAAAACGCGTCATTTTTTCCTGTTTCACGTTATTTTCCTCCGAAACCTGAAATCATTTCTAATAAAGAGAGGAAATTTAATCTTAATACGAAAAAAAGTCAAGATTTATCGAAGGGTACTGTAATAATTTACAGATAACAATTTATGCTGCCTGATTGCAATGGCCGATACCCAACCTGCAGACCCTGTAAAACGTTTCGTAAAACCGACAAAACTGTCATACTTTTTCTGCCGTATTTACCCAAATAGAATGCAGTAGGCATGCAGTATTTATATCCCCTCCCTGCTCGGGAGGGGAAATTCTAAATTATCAATTGAAAATGACAAATAAAAAAATCAAACCTTATTTCTGGGGCATCGTCGACATATCCATCTTTTGATAGCCAGCCGGGGGTTCAAACATCGTAGCATCGAGAGATTTTTTATCAATATTGGTTACCTCAAATACTTTATCGCCGTTTTCATATACAAGAAGGGGAAAATATCCCTCAGCCTGAAGGTCCTTCTGCCACTGAGGCTGATCCTGCTGCATAGGATTATCGAAAAGCTGGAATCCGCCTATTTCCTTTGTCATCCATGCCTCACCCTGATCATCTCCGTTTTTATATGTCCATTTTTCAGCAGTATACCCGAGGATGTCCTTTGTTTCACCGGTCTTAACAAAATCAGCCTTATCCCCTATATCTGTTGAAGTATTTGGTTTATCCTTAATATCAGGAATAGGCATCACCATATACATTTTCTGCTGCGGCATTATTATCATAAACTGTTTTGCTGAAGGATCCATTATTATCTGTCCTTCATGTCCTTTCTCATTGGCATCGAAACGAAGCTTACTGCCTTTCACAAAGTACTGCATTGTATGGCTCTCACCGTTGTCGTAAACATTAAATGTAACTTTACCTTCAAACTGATCCTGGGAATAAATTTTACCGGGTAAAACCAGTATGGCTGCGAACAGTAAAAAGATTACTGACAGGTTTCTTAGTCTCATGAATCCTCCTATTTAAATTATTAAAAGAATTGATCTCCATATTTAAATGATTTCACCATTCCAAAGAATACAGGCTGAAAACTTTTGAAGGCTTCCTCACCTTTCATAATAAGTTTCAGACTAAAATCTTTCTCGGTGTTCGTCCTAATATAAATAATTTGAGTGATTTGTCCTGAGAGCTCTTCCGGCTCATTATAATAAGCAGTGTAATTTCTGCTCCTGTAGCTATGCTTAAAGCGTTTTGGATTAAATAAGTCTTTATCCTTTACTTCGATGTGCACATACGGAGGAGGATTGTATTTTGTGGATGTTGTCCAGAAGGTAACTCCGTCGAGGGTGTTTTTCACATTCTGATCAAGGTACGTCCACCCTGCCGGGTATTTCAGCGAGACATCCAGAGTGTTTTCTTTATATACCTGCACCAGTCCCGTTGTATCAGCAGCAGTATTTGAAAAATCATAAAAAACTGCTACGCTCGAAGCCGGTTCTGATTTCTTTTCAGGTACCGTTTTCGATTCCTCCACGGGATTTTCCTTTTCTGCTGTTTCCTTTTCTGTCACATCCTGCTTTTCTGTTTTTTCTGTTTTTACCGGTTCAATCTGCTGCAGTTCGGACTGTGATTCAATTGTCCTTATCTGTACGTATGCCGACCCTATCTTTGACTCGTCCAGGGTTGAATTCATTATCAGCGCGGCAGCGGTAATTATTAAAGCATGAAGGAGCAGCGACATAGAAAATCCCAGCACCGGGTAATCCTGCTTTCCTGTTTTCAATTTCAGATCCATAGTGAAACTTAAGTTAATGGTAATTCCTTTTCAAGATATCAAGGCTACGTAAAATAGCTCCTGCGTTCTTGCCCACAGCACCGGCACCGCAGACAGGGTAAATAAATCAACGCAGGAACTATGCCCTCTGCGCTGAACCCTCTGCAATTTCTATTGGAGCGTTCATCCATTTTTGTTAGTTTTGATAGTTATTTTCAAAAATTCGGATATATAAATGAAATTCCTTGTCACCGGCGGGGCCGGATTTTTAGGTATCAATCTGGTACGCCATTTACACTCACGGGGAGAACAGATTGTTTCCCTGGATATAGTCGAATTCGATTATCCTGATATGAACGACAAAATAGTGAAAATTAAAGGGGATATCAGAAATAAGAGTGATGTGAAGAAAGCAATGGAGGGAGTGGATGTTGTTGTTCATACAGCCGCAGCATTACCTCTCTACAAACCCGAAGATATATTTTCAACCGATATAGAAGGTACCCGGAACCTGCTTAAAGAGGCTTCTGCCCAAAAAGTTAAAAGATTCATTCATATTTCATCTACAGCAGTTTACGGAATTCCAGACCATCATCCTCTCAAAGAAGATGATCAGCTTGACGGCGTAGGACCATACGGGAAGGCAAAGATAAAAGCAGAAGAGGAATGCCTTAAGTACAGAAGTACAGGAATGTGTGTGCCAATACTCAGGCCGAAGTCATTTATCGGTCCCGAACGGCTTGGTGTATTTGATCTTCTCTACGACTGGGCGAAGGACGGCAAAGGCTTTCCTATGATAGGAAACGGGAAAAACCGCTACCAGCTTCTTGATGTGGAAGATCTTTGCGACGCCATTTATCTCTGCGCAACTCTTCCTGAAGAGCAGGCGAATGATACGTTTAACATCGGGGCAAAAGAATTTACCACGATGAGAGAAGACTATCAGGCCGTTCTCAATACTGCAGGCTATGGCAAAAAAATCGTTGGTCTCCCGGAAAAACCTATTATATGGACACTGAGAATTCTTGAAGCTCTGAATCTTTCGCCTCTCTATAAATGGGTCTATGAAACAGCCTCTAAGGATTCGTTTGTATCCATTGAAAAGGCGGAGACCAAACTGGGATACAAGCCAAAGTATTCAAATAAGGATGCCCTCGTCCGCAACTACAAATGGTACCTTGAGCATTTTGATGAATTCAAAAATCAAAGCGGCGTTTCGCACCGTGTGCCCTGGAAACAGGGAATCCTGCGTGTTGCGAAGGTGTTCTTTTAGAATTCCTTATCCGGCAGAATTTTTTGGATACTTGATTACAACAATTCATTTTCGTACGATTATCATTATTTTATATTAATTTTAACCAGTGAAGGAGATAGAAATGCCAGGCAAAAAAGACTTTCTGAAAGATGTGATTCAGGCATATTGATATCAAAAAGCATAATGTGATTCCGGTAGTTGATGCTTTTGAACATATGGCGTTTTCATCAAGGGATCTGAACCGGGCGGCCAAAATCTACGATACAATGCTGAAGGATAAGGACTGTACTGTAATTCTCACTCTTGCCGGCAGCATTTTCAGTGCGGGACTTAAAAAGGTTGTATATGACCTTGTAATGAATAATATGGTTGATGCTATCGTATCTACAGGTGCGGTTATGGTCGACCAGGATTTCTTTGAAGCACTCGGATTTAAGCATTATATTGGTTCACCTTTCAGCGACGATAACCAGTTAAGAGATCTGCACATTGACAGAATTTATGATACTTATATTGATGAAGATGAATTGAGAGTGTGCGATGAAACCTGTGCGAAGATTTTCGATAGTCTCGAACCCCGTCCTTATTCATCCCGCGAACTTCTGTGGGAATTCGGGAAGTATCTCGAAAATAACGGTGGTCCTAAAGTAGACGATTCAGTAATATGGGCATGCTACAGGAAAAATGTTCCGATTTTTGTTCCGGCTTTTTCCGATTGTTCTGCAGGATTCGGATTTATAATTCATCAGACCGAAAATCCAGGCAAGCATGTATCAATTGATTCTGCAAAAGATTTCCTTGAACTGACTAAAATCAAGCTAGCCTCGAAGGAAACCGGTATCTTCATGATCGGCGGCGGTGTGCCGAAGAACTTCACCCAGGATATTGTTGTAGCAGCCGACATCCTGAAAGAAGACGCTCCCGATGCATAAGTACGCAGTTCAGATAACAGTTGCCGATGTAAGGGACGGCGCTCTTTCAAGTTCAACTCTGAAGGAAGCAAGCTCGTGGGGGAAGGTATCAACCTCCTCCGAACAGATGGTATATTCCGAAGCTACTATAGCAATGCCGCTGGTAGCGGGTTATGCTTATCATAAGGGCAGCTGGAAGGACAGAAATCCCAGGGAGTTCACCAGGATTTTCCAGGAAGCTAAAATAAGTGCCTGAGCCTCTGGTTATCTGCTTCCAGTATTAAATTATTATAATCCGGCACCGGACTGCTGTCCGGTGCTGATTTTCTCCTCGTTTGAAAAACAAGCATTACTAATATCCGGAAGGTACATCTATTAAAGCAGCAGAAGGAGGGGTAGAATAGGTAAAATCTGATGCAACATTTTCACGGATTCCAATATAGAACACTGTTTTTTGTATATTATCCTAACCACTGAACACCTGGATATTGCTTATCAGTAGAAATATTTACCTGCCAGTATTGTTTACTGCTGCGTCGGCTTTATTCACTTTCGGAATTTTGAAATTTACGCAAGGAATGTTTTTTGATTTCTTTTCCCAGCGATTTTATGCTTATAAACAGCTATATTACGCTCCGTTTGTTAAAAATTGACCAGAAATGACAACGAAAGAACTATTAAAAAAGTATAAAGATCCGAAGTATTTCTTCAACCGCGATTTAAGCTGGGTGGAATTCAACCGGCGGGTGCTGGAGGAAGCGCTCGATCCGTCGCTGCCTCTGCTTGAGAAAGTGAAATTCATTTCAATTTTTCATACAAACCTAGATGAATTTTATATGATAAGGATCAGCGGTCTTAAGGAACAGATTGCTGCAAACGTGCTTGAGCCTTCAATTGACGGACTGACTCCAAGGGAGCAGCTGAGGAAAATCGAAAATACTCTGAAGCCCATGCTAGACCAGGTATTCGATCTCTGGCTTAACCAGGTGGTTCCCGAATTAAGAAAAAATCGTATCGATATATGCGAATATGATAATCTTCCTGTTGAAGAAAGTTCTCTCCTAACTGAATATTTCAGAAAGGAGATTTACCCGGTATTAACTCCGCTTGCATTCGATCCGGGAAGACCGTTCCCTTATATCTCAAATCTGAGTCTTAGTCTTGCCATTCTCGTGCGCAAACCGAACGGCGAAAATCATTTTGCCCGCGTGAAGGTACCCAGCATACTTCCAAGATTGTTAAGGATAGATACAATTCTGTACCCGGATAAAAAAGTTCAGACTAACGGAAATTTCAGCGCAAGGTTCTTATGGCTCGGCGACCTCATAAGGGCTAATCTCGATCTTCTGTTCCCGGGAATGGAAATCATTGAGGCACACCGTTTCAGGATAACAAGGGATACCGATATTGAGCTGCAGGAGGATGAGGCTGATGACCTCCTTAGCGTAATCGAGGAGAACATTCGTCTCCGGCGCTTCGGAAAGGTTGTGCGTCTTGAAGTAGCCGACAAGATGCCGGAGTTTATGCTTGATACGCTAATGGAGAACCTGCAGATCACTTCAGAGGATGTGCATGTTATAGAAGGTCCTTTAGGATTAAGCGATATTATGACACTTTACGACCTCCCACTTCACCAGCATAAGTTCAAACCCTACTACCCGGTTATTCCCAAAGCCTTCGATGACGATGAAGAAATATTCACAACTTTAAAGCAGCGGGACATACTGCTTCATCATCCTTACCATTCGTTCTCTCCCGTTATTGATTTTATTAAAGAAGCTTCTGTTGATCCTGATGTACTTGCTATTAAACAGACACTTTACAGGGTTGGTCCTGATTCTCCGATCATAAAATACCTGATTGAAGCAGCAGAAAGAGGCAAACAGGTTGCCGTCCTGGTTGAACTTAAGGCAAGGTTCGATGAAGAGAATAATATTTTCTGGGCAAGGGAACTTGAAAAAGTCGGCGTTCACGTCGTCTACGGTCTGGTGGGATTAAAGACTCATGCCAAGATGACCCTCGTAGTAAGGAAAGAAACAGAAGGTGTAAAGAGATATGTTCATCTCTCAACCGGGAATTACAACGCGGTAACAGCTAAGATCTATACCGATCTCGGGTTCTTTACCGACGATGAGGATATCTGCACCGACGTTGCAGATATCTTTAACTACCTTACCGGGTACAGCAAACAGACGAGTTTCAGGAAACTGATTGTTGCCCCGATAGATATGAGACAGAAGTTCCTCGAAAAAATTAACCGCGAGATTGAGAATGTTAAGGCAGGAGGAGAAGGAAAGCTTCTCTTCAAGCTGAACTCGATTGTTGATCCCGCTCTTATAAGCGCGATGTATGAAGCATCAGCTGCAGGAGTTCAGATAAAACTTATTGTCCGAGGTATATGCTGCCTGGTTCCGGGATTGGAAGGTATCAGCGAAAATATCGAAGTAAGAAGTATTGTCGGACGCTACCTTGAACACAGCCGTGTTTTTTATTTTTATAATAACGGCGAAGAAGAAATTTATTTAAGCAGCGCCGACTTTATGCAGCGCAACCTGGACCGCAGAGTTGAGATTGCTTTCCCAATCGAAGATCAGAAACTGAAAGATGAGATTAATCGTACCTTGATTAAGGCAGCGATGAAGGATAATGTGAAGGTAAGGATACTCTGCAACGATATGAACTACCACAAGTTGGAGCCTGAACCGGGAATGAAGCCTGTCGATTCCCAGGAATGGCTTATGAACCACACTATAAAAGCTTCCGGGAAATTTTCCAAAACTAAAGTCTGATAAAATAAAATTGATAACTGCAGATTGCGGATTTGAGGACTGACACGCCAACCGGAATTCCATTCAAAATGAACCATTTTTTTACTAAGTTTGTTTTTCATAAATAAAGACGAGAATGGTGTTTTGATGGCCGATATAACAAAAAGTGAACTACTCAGTACCTTAAAACAGATTAAAGATATTAATACTGATTTTCTTCTCCTTAACTCAATAAAAGAATTCGAAAACAAAGGAAATAATTTAAAACTTAGCATCTCTGTACCCGCAGGCGTTGATATAAATAAATTGCAGGATTCATTCACAGCAGCCATAAAAAAGGAATTCAAAGAACTTAAGAAAGTTGAAGTAAATCTCGAATCAAAAGGAACCCCTCAGAAAGAATCGAAGCAGGAGACAATTCTACCGGGAGTAAAAAATACCATTGCTGTAGCGAGCGGTAAAGGCGGTGTAGGCAAAAGCACGGTAGCAGTAAATCTTGCTGTTGCACTTGCAAAGAACGGTGCGAAAGTCGGTATAATTGATGCAGATATATATGGACCAAGCATACCTTTGATGCTCGGCATCAATAAAAAGCCGCAGCTCTTCCAGAGCAGGGAAACAATGAAAATGATTCCTCTGGTTAACTACGGAATCAAAATTATTTCAATCGGTTTTCTTATAGACGATAATGCCCCGGTTATATGGAGGGGTCCTATGGCAAGCGGCGCTGTAAAACAATTTATAAGCGACGTTGACTGGGATGAACTTGATTACCTTGTATTCGATATGCCACCTGGAACAGGGGACATTCAGCTGACTCTTGTTCAGACAATCCCGCTAACCGGTGCCGTAATAGTTACAACTCCCCAGGAAGTTTCGCTTATTGATGCACGTAAAGCGGTAAAAATGTTCGGCCGAGTAAACGTACCTGTGCTCGGTATAGTTGAAAATATGAGTTACTTTATTGCTCCCGATACCGGTAACAAATACGATATTTTCGGCAGCGGCGGCGGTTCAGCCCTTGCTAACGACGCAAAAGTGCCCTTTTTGGGTGGTATCCCGATTGATCCGCGGATAAGGATCGGCGGGGATAAAGGAATACCGATCGTTTATGATATGCCCGATTCAGATCAGGCCGAAGCAATTTTTAAAATTGCCCGGCAGCTGGTAGAGCAGGTAAATACGAGAAATTCGCGGGCTGATTCAAAGGTTGAAATAATTCTCGACAACGATGATTAATCATTTATCGCGGGATCTCAATGAAAGAAAAAGTACTCAAAGCACTGGAGCAAATGAGACCTTTCCTGCAGGCCGACAGCGGCGATGTAGAGCTTATTGAGTTAAGCGAAGACGGGATAGTTAAGGTTAAACTTACCGGAGCCTGTAAGACCTGTCCTATGTCGGTAATGACCCTGAGGGCAGGAATCGAGAGAGCATTGATGCGTGAAATCCCGGGGATAAGAAGAGTTGAATCTGTCAGCGATGTTTGATCTCTTCCCCTTAAAAAGCTAAATTTCAACTAAGTTTATAAATTTTACTGGGATAATATGACCGAAAGAAGTACCAGGCGGTTTGCCCGGATCTCGATATGGATCCTGGTTATTGCTTTGATACTCATCTCTGTCTTCCTGCTTTCAGATATTATTCTCCTGATGATATTCTCTGTCCTGCTGGCTTTTATTTTCAATCCTTTTGTCAGTTCTCTCGAAAAAGAAGGTATGAGCAGGCTGACTGCAACTCTAATTATATTCGGCACCACAAGCCTTTTGCTTTATATCCTTCTCTCATTTATAATTCCCAAGTTTATGATCCAGATGGATCAGCTAATGAAAACCCTGCAGTCTTTCTCTCTTCATGATCAGCTGGTACAGCTTGAAGCCGAACTTTACAGACTGTTCCCCTTCTTCAGTCCCGGCCAGCTGTCGCATAAATTCGAAGAATTCATTAACAGCCAGTTTATTAATTCATTCGACACAGTATCTGAGCTGGTCTCAGGAATAGTTTCAGCAATACTAATAATGGTAATCATTCCGTTTATCACCTTCTTCCTGGTAAAAGACAGCAGAAAGATTATGAAGAATATTCTTCAAATGATTCCCAATAATTATTTTGAAATGTCGTACTGGATACTGAAGAAAGTCAGTCTCCAGCTTGGGAGGTTCGTTCGGGCATGGATATTCGATGCTACTTTCGTGGGAACGGTGATGGGACTGGGATTATATTTCATAGGTGTGAACAATGCATTGCCGCTGGGAGTAATTGCGGGACTGGGACACCTTGTTCCCTACTTCGGTCCGGTTATAGGTGGAGTCCCGGCTATAATTGTCTCGGTAATTCAAACCGGCGATCTTTCGATGGTACCCTATATCCTTCTTCTTATCGTTATAACATATACTCTTGATAACGGATTCGTTCAACCTTATGTGTTCAGCAAGAGTGTAGATATGCACCCCATCATTATAATTCTGCTTATTATTGCAGGAAGCCAGCTTTTTGGTGTTCTGGGAATGCTGCTTGCGGTACCCACTGCCTCAGTAGTTAAAACCGCGGCCAAAGAGATCTACTTCGCCCTGAAGAACTACAAAATAGCCCGCCTCTAAATCCACTGGCGTTCATCTTCTAATCGTTTTATTCTGTCTTCCTTCTGATGCATAAGCTGCTGTGTCCAGTTATATTGTCTGATCCATTCGTCTACAGCATATTTAATTATATAGCAATAAAGATAAAATGAGAGCAATGGGATCAGAAGCGCTGCCTCGAATGCCAGGGTATCCTGGAAAATAAAATACCCGGCTATAAGCGGGAAAGGAATCAATACGAGGTACACCGCAATCCAGCCGTATCTTTCTTCCTTTATCAAAACGTAAAACATATAAGGTGTTAGAATAACTGCGGCTGTAACAAAAATTAAAAGAATGATTTTGATAAGCAGTATTCCGAATCCAAGTCGCGGGAGGAGTAATCCGAAGAAAAGAAAGATTAAATAAGAGGTATTGGATGTATGGAACTCGTAGTAAAGGATTTCCCTTAAGCGGTCAACAGATTCAAAATCCTTTATAACTTTTTGGTTTAACGACATCTTCCCACTCTGCCCTTCTAAATAACATTTCCCTGTCCGGAACAATTGCAAGCTAGTTTATATTATTGTAAGAGGCAAGAAGAAACCTGTCTATCTTCGGTAGGCAAATATTCCTGGCGGAATGCAGATTGAAATGGTTAGGGGTAGATCGACTGGGAATTAGGAGTCACCGGGACAAAAACCTGATTAACTTTTCATACGGATTGAATGCAGATAAGTCATACTAATCGAGCTCTTTGACGAGCTTTTGAATGACGTCGGTGGAGCTAATGCCATCGGCTTCTGCGCTGAAGTTTGTTATAATGCGGTGACGCAGAACGGGAGTCATTGCGAACTTGACATCATCAATATTAGGTGTGTACCTTCCATTCATAACAGCGCGGGTTTTAGCAGCCATTATAAGATACTGGGAGGCTCTTGGTCCTGCTCCCCATGTTATCCAATCCTTTATAAACTGCGGGGACGAGCCATTGGTAGGACGTGTAAGATTTGCAGCTTTTACAGCAAATTCGATAACATTATCTGAAACAGGAACCTTTCTTACAAGGTCCTGGAAGAGTATAATCTCATCAGCAGATACAACCTTCGTAAGTTCTGCTTTATATTCGCTAGTGGTTGTCTGCACGATCATTTTCTCCTCCTCGAAGGAAGGATAATCGAGCCACAGGTTGAACATAAACCTGTCGAGCTGAGCTTCAGGGAGGGGATAAGTGCCCTCCTGTTCAATCGGGTTCTGAGTTGCCAGCACAAAGAATGGTTCTGATAAAACTTTAGTAACCCCGGCAGTAGTTACCCTGTGTTCCTGCATAGCCTCAAGAAGCGCGGCCTGGGTTTTGGGGGGTGTTCTATTGATCTCATCAGCAAGGATTACGTTAGCAAAAATGGGACCTTCAACAAAGCGGAAATTTCTCTTCCGTGAAACAGGGTCTTCTTCAACCAGCTCTGTACCTGTAATATCGCCTGGCATGAGGTCAGGAGTAAACTGAATACGGCTGAACTTCAGGTCCATTACCTCGGCAAGTGTTTTAATGAGGAGCGTCTTCGCGAGTCCCGGCACACCCACAAGCAAACAATGCCCGCGTGAAAGAAGAGATATAAGCAGCTGATCAATAATCTCTTCCTGCCCTATTATTATTTTCGCAATTTCATGCTTTGTCTTAGTAACTTTTTCGTTCAGCTTTTCCACCAGCTGAACGTCGCCTTCGCCGGTTTCTTTCAAATCCAGTTCCTCTTTATTTTTTACAATCTTATATCGTAATATATCTTGCTTTTAAGGCTTTCAATCCATGCCTGGTACTTCTGCTGTCTTTTATATTCATCTGCAAGTTTTTTAATATCAGCGTAATCTTTGTTGAGATCGGGAGCGTGCTGCGACGTTCTCTCCTCAAGATAAATTATATGATAGCCGTAATTTCCGGCCGAGTATTCATATCTTTTAGGGAAGCTGATATCCCCTGTTTTAAGCTTTGATACCGCATCCAGCACACTTTTATCAAGCTGGTTGATATAGAAAGTTCCGAGCTCGCCGCCGAAGGGAGCAGTATCCTCATCCTCGCTATACTTCTTCGCATAATAAGCAAAAGTACTGTCGCCATTAACAATACTATCTCTTACGGCTGTAAGGAAGTCAATAGTCTTAAGGTCTGCATCCTCATCTGCTTTTATTTTTATGAGTATATGCCTTGCGTGAATTGATTCGCCTCTTTTTTCAATCAATTGAATTATGTGGAAACCAACAGGTGATTCCACAACACCGGATAATTCCCCGGGCTGCAGTGCATAAGCAGCCGCTTCAAACTCCGGATAAAACACACCTTTTTTCACGAACCCGAGATCACCGCCTTCCTTGGCGCTTCCCGGATCCTCGGAGTATTTCTTTGCCATTTCCGCAAAGTCGGCCCCGTTCTTTATGGAATCGAGTATTGACTGTGCGAACTGACGAGCTTTCTCTTTAGCCTCTGAAGATGTTTTCGGAGATCTGAATATATGAGCAATCTGAACTTTTTCAGGTATTACACCCAGACTGTCTTTATACTTATCGAAGAAATCTTCAACATCGCGTCTTGTTGCCTCAACATTGCCGAAATTCTTTTCGCGGAGTTTTTGAACCATCAGATTCTTTCTCACATCATCACGCAGTTCACGTTTTATTTTTTCTATGCTCATACCATAGACCTGTTCGACGCGCTCCTTCGACCCGTACTGCTGAATAAATAGCTGGATCTGATAATCAATACGCTTGTCTACTTCCTCATCTGTAACTTCTATCGAGTCGAGATTCGCCTGAGCATAAGCAAGCTTTTCCTCTATCATAGAATTGAGCGTTTGTCTTTTCAGCTGAGGGGAATCCGGAGAAACACCATAACGGGATGCAAGCAGGTTTGTCTGGAAATTCAGCTCGCTCTCGGTAATTATTTCATTATCAACAACAGCAACAATCTTATCCAGCACCTGCTGTGCATGCATAATGCCGGCTGCAAAAATCAGTACTGCCAGAATCTTCAGTTTCATTTAACACCTATCTTACTTCTATATCGTTTTTAGAATATAAATCTTGTACATAATTTTTTATAAACTGTTCCTTCTTCGATGCAACGTACCTGTCACGCACCAGATCATTAATAACTTCATATGGAGGAATACTGCCCTGTTCATATTTTTCCAGCAGCTGCACAATAAAATAATTACCCATACCATCATTTATCACAATACTTATCTCCCCCGGCAGAAGTTCTCTTATTACACGGATAAGGTCGGCAGGCTGAAGCTCATACTCGTACACAAGCTTTGTATTCTCAATAGAAACTATGTTCGAGTCGCCATTGAACAATTCGGCAGATTTTTGCCATCCATTTGAGAAAGCCTCATTCCTGAAACTAATCGCCCTATCTTCGTCATCAAACTGCACAAGGTTAACGAGAAAAGCATTATGAAAAAGTTTAAAATTATCCCGGTGTTTATCGAAATAGTCCTTTACTTCAGAAGGTTCGATAGTCAGCTGTTCTTCTTGAAATAATTTATTTATAAGGAACGTAACCGCAAGCCGCTTCTCCGATTCAATTTTGACCCTAAGGAAATCTTTATTCTTCAGTATCCCTGAGTTTTTTGCCTCCTGGTAAAGCAGTTCCTCATTTATCCAGTTCCTTACTATTTCATTCCGGTACAGATTTTTACCGTAACCGGAATCGACTACCGAAGCAAGGTTATCTTTCGTAAGGTATGAATCATTCACCCTGGCTAGATAGTCTTTTTCACGTTGTTCTTTACCGCAGCCACCTATTAAAGCTGCGGTAAGAATCAAAAGAAATAATTTATTCGGTGTCTTTAAAAGCTTCTTCAAGTGTATCGTAATAAAGTTGAGGATCGTACTTCTTCTTCAGGCTTTCAAGGTATGCCTGCTCGAGTCTCTTCGATTCAGCTTCCTGGTAAGCGCCGGATACTTCTGCTTTTGCTTCCTCAAAAGTTTTTGGATGAGAAGGATCCTTTTCAATAAGCTTTACAATCACGAAACCACCGGAATATGGGAACGGTTCCGAATATGTTCCGGGCTGTGAAAGAAGTTCGTTTGTTTTGGAAGCCAGCGGTGAATAATCGACAGCAACCAGGCCGTAGTTGCCTGCTTTTGGTTTCATATTGTTACGCTCAGTGTATTTAGCGGCAAGTGAATCGAAGTCTGCTCCATTCTGCAGTTCTGAATAATAAACGTGAATAAGCGAATCGCTCTTTGAGAAAATCTCACTGAAGTTTATCCTGTCAGGCCATACATAATTATTTTTTGTTTTCACATAATAGTCATACAGCTTTGTGCTGTCAGCACCTATCTTACTCCAGACCTCATCATCCTGCAGCTTGAAAACGTATATGCCGTTGCGGTAATCATCCATCAGTGCTGCAAATTCGGGATCTGTTTTATCGAGATCGAGAGCAGCAACAGCAAGTAGACTATCACCGACAACCTTATTTATTGCGGAGTTGAGGATGCTGGAATCAATGAGCCTGTTCATGAACTGACGTTCAGCATTCATTCTATCGATAGCTGCCTGGACGCTGATTGTATCTACCTTATTATACGTAACCAGAGGCTGACTTTTAAGCTTATCGTAATTTTTTATCTGGCTGCCTACTCTTAATGAATCAGCATTCTTAAGCACCTCTGCCAGCACCTGTTCATTTAAATGAAATCCGTACTTATCCTTCAGCTTATCTATAAGTGAATCGTACTCGGCCTGGTATCTTGTCTGTTTAAAAATCTTTTCAAGTTCTTCTTTATCCTCATCAAAAGAAGGATAAGGTTTCTGATCGGTTAATTTTATTATATGGTAGCCGAAATTGGTTCTTACCACCTCTGATATCTCGCCCGGTTTAAGGTTAAACGCAGCCTCATCAAACTCCTTAACCATCATACGCCTTCCGAAAAACCCGAGATCACCGCCGTTCTTTGCGGATCCTGAATCATCGGAATATTCCTTTGCAAGCCCGGCAAAATCCTCTCCTGCCTTCAGCTTCTGCATAACAGTATCAATTTTTGCCCTGGCATAAACCGTGTCGACCTGTCCCTCAGGATTGTTAAAACTAACAAGAATATGACTTGCTCTTATCTGGGGAATCCGTTCCCTCTTATCAGTAACTTTTATAATGTGATAACCGTAGCGTGTATGTACAACCGATGGGTAAACGCTGTCGACAGGAGTAGCATAAGCGGCATCTTCAAATTCGGGGGGCAGGAGTCCTGCAGTGACATAATAAATATCACCGCCGATATTTTTAGAATAGCTATCATCGGAATATTTCCTCACCATCTCAGAGAAACTTGCGCCGTGCTTGATGCTGTCGAGAATAGCAAGTGCACGTTCCTTTGCAGCCTGATCACCTTTCGAATCGGGCCTGATCATAAGATGGCTTACGCGAAGCTCATATTTTCTTTTATCATAAAGGTTCTTTAATCCCGGTTCCAGTATCTTCTTTTCGAGGATATAGGAAACGCCTACTTTCTTCTCATAATCCTTAAGTTCCTGGTTAAGTTCAGGATTTGAATCAAAGCCTCGGACATATGCATCTCTTAGCTTCATCCTGAAATTAACATAAAGATCGAGGAAGTTCTTAAGCTGTGAGAGACTATCATCCTTTGCCTCTTCATAACTGCCTGAATTCTTTGCATACATTTTTTCAAATTCATTCATCTTGATCTGTTCATCATCAAATTTTGCTACTATAATATCAGCATGTTTTGGGGTACAGGAACTGAGAAGGAAGGAAGCCAAAACAACAAAAGGTAATACGACCCTACGGAACATTGAGTGATTCTCCTTATTTTAAGTTTTTTACATTTTAGCCAGCAATTTTATCCATAGAAGGCCTGAAAATCAAGGTAAACCGGTATGGTTACACATCATTCCAGATCCTGAAACCTATTTTGCCAGCGTTATTTTAATAACCCTGTTTGAAATTCCGGCACTAAGCCTGACAATATATACACCGCTTGAAAGTTCGTCTGCATTGAGTGTATAAGAATAATTGCCCGCTTCTTTATATTCATTTGTCAGGACTTTAATCTGGCGGCCGAGAGCATCATAGAGAATAAGTTTTACGTTTGATGCATTCGGAACTGAGTATTTGATCATCGTAGAAGGATTAAACGGATTCGGATAGTTCTGCTGAAGCACAAAATCCGAAGCTGCCGGTACATCCAGGGTAATTTCATTGCTGTACGTAAATTTTCCATCAAAATCGACCTGTTTCAGCCTGTATATATATATTCCACGAATATCGCTTTTGTCTATGTAGCTGTAATGGTTCGGTGTGGAAACAGTTCCGTTCCCTTCAACGAAACCGATCATTGAATAACCAGATCCGGCTGTTTTCCTTTCAATCTCGAATCCACGATTATTCTTTTCGGTGGCAGTAGTCCAAACCAGATTTACCCTGCCGTCGATTACGGATGCAGAAAATGATGAAAGCTCAACAGGGATCGGGAAGTAATTAACCGCAGCCAGAGCATTAAGTATTCCCCAGCCCATGAGGTTATCAGGGTTATTGCTTTGCGAAGCTGTTTCTCTCATTGCATCGCGTACCTGCATCGGGGTTAATCCCGGATTTGCACATAAAATCAACGCAGCAACTCCTGCCGAGAGAGGACAGCTGAAAGAAGTACCGCTGGCAGATGTATAAGAGGTATTGCTGTATGGAGAAGCGACAACATCACCCGAACCTAGAGCCATAATATCGGGTTTGTGTCTTCCGTCCACAGTAGGCCCAACGCTGCTGAAAGATACTCTTGAACCAGAATGATCGACTGCACCTGCTGCTATTACACTATCACCGTCCGAAGGAGCTCCAAGGGTATTATGTGATGCATTATATCCCTCGTTGCCTGCAGAGTTAACTACCACGATACCCAGGTGGGTTGCGTAATCGGCTCCGTTTGTAATAATGGTCGTGTTGCCGTCCATATCCATCCAGGTGTAACTCTGCCAGGGCGGATCAAAGCCAATATAACCAAGCGATGTAGATGTAACATCAACGCCTATACTATCAGCCCATTCCATTGCGGCAATCCAGTTGTCTTCTTCAAGAGGAGTCTCGCTGTCGGTATTCTCGGTTTTAGCAAGTATGTAAGAAGCGTTAAAAGCCGGCCCGATAAGATGACCTGGAGCATATCCGCCTATTGTGGAAAGTGTTTCGGTTCCGTGCGAACCGTCTCCAGAATCTGCCTGGTTTCCAACGTTAGGATCATTATTAACAAAATCCCAGGCAGCTATTATATCCATCGAATTAAATGCTTCGTGACTCAATCTGCTGAAGCCTGCATCCATAAGACAGATGGTAATTCCCTGACCGGTAATCCCCATATCGTGAACCGCAGGTACATTTATCTGCTGAAGCTGTGAGTAGGATTCACCGTAATCAAAGGAAAGAACTCCTTCAGGCTGAGTAACCTTACTGAGTACCTGGTTTACTGCATTATTATCAGTTTCAGGCTGATATCCTTTTCTAAGTTTATATACGACATCAAGCTTCTTAACGAACGGGAGTGCTTCAAGTCCATCAAGCTGAGATTTGGTTACCATACCGCTAACGGCGTTCAGCCATTTGGAGGGCCATTTAATATTTAATCCCTTCGCCTTAACCTGTGCCAGGTAAGCCGGGTTGACAGGAATATCTCTCATCGTCAAGGCTGCATCTTTATCAAGAACTTTTTCTCTTCTCTTGAGTGATTTTTCACTAACAACGCTAAGAGGATTACTAAGATAAGAATCCGTATTCTGACCCTTATCGGTAAAGTAAACCCATACCAGAAGCTGCTCATCTACAGAAGCATTTATCATCTGCGACTGCAGGGCAGCGGATATCTTGCTGATCGGCCCCTGCTGCGCCAATGCGCCTGCAATCAGAAATAACATAAATATTGGTAAAAAGACTTTTCTCATCATAAATCTCCGGAAATATTTAGATTATAATAGTTAATTACTTTGCCCGTGTTCCATTTTTAACATTCTGAGCGGCGGTAAGAACATTCAATTCTCCATTTTCATTTTCAACAGCCAGAACCATGCCCCGGGATTCAAGTCCCATCAGCTTAGCCGGCTTAAGGTTGGCAACAAGAATTATTTTCTTCCCGACAAGTTCTTCAGGTTTATAGGTTTTGGCAATTCCTGCAATTACCTGGCGGTCGCCGTCGTCGAGCCTGACCTTCAGTTTAATCAGTTTATTACTTTTAGGCACATTTACGGCTTCAACAATTTCTGCTACTTTCAGCTTAATTTTATCAAAATCCTCAATAGATATAAGGTTATTATTTGTATCCACTTCAGTTTTGGAACCAAGCTTTGCAACCTGCTCTTCGATTATATCGTCCTCTATTTTAGGAAAAATAATTTCTGTTTTATTAAGAGCGTGACCGACGTTAAGGTTTGCATCTCCGAGGTCATCCCAGCCGGAGGGAGATGAATTCAGGATCTTAAATATCTTTTCAGATGAAAAAGGAATTACGGGGGAAAATAGTCCTGCCAGTGTATAAATTGTCTGCAAACAAATATTAAGCGTTGTTGCACATTTTACCTTATCGCTTTTAACAGTAACCCACGGTTCTGAATCATTGAAATACTTGTTACCCGCGCGGGCAAGGTTCATAATCTCTGTAACGCCATCCTTTATCCTGTAGCAGTCGAATAGCGCAGAAACTTTTCCCGGGTAACCTGCAATCAGCTGAAGCATCTCTTCATCGATCTTCTCCAGCGTTGATCTTTCAGGGACTTTTCCATCAAAGTGCTTATGCACGAAGGTGAACGTCCTGTTTATAAAATTACCCAATATATCAGCAAGTTCACTGTTATTCCTGAGCTGGAATTCCTTCCAGTAAAAATCTGTATCACGTGTCTCTGGCAGGTTAGCCGCAAGTGTATACCTCAACGGATCGGGAGGAAACATACTGAGGAAATCGATTACATCGATGCCCCAGTTGCGGCTTTTGGAGAATTTCTTCCCTTCAAAATTAAGAAACTCGTTAGCCGGAACATTCTGGGGAAGAATATATTTTTCCCTATCTCCATCATTCCAAGCCATGAGCATAGCCGGAAAAATTATGCAGTGAAAAACTACGTTATCTTTCCCGATAAAGGCTACGTATTTTGTCTTTTCACCCTGCCAGTATTCGCGCCAGAGATTCTCATCGCCGCGCTGTCTGGATAATTCCTTTGTTGCTGAAATATAACCCAGTACAGCTTCAAACCAGACATAAAGCACTTTCCCTTCAGCCGAATCGAGAGGAACAGATACACCCCAGTCGAGGTCGCGTGTATATGCACGGTCTTTTAATCCTGCCTTGAACCATCCTCTACAGTACTGAAGCACATTATCCTTCCAGCCGTAATTTTCGCTGCTAACTTTTATATACTCTTCAAGCCGCGGCTGATAATCACCCAGCGGAAAATACCAGTGGGTGGTTTCTTTTAGAATGGGGGTCTTTCCGCTAATTTTACTTTTCGGACTCTTCAGTTCTGAAGGTTCATAAAGAGCGCCGCAGTTCTCGCACTCATCACTCCGTGCCTCTTCGTAACCGCAGTTCGGGCAGGTTCCCTCAACATAGCGGTCTGGCAGAAACATCTTAACCTCTTCATCATAGAACTGCATGGTTTTCTTTTCCTTCAGCATACCGCGGTTATAGTACTCGAGGAAAAATTCCTTCGCGGTTTCATGATGAATAGGGAGAGACGTCCTTGAATAGATATCGAAGCTCATTCCGAACTGCTCAAAAGCCTTTCGGTTTATTTCGTGAAAGCGGTCAATTATAACCTGGGGACTAACCTTTTCCTTGTCGGCACTGATAGTAATAGGAACGCCATGTTCATCTGATCCGCATATGTATAGAACATCATTGCCTTTCATCCTGTTATAGCGTACATAAATATCTGCAGGCAGATAGGCGCCGCTTAAATGTCCCAGATGAATTCGTCCGTTTGAATAAGGAAGGGCTGAAGTTACAAGTATTTTCTCTTTTGCCAATATGGTTCCATTTCGTCTTAATACGAATAATAAATATAAACAAAAGATAGGAAGATTGGAATAATTCGCTAATGGGACCTGAAGGCTTAATCATCTAAAAACGCCAAAAGCAAATCTGTGATTATTTTAACGTCCTTTGATGGGGGTATTGACTAAGAAAAAATAATTTCTAGATTCGTAATTGAGATTGGTTGTAAACAGAAACTAATAGAAAATTTATTTTCTATCGGAAAAGTTTGCAATCAATCTCTTTTTTTATGCTTACCGAGCCTGCCATCCTCTGATTTATGCGCTCCCTTTATGGTTTTTCAGAATTAGCGATGGGTTTTTCCAGCCTTAGGGATCAGGCAAACTTTCGATGATTTTCTTATAGTTATTCCGGCAATCTTGCTTTTGATAATAACAGACCACCTGTTCGGCTCGGAAGAAATATGCATCAGTTGAATCAAAGTAGCCGCACAAGAAATTACCCAGGGGAATTCCGGTACGTTGTGACATCATAAGAGCGTACAGGTAGACCTGCATATAGGCCTTCTTCTCATATTTTGCACGGGGCTTATAATCCCATATTCCAATCATACCATTCTTTTCATACCTTAGGATATCAATATGACCTGTAAGTACGCCGTCTATATCCAACCTGCTGCTTTGGGGCTGCTTATACCATACAGGCACTTCAGAGGCAATTGTTTCAGGATCGGTCTCTAATAAATATTTTTCTACATTTTCATGGCCGCTCCTGAACTTTCCCGTTTTTAATGCTGACTCAGCAAAAGAACTGATAATGTGAGAAGTAGAATGTTCTATCGGAGCTTTCATATTCAAAATAAAGCATGAAGCCCTGGAACCGCTAAAAAAATATTCATTTGGACAGAAGCTAAGCAGTGACAGGAGATAATTTAATCAATCCTGCGGGCAAAGACTCAAGTTTGAACTCTGCCAGCCTGTATCGATAGTACATACTTCCGCTGTGCGCAAAAGAAAAGCAGATAATCCTGCCTGCACGGGGAATGAAAAGTCCGAATTTATTATACCTTATGCTGCGGTGATTTATTCCTGATATTTCACGTAGTTTAGTCAGTAGAATCTGTTTTACATAGTCAGGTTCAATGTTTTCGAAAACCATATATTGAAGCTGACAGCCATTAGAGTTGAAATTATCGGGGATGATACCGGAAAAATCACTTATCCCGGTTCGAAAAGGAAGAGATGATGAAAGCTCCTTAACCAAAATCTTATAGGATGATATTGATTCGGGGTCAGATTTATTGACAGGCATCAGGAACAGGCTGCACGATTTAAGCTCGCGGAAGAAGTTTGCTCTTATCCTCTCCTCCGAATCCTTTAGTTCCCTTACACCAAATCTTGTTGCCCCCTCATATCCTATTTGAAGCTGCGTCATTTGTTTTTTGTGGGTTATAACTTAATAACTATTTTAAAGTTAAATAAGATAATAAAAAAAATCCCGACAACCGGGGAGGAAGCGGGATTTTTTCATCCTAAAATCCGGGTAATCCGGACTTCAACTCATATAAGGAACTTCAGTTATTTAATGACTTGAAAGTAAACCACCAGTCATATCCTTCCTCAGGATTTCTCCTTTTGTCAGCTTCAACCAGATCTTTTGGAGGAGGTATAATTACTTTATCCTTAATCAATTCATTGTTCGGCCAGTTCTCAGGCATGGCAACCTTATTTTTATCTGAAATCTGCAAAGCCTTTAACGCTCTTAATATCTCATCTATCTGTCTTCCGATCTCCTGAGGATAGTAAATCATAAGCCTGATAATTCCTTCGGGATCTATAATAAAGACTGCACGGACAGTGTTGGTTCCTTTTCCGGGATGAATCATTCCAAGTTTGGTTGAAACCCGTCCCATGTCATCTGCAATAATTGGAAAAGGTACTTCCACCTTTAAATTATCCTTTATCCAGTCGACCCATTTTATGTGTGAAAAAACCTGGTCGATTGAGAGTCCTATTAATTCAGTGTTCAACTTTTTGAATTGTTCATTTCGTTTTGCGAATGCATAAAATTCAGTGGTACATACTGGTGTAAAATCGCCAGGATGACTAAAAAGCACTACCCATTTACCTTTATAATCGCCAGGAATTCTTTTTATTCCGTGGGTGGTCTGGACTGCCATGTCAGGCATTTTATCGCCGATCAGAGGTATTCCCGCTTTATTTTCAATTGTTTCCATCATTATTTCTCCCATGATTTTTATTGTTAATTTGATGTGTATAACATCTTGATTATGTTTATACAAGCTGCGTACCAAAGATATTTATACCTATAACCTATTATAAATAAATCAGTTAAGGCACCGACTAAATTTCCTGATCCAAAATCAACCGTTATTTCGTTATATTTGCACCTAAATATCGGTATCAACTAAATCCCGGTTGAAAAATGATTTCCACTGCAATAGAAACAAATGAAACACTCTATCTCTCTCCTCATAAAACTATGGGGATTGTACTTGACGCGATCAATGAGATAATACCTTACGAACTTGCGGTTATACTGAGCAAAGAAGCAGATGATAGTCTGAAAGTGAGATTTGCTCAGGGTCCACTGGCTACCGAAAAATTAAAGGATTTTCAAATAGCACTTAAAACTCATCCCGATATCAGCAAAGTTTTAAATGCCGGTAAAGTCAAACTCGTCGAGGAAACACGCAATCCGGATCATCATGATACTTATGAAGAAGTAATCGATATGCCTACGGGTCATTCCTGTATGCTTGCACCACTGAGGATAAATGGTGATACCCTCGGACTAATGACGCTCGACCACAGGCAGTGCGATATGTTTACTCCTCAAAGAGTGAACATCGCAAATACATTAACAAAACTTATAGCGCTTGCTTTAGCGCAGACGATGGCGACCGATTCGCTGTTAAATGAAAAAGAAAGACTCGTATACGAAAGAAACTCACTTGTAGGTGATATCGATTCTGTAGTAAAAGGATTGATAGGGAGATCGCCGGCCTGGCAGCAGGTGATAGAAAAGATAAAACTGGTTGCTCCCACCGAATCTCATGTAATGATTTTAGGTGAGACAGGAACGGGCAAAGAACAGACTGCAAAAGCCATTCATGCATTATCAAAAAGATCGGGAAAACCATTTATAACTTTAAATTGTTCGGCATTAAATACGAACCTTGCTGAAAGTGAATTATTCGGGCATGAGAAAGGTGCATTTACAGGGGCTGTTTCAACGAGGCGCGGCCGCTTTGAATTAGCAGACAACGGAATATTATTTCTTGATGAAATTGGCGATCTTCCGCCGGAGATTCAACCGAAACTCTTACGTGCCATTCAGGAAGGAACATTTGAAAGGCTTGGCGGTGAGAAGACCCTTCATTCAGACGTAAGGATTATTTGTGCAACTAACGTTAACCTTGAGGAAAAAGTAAACCAGGGAAAATTCAGAGAAGATCTTTTTTACCGGCTTAATGTTTTTCCTGTAACTCTTCCGCCGCTACGACAAAGAAAAGAGGATATATATCTTCTATCGAATTATTTCCTGGAAATTCTTTCAGAAAAATTCGGCAACAAAAGCCTGAAATTATCAGATGAATCATTGAAGATCCTGCAGAAAAACAATTGGCACGGCAATGTGAGAGAATTACAGAACACGCTGGAAAGAGCGGCAATACTCAGCAGGGGCAGTATAATCAAACCCGCACATCTTGTTTTTGAGAAAGGCAGTTATACCAGTGACTGCGGAGACGGAGAGAATTTATCCATCAATTCTCTGAATGATGAGATCAGGAAGATAATTAAAAAAGCTCTTAAACTGACAAATAAAAAAATCTATGGGGCAGATGGTGCAGCTGCTCTATTGAATATAAAACCAACCACCCTTCAGAGTAAAATGAAGAAATTAAAAATATAAATTTGCAGAATTTAACCGTGCACGAAAATCTGTGAAGTAACCTGTATATCTACAATAACATAGATACGCCGGCGGCAACAAGCATAGCAGACAGTGACAATAAAATCAGCAGCATTTTTTTCTTCCCCCGTTTAGCAAGTAATATTCCGAGCATACCATATACCTCTTTCTGAATGTAATTAATTCAAAAATAAAATAATCATATTAGATTAAAATACCAAAGACCCCGGACTTAGGCTTACAGCGCAGGACGGCTTTCGGTATTTTTGTTATATTTCTCTTTAAAATTGATGGAGGAGCGGGTTATGGAAGCTGGCGGTGTCTCTGAAGTGCCATACGGGAATAATCCCGAGGCTGGCCATTTTATTTTGTTGAACGGCGTGAGGATCTATTATGAGGTTTATGGAAGCGGGGAACCTTTGCTTCTTGTTCACGGCAACGGTGGAAATATAGCGGGGATGAAATTTCAGATCGGGTATTTTGCAAAGAAATACAAGGTTGTTGCAATGGACTGCAGGGGGCGGGGAAAATCGGAGCTCGGGAAAGATCCTTTCTCTTATGTTCAAATGACTGCAGATGCTGCCTCGCTGCTGGATCATTTGAAGGTAGAACCTGCTTATTTTATCGGGCGGAGCGACGGTGGGATTATCGGATTGATGCTTGGGTACCGTTTTCCCGGTAATGTGAAGAAGATTGCCGTATTCGGGGCTAATTTATGGCCGGGGAATACGGCACTTTATCCTGGTGAGGTGGAAGCCGTAATCAAAACACATAAGCAGGCTAAAGAAATGATCGCGAAGGGCGATACCTCGAGAGACTGGAACCTTATAAAGGAGCGGTTTGCACTGATGGAGTTTCAACCGGATATTTCCCCGGATGAGCTTAGGAGGATTGAGGCTCCGGTACTTGTGATGTCGTGCGACAGAGATATAATACTTGAGGAACATACGCTATTCATTTACCGGAATATCCCTAAGGCTAATCTTTCAATTTTCCCCGGGGAAACTCACTGGGTAACAAATGATAATCCCGAACTTTTTAATTCGACTGTGGAAAGGTTTTTCATTCAGCCTTTCAAAGGTGAAGAAGTGCGAAAGTAAGGTGACAGAACTAATAACTCTACCTCCTTATTTTCTTGTAGCCGTAAATGAGTATAAACAAAATGAAAGCACTCACTACTGCGGCGGGACCGCTGGAGAAGTCGTATTTGAATGCAAGAAAGATTGATAACGGGGGAATGACTGCTCCAACAAGCACCGCTGTAAGAAAAACCTGCCAGACTCTGCGGGAAACTAATATCCCGATGGACGACGGAATAATAAGGTAGGCAAATGTAAATACATCCCCTACGAATCTTGTGGTGAGGGATATCCCCATTCCTACTACTATATAAAATACCAGCAGCCAGCCCCGTGAATTTATTCCATGCGCGCTTGCAGAATCGGGATCGAAGGTTACGAACTTAAGCTGCTTCTGAAAAATTATGAATGTGCCCATGGTGAAAACAATATCCCCAGCAGGGTGAAGAACTGCGATTCACCTATGAAGAGAATGTCCCCCTTCAGTATCGTTTCGATCTCAGAGACCTCTCCGACCGGGCTTTTCTGCGTGAAGATGATTCTTAGTGCAACGGCAACTACGAAGATGATCCCGAGGATTCCATCCTGCGTCAGGAGCTTCTGTCTGTAGGTTTGAGAGAATATCAACACAACTATTACAGCGAACAGCAGAGAGAAGAAAACAGGCTCGAAATTGTGAAAAAGTGAACCTTCCTCGATTCCGAAAAGCGAATCTAAGATCTCTTCCAGGTTCACAAAATGAAGAAATGAAAATGCCACCCCTGCAACGGCAACCTGTGTAAGTGTTGCCCCAAGAAAAACCACACGCTGAGAAACAACGAATGTTCCGAGAAACCCGCAAATCATTCCTGCGAGTACGCTGCCCGCAAGGGCGTAAGGAAAAAGCTGAATTAGCTGGTTTACTATTTCCAATTTTTATACCCCGTGCCGTGATGTTATTATGTATTCATCATTAATTATGTTAACGTGAAAATCGGAGGAATAGGTTTTCTTCAGGTTATCTTCTGAAAGCACCTCCTCTATTGGTCCCCACTGGAAAAAGTTCTTCTCGATAAGTACCAGCTTCTTTACTCCGTTCGCAACATCGCTGAGAAGGTGACTTACAAGCAGGATTGTGAGTTTTTTTTCTTCATGAAGCGATGTGATCAGGTTCAGCAGAGAATGATGCGAGGGAGTATCCATTCCGTTTGTGGGTTCGTCCAGAATCAGGACGTCGGGTTCAACGGCTAAAGCGCGGGCGATGAGGGTCCTTTGTCTTTGTCCGCCTGAAAGATCGTTATAGCGTTCATTCTTCAGGTGACTAATTCCAACTTTCTCAAGACTCACGCTAACGGCTGCATAATCTTTCCCTGAGGGTTTGCGGAAAACACCCATCAGGGAGTACCTTCCCATCATTACCACATCCTGCACTGTATAAGGCAGCAGTGGCTGGACGGTATCCCTCTGCGGTACATAGCCGAAACGATGAGATCCTGTGGTGATTGAACCGCGTAGGGGTTTGAGGTTGCCGAGCAATGTCTTAAGCAGGGTAGTCTTCCCTGCCCCGTTAGGACCAACAATTCCTATAAAATCATTCTCATAAATCGATAGGCTTATGTTCTCAACTATTGTTGTCTTTCCATAACCTATCGAGACGTTCTCGAGTTTTATTATTTCATTTTCCATTTTATCCTGTTGTTAAAATTCTGAAAACTATTTTTAACTATTGTTTACTACCTGGTTTACAATGTAATCCATCATTTTGAAATAGCTGTCGATTCCATCTAAACCAAACACACCTACGGGCACTTTGATAACTTTTACTCCCGTTATACCGGCGATCTGGTTAGGAGCGGAATCGCTGTAATAATTTTCCATAACGATTAACTTCACCCCGCTCTTTTTAATGATGTTAATTATCTCAGCATTATGCGACGGTGAAGGAGGGATCCCCGGCTTCGGTTCAACATATCCCGCTATTTTGATGCCGTACTGATCGGCAAAGTATATCCAGCTGGAATGAAAGAAGACTATTGGCGTTCCTTTAACTTTTTCCATTTTCTTATCCCATTCATCAATTTTGGCGTCGAGTACTTTAATATAGTTATCATAGTTCTTTTGATAATAAGAGGAATTGCCCGGATCCTGTGCCGCCAGAGCGTTATATATTTCCTCAGCCATTATTTTAACGTCGAGGGGATCCAGGTAGTAATGCGGATTGCCGTATGGATGAACATCACCGTAGCGGGCATCCATCTTTGTGGATGGAATTTCCTTCTTCTCAATATCCTGAGAAAGATCAATTACATGAATGTTAGAATTGCGGGAGCCGTCGATCAGTTGCGGGAGCCACTTCTCTAAATCGAGTCCAACTTTAAAAACAAGGTCAGCACTGCGAAGCTTAAGCATATAGCTCGGCATAACCTCGAGGAAATGAGGATCCTGGTTCCCCCTGCAGAGGTAATCAACATCCACCTTATCCCCGCCGATATTTTTTACCAGGTCATATATTATTGTAGTGGTTGCAACAGCTTTTACTTCCCCGTATGCGCAGCTGCTTATTATCATTAAAAAGAGAATCATCAATTTTTTCATTTTTAACCTCGTGTAAATAAATTCAATTAAAATGGATGCGCTTTGTGCGGACCAAGAGAAAAGATCATCTGCAGGATTATAGTTATTGATGGATCGCGTGATGTTCCGTCCGCATAGTGATATAATAAGTGCTGAACGTTCAGCCGGAAAGCCAGTGTGTGTTCGATCGGGTAGTACCCGAACCAGGCTGTGATTCCGCTGGTACTATTTTGGTCATCATTTGAAAGTGTGTTGAAACCGGGTTCATCTCCAACAATACCGTTTGTGTAATCATACTTCGCTCCGAAGCTGTACATCTTTTCGAAAAGATAATCAGCATAGATGAAAGCACCGTAAGTAGTTATCTGTTCCTTATTCTGTACAGGAGTGTTTATGCCAAAGTTCCCGTCTCGCAGAACGTCGCGGTGATTCATAATTCCTTCCCCCTGGATTGTGAGTACTGTATAGTCATCGGGTCTGTATTTATATTTGAAATCGAGTCCGATGTATGTGTATTTCAGGTTATTACTCTGACCGGCAATGGTAGTATCACCCGCCGTATTAAAATCTGATATTGGGATGAGTACCGTACGAGCCGCTTATTCCCGCACCAAGGTTGCTGTAATCGCCGAGAGAGAAGAAGGTGCCGAGACGGCCAAGGAAGATGGGGCTTCTGCCCCGGTGATCCACAATGCTCTCCTGGTCGGCTGGATCAGGAATCTCACTTCTACCTATTGCATCTCCTTTGAATATGCCCAGATCGAGGTTTGAATAGAATGCAGATGTCGGAAGAATAAAGCTGAAATTGAATCCTATATCGTTAAAGCCCTCGTGACCGAAATATATCTGTTGAAACAGCGGCCGGCCTACGAAAACCCAGGCATGAGGGTGAACAACATTTAATTGTCCGAATCCTACAAGATATTTGCCTGCTTTTATCTGCATATCCAGCGGCAGTCCCCGTACTATTTCCGCATAAAGTTCCTCTATGGAAAATTCGCCTTCTTCATAGGCAATATTTCCTGCAGCACGTGAATAGGGATTGAGATAGCCGTCAACGAAAAGCTCCATTTCAGGCAGTTCGAAATTCAGCTTGCCTTTTTCGGGGGAATCCTTTGAAAGATCGGTTGAAGTATTAAATGTACCGATCAGACTTATATCAGGATTAACATTCGACTGGGCAAAAATCAGGACAGGGATCAACAAAAAAAATAAAAACGAAAAAGCTTTCATATAAAGCTCCGTTATTTAATAAAAAAGATTATTAACTGAAGAAACGGACATGTAACGGAAATATTATACGGAAGCGGGCGGGGCTCTGAGTCCTATGGAAGCATATTTAACTGGAGAAGGGATATGAATGTTATGAGGACGAAAATAGTCAGTAAGGAGTGGTTTGGTTTTTATAATTTCTGACGAAGAATGAGCGTAATTTAAAATCGTATTAGCAAAATGATGGATAAAACAGCTCCCGCTAATATCCTGTATTATATCGCCAGTCTGCAGTGAGCGGGAAGGTGATGTATTAAGAAGGCTGCCGGTGTCAAGGTTATAGTGATGGTAGTGGAGAGTATTTAATCCCAGCAGGAATAAATAGATTCCGAGCAGTACCCACCCGGAATTTCTGATCTTTTTTTCTTTTTTGCTCATATTGAATGATAAAATATAAGTCTGATTCCGGATAAAAGGCAAGGCTGAAACGGAATTATACTTTAAGCCGGAGGCGTTCGGCTCACAGGGGACAAAATAGGCCGCCTGATTGCAACAGGCAGCCTTATTTTAAAAGACATACATAAACTGGTTCAAACATATAACCTCAGTTACACGATTTAACCATGCCGTCACCAAGACTGTTAGCAGCTAAGAGTACAAAAACGCCAAGAGCAACCGCACTTACACCGATTATTAATCCTGAAGGTTTCGCCCGAATCATATTCTTCCACTTCGATGTACCTTAAGTCAGCCATTGCAATCGAATCTGTAATGATCTGCCTCTGGGTTGTATTAGTACGATTAATTCCTGTTACTATGAGGGTGTCGTTATTTATTCTGCATGTTGCCTCATTAATAGTAAAACGGGTCTTATCCGTGGCAATGGTTAGAGTACCAACCGCCCCCCTGTCGCACTTGGCATAAAGCGCTTCTTTGCTGACAACAGTTGAGATGTACAGCCTGCCAGGTTCATGTAGGCGGAAATAATCAGGTAAACTATGAACTTTTTTATTAATGTTTTCATTTTCATACCGCATTTATTTATTGCCTTAATAAGATTTTTTATTTCCTCTGATGAAGGTTAATAACTCGTAGAACCTGAATTGTCATGGATTTGTAAAAAAATCTGTTAAAAATGGTGGAGTTTTCCTTGTGAAAAAGACTAACGTAGGGTATGAAAGTTTGTCGAGTAAGAGAGTTGATTATGAAGACTGGAAATAAGGTCAGGAACCCTTTAAAAATCGGTGAGCTGTTGTTTGTTGAGAAATTAACCCGGAAATTCAAAAATTTCGTCTTCATTAAAGAAGCTGCGGATAGTCGCCAAACAACAGCTCGAATATTTGTTATCAGCAACTCAATAGTTATGCCAGTGGATAATTCGTTATATCCAGATAATACTCAATCTTAATAAACCTATTTGCACTCGTCTGAAAATCCACTTTATTCCTGGGAAGCAACAATCTTTTTCCGTCACTTGCGCCAGGAAGAACAGTATAAAAATGTCATATTTTCAGACTGAGCGTTCACATTTGAAACACTTTCTCTTCATTTACCGGCAGATTTCCGAATTTCACCGATTTTTTATTTACTTCAGAATCCTTCAATTATATGTTTACCCCGAGAACTAAAACTTTTTGCAAGAGGAAAATAAAATGATAGAGAACAGAAGCAGATCAAACAGCAGATTCGTAATGGGATTTATTCTCGTGATAATCGGTGCGTTGTTTTTACTTGATAACCTTAATTACCTGTACTTTGATATTCCCCATGTAATTTTTTCTTTCCCGACCATCCTGATCATTGTCGGTATTCTCATATTGGCTAACTCGGAGAAGAAAGGTGTCGGGATTATCTTCATTATAATAGGCAGCCTCTGGCTGCTTCCCAGGATATTTCCATTTATTGCAATCAATGGAGGTGTAATATTCTCAATACTGATAATTGCGCTTGGCATTTATATTCTTACTAAAAGAAGATTGTATTCCGTCACATCATTCTAAAATAAACCAGAGCGGTGGTACTGAACAATCAGGCACCGCAAACCCGTCCGGTGAATTTACCAGTGAAAGCGACAGACTCGACGACGTTGCAATATTCGGAGGCGGCCACAAATTCATTGTATCTGATAATTTCCAGGGCGGAAATGTTACCGCGATCTTCGGAGGATCAGAGATCGACCTGACCCGATGCAAGCTGGCGCCGGGACAGAATGTGCTTGAAGTAACGGCTATTTTCGGCGGAACAACACTGATTGTCCCTAAGGAATGGAATGTGGTTATAAACGTGACTCCCTTATTCGGCGGATTTTCACACAAAGGAATGAGAGGTCCCAATGTGGTAATAAACCCTGAAAGCACCCTGGTTATAAAAGGTGTGGTTATAATGGGCGGCGGCGAAATAAAAACTTATTGATGCATCAATATGGAAACCAACCCGATAATTGGAAATAAAAGGAATATTTTTATTTATCTGCTCTTATGGGTGATAATTATCGTTATCAATTTTCTGCTGCTGGACTTCGCGCTTAAGGCTGAAACGTTATACAGCACTGGCCGATAGTATAGTCTTTAACCTGATTCTGTGCGGGCTGGGTCTAAGTTTCTGGTACTCAACCCGCTACATTTCTTTCGAGAGCACCAGCTTCTATATGATATTGCTGAACCATCTTATCGGGGCAGTTTTCGTTTCGGCGCTGTGGCTTCTCTGCGGATACCTTGTGATGACAGGAATACTGGGTTACGGTGAGGATTATCGGGCTTTCTTTACCACCACGCTACCCTGGCGGTTCCTGATTGGCGTTCTTATCTATTTTGTCATTACGTCTTTTTACTACCTGATAATATATTATTCCGGTTTCCAGGAGAGAAAACTTCACGAAGCCGAGCTGAAGAACCTTGTAACACAGGCGGAGCTGAGATCGCTTAAGTTCCAGATAAATCCCCATTTTATTTTTAACAGCCTTAACTCTATGAGTGCGCTTACCACTATCGATCCTGAAAAAGCCCGCGGGATGATATTAAAACTTGCCGAGTTCCTAAGGTATACGCTGGCAAATAATGAACAGCAGAAGAATAAGCTGAAAGACGAATTGAAGAATATAAAGCTATACCTTGAGATTGAAAAAATAAGGTTCGAGGATAAGTTCGATTATACAGAGGAAGTATCGGCTGAATGTCTTGAAGCCGAAGTACCGAATATGCTGCTCCAGCCTCTGTTTGAGAACGCGATAAAACATGCTGTGTATGAATCTCTTGAGATAGTAAAGGTCAGACTGAAATGCGCAAGTGAAAACGACTACCTGAAAATTGAGGTTGAAAATTCATATGACCCGGAAACGAAATCAAAGAAAGGCACAGGGGTGGGACTAAAGAATATTCACGAGAGTCTGAAACTTATCTACACCAGGAAAACCTTATGCAGGTTGTTAAAGATGACGGGATCTTCAGGGTTATCCTCTTCGTTCCGCAACAAGCTTCTTAACTTTTATCCTGATCCCGATTAACACCAGCCGCTTTTATCTCGTTGTAAGCGATGATTTTGCAGATTCTGATCCGCCCTAGAAAAGTTATTTTTTTCGCATACCATAAACCTTCAAAGAATTATCAACTTTCCAATAAGTCATGCATGATGATTAATTGGAGGAAGGAAGAGGTAATTATAAGTAAGCCCACGATCCCAACCATCTGAAAACGTTCTGAAAACGTTCTGAATACGTTCTGAAAACGTTCTGAAAACGTCTTGAATACGTCTTAAATAAGTCCTATAGGTTATATTAAAGATTAACCCCCGAACCACATCAGATTCCAATAATCGAAGAGCATTCTCTTTTATTTCAACGGAAAGTTTTACATCAGATTACAATAGTCAAAACCACAAAATTCCTTATATTTATATCCTGATTTAACACATCTGTCCATGGAAAAGAAAATTAACGCCGTAATAATCGACGATGAATCGCTGGGACGCCAGATCGTAAGGAAATATCTTGCTTCCTACGATGAATTTGAGATCGCCGCTGAGTGTTCCAATGGTTTTGAAGGTGTTAAGAAGATTAACGAACTGAATCCGGATATCGTTTTCCTCGATATTCAGATGCCCAAACTTACCGGTTTCGAGATGCTCGAGCTTCTTGATAATCCCCCGGTTATTATATTTACCACCGCATACGACCAGTATGCTATCAAGGCTTTCGAAGTGAATGCGGCCGATTACCTGCTGAAACCATTTTCGGCTGAGAGGTTTGAAGAAGCGCTCGAAAAGGCAAAGCTCCTGCTGAAAAACAAATCCCGCGGAAATGAAATTATAAGCGGACTGATAACCCATACCCAGGAAACAACAGAATATCTGGAACGTATCGTCATAAAGGATGGCTCCAGGATCCATATAATTCCTGTAGATACGATCAGCTATCTGGAAGCGCAGGATGATTACGTTATGATCCATTCCTCCGAAGGAAGCCACCTTAAGCAGAAGACCATGAAGTACTTTGAAGAGCATCTGCCGCCGGATGATTTCTTAAGAATACACAGATCATATATCGCTGCAGTCGCCCGTATCAAGAAGATTGAATTGGTTGAGAAGGAATCTTACCGCCTCATACTTGATGATGGAACTAAGCTCCCTGTAAGCAAATCCGGCTACGAGAAGCTTAGAAGCATTCTTTAATTTTCCAATCTATTTTTATTCTGCTTATTGACTTTAACATATTAATAATTCTATGTTCTTATTGTTTGAAATTTTTCAAATGTTAAGAACACAGTATGATCTCAGAAGAAAAAATAAAGAAAGAACTTATCCAGAGATTCGGGGATGCATATAAAGCATTCGGACTAAGCAAACTAATGGGTCATATAATAGCTCTTCTTTTATTTTCCCCAAAACCGCTTTCATTAGGTGAGATCACGGAGCAGCTGGGAAGAAGTAAAGGTCCCGTAAGCCAGATTGTAAGAAGACTTCGCGATCGGAACCTTATAAGGAAAGTATGGGTCCCCGAGAATAACAGAAAAGACTTCTATGAAGTTGATCCCGACCTGTTTGAACACGCGTTCAGGAATAACCTGGAATTGATTAAGAACAATACGCGTATCGCGAAACATCTGAAGACGGGGATTAAATCGGCCAACAGGAACTCATTGAAAACAATAAATGACCGGATGCATGAAAATGGAACAGTTTTATATCCTGATGGAGAAACATTACCAGAATTTTCTGAAGGAATGGCAAAGGAAAAAACCGAAGTTAAAGGTGTGAAATTTGTGATATGTCAGCTCATGATAAATAAGAATTATTTTTTAGATAATTATCGTTTGAAAATTTTCAAACGCTGAAAACAAGGGAGAGAAATATGGAACGCCTTAAAGATAAAGTTGCCGTGATTACAGGTGGAGCACGCGGGATAGGCAGGGCCGCGGTTAAGAAATTTTCCTCAGAAGGTGCTGTCGTTATTATTTGGGATGTAAACGACCAGGCAGCTGAACAGACAATCACTGATTTGAGTAAAGCGGATAGAAGGATTGAATTCAACCACGTTGACATTACCTCTTTTGAATCTGTTCAGGCTGCGGCAAAAGCCGTCTATGATAAATATAATCATATCGACATACTGATAAATAATGCGGGGATCACCAAAGATTCAACTTTAGCCAAGATGACCCCTGAACAATGGCAGCAGGTCATAAACGTCAATCTTACTGGTGTCTTTAATTGTACCAAGGCCGTTATTACTTATATGATAGAGAATAAATACGGCAAGATAGTAAACACCTCCTCCATTGTGGGTCTCTACGGTAATTTCGGACAGACAAACTATGTAGCTGCTAAATCAGGGATAATAGGAATGACTAAAGTCTGGGCCAGAGAACTGGGACGTAAAGGAATAAATGTGAATGCTGTTGCACCCGGCTTTATTGCCACCGAGATGGTAGAGACTGTACCTGAGAAAGTAATTGAAATGCTGAAGGAAAAAACACCGCTTGGCCGACTGGGTAATCCCGAAGATATAGCAGATGCCTACCTTTTCCTTTCTTCCGATGAAGCCAAATTCATCAGCGGAGCTGTCCTAAGCGTTGATGGAGGACTGGTTTTATAAGGATCATTTAATGAGAAATGCAGAAATAATATCATCCGGTATGTATGTTCCCGAAAGAACCCTCCCTAACAGCTATTTTAATGAACTGCTGGGTGAAGATGTGGATACCTGGCTTGTGGAAAACCTGACGATACGGGAGAGAAGATGGTGCAGTCAGGATGAATCGACGGCTGATTTATGTGTTAAAGCAGCAGAAAAAATAATAAGTAACGCTGATATACTCCCGGAAGAGATCGACCTTCTTATCATTGCAACCGATACGCCTGAATATATCTCCCCTTCTACAGCCTCGGTTGTTCAGCACAGGCTCGGAGCGCTTAATGCCGGAACATTCGATGTTAACACAGCCTGTGCAGGCTTTGTTACCGCACTGGATATCGGTTCAAAATATATCCGTGCGGATAAAAAATATAATAACGTGCTTGTTATTGGTGCCTATGCAATGAGCAAATACCTCGATATGGGTGATAAGAAAACCGTCACTCTTTTTGCTGACGGCGCAGCAGGTGTGCTTCTATCGGCCAATAATGATGAAAGCCGCGGTTTCCTTACAAGCGATCTGTATACTGAAGGAAAATACTGCGACTGGATGGGAATTTATGCCGGGGGGACCCGTTATCCGGTTACTAAAGAGATAATTGATAATAAAGACCACCTGTTGAAATTTGTAAAAAAATTCCCTAAGGAAATAAATCCAACTACATGGACACGTATGATAAAAACTTCATGCGATGAATTAAAAATTAAACCGCAGGATATTGATCATTATTTCCTTACCCAGATAAACATTAATAGCATATGGGAAACGATGGATAACCTCGGCGTCGACCGCCCGAGAGCTCATACAATAATGGACAGGTTCGCTTACACCGGTTCTGCCTGTATACCGATGGCCTTCGATGATGCATTCAGCAAAGGCAGGATTAAAAAAGGTGACCTTGCCTGTTTTGTCGGTTCGGGAGGAGGACTGGCATTTGCAAGTTCGGTTTTCAGAATTTAGGAGCATGAAATGAACGGCACTTCTTCAGATGAAATGATTACAGCGGGATGGATACTCATTATGCTTTACTCTGCTGTTGTGATTTTCTTTGTTGTAAGGGGTGCAGTCAAAACCAAAAGCATCGGGGATTACGCTGTAGGTAATATCAGTTTCTCACCTTATGCTGTAGGGCTTGCCCTGGCTGCCTCAATGACAAGCGCGGCTACATTTATTATAAACCCGGGCTTTATCGCATATTACGGTATCAGCGCCGTAATTTCCTATGCAGTTGTCCTGCCGATCGCAGCAGTAGCCTCATTGATTATACTTACCAAAAGTTTCCGGAAGCACGGAAGTTCCGTTAAGGCTCTTACCCTTTCGCAATGGATGGGTACAAGGTATAACAGTAAAGGCTACGCCCTCTTCTTCGGATTCCTGGCCCTTCTGCTAATAACTTTTATTGTGCTTATCTGTGTGGGATTAACCAAAGTGCTTTCAAAAACACTCGATGTAAGTGAACTGACTATCCTTATAGCAATAGTAGTTTTCATATTTGGATATATGATGTTCGGCGGCGCTAATTCGATGGTTTACACGAATACCGTACAGGCAATCATAATGATTGTTGTGGCTTTTATCCTCCTGGGGTCAGGTTATGAGCACTTCAGCAACGGCATCAGCGGTTTCCTCGATAAACTTAATTCCATCGATCCGAAATTAACACAGCTAACGAATGACAGCAGTTTTCTATTCAGGGATTTCTTTGAGATTGTAATAGCGCAGATTGTAATTGGCGTAGCAATAGTTTGCCAGCCGCATATTATAACCAAATCGCTGCTGTTGAAATCCGATTCGGATGTAAATAAATATCTTGTTGCAGGTGTGCTCACAGAACTCTTGTTTTTCTTCGTAGTATTTACGGGCTTATATGCAAGGATAACTTTTCCCGACCTTATGATTAACGGTACTCCCTTAAAGCTTGATGGAATTATGTCGGCTTATGTAATTGCCCGTTTTCCGGTGATTATCGGGGTAATAGTTGTTATGGGATTAATATCGGCGGGCATTTCCACGCTTGAAGGATTGATCCAGTCAATTTCAACAACCATCACTGCCGATATAATAAAGCCTTTATTCGGGAAATTTTTTCCGAAGGATGATATGAAGAAAAACAGGTTCGAGATTAACCTGAACAAGGTGGTAATTATTTTTATCGGGATAATATCGATCCTCATCTCATATGATCAGTTGGTAAATCCCAAATTGAGTGTGGGAATATTCGCACAGAATGGCGTTTACGCATACTTCTCTGCTGCCTTTGTGCCGATACTGTTCGGAATGTTCTTCAAATCGATTCATAAATCAGTAGTGATCACAGCATCTGTAGTAGCTATTATAGTTCACTTTTCTTTCTATTACGGAAAGATAGGAGTCCCCTTTACCGTGGCAACGGGAGAAAATCCCGGAGTTGCTGCCGCAGTCGCCATTATTCTTTCTGTCGTTACGGGAATTATTTTGTATTTTATTACGGGGAGGAAAAGTAATGCATAATTTCCAGGCTGACTGGCTCTCAAAATGGGCTCTTTATACTCCCGGCCGTATGTTCATCAGGGAACATAACAGGGATATCAGCTGGACCTATGAAGACTTTAACAGAAGGGCGGAGTCGTTTGCGGAATTTCTTAAAGAAAAATACAGGATTAAAAAGGGGGACCGGATCGCAATTTTTTCAAAGAACAGCGCTGAACACGTCCTTCTCTTTAGTGCCTGCGTAAAAACCGGTACGATATTAGTCCCTCTCAATTTCCGGCTCACCCCCAGAGAATTAAATACTCTTATCGCCGATGCAGAGCCCTTGTTATTCTATTATGATAGTGAATTTGAATCTGCGTCAGAGCAGCTGGAATTCCCTGTGCAGACAAAAAAGATAATCCTTTCTGAAGTTACTGAGTTCCTGTTCAAAGACGAAAATAAGACCGGAGAGCCGGCTGCGGGAACATTTGATGAGAACGATCCGGTAATGATTCTCTATACCGCCGGGACAACAGGATTATCAAAAGGTGTAATTATCACTCACAAAATGCTGTTCTGGAATTCTATAAATACAGGTTTGCGTCTTGATCTTAATTCCTCCGATCATACTCAAAGCTTTGCGCCTTTTTTCCATACCGGCGGCTGGAATGTATTGTTCACACCATTCCTTCATCATGGAGCATCACATACTCTTTTAACTCATTTCGATGCAGACCTGATACTACAGCTTATGGAAAAGGAAAAAGCTACGATACTTTTCGGGGTTCCGACTATGCTGCAGATGATGTCGGATTCACCTCTGTTCGAAAAAGCTGACCTTTCTTCAGTAAGATATGCAATCGTCGGCGGGGCACCGATGCCTATCCCGCTGATTAATAAATGGCATAATAAAGGTGTATTTATAAGGCAGGGTTACGGGCTTACCGAGGTAGGTCCCAACACCTTTTCGCTCCACCAGGGTGATGCAATGAGGAAAAAGGGGTCTATAGGTTTTCCTAATTTTTATATCGATGCAAAGATCGTTGATGACAAAGGAGAAGAGGCAGGGGCAGACGAAGTAGGCGAGCTCTGGATGAAGTCGCCCGTAGTAACGCCAGGCTACTGGGGCAAAGACAAGGAGACGGCTGAGGCGATAACAGACGGATGGTTTCACACCGGGGATATGATGAGAAAAGATAAAGAAGGTTATTATTTTGTAGTTGACCGCAAAAAGAATATGTTCATCAGCGGAGGAGAGAATGTTTATCCTGCTGAGATAGAATCTTTTCTACTCACAAATGAACATATCATTGAAGCTGCGGTAATCGGTGTTCCTGATGAAAAATGGGGAGAAGTCGGCAAAGTATTTATAGTCTTGAAAACAGGCTCAAACCTTAACCCCGAAGCGATTTTGGAATTCTGCAGGGGAAACCTGGCCAAATATAAAATCCCGAAGTACATAAAATTTATGAAGGAACTGCCCAAAAATGACGCGGGCAAATTAGACAGGAAAAAATTATTACAGCTTAATTCTGATTCAATAAATAACTAAATAACCCAATAACAACAGCACCAGGAGAAAATATGAAAAAGCTTTTTATTCTTTCACTCTTAATGAGCTTTTCGCTGCTGATTGTATCATGCAGCAAAGACGACAACACCGTAACTCCTCCCGCTCCGACCTACAAAATAAGCGGAACAGTTACAGATGCAGAGGGAAACTTCCTCGCTAACATTACAGTAGACTTAACCGGCGGTGCGCAGAAAACCACAACCACAGACGCATCGGGTTCCTACGCTTTCGAAGATCTTCCTACGGGAACTGATTTTACAGTAACAGCTTCGTCCCCGGATTTTGATTTTGAAACTGAGAGCTTTGATATCACCGGTCTCAGCCAGGATGAAACAGTTGATTTCACAGCAAAAGACGGCATCGTTGGCGTATGGCTGTCAGCAGGTGCAAATGTTGCTCCACTTCTTAACACAATATTCGCCGGAGTCGGCGGTGTAGATTCGGTCTATGCTACTTTCAACTCAGATCATTCATACTCGGTACGCCAGGTAAACGGCGATGCAACGGTTATCAACTATTCCGGGACCTACTCTAATTCAAAATCTTCAGTAGGAAACATTTACACTATCGTTGCAAACCAGACATCTCCGTCTGTTGCTACCTCTGAAGGTATATATGAGATCGACAGAACTCAGGCACCTCATTTTATGCAGTATGAAGTAGTGTTAACTTCCGGAACACAGAATGTAGCTCCGACACCTGAACTCGGATTCGGCAGCACAAACGGTGGAATATTCGGAACAACTAACGTTCAAAATTATATCAGGATTCAATAATTGAATCAGCAGGAGAGGTTGGCTCAGGTTTAGAATGACAAATTATCACTTTTGAGTCAGCCTCTTCTGTGCATTATTAAAAGGTAAGAAGATGAAAATCAAATACATAGCTTTACTTAGTCTCTTACTTAGTCTGCCTCTCTCAGCCCAGAACAAATGGAACTTTGACGACTATAAGGTTCCCGCAGATCCCGTAAATGAATTCCAGGCGCTGGCTTATTTCTATACTCATATGGTCAACCAGAATTATTATGCTGAGAATGACCTTCTGAAAGGCCAGATTGTAGGAAGGCTGTTCAGCAGCAATACTACCATAACCGGGGGCGGAGCATCCTATTTTGAGCAGAGACTGATTCCCTTCTTTATCTACCAGCCGAAACTGCTTAACAATAAGGCCATTCTTCGGGCATCGTTTGAGATTGACTGGACCTGGGGTGATGCTTCGTACGGTGTGGGCGGTAATTTCGGATCGGCCTTCAGCGCAGACCAGGTGAACATTCAGACACAGAACGTAGAACTTGAACTCATCCCGGCAAAAAATTGGGCAATAAATCTCGGACTTCAGAGATTGTTTGATACTCCTTATAACCCTTACAGAACTACAGTAGGTACAATGACAAACACAGCCTACCGTCTTATGTACTGGGGAAGTGACGGAGTCGGGATCTCATTGAGGCACGATGGCGATTATTCACGATTCAAGGCCGGCTTCTATCAGCTGTACGAAAATAACGTTCATCAGATTGATGACGTAACACTTTCGGAAGCAATCTACGAGCAGGATATTACTCCGTTGTGGCGGCAGGGAGTTTCGTTCTGGTATGTTTATGACAGAGCGAACGGTGAAGGCGGCGTGTCGGTTTTAGGAGAAGGACTTACAAGTCTGCTTAACGACTATAACGGTACTTTCAAATTCAACCTTGGCGGACGGCCATACCACGCTGATCTGTTCTGGCTCGGAACATATGGAAATGTGAATCCGGAATTCACACTCGGCCGCTGGAGTTTTAATGCATTTGCGGTAGCTAACTTCGGTACCGTCAGTACATTTCAGACAGATTCATACAAAAAGGCTGTCGACGTACTGGGTCTCGGTTCAAATTTAAGAACCGGATACAAATACGGGCAAACTGCCGAGGATAACGTTACCCTTGATGTTCTTTTTGCCACCGGAGATAAAGACGGACTTAAAGACAAGAAGTATAACGGTGTTATTACAGGCAACACCTGGGGATCACCGGGAGGCTTAAACATAGCAACGGGATCTTATATCCTCTATCCGCATGGTAATGTTGTAAACCGGTATATTGCAGCAGTTGCCGACCTTTCTAATACCGGGCTCGGTCAGATAGGCGGGACAATCAATATCTCGAAATCACTCATACCCAATAAGTTCTATGCAAAGATAGGTTTTGCAGCCGCACAGAGTTTATATGAACCGGAAAACGGCGGCAAAACAATCGGCACAGAAGCAAATATAAAGTTTGCTTACCTGCCGGCTGTGTTTATGAATATTGAACTCCACGGGGCATACTTATGGCTGGGTGATTTTTACGATAGTCCCAAAATGAACGGAAATAAAACCATAAGGCCGGAAAATCCCTACACGGTTTTCCTTCTCTTTAAATGGTTGATGTTCTGAAAATAAAAATAATGTGAGACAACAATGAAAAGACTACTTATTATGTTATTTGTTTCAGCTCTTTTAATTGCATCAGGATGCTCACCATACGGGAATTTAAGCATAATGAATTTTGATGAACTGAACTACCCTTACCCTGTTAAAAAAGCCGTGCTTTCAGATGATATCACCATGGCGTATGTAGATGAAGGCACAGGGGATCAGACAATAATTTTTGTGCATGGCCTTGGCAGCTACCTGCCGGCCTGGGAAAAAAATATTGAGGGATTAAAATCAAATTACCGGTGTATTGCAATTGATCTGCCTGGCTATGGCAAGTCTTCAAAGGCAATACACAGCGGAACGATGGAGTTTTATGCGGATGCAATAAAATCGTTTATGGATAAGCTGGGACTGCAGAAAGCGGTGATTGCCGGACATTCTATGGGCGGACAGATTGCAGTGGTAATGGCACTCAAATATCCTGATTATGTGGATAAGCTGGTACTCGTTTCCCCTGCCGGAATTGAGACATTCACTGAAGGCCAGAAAGAGTGGTTCAGGAATGTAATGACTGTTGCCGGGGTTAAGAATACGCCGGTTCAACAGATAAGAGCAAATCTGACTGCCAACTTCTACAATCTTCCCGAAGATGCTGAATTTATGATTACCGACAGGATCGCGATGAGAGACGCGGAGTATTTTGACAATTACTGTTATACAGTTGTACAGTCCGTTAATGGAATGGTCGATCAGCCTGTATATGATTTTCTTCCTGATATAAAGCAGAAAACTCTGATCCTGTTCGGAGAAAATGATAACCTGATCCCCAATCCTTATCTGAATCCTGGTTTCACGTCTGATATTGGAAAAGTCGCGGAAGAACGGATCCCTGATTCAAAGCTGATCGTAGTTCCTTCCTGTGGACATTTTGTTCAGTTCGAAAAAGCTGAAGTATTCAACAATGCAGTCAGGGATTTCCTGAAATAAGAGCCGGCAGCAGATAATATCACTTTCAGAGAAGGCTGTCTCAAACCTGTCATTCCGAATTTAGTTCGGAATCTGATTATCTGAGGCGGCCTCTTTTATTTTAAATTGAATATCTAGCCGTCATTAAATATATTTGCTTCAATTATAATGAGGATCCAATGACATTCGACAATGATCTCAGATCGATCCAGGAAGCAAGGTACCTCGCGGCTAAGGCAAAGGAGGCTCAGCTTGAATTCAGTCACTACTCACAGCAGCAGGTTGATGTTATAATAAAAGCTATGGCAGAAGCAGGCTATGCGGCCGCGGAAAGACTTGCAAAGATGGCGGTTGATGAAAGCGGGTTCGGAAAGTATGAAGATAAGATTATAAAGAATCGTTTCGCGACAAAGAATGTTTATGAATCCATTAAGGATCTTAAAACCGCGGGTGTCGTCGATATTGAAGCCAATGGAAAGATATTAAAGATCGGCGTACCGATGGGCGTAGTTTGCGCGCTGATTCCTTCCACTAATCCTACTTCCACAGCGATGTTCAAGGCACTGATCTCATTGAAGTGCAGGAACGCGATGGTTGCCAGTCCCCATCCCCGCACAGCAAAATGCACCGCGGAGGCACTTAAAATACTTTCAGATGCTGCGGTAGCGGCGGGAGCACCGGAGGGACTGATTCAATGCTTATCTGAACCTGCAATAGAAGGTACCGAAGCCTTGATGCAGGATAAGAATATTGCCGTTATACTTGCAACCGGCAGTACCCCGATGGTTAAGGCAGCGTACAGTGCAGGAAAACCCGCTTACGGAGTCGGCTCAGGAAATGTGCCGGCGTTTATTGAGAGAACTGCCGACTATAAAAAAGCCGTAGCAGATATTATCTTCGGAACTACTTTCGATAACGGGACTCTCTGTTCTTCAGAACAGGCAATGATTGTGGATTTTCAATTAAGGGAAAAAGTAATAGAGGAAGTTAAAAGCAGAGGCGGATATTTTGTAAGTAAAGAGGAGAAAGAAAAGCTTGCAAAGGCAATTCAGAAGGATTTCAGAATAAATCCTGCTATTGTCGGTCAACCGGCTGAGTTCATTGCAAACTATGCAGGCTTCAAGGTGCCTGAAGGAACTAAAGTTCTGATGGCTGAATGTTCTGAAGTTGGTAAAAGCGAACCATTATCAATTGAGAAGCTGTCGCCCATCCTTGCATTTTACATTGTAGATGGATGGCTGGAAGGCTGCCACCGCTGCATCGACCTGCTGAACTTCGGGGGGATAGGACATACAATGGCAATCCATTCCAATGATGAACCTGTCATTATGAAATTTGCACTCGAGAAACCCGCTTTCAGAATACTTGTAAACACAGTAGCCTCGGTTGGTGCAATAGGATACACTACGGCTCTGAACCCGTCAATGACTCTTGGTCCCGGCACTATCGGCGGATCTATAATATCCGATAATATAACTGCCAAACATTTACTGAATATTAAAGCGCTCGCCTTTGAAACAAGTCCTATTAACCCCGGTCATTCTGTCACATCATTCAAAACTCAAATGGAGCTTGGCGGAAAGAGCAGCTTTATGATGGAGATTGAAGAAAGGCTGAGAGCAAGGGCAGGCAACCCCAGCTTCGAAGGCAAAAAGGTTGTTCCTCCGAAACCGGAAAGGATAAGTGCTGCTAAGAAAGAAGAACCTAAAGCGCCGTCAAAACTCGGCGAAGGCATCTCCAAAGATGCCATCGACAAGATCATCCGCGATTTTAAGTATTAGAGTTAATATCTCTGATCATTTGAGCAGCAGCAGCTTCCTCGCGGCAGAATATTTTCCCGCTGATAATCTATAAACATAAACACCACTTGGAAGTGCGCTTCCGTTAAATTCGATCTCATATGTCCCGGCATTTTGTTCTTTGTTGATCAAAGCTGATACTTCCCTTCCAAGGATATCAAAAATCCTTAACGATACGAATTCCCTCTTGGGTATCTCATACCTGATAGTAGTTGTAGGGTTAAATGGATTGGGATAATTTTGAAGAAGAGAGAAACTGTTTGAAGGATTGAAATCATCTTTCTTATTTCCGGTAATGCCGCCGCCATTAATAGTATTAAGTATTATGCCGTATAATCCGGTTATCCACCCCTTTTTATTGTCAGTAAAGAACACTGAAGTTAAATCTTCTATGGTACCGCTGTTCTGTATTCCCCAGGATGTTCCTCCGTCGGAAGTCTTAAGGATGAGGCCATCTTCTCCAACAGCCCACCCATTATTTTGATCTGCAAAGTAACATGAGTGCAGAAACTCTGGTCCGCCGCCAATGTTTTGAGTTATCCAGGTTTCACCGCAATCTGTTGTCTTAATGATGGTTCTACCCGGTCCAACCGCCCAGCCTGTACTGTCATTGATGAACCGGATTTCCTCAAACGAATAGGTTGTTGGATAGCTATTCCACGATTGGCCCCCATCGATTGTTTTTAATAATATGCCATACCATCCTGCTATAAATCCAACATTCTCATTAAGAAAATAAATGCTTTCTAATTCATTAGTAGTTCCGCTTTGTTGTTCGTACCAGTTCGCACCCCCATCAGTTGATTTAAGGATCTCTCCATAATTACCTACTGCCCATCCTACATAGGCATTAATAAAAAAAACGGAATATAATTTTATGCTGGTACCTGAGTTCCGGGGCTCCCAGACTAAACCTCCATTAGTCGTCTTCAGGATAATTCCATTATCTCCGGTTACCCATCCGGTCGTTTCATTTATAAAGAAAACTGAAGAGAGATAAGCTGTATTGCTGCTCTCTTGTCTGGTCCAGTTTATTCCTCCATCCGTAGTATTTAAAATAGTCCCCCGCAATCCCGCTATCCAGCCTACCCTGTCATTGATAAAATATATTGAAATCAAACTAGCTGACGTTCCCTTCATCTGATTCTCCCAATTTTCTCCGCTATCTGTGCTTTTCAGGATTGCCCCAAAATCACCGGTAATCCAGCCGGTGTTTGCATCGGAAAAACTAATAAAATTCAAATCGTCAGATATTCCGCTGATTTTCAGTAACCAGTTCTCGCCTCCATCGGAAGTTTTTAGTATTGTTCCGTCATACCCGGCTATATAACCATTAGATGCATCGGTAAAGAAAATTGAGTTGAGGTTATTAAAGGAAGGACATGGTTTCAATTCCCATGAATCCCCGCCGTCAGTTGTTTTGAAGATAGTTCCGTCAAAACCGACAGTCCAGCCTCTATTACTATCAATGAAGTAGACAGACGATAATTGATTCCAGTTTGAGGAAACTTTTACTATCCAGTTTGTCCCGCCGTCGGTTGTTTTCAAAATTGTTTTTTGGTCCCCTACCGCCCAGCCTAAACTATCGTTAAGGAATTGAACTGAATATAACGCTACTGAACACCCGCTAACCTGACTCACCCAGTTTTCACCGCTGTCAGTCGTTTTTAGAATTATACCGCTGTTTCCAACGATCCAGCCCACTTCAGAATTAATAAAATAAACAGAATTCAGCAACCGGGAAGTTACAAGACCCGCATCAAACCATTCCTCGCCTCCGTTAGTTGTCCGTAAAAATAACCCTTCCGAAGGAAGGTAGGAATGACCTGCTGCCCAGCCGTTGTTCTGATCAGTAAAATAGATTGCTCTTATATGTTCCGGCTGGTGTTCTCTTTGGATGATCCAGGATTCTCCCGAATTTGTCGTCTTAGCAATAACACCATTTTCCCCGGCCATCCAGCCTGTTTCATTATTAATAAAGCTGGCTGCAGTAAGATTAGATCCTGTGGGTAATGGACTCTGTTGAACCCATTGAGCGGAGATAAAAGGAGCACCCGGCATTATGCATAAGAAGATAAATAATTTTATTAATCTCATTTCATTACACCCTATTTTGAATAACAAAAACCGCTTTAATTCACTCTGATTATCAGAGTATCCGACCATAGCTCAAAATCGCTGCTATCCTTTATTCCCTGGTACAGCAGCACAAACTTATATTCACCTTTCCAATTGTATGTATTTTCATAGTCCCACTCAGCAGTTAATGGCTGGGAGGTATCAGGGAAAGCAGAGGGAATCATAGTTAATCCAGGACTTACAAATAAGATATAATCAGGTACACGTCCTGAAATTCCATCCTTATTCCCTGCAATTTTCGCTGAAAGCTTTACATTCAAAGGGGCATTCCCTGAAAATTTTTCGGCTGTCAATATTAACCTCGCCTCTCCTGAATCAACCGGCTCAGTTGAATTACTGCAGCCTGCTATTAGTGCAGAAACGATTAACAAGAATAAAAATATATAGATTGTATTCTGATTTAATTTTATGAAAGCTCCCATGTATTCCCCGTATCCAAATTTATTTATAATAAAATAAATTAAATGCCTGAACAAAGCAAATATGTTGCTAATCAAGCGCTAGAAGAGAGCGAAATGCTCCCCCTCTTTTTACAGGATATTCGGCGTCATACAGGTGAACTATGGTAAAGCTCACGGAACCTGCGCACAACGGAGCCGGCAATGAGTTCGGCGGCTTCATCATAGCTAAGCGCCGATGTATTTACCACAAGATGATAAAGCAAGGGATCTTCAATGTCCTTCAGGAAATATGTTTTGAGATAATTCCTTCTCGATGCGTCCTCTCTTTTCACAAAGTCGAGTGCATCGTGATAGTTATTCATCTCATATGCTTCCTGTGCCTGCCTTGCCCGCAATTCCAGCGGTGCAACCAGCCGGACATGAAACGCATTCGGCAGCTTCGCTGTAATTACATTGCCTCCCCGGCCTATTATTACGGCTTTACCCAAACGTGCAATCTGTAGGATAGTTTCCGACATCTTCTTTACAAAAGTATATCCCGATGGGTTCCCCAGAATTTCATTAACCATATTCTTCAGGTTGAAAACTTTGTCCTCATCCATATACTTAGCGAGAATCGTGGGCAGGTGATGGTCTTCAACAACCTTTTCTATAAGATTTTTGTCGAAGTAGGTCCACTCGGTTGTTTCTTCGCCTGAATAACGGTTCATTAGATCAACAAGCTTATGTCCGATGATATCGGCGCGGGTGCCTGTCTGGCGTGATACTGTTATGCAGGGGAATTTTGGCCTGTACTGCGACGGGACATTGTGTGACTCGATGTAGATCCGGCATTTTTCGTATATGCCTGTTACTCTCATTTTAATCCCTCCTTCATACTGCAGAGGAATTGAAGAGTTCCTCTATCAGGTTGCTTTTGTAGTTTCTTCGATCTTACTTTCCATCGTAAACCATTTTCTTATCTCATCTTCTTCTCTGCCATTTTTTGAGATGTGGTAAAACTCGTTGTTCTTAGATGAGTAGGTATAATCTTTCTTCCATTCGTCGATGTTCACGGCAATCTGTTTTATTGCGTCAGCAATATAATAGATTTCATCGTTTGTCATGGTGGGGTGAACAGACATCCTTACCCAGCCGGGTTTGTTAGAAAAATCTCCTGTGTTGATTTCTTCGGTAATAAGGCGCGATTGATCGGGACCAACGTGAAGAAGGTAATGTCCGTATGTACCTGCACACGAGCACCCGCCTCTCACCTGCACCCCGAAGCGGTCGTTAAGGAGCTTCACAATCAGGTTGTAATGAATGTCGTCAATATAAAATGATATCGCTCCCAGCCTGTGCTCAATATTGTCTGCGAGAATATGTAGAGAAGGTACTTTTCTTAACTCCCGGAATGCAATGCCAACAAGTTCTTCTTCGCGTTCCCTGATGTTCTCAACGCCCATCTCTTCTTTTAACCTGATGCACAGCGCCGCACGGATTGTCTGCAGGAATGCGGGAGTTCCGCCGTCTTCTCTTGCTTCAATATTGTTGACGAACTTATGCTGTCCCCACGGGTTTGTCCAGTCGACTGTACCGCCGCCGGGATTATCAGGTACTTTATTCTTATAAAGTTTGGAATCGAAGATCATAACACCCGACGTTCCTGGTCCGCCGAGAAATTTATGCGGTGAAAAGAATATTGCATCCAGCTTTTCAAGAGGGTCCCCGGGATGCATATTAATATCTATGTAAGGAGCAGAACATGCGAAATCAACAAAGCAAAGTCCGCCGTTTTCGTGCATCATTTTGGCGAGCTTATAGTAAGGAGCTTCAATACCCGTAACGTTAGAGCAGGCAGTGAAAGAGCCGATCTTTAACCTGCGGTCTTTGTATTTGTCCAGTTTCTTTTTAAAATCATCCAGGTCTATTAACCCTTCTTCGTCCGGAGCGATGACGATGACGTCAGCTATTGTTTCCAGCCAGGATGTCTGGTTCGAATGATGTTCCATATGAGTAATGAAAACAACGGGACGAAGTTCCTCCGGAAATTTGAGGTAATCCTTCAGCTGCTCGGGTACTCTTAGCCCCAGCATTCTCTGGAACTTATTGATCAGCGCCGTCATACCTGAGCCTGCTGTTAAAATAACATCATCTTTTGATGCGTTGCAGTGTTTCTTGATGATGTTATGGGCTGTGTGATAGGAGAAGGTCATTGTGGTACCGGTTATACTTGCCTCTGAGTGTGTGTTGCCTACGAGAGGAGCAAAATCCTCACACATCTTATGTTCGATCGGGGCATAGAGTCTGCCGCTTGCTATCCAGTCGGCATAAATTATCTTCTGCTCACCGTAAGGCGAGCTGAAAGTCTTATCGTATCCTATTGTATTTTCACGAAATTTTCTAAAATATTCTTCGTGATCGTTCATTCTTTTCTCCGGCTCAAGTTTATTACCTCATTAAAATATAATGAATTTCCCGGTCATTAGCAGGGAAAAAGAGGGGATCAGGTACAGTTCAAAAATAGGTTCTTTTTCTTATCTTTGAAGGAAACAATATCAGTAGAAATATATGAATTATATTGTGGGCCTGGACGGCGGGGGTACAAAAACAAAATGTGTGTTCGCAGATGAATCGGGCAAACCGGTACTTGAGCTGTCAGGCGGTCCCGCTAATTTTCTTTCGACAGGTAATGATAAGGCGGCTGCAAATATTATTTCCCTGGTTAAATCGGGACTAACAAAACTCGACTCTTCTTTCGATAACATTCTCATAGTTATGGCAGGTATTTCAGGCGCAGGCAGAAAACTTCACGCCGATATGCTGAAGGAATCGCTCCTGAAAAAACTCCCTGAAGGTTTCACTAATATTTTCGTCGAAAGCGACGCACGTGCGGCCCTGGAAGGTGCATTAGGCGGTGAACCGGGCGCTGTGCTGATCGCAGGAACAGGCTCGGTTATTTTCGGGAAGGATAAGTCGGGACGAATACATCGCGCGGGTGGATTCGGCAGGGTGATCGGTGATGAGGGAAGCGGCTACTCTATAGGTGTGAAAACTCTAAGACTCATAGCCGGAGTACTTGATGGCCGTGATCAGACCAGTGAAATGTTCGATCAGTTTAGAACAATTTTTCACATAGATACTGAAGATGACCTTATCAGTCTTGTTCACAATCCGGGGTTCGATGCGGCATCGATCGCCTTGTTCACAATCAGATGCGCCGACGAGAATATTAAAGAGGCAAAGAAAATTCTTGATGAGGAAGCCGGCGAGCTAATAAAACAGGTAAAGGCTGTTAAGAAGAAGATGAAAGAGGATCCGCTTAAACTTGCAATGATCGGCTCGCTGGTTGAGAATGATAACTACTATTCCCGGCTCATGAACGAAAAGATTACCGCAATGCAAGGCATGGAACTCATTGCGCGAAAACATCCGCCGGAGATGGGAGCAGTAATAATGGCACAGAATTTATTGTCGGCCCGGGAAAAGTCCTTATGAATATTTTCAGTATTGCAGGATCTTACAGCGCTTATGAAAAGCTATTTGAGCAAATCTTCACAGCCAATTCCCGATGAGTAAAATCAAAAAAGAATATATGAACGGCTGGGCATGGGCGCCGTCGCTATATTTTGCAGAAGGCCTCCCGTACGTTATGGTGATGACCGTGTCGGTTATCTTGTACAAACGTCTTGGAATATCCAACACAGACATTGCTGTGTACACCAGCCTCCTTTATCTTCCATGGGTGATAAAGCCATTATGGAGCCCCTTTGTTGATATACTGAGAACCAAGCGTTTCTGGATTATAACTATGCAGCTTGTTATCGCGCTGGGACTTGGAGGCGTTGCTTTTACGGTCACTCTGCCGTCTTTCTTCGTCTTAACTCTGCTTTTCTTCTGGCTTATCGCGTTCAGCTCCGCTACCCACGATATAGCCGCAGATGGATTCTATATGCTGGGATTAACGAAACACGACCAGGTGTGGTTCGTTGGTTTCCGCAGCACCTTCTATAGGTTCGCGATGATAGCGGGTCAGGGACTACTGGTGATCTTTGCAGGCTATCTCGAAGTTAGTCTCAACGACATCCCGATGGCCTGGATGATTTCATTAACTTCAATCGGTGTTCTTTTCTTCCTGCTTTTCCTCTATCATAACTTCATACTCCCTTTCCCTGCATCCGACGGACCCACAGCTTCTGCTGATGCGAAGTCTATTTTAAGTGAATTCCTGAAAACTTTCGTTACCTTTTTCAGAAAAGACCAGATCGTTGTTATTCTCCTTTTCATTCTGTTCTATAGATTCGGTGAAGCACAGCTGGCAAAGCTCACTTCCCCTTTCCTTCTTGATCCCAAAGAGTCTGGAGGACTCGCGCTATCTACAGAGAGTGTCGGATTCATATATGGCACCGTAGGAGTTATCGCTTTAACGCTCGGCGGTCTGCTCGGAGGATTTCTTGCCGCGAAAAAAGGCTTAAAGTCCTGGTTGTGGTGGATGCTTATTGCGATCAACCTGCCCGATCTTGTTTATGTATACCTTTCTTTCACGCAGGACTCCAGCTTACTGATGGTTAATATTATGGTCGCCATCGAGCAGTTCGGCTATGGGTTTGGTTTTACAGCTTTCCTTCTAGTACTTATTTATATTTCCGAGGGTAATCACAAGACAGCACATTATGCAATTGCAACGGGACTAATGGCACTGGGAATGATGGTACCCGGAATGATCAGTGGATGGATGCAGTCGCTCCTCGGCTACAAATACTTTTTCGTCTGGGTGACCATCTCAACCATTCCCGCTTTTGTGATAACTTATTTTCTTAAAATAGATCCCGACTTCGGCAAAAAAACAAATGAAAAATAGTCTCCTGCTCATTATTGTAATGATAACCGGGCTGTTCTGGTTCAGCTGCAATGAACCGGGAAAGAGTACCTCAGGTGGTGCGGATGAGAATAAAACAACTCCCGGCGGTGAACAAAAGAGTCTAACGGATACAACTCATTTGATCGCTCCTCTGAAGATCATTGAGAAACCGCGAAATGATACGATCAGTAATCCTGCATTTTCCAAAGTGGAAAGACTTATCAACAATTCCATTAAAGACAGTGCTTTCCCCGGGGCTGTGCTGCTGGTCTGGAAGGACGGAAACATAGTCTTTGAAAAACCGTTCGGCCGTCTCACTTATAATGACAGCTCGGCAGAGATAACAACCAATACTATTTTCGACCTGGCTTCATTAACTAAAGTAATAGCGACGACTACCGCGGCTATGATCTGCGTTGATAGGGAGCTCTTCAGCATAAATGATAAAGTCTCAACATACATTCCTGCATTCGCACAGAACGGAAAAGAAAACGTGACGATTAAAAACCTACTGATGCACAACAGCGGACTCACGGCATATAAAAAGTTTTATGCACTTTATTCTGATCCTCAGCAGGTACTGGATGATATCTATGCTGAACAGCCTGCATACTCTCCCGGGACAAAAACTGTTTATTCCGACCTCGGGATGATCACGCTCGGAAAAGTAATTGAAAAAGTTACCGGAAAATCACTTGATGTGTTCTGTAGTGAGGAGATATTCAGTCCCCTGGAAATGGGCGATACGTATTATAATCCGCCGAAAGCACTAAGACACAGGATAGCTCCGACGGAGTTCGATCACTACTGGAGGAACAGGCTGCTGATCGGTGAGGTGCACGATGAAACTGCTTCGCTTCTGAACGGTGTGTCGGGCCACGCAGGATTATTCTCTACTGCAGGAGATATTTCAAAAGTACTACAGATGCTTCTGCAGAAAGGCATTTATGAAGGAAAAAGGATTATTGATTCATCAACAGTGAAAATATTTTTAACAAGACAATCAAACGGTAGAGCCCTTGGATGGGATATGAAGTCGCCTGAAGGCTCGTCCGCCGGCAGCCTTTTTAGTGATCAATCATACGGACATACAGGATTTACAGGAACTTCGGTATGGACCGACCCGGTAAGGAAGCTTTTTGTTGTGTTTCTTACTAACCGTGTATACCCTATGCGCGAAAACAATAAGCTCATAAAAATAAGACCAAAGCTTCATGACGAAATCATTAATATTGAAAAATGAAGATTGAAGATTTTAGATTGAAAATTGAAGAGTAAGGTTGAATGAAAAAACGGGCTCATAGAAATAATTTTGCTTTTACATTCGTAACGCTGCTGATATTTGCTCTTTATCCGCCGTCAATAAATCCGTCGCTGCTTAACATCGATAAAATTTTCTCCAGCAAAGTACCTGATAAAATTTATCCGGAATACCCCAGGGTTTTTAAATTAGATAACAGTGATAAGGATACTATCGAAGCACAGATCAGTAATATGAGTCTCAGGGATAAATGCGCCCAGATGGTCATGAGCTGGAGTAAAGGATTCAATTCAGATACATCTGCATCTGAATTCAAACGCTTTAGTCGCCTGGTTAAGAATTCGCATATAGGCGGCATAATTTTTTTCCAGGGCGAGGTGGTTTCAGAGCAGCAGATGATTGATAAACTCCAGAAGGAGTCACAAATTCCCCTACTGATCTCTTCAGATTTTGAAGAGGACTAGGGTCAAGAATAGAGGATGCCATCGAGTTCCCGTACAATATGGCTGTAGCCGCCACAGGCAATATCTTTTATGCTTACGATATGGGGCGCTCCATCGCTTCAACCAGTAAAGTACTGGGCGTACGTCAGAACCTGGCACCAGTTGCCGATGTCAATAGCAATCCCCTGAATCCTATTATTAACAACCGGTCATTCTCAGAAGATAAAGAAATTGTATCAAGCTATACCATCGCGTTTATTTCGGGATCTAAGAACGAAAATGTAATAACAACAGCAAAACATTTTCCGGGACATGGAAACACTCAAACCGATTCTCATCTCGATCTTCCTGTAATTCCCGGTTCGCGTCCTTCCCTTTTTCAGAATGAACTTATTCCTTTCATACAATCAATAAAAGCAGGGGTTCAGTCGATTATGGTTGGACATCTTTATGTTCCTGCTCTCCAGGATGAGAAGAGAATTCCGTCAAGTCTTTCCAAAGCAATCGTCACCGACTTGCTTCAGAACGAATTACAGTTCGACGGAATTATAATAACCGATGCGCTTAATATGAACGCCGTGACAAAATATTTCTCTGTTTCGGATGCAGCCATTATGGCAGTCGAGGCCGGAAATGATATTCTTTTAATGCCGCCTGATGATAACCTGACAATTGATGCGCTCGTATCAGCGGTAAGAGACAGTCTCATAAGTACCGAAAGAATTGATCACAGCGTAAGGAAAATAATTGCCGCAAAGATGTGGCTGAAGCGCGGCGTTAATCTGACGGGAAGTGAGCAGACAGCAGCAATTGATTCGCTTTGGGAGAGCAATCACGTTCTTGCCAGCGAAATTGCAGAGCATTCCATCACACTTGTAAAGAACGATAATGATGTTATACCCATTGATACATCCAGTTCACTTAGAGTCGGATGTATTACTATTACGGACGGACTGAAAACCGACAAAAAGGAAATTTTTGAAAACCTAGTAAGCAGTTCGTTCAAAAAAACAAAATCATATTTCATTGACAGGAAGAGCACCGGGCGGGATTACAGCAGGGCGCTTCGAATTGCGCGTGGTTCTGATCTCATTGTGCTGCCAGTGTTTATGCGGCTGCGGTCGGATAATGATACGCTTACACTCGCGTACCATGAAAAATTTATAAAAGAAATTCTAAAAAGCAGAAAGCCGGTTGTATTGGTCAGCCTTGACGATCCCTACCTGCTCTCGGTTTTGCCTTCTGCAAAAGTTTACTTATGTTCATACGGAAATCCCGAAGTTTCACAGAAGGCCGCTTTTGATGCGGTGATCGGAAGAATAAGAACAACTGGGAAACTTCCGATCTCGATCCCAAACACCGAATTCAAACTGGGTTACGGGTTAACTACGGGCACTAACCCAAACCCTTAAGAACTTAGCTGTCAGATATCACCTGACTTTAACAGTTGATTGCGTTTGAGCTAGAGAAGGTGCACCTGGCTTTACTATAGAATCATCAACATTATAGAAGTAGAATTGCACCTGGCTTTATTTGCACCTGGCTTCAGCCAGGTGATTGAGGAGGACATTAACAAACTCTCAAAGCCGGTTTTAACCCGCAGGATATGACACTTTACTTATAACATCATCCGGAGAAGCTATTGTTTGAAGGGACTCTGATTAGCGCAGACAACCACTGGGGACTATGGGCCTTTCTTTTCATTATCGCAGCATTCAGTTTATGGGCTGAAAAATCAAAAATAGGATCGAAGCTCTCCGCCGTCGTTATTGCTATTATTGCAGCATTCATCCTTTCAAACCTTTCGATAATTCCAACAGAAGCCCCTGCATACGATATGGTCTGGTCATACCTGGTTCCACTTGCCATTCCCCTGCTGCTTTTCAGAGCCAATCTCAGAAGAATTATCAAAGAAGCAGGTCCAACACTGATCGCTTTCTTCTTTGGTGCGATTGGTACTATCATAGGAACACTCATTTCCTTCGCAATATTCTCTCTTGGACCTGAAGGCTGGAAACTTGCCGGCATCTTCTGCTCTACTTACATCGGCGGATCGATGAACTATGTAGCCACAGCGGCGGCACTCAAGCTTAATGCAGGAGATCTTCTCACGGCGGGTGTAGCAGCCGATAACCTTGTAATGGCTGCTTACTTCATTATTTTGTTTGCACTTCCTTCCGTGGCCATTCTTAAAAAGCTATATGCAACCGAACACGATGCAAAAGCTGAATTAATCGAGGATGATATTTATACTGAAGAACAAAAAAAGCCGGACCTCTTTAATATGGCGAAAGCGCTTGCGTTGGGACTCAGCATCTGTGCTGTCGGGTTCGGATTATCCGATCTTATTAATATACAGGGAAGCGGTATACTTATAATAACTGCAATAGTTGTTATTGTTGCAACGATTTTTCCAAAGCAGGTTGGAACGATTGAAGGTGCCGATCAGATCGGGGCGCTTCTTATGCAGGTTTTCTTTGTGGTGATCGGTGCAAGTGCAAATATATACGTTGTACTCAGAGTTGGTCCCGTTTTATTTCTCTTTGCGGCAGTTATATTACTTGTTCACCTGATATTTATTCTTGCTGCGGGAAAACTGTTCAAGCTTGACCTTGCTGAAATTGTAATTGCATCAAATGCTAATATGGGAGGGCCAACAACGGCTGCTGCTATGGCTGTAGCCCGTAAGTGGAAAGATCTTGTGATCCCCGCAGTACTCTGCGGAACTCTCGGCTATGCAATTGCAACTTTTATTGGCGTCGCTATCGGCAATTTCCTGAGGTAATTATTAAACAGCTAACATTGAATTTATTAACATTATAATACTATGAAACACTTTATAATCATCATTCATTATATCGAATCAGTCGAAAAAATTAAATGAAATTCGTCCCCGCCACAGGGAATTCCTTGAGAAAGGATATAAAGATGGCATTGTTCTGTACTCCGGCCCTCGGGTGCCCAGAACAGGGGGGCTGATAGTCGTACGGGGCAAAACCGCCGAAGTAGTTAAAACGTTCTTCAGCAATGACCCCTATCAAAAAGAAAAGGCTGCAGAGTATGAGTTCATCGAATTCGAACCCGTGCATTACCAGGAATTCCTGAAGGACTGGGTATCGGAATAAACAATGGACAATTAACATTAAGGGAAGGTGGAGGAGTACACGTCATATTTATAAGCTTATCAAACATTGTCTACTTCAGAAAAAATTATTTAACTGTAGATGCAAGCATGGTTTAATCAAAACAAACCTGTTACACCGGTTAACATTCAATTTTTCATTTTATTATTTTAATAGTAATAAATTGGAAAGTCTATGGCTCTTAAAAGATCCTACAATAAAATAATCGCCGGTGTGTGCGCCGGACTTGCTGAATGGCTTGGATGGGATCCCACAGTAGTAAGGGTGGGTTATGTGTTATTATCTGTACTAAGTGCGGCATTCCCGGGTATTCTTGTATATATTATTTTGTGGATTGTGATGCCTCCGCCGGATGCCTCTTAAATAAGGAGAATTTAATGAGAAATATAAATTTCAGAAAATCGCTTATAGCAATGGCAGCACTGCCGTTACTGGCGCTGGCTCTTTTCTGTAATTCAAAGGATGAACTTGTATCGGGACAGCAGGGCGATATAAAGCTTCCGCCCGGATTTAAGATTAATGTCTATGCCGATGATATACCCGGGGCAAGATCTATGGCAATGAGTGAGTCGGGGGTGTTGTTTGTAGGTACCCAGGGTGAGGGGAAGGTCTATGCAATCCTCGATACCAACAATGATAAAAAAGCTGACAAGATAATAACCATTGCAAGCGGACTTGATATGCCGAACGGCGTAGCATTAAAGGACGGCGATCTCTACGTTGCTGAAGTCAGCCGTGTAATAAAATTCCCGGATATAGAGAACCATCTTGAAAGCCCACCAGCTCCTGCTGTTGTGAATGATAGTTTCCCGAATGCAAGGCATCACGGCTGGAAGTTTATAAAATTTAGTCCTGATGGAAAATTATACGTCCCTGTCGGTGCACCATGCAATATCTGCAAAAGCGACGACCAACGCTTCGCCTCGATAATGAGGATGAATCCTGACGGCAGTGGTCTCGAAATATATGCTCACGGAATAAGAAATACTGTTGGATTCGATTGGTCACCGGTTGACGGGGTTCTCTGGTTTACCGATAACGGAAGGGACATGCTGGGCGATAATATTCCCCCGGATGAGTTGAACCGTGCTCCTGAGAAAGGAATGAACTTCGGTTACCCTTATATGCATGGAAAAGATATCCGCGATCCTGAGTACGGTGAAGGAGTTGATCTTTCTAAATTTACTAAACCTGTACTGGAACTTGGTCCCCACGTAGCTGCTCTTGGAGTGGAATTTTACACCCGAGATATGTTCCCTGAGAAGTATAAGAATTCGATCTTCATTGCAGAACACGGTTCCTGGAACCGCAGCAAAAAGATCGGCTACCGTGTAATGTTCGTTAAACTGGAAGGGAATAATCCTGTAAGTAAAGAACCCTTTGCTGAAGGATGGCTTCAGGGTGAATCAGTTTCAGGCCGACCGGTCGATGTTGAGCAGATGAATGACGGCTCACTCCTCGTCAGCGACGATTACTCGGGAATGATCTACAGGATAAGCTATGGGGATTGAAGATCTAAGATTTAAGATTGAAGATTAGGGAATAAAAAAATTGCAGGACTTTGAGGCCAGTTCGCTGTGTTATAATCGCTATGCTTCTGGCACTTTGCTCTATTCTCTATGCTTTCTTCCTTTTTCCTTTTTCCTTGACCACGTATGCATATAAATATTGATTAAGTACACTCCATCATTTACATCCGTTATTTCAAACGCAAAACCAGTCTTGTTACGGTTCTTATCCTGTGAATCAGGATTGGTATCGGATGAGAAGATTGTCTTATAACCGGGACGAAAAGCATCCCTGCCGTCCCCTGCCCTTAACGGATCTCTTACAGGTTTGCCTGTTAAAGTATCAACATAATAGATTATTTCATTTGCGGGATAACCTTTTCCTTCAAATGTATATGGAATGAACTGAAGGTCGTGATATCCCTTCTCTTTATTCTCATCAAGGCGATTGTAAACGGGCAGACCTTTGGGAAACCAGTCGGGATATACATAACTGCTCACTTCCCAGTTGTACCGTCCGTCAGCGGGTATCATCTGCATAAACGTTGCATCTCCGGCAACCGCATCCTGCCTTATCACGTAAATGCCCTTTTCACTTTTAACCTTCGAGCTGTTGTCCCACCGCGATATCCTCTGGTGATTCTCAAGGTAAAAGTACTGCGAAGATGCTGAATCGATTTCAATCCTTATTGCGTCACCTGTAGTTATGAAATCACCAAGCGATACATTCTTAAGAGTCAGCGAATTATTCTTTATCGTGCGGATGTTTATCCAGCCAAGCCTGTTTCTTTCATAAGAATTGATCATAAATGATCTTACTTCGTAGCCTGAAAGCATTGCCCAGAATCCTCGGCCACTGTGGTACTGGTTACCCCCGATAAGAAAATGTGCGAATTCGTGAATTGAAAACCGGAACGGATCTTTGTGAAAAATATCCCGCAGCGTCGCCCCGGTATATACAAATCGTGATGAATCATCAACAGGTACAATTCCAAAATTAAGAGAGCCGAACCATCCAGATCCGAAAACTTTATTATACTTTGCCGATATCGTGTCAGGGTAATCCATAATAAAGTTCCTGTAGATAATAAAAACGACATCTACTCTGCCGTCGGAAGTATCCGCAAATTCATGATTCCTGATCTTGCGGATGTTATCGAAACGGGCGAAGTCGAACCTCTTATCCAGGGTGGCAACGATCTCTCTGTTTATCGCGCCGTAATTTTTCTTGTTTAGGAAATACCATTCCCTTGTGTGAGGAGCAGTAACCGTATCACATTCACCTGTAAACTTTAATTTATTAAAAGACATCTGGTTGAAGTAGTCGGTCATCGAGCCCGCTGTGGGACTGCTTGTCCACACAGAATCCACCCAGGTATGGTCATTCATACGTGCAGGCGCACTCCCCGCAGGCCATCTTTTATCATCGGGCAGGTATTTATCATCGGGGAATTGGGCAAAGATGAAAAGCGCGTGGATACTCCCTGTCGACGGAAGATCTATTCCTCCTGGCTGATCTTTTGATAAAACCCGCAGCGCTCCTACCGTTTCTTTTAATACGGAGGACTCCTCTTTGAATATTCCCTTCTTTATCATATTCTTTATCAACACCAGGTTCTGCCAGCTCTGAATCACACTTACCTCGTTTCCAGTTCTAAGCTGAACCTCTCTGCCAGGCATTAATGCAAGTGTATTAGTGTAACCTGTTATCATAAATACCAGGAACACGGCCACCGGATATTTTGTTATCAATCTCATATAAAAGCTTCGTATGCTGAAGTTTAAGTTAACTTTCCCTAAGTTTCAAATGAGCTTTTATTAAAAAAAGGTAATTTGCATTGGACAATCTTCTTGCTGCCCGTTTAACGATGTCTATCACACTGGGGTTCCATATTATACTAGCTTGCATCGGGATGACAATGCCTTTTCTGATGGTTATTTCACACTGGTTCTGGATCAGGAAGAAAAATAAAATTTATCTCGATCTGACAAAAACCTGGTCAAAAGGTGTGGCTATCTTTTTTGCCATCGGGGCTGTTTCGGGAACTGCATTATCGTTTGAGCTTGGACTCTTATGGCCCGGCTTTATGAAGCACGCTGGTCCTATCATAGGAATGCCTTTCAGCTGGGAAGGAACCGCCTTTTTTATTGAGGCAATATGTATAGGACTTTTCCTTTACGGCTGGGACCGGCTTACCCCTTACATCCACTGGGCATCAGGATTAGTGGTAGGTGTGTCGGGAGTGGTTTCAGGAATATTCGTCGTTACCGCAAATGCATGGATGAATGCACCTGCAGGATTTGACTGGGTGAACGGACAGGCATTTAATATTCGTCCTTTCGAAGCTATGTTTAATCCCGCCTGGGTCAGCGAAACTCTTCATATGACCATAGCTGCCTTTGAAGCTACGGCTTTCGGCGTCGCCGGGATACACGCTATACTTCTTCTGCGGAAGCATAATTACGAGATTCATAAGAAAGCGATTATTATCGCATTAAGCTTCGGAAGTATCTTTGCCGTACTTCAGCCGTTAAGCGGCGACCATAGCGCTAAAGATGTTGCGGACCGTCAGCCCGAAAAGCTCGCAGCGATGGAGGGACTTTTCCATACTGAGAAGGGTGCGGGTTTAACGATCGGAGGTATCCCGGACGTACAAAAAGAAGAAACTAATCTTGGTATGAAAATACCGGGACTCTTAAGTTTTCTTGCCTATGGAGATTTTAATGCGGAGGTGAAAGGTCTTAATCATTTTCCCCGCGAGAACTGGCCGCCGGTTGTACCGGTGCATTTTGCTTTCCAGATTATGGTTGCATGCGGATTTTTCCTCGCCGCCGTTGGAGTGATTTTCTGGCTTCTCAGGTGGAAGTGGAAGGATTACCTTTTTGATAAAAAATTCCTATGGGCTGCCGCAGTATCAACTCCTCTCGGATTCCTCGCAGTTGAGGCAGGATGGACAGTTACCGAGGTAGGCCGTCAGCCATGGATCATCTATAATATAATGAGAACTGCAGATGCGGTAACACCTGTACCGGGACAAATTGTCCATCTTACAGTTTTTGTTATCATCTACCTGATACTGACGATAGTAGCAGTCTGGCTGATGAAGCGTCAGATCAGGGTTCTTCATGCATCTCAAACACCGGAAAAACCAGGTTCATAAATGCTTTACGTTGTAATAATATTTCTACTGGTCGCTGTATACTTATACTGCCTGCTGGGCGGGGCGGATTTCGGTGCAGGAATAATCGAGCTGTTCGCCGGAAAAAATAAGGATAAAGTTAAAAAACTGGTGAGCAGCGCAATGGCGCCAATATGGGAAGCCAATCATATGTGGGTGATTATAACCGTGGTGATTTTGTTTATGGGATTTCCTGCTGTATATACTCAGGTTTCTATCTCGCTCTATATTCCTTTGATATTACTGCTGATAGGTGTTGTGCTGCGCGGTACTGCATTTACCTTCCGCCATTACGATGCTGTGCAGGACGGCTCACAGGAAGTGTACTCACGTATCTTTGCTGTATCCAGTTTACTGGTAAGTTTCTTTTTTGGTTTAATAATAGGGGCTTTAGTATCAGGAAAGATCACTACCGCACCGACAGATTTTTTTGAAGGATATCTTCATCCCTGGATCAATCTTTTCAGCATCTCAACCGGTATTTTTATCTGCAGTCTTTTTGTCTTTACCGCTTCGGTTTATCTTATCAGTGAGACCACCGAAAAAGATTTAAGAGAACTTATTATCGGTAAGACGAAACTGGCTACACTTGTTATGGTAGTAAGCGGTGCAATGGTATTTATATTTTCATATGCAGAGGGAGTTGACTTCGCGGAAAGATTCCTTGGCCATCCTGTAAGCATTGTGATTATTGGTCTGGCCACGCTGGCACTTCCGGTCTTATGGAAGATAATCGAAAAAGGATTGATCTGGCCGTCAAGGATACTAGCAGGCGTTCAGTTATTTTTTATTCTTGCGGCATTTTACCTGATATATTTTCCTGAGGTAATAATTGTGAAAGGTGGCAATAACATCACCCTGTTTAATGCTGCTGCACCCGAAGCTACACTAACACAGTTAGGCTGGGCGCTTATAATTGGTTCGTTTTTAATATTCCCCACTCTGTTCTACCTGTTTAAAGTATTCAAAGTGGAAAAATAGATTCATCCTTCGTTTTTCATGCTGCAGGCCTGCCCGCTGAAGTAGGGTTGTTTATAGAATTTTTCTTTTCGTTATTTCTTATACACCTTCTTGCTCAGTTCCAGCTTATCCGCAAAATCAGCGCTGAAATTTTCAATAATTCCTGCTACTTCTTCATTTTTGGTTGCCCGTCTGTAAGTGTCTGCCATCTTCAGGAACGTCTGATGAAAATAGACATCCATGTCCTCCACCATCATCTCCTTCGTCCATAGATCGATTCCCATCGTTGCATTTTCCGCCTTATCCCACAGAGAAAGCATCATAGACTTACTCTCCCTCTTTCCTTCAAAGCCTGAATCTGTAGCACTCCATTCAATTTTCACCGGAACTTTCTTCTCATCAAGTTCCACATATAAAATTATTTCAGTTTTCTTATTCATTACATTTTCCTGTTTGATTTTTAATTGTTCTGTTTAAAAATAATCATTTTATGATAATCCCGCTTATTTCCCAATCAATCCAGCATCCCCTCCGAAAGAGGTTCCTGATCTTTGTTTTTCTGAAAATGAAGACATAAGTTTGAATTCATTGATCCGGCTTTTAAAATACTGTCCGGGTGGGATATTCCGGTTCAGTAATAACTGAGGATATTTATGTTAAAGAAAATAAGGATAGTAATTTTCGTGGTGGTTTTTCTTTTCCTTCTTCCAACGGCAGAGGCACAAAATCTAAGCATTGGCGGTTTCATAGGCGGGGGAACAGTGGAAGGATTTTCGGCAGCCACCGGGGCTTTCACATCCTCGCTTTTTGCCGAGATCAGCACCCCTTTCCTGGGATTTGATACACGACTGAGCTTTATATACGGTCAGGATTTTAATTACCTGCTTCCGGGGAGCACAAATAGATATTACCCATTCTTAAAAGCATTCACCCTTAAAGCAATATTCACCCAGCCGCTGAGTAATCCATTTTTTCTTGAAGAGGGTTTCGGTCCTGCCGTAATAGAAGACAGAACTTTCAGCGATGTAGACGAATGGAATTACGGGACGGCTTTTTCAGTCGCTGCAGGAATGGATCTGCGGGAATATAAAACTTCCGGATTCAAAGTTGGTTTGGGAGTTGAGTATTCGATTACCTTCGGCAACACCTTCGCAAAGTATATATCGGTTCACCTGCAGGGACAGTATTACTTCTAAAAAGATAATGCCGGGCTCTGACCACCCGGCATATCAGGATCAATCTATTTTGTGGAATCTACTGCAACTGATTTTTCTTCGGTAAGGTGCCCGTTCCTCAGCTCATGGCTCAGACGTGTTGCTTTGTACATATCTTTTACAGCCTCCAGAAGTCCTGCTGAATGTACCGCAACCATCCGGTTTTCATCGGGAGTATAAATGAAGTTGCCTGGAAGACTCTGGATGTTCCCGTCAAAGGCCAGACCTACTATCTCTGCTTTTTCATTTATAACGGGACTGCCGGAATTACCGCCGATAATATCATTGGTTGCAACAAAGTTAAATGGCGTCTCAAGCTGAAAATCTGCAGGCGGATCAACCCATCTCTGCGGAAGGCTCCATGGTTCTTTTTTTCCGAAGGAGTAATACCTGTCATATAACCCGTAAAAAGTTGTGTAAGGAGGAGCTACAGTTCCGTTATAGGGGAATCCTTTTACTACTCCGTCTGATATGCGAAGAGTGAAGGTCGCATCCGGCGGAATTGACGTTCCGTAAACAGCAAATAATGCCTTACCAAGCTCCTGAGAGTATACTCCTTCTTTGTCGAGTATTTTACTTACTTCGCTTCTTAGATCCGCCCTCGCATCTTCTGTGTGTACTATGAAGTAAATGAAAGGGTCGTCAGAGTTCAGGATAGCATCAGGTCCTTTTGCTATCAGGGACATAAGTTTTACAGAATCTGTCAGCACGGTATTGTTAAGCATATAATCAACGGCATCTTCTCCTCTTCTTCCGCCGGTGATTTTCTGAACCATTGAATTATCTTCACCAAGGTATTCGTAAAGAACCTTAACCTGGTTTTTCAACAGATCGCGCTGTGTTTCCATATCTATAGAGTCAGGAATTATATCGGCAATTGTAGTATCGAGTGCTTCACCCGTATATTCTTCGTCTCTTTGATTTTCCGGAAGCTTAAGTTCATTTGCAAGATCTACCACATCTCCTGCCGTAAAAAATAATTCTGATGTAGTTAAAGGATTTAAGGACAGCGCAAAGAGTTTATTGGAAACATCCCGCAGCTGCTGCCGCGTTCCGGCAATTTTGTCCCATAGATCGCCGTATTTAGATTTCAAATCAGGATTTGCAATAACTGCAGCCTTAAACGTCTTCTCAAAGTCTCTCTTCCTCTGCATTAGAACAGGGTTTCGCAGTCCTTCCAGCATCCCTTTATAGGCCTTCTGTGAGTTTGAGAACATAAATAACCGGTTCTGCAGTTCGCTTTTCCTTTCAGGATTTTCCCCGATCATTTTCGTGTACATATCAACCATATTATTGATCATTTCAAGAGTACGCGGATAGGCTATATCCCTTGCGTACTCCAGCTGGGCCATTGTGTTAAGCCTGTCAGTCGAACCGGGATTACCGACAACGAATACAGGCTCTCCGGCTGCAGCACCGCTATCGCTCCATTTGAAGTAATCATCCGTTTTAAGGGGATTGCCATCGCTATCATATACCCTAAAGAAGGTACAATCGAGATCGTAACGCGGATAGGTAAAGTTATCCGGGTCACCTCCGAAAAATCCAAGCTCTGTTTCTGGAGCAAATACCAGCCTGACATCATCATATCTTTTATAGCCGTACTCCGAATACTTTCCTCCGTTATAAAGAGGAGTGATCTGAATCCTGAGTCCTGTGCTTTCCTTTTCGCGGGTCTTGATCTCATTAATTACACTGTCTTCAATCGCCGATTTTTCTTCTTCAGTCCCACCCTGATCCATTGCATTCTGAATTTCATCAGTAACATCCCTGATGAGCACTAGCTGGTCGACATAAAGACCTGGAACCGGACGCTCATCAGCGAGGGTTTCAGCATAGAACCCATCCTTCATCAAATCTTCGCCTTCTTTTGTAACATCTGCTACACTTTCTCTTCCGCAGTGATCATTTGTCATTACAAGTCCATCCGCTGAAACAAACGATGCTGAACAATAATTTGCGAAGCGCAAGGCTGATTTTCTTACATGATCGAACCATTCCTGTTTCGGTTTGAATTTATATTCTTTCTGAAAATAATCGATGGGGGGATATTCGAATGTCCACATTTTCCCCATATCAAATTTGCCTGCTTTTATGGTATCAAGGTTCAACCAGGAGTATGCACTTCCCTGGCTGACGTTCTGTCCTGATTTTGTTGTTTGTTGTGACGAAGCACAACCGGATAAAAAAGTAAATACAGCTGCGAGTATTAGTGCCGTTAAGTACTGTCTGAATATTCTTTCCATTATCTATTCCCTGAATTTTTTTACGAACACAAATATAAATTTACCACTATTTGATTCACTAAAGAAGAATTCGACGCACATCTTTAAATAAAAAAAAGGGAACCAGGCATTATACCTGTTTCCCTCTTTAAGAATGATCTGGTAATTTTGAATTATTACCGGTAAAAGTATTGATGAATATGGTTAAATATATGAATCCGGCTGATATAACGGTTCTATTTCCCATTCATCTTCTATTGTTCCCACACAGTGCGAGCACTTGGGAACATTAAAAACAACCTTCTCTTCATTGGGGTTAGCCCTTACAAAGTTGAGTATTGTCCTGCAGCTGGAACACTGCACAATATGTGAAGTGGTTGTCTTTTTGCTGCATTCAGGACAAATAAAGCCAAGCTCACCCGGTGCCTCTTCAGGGTTAACCAGGAATATAGCATTGCATTTTGAGTGGTTGCATTTAGCGAAGTGCCACTTAACAGTATCCTTTGTATCGATAATTAGCTCCCTCGTATTTTTAATTGGCATAAACATAAGCAGTAATAAATAAAAAGTCCATTGAAAAAATATTCTCTTAGAAAATTCCTCTCACTTGAAAGGTCAGATAAATTTCATAAATTAAGACAACTAAAATCGCACATAGATGGTTAAGAAAAAACCTATTTAAAATTCTACGAATTATTTTTCAACTTCCCCCTAATTAGGAGCGTAAATGGACAAAATAAATTCTTTTAAGGCTTATGATATAAGAGGTAAAGTCCCTTCGGAACTTAACGCTGATCTTGCATATAATATTGCAGTCGGTTTTGCAAAACTGACAGATGCAGAAAAGGTAGTGATAGGACACGATATCCGGCAATCTTCCGAAGCAATCTCAGATGCAATTAAAAAAGGACTGAACGATCATGGTGTGGATGTTGTTGATATTGGACTATGCGGCACCGAGATGATCTATTATGCAACTCCCGTTTACGAAGCAGACGGAGGCATTATGATAACTGCGAGTCATAATCCCCCCGAGTATAATGGAATGAAGTTCGTAGGAAAGGGATCAGTACCGATAGGTTATGATACCGGTCTTAGTGAAATTGAAAAGATGATACTTAATGATGATCTTCAGATACATAACCTGGAACCCGGGGATGTTGACCATGATAATGTAATGAGCGGGTTCATTAACCATCTTGAAAAATTTTATGATGTAAAGAAAATTAAACCTTTTAAGGTTGTGGTGAATGCGGGTAACGGCTGTGCGGGACTGGTTGTTGACGCCCTTGAACCGGAACTGCCTGTAAAAATGATAAAGCTTTTTAATGAACCCGATTCAGATTTCCCTCACGGCGTGCCTAATCCCCTGTTGACCGACAACAGAAAACCGACGATTGATGCTGTTGATCAGAACCACGCTAACCTTGGAGTTGCATGGGACGGCGATTTCGACAGATGTTTCTTTTTCGATGAGAAAGGAAATTTTATTGAGGGTTACTATATAGTGGGACTCCTTGCCAAATCGATCCTGAAAACCAATCCTGGTGCTAGGATTGTGCATGATCCCCGCCTTGTCTGGAATACAATCGACATTGTTAAAAGCAGCGGAGGAGAACCAGTTGTATCAAAGAGCGGGCATGCATTCATTAAGCAGAAGATGCGAGAGGTTAATGCGATATACGGCGGTGAGATGTCGGCCCACCATTACTTCAGGGAAAATGCCTATTCAGACAGCGGGATGATTCCCTTCCTTCTGGTAATGCAGCTGATGTCGGAAGAGAATAAGCCATTATCCGCCCTTGTTGAGGAGATGATAGCTGAATATCCCTGCTCCGGAGAAATAAATTCAGAAATAGAAGATCCCAAAGCTAAGCTTGATGAGGTGGAGAAGAAATATTCCGATGGAAAGATTGACCACCTCGACGGGTTAAGTGTTGAGTACGATAACTGGAGATTCAACCTCAGAATGTCAAACACCGAGCCGATAATAAGACTCAATGTTGAGAGCCGCGGCGATAAACAGTTAATGAAGGAAAAGACAGAAGAACTGCTTAAGATTATTAGAGAATAAATGAAATTTCAGATTACTAAATCTTTACTTCGATTTTAAACGGCACTTTTAGTTTCTCCCATTCGAGGCTGACAACTGCAGTCGAATCACTCGTCCTGGTAATTTCATATTTCAGCCATTCGGTGAAATTACTTTTCCCGGGTTTTACGTTTATTCTTAATGCGTCTTCCGCTTCGTTATACTCGAACGCTCCCCACTGGTCGGCTACTTTATTAAATATTATTGTCCATTCATTCTTACCCGGAATCGTAAAAAGTCCGTAGGAACCTTTTGCGAGTTTTTTACCTTCGATTGTCACATCCGTACTGAAGGTAATTTTAGTGGCTTCGTTTGCTCCTGCGCGCCACACTTTATCGTAAGGTACCAGACCTCCCCAGATTTTCCTTCCCTTAACTCCCGGCCTGCTGTATGAAATGGTAACATCAGTAAAACCGACTGTCTGTGATATAGATGCTTTAGGACTAATCCTTACTTTTTCTTCTTTTTGCTGTGAATAGGTATTGGATAAAAATGCCATAATAATAATTGCAATAATGAGGAAAGCAGATAAACGCATCAATGAAAACATATGGTAACTCCTGGGTAATCTTTTATAAAAGACATAAAGTTTATTATAATTTATAAAAATGCCGGTATTTCACCAATAGCAGTTAAATTAATGATTTAAGTCCTTCTATAAGCCGTTCTATATCATCAGAGTTATTGTAAAAATGAGGTGAAATCCGCATAATTCCCTCCCTTACCGCGGCTTCTATTTTCTTTTCTTTTAGGAGTTCAAGTATTGAATATGCATTTTTATGCCGGAAAGAAACTATTCCGGATATAAATTTATTTTCAGTAACCGGCAGAAGAGGTTCTATTCCCATCTTATCTCAGTTCGGAAATAAGCAGATTTGAATTGGAAAGCACACTGTCTTCAACCTTATCTAATCCGAAATCCCTGAATAGTTTAAGTGAGGCGTTGAGAGCATAAATACCAGCTGAGTTAAGCGAACCCGGCTGAAATCTCTCCGCTGAATCTTTCAAAGACAGATTGTAATCAAGTAGATTCCATCCGTCGTTAACCCCGAGCCAGCCAACGTAAGCCGGATCAATTTTCTTCTGCAGTTCTAATGATATATAAATAAAAGACAACCCCTGCAAACCCAGCATCCATTTTTGTGTACCGCAGGAAACGAAATCGATACTGCTGTCCCGAACATCTAGTCTGAATGCACCCATTCCCTGGATTGCATCAACGCTCAGGATTCTACCCTGACGTTTACATTCAGAACCGAGCTTTTTCAGATCAATTCTGTACCCGGAAAGAAACTGCACCATACTAACAGAAACTAGTTTAGTCTTAGGGGTAATTTTTCTATGATATCCTCTGCACTTACGATGCCATCGTGAGATTTAACGATGACCAACTCTATCCCTTTCTTTTCGAGGTTCATAAAGGGATAAATGTTAGCCGGGAACTCAAGATCGTTAAGAATAATCTCATCTCCCGGTTCCCATTGCAGACCTTGCGCGAGAACGTTCAGTCCGTTTGTTGTATTATCAAGAAAAGCTATCCTGCTGCTTTCTGTATTCATATAAGCAGCCAGCATATCTTTCGTCTCTTCGGTGATCTTAACGAAAGCAGGATAGTCGTCAATGTTCTCTTCACTTCTCGTCCTGAAATATTCTGTCCATTTCGTCAAGGAGGCGCGTAGAGAATGGTCCTGTGGCTGCATGGTTAAGATAAGTTATTCCCTTTTCTATATGGGGAAAAAGTTTTCTTACGTCGTCTTGAGTCATATTAAATTATTTTTTTTATGTGCCAATAATAACAATTATTATAGTTTATTATTCAACTAGCGATCACGTTAATTCTTTATTTTTTTGAAATTAAAACCAATAATATTTAGATTTTTATCTTAGGTTTATAAGAATATTAAAATTCTCATCAAAAGCAGGTATAAAATATGGCACACCCCAAACCAACAAAACATGAAGAATTAAAACCGGAAGATTTGAGATGGTATTGCGACCCTGATGTTTTTGAGTTTGATTCTACGAGCGACCTTGAACCAATGGAGGGAATCATCGGTCAGGAACGGGCTTTGAAGGCAATAAGGCTGGGCGTTGATTTACGCGCTCCCGGCTACAATATTTTCATTGCAGGCCTATCAGGTTCAGGCAAAGCCACGACTGTAAAAAAAATGCTTGAGAAAATAAGCTCCAACTGCCCTCCCCTCTGCGATTATGCTTACGTGAATAATTTTAAGGATCCCGATGCACCTATTCTTCTTACTTTTCCAATCGGGAAGGCAAGACAGTTCAGACAGGACCTTGCTTCCGCTATTGGAATACTTAAGAACAGAATACCCCAGACGCTTGACAGCGATATGTTTACGCAAAGAAGAAAACAGCTCGTACAGGAGTATAATGAGCAGGAACAGGCTTTGATGAATGATTTCGATCAGAAGCTGAAGGAGGATAATTTTACTCTGGTACAGGTGAAAGTAGACGGCGGAGGAGCACGACCCGATATATACCCCCTTATAGATGAAAAACCTGTCCCTATTTACCAGCTGGATGAAAAGATAAAAGATGGCAGTCTTACTAAAACTGATGCTAAGACAATTATTAATAAGTATAACGAACTTCAGCAGGATCTTAAGGTTATCTTTAAAGAGGGATTGAAGATAAGCCAGAATTTTGAAAAGAAGATGCTCGATATTGAGAAGTCGGCTGTTGAGATGGTGGTTAAGAGTTTAATCGATAATATTCGTGAGAGGTATAACGATGCGAAGGTGATTGACTTTATTAACCAGGTTGAGAATAACATAATGGAGAACGTGCAGGTCTTTAAGGGAGTGAAGCCGGAGGGGCAGATCACCGTCGAAGGGTTTGAGATCGACTACTTTAAGGAGTATGATGTTAATATAATCCTCGATAACAGTGAAACAACAGAATGTCCTGTTATAATTGAAACTTCCCCGAATTTTATTAACCTGTTCGGTACTATAGAAAAGGTAAGCGACGGCAGGGGCGGCTGGTACAGTGATTTCACTAAGATTAAGGCGGGTTCTATTCTGAAGGCTAACGGCGGCTATCTTGTGCTTAATGTGCTGCACCTTTTTGAGGAGCCCGGTGTCTGGCGTACACTTAAAAGAGTGCTGACATATAATAAGCTGGAAATTCAGGAATCACCTTCTGTATTTCAGTTCACGTCTTCTATCCTTAAACCCGAATCTATTGAGATTGAAACTAAGATAATTCTCCTTGGAAGCGACTGGATATATTCGGTGCTTGCTGAACGTGAGTATGATTTCAAGAAAATGTTTAAGGTTAAAGCTGATTTCGATTATGAGATAAAACGATCGGATAAAGTGATAATAGAGTACGCGCAGGTTATAAAGAAACTTATAAAAGAAGAAGGACTTTGCGAGTTTGACAAATCAGCCCTCTCCAAGCTAATAGAGATAAGTGCGAGATTCGCGGGACAAAAGAACAAGCTTACCACAAGATTTTCCAAGATAGCTGATCTAGCGCGTGAGGCTAATTTCTGGGCTCTTGATGACGGATTTAATGTAATAAGTGAAGCGCATGTAAGGAAGGCTTTTGAACTTGCTAAAGAGAGACATGGACTGCTTGAATCTAAGATCGACGATATGCTTAACGATCAAATGATATTGCTTGATACAGATGGAGAAAGGATAGGTCAGATAAACGGATTGGCAGTTTACACTACTGATTATTATTCCTTCGGCCGTCCTACCAGGATAACAGCAACTGTTTCTCTCGGCAGCGGAAGCATAATCAATGTTGAACGTGAAGCGGGGATGAGCGGAAGGCATTATAATAAAGGCGTGCTGATTATCTCCGGTTATTTCAGGGAAACTTTCGGTCAGGATCTTCCTTTATCCTTTAACGCTAACCTCGTGTTTGAGCAGTCTTATGGAACAGTGGATGGCGACAGTGCATCCTGCGCCGAGATCTTTGCTCTGCTCTCTACGTTAGCCGATCTGCCTATAAGGCAGTACCTGGCCGTAACAGGTTCTCTTAACCAGAAAGGAGATGTTCAGCCTATCGGAGGAGTTAATGAAAAGGTTGAAGGATTCTATGACCTATGCAAGGCAAGAGGTTTTAACAAGAAGCAGGGCGTGGTAATTCCAATTCAGAATGTGAAGGAATTAATGCTAAAAGATGAGGTGGTTGAATCGGTAAGAAAAGGTGAATTTCATATCTATCCAATATCTAAAGTTGAGGAAGGTATTACGCTTCTTACTGGCGTAAAGGCTGGAAGGAAAACCGCAAAAGGCTACCAAACAGGAACGGTATTCGATCTGGTTGAAAAGAAGATAAAATATCTTTATGCGAGATCTAAGGCTTTAAGACCCGGCGATGAGAAAAAACAGGTCACGACCAGGAAGAAGAAATGAAATCCAATATAAACGAGGTCTTTGCCAAGACAAAAATCCTCTGCACATTGGGTCCAATAACAAATTCTTCTGATATGCTCCGAAAGCTGGTACTGGCGGGAGCCGATGGGGTCAGGTTAAACTTCTCTCATGGCTCTTATGACTTTTTTGAGAAACTCCTTTATAACATACACGAAACCAGCACAGAAGAGAAAACTCCTCTCGCTGTCCTGGTGGATCTGCAGGGACCAAAGATTAGAGTCGGGGAATTATCAGAACCTGAGATTGAACTTTCCACCGGAAATGAAATTGAGATAACTACACGCGATGTAGAAGGAACGGAGAAGCTGATCTCAACTTCCTATAAGGAACTGGTGAGCGATGCAGTGGTGGGTGATCCCGTACTGATTGATGACGGACTCATTCGTCTTAGGATCATTGGTAAAACAGGTGATTCGGTTATCTGTAAAATAGAGAACGGCGGGACCCTGAAACCAAGGAAAGGGATGAACCTTCCGGGAATGAAGCTCTCTACCCCAAGCATTACTGAAAAGGACTTCAGGGACCTTGAATTTATTCTAAAGCACAGGATTGATTATATAGCACTTTCTTTTGTAAGAAAGCCTGAGGATATCACTATTCTTAAAGCATGGCTGAAGGAAAGAAATTCTGAAATTCCGATTATTGCAAAAATAGAAAAACGTGAGGCTGTTGACAGCTTCGATGAAATTCTTGAAGCAGCTGATGGAATTATGATTGCCCGGGGCGACCTTGGCGTTGAACTGCCGGCCGCTGAAGTCCCGGTAATCCAGAAGGAAATTATCCGGAAGTGCAACTCCGTGGGTAAGCTTGTAATCACCGCAACACAGATGCTCGACTCAATGATTCACAATCCAATTCCCACCAGGGCAGAAGCTTCTGATGTAGCAAATGCTGTGTGGGACGGCACCGACGTAGTTATGCTCAGCGGTGAGACTTCCATAGGAAAATATCCTGTCCGCACCGTAAATATTATGAATGATATAGTGAGAAATGCGGAGAAACATTTATTCAGTCAAATAATAAAATTCAAAATACCGGCTAAGGTTGAAGAGAATCTTTTTGATTCGGTTGGAAAGGCAGTAGTGTCGATGAGCCGGCAGATAAATGCTTCAGCTATTGCCGCATTTACTTTTAAGGGAAGAACTGCTGTCAACCTTTCTAAATTTCGTCCCGATGCAAAGATTATTGCTTTTTCCAATAGTTTTGATACAATGAATAAACTTTGTCTTAGATGGGGAGTAATTCCTGTCCATATGGAAGAGATCGACAAAGAGCATATTGCAGTGGATAAGGCCAAAAAAATAATTATTGAAGAGGGGTATGTTAAAGAAGGAGATGTGGTGATTTTTGCAGCAGGGGCACCCTACTCAGAGAAAAGCAGGGCAAACTGGTTAAGGTTTGAGATAATTTAGTGTCTTGAAGTATTAACTGTAAAATCGATTGATTGGTATGATAGAAATAGAGAAGTATAGAAATGAAGTTAGCCAAATGGTGGGAGCCTGCGGAAAAGAATAAACTGCTGTGCACGCTTTGTCCACGCTACTGCAAAATAGGCGAAGGACAGGCCGGATTCTGTTATATAAGGCAGAATGTGGGAGGTCGGCTTTATACCACGGGGTACGGAAGGCCCACAGGATTTGCGATTGATCCGATTGAAAAAAAACCGTTAAATCACTTCTATCCCGGCACCGGGGTTCTGAGTTTTGGTACCGCAGGATGCAACCTCGGCTGCAAGTTCTGCCAGAACTGGTCGATGAGCAAAGCGAAGCTCGATGATCTTAATGCGCTCACAGCTTCACCTGAAGATGTAATTAAACTAGCGAAGCAGTATGGCGCTCCTTCTATAGCTTACACTTATAATGACCCCACTATCTTCGGCGAATATGTAATAGATATTTCAAAGCTGGGAAGAGAAGAAGGGATAAATTCAGTAATGGTGACGGCCGGTTATATAGATAAGGAAGCCCGGAAGGATGTGTATAAATATATAGATGCTGCCAACGTCGATCTTAAAGCATTCACCGAACGTTTTTATAATAAGCTGACTTTTTCAAGTCTTAAGGATGTACTCGATACACTTGTATGGCTGAAGAACGATACTGATATATGGTTTGAAATAACTACACTGTTGATTCCGGGCGAGAATGATTCAAAAGAGGAAATACAGGCTGAGTGTGACTGGATCCTTAATAACCTGGGTGATTCCATCCCTGTTCACTTCACTGCTTTTCATCCTGATTTCAGAATGCGCGACAAAAACAGAACCCCTGAGAAAACTTTAAGGATGGCAAGATCGACAGCATTAAATACAGGATTAAAATTCGTCTATACCGGAAATGTGCACGATCCTGAAGGGCAGACTACTTTTTGTCCCTCCTGTCATCATGCTCTCCTTATAAGAGACTGGCATGACGTTACAATGAACGATCTGGCAGACGGCTCCTGTTCCAAATGCGGCACCCGCATCCCTGGCCGCTTCTAATTCGTACTATATCAGTTTTTTGCAGGCCGCCATCCAGAATTCATTCCGGAATCTTTTCAATTCTCTCCCGCATTCACTAAATTTATTTTTTTGAAAATAAATTTCAGGGTACAAGATGGATAGATTAAAAGACAAAATAATATTCATTACCGGAGCAAGTTCAGGTATAGGAAAAGCTTGCGCCAAAGCATTTGCCTCAGAAAAAGCTAACCTAATCCTTGCAGCCAGGAGATTTGAACTTCTGAAAACGTATGCTCGAACGCTGGAAAAAGAGTATAGTATTAAAACTAAAGTAATAGAACTTGATGTCAGGGATTCTGCAGCTGTGAAGAAAGCATTTGACGGTCTTGAAGATGAATGGAAGAATGTGGATGTGCTGGTTAATAATGCCGGACTTGCACGCGGGTTCGATAAGATTTATGAGGGTAACCTTTCCAGCTGGGAGGAAATGATCGATACTAACGTGAAGGGTCTGCTTTATGTTACCAGGAATATTCTCCCCGGTATGATCGAAAGGAATAAAGGTCATGTAATAAATATCGGTTCAACAGCCGGGCACGAAGTCTACCCTAACGGCAACGTTTACTGCGCTACCAAGTTCGCCGTTAATGCCTTAACCAAAGGGATAAGAATGGACTGCCTTGAGCACGGTATAAAAGTAAGCACTGTTGATCCCGGAATGGTGGAAACTGAGTTCAGTATCGTCAGGTTCTCAGGCAATAAGGAACGGGCCGATAAGATCTACGAGGGATTACAGCCTCTCACTGCATCAGATATAGCAGATGCCGTAGTTTACTGTGCCACAAGACCCGCACATGTAAATATAAATGAAATGATATTGACCCCGCTGGCACAGGCATCATCTACCCAGGTAGTTAGAAAATAAAAAGAGGCCTGCTGACTGCAGGCCTCCATATCATGTTAAATATTAAGCTTTAATATACAAATAAACTAACGTCGCCTGCCCCTTCCCTCAGTACCTCGGGTTCTTCATCGCTCAGATCTACAACCGTTGAAGGCTCGCCCATAAGAGGACCCATAGACAACATCAGGTCAACCTGTGCATTAAATATATTTTTAATCTCAAAAGGATCAAAAATTACCTCGCCTTTCCTGTTGGTTGTGCTGGTGCTTATTATCGGGTTCCCGAGCTCTGCAACCAGTTTCATAGTAATATTGTTATTTGGTATCCTGATTCCAACTGTTTTCCTTTTACTCCACAGCTTCTTAGGTACCAGTTTGGCAGCAGGAAGAATAAAAGTATATGGCCCGGGCAGGAGATGTTTCATAGTTCTGTAAGCATAATCAGATACTCGCGCGTATTTAGATATGTCTTTTAAATCGGAACATACAAAGCTCAGAAGTTTAGAACCTTCGTCATTTTTTATTGAGAAGATCCTTTCAAGCGCCTCTTTATTAAAAATGTCGCAGCCTATTCCGTAAACCGTATCGGTAGGATAAATAATTACTCCCCCCTCTTTTAGAACCGACACCGCCTTGTTAATATAGCGTAACTGGGGATTTTCGGGGTGTAATTCATAATATTCCATATGGTTCTCCTTTGCTCAAAAAAAGGTTTTTTTAGTGAATTTATAGGTATGCACAAAATTACAGGTGTTTCTCATTTACAGAATTTTATCAGATTTATAGTCAAAAATAACAGGTAATTTCACTTTGTCAACTTAAATATGAAGGAATATTAAGGATTTAACATGTCTAATATTTTTTGAACCGGGTTATATTTTTTAACTATTATTTTTTTATATTTGTTGTTCTAATTTTAAAATAAAGAAAGTTCTCAGGAGAGATATTATGTCAAGAAGATGTCAGGTTACAGGCATAGGACCAATTTCGGGAAATAATGTATCCCACGCCCATAACAGGTCAAGAAGAAGATTTCTGCCTAACCTCCAGAAGAAGAGAGTCTGGGTCCAGGAATTAAACAGATTCGTAACCTTAAAATTAAGTGCCAAGGCCATCAAAAATATCTCGAAAAACGGAACATCCGGACTTGCTAAAATGATCCGTGAAAAGCAGATAAAAGTACACTAATCTTACTTTACCCCATTTAAAACAAAAAAAAGGAAAGCTAAGCTTTCCTTTTTTTATGTAATAACCGCCTGGCTTTTTACTCTCTGACTACCCAGACTTTAATCTTTGCGTTTACGCTTGCGTGAAGCTTAATCGTAATGCTGTAGATTCCAAGGGATTTAATCGTTTCATCAATTTCGATTTTACGTTTGTCTATATCATAGCCCTTTTCCCTAAGAGCGTCGCTTATCATCTGGGAAGTAACTGAACCGAAAATCTTATCTTCCTCACCCACTTGCACCGGAATCGTAACGGAAACTTTTTCAAGGTCTGCTGATAAAGATTCTGCAGCTCGGATTTCCTGTTCTTTCTTCTTCGCAAGGTTCTTCTTTTCCTCTTCCAGAGAACGGATATTGCCTTTTACAGCAGCGTAAGCAATTTTCCGCGGAAGAAGAAAGTTCCTGGCGAAACCGTCTTTAACATCTACAACATCCCCTATCTGGCCGATTGATTCAAAATTTTCTCTAAGAATTACTTTCATTTTTTCTCCTAATCTGATTCTATCTTACAGTGTCAGCCACATATGGAAGCAGTGCCATATGTCTTGCTCTCTTTATTGCAAGAGCCAATTCTCTCTGGTACCCGGAACTTGTCCCGGTAATTCTTTTAGGGATTATTTTACCCTGCTCGGTTACATATCTCTGAAGAAGTTTTACATCTTTGTAATCGATATACTTAACATGATTCTGTGTAAACCTGCAGACTTTTTTAGTTCTTATTTCCTTTTTCATTCTCTACCTTATTTTACTTTATAAGATCTGATTCTTCACTAGATAAAAATTTATCAAAAGAGTCTTCTGTGTAATCCAGATTATTATCATCAGAAAAATGCGAAACCTCATCATCACCGGTACCGGTACCGTTATCGTTCAGTTTTCCACGCTTATTTAGAAACTGGATTCTTCTTGCTTTTATTTCAACAATACTTCTGTTATGACCATCTTCAGATTTCCAGGTTCTACTCTGAAGCTCTCCGTCAACCAGCACAGCTGAACCTTTTTTCAGCCTGTCACGGCAGCTCTCTGCCAATTTATTCCATGCTACAATGCCGACATAACATACATCCTCCTGCCACTGGTTGGAACTGTCCTTATATTTCCTATTTGAAGCAACAGAAAAATTAACGACAGGAGTGTTGTTGGTTGTCTGCCGGAAAATGGGGTCCTTTGTTAGATTTCCGGCAACAATAACATAGTTAATTTCAGGCATCTTCAATTCAGCCATGGTTTTCCTCCATACTTTATCAATACATTAGTTAGTTAGTGATTCATTGCTTTTTTGAAACATCTTCTTCGGTAACGTTCTCCTGAGCCTTGCCTTTTTCAGGTTCAGGTTCACTTTCTGTCTGAGAATCGCTCCTTTTTTTCTCCAGGAATTCAACGGCATCTTTATCCAGTGATATAGTCAGATATCGCAGAATATGCTCATCCAGAGTGTAATTTCTTTCCAGCTTGGAAATAATATTGGTAGGGGCGTCAAATCTGAAGATAGCATAATAGCCTATCTTACTCTTGTTGATCATGTATGCTAGTCTTTTTCTTCCCCAGTTCTCAATGTCCCTTATATCTCCACCATTATTTGTTATGAATTCCTTGATGCGGGTTATAATACTTTCGATTTGTTCATCATCGAGGGCTGCATTGATAATAACAGCGCTTTCATACGAATTCGTATTCATTCGGACTTCTACCTCCCTATGGACTTGTGGCCCTCATTCAAGATGAGAGCAGGGTTATACATAATTTTATTTATAGTGCCTGCTAAATTTATTTAATTAAAGGTGCAATTACAAGTGCAACTACGGCCATTAATTTTAAAAGGATATTCAGTGACGGACCCGAGGTATCCTTAAAAGGATCACCCACTGTGTCACCAACTACAGCTGCTTTGTGAGGATCCGAGCCTTTAGTATACTTCTGACCGTTAACTTCGATCCCTTCTTCAAACATTTTCTTCGCATTATCCCAGGCGCCTCCTGCGTTCGATTGAAATACAGCCATAAGAACTCCTGTTACCGTTACACCTGCAAGAAGTCCTCCAAGCATTTCAGCACCGCCTGCAAAACCGATAAAAACGGGTGCGGCTACAGCGAGAAGACCTGGAATCACCATCTCCTTTATCGCTGCTTTGGTCGATATTTCAACACATTTTCCGTATTCTGCAGCACCGTCAGCTTTCTCAAATGTCTGTTTATCCTCATTGTTCCATTCAGAAAACTCGGTTCCTTCATTTTTCTTCATTACCCTCAGCGCATTGGTTAGTGCAGGAATAGACCTGAACTGGCGTCTAACCTCTTCGATCATGGACATTGCTGCTCTTCCTACAGCCTTCATCGCAAGCGCCGAGAAAAGAAACGGGAGCATACCGCCGAGGAATAAACCGGCCATAACATTGGCTTTTGAGATATCAATGGTCCTGATATTGGCAGCAGTCATAAAAGCGCCGAATAAAGCCAGTGCGGTTAGCGCAGCGGACCCGATAGCGAAACCTTTACCTATTGCAGCTGTAGTATTTCCAACTGCATCAAGTTTGTCTGTTATCTGCCTTACTTCTTTAGGCAGATCCGACATTTCAGCAATTCCGCCGGCGTTATCTGAAATCGGACCGTAAGCATCAACAGCAAGCTGAATACCTGTATTTGAAAGCATTCCCACCGCAGCTATCGCGATTCCGTAAAGTCCTCCAAAGTAGAAAGCACCCATAATGGAAAGGGCAATAATGATTATCGGGATGGCCGTTGAGATCATTCCGTTACCGATTCCGGCAATGATGTTTGTTGCAGTACCTGTCAGCGACTGTCTTACAATCCCGAGCACCGGGCCTTTACCTGTGCCTGTATAGTACTCGGTAACTACTCCGATTAATACACCCGCAACAAGTCCTATAACCGTGGCCAGGAAGATTCCGGTAGAAGTGATTGTATATGTCATTCCGTAAAGAGGATCCTCATGAGTCCAGCTGTCAGGAAGCATCCATTTGATAATGAAGTAAAGAGCTACGATCATCACGATCGATGAACCAAACTCACCATTATTGAGGGCTTTCTGAGGGTTTCCGCCCTCTTTCACTTTCACAAAGAAAGTTCCAATAATCGACATTATAATTCCCACACCAGCGATGACAAGCGGAAGAAGAACCGCACCCAGACCATTAAACTTTCCTGCAAATTCAGGATATGCAAGGAATTCAGCCCCGAGAACCATTGTACCTACGATAGAGCCAACGTATGATTCAAAAAGGTCGGCACCCATTCCGGCAACATCACCAACATTATCACCAACATTATCGGCGATAGTAGCAGGGTTCAGGGGATGGTCTTCAGGAATTCCCGCTTCAACCTTACCGACGAGATCGGCACCCACATCAGCGGCTTTTGTATAAATACCTCCTCCGACACGGGCAAAAAGCGCTATACTGGAAGCACCAAAAGAAAAACCTGTAATTACGGTAATAACCCGCGGCAGTCCCTGTTGACCGAGTCCGAAGAGGTCGCCATAAATTATAAACAAAGAGCCAAGTCCAAGAACACCTAATCCAACAACACCCAGTCCCATTACAGAACCGCCGGCAAAAGCTATTTCCAGAGCTTTGCCTAAACTTGATCTTGCGGCATTTGTGGTCCTTACATTAGCTTTTGTGGCAACCCTCATTCCTATAAAGCCTGCAAGAGCAGAGCAGAGGGCACCGACCAGGAAGGAAACGGCTATCAGAGGTGATGAGTCTACCGGATCGGCAGATACGCCCAATAATATTGCTACACAAATAACAAATATTATCAAAACCTTGTATTCAGATTTAAGGAAAGCCATTGCACCTTCTGCAATGTGACCCGCAATCTTTTTCATTTTATCGGTACCTGGATCCTGCTTATTGATCCAGGTTGATTTCCAGTAAGTGTAAATAAGACCAAGGACACCGAAAAAAGGTATGATGAGGATGAGATTATCCATGATTTCTCCTAAGTGCTGGTTTGATTATTTTCAGAATTTTTATCGAGATTAGATATTCTGCTGTTTGCATCTAATAATCTGGTTACTCCCCCCGTAATAAACTCATTGACAAGTATCTTAATAGTATCAATTTTTTCATCCAATGCTTTCATTTCCCCTGTGCTGAAATCAGATAGAACATAATCGGCCATCTCACCTTTTTCAAAATTATTTCCTACACCTATTCTTATCCTGGGAAATTCATCCGACATCAGGTGATAGATTAGTGAACTCAGTCCGTTATGTCCGCCGTCCCCGCCTTTAGCTTTTACGCGGATGTCTGAAAGCTTAAGATTTACATCATCGTGAATGATGAGCAGATCTTTTACATCCGGGTTAAATTTTTCAAATGCCTGCCTGGCAGCCAGGCCGCTATTATTAACGTAAGTAGTGGGTTTAATAAGCTGATAATTATTCCCCTCAAAGCTGCCAGAAGCAGAGTAATAATCTCCTCCGGCCGCCGAAAAGAAAATGGAATTTAATGAAGCGAGATGGTCCAATACAATAAACCCGACATTATGCCTGTTGTTTTTATATTTGCTTCCCGGATTGCCTATGCCTAATATCAGCCGCAATTTATGCTAATTTAATTATTCTTCCTCTTCCTCTTCTCCCTTACCCTTACCAATAACTTCAGGTTCAGCACTTTCTTCCTCAGTTGATTCTTCACCTTCAACAGGTTCTTTCTCAATTTTAGGATGAGCAACTGATACAATCACTGATTCTTCGGGATTAAGAAATGTTATGTTCTCAATATTTAGGTCTTTAACGTGAATGGAGTCCCCGATGCTAAGCTCTGATATATTTACATCGATACGCTGGGGAATATCTTTGGGCAGGCACTCTATTTCAAGCTTGTGTATGAGATGCTGAATAATGCCGCCCTCTTTTATACCAACAGGCGTTCCGTGCAGCTGAACAGGAACTTCCAGCTGGAAGGTTTCACCGGAAGTAAGACCGATAAGGTCGAAATGAACAACTTTATCTGTTATAGGATCAAACTGAACATCTTTAATTACACAATCAAGATCTTTTCCGTCAACTTTCAAAGACACAAGATGGGTTTCCGCCGTATAGACGAGTGGTTTAATTGCTTTTTCAGTAACTGCGAGATGAATCGGAGCATCGTGTTTTGAATAATAAACTCCGGGAACCTTACCGTTATTCCTGACCGCTTTGCTTGACCGCTTGCTGCCTGTTTCTCTAACTTCTGCTTCTAATATCGATTTTTCCATTTATAAACTCCAGAACTTAATTTTAACTTTTATCTATATCAAAAAGTGAACTAATTGATTCATTATTAAATGTTCTTCTTATTGCTTCAGAAAAGATTTCAGAAGCCGTCAGAACTTCTATTTTGTCCGATTTAACTGAGAGCGGGATTGTGTCGGATACAAACAATTTTTGGAGCGCAGAAGCTTCTATCCTTTCAACGGCCCTGCCTGAAAGTAAAGGATGTGTAATTGCGCCGTATATTTCCTTCGCGCCTTTCTGTTTTAAAGCATCAATTGCACCGACAAAAGTGCCTGCAGTATCAATCAAATCATCTACTATAAGAACGTCTTTATCTTCTACCGAACCGATTATGTTGACTACCTCTGCCTGGTTCTGCACCGGACGTCTCTTATCAATAACTACCAGGTTTGCGTGCAGCCTTTTCGCATACGACCTTGCCATTTTTATTCCGCCGACATCAGGAGAAACGACAACAAGGTTTTCTTTTATTTCTTCAAACTTGTTGATGAAAATTGTGGATCCATATAAATGATCGAAGGGAATATCAAAAAATCCCTGAATCTGCGGGGCATGCAAATCCATTGTCATTATACGATCCGCGCCAGCTACTGTTATCAGATTTCCGACCAGCTTGGCGGTTATGGAAACTCTGGGCTGATCTTTCCTGTCCTGCCGGGCATATCCGAAATACGGTATAACAGCCGTAATTCTTTTTGCTGACGCTCTCTTGGCAGCATCTATCATTATAAGGAGCTCAAGCAGATTTTCAGCTGGCGGAGTTGTCGATTGAATTACAAAAATATCGCTTCCGCGGATATTCTCTCCATATTTAACCCAGATTTCACCATCACTGAATCTTTTTAACTCCAAGGATCCAAGAGGCTTTTCTAATTTCTGGGCTATGCTTTCAGCTAAGGGTCTGTTAGAACTACCTGAAAAGATTTTGTAATCACTGGCAGCCATAAACCGGCTTTCTGTTTAAAGTATAGAAAGTAAATATAAATAAAAGCCTATGGCATGTCAATAAAATGTTTTGTTCCTGAAGGCCATAAGCGGGAACCCGGTATATGGTTTCTCAAGACTAATGTGACCGAAATCTTCCAGATATGTACCTGTTACAGACCGGGAGATGGCCGGGTGTGGACCGGTAGGTGGCCGAAATGACGAATTTTCCGGCCGTCTAATCCTTCTTTTTCTTAAAAAGGAAGATTATTACTATAAGCAGGACTACCCCCGAGAGAACATAGATCCAGTACGGCGTTTCTTTCAGCTTATATGGTTTGAAAGTTACCGAAATAGTCTTTCCGCTCCCTATTTCTGAAAGATTGTATTCCCAGATAAGCACCCTGCCATCCTTCTTTGTTGCATTATGGGTTATTATATCGCCCCCGAAGGTATATTTGTATGTAACCCTGAATTCACGTCCATCAAATCCGAAACCTGTAGCAATCGGAGGGATAAACTGAGTAAACACTTTTTGTCCCGCCGCCCCGTCTTCAAGTGAAAAATGGGAGTCTGAGAAGGCCTTGGTGTAATTAAGCGAATCAATATGATTAAAAGTCATTTCAATCTTAGTGTGAATCGTGCTGTCGGTGGTATCGGTATATGCCTCAACATCAGTTATTTTATTATAGGGAGAGGAGAACTGGCTCCTTATTGAATCGACATTAAAAAGACCGATTTTATCCAATATTTGAAGGTTTTCGTTGTCATGCATCTTCATCCAGTAAGTGATCCTCATTCGGCCCGAACCGTCGGCATAAAGATTAATATCCTGGATATAATTAAGACACCCCTGAAAGAGGATCATTAACGGAAAAATTATTAAAAGAAGTTTTTTCATTAAAACTGGAACAAAACTGTTATATCAAATATCAAAAAAAAGTAGATGAAATAAATTATAGAAAATAATTAATATTTTCATTAAGTTTTCCCGTTTAATTTATGTGGAGATAAAATTAATGCCGACGTATGAATATAAGTGCAAAAAATGCGGTTATGTTTTTGAATTGTTTCAGACGATGAGTGCCGAACCTGTAAAAACCTGTCCAAAATGTAAGGGCGAAGTAAAAAGACTTATTGGTCCCGGCTCGGGCCCCATTTTTAAGGGTACGGGATTTTACCAGACAGATTATAAAAATGTGAAACCTGCAACTGCGAGTAAAAGTACTCCTGAAAGTAAATCATCAGAGAAGAAGAAAGACGGAACTTAATGACGTTCAATTCGTAGAAAAATAGCCTGTCCGGTTGCTTATTTCGGCGGCGACTGGAGGAAGTGCAGCTTTATTAACCTCCCTATAAGGAAACAGGTTCAAGCGTAGACCGAACCTACAAATAACCAGTCCGTTTAGAAGGAAAGACAGATCGCCTGAAAGTGAATATTCCAGGCGGAAATCTTATCTAAAAATCTGCTCCCAGAGATATATAAAACTTAGGCTGGCCGAATGAATTTATGTTGTAAGGCCAGGCTACATCGAACCTTAATAGGAAGTATAGAAAATATAAACGCGCACCCACACCGGTACCCATCAGTAAGTCCTTGCTGAAAGTATTATTATATGCATCCTTTGTGAAAAGCCTTAGGTAATGATTCTTACTCCATGCTGCACCGGCATCGATAAATGCTACTCCCATTATATTGCTGAATAAAATCGGCAAGGGGCCGGTAACGAGATACCTGATCAGGGGGAATCTGAATTCAAGATTCATCAGGGCGTACTTGGTTCCTATTCTCTCAGCATAATCGTATCCTCTTAATGGTAGCCCCGCAGTCAGGAAAGCAAAATCAGATGGAGAACTTATTGGTATCTCAGTAGTAGCAAAACTCCTGTTTATCCAGTTATCAATTCCACCGATAAAGAATCTCTGCGGATTCCGGCCGCCTGAATAACCGCCCGAAAGTCTGAAAGCAAATGAGTAAAAGTCTCCCATCTTGAAGTATGTTCTATAGTCTCCAAGGAATGAATAGAAGCTTTTATTGCTGTCAAAAAATCCGGGATAACCGAAGGCGTCTAACCTGTACCTTGTTCCGTCTATAGGAGAGGTGTATCCCCAAAGGACGTTATCGTGAACGAAGCTTAAAGTTGGTAGCAGGTATGAAATTTTTTCAGTTGGTTCACCCGGGTCATCAAGATTCTCACTGGATACATTAAGATAGCTCAATGCGCTTTCAAGCCTGTAAAACTTGTTCAGTGGATAACTCATCGACCCTATAAATCCAAAATTCCTGAACCTGAAAAGATTAGTACCTATACCGCGCGATAAAAACAGGAATCTTGCTGTATGAAACCCTTCTATACCGTAGTTCATTCTGCTGCCAAGGTACTGGTAGGTTAACCCGTAATCGCTGTTTTTAAGATCTATCTGCAAACTTGTTATTCCAATTAGTCTGTGATTACCTAGAACATCACTAAACGAAAGTACGGTTGTACCGAGTAATCCGTATAAAGAGCTGTAGCCGGCATTTGCATATATGATATCGGGTGAGAAAGTGATCTTATACCTGTTAACCTTATAATTGCCATGAGAATCCAGGTTATCGGTAAGTTTGAACTTCTGGTTAACCGTATCTGTGGAATCTATGTTCAAAGATGAGTTTGAGCCGAATACGTAATTATTAAAATCTATTTTTACTGAATCTCCGTAAACGTTGGTTGTATCGACATATTTTCCGGTATAAAATGAAAGCTTATCAGAATTATCCTCTTCCCTGCGCGCCTTTTCAAAAACCAATGTATCTTCGTTTGCTTCATTGGTCATATCTCTTAATCCCGCCACATATTTTGTCGGCGGGAGTTCTTTCTCGTCAAGATTAATATCGAAAGGATTATTCAGCAGGAAGATGTTAAAGCCCGCTTCATAAAGGGATGAGAATGCAAGTTTTTTTCCATCCTTCGAAATTGAAAGCTGGTAAAGCCCGTCAAGTGAGTTAGTTACCGGCACTGCAGGTTCATCTTTGGTAAGATCAAGCTTGTATATATTGTTAATACCGTTATGATCGGAGATGAATAGAATAAGTTTGCCTTCGGGACCAACAGCAGGGAATGATTCATTATCATCCCGGGTATTTGTGATCCGGGTAATTTTTCTGCCGGCTAAATCTATGTTATAGATATCATTCTGTCCATAATCGAAATTGTAGATCTTAAATGAATCGGGCAGCTCGGATGCATCCAGATCATTCTCCCGGTCTGATACAAAGAATATTTTTTTACTATCAGGTGACCACGCCGGATCTTTATCTGAGAAGATATCGCTAGTAAGGTTCTCAAGTTTCTGTGCTTTCAGGTCATATACGTATATATCAGACTGCCGGGCTGTGTGTCCTACAAAAGCAAGCTTAGTACCGTCAGGCGACCAGTTCACGCTCTGTATGCCATCAAGCTGAGCTGAAACAACCTCTTTATCCTCGCTCTCAACGTTTATCAGGTAAATAACATCATATCCGCCGCTCTTAACCGAAAGCGCTATCTTTTCACCGTCGGGAGACCAGGTCAGACTAGGGGTAATAATATTAAGCTCTTCAAAATCCGGGGTACGGTTGCCTGCCACAAGTTTCTTTATGATCTTGCCGTCGATGGCATCCATCAGGTATACATCGAAATAGTAATTCCTGTCGGTAATAAACGCAATCTTGTCACCCTGTGGAGAAAGAGCAGGACTGGTATTATAAAATCCTCCCACCTTCCTGTTATCTGTTAACCGTTTCGCAAATTCATCCGGATCATTCCTTATGGCTACATCCGGCCAGTAAGTCTTCTTTATATCTTTTTTCCACCTGTCATTAAGCTCTTCAATCGACAATCCTATCGAGGCTTTCATACCCTCTTCAACGCTGCCCGAACCTTTAATCTTGTTTATGAGCTCACCGATCTTTTCCTTACCATACTTTTTTGCGATATAATAGAATACCGCCTGTCCCCCCCGGTACGCAAAATAACCGCTCAGGTTCTGTATATCCGGCAGGTATTCGCTTATTGCTGCATCGCGGATGAACATATCGGTGTTGATATCCCAGCCGAGCGACTGATATTCGGCCATTCCTTCATTGAACCATTGGGGGAGGCTTACTGTAATATTGTTCGAAATGATATTCTGTATTGATCCCCCGTAAAACATATCGTTTATGACTGCGTGAGTAAGTTCATGGTGAATGAGGTGCCGGAATTCCTTATAGGAACCCATAAACTGTATTACCACCCTGTTCTTAAAGAGTTCTGTAAAACCCTCGATACCCTCACTCAGGTACTGGTCAGTAATATTCGTCTCCTGGAAATCATTCTGTGAATTATATACTACAATAGTTATCCTATTGTTAATCCTGTAATCGAAACTTTTCTCTATAGAGGTAAGTGATGCTTCGGCTTCCTTTGAAGTGAACTCGGCAAGGTTATCTCCCCCATCCGTAAAGTAGATGTCAAAATGATCAGTCTGGATATAATACCAGGTAAAATTTTTATACTGGACTTTATTCTTTCCAAACTGGGCAAACACAAGGGAAGGGAGTAATAGCAGGATACCAAGAAGTAATTTGGTTTTGTTTAACATTGATTTGGCCTTAAGGTACTTTATTCGCTTATAATAAAATCTAATTCGGATTTTTCGAGATCTGCACGAACCAGCTTTACCTGCACTTTATCGCCCAGACGGAACTGTTTTTTAGTTCTTCTCCCAATTAATGAATATTTTTTTTCATCGTAAACGTAAAAATCTCCCTCCAAATCTCTGACCCTGATGAGTCCTTCCGCCAGAATATCTGTAATTTTAACGAAAATGCCGAAGTGTGTAAGACCAGAAATTATAGCATGAAATTCCTCGCCAAGATGTGCTTTTAGATATTCTATCTGCTTCAGCTTAACCGACAGCCTCTCCGCATCTACGGCATTTCTTTCGGTAACTGAGATATGATTACTTATGTCTTCCAGAGAATTGTACGAATATCTTTCTTTACCATTCTTTTCAAGGTAATTGAAAAGCATCCTGTGTATAATAAGATCAGCGTATCTTCTTATAGGTGACGTAAAATGAGTATAGTATTTGAACCCTAGTCCATAGTGACCAATATTATTTGCCGAATATACTGCTTTTGCCATCGAACGGATAGCAAGCTCGTTTATTACTCCTTCTTCCTCGGTTCCTTTTACCATCTGCATCAATACCTGGAATTCTGCAGACTTAGAGGCCGCATTGGGGTTAAAAGTATAACCCAGCGATTTTACAAAACGTGCGAATTCCTGCAGCTTTTCATTATCGGGTAGGTCATGCACCCTGTAAACAAATGGATGAATCTCTCCTTTGGGAGGGGAGGCGATTCTTGAAGCTACCACTTTGTTTGCAAGCAGCATAAACTCTTCTACGAGCATATTGCTCTGTTTTATTTCCTTTCGTTGGATGCTTACAGGATTACCGTTATCATCAAGTTCAAAACGGATCTCAGGTGTGAAGAAGTCGATGCTTCCTGTGCTCATCCTTTTCTTTCTTAAGGTTTGGGCAAGGCTGTTAAGCAGATAGATTTCATTACTGAAATCTCCTTCACCCCCGTCAATTAATTCCTGAACCTCTTCATACGTAAAGCGGCGTTTACTGTTTATTACACTTTTACCGATCTTATAGTCGACCAGCTTTCCTCTCTTTGTGAGTTCAGCAATTACAGAATAGGTCAGACGATCTTCATCCGGTACCAGCGAACAGACATTATTTGACAGCCTTTCGGGCAGCATCGGTATTACCCTGCCAACCAGGTAAACACTGTTCCCTCTTCTGAATGCTTCCCTATCCAGGTCAGAACCTGCGTGTACATAATTACTTACATCTGCGATGTGTATGCCAACCTCGTAGTTACCGTTTTCCAATTTTTCAATAGATAAGGCATCATCAAAATCCTTCGCATCAACAGGATCTATTGTCAAAGTGATTTTCTTCCTGTAGTCCATTCTTTTACGGATGTCAGCCGCTGACAGCTTTAAAGGAATTCCTTCAGCCTCATCCAGAACCGCCTTAGGGAACTGGTAGGGGAGGTTAAATTCCTTGGCTATCGACGCGATGTCAGTATCAAATGAACCTGTTTTCCCGAGTCTCTGGACAATTTCACCCTCAGGATTTATCATCGATCTGTCCCATACAATATTTCCTACAGTAACCTTATCGCCGATCCTGGCATTTCCGATTTTATCAGGGTTTATGTAAATGTCCCTGTGAATTTTGGGATCGTCGGGTTTGATAAAATAAAAAGAATGAGATTTGTTAAGTGTTCCAACAATCTCATCACGTTTTCTTTTAATAACTTTTATGATCTGTCCTTCTATATTCTTTCTCTTCCTGCTGGCAAATAAGGCCGCTTCTACCGTGTCACCATGAAATGCGGTACCCAGGTTTCTCGCAGCAATAAAAATATCGCCCAGACTTGAATTCTTTAATATGACAAACCCATAGCCTGCCTGGTTTAATTCCAGCACACCTGTTACAGTATTTGAAGTGGGAGTTTGATTCAGGTAATATTTTTTTCCTGATTTGGTAAGAAATTTTTCTTCATATAGCTTGAAGACAGCGGCTTTCAGTGAGCTATATTCATGATCATCGGAGATATTTAGCTTTTTAGCAATTTCTCTATTTTTAAAACCTTTTCCGGCGTTCCTTTTAAAGAATGCAATTAATTTTTTCTTCATTAAAACTCGAATTTATATTTAAGAGCTAGTTCATTAATCATTTCGTTAATATTAGCAGTTGTTTCTGTAACTGACTGTTTACGTTCAAGCCTTATCAGCAGTTGATTAGTAATAGGATATTCAAGCTTTATGTTTGCCTGTGAAATATCCTGGAATACATTTGTGGATCCGCCGACCGAATAGTTTATATCACCTGCTTTTCCTACCAGGTTAAACTTGGTTACCGCTCCAACCTGCCGCAATTCCACTCTTCGGATTACATCTCCGAACTGTTTATTCAGAAACCCTCCTACAACGGACCCCGCAAGCGATGCTGCAGTAGATGCTGCTGCATTTCTATCCTGCTGCGTGGCTCCTTCTGTAAATTTCCCGGCAAGTATAAACAATACGGCATCAGAAGCTGTTTTAGTCGGATCGGGATTATTATTCTCAATATTATTTGCACCGTAATATACAGCAATATTATTCTGATTCTGAACAAGATTCTTTCCGAGATCTTTCAGGAAGCCTTTGATCGTAATCTTCACGGCAACTTTTACCTCGTTATTGGAAACGGAATCACCCGCTGGATAATAATAATCTGTGTAAGTAGCAGTTATGTCCAGATAAGGATTATCGAGCTGATTTTCAAATCTTATTGATCCGTCAGCCTCAAATGTTTTGAGGAACTCAAGCGTCGATCCATTAAGCAGGTTCAGCTGTCCACTGGCATCTATCCTTCCATTAATTCTTTCATAATGAAAGTCACCTCTTAAAATGGCTGTAAGGTTCTGGTTAAGCTCTTTAGAAAGTGCGAATGTAATCTTTGCCTCTTTTTCGACATGGACATCTATCTTGTAGTCGAATGATAAACCGCTGCCTGATTTATTCTCCTGCGACTGGTTGTGTCTGTGTGAGAGATCCACCAACCTCTGCAAGTCGGCTTCCCTGCCTTTCTCCTGAGATGAAGTGTCGGCAGCATATACATAAATAAAATCATTTGAACTATTCTGGTAGGCGCTCTCTGTCTGCGGGAAAGTCAGATTGGCTTCCTTTACCACAACGGGAACAGCGATGTAAGCACCACTGCTGTCAAGCTTAAATTCTATATTTCCCTGTGTCGAAATAACAAGATCCCCGTATACAGAGGGACTCGCAGATTTGCTTGTCTCACTGAGAACTTTGAGCTGGCCGCTGATATTAAATTTTGAAGATACAACCTGCAGATTTTTTATTGTTGCCTGGCCGCTTCCTGTCATCTGTCCGCCATTCTTTGTATTGGGGGTATTTTTAATCAAAAGGCTGTCAATCTTCAGAAGTTCCGGTGTTAACGAAACCTTAAGTCCCGCATTGTATTCAAGATTATTTTTTGCAACCACAAAATCAGCATGATCCAGCGCAAGATGTCCTTGCGGTTTAAAATTACTATATGTACCGCCTATATGCAGATTGGCAGTTAATTCACCATTTATCCTATTGATCTCCGGAAGCAGGTTGCCGAGTGCTCCAAGCCTGAAACTGTCTGCTACAACATCTATATTCAAAGATTCATTTTCAATAAGACGCTGCTTAGCTCCGGAGAATGCCAGGTTCAGGGGAACGCTGCCCGTAATTTTCAGCAAAGGATGCGTCATATTCCTTAAGCTGTCAACAAATCTTATATCGGTATTAAGGTTCTTATCCTTGTAATTAAGTTGAGCAATAAGGGAACCGAATTTCTTGTTTTTAAATGTTACACTGTCAGCTTCAAGATTAATTTTCATTACAGGTGAATCGAACCTGCCTTTTACATCCGCCGAGAATTTAAGGTAACTCTGTATAGAATTTTCAGGTCTCATCCCCAGGAGTGTTTCACTTATCTCTTTACCGGGAATTCCCTGCATCTTGATAGTCAGATCCTGGCTGCCGTTACGCTGAAGTGTACCATCTATTGCAATACTTCCATCTTTATGGAACAACTCGAAGTTCCTGAATTGAACTGAATCAGGAGAGTACTCAACTATAATCGGTTCTCTATTTCCAAGCTCGAAGTGTTTATAAACTGCCGAGAGGGTGTCGAATGTTATGTTAACTCCGCCTTCAACAAAATGTATTCTCGAATCTATATTCGCTGTTAAATAATTCTCAACGTTCGCAGAGAAATTAACTGCGGCAGAATCATCCCTGATATTCAAACTAAGATTCAGGTCTTTAATGTCATTGCCCGTAAATATTCTCTCTATATTGAGATTTAAATCAGCATTCAATTGTGAAAGAGTAATCTGCTGCAGGTTGTTATGAAGTGCAAGGTTAAGATTTAGTTTTGATAAGAAGAAGACATCATTCTTACCCCAATATTTAAGATAGTCAAGGTTTGTATTAAATGTAAAATTCAGTGAGTCGGAAGTTTCCTCCAGCTTACCCTGAACATCACCGTCCAGCTCAAGCTGCTTGCCGCCAAGAAAGAGAGAGAGAAGCTGGAAGTCTTTGAACTCTATGACGTAGTCCATACTGGTCCTCTGTTCTGAACTTTTAACGGTAGGTATATCAGAAACTGCAATTCCTACTGAATCAATCCCGGCTTCGGAAGGGATGAGTCTGTCAAGTTTATTCTTAACAGCATTGGAAACTATCTTCATTTCGGTCATAATCAGCCCTGCCGCATCTGTCACGGTAAAATTACCGGTAAGCGTAATATCCGCGAGATCGCTGATTATATTTACGACTCTTTCTCCACCGTCATTTTTCCGGAGATCAACAATAGCTCTTGTACTGTCTATTTTAATTCCTTTGATTGACGAATTGTACATGGTTGTACTGAGGAATAGATTCATACTGTCAGGATTAAATCCTTCCCCGCTCGCCTGTATATTGAAATTAAGGTCAGTCTTAAGACTGTCATTCGTTACATGTGCCAGGTCGAGATTCTTAATTTCCCCGTCAAGTTCATACCCGGGAAGCTTGTTGTTTGTGAAATCAAAAGAACCTTCAAGGGAAGCCATTAATGTATCTGAGGTTGCAGTCAGTTTGTAACTGATATTTTTATTCTCAGCATTAGCAATTAATCTCAGTGTATCCATCTTGTTACCGTCAACAACAGAACCGCCCGCAAAATATTTTACTGATGCATTAAGACTGTCAGGCTTAACGCCCTTCCCTTTTATTGAACCCCTTGAAGTTAGATTTGAGGATACCCCCGCAAATGGGGCTATATCAAGGTTAGTGGTACTGAAACTCAAATCATACGTCATTGGTTTATTATCAAGATTAAGATTGCCATTAACAGCAAAGGTTCCTTTATCAGTATTAACTTTAATGTGTGTATAGAAATCAAGGGGCCTGCCTTTATATGTCAGGGTATCAAATCTCAGCGTGCCGTATTCCTCATAAACCGGCATATTAAGCGTAGGGAGCAGATCATTCAAATCCTCCTGTTTTATGTATGTATTTTTAAATCCCACAGCAATCTGCATATCCTGCCCGGCATCAATATTTTCTATCTGTCCTTCTGCGGCAAGATGAGTGTTCTGAAAACCTATTTCCAGCTGCCGCACACGCAGGAGCTTAAAGGATCCTGAAGTTTTAATTTCGGCAGATATCGTTCCCTGCAGCATATTTGTTGAAGGAACAAAGACTGACAGATCGGAAAAAGCAAATTTATCCGCATCAAGCCGGAGGTTTAAATCGGCTTTGATAAAATCATTGTTTTTTGTAGAGTCGAATATAGAGAAATTTTTCACAATGGCATTGATTGTAAAATCAGACGAATCTGTCTTCAGGTTTAAGCTGCTTACGCTTAAGGAATCGCTGTTCATATATAATTCACCCGACAGGTTGTTCACAGCAAACCCATTTACATTAGGATTAAATGAAAGCGAATGTATCCCTACTTCAAAATCATTTTTATTTATATCCGCGAAAGCGCTCAGTTGAAGATTTAAGTCTTTAACTATAAGGTTGTGGAAATTCAGGCTGTCGTAAGAAGTTTTTGTACTTATATTATAATCCCTCAGCGATAACCCTGAATTTTTAATTTTCAATTCGGCAACCAAGATTTTAAACGGAAACGATGAAGAAGTGGTATCAGTGGTATCTGATGGAGGAATAAGTTTTGAAAGGTTCAGAGTCCCGTCGCTGTCCCTTATAAGATTTATTTGTGTATCGTCGAGTTCAAATTTTCTAACGTAGATCTTCTTAAAGAGAAGTTGAAGAGGACTGGTTCTAACTTCAATTCTGGATGCGTTTAGCAGAGTATCTGAATCCATGGTTATATAGGTATCGTGCAGTATAAGTGAGGTAAAAATCGTTCCGTCGAGCTGACCGATATACACTTCTCCGTTCAGAGCATCATTAGCCATAGTCATCGCTTTTTCGCGAAGCCAGTTACGGAAAAAGGATGTCTGGCTTACTGCAAAAGCAATCACAAGCAAAAGAAAAATACCAAGCCCTATGTAGAGAAAGACATTAACTATCTTTTGCAGAGGTGTTCGTTTCTTCTTTTCTTTCTTTTTGTCTGTTTTCTGCTTTTCTGCCACTTTATAAAGGGGATAATCTTATAAAACCGGTTTATATATCATTAAATAAAGAAATTTTACACAACATCAAATGATGAATCCTACCCTAACTGCTGTATCTCTCAAGTATTGCCTGAATTATACCGGAAGTCGACTGAAAGTTTACAAACTCAATTGTTTTTACCTCACCCCCGTTTTCCAGGACAATATCTTTCCCCACTATGTTGTCGATTGACCAGTCGGCTCCTTTTATTAAAACATCAGGAATTATTTGTTCAATTAGATTGAGGGGTGTATCCTCCCCGAATATTACAACAAAATCAACCGGTTTTAAGTTCGAAAGCACAAATGCTCTTTGTTCTTCAGGCACAACCGGCCTGTATTCACCTTTTATCCGTCTCACGGAAGCATCACTGTTCATCCCCACAATCAGTACATCCCCAGCCTCCCTGGCTTTTATCAGATAATCAACATGTCCCGCATGAATGATATCAAACACTCCGTTCGTAAAAACAACTTTCTTTTTTTCTTTCCTGAAGGTTTCTCTTATCTTCACAGCGTCTTCAATACTTAAAATGCTCATCAGCTTCCCTCCCTTACTGTACTGAAAAGCTTATCTAACTCAATAGGAACAATGCCTATTTCCTCACACACAATTCCTCCCGCATAATTCGCGAGATATGATGACTCAATAATATCTGCACCCGCAGCAAGAGCCATAGTAAGTGTAGAGATTACAGTATCGCCTGCGCCGGATACATCCGCAACTCTCCTCGCCTTAGTAGGCATTCTTTTTTCTTTTTTTTCCTTTTCAAAAACAGCTATTCCCTCCTCACCCAGTGTAAGAAGCACATATTTCGAGTTTAACTTTTCAAGTATCCTGCTTCCGGCAGCGGAAATATCCTCATCTGTTCTTATCTTCATACCGAGCACATCTTCAGCTTCTTTCCTGTTAGGCTTAAATACCGTTACATCTTTGAAAGCCAAGAAATTGTTAAACTTGGGATCGACTGTTATGATGATTTCCTTCGATTTTGCAAGCAAAATGATTTTTTCTATCAGCGATGCAGAAAGTACACCTTTATTATAATCCTCAAGTATTATAGCATCCAGCAAACTGCTGTGCTTCTCAAGGTAATTATAAATTTCGGTCTGCATTTTCCTGTTAAGATAATCTTTACTTTCCTTATCTATCCTTACAACATGCTGTGTCTGAGCAATTACCCTTGTCTTCGATGTGGTAGGACGAGTTTCATCAACAAATATTCCTTCAGGATTTATATTGAATTCTTTAATCAGCGAGGTGAAGATTGTGCCATCGTTATCGTATCCTATTACGCCGACAGGAAAAGGTATACCGCCAAGTTTCTGAATATTCAATGCAACATTGGCAGCTCCCCCGAAACGGAAAAACTCATTTCCTACTTCAACAACAGGAACGGGCGCTTCCGGGGAAATTCTTTTTACATCTCCCTGGAAGTAGCCGTCAAGCATCATATCGCCGATGACAGCGACGTTTAATCCTTTAAATTTCTTTTTGAGTTCGGTCATTCTGCGGACTGAAAGAGAGATCATAATCATCCTTAAATTGAATTTCAAAAGTAAAAATAAGTATAAAATGATTCTTCAAAAAGAATCAGGGGGATAAATGATGCTAGTAAAAGGATTTACTTCCTTTTTCTTCCCGCTGGTTTTTCTTCTTTCTGAGTTTTTTTTCTGCCGCTCCAGTGCGCAAGCGGATTATCAATTCTGACGCGGAACAGCCCGCTATCTGTGCCGATCCAGAGATCAATTCCGTCAAATAGAAGAGATAATATTGTGGAAGTCTTGATTTGAGCCTTATCAAGGTCAAGGTCTTTGACTGTACCGGTAATCCTGTCTATGAGAGCTATGCCATGACCGTATTCTGCACGGTCTTCGCGGGAAAACTGATAAACCGATGCCCAGATAGTGTTGCCGGTCCGTTCGAGGCAATAAATTCCGTTTGCCGGGAGCCCGTCTTTTTTAGAGATCCTGAGCCACCTGCGGTTCCTGTCAAAAACATATATTCCGCCCAGATTAAATTCCGGCTGCTCCCGGGTAATAAATTCTTCTGTTGCAAACCAAACATAATTATTGTCAAACATTACGTCGCTCACAGCAACGGAGGAACCTTCATCAAGAAATTTCCCGTTCTTATTATTATAAAAATCCCAGGCAGAATTGGTATTTATATTTCTGTGTTTGTAATATTTGTGAACGCCGCCTTCCGTGCCGAACCATACAAGACTGTCACCGTCAAGTGCAATTGCCGTGAAATTATTTGTTTTTGTATCACCCTTTATAGTTTTGTCGTAATCAGTAAACTTCTGCCTTCTCACATCCAGCAGTGTAAGGTTCTTAAACCTGCCTATCCAGAGAACATTCTCATCGGGATCATAACAGAGTGCACGGATCCAGTTTCCCATTTCACCGCCGAATGCAAATTTCTTATTCGTCCAGATGTCTTTCTTTTTATTATAGATGAATAATCCTTCAGCAGCGCCGGCCCACACATAATCTTTGCTGACAGCAATATTAAAGAAAAGATCATTTTTAAGGTTGCCCTCATGGGTGGAAAAATTCTCCCAGTCGTCATCCTTTACAGAATAACGGAATATTCCCTGTCCATAAGTTGCAACCCAAATGTAACCGGGTTCACTTTTAATAGCAGTTATATTAGCGCCGTCGAGATAACTTTTTATTTCATCCTGGGAAAATGAGGAAGGCGAGAACAAGTACAGTATCAACGTAAATAAATATAATCTTAATATCATATGCTGAATTTTAATCAAATCCAAGTGAGTAAGTTAAGTCATTAATTGCTTAATAACTTTCCTCCTGGGAAGGGAAATTTTTATCTTTTATATCTTTAATATATTTCTTAACGGCAGCCGAAAGCTCATCAGCCAGGTGGGCATAGTGTCTTACAAACCTCGGATGGAAGTCGACATTTAACCCAAGCATATCAGGGGTAACAAGAATCTGCCCATCGCAATAAGGTCCGGCGCCTATACCGATAGTAGGAAGACTAACCGACTCTGAAATTCTTTTTGCTAATCCGGCAGGAATTTTTTCAAGCACAAGTGCAAAGGCTCCGGCTTCTTCAACAGCCTTTGCATCCTCAAGCAATTCTACCGCTTCTTCTTCGTCACGTCCGCGCTCCCTGTAGCTGCCGAACTGGTGGATACTCTGGGGAGTAAGTCCTATATGTCCCATCACCGGAATTCCGGCACGGGTTATTTTCCGGATGGCTTTAACCACACGTTTACCACCTTCAAGCTTTACACCTCCTGCTGACGTCTCTTTCATAATCCTTCCGGCATTACGGAAGGCCTCGTCCTTGCTCAGCTGATATGACATAAAGGGCATATCAACAACCAGCATTGCCCTGTTTATACCTTTTGATACGGCCTTGGTATGATATATCATTTCCTCCATAGTCACCGGGAGCGTGGTCTCATTTCCCTGGAACACATTACCAAGGGAATCACCTACAAGTATAAGATCGATGCCTGCTTCATCCAGCAGTTTTGCAGTAATAAAATCGTATGCCGTTAATGCGGTGATCTTTACTCCCTTCTGTTTCAAAAGTAACAGAGATTTTGTAGTAATCCGCTTAATTGTTTTTTCTGTGCTCATTTTAATCAAACATTATTTTAATAGTAATTCCTCTTTCATCATTTCAACAGCATAAAACTTCTCAAAACCCGATACAAGAGATTCCGCGAGTTTTGAATAATTTGTTTCACATCCGAGGATAGATTCAAGCTCTGTAGTCTTAAACATTAATTCCTTTTTTATCGCCAGCTGTTCTTCCTCGGGGAGTTTAAGATAATAAGCTAAATTTACATGATAATTACCACACATAATAGAACCATGCTGTAAAAGTACATTTCCGATCTTTCTTTGTGCACTACCCACAACCTTTTTTCCGGAATATTTAATTTCACTTTTGGCCGGAACACCGAAGCAGGCTGCACTCAGGTTCTCCTTATAAAAAGAAAGAAAATCAGGTTGAGCTCCTTCAAGCTCAAGCGCGGCTAATCCATCATTATAAATTTTCAATCCATCCAGCAGTGCAAAATTGATCTGTTGATAAACCCCGCGCGGAGAATCTCTTTTTGTCAAAGGCATAACAATGGAATATGTTAGCTCTTCAGAGTGTAGAATCGCACGTCCGCCCGTAGGTCTTTTTACAATTTCTATTCCGTCGGCCTCTGCTTTTTCTTCATTAATTTCAAAAATATCCTGGTTGGCACCCAGGGAAATGCAATAGGGTTTCCACCTGTAGAGACGTAGTGTAATATGATCCGAGAAGGATTTTTTCACCAGAGCAAGATCAAATTCCATATTGAACGATCCTGTATTCTCACCAGTATTGAGATATGTCCACGTCATTTACCTATTATTCCTCTTTTGCTGTCTTTCAGGAATTCAAGCACCTTCTGCACATATTTATTATCACCCATTTCAGCGGCGATCTTTTCTCTTGCCTGAGAAACGTTATAGGCCTTATCATATAGAATTGTATAAGCCTTTTTCAGAGTAAAGATATCATCTGTCGGGAATCCTCTTCTCCGTAATCCTATTATATTAAGTCCGGAATATTTAAGCGGTTCGTTACCGGCGAGGACGAAAGGCGGAACATCCTGTACTATTCTGAAACCTCCGCCGGTCATAGAATGCTGGCCGACTTTGCAGAACTGGTGCACAGGGGTGAGTCCACCAATAATAACATAATCCTCAAGAGTACAATGTCCCGCAATCTGCACACCATTGGCAAGGATACAGTTATCACCAACGGTACAATCATGGGCCACGTGAGAATACGCCATCAGAAAACAATTCTTACCTACTCTAGAGAACCCGGTAGATTTTGTACCGCGGTGGAGAGTGACAAATTCGTGTATAACTGTATTATCACCCACATAAAAATAGGTAGTCTCCCCACCGAAGCCCAGATCCTGGGGGATATGAGCTATCGAAGCACCCTGGTTTATCTTAACATTGTTTCCGATCCTTGCACCGTTATAAAGAACGGATGAAGGACCGATCGTACAGTCATTTCCTATTTCAACATCATCTTCAATGATAGTAAAAGGCAGAACATTTACATTTTCTCCAAGTTTTGCCTTGCTGCTGACAATCGCGGTAGGATGTATGTTAACCATAATTTTTCCATCAGGCCTGGGGATTTATGTTTGCTTCACGATCAACAATACCAGCCATAAAATCTGCTTCGGCGACAAGTACTTCATCCACAAACGCCTTTCCCTGCATCATTACTACTTTGCTCTTCTTATTAGTAAGCACTATTTCAAGGTATAGTTGATCACCGGGGAATACCGGCTTTCTGAATTTTGCGTTATTTATCTGCATAAACAGGACAAGCTTCTTTTCCGGATCAGGGAAGGAGTTAAGAAGGAGTATTCCGCCTGTTTGTGCCATTGATTCAATTATAAGAACACCGGGCATTATCGGCTGCCCGGGAAAATGTCCCTGAAAGAAAGGTTCATTAACTGTAACGGATTTTACACCGATTACTTTTTTATCAATCTGCAGTTCGATGATTTTATCTACAAGGAGGAACGGATACCTGTGCGGAAGTATTCTCTGAATCGCGTTCGCATCAAAGACGATTCCCTCCTTCTTAACAAACTGGTATTTCTTAACGAGCTTTCTCTGCTGATAAAGTTTTCTTACCTGCTTTGCGAATTCGACATTTGCTTTATGTCCCGGACGAGCCGCAAGTATCTGCGCCTTAATGGGAGCTCCTATCAAGGCAAGGTCACCTATAAGGTCAAGAAGTTTGTGTCTTACAGGTTCGTTTCTGAACCGCAGTTCCTTATTATTAAGAATACCGTTTGAACCGAGGGACATTTTCTGTTTAATACCTACTTTATGCTGCAATTTCTCCAAGCCGTTGTCATCGAGATCACGGTCAATGATAACCACAGCATTATCGATATCACCGCCTTTGATCAAACCCTGGTTTGCAAGTTCTTCCACTTCGCTCAGGAAGCAGAATGTTCTGGCGGGAGCAAACTCAGATACAAATTCATTCTCAAGATCAAATAACCCTGTGTGCTGACTGCCGAGCGCAGGATTCTGGTAATCAACCATCACCGTAAGCCTGTAACCGTCGAGCGGAAGTGCTACTATATCTATTTGTTTCTCATCATTATGGTACATCACGGTTTCATCGATTATGAGATAATCTTTTGGGGCATCCTGCTGCACGAATCCTGCACTTAGGAGTTCATTAACATAAGGAAGGGCGCTACCGTCTCCGACAGGAGGTTCAATTCCGTCAATTTCAATGATAAGGTTGTCTATTTGCAAACCGTATACAGATGCAAGAACATGTTCAACAGTATGAACTTTTGCTTCACCAATCCCAAGCGTAGTCCCGCGCGATATATCGATTACATAGTCGGCATTCGCAGGAATTTCAGGATTACCGTTAAGATCGACCCTTACAAACTTCACACCGTAATTTTCAGGAGCAGGTTTAAAAGTCATTGTACATTCGGCACCTGTATGCAGTCCGATTCCCGATAATGAAACTTCTTTAGCAATTGTTCTCTGTTGTTCTAGCATTGAAATGTCCGGAATTTTGTTTTTAAAATCGGTTAATAAAATACCATGTTGAGTTTTGAAATCCAATAAAAGAAAGGGTACTCAGGATTCCTGCCGGCCGGCGGATTTGTTTTCAATCTGTTCCTTAAGCATCTTTATTTCGTTTTCAAGCTGTGAAATTTTCTTAACATATTCGGGCAGATTCCTGATATGGGATTCGAGTATAAATGCTGTCTTAATTTCCTTTGCGGGCGAGCCGAAGTAAGTCCCTGCTTTGGAGATTCCCTTGGAAACGCCGGATTGAGCTATCAGGATAACATTATCAGCAATTTCTATATGTCCTGTTAACCCTACCTGACCGAGTATAAAACAGTTTTTACCGACCTTAGTGCTCCCTGAGATGCCCGCCTGCGCGGAGATCACTGTGTCTTCGCCTATATAAACATTGTGGGCAATCTGTACCAGGTTATCCACTTTCACGCCTCTTTTAATTATAGTAGAGCCGATGGAGGCACGGTCTATAGAAACGTTGGAACCCAATTCGACATCATCTTCGATAATTACATTCCCGATCTGAGGTATTTTATGAAACCTGCCTTCTTTATCAGGTTCAAATCCGAAACCGTCCGAACCTATGACTGTGCCGGGATGAATAATTGCACGGTTCCCTATTTTGCATTTCTCACGAATGCTTACATTCTGGAATATTAAGCAGTCATCCCCAATCGCAACATCCTCGAGGATAACGGTATTATGAAATATCTTAACGTTGTTTCCTATTTTACATCCGCGGGATATTACCACGTTCTTTCCCAAAGTGGTATTCTCCCCGAGCAGTGCATCTGGATGGATAAAAGCTGATCCATCGATTCCTTCGAGAGGGAAAATCGGCGGAAAGAATTTCCTTACAAGCTTGAAAAACGCCTTATTAGGATCGGGAACTTCTACATAGGAAATATCACTGCGGGTTTTTGCAAATCCCGGCTTAACGAGTATTGCAGAAGCATTGGTTGAATTGAAATATTTTTCATATTGTGAAAGGTAAAGGAAAGTAAGATCGCCGGCAGCAGCATCTTCAATTTTAGCGAGGTTTTTTATTTCAAGATTACCTTCCCCTGTAATTTTTCCGCCGATGAAGACGGCAATATCATCAAGAGTAATCTTCATTATTCAAGTTTCAGTTTATCGAGGACTTTATTAGTTATATCGTATTCCTCCTTTGCATATAACAGCATCACGTCGCCGCTTCTGTCAAAAACAAAGTCGAGATCCTCTTCCTGTGCGATATCCTGGATAGCATTAAAGATCTTATTCTGCACAGGTTTCATCAGCTCATCCTGTTTCTGAAAAAGCTCACCGTTGGTTCCAAATTTCTTTTCCCTGAAATCAGATATGTCCTTCTCCATATTCATCAGTTCCGTTTCCATTTCAGAGCGTGTCTGGTCGGTCATAATGAGTTTTCTTTTCTCATAATCATCGTACTTTGCTTTCCAGGCGGCTTCCTTTTTATTTAGTTCATCCTGCCATTCTTTAACAAGCGCGTCGAGCTTCTGACGTGCGTCCTGTGCATCAGGCAGGTTATCCATTATCGTATTTGAATCAACATACCCGATTTTCAGCTGGGCGAAGGAAGGAATAGAAAATACTGTTAAAACGAATGCTGAGAGAAGAATCCCAAAGCTTTTCATAAAAACTCCGAACTGGTTAAGTGTGCCGGGAAATGAAAAACAGTTCTTTGTTAACCAGAACTGTTTTCATCCCGATATTTGAAATAAAATTAACTTCCTCTTTTTAACTTATCAAGCACTTTATAAGTAACATCGAATGCTGAATCAGCATAAAGAAGGATGATATCGCCGGATTTGTCAAAGATGAAGTTCATACCTTCTTCTTTTGCAACTGTTCCGATAGCTTTATAAATCTTGTCTTTTATCGGAGCGAAGATTTCATCATTCTTTTTGTAGATCTCACCTGTACCCTGTGCAAACTTGTCTTTTCTGAAGTTCATAATATTCTGTTCCATCTGGACAAGATCCTGCTGCGCTGCAAGTTTTTTATCCTCAGGCATTGTGTTTACCTGTTTCTGGTAATCATTTGCTTTCTGCTGGTAAGCCTGGGTCATGCTGTCAAGCTGTGCGGACCATTTGTTGGTAATTGCATCCAGGTCGCCCTGTGCCTTGATTGCTTCCGACCACTGGGTCAGAATGACCTGTGAATCGACATAACCGATTTTTTGGTTTGTCTGTGCTGCGGTAAGATCGGCACCCAGAAATAAGATTGAAAGAATAAAAAGATACTTTTTCACTACGTACACCTCAGTTATTTTAATAAAAGAAATTGCCTTCTGCTAAAATTGTCAGCAATAATTATGTAATTTACAATAAAATTTGATTTTACGTTTTAAAATCCTCTTCCAAATTGAAAATGAAAGAGCCAGGCAGGATCTTTTCCGTCAACAGCTTTGCGGTCAAAACCGTAACCCAGATCAAATCCTATGAGACCTATAGGATTGATCATTATCCTTGCACCAAAACCTACAGATCTCCTCAGGGTAAAGGGATCAGTTTTATTCAGATCTTCCCAGACGTTGCCTGCTTCAGCAAATGCGATAAGGTATAACGGTATAGGATCGAGTGTAACAGCAAATCTCAACTCGGAAGTATACCTTGTCATTACCCGCCCTCCGATTACATTACCCAGTGAATTCCTTGGTCCCACAGTACGGTCGTCATATCCTCTCAAAGGAGAAGTTGCTATGATGAGACCGTTTCCGCCCATGTAAAAGAACTCGAAAGGCTGTATCTGAGTGCCTTTAACTATTTCTGCTATATAACCCATATCTGCAGTTGTATAGAATACAAGTCTGTTTGAGTTAAAAAGCCTCTTATACCATTCGGCTTTGAAACCTAGTTTATAATAATCAACATCTCCGGGGAGAAGGGGTCCGCCGGAAAGCTCTCCGTCAAGTGAAATATTAGATCCAGTAGAAGGAAATATCGGGTTATCTATATCTTTCCTTGAGATCGTGGCGCCAACTGTATACTGACGCGACTGACCTTCTGCATAGTAATTTCCTCCGTTTATTACATTATTATACTGGAACTTGAAGAGTCCCTGTATATAGAAGAAATCGTCCGGCCATTTTAACCTTCGTCCGACTTTTAATGTTCCACCCGATTGTCTTAAATCGTAAATATATGCCTGCCGGGTATCGAAAACTTCTGCTCCTACAAGTGTAGGAGTATCCATAAACCAGGGTTCTGTGAAGCCAAGAGTAAATGTACGGTACAGACTTCCTACTCCGAACTGCCAGTTGAAGCTTAATATCTGTCCGCCTCCCAACCGGAACGGTTCAGCGATTGAAAAGTTGGTGAGCGTTATTCCCACAGAACCGCTGAAACCGAAACTTCCGCTGTAGCCTACCGAAGCATTCAGATAATCACTCGATTTCTCCTCCACACCGAATACAACGTTTACAGTGCTGTCGTTTGCCAGAGAGTAGTCAATAGCCTGAGGTCCGTATAATTTTTCCACATTAAAGTACTGGAGGTTCGCAAGCTGCTGTATACTTCTTAAAAGCAGACCACGGTTAAAGTAATCGCCGGGAATGGTATAGAGCTCCCTTCTAATTACTTTGTCTTTTGTTTTATCGTTTCCGGTTATATCAACCTTACCAACTCTGAACTGATTTCTTTCTTCAATTCTTATTGCAATATCCATGGAATCAGGCGGAACTTTCTGCTCGGTTGCCTGAACGTTGTAAGTCAGGTACCCGTTATCGAGATACAGTGAGGACAAGTCGGTTTGTTTCTCATTCCCGTGCAGGTTCCTTTCGAATTTTTCATAATCATATACATCGCCTTTTGCAAAATCGAGTCTTTGCCGCAAAACCGCATCAGGAAAAACGGTATTACCGGTAAATGTAATGTTCCTTACTTTGTACTGAGGACCTTCATAAACACTTATAAGTATTTCAAGATCCTTGTTGTCGTTATAATAAATAAGCGAGTCGGATAGTATTTCTGCATCCCTGTAGCCGTTCTTCTGGTAGAATTTTACAATAAGGTCTTTATCTTCCTGGTATTTATCAGGGTGGAACTGAGCGCTGCTCCAGAACTTCCACCAAGTTGATTCCTTAGTATCATCCATAGCTCCGCGAAGATCTGAATCATCGAAAGCATGATTCCCTGTAAATTCAATTTTTCTGACGGTAACTTCCTCACCTTCATCTACGACCAGTTTAAGGAGTATTCTTTCCTTTATCCTCGATATAAGATCAGAGTAGGTGATTTCGCCCTTTGGATATTCAACCTGGTATTCATCAGAAAGATCCTTCTCATTACGCCAGGTAACAACGATATTATCTTCTGTTGTATCAGCATTGAAGTAATCAAACCGCTCGGTATTAACTTTTGCATTTAGGTAACCCTCGTCTGCATAAAGTTTAAGAATGCGCTGTTCGAAGTTTGTAATTTCCTGGGGCTTTAATATTTGTCCCCTTATAAAATTAGATTTTTTCTCTATATCATCCGCATCGATCTCATCGTTTCCTTCAATAACCAGCTTTTCAAAACGGGGGTATTCAGTCACTTTAATCAGCAGGAAGACCCCGGTATCGAGCTGTTTCTCTATTTCAATTTCAACATTAGAGAAAATATTGAGTGACCAAAGCTGTTTGATAGCATTCATTGTCTGATCACCGGGGACCTGGATCTCATCCCCTACCTTCAGTCCACTGTTAGCTATGATCGTACTTGCGTCGGCCGATTGATTCCCTTCTACAGAGATACCGAGCACTTTATAAATCTTAGGCTGCGGCTCCTGAGCATACAGAAAACCGTATCCCAGCAGGAAAATGAATACTATATATGAATAATTAAACAGTTTCTTTGGGAAGGGTTGAGACATTCTTTAAGCCTTTTTCGTTCTTTTTTATTTGTTCACTTACTTTACCGAATCTCCGCTCTCTTTTCTGGAAGCTTTTGATGGCGCCATAGAGATGAACCCTTTTGAAATCCGGCCAGTATACATCCGTAATATAGAACTCAGTATATGCAATCTGCCACAGCAGGAAATTGCTGACCCTGAATTCCCCGCTTGTTCTTATAAGCAGATCAGGATCAGGCATATTTTGTGTAGTAAGGAAACCTGAAAAAGCGGTCTCATTAATATCTTCTATAGATAGTTCTTTTTGCAAAACTTTTTCGGCGACTTTTTTAATTCCCTCAAGAATCTCCCATCGGCCGCTGTAGCTAAGAGCAAGATTAAGAGTCATCTTCTTGTTCTTTGAAGTTCTTTTCATATCCTCCTTAAGTCTGCTGCGGACTTCCGCGGGGAGTGATTCAATATTCCCGATAGTGGTAAGTTTAATATCGTTCTCCATCAGCTCATCGGTCCGGTCTTTAAGACTTTTAAGCAGAAGACGCATTAACATAGATACTTCATCTTTGGGTCTCTTCCAGTTTTCTGTGGAGAAGGTATAAAGGGTAAGATATTTCACTCCTATCTGAGCACATGCTTCAACAATATCTCTTACAGTATCGACACCTCTTTTATGACCTGCAGCTCTGGGGAGTCCTTTACCGCGGGCCCACCTGCCGTTTCCATCCATTATTATGGCAATATGAACGGGAATCTCGCCTGATTTTTTTAAGTCCTGCTGAAGCTTTTCATCCTGTTCAGTACGTCTGACCAAATTCTGTCCTAAAAATTGATTAAGCGTGTAAAATTAACCCTAACCCCTCTGAATGTCAAGGTAGACAAACAGTGTAACCGGGGGATTTGATGTACAAATATACCGCGCTTAACCGATAATAAAAGGGTAAAAAAGGTTAGTCCGTAATCAGAGTATCAGCAGAATTTTAACCTCACGAAACAGGGATTTTACGTGCTCTATGCGAATGATTCAGTTGAGGCAGAGACTTATCAACAAGACTGAACAGCATGATATTGCTTTTGATCTCATTCGAGAGCGAATTGATTAGACCTTTTGCAAGAAGAATATGATCTTCAGAAACACCGACATAAAGCACTACTTTCTTCTGTGTAAATTTCGTGCGCCTGGTGGCAAGATAGGTAATCCTGTCAAGCAGTTTTGGATCCTTAAAGTCATCTTCGAATATAGTAATCCCAAGTGCATAGTCTTTTCCCTGCCGTGCGATTATATCAACATCGAATCCGCCTATCTTTTCAGGCTCAGGCAGGTATGTCCCGAATTTTCTTCTGACAGTCAGATAACCGTTTTTCCAGAATTGTTCAATCAGATAATCTATGTTCTTTCTTTTCATACTATTCATCTTATTACCCTCCTTAAACTGCTCTTGGCCTTAAAGGAATAATTGGTGAAAATCTCATAGTTTTTAAAATCCTGATATTTGCGATTCTGTCATATTCAAATTTTCGAATCTCACTGGAATTATTTGTTCTTCCGTATATTACCATTTTACCGTTTTTCTCACGTGTTATATAGTAAGGATCAAGAACAACTTCATTTAACTGGTAGAGGAATCTTACACGGTTCCTGTTCTGTATGGCAGATGTAAAAAGCTGAGATTTCATTATTTGACTCCGTTCTAATTTAACCACCGGACAACACCGGTAACTTTACCTACTATTTTAAATTCTTTTGATTTATCGACTTCAATAGGCTGGTAACTATCGTTCTGCGGAAGCAGCCGTATCTGGTTATTTTTCTTCTCAAAAGTCTTCACAGTAACTTCATCCTCTAACATTGCTACTACAATATCCCCATTAACCGCCTCATTTCGTGGGGTGACGATCACAAGGTCATTTTCGAATATTCCCGCGTTAATCATACTATCGCCTTTAACTTTCAGTGCAAAGCAATCCTGCGATTTCTTCATAAAGGCTGAATCTATAACAACACTTCCCTCTATATTCTCCATAGCAAGAATTGGCGAACCGGCAGCAACCCGGCCGACTATAGGAATCCGACGGTAAATGTCATTCCTTACTTCCTCAATACCTGACGGATCCTCTTTAATTATAGAGATTCCGCGACTGGCGTTGCTTTCTATATTCAGGTACCCTTTCTTTACAAGTGCGTCAAGGTGTCTTTTTACTCCGAAAGTAGATGAAATTGAAAATCTGCGACCGATTTCTCGAAGAGTTGGAGGATAACCGTTCTCATCTCTGAACTGGTGAATGAAGTTCAGGATTTCCTGCTGACGTTCTGTTAATTCGTTTTTCATATAGTGCTCAATTGTTCACTGCTAATATAGTGCACATATGAGCACTTGTCAAGTGACGCCAGATTTTTTTTAATATTTTTCCAAATAGTTTTAAATAATTTAATTTCGTGACATATGAGTCGGGAGAAAAAAGCTGAACCCAAAAAACACAATTTTCGTCTGTTGAGAAAAGCCACGATAAGACAAAATGGCAGAGTGGACGGTTGCAAAAATTTTTTTGTGTAAACAAAAAAAAGGCTGCCTTTCGGGCAGCCTTCATAATAAAAGAAGTGGATTTAATTTGAATTATACTTCAACCTGTTTTTTTTCCAGATAGTTCAGCCAATTGTAGCGATCAGGTTTAGAACCGTACTGAATGGCCGTAATTTCGTTGAAAAGTTTCAATGCAAATTCGTCATCGGTGAAGTTCAATTCAAGACCTTTATACTTAACCAATCCAACCATTGAAATAACAGCTGCTGTACCTGTTCCGAATAAGCCAAGTAGGTTTCCCTTCTTGTACTCATCGATAACTTCCTGTATTGAGATAAGTCTTTCTGACACTTTCATTTCCCAGTCGTTTAGTATCTGAAGAACAGATTTTCTCGTTATACCGGGAAGAATACTTCCGGTTAGTTTCGGAGTAGCAATCTCATTCTTAAACCTTACAAATATATTCATCGTGCCTACTTCTTCAATATACTTTTGCTCAACCCCGTCGAGCCACAATACCTGTGTAAAACCTTTTTCCCTTGCCTGCTGTGCCGCCAGAAGACTTGCTGCATAGTTGGCAGGAGTTTTGCATTCACCAAGGCCTTTTCTTGCTGCTCTCACGTAATCATCCTGTACAAGTATCTTAACAGGTTTAAAACCTTCGGGATAGTAAGCTCCCACTGGCGAAAGTAATATAATCAGTTTATATGTAGTTGAAGGACGGACACCCAGAACTTCATCTGTTCCGAATATGAATGGTCTGATATAAAGTGATTCCCCGCGTTTCGAGGGTATCCAGTTCTGCTCTATTGCAACCAGTTCCTTCAACGCGTGGAGCATGAACTCTACATTTACTTCCGGGATACATATTCTTTTAGATGATCTGTTTAATCTTTTAAAATGTTCATCGGGACGAAATATAGCTACATCGCCGTTCTCAGTCTTATACGCTTTCAAACCTTCAAATACAGCCTGTCCATAGTGGATGAACATGGTGGAGGGATGAATAGAAAGATCTTCGAGAGATTTTATTACAGGATTGTGCCAGCCTTGCTTAGGGTTGTAGTCCATTTCAAAAACGTGGTCAGTAAATATAACTCCAAAACCCAGGTTATCGGGCAGAACAACTTTCTCAGCTCTTTCTTTTATTTGATAAGTAATTTTATCCATGGAAGGTACCTAATTAATAAAAAAATTTGTCCAATTATACATAATTTTATCGAAAAATTAAATAGAAATGCCCGGTGGAGGGCTACCGCGCATTTATGAATTGATTCATACCGGTAGCAGTTTATGAATCAATAAAAAAGTCAGATTCATGGTGAATATAAATTCAATTTTTTAAATAGGATATGACGTGGAACTCAATGCCCACAGACCATCAAAACATCAGCATCCAGAGGATATAATCCAGAATAAGGATGAGAGCAGCAGACAATACAAATGACCTGATTGTCGATAATCCCACACCCTCCGCCCCGCCCTCCGTTCTAAAACCGATGTGGCAACCAAGTAGTGAAGTTACGCCCCCGAAAACAATTGTTTTTATAAGTCCCGCGATAAAATCAGGTATTACGAAGAATCGTTTCACCGAAGTAAAGAAAACAGCGTAAGATACGTCAAGGAAATAATTGGAAACGAGATAAGCTCCCAGGACGGCCAGTACGTTTGCGAAGGTTACCAGCAGTGGCATCATCAGGATGGCGGCAAGAAATCGTGGCATAGCAAGATACCTTACAGGATTTATTGCCATTGTTTCAAGTGCATCGATTTGTTCCGTTACTTTCATCGTACCAAGCTCGGCGGCAATTGAGGCTCCCACACGTCCTGCTATTACTATTCCGGTCAACACCGGTGCAAGTTCGGTAACTATAGCCCTGCTTGTAGCAGCACCTAAAAATGACAGCGGTGCAACGCCCTTAAGCTGGTACGCCGCCTGCCAGGCAGCTACTGCCCCTGTAAAAACTGCTATAATCAGTACAAGGGGGAGCGAGTTGACGCCAATATGCTCCATCTGGAAGAAGATTAACTTTCTGCTTTTGGGGATTGAAGTGAAGCTTCTTATTATCCCCCAGAGAAGCAGGGAAACCTGTCCCATTTCTCCAAAGAACTTCATCGCCTTATTTCCGATATAACGCAGGAAAAGGAGCATTTTGCTTCCGCTCATATTATAAGTGGAGCAAATTTAATAAATTTTTTCATTTAGAGCGTTTTAAGCTCTTACATCCGAAGAAAATTTTGTTGCCAGAGGCTGAAATATTATCTTTAAATATTCAATCGGATCAAATAATATAAAGACTTACAGACAACAGGCTGCCCGGAAAGGAATACCTGTTTTTTATCCTGATAAATTTTGGGAAAGGAATTTTATGGTTAAAAACGAAAAATTAAATGAATGGGTAAACAGGATGGCAGATATGTGTCAGCCCGATTCCGTCTATTGGTGCAATGGTTCGGATGAAGAATACAAAGAGATGGCACAAAAACTGGTCGAGAGCGGAACGTTTACTAAACTGGATGAAAACTTAAGACCCAACAGCTATTTTTGTCATTCCGATCCTTCGGATGTTGCAAGGGTTGAGGATCGTACTTTCATATGTACTGAAAAAGAAATTGATGCAGGTCCAACCAACAACTGGGAGGAACCTGCAAAGATGAAAGAAACGCTTAAGGGATTATTTGGCGGGTGTATGAAAGGAAGGACAATGTTTGTTATACCTTTCAGTATGGGTCCCCTGGGCTCAAATATTTCGCATATTGGCGTTCAGCTTACAGATTCTCCTTACGTAGTCTGCAATATGAAGATTATGACCCGAATAGGCGACCGGGTACTTGAAATACTGGGCAACGGCAGCTTCGTACACTGCCTGCACTCGGTTGGAATGCCTTTAACAGATGGAGTCAAGGACGTTCCCTGGCCCTGCAATAACACAAAGTACATCGTTCATTTCCCTGAAGAAAAGAGTATCTGGTCATACGGCAGCGGTTACGGGGGCAATGCTCTGCTTGGAAAGAAATGTTTTGCTTTAAGGATTGCATCTTTTATGGCTCAGAAACAGGGATGGCTGGCAGAGCATATGCTCATTGTGGGAATTACCAACCCTGAGGGAGAGAAGAAATATATAGCCGGTGCATTTCCTAGCGCCTGCGGAAAGACTAATCTCGCGATGCTCACCCCTACCCTGCCGGGGTGGAAAGTTGAAACAGTGGGGGATGATATTGCCTGGATGAAGTTCGGCAAGGACGGACGACTCTATGCAATAAACCCTGAAGCCGGTTTTTTTGGTGTTGCACCCGGTACATCCATGGATACGAATCCTAACGCAATGCTGACTATGGAGAAAAATTCCATCTTCACAAACACTGCTTTAACTCCCGATGCTGATGTATGGTGGGAGGGAATGACCAAACAAAAACCGGCGAAACTGCTGAACTGGCTGGGACATAAATGGACTCCTGAATCAGAGGAGAATGCGGCTCACCCTAATTCCAGGTTTACGGCACCGATTTCCCAGTGCCCCGTTGTCGATCCCGACTGGGAGAACCCCAAAGGTGTTCCTATCTCGGCAATAATTTTCGGCGGCCGAAGATCTACCACTGTTCCCCTTGTATACCAGGCTTTCAACTGGCAGCATGGTACGTTTATGGGTTCTGCCGTTTCTTCAGAGATGACCGCGGCAGCGGTTGGTGTCGTTGGAAAGATAAGACATGATCCATTCGCCATGCTCCCCTTCTGCGGATATAATATGGGTAATTATTTTAATCACTGGCTGGAGATGGGCAGGAATACTGATGAGGATAAACTTCCTAAAATCTTTTACGTCAACTGGTTCAGGAGAGGTGAGAATGGAAATTTACTCTGGCCGGGATTCGGCAATAATATACGGGTGATAAAATGGATATTCGGGCGCTGCGACGGTACTGCAGATGCAAAGACGACTGCGGTCGGTTATCTTCCCACAAAAGAATCACTCGACCTTTCCGGACTCGATATCCCAGGTAAAAATCTGGAAAGAATCCTTTCGATCAATAAAGATGAATGGTGTGAAGAAGCAGAAGAGATGGAGGATTATTATAATCAGTTCGGCGACAGGCTGCCAGCCGAGCTCAAAAATGAACTTATAGAACTTAAGTCCAGACTTTCAGCCACCTGATATCATGGGGCAGATATACCTTTGCGGATGGTCTTTTCCAGGGCTTGTTTGAAGCTGGAGAGGTTTACAGGTTTGGAGAAAACAAATTCGATTCCCAGTTCATTATAATCGGTGATGATCTGCCTGTCGATGTCGCTGCTCAGCACCATTACAGGCGGTTTACCCTTCATCTCAAGTTTCTTAAGCTCCTTAACAAACTCATACCCATCCATTACAGGCATCTTATGATCCGTTATAACCACCGCCGGCGGGTATTCAAGTATCTTCTCGAGAGCCTCTTTCCCATCGGATGCAATATCTACAGTATAATCGGGAGTTATGCTCTTAAGTATCTTCGAATACAACAGCCTGTCAGTTTTACTGTCATCAACAAGCAGTATTACGGAAGATGCAACAGGAATTGTAAATACGAATTCAGTACCGACTCCGTATTCACTCTCAACGTGAATCTCACCGCCATGTTTTTCAACTATTTCCTTCACCAGGGAAAGACCGAGTCCGGTACCCCTCTCGCCCGCGGTTCCTTCGGAAGAAAATTTCGTATCTACATTAAAGAGCTTATTCAGGTTTTCCTTCTTAATACCGGTACCGGTATCCTTCACCCTGAATTCATAGAACCTCATCTGGTCTGCCGGTTTCCCCGAAATAGTTATTCTGCCGCCGCTTCTTGTAAACTTAATGGCATTCGAAATTAAATTGTTGAATACCTGCAGCAGGAGTCCTTTATCCGCAAAAATAAAAAGATCATCTTCAACCTCAGAACTTACAGTAATGATTTTCTGTATAGCTGTTCCGATAAGAGTATTAATTGAATTCTCAATAGTCTTATTTGCATTGGATTTTTCCGGCTCAAATTTTATCCTGCCAGTCTGTATACGAGTCCAGTCTAACAGCGAATTAACCAGGAGAAGCATCGACTGCGATGATTCGCGTATAAACTCAATATACTGACGTTTCTCCTCTTCGTTAAGTCCTTCATCATTAAGCAGAAGATCGGTAAAGCCGAGAATTGAGCTGAAGGGAGTCCTAAGATCATGAGAAATAATCGAAATGAAACGGTCCTTGGTTTCATTAAGCTTAATAAGATTGTCAGTCGATTTCTTTAATTCATCCTGCGCCATTTTCCTGAGGGTGATATCGCTTATTAACCCGTATACTTTTATTATTACACCCTCAGCCGACCGAACAAGGTTTATCTTATTCCTTATCCATACAATACTGCCCTGCTTATTTATTATCCTTAACTCGAACTCTGCAGAATTCTGGATCCTACTTTTCAATAATTTCTTAAGCTGCTTTTTTGCCTCTTCAAAATCATCGGGATGCACAATCTTAAGTATCAATCGAGAATCGGTCAAGAATTCAGCCTGTGAGTAGCCTGTTATCCTTTCTACAGAGGAAGTGTAAAAAACGGGGCGGAGAATTTTTCCGGTCCTTTCAAAAGTATAAAGGAAGTCATCAATATTCTCGGTTATATTTCTGTATTTTTCCTCCGATTCCCTAATTGCCTGCTGTGCTCTTTTCCTTTCAGTAACATCCCTGGTTACAAATACGAGATAAGTTTTCTGGTCCTGCACAAACCTGGAGGAAGTAATCTCAGCATAAAACTTAGTATCATCCTTCTTCCTGCCGAGGAATTCGAATCTGCCGGGCACATACTTATTCATTTCCAGAAGCTGCAGGTATTCAGCTACTTTAAGGATATCATCATTGGATACAAGATCGAGTACCTGCTGCTCAGTCAGCTCATTTCCATGCTTATAACCGAATATTTCGGCAAAGGAATCGTTGCATAAAGCTATTTTACCATTACTTGCGAGGGCTATACCATCGTTCGCGGATTCAAAAAGTGAGTTATACAATTCAAGCTTTTTATCTACCTGGTGTTTATCTGATACATCCAGGAGATAAATCGTGTAAAACTTCTTCCCTGTCTTTTCATTAACAGATGAAGTGAACCAGGCAAGTGTCGGAATCCTGTTGCCCCGGCTGTCTGTTAACGGTAGTTCGACTTTTGTTTTTTTCTGATCGAAAAGACCTAACTCAAATACGTTGGATGAAAGGTAATCAGATGAAATAAACATCGTTATATTCTGTTCCAGCACCTCTTCAACAGGATATCCAAGTTTTTCACAAAAGGTGTTATTCACATAAAATATTTCCCCGCTGATATCCATGGAACAAATGAGCTCACCGGCCTGGTTGATTATTGTCCTGAAGGTTTCTTCAGAAGATTTCAATTTCGATTCGAAGAGAGTCTGGTCGGTTATATCTGTGCAGCTGACAATAATAGGATGGGCCGGGTTCTGTGTTATCGTGAACTTAACTTCATAGGTTTCTTTTTGTTTGTTCTCTTTGAAGACGGACAAAGTTGTTTTCCAGTTCCCGGATTTATCCAGTTCATCTTTTATTTTATTGAAATAAGATTTATCAAATTGTCCTATAATTTCACCGACAAATTTACCGTACGATTCGGAGGATGCATTAAAGCATTTTCGTGCTGCATCATTAAAGAAATTGACGTTTCCTTCCGGCCCAGTTGTCAATACAGGCTGGGGAATATTTTTTATTGCAGTCGTGTAAGCATCGAGTTCCACTAATTCATTTCGGAGACGTATAACTTCCTTCTGCAGACTGGTTGTGTTTTCAAAAAAGAGATAAATAAATTTAATCTGACGGTGCTTCGTCTGGTATGGAAATATTCTGCAGTTATATGAATTCTTCTGTTCACCTGAATTTATTTCAAGGGACAACTCTTCAGGACTCCTGTTTGCAACCGAGTTGGAGATTGCGGGTTCCAGCATATTAAGAACTTCTTTCGGAAAGATTTCGGATAGTGGTCTGTTATGTACAAACTGTTCTGAGGAAGTGAAGTTGTGGTAATCTTTTCCTGATAAATATTTTATATATCGTTCAGCATCAATGATCAGGAAAAGATCATAAAATCTATCGGCAATTTTATTGATAGTTCCGGCAATCTGAAGATCATCCTCCTCCGACTGCTTCAAAGTTTTTATATCCTCGATGATCAGTATACCGCCGCTGAACTGCCCCTCGATAAAAACCGGTGAGGCCTTCACAAAAAGAGAAATAATTCCCTGCGCAGAGGCGGGAATATGTTTTATCTCTTTTTCGAAAGAATAACCTTCCTGTAATTCGAGCAGCTCCTCTTTTATACTTACTCCCGGAAAAAGATCCTGATCCAGGATATTTAGTCCCCTCAGTGAAAAAGTATCAATGCCGTAAAGAACACCATACCTGGAGTAATTTTCATTTACAAAGTCGATTTCCCAATCGGCGGTGAAAGTCAGAATGCCGACGGGAGCGTTTTCGATAATTTTAAGGAGGTAATCTTCCCTGTTAGTAAATCCTGTTTTACCTGACGTATTTTGCATTTTTTATTTTATTATTCAAAGAGCTATTTCCCGTGGTATCAATTATCATGCTACTGGATAATAGATCCTGAAGTAAAGTTTAAGCTTTGGTAAGTTGTTCTGCTACAATAAGTTATAAAGAATAACTAATGTGCTGAATTTTTATTAAAAATGATTCTACACGGGACTAAATGTATCATTTTGGATTTTAATGATCAATTCATTTCACCCAGGAAAAATCTACAAGAACCCACCTACCTGCTCCCCCGATTTCATTGGAACAAAGGAGATATTATCCTGATTTCCTGCTTGCCATTATTATTAAGATCCTCGGAGAGGATTCTCAGGCCCAATAGGAAACTATGTCCAAAATATCCTAACTTAATCCGAATTATATTTTAATTCTATGAATAATAAGATTTCAATACTCGGATGCGGATGGCTGGGATTACCCCTCGCGGAGTTCCTCATCTCAAAAGGATTCTCTGTTAAAGGTTCAACTACAAATCACAGTAAACTTTCCCTGCTCTCATCAAAAAATATCCATCCCTTCCTGCTTGAATTAAACCCAGCGATAAAAGGAGATCGGATAAAAGAATTCTTCGACACAGAGATCTTAATTATCGATATACCCCCCGGAGGCGGAGAGGATAAGATTAATTACCATCCAAAGCAAGTTGAATCCATACTGGATGAAGTGCAGGGTTCATCTGCCAGTAAGGTTATATTCATCAGCTCAACTTCTGTTTATGGTAATGTCAACCGGGAGGTTATTGAAATTGACGAACTTAAACCTGAGAAGGAATCAGGTAAAGCATTAATGCTCGTAGAAGATATGCTGTTCGCCGATGATTCATTTGAGAAAACTATCATCAGGTTTGCAGGTTTGCTAGACGATGACCGCAATCCTGTAAAATTTTTTGCCGGCAGGAAAAATATTCCCGGCGGAAATATCCCTGTTGAACATGATCCATAGAAAAGACTGCATCAACATTATCTACCAGGTTATTGCGCAGAACGTATGGAATGAAATTTTTAATGCCTGCACCGATCTCCACCCTTCAAAGAGAGAATTCTATACCGCTGCGGCACAAAAACTTAACCTGCCGTCACCCGGCTTTATCGATACCAATGACGCTTATAAGATCGTGAACTCTGAAAAACTGAAGCAGCGCCTGGGTTACGAATTTCTTTATCCCGATCCATTATTGATGATTTGATATGTTTCCTCTCCTTCTTACAATTCTCTGCTCAACCTCGATTGCGCTTATCCTTAAGTACAGCGATACAAGGAAAGGGAACCCCGTGCTTCTTCTTTGCGGCAATTATTTCACGGCCGCTGTTATTAGTCTCATCCTGATAGTTTCAGAGAAGGATCTCGGTTCTTCCACAGGTACGTTTCTTTTCGGTGCCGGGTTGGGCTTATTGTTTTTCATCGGATTTTTTGTTTTCGCAATCGCCATCAGTAAGGCAGGGGTATCATTGTCGGCTGTAAGCTCAAGGTTATCTGTGATCATTCCGGTGGGACTCTCGGTCATCATTTATAACGAGAATCCATCAATGTTCCAGTCAGCAGGAATTATCCTTGCCCTGATCACCATTCTCCTTTTTTATTTTTCCATCCGGAAGTTCTCATCCGGCAGTTTTAATAAATCAGATTACCTCTACCTGATCCTGCTCCTTGCAGCAATAGGGATAAATGACTTCTGCTTTAAGATTTTCCAGAACTGGCGTCCCGCCGGAGAAAAGAACTTTTTCATTTTTATTATTTTTTCTTTTGCGTTTATTTATTCACTGGCTTACGTACTATTTAAAAAGATCAGGATGAATTACCGTACTTTATCAACGGGACTTCTACTGGGCATTCCTAATGTATTCAGTTCATACTTCATGATTGATGCTTTAAACACTCTTCCTGCGGTTATTGTTTACCCAGCCATCAACATCGGGATAATTGTTCTGACAACTTTCGCGGCGTTCCTGATATGGAAAGAAAAGCTGAACGTGTATGGTTGGTGGGCGATGGGATTTGGTATTTCGGCTATCTACCTGCTTAGCGTGTAATTGTGCAGCCTCGAAGAAGTCGTACAAATCCTGGTAGGCCAATTCACCGACGATTATCCGCGTTAGTCCGCATAGTTGGGACATAAAAAAAGCGGCAGAGTAGTTCTGCCGCTTTTGTCGGGGGAGTGTTGTCGTTATCTTCTACCGCCTCTTTGCTTACCTTTAGGACCTGTGCCGTCACAAACACCTGTCCCTGATCCCGGACCGTATCCTGTGCCGTCACGCGGCCCGATGCCGCTGTGTCCTGTACCGTCGCCGGGACCGAAGCCGTTGCCATTACCTTGTGCATTATTGTACTTGTAATTATGCCTGTACCAGAAACTGTATTGTTTCGAGTTTCTCTTTTGTGCTCCTACGAAATCGGGATCAACACAGTTCGGAACTCCGTCGCCGTCGGAATCAATAGCGTTATCATTTATTCCGTCATTGTTCAGGTCTATAAATCCTTTACCGTTTTTACTTATCTTGTCCTGTGCATTCAGTTCAGAGGTGTTCAGATATAAACCCAGTATCAAAACCATCCCTGAAGTCATCAGAATTTTAACTATCTTTTTCATTTCTATCTCCATTTCAAATTGTTATTTTTATAGGACGTCCGTTGTGGTTTTCTATTCAATGGGTGTGCCATTATAATTTATTCGGTTTGGGGAGATTTTAGATGAGGATAATTCCACTTCGACTATATAGGCGTTCAACCACGACCATCCCGGCGAATTATATTACCCGAACCCTGGTTCTGTTACCGGAATCTAATATACGTAAAGGAATGAGAATTGTACTGGAAATAATGTGAAATGGAAATTTAAGCTCCGCTCTTCTGCCGTCATCGCAATAACTGCGGTTATAGGAATAGTGATGATCACCTCTGCTTACCTGGAACTGAAGCAGGGGAAAGAGGAATTGTACCATATCCTTAATGAACAATCACTCGCCTTAATAGAAACAATCACCGAAAGTTCTGTTAATACTATTAATTCGGGATTTGAGATTGAAGACCTTATCACCGAAAGACTGTTCAATAATGCCCGGCTTATAAAAGATCTTGATGCTTCGGGCAGCCTGACCAGGCAGAAGCTGATCGATATAGGAAAGGCAAACGATCTTTATAGGATAAACATCTTCAACCGCTCGGGTGACAGGGTACTCACAAACCGTATCCCTGAACCTGATCATACCTATGGGGAAGAGAATATCAACCGCTTCTCAGAGATTGAACCGATATTGAACGGAAGCACCAACGAACTAATAATAGGACTTAAGAATGCTGAGTTTAACGGGGGGCAAAGGTATGCGGTTGCGGTTGCAAGAATCGGCAACAGGGGCGCTATTGTGGTTAACCTTGATGCGAAGGAGCTTCTCGACTTCAGGAAAAGGATCGGCATCGGAAAGATTATACAGGATATTTCTAAAAATTCCGGCATACGGTATATAGCCTTACAGGATTCGGGCGGAATCCTTGCGGCCAGCACCAATATTGATTCCCTTGATGCGATTCCTGAAGACAGCTTCCTACAGAATGCTCTGCGGAACGATTCGGTGTATTACAGAACTGTCGCCTTCGCAGGCAATGATGTTTACGAAGTCGTGAAAAGATTAACCTATGACAATTCTGTTGTGGGAATTTTCAGGATCGGACTCTCACTCGATGAATTAAGAAATGTTGAGAATCGTGCTTATCAAAGAATCCTGATTATCACTCTTATACTTACTGCGATCTCAATTATCACCTTAAGCATTGTGTTTACTTCCCAGAATCTCAAGACAATTTCCGAAGAGTTCAAAAAGTTCAAAACCTTCACCGGCTCGATCCTGAAGAATATGGATGAAGCCGTAATCGTTGTGAATAAACATTTTGTGGTTTCTCTTTTCAATCGCTCTGCTCAGAAATTGTTCGGCATGAGAGAAGAAGAAGTGACGGGCAGAAACTTCAACGAGCTGAATGATTTTACATTCTTGATCGATACTCTGAAGTCGGAACGAAGCACGGAAAAATTGCTCAGCATCAGCGGCGAAGATAAATACCTGCTGGTCAGTTCAACTACCAACTATGATGACCATAATGAAATTGAAAGCTACACGGTAGTGCTCAATGATATAACTGAAAAGAAATCCCTTGAGGAAAATGCGCGCAGGAGGGAAAAGCTTTCCGCAATGGGTGAGCTTGCCTCGGGTGTGGCACACGAGATAAGGAACCCTATCAATGCCATTGGTATGATCGCCCAGCGTCTTCAAAAGGAATTCTCTCCCGAGGACGGCAGCGGGGAGTTTAGCTCAATCACCAGCTTATTGCGTACCGAAGTAACCAGGATAAACAAAATTATTAAGCAGTTCCTGGATTACGCGAAACCCCTCGGAATGAAACCCGAAAAGATGGATGCCGATGTGTATTTCGGTCAGATCTATCAGCTGTTCCAGGCACAGGCAAACAAGCGCAGAGTAAATTTCACGATGCATGGCTCCAATCCTGGCAGCATCAGGATAGATCCCGAACTGATGAAACAGGCTTTAATGAATCTTGTGCAGAATGCCTTCGATGCCGTAGGTGAGGAGGGAAATATCAGGGTTCACTATATATGCGGGGATAATAAACTTGAAATTATGGTCTCGGATAACGGAAGGGGCATTCCTGAAGAAGACCGGAAAAAGATCTTCGATCTTTATTATACTACAAGGAAAGACGGCACAGGGATAGGACTCAGCATTACACAAAAGATAATAGAACAGCACGGCGGTACCATCTCATTCGAGAGCGTCGTAAATGAGGGAACAAAATTTAAGGTAGTATTACCCCAATGAAAGACTATAACATTTTAATAATAGATGATGAACAAACCCAGCGCGAGGTTTTAACAGGCTACCTCAGGAAGAAGGGGTACCATATCCTTTCTGCCGATTCGGGCGACGAAGGGATCAGGCTCGTGAAACAGAATGCGGTTGATATCGTTCTTTCGGATTTTAAAATGCCGGATAAGACAGGACTGGAGGTTCTTGTAGAGGTTAAAAAGACAAATCCCGAAATAAGTTTTGTCATAATTACAGCCTTCAGTACAGTGGAAACTGCAGTCAAAGCTATGAGGATGGGAGCCTACGATTATATCTCAAAGCCGGTCGATCTCGATGAACTCGACATTCTTATTGAGAAGATAATTGAGAACCGGAACCTTAAGTCGGAGATCCGAAACCTTAAATCACAGCTGCAGGAAAAGCATAAGATAACATCCATCATCTCTCAATCGCCCCGTATGGATGAAGTATTAAGTATTGCCTCACGGGCAGCTGAGAGCAATGCTTCCATCCTGATTACCGGCGAGAACGGAACTGGCAAAGAGGTGCTTGCAAAAGCTGTTCATTACTTCAGCCAGAGGAAAGACGGTCCCTTTGTTGCCGTTAACATACCGGCCCTTTCAGAGAACCTGCTTGAAAGCGAGTTGTTCGGTCACGAGAAGGGATCTTTCACGGGAGCCGACAGGATGAGAAAAGGCAGATTCGAGATTGCTTCCGGAGGCACGATCTTCCTGGATGAGATAGGAGATATTCCTCTTTCGATGCAGGTAAAGCTTCTCCGTGTATTACAGGAGCGCGAGATCGAACGGGTTGGGGGTACCGAAAAAATTCCTGTTGATGTAAGGATAATCTCCGCAACGAACCGCAGCCTCGAGCGGAAAATTAAGGAAGGTACTTTCAGGGAGGATCTTTTCTACAGGTTAAATATTGTTACTATCTGCATCCCTCCGCTCCGTGAAAGAAGAGAAGATATTCTTCCGCTGGTTGAATCGTTCATTAAAAAGTTTGCCGGGCAGAATAATAAAACAAGTATGGAGATTTCGAAGGAGGCTGCCGATAGTCTCCTTAAATATAACTTCCCCGGCAACATAAGAGAGCTTGAAAATATAATCGAACGCTCTGTGGTTCTTTCCCGCGGCAGCCTCATCACACTTAGTGATCTCCCGATAAACGTTCGGGGATTCAGGGAGGAAGCCTCAGCAGGACAAAAAGAACCCGAAACCCTCAACGACAAAATCGAATCTCTTGAAAAATCGATGATTTACGATGCGCTGGCTAAGATGAACGGCAATCAGACGCAGGCGGGGAAGCTGCTCGGCATCACCGAGCGCAACCTCAGGTATAAAATAAATAAGTACAATATTAAGTTTCAGAAGTGATCAGAAGCCCCATTCCAGTGTTACCGCTGAAAGGTGATTGTTGTAATCGTAGAAGTAATCGTTTGATTTGTTGACAAGATAATTATAGCTTAACGATATTCCCAATCCATCCGTTATTCCATGCAAATCAAACTGCAGCTCCGCCCCGAATGAATAGTAATTATCCTTCCGCAGTATATCCGTTTCCGTACCATCAGACAGTGCAATCGGAAGGTTGTTGAAATTTCTCTGAGTATAGATAAATTCTCCCTGCAGGACTATATTATCTGTAATCATCTGCGTAAGCGCAGTCCCTGCTTCCATCCCATCATTAGAGTAAGCATCGTTAAAGATTTCCTCTTCGTAGTATATATAATCGGTGTAGGTAATATACCTGTTTCCGGTTGTGAGGTTTTTGCGGTAGAGGAAGTACCCGCTTAATCCTGTGTTTTCAGTTAGGTTTTGCGCAATCTGTATATGGCTTTTCCACTGTGAAATATTATCTGCTATATCGGGGGAATTATACCTCAGCTTATACAGTTTAAAGTCAACTTCAGTACCAAGTGACAGAGTTGTTTTCGTAGAAAGCGTACTGCTGTACTTCAGGAATACCCTGTGTTCGAAATGAGTAAAAGAATCGAAGTTCTTATAATCATTATAGAAGAAAGTGTAGCCGCCAAGCAGATAATCAGTTTCATTTAAGAAGTTCCTGTAGTTGGCGTAAGCCGACAACTGAGAAAGGTCGTACACCGATAACTCATCGCGGTTATTCCGAAGAGCATAATTAATTCCGGCATTCAAAGGATTGCCGTCTTCTGAAACGAATAATGTATTCACCAATCCGAACTTATGCGAATTGGATGATTTGAAATTATTTTCCCTGAAGTAAGTAATGTTGCCCGTATAATAAAGCTGGAAGTTATTTGCATCCGATTCGAAGTTGTACCCTGCTTCAAGTGATCCGCTGTGTACTAAGTCGGATGTTTTTTCAAAGTTGTTGTAGATGTTGTCATCGTAGTAATTTTCGAATCTGGTGCTAAGCGACAACTGCGGGAAAACCGGCTGTGAAAGCATCCCTGACAAAAATATGCAGAGGAAGGCAGCTGAAAAGATTTTCATTGCCGCCCCCGTCCGCCCTGGTGCTGGCCGCCGCTCTGTCCTGCCCTATGCCGCTTCCGCAGCTTTTCAAACAGCAGACCTTTAACACGCTGATCGCAAATACCATCGCCATCTTTATCAATGAATACATCTTTATTTCGTTTCCTTTCGGTCACTGCTTCTTTTTGCCTTTCCTCTGTTTTAACGACTTCCTTTTTTCGTGTCTGTGTGCTATCGCTTTCCTGTGCCATAACAGGAACAGAAAAAAGGATGAACAATATAGCGGCAGAAATAAGTGTCTTCATATTTACCTCCGCAAATAGACAGACAAACAGAGTGCCATCGAGATAGCATAAGATTAGGATATATATGGGCGTTATAAGGCGGAATTTATCCGGAGGAGGCGACCTTAAGAGTCACGGATACGACCAAATAGTCGAACCCTTGATACTGGATCGGGATTCTTTTGCCTTTTTCCTTTTTACTTGACCTAGGTATTCTTTCCCTCCGGAAGCGGGTGCGTTTCAATTACACTAATTACTTCTTCTCCATGCTCTTTAAGGTAAGGACATTTGCCAGCACTGCCGTTCAGGTAAGGACATTCGCTGGATTTACCTTCAAGATAAGGACAGCCTCCAGATGCCGATTCGCTGTTTTCCTTCATATAAGGACAGGTAGAACTGCCTTCCTTTCCGCTGAGATATGGGCATTCTGACTGCAAACCACTTTGCTGAAGCTGTTCGAGGTAGGGACATTTATTTGCGTTATCCGGTTTATTCCCCTTTTCAACAATAATGTCTGATGCGGTAAATGTTAATGCTAACATAAATGCAAGCAGAACTAATGAAATGTTTTTCATAAAGCACCGTTCTCTTTGTTGTTAAGGGAATTCTTTATTGTAAAATAAGAAATTTAATACTTAAAGCAACTGGCAGCTTTCGTGTATCACAGGTAAGAACACTGAATATAATTTGATTATATTTAGAGTGTTTTTTGATTATTCAAGGGTATTACACAAAGTCGGGAGACCTTTATGCTGCTCAAAAAGAATTTCATAATCGTTCTGGTATTCTCTTTTTTTAACTACTGCTGCTATTCTTATTATGAAATTAAGGATGCTGACCCAAAGAAAGCAGGCCTTTCGGGTGTAACAAAAGTTGAATTAAAGAACAAAAAGGTAATAAAACTGGATGAGCAGGAATTTATAGAATATCTTACAGATACTACGATTGTAGTAAAACAAGGGTTAAATGAAGAGAGTTTCAAACTCTCAGAAATAAGTAAGGTTTATGAAACCAGGTTTGATTTCGTTAAAACTTTATTTTTATCTGCAGGAATTCTTTATATAAGCATAATCATATTTGCCATAGTATATGGTTCGATGTTTAAAACTTAAACATATAGTTTTTCAGTTGATTTTATTAAAATTGAAAGAAAATGCGGTTGGAATTCAAATTTTCAATCTTAAATTTTCTTTAGAACATAGCCGGATGAAGGCTTAACCTCGATCTCCGAAACCACGCTTCCCTGGGATTCGATGCCTGCTTTTTCTGGCGATACGAGCACCTCCCACTCGCCTTTTGGAAGATGGAACTCCTCTTCACTATCAGGGTGGGCATTAAATAAAACAACAAACTCATCACCCTCATATTTAAGATCATATCCCAATGCGAACTGGTTATCCTTTATATCATAAAACGTAATATCTTCATAACCCGCTCTTCTGAAAGCATCGTATTTAATTCGAATGGCGATCAGTCCCTTATAGTAATTGAGTAGTTCAGTATTATCCTCAGCGTACTCATAATTAATATAGTTAGTTTCATTGTCTTTGTTATAGCTGTTGTGATCTATCCTGCCCTTCCCCTCATCTTTCACATTTATGTCTTTAGGGATAACTTTGCTGCGAGCAAATTCCTGTCCCGCGTGTATCATTGCCATTCCCTGAGAAGTAAGCAGGAACAAGGCCCCCAGCTTATTCAGTTTCAACTGTTCGGGAGTTAGCTTCGCATTATCATAGACACCAGCTATTACCTCATCCAGCTTTACATTCCCCAATCCTATCCGTATAAAATCACCCAGTGTATAGCCGTCGTGAGATTCAAGATAATTTACCGAGTGCTCCTTCTTCTGAAACAATCCCAGCGTATCCCTTACCAGTGTGCCGTTCACATAGCTTTTTATTCGCGCAGGACTATTATTCCCATACCATTTACCGAATATCCATCCCAGGCCGTTAACAGGATTTTCACCCTTCACACCGTTACGAATCTGGTCATTCCAGGACCCCCAACCGCGCAGTGAAAATCCCGCAGGATCATATCCGCCGCCCCATGGCTCGCAGACAATTACAACGTCGGGATTTACCTTCCGGGCTTCGTGCATTACCGTCTCAACAGTTTCCCAATCGATCAACTTTCCAAGATCAAATCGGAAACCATCTATATGATACTCTTTCATCCAGTAAAGAACGCTCTCCACGATCATCCTGCGCATCATAGGGCGCTCGGTCTTAATATCATTTCCCGTTCCGCTCTGCGAAATAAAATGGCCCTTCTCATCCAGCCTGAAATAATAATCCTTATCGATCTCCTTCAAGTTCCCGGTCTCATATTCAGAGATATGATTATAAACCACGTCCATCATCACGGCAATTCCCTCTTTATGGAATGCCTTAACCATATCTTTAAAATCGTTTATAGGTTGTGTTGTGGTGCCGCTCCAGGTGTTCCACTTTAACTCGTCGGTTCTTTCACTATAGTAACTTTCGGGAGCAAAAAATGCGGCGGTCATATACCCCCAATGGTTGCGTTCATATGGATTCCACGAATTCAGTCTTCCGTTAAGAGAATCTTTATATGGGCTTTCGATATTCGCAAATTCCTGCGAAGGCAGAAGTTCAACCGTATTAACACCAAGAGATTTGATATAGCTTAATCCTCCGGTCTTACCCGTCTCTGTAAGTCCCCTGTAAGTACCTCTCTCCTCAACGCCCGAACTTTTATCAATCGTCATATCCCGCACGTGCATCTCGTATATGATAAGATCACGCCAGTCGCGTCTTATCCACTCATCGCCCTCCCAGTCGTACCCACCCTCCTTCACCACAATCGAATGCCTCGGAGTGAAGTGAGTATTATAAGAAGCCATTGCCCGCGAATAAGGATCAATACACAGCACAGGCTCTGCGCCGCGCTGCTGAACCTTATAGTTATAATATTTTCCATAGAGCTCGCCATCAATCACAGCCTCCCACACGCAGTTCTCATCCTATCGTCATCTCATACTCTTTTCCCGTTCTCATCCGAAGGTTCATCAAACAGCACCAGCGAAACATTTTCAGCCGATGTAGAAAAAAGACGGAAGACCGTCTTACCTTCCTCCGTAAAAGAGCCAAGTTTCTTATCGGAATAAATCTTATCAAGTTCCTGCAGATGCTGAAGGAACTCAATCTGCTTCTTACTTCTCTTCATTTTTTTGTCAGCGACAAACAATTCTGCACCTGTAATTTTATTGCAAATTAAAACTGTTAAAATGGTATAACTAATTATCTTATAAAATTTCATCCGGTTAAGCAATTATGATGATGATCTATTCCCCAGCCAGTATCTTACCGTCGACAACGGGGGTGACACAAATCAGGGGTCTTTCAGGCAAATTAAAGTTAGAAAAGATCTCTTCGAACAACTGGATCTGCATACCCCGCTTCTCGAGCTTGGCAAAGCGGTTGTAGCTCATAAAACGGCCGTGCTTATCCCTCGGGGCATCGAAGCGGTATGCTGATCCAAAATCCTCCCTCGCGCGGCTCTTCAGGAATTTAATCTTATTATCGTCACCGCCTTCACGTTCATAAGCTACAGCGCGGAATTCCTCCACAATATTATTGTTTATAATAAGGTAGATGTTCAGTATAATTTCATTCATTTCGCATTCTTATAATTTCATGTTGTCATCCCTGAACTTGTTTCGGGATCTGGTTGTCACCCCGAACCTGTTTCAGGATCTCATTTGTCAACCTGAATTTGCCTGGCCCGCTTCAGCGGGGTTTCAGGTTCTCACTTATTATCCTGTTATCTAAAGTAAAAAATCCCAGCGCAACCGCGTAGCCGAATGCAAATTTACAGAGTACGCTCTCAATGCTGTTCAACAAACCTGGCAAATTTAATAAAAGAAGGATAAAAGATGCTACAACCGGAACAATAATAAAATAGTGACCAATTATTAAAAGTCGTGTTTGCTTTACCTGGAAATCCCTGTTATTAAGATTACGGTATAATAAGAAAAACGAGACAAAAATAGGAAGGTAATAAAACGCACCATACAAGGTGCCGAGTGGATAATTATAAGATGCATAAAGAACAGAGCACTTAACTACCGCAAACTTATTTATTACAGAACTGTAGTAGACAATAAAAAATATAGCCGGAAGAATTATCAGCGGTTTTAGTTTGCTCCTTATCTTCAGATGACTCAATACCAGTAAAAAACTGAGCGGAGGGAGAAAAGATATCACATCGAAAGCAACGTAAGCCATAAGGGGTGATTTTACACCGATACCGCAGATAAAGTATTCCAGGCCCTGGTAGCCGGCAAGCAGCAGAACGATAAAGGATATAAGGATATTCCCTTTATTCTTATCCGCAAATATTACAAGATTGACGAAAAGAACAATCTCAATACAGGCAAATAAAAGAGAGACAATTCCGTCAAGATTGTTCAAATGATGACCTTACCTAATTTTTAAAAATCATCCATAAATATATAAAATGTTAGGAAACGGGATAAACAGCCTCCATTTTTATTAAAAAACAATACCTTGCAACAATTTCTTTCTTCAATAATAAGTTGATTTTTTTCTATATTGTTATTGAAATATAAAGGGATTCCGATAAAAAGTATTTGCCCTGTTATTGATTTTAAATACCTCAGAATTTTAACTAAAATCTTGCCCGTCCCCGGTTCCAAAATTAAACAGAGATGCACCATTTTAGGAATTTTTTCCTTATAATTCTCATTATAATATTTTGAAAAAGTCCATCATTCTCAATTGACCGGAATTAGATTACATCTGATGGCATATATATTGAAAAAGGTATAGAAATTTTGTACATATAGATTACGTTTAGGGATATTAATAAGGTATTTGTGTCTGAAAACAATCAACTTTTACTACCATATATTGTAACTTTATTTTCAAAATTTATTTTATAGTTTATCCGGATATTAGAAATCAGGAGCTTTTATTACAGAATGAAAATTTTCACGAAATATACTCTAACAATTATTTTACTTTTGATAGCATCTGTTTCAAATTATGCACAATATTTGAATCCAGGTGATGGAGTCAGGATTGCTTTTTTTAATATATCCGATAAGATCTCAGGCGACTACTTTATTCAGCAGGATGGAAATCTTCAGCTGCCGTATCTGGATTAATCCCGACAAAAAACAGAACCTATACGGCAATCGAAGAGGAAATTGTTGCAAAATATGACTCGCTTTACATAAATCCTGAACTAACCATTCAGCCGCTTTATAAAATAAATATACTTGGAGAAGTTAAATCACCCGGATACTACTACGTTACCGACGTAGAAAAATTAACTGGAATTTTCGCTCTTGCCGGAGGGACTACAGGTGATGCGGACCTTGACGGTATATATATAATAAGGGATGATAAGGAAATAGAGCTTGATGCTCAGGGTCTTATCGAAAGCGGCAGTACTATGGAAGATATCGGATTACGGTCCGGTGACAGAATTTATGTCCCAAAAACCTGGTGGTCGAGTGCTCAAAGTATAACTTTAATACTTTCAATCGTCGGAGCACTTGTCACAATTGCACTACTCGTTTTAAGATTTTAGTATATTTATTTATAGGATAATAAGTAAGAAGATAAGTAAGAATTAATATGAGAAATATGACCAGTATAAAAGAGAAACATCCTGAAAAAACATTGGGTGAAATTCTGCAGATAATCAACAGGAGAAAATCTGTATTGATTTCATCAATTCTGATTACCCTTATTTTAGCGGGTGTATATTCCTTTACCTCAAAACCAGTCTATGAATCTACCGTAGTACTGAAAAAAGATAAATCACAGGATACTAAATCACCCACTGATTTGATGAATATTGTCAATCTTCAGAGCCCTGATGAAGTTGAGACCGAAATGGAACTTGTAAAAACGTGGAGTGTGTTGGATAAAGTAATAAAAAATCTGAATCTTTTCGTAACCGTGAATAAAATAGAACTGCCATCAGGAAAAGAAATCAAAATTAATAAAGCTTTAGTCGATTATTATAAGCCTGATTACTTCAATAGTCCTCCGCAGAATGTGACCTATCCTCAGTTTGTAGAAATCAAATTAAACGATCTTAATGGCACCTCACAATATTATTGTGAGGTTACATCCGGCAAATATTACGAGATTCATGATGCAGTTTCAGGAAAACTCCTTGAAAAGACTAAAGAGACAAGTGCCGGCGTTTTTAATCTGAAGAAAGCAGACATGGTAGTTTACTGGCCGGATGCTCAACCCGGAAGCAAGGTCTATTTTACATTAGAGGATTATTACGGTGTAATGCAAGGTCTAAGGGGAATGATTTCAGTAGATCAAACAGGCAAGACCAATATTTTCTCTATTTCTGTCAAGAATATCTCACCTTATGCATCTTCATTAATTGCTAACACAATAACTGAAAAATTCAGAGAATCCAGAATCGAACAACAGAAGCAGACAATAAAATATTCCTTTGATTTTATTGATAAGCAGCTTGAAGAAATGCAGGAAAAACTTAAAGAGGCCGAGAAAAATCTTAGTGATTTTAAGGCAAGCAGCCAGATCGTATCGATTGACGCTAATTCAAATGAGCTGGTCAAGTCATTGAGCAGTCTTGAGGCCGAGAAAATGAATACCGAACTGGAACTGACAGACTATAAAAATAAAATGTCTGAAATGAAAAATCAGCTCCAGTCAAGCGGTTATTTTGACCAGGCAATGCTAAATAAACAGGGAGAAACATATAATTCCCCATTTGCTTCACTGATGAATAAACTGTCAGACCTTGAATTACAGAGACTAGACTTACTCCAGAAAAGAACAGAAAATCATCCAGACGTTCAGGCAGTTGATGAACAGATTCACATGGTTAAGCAAACTCTGGCTTCTTATAACCAAAATACTCTTACTGCCTACCAGATTATTATTAATACGTTGGAGAAAAAATTGCTTCAGCTGTCGAATATGATGAGTAAATACGAAGTGAAGATGGAACATCTGCCGGGAACAGAAAATAAACTTGCTGAATTGTTGAGACAAAAAACTGTTTACGAGAAAATATTTACTTTGCTGCTTGATAAGCGCGAAGAAATGAGGATGGCCGAATTATCTAAACTGCAGGATATAATAGTAGTAGATCCAGCCGTCGAACCAACAAGTCCGATTGCTCCCAGGAAATCTTTCGACATGATTGTCGGTTTGCTGGCAGGTTTATTTATTGGATTGATAGGTGTTTTTATAGCTGAACTTAAAGATAATAAACTTGTAAGTCTTGATGATATTGAGAGGGATTTTGATTTCCCTGTTTTTGCGATTATTCCTTTTTATCCGAAGGATGTAAAGGAAAAAATAAATGATCAGAAGAATAAGCAGGATCAGTTTGTAACCTTAATGGACACACAGGACGGGTTCAGGGAAACATTCCGTCTGCTAAAAACAAAGCTGCTTTTCCAGTTTGAAGGAAAAGAAAAAACTTTTATGGTAACCAGCTGCGAAGAGAATACCGGGAAGACAACGATTGTAGCTAATCTCGCTCTATCAATTGCCCAGGAAAAGAAAAGAATCCTTATTATTGACTGCGATCTTAAAAAAGGAACAATCTCCAATAAGTTCGGAATTTCGTTAAAAGCTCCGGGTTTAATTGATTACCTTATTGGAAAAGATTCAAAACCTTTTATTCATACAAATGTAATCGGAAGAGTAGATATACTGACTGCAGGAGGAACAAGGGAGGATTCAAGTGAATTACTGAACTCTGAGAGAATGTTATCCTTGTTCAAGGTAATAGATACGTCTTATTACGATTATATTATTTTAGATACACCCCCAGTTACAAGAGTCGTTGATACTTTAATTCTCGGTAAGACGGTTCAAAATGCAATTCTGGTTGTGAGACCCAACCATTCATTTAAAGAAGGTGTTCAATGGGGTATAGATGAAATGACCCAGGCAAATATTAAAATCCATGGTCCTGGTCATTAATGCCGCGCAAATAAAAGAATCTTCATACCGCTACCGCTATGGATACGGATATGGATACGGATATGGTTATGGTAATGGAAGTAATGGTAAAGATAAAAATAACCATAGCTCGGATGATAAAAGGAAATATTCTGATAGAACTCAGGAAACTAATGTTAATTGATTTTATTAAGATTTAACCGGTAATCATTTTAGTTTCTTTCTATTAGCATATCATTTTGCCGTTAAAATAATTTAATACATTTATAATGATATCCGGAATCGAAAACGAATATATCATCAGAGATATTTAAATCCTTACTGAGATAGCAAAACAGACTTAATAATAAGTGAACATACTTTAGAGTTTGTTGTAATTCGCTTCTCATTTATTTTAGAAACAACTGAACGATTCTTGAGCTAATATTTTATAAAAATGAATTATAAAGCTGATTTGGATTCTAATACGACTGAATTTGTCTCCTCCCCCTCTGTGACGATTCAGAATTTATTCGAAGCACGGGTAAGGCAATCTCCTAAAGCTGAAGCGATAATTTACGATTCAGAAAATACATTTTCTAATAAGCAAATTCTTAGTTATAGCGAATTAAATACCAAAGCGAATCAATTAGCGCACTATTTGATCTCAGAAGGCGTAAAGCCCAATACGCTTGTAGGCATCTGTATGGAAAGATCAGCCGACCTGATTGTTGGATTATTGGCTATTTTAAAAGCAGGGGGAGCTTACTTACCTATTGATTTAAGTTATCCGATGGATCGTCTTTCCTTTATGCTTGAAGATTCCGGTGCAGTAATAATCCTCACACAAAAAAGCTTATTAAACAAAATTCCCAAAACTCAGGCAAAAATAATTTGTGTCGAAGATTTAGATTATAAGAGTAAGGATATATCCGATCCGGAAGTTAAGATGGATGATTCGGATCTGGCTTATGTTATATATACCTCGGGCTCAACCGGTAAGCCTAACGGGGTAATGGTAACCCATTATAATGTTATAAGACTTTTTCAATCAACGCAGCCATTGTTCGGATTTAATGAAAAGGATATTTGGACTTTCTTTCACTCATATGCATTCGATTTTTCTGTCTGGGAAATTTGGGGAGCTCTCCTGCATGGCGGTAAAGTTGTTGTAGTCCCTTATTTATTAAGCCGCTCGCCCGAGTCCTTCTATGATCTTTTAATAAAAGAAAAAGTGACAGTTTTAAACCAGACTCCGTCGGCATTTTATCAACTGATGCAGGCAGAGGAAGTTAAAGATTATACAGATCAATTGTCTTTGCGTTATGTCATTTTCGGAGGGGAGGCCCTAAACCTCGCGGCATTAAAACCATGGTTCGAGAGGCACGGTGAAACCAATCCGCAATTAGTTAATATGTACGGTATCACCGAAACCACGGTTCATGTTACTTACCGTCCTTTAACATCAAAAGATCTGAATTCAGGAAGCGTTATAGGTACCCCTATACAGGATCTCCAGGTATATCTCCTGAATGAAAAATTAGAAAAAGTGGAAGTCGGGGAATCCGGCGAAATATATGTCGGTGGGGCCGGGTTATCTAAGGGGTACTTAAACCGTCCTGAATTGAATAAGGAACGGTTCCTTAAAAATCCTTTCACAAACGGCAAGGAGGGAAGGCTTTACAAAACAGGAGATCTTGGACGTCTTCTTGAAGGTGATGATATTGAATATCTCGGCAGAATTGATCACCAGGTAAAAATTCGCGGTTTCAGAATTGAACCGGGCGAAATTGAAAGTTCGATTAGAAAATTCAACGGAATAAAAGACTGCACTGTTAAGGTTCATCATTATTCTGAAGAGGTAATACTGATAATCGCATATTTTGTCTCACATGAAAATATCTACATTGATGAATTGAAAATACATCTCAGCCAATTCTTGCCGGAATACATGCTCCCGAATTCATTTGTAAAGATGGAGAAAATCCCTCTGACTCCTAATGGTAAAACAGATCTTAAAGCACTTCCAATTCCTGAACTGCGTACAAGTACCAAAACTTCGGGAAATGTTCAAAAAGAATTTACTGAGATTGAAAACACAATTAGACAAATCTGGGTGAATCTTTTAGGCTATGATAATATCGGAATGAACGATAATTTCTTCGATGCGGGAGGCAACTCTCTCTTAATGGGAAGACTGCAGTTGAAAGTCAACCAGGTATTTAATGAAAATATATCTATAGTTGATTTATTCCGGTATCCTACAATCACTTCTCTTGCAAAATTTATTACCGGAAAATCAGAATCTTCACACAGCATAGAACACAAAGAAACACAGAAAAAAAATATTACTGAAACTGACATCGCGATAATTGGAATGGCCGGTAAGTACCCGGGAGCAAATTCTATAAATGAATTCTGGCAGAACCTTGTTGATGGCGTTGAATCAATTACATTCTTTTCAGAAGAAGAACTGGAATATATTCCTAAAGGTAATTTAAACTCTGAAATAAAATTTATACGGGCAAGAGGATATTTAAAAGATGCGGATAAGTTTGATGCTGAATTTTTCGGTTTCAACCCCCGGGAAGCATCAGTTATGGATCCCCAGCATCGTGTATTTCTTGAATGTGCCTGGGCGGCTTTAGAAGATGCAGGGTATTGTGCAGAAAAATATAATGGCTCAATAGGAGTATTCGCTGGTTCCAGTTTAAACACATACCTGATTTATAATGTACTTAAAGACCGTGAATCTGCTGAAGAAATGGCAAATTCATATCAGATTGCGGATTATACAACTTTAACCGGTAATGATAATGCATTTTTAACCACTAAGATTGCATATAAGCTGGGATTAAGAGGTCCTGCAATAAATCTTCAGACTGCCTGTTCAACCTCTCTGGTTGCAGTAGAGCAGGCGTATCAAAGTCTTGTTTCAGGCCAGAGTGATATGGCATTAGCCGGGGGTGTTTCAATAACATTCCCTCAAAAAAGAGGCTACTTTTTCGTAGATGGAAGTATTGGGTCAGAAGACGGACACTGTAAACCGTTTGATGCGGATGCAACTGGAACCGTATTCAGTCATGGGGCTGGTATAGTGGTTCTGAAACGACTGAAGGATGCAGTAAAAGACGGGGATTCCATTTATGCTGTGATCAAATCAATAGCTGTAAACAATGACGGCTCAGACAAAGCCGGATATATGACTCCCAGTGTCGAAGGACAGTCGGAAGTAATCTTAAAGGCACAGAAATCAGCCGGTATTGATCCTTCTACAATCATCTATATTGAAACTCATGGAACCGGAACACCTGTTGGAGATCCTATTGAAGTAGCCAGCCTTGAAAAGGCTTTTGGCAAAACCGGAGAAAAACAATATTGCGGGATCGGTTCAGTTAAAAGTAATTTAGGCCATACCGACGCGGCAGCCGGAGTGACCGGGTTAATTAAAACTGTACTGTCCCTTTATAACAGGGTCATTCCCCCTACATTACACTACAAAAAACCGAATCCCCGAATAGATTTTGCTAACTCACCATTTTACGTCGTCGATAAACTTACAGATTTAAGCAGCAGAAAGAGACCATTAAGGGCTGCTGTCAGTGCTTTCGGTGTAGGAGGAACCAATGCGCACGCTATCCTTGAAGAATTTCCCTATATATCATTTTCCTGTGAAGAAGACAGGGATAAATATTTACTGATAGTATCTGCAAAGACTGAGAATTCATTAAATAACAACCTGAATGCAATTAAGGAGTATCTGAAAAATAGTCCTGAAGAAGCAATAAATGATGTTGCGTATACTTTGCAAGTCGGCAGGAAAGAATTTGAACACCGCAGGTATTTAATAGCTGACAGCTGTAAAAATGCTGCGGTTGTTATAGAAGACGCAATTAAATCAGGGTCAAATAAAACCCAGGTAAATTTTAATGACAGATCTCAACTTGTTTTCATGTTTCCCGGCCAGGGAGCTCAGTATGTCAACATGGGAAAAGGTCTTTATACCAGGGAAAAGATTTTCAGGGAAATTGTCGATCACTGTGCTGAATATTTAAAACCAATTCTTGAACTGGATATCAGAGAATTGCTTTTCCCTAAAAATTAATATTGATGAAACAGCTAAAAAACTAGAACAAACAGTATATACTCAGCCTGCCTTGTTTATAATCGAATATGCGCTTGCCCAACTTCTATTAAGCCTTGGAATAAAACCAGCATCAATGATAGGACATAGCATTGGAGATTATACAGCTGCCTGCCTTGCTGGGGTATTCAGTCTTGAGGATGCACTCTACATTATTGCTATGCGGGCAAGAATCATGCAGAAGCAGGATCCAGGCAGTATGCTTTCAGTCAGATTAAATGAATCTGAAATTAAAGATTACCTTGACGATGATATTTCACTTGCGGCAATCAATTCACCTAACCTTGTTGTATTATCAGGTCCAACTGAAAAAATTAAAGAGTTATCGGAAAAACTCTTAGAATTGAAGATAGAAAACCGGATGCTGTTCACCTCCCATGCCTACCATTCAAAAATGATGGAACCGGCGTTAGAACCTTTTACGACAGAATTTTCAAAAATAATTCTTAATAAACCATCCATGCCTTTCATCTCTAGTATGACAGGAACCTGGATAACTGATGAACAGGCAACCGATCCGGATTTCTGGGCTATGCAGTTACGAAATACAGTTCGCTTCTCAAATGGAATTCTGGAACTGCAGAAAAAGAATAATCTCATCCTTATTGAATTTGGACCCGGCCGCGCACTTTCGACAATGGCAAGTCAGCACAGAAATAGTGAGATAAAGCAAACTACGATTACGACATTACTCCAGCCGAATGATAAGAGTGATGATAAAACTAATCTGCTTGACGCTATCGGTAAACTATGGTTAGCAGGAATTAAAATTGAGTGGGATGCACTGTACAAAGGAAAGAAAAGAAGGAGGCTGCATTTGCCCTCTTATCAATTTGATAGAAAAAGCTATTGGGTCGAACCTCCGCAAGCTAACAAAATTCAGGACCGGACAATCCAGGCGGAAATTCCGAAAAGAATAAAAAAAGCGGTAAAAAGACCTAAAATTAAAAGGGTGATCCAGGAAAGTAGTATGACGAGAAAAGAATATATAATTGAAATCCTAAAAGGTGTTCTTGAAGAATTATCAGGTATTAAAAAAACCGACCTGGATGAGTCAAAAAGTTTTTTTGAGTTAGGTTTCGATAGTTTATTTATGACGCAGGTAAGCCTGGCTTTTCAAAAAAAGTTTGATGTGAAAATAACTTTAAGACAGCTGCTTGATACAGCACCAACAATTTCAGCAATTGCTGATTTTATTGACGGCAAGCTGCCCGAAGGTAAATTTGAACCGCCCAGCCGGGAGGTAGAGGTTGAGGAGGAAAGTGAAGAGATTGTGGAAGAATACGAAGATTCGGTGACAGAAGTACAGAGGAATACCACACTGCCCAACCCCGATAGCAGCACTGCAGTAGAGAACCTGATTCGCAAACAACTTGAAATTATGAGAAAACAGCTTGAAGTTCTCGGGGCAAACGGAACCATTCATCCTTCCGCTAAATCTGAGGTTATTAAAAATCAGGAAATAATACAGAGGACTTTACCTCCTGCAGAAGAAAAGAAACCTCAGCCAGAAAGTAAACAAGAGAAAAAAGTCTTCGAAAGGTTCGGCCCATACAATCCGATAAGAACAAATAAGGATGGTTCACTAACAGAAAAGCAGCAGGATTATCTTGATAACCTGATAAAAGAGTATACCGCTAAAACCATAAGTTCAAAAAATCTGACTCAGGAACACAGGGCTCACTACTCGGATCCAAGAACCGTATCCGGCTTCCTTCCCCTCTGGAAAGAAATGACATACCAGGTCATTACGAATAGATCCGAGGGATCGAAGCTCTGGGATCTGGATGGTAATGAGTACATAGATGTTATTATGGGATTCGGACAATATATGTTCGGACACAATCCTAAATTCATCAGAGATGAAATCGAAAAACAGTTAAAGCTGGGCTTTGAGATAGGTCCCCAATCTCCGATTGCCGGCGAAGTGGCAGAGCTGATATGCGAATTTACAGGAATGGAAAGGGCTGCATTTTGCGTTACCGGTTCTGAAGCAGTACTGGGTGCAATCAGAGCCGCCAGGACGGTGTCGGGCAAAGATAAGATTATATTCTTCGCGGGCGATTATCATGGAATCATCGACGAAGTTTTAATAAAAACAATCGTCAACGGTGAACAGATAAGGACTTTGCCGATTGCACCGGGCATTCCGAGAGAAAATGTACAAAATACGATAGCTTTAGAGTATGGAACAGAAGAATCATTAAGAATTATTGAAAGACTCTTACCCGAAATTGGCGGTATAATGGTTGAACCCGTACAGGCAAGAAGACCTGATTTTCAGCCGAAAGAATTTCTACAGAAGTTACGTAAAATAACGGAAGAGGCTAACATTCCATTAATCTTCGATGAAGTAATAACAGGATTCAGATCTTCACAGGGCGGAGCACAGGAATGGTTTGGGATAAGGGCTGATATCGGAACATTCGGTAAAGTGATTGGCGGAGGATTTCCGATTGGTGTTATAGCCGGAAAAAAACTTTATATGGATGCCTTCGACGGCGGGTACTGGCAGTATGGTGATGATTCAATTCCTGAGGCAGGAGTCACATTCTTTGCGGGAACCTTTGCAAGACATCCTCTGTCTCTCACAGCATGTAAGGCTGTCTTAACATACCTCAAAACACAAAAAGGATCTTTACAAAGGAACTTAAATCAAAAAGCAAAGCAACTAGCCGAAGAGCTGGACGCATTTTTATTACAGAGAAATGTTCCGATCAGGATAGTGAATTTCAGCTCGGTAATTTACTACAGCCATCCGAAAGATTTAAATTATTTCAGCCTGCTGTTCTATGTACTGCGGCATAAGGGAATTCATATACTCGAAGGCTTCCCGATGTTTTTATCCGAAGCACACAGTGATAAGGACATTAGAACCATCATTGACGCATTTAAGGAAAGCATTATAGAACTTCAGGATAACGGCTTCTTCCCTGCTCCGTTAAATAAGTCGATTGTTGATAAACCGGATACCACAAAAGGAATATCAGATATTGCCATAAGGTTTCCTCTTTCTGAGGCTCAGAAAGAAATGTGGATCGGAGCTCAAATGCGACCTGAAGCCGCTGGTCCGCATCATGCTCTGTACGGGGGTTTATTTAAATGGACCGTTGAATATTGATGCACTCAAAACAGCTATCCGGTCAGTTATTGACAAACACGTTGGACTAAGATGCACAATTTCAGAAGATGGATCAGAGGCTATTCTAAATCAGGATGCAGTTATAAATGTGCCTGTTCATGATCTGGTTGATCTCCCGGAGGAAGTTCAGAAAAAACAGGCTGATGAAATTCTTCATAAAGAGGCACTGCGGTTCCTTGATTTAAATAAAGGTCCGCTTGTCGAATTTCAGTTATTAAAATTATCTGCCGAAAAACATCTGCTCATTATGACTGCACAAATGATAGTATGCGATGGGTGGTCTCATTATGTTGTATTCGAGGACCTATCAGCAATATACAGTGCTTTGATAAACAATACTGAACCAAGAGTGCAGCCTTCGGTATCGATGCAAAAATATAATGATTGGGAGAAATCCAATCAGGATTCTGCTGAAGAAAAAGATTGCGAAGAATTCTGGCTGTCACGTTTTAGTTCGATACCCCCTCCTATTGACTTGCCGTCGTCAAAACTGCGTCCCTCAGTCCGAACTTATAATGGCGACAGAAGGACAATAACAATAAACAAAGAACTCTATAGTGATATTAAGCGCTTAGGTGCCGAACAAAAAAGTTCATCTTTTGCGGTTCTTTTCGCTGCATTCTATGCATGGTTATTCCGGTTAAGTGAAAATAATGATCTTGTTGTAGGTGTACCATTTGCAGCCCAAAGTCCGCTTGGAATGGACAGATTGATCGGACAATGCGCTAATACTCTTCCGTTGAGGCTACAATTCGAACCTGAAGAACCTTTCTCAAATATTTTAAAGAAAACCTGGAATTCCGTACTGGATGCACAGGAAAACTGGAATTTCTCTTACAGCAGATTAATCTCCAGGTTGAATATTCCTCCCGATCCGAGCCGGATCCCTCTGGTATCAATTTTATTCAATATAGATCCTCCTATGGACAAAGTCAGTTTCAAAGGGTTGGAACATAAATTTGTTACCGGGCCCAGGTATTTCTTTCAATACGACCTTGGATTTAATCTTGTAGAAGATCTAAAAACAGTTAATGTTGAGTGCGACTACAATCCGAATCTGTTTGATGGAGAAATGATTGAGAAATGGGTAAAGGGTTATATCTCAATTCTTGAAATAGTTGTTAAGGAACCAGATCATCCAATTAGTTCTCTGCCTTTGGCTGACAGGGAAACTGAAGTCTCTTCGAAAATCAAATCCATTGTAGATGATGCTGAGGATATTAATCCAAATTACATTGAAGTGTTTAAGGAAAGTGTTACTAAATTTCCGGATAACATAGCAATAAAATCAAATGATGAATCGCTTACTTATCTTGAGCTCGACAGACGTTCAGATGAATTAGGCCGGTATCTCATTTCTTACGGATTGGAAAATGGAGGTGTAGCTGGTATTTATTTAAACAGAACTAGTGCACTGGCAGTTGCTTTACTCGCTGTTATTAAATCAGGGGCAGCATATCTACTCCTGGATCCTGAAACTTCTGTGGAGCAGTTAAGCCTGTTGAATAATTATGCAGGGCATGGATATCATCCTAACCGAAAAGGATTTACCTGAAAATGTCAGGGAAAAATTTAACCGGGTTATTCAGATCATCAATATCCCTGTTAATGAAAATCAGAAATTTGATCCATTAAAAAATATTAGAGATAATCCTGAAGACCTTTTTTGTTTAATTCCTAAGAGTTATGACCCTGATAATATAAAACTTGCTGAATTATCCAATAAATCATATATGAACACTTTGAGCTCTCTTCGGGATGAGCTTTTTCTGGATTCTGATGATGTTGTTTTATGCCATAGTCCTTACTCAACAGGATATGAGATAATAGAAATACTGCTTCCTATGATGGTTGGAGCAACAGTTTATCTTTATCAGGATGAAAAAATTAATAATGCTGAAATTCTTCAAAGCATTATTTCAGAACAGCAAATAACCACAATATTATTCACCCCTGCTGTATGGGACAATGTTTTGGCCCCAGACTGGAAAATTGATAACAAAATAAAAGCCCTGAGTTCGGGAGAGTATCTCAGACCAAATCTATCAGAGAAATTACTTAATACATTTAGTGAGATATGGAATTTATATGGAACTATTGAGACAAGCATCTTCTCAATTATAAATAAATTGAATCCGGAGTCGTTAAACTCTCTGGGAAAAACATCAGGCGGCAATAGCGTTGTTCTTGTTGACCAGAATCTGGTTCCGGTACCCGTAGGCAAATCCGGAGAAATATTGATATCCGTTCCGGGATTAGCTGATAGTTATCATAAAAATCTCACATCAGATGATCAGGTTTTTATAAATATATCCATTGAAGGTAAAAATCCGCAAAAATATTTTCGCACGGGAGATTTAGCAAGGTATAACTCAAGAGGCGAGATTGAATTTCTGTCCGCTCATAAAAGAAGAGTAAAAATTCGAAGCTTTCATTTCGAAACAAGGGATGTTGAGAATTTACTGCTGGAAAGCCCTCTTATTAAAGACGCATTCCTTGTACGGAGGACAAATATCAGAGGAGAATGCCATTATATTGGTTACGTCAGATTACAGAATGATGAATCCGATAAAGAGACAAAAGAAACCATCAGGAATTTACGACGCTTCTTATTGAAGAGGATTCCAGCTTATATAGTTCCTGAAAATTTAGTTATTATTCAGGATATTCCTGTTGGTCAGAAAAACAGGATTGACTTTGATGCTCTGCCTTTTCCTGAAGTAACTGAGAATTATACTGACGATTATGTCGCTCCGGGAAATGAGACTGAAAAAAAGCTTGCTGAAATTTTTAAAAATTTACTTAAGGTCACTAAAGTCAGTATTAAGGATAGTTTCTTTGATCTGGGGGGACAATCATTACTTGCGGTAAGATTATTTAACCGGATTGAAGAAGAATTCGGACAAAGATTCCCGCTCGCACTGTTATTCAATGCACCGACCGTTGAGGAGTTAGCTAAGCGATTACTGAATGAAAACGAAGACAATTACGAATGGCAGTCGCTTATCCCTATACAACCGAAAGGATCACGGAAACCATTGTACCTGATACACGGGGCAGGGGGAAATGTATTACTGTACAAAACTTTATCAAAATATCTTGAGCCTGATTACCCCCTGTATGGATTACAATCGCAGGGTTTGGACGGAAGAAGCAAGCCTTTAAATACAGTCGAGGAAATGGCCGAACATTATTTAAGAGAAATCCGGAAAGTACAGCCTTCAGGGCCATATTTTATAGGAGGATATTGTTTAGGCGGAACCATAGCATATGAAATGGCGCAGCGGTTATTAAGAACAGGAGAAAAGGTTGGAATTGTAGTTATGCTGGATACATACAATTTCGCACTAGCCGAAAAAGCAAGTTTTACCAGCTTCATTTTTGAGAAATTCAAGTTCCACGTAAAAAACTTCACACATTTAAAACCCTCAGAAATGTTAAGCTATTTAAAAGAAAAAAAACGGCTTGCAGGTGACGGAGGCTGGGCAAACATAAGAACAGAAATGCCGGGAACAACTTTGGACGATAGTTTTGGGAGAGCAGAATCCGGAATTGAATTATCGGTACAAACAATAAATGATCATGCAGGTGATATTTACAGGCCTAAGCCATACAAGGGTGAATTAACTTTATTCAAGCCGCAGAAGAACTATTCATTCTACTCTGATCCAAATATGGGGTGGGGTGATCTTGTCAAAGACCTTGACATTATAGAATTACCCATTAATCCACACGCAATGCTGGTAGAGCCTTATGTTGCGACATTAGCTGAAGAGCTTAGGAAACGATTGAACAGCCGGTAAATACAAACGGTTAACAGATAATAGTTATAACAAATACAGTAAAATAACCAGGCAGACGGAGCCATCAGAATGGACAATCTATTTTTATGTGAATATTTAGGAACGCCACCACGTCATTCAAAAATTGTTGACCAGGTCGACAGGGTGTTCAGAAAAGTCATTCCCTGGATAAGGATCGGGTCCTACTGGAGAGGACAGATGGCAAGCATCGAATCAAGGATGAATTTATTTCACCTTGCAAACCAGGTGCTGCTTATGCAAATAGAGGGAGATTTTGTTGAAGTCGGTTGTCATGCCGGTGAATCCACTGTTATCCTGAAAAAAATTCTACATGAAAAAGACCCGGCAAGAAACCTTTATGCATTCGATAGCTTCCAGGGTGTACCGGATACGGAAAATGCAGATGAAGGGGTTTACAAAAAGGGTGATATGAATGCTTCCCTGGAAAAATTCAACAAACATTTCGAACAGGTCGGTCTGGATAAGCCGATCACAATTCCCGGCTGGTTTGAGGATACTCTTGAAAGCTCGCTACCGGGTAAAATTGCCATTGCATTAATTGATGCTGACCTTTATAAATCAACCTTAGTCGCATTGCAGAATGTATATCCCAGATTAAGCCCTGGAGGAATTTGTCTGCTGGGAGTTTACTGGGATCCAGATACAAAAGTAGAAATGACCACCGATCCAAATTATAAATCACCCGGAGTAAAGAAAGCATGTGATGAATTTTTATCAGGTAAGCCTGAAAAGATGAATATTCTAATCGCAGGAAATTACACCTCTGCTTACTTCCGAAAAGTTTAAGAGAATGTCAATTATGGTATCCTGCTTACCCCTGGCAGTTCGATAATTTTAACAATTATAAATATGAAAAAGAAAATTTGTTTAATAACAGGCGCTACGTCAGGGATTGGAAAAGCTGCCGCTATGGCACTGGCTGAAATTGGTTACTCACTCATATTAACAGGAAGAAATCCGGGTAGGGCTGAGGCAATTATTAATGCGATAAAAAGAAAATACAAAAACATTGAAGTTGAATTTCTACCGGCAGATTTATCTTCAATGAATGAAGTAACTCAACTGACAGAAATAATCAATTCCAGATATGAGTGTATAGATATATTTATCAATAATGCCGGAGCAAGATTTAATGAATATAAAAAAAGTGCTGATGGAATAGAACTGACATTTGCAACAAATTACCTTGGCCATTTCCTGTTGACCAATCTGCTTCTCAGCCTGTTGGAGAAATCATCTTCAGCAAGAATAATTAATGTTGCATCATCAGCACATAATAATCAAACTAACGACTTTAGTCAGGCAGCAAACCCTATTCATTACAATCGCAAAACAGCCTACGGCAAATCAAAGCTCGCCATTCTTCTATTTACATACGAACTGGCTGAAAGATTGAAAGATAAAAAAATAAGTGTTAATGCGATGGAACCTGGGGGAGTTTTAACCAACCTGGGGAAGAATAACGGACTCATTCCCTGGTTAAAACACATATTATATTATGTATCCAAAAGAAGTTTAATTACTCCCCGGAAAGGAGCGGAAACAATTATATACCTTGCTGATTCTTGTGAAACTGAGGGAACTTCCGGCAGATATTTTTATAAGAAAAAAGTAATACAATCCTCTCCTGAAACCTATGATAAAGAAGCAGCGACGAAATTATGGGATCTCAGTCTCAGACTATGTAATATTAAAGATTTAACCCCGCCCGCGGTTCCAAAATTAAACAGAGATGCACTATTTTAGGAATTTTTTAATTATAATTCTCATTATAATATTTTGACATAGCCCATTATTCTCAATTGACTGGGATTAGATTACAACTTATGGCATTTATATTGAAAAAGGTATAGAAATTTTGTACAAAATGAAATTGTTTCTTCGCTGATATTAATAAATAAGTTTAATTAAATAATTACAAAAGAAAAACCCGCAGATTGTTTTTATGATTTTTAATGAATTTAATTTTTAAAATGGATCTGTCCTCTTGGAAATAATTCTCTATAAAATATTTTATTTTATTAAACCATTAGTACCCAGAAAAATTCAGATAAAATTCAGAAGTTTTCTGATTAAAAAAACTGCAAAGAAATATACATCCACCTGGCCTATCCTTGAAAGTGCAGGCACTAAACCATCAAATTGGAATGGATGGCATGATCATAAAAAATTTGCTCTTATCTTAACACACGACGTTGAACACAAAAAAGGATATGACCGTGTCTTAAAATTGATGCAGATTGAAAAAGAGCTGGGATTTGTTTCATCCTTTAACTTTGTACCTGAAAGGGATTATAACGTTGAGAAAGAACTGTTAAATAATTTGAAACAAAACGGCTTCGAATATGGAGTACATGGGTTGTACCATGACGGCAAATTATTTTCGTCAGAATCAGAATTTCTGAAACGTGCTGAAATAATAAATACGTACCTGAGGGAATGGAATTCTGTTGGCTTTCGCGCCCCATCTATGCACCATAATCTTGATTTAATAGGTGAATTGGATATAATGTATGATCTTTCAACTTTCGACACAGATCCTTTTGAACCGCAGCCTGATGGTGTCGGAACAATTTTCCCTTTCTGGATTGAAAGCAACAGACATAAAGATGGCGGATATGTTGAACTGCCATATACCCTTCCTCAGGACTTTACACCTTTCATTTTAATGGGTGAAAAGACCATTAAAATCTGGACTGATAAATTGAACTGGATAGCTGAAAAAGGAGGTATGGTATTATTAAATGTACATCCGGATTATATTCAATTCGAAGGTGCAGAAAAGGGTGATGAAGAATATCCTTATTCGTTGTATCGTGAATTCCTGGAGTATTTACTTAAGAATTATAAAGGGCAATTCTGGAATGTTTTACCAAAGGAAGCGGCAGAGTTTGTTACAGACTCACGAAAGTCATCGAATTCTTTTGCCGATGATATCAGCAAAAAGTCAAGAAATATGGCAAAAAGGATCTGCATGGTTGTGCAGAGCGATTATGAAAGCGATCCCAGAGTTAGAAGGCAGGCGGTTGCGTTAGTCGATGAAGGATACAACCTTGATATAATAAGTTTAGGCGCGAAAGGTAAACCAAAATTAGAAATTGTTGATAATGTGGTTGTCAGAAGAATTATGACAATTTTTCCTAAAAAAAACGTTTTAACTTATTTGATTTATTCATCCATTTTCTTTCTAAAAGCATTCTTTATACTCAACTATCTTGCAATCAAGAACAGATATTCTCTTATACAAATTCATAATATGCCGGATCATCTTGTTTTCACTGCATTTTTTCAAAGAATATTTGGAACCCCGATAGTACTAGATATACATGACTTGACAATAGAACTATTCAGAGAGAAATGGTCAAAATTACTTTTTTATGCAATGTATCCATTTTTAAGGTCATTCGAATATCTCTCTTATAAATTTGCCACTCATTTAATAACTGTTACTAAGCAATGTGCGGATATTATCAATAAAAGAGGTGTGCTCTCTCCTAAAGTTACATTAATCTTAAATACAGCAGATGAAAATCAATTCCCATTCTTCAGCGGAAGAAAATTTAAAGCGATGACCAGGGAAGTGAATATATTTTATCATGGAACAATTGCAAAAAGGTTTGGTCTTCATTTATTAGTTGAATCTTTTCCAAAAGTATTGTGTGAATTACCCGGAAGCCAGTTATTTTTATACGGAAGCGGTGATACTGATTATATAAACCATATAAAACAATTGGTAGAAAGTCTTAATCTTGACGGCACTGTACATTTACCGGGTAAAGTAAAATATGATCTGGTCAGTGAGTATATAAGAAAAATGGACATTGGAATAGTTCCTTACCTGGATACGCCGTATATGAATCTTGCACTTTCTACAAAAGCATTCGAGTATATTTCAAGTGGATTGCCAATTTGTGCTTCGAAATTAGAAGCGACATGTAATATTTTTAGAGAAAACAGCATCAGTTACTTTGATCCGAACAACATTGATGATATAGCTGAAAAGATAATCTCCCTTGCTAAAAATCCCGGGTTACAGGAAGGACAGGTAAAATCAGCATTAGAGGATTTAGAAAATATTTCCTGGAAAGAAATGAAAAAAAGTTATCTTGAAGTGATAAATAAACTCACTAATCAGAAGTAAAGGATTATTTCAGTTTATTAAATATTATTCATGTCTAAAAAATATAAACATGTTTTGATGATAGTTCAATCTAATTTTGATTATGATGCAAGATTCATAAGATTATTGTTGATTTAAGTCTACTTTTAGGAGTTAAGAGCAATGCCTTTATTTAGTATTGTTATCCCAACATTTAATGCGACAAATTTTATTGATCAGACAATATTATCACTGTTAAATCAAACAAATACGGATTTTGAAACAATAGTTATAGATGATGGCTCAACTGATGGTACTTATGATAAATTACTTAAATATAAAGCTCGAATTCGTATTGTTAGACAAGATAACAAAGGTTCTACATCAGCAAGGAATTTGGGAATTAAATATGCCCAAGGAGAATATATTGTTTCATTTGATCATGATGATATTTTGTTACCATACGCGCTTATTATATATAAGCAGGTCATAGAATATTTACATCATCCACCTATAATTTCAGGAAAAGAGAAATATTTTGAAAAAATTACTGAAGTTGAATTTAACTCATGGGATGGGAAAAATATTTACTGCACGGAATTAGAATGTTATTTCAAAAAAACACATTTTGCTTTTTTTGCAAACAGTTCTTTAATTATTCGAAAAGAATGTCTTTTAAAAATTTCAGGATATTCACCTAATTCATTTGCTTGCGATGATGCTAGACTGATGTTTCGTTTAGGAACTGAAACCCCTTTGATTAAAATTACGTATCCAACCACGTTTGGTTATAGAGTACATGACCATAATTGGTCCAAAAATGTTGACTATATAGTAAATGGTGCTTTAGCATTAATTGATGATGAAAGAAGGAGAATATTACCAGGCGGCAAAAAAATGCAATTCAATCGACGTGGTTTGATAGGTACAAATGTTATGTCGGCAATAGTAAATTATGTTGGTATGAAAAACTTCAAAAAAATATTATTACTTTTAATTCACTTGAGATCAATGATTATAATAGGTTTTTTTAGAAAATTTGTTTCTAACTTCTATTTAAGTGAAAGACATAATATCAAATTAGACGTAGAAGGCAAATAACTAGTGCCAAATGAAGAATGAATATATTCCATTTACTTAATGAGCCCTGCTTGAAATTAGCTGCGATGTAGGTGAATCAATATTAGTAATTAAAAAAATTTAAAAGAATTAGCTCCCCGGAAAAGACTGACTTTCGATAGTTTCATTTGTTTGCCAAATGCTAGAAAGACTGATGTAGAAGTATATAAAGAAGGAGGATTAGCATTTTACTTGTAGGTAATTACGCTTCGGGTTTTTTTTACGTGCCGATATTTCGAAAATCCTTATAAGAGTTAGGAGATCTGATTTATGCCTCTATTTAGTATAGTTGTTCCAGCATATAATTCTGGAAAATTTATAGATGAGACATTAAATTCTCTTATAAATCAAGAGCTTAGTGATTATGAGATAATACTAATTGATGATGGATCATCAGATGATACCCTCGACAAGGTACAACCATACACAGATAAAATAAAAATGCTTAGTCAAAATCATAAGGGTGTATCGTTCGCTAGAAATTTGGGAATAAATAAAGCGATCGGAGAGTATATAGTTTCTTTCGATTCTGACGATGTATTATTACCGCATGCACTCAAAACATATAAAAGGGTTATTGAATATTTTAATAATCCTCCAATGATTATCGCTAAATGGAAATTTTCGAGTGAATTGGGTGACTTAGAATCATATTTGAACAACCAAAATATAAATTGTACAAAGTTTGATTGTTTTTTCAGAAAAAGTGTTTCGCTAAGTTCAGGTAATGCTAATCTTATAGTAAAGAGAAAATTGTTACTTAAAATTGGCGGTTATCCTACTGATTCTATTTCCTATGATGATTATAGGTTAATATTTCGTTTGGGAGATATTAATCCTTTAATAGTGATTACAAAGCCGGTTACAGTTTTTTATAGAGATCGTCCCGATAGCTTGTCACATAGATCAGATTATCAATCGGAAGGAATAATCGCTTTAATCAACGATGAGAGAGCAAATTTATTAGCGGGAGGGAAAAGGTATAAATTCGACAGGGAGGGTCTTATTGGAGGGAGTGCTTTGTCAGACTTCAAAGATTTTTTACATATTAAAGATGTAAAATATATATTGAAAGTTTTATTACATTTAAGGACAATGACTCTTTGGGCATTTGCACGAAAATTAAGGTCTAAATTATATAAATCGGAAAAGTATATCATTAAAGATAATAGGTAATTTAGAATAAAATGATTAGAATTTCATAGGAAGATGAATTAACAAACTGTTATGCGCGTATTGATGATAGCTCAATCAAACTTTAACCATGATGGAAGGATCATAAGGCTTTCTTCTGCTTTAATAAACCATAACATTAAAGTAGATCTAATTTGCCTACGCTACGATGACCAGTCCGATTATGAAGAAGTAAACGGTATAAGATTTTTTAGAATTATGAGAAATTATCCCAAGGATAAAGTTATCTCATATTTAGCTGTTTCTTTATTTTTTCTTATCAAAGCTTTCATTAAAACCACCTCACTTGCTCTTCAAGAAAAATATAACCTTGTCCACGTACATAATATGCCCGATTACCTGGTATTCGCTGCATTTTTCTTTAAACTAAAAAAGGTTCCGGTTATCCTTGACATGCACGATGTTTCAGTTGAGCTTTTCAAAGATAAATGGGGAGATAAAAAATTTTATCAATTCAAATTTCTTATAAAATTTGTTGAAAAAGTATCATGCGCTTTTGCTGATCATGTAATTACAGTTACAAAAGAATGCCTTGATATTCTTTTAAAACATGGAATCAACGTCGAGAAAACTTCCCTTATTATGAATTCCGCAGATGAAAATTTGTTTAGGTATTCTGATGAACGATTTAGTCGGGATGAGAAAAAAGGATTTAAGTTTTTATATCATGGAACAGTTGAACGGCGTTTTGGACTGCACTATTTTTTGAATGCTATGCCTGAGATATTAAAAATAGTCCCGGATGCTGAGTTCCATTTATATGGAACTTTTACTAATGAGTATTCGAATGAATTGAGACATTTAATTTACACACTTAAATTAACGAAATCTGTAATTTTTAATGAAGCTGTACCATATACGAAAGTTAGTGATATGATTAAAGATTTTGATATGGGCATAATAACCTACGAACGGACTGAGTATATGAATTTAGCCCTACCAACAAAAGCTGTTGAATATGCACTTACAGGATTACCTTTTATTATTTCCGATTTAATTTCAGTACACACAATTTTCCAGGATAAAAGTGTATGCTATATTAACCCTGAAGACATTGAGAGTATTGTTTATAATGTAAATAAGTTAATAAATAACAAGGTTTTAAGGGAGGAAATGGCACGATATGCCTTTGCCGATATATTAAAGATTTCCTGGAGTATTATGAGTTCAAAATACCTGGAATTAGTTCACACACTCACTAGAAATTAAAAAACTAAAGTAAATTTTCATCGGAATTGACAGCTTTGCTCTCTGAATATTTCGAGTTCCAGAAAAAAATTGGGATTCCAGGTTGAAGAAATCTTTAATGGTTTATTTAGCGATAGTTGTTTTGACAGAACTTTGTTAGGAGGTAAAATAAACCGCTTAAAATATCAATTAATTTATTTTTACTGCATAGCTGAAAGAAAAAAAATCAAACAGATACAAATAGTCAATCCGCTTGAAATTACAGACTGGAATCATCTGATCCTGGAGCATAAAGTTTATTCATTCTTTCATTCAAGAGAATGGGCAAAAGTGCTGCACGACTCCTATGGTTACAAACCCGTTTACTTTTCAATTTTTAATAATGATAAAATTTGTTCATTAGTTCCGGCAATGCAGATATCAAGTTTCATCACGGGCAGACGGTTGGTTTCATTACCTTTCAGTGATTTTTGTGACCCTTTCTTTCATACTATTGAAGATTCCGGCCTACTTCAAAAGGAAGTTATTGCATATTCAAAGAAAAATAAATTAGATTATATCGAATTCCGTTCATCAGATACAAAATTTCCGTTCGAACCTATTGAATTTAGAACGGATTTGCGGCATATTTTATTGTTGCAGAAAGACGAAAATAAAATTTTAAAATCTTTTTCGGATAATACTAAAAGAAACATTAAAAAAGCTAACAGAGAAAATGTGCAGGTAGTTATAAAGAATGATGTTAAAGGTCTAAAGATATTTTATGAAATGACCTGTGAAACCCGACAAAAACATGGCTTACCGCCACAGCCATATAGTTTCTTTAGTACTATTTATAGAAATATTATTGGTAAAAGCATTGGAGATATTCTTCTGGCCCGACACAACGATAACTATATAGCCGGAGCCATGTATTTTAAGATCGGGAAAAAGATACTATATAAATTCGGTGCGTCATTTTCAAAATATCAGAATCTTCGTGGGAATCATCTTGTGATGTGGGAAGCAATAAGGAAATATACAAATGAAGGATACGAGGAATTTGATTTTGGCAGAACTGAAATCAACCACGAGGGGCTTCGCAGATTCAAACTGGGCTTTAATACGGAAGAACGATTAATATACACTTCCCGATACGATCTAAAATCACAATCTTTTATTTCATCAGAAACAAAAACACATGGTTTTTATAATCACCTATTCAATAAAACACCGATATTTATTTTAAAAATAATCGGTAATACATTTTACAGGCATATAGGTTAATGAATTTTACGGTTACCGAAAATTTAGATGACTCTCGAATAATTCCTTTTCTCATTAGCGAGGAGAAGGCAACGATTTACCATCATCCAGCCTGGCTAAAAGCCTTATGCATCAGTTATAATTTTAAACCATTCTACCTTTTAGTGCTGGATGATGATACTAATGAAATAAAAGGCATTATTCCTTTTGTCCTTGATAACCCTAATTCAAACAATAAAAAGAAAATAATATCATTACCGTTTACCAATTACTGTAATTTTATACTCCCAGAAAACATAGATTTAAATTCAATTCTTAAGGAAATCGAATCCAAATTTGGATCCATATCCGAATTCGATTTTAGAAATCTCAACGAGGAAATTATCCCTGGATTTTCAAATTCCAGCGATTATCTTGTTCATATCATTGAACTGAAACCGACTATTGAGGAAACATTTAAAGCATTCGGTAGAAGAAGCATCAGAAGATTTATTAAAAAAGCGGAAGAGAATAATTTATTATTCCGCCTGGGGGAAACTGAACAAGACTTAAAAATATTCTACAAATTAGAAGTTAAGTTAAGGAAAAGCCTCGGCCTCCCTCCTGCACCGTATAAATTTTTTTATAATATATGGACAATTCTTAAAGAATCAGGACTCTTATATTTACCAATTGTTGAATATAACTCTGAACCTTTAGCTGCATCACTCGTATTACATTTCAAAAATCGCATTCATTTTGAATACACAGGACTTAATAAAAGTCAAAAGGACTTATATGGCAATCATAAATTGCATTGGGAAATGATAAAAATAGCACAAAATGAACTCCGTGTAACATTTGTTGGTTTGGGAAGAACTGCCAATGAAAATACTAATTTAGTATTCTTTAAGGAAAACTGGAATGCAAAACCATTAAAAGTTTATCATAAAAAAAGACCCTACACTACAAATTCAAGTAAAAACAAAAAAATTCAAAATCTCATATATCCGTTTTTTAATAGTTTTAATAGACATTTACCCGATGTGATCCTGAAACTTGAAGGTAAATTATTATATAAGTATATTAAAATAATTCTTCTTTGTGCATTATTTGGTTGAAAAAGGCACAAAAAATCCTGTCTCATTTAGAAAATCTTCTGAAATAAAATGTATAGTTTTAGGATTAATAATTGTGCAATATTGAATTTTTGAAAAATTTCACACGATTTTTGGTGGCGTGAGAATTGTACGGATAGTTCTTTACCTGAATACAATTTACTAATTAATAACAATCATAATGAGGGACCTTATGAAAAGACATGTTATACTTTTCTCGTTCCTTGCTCTTTTCAGCTTACTATTTGTAAGCTGTCAGAGCTCGGACAGCATCAATTCTCCTGATTCTAATCTGGATAAACCCGTACCTCCACCGATCTACACATATACTTGCGATCCAACTGCAATTAGTGCCGGCGGAACTGCTACTGTAGACCTGATTGCCGGACAGCACAATCCGGTTGGTACAGCAACTTTTACTTTGACTGCAGGCGGGGACTTGGAAATTTCATATGATCTTGATGGAGGAGTTGGAGTAATTACTGAAGTTCATATTGATTTTGCAACAACCTTAAATAATGATGCCGCAAACGGCGGTTTCCACGCAAACAGCCAGGGTAGTCCGCAACCCGGTCATTTTGATCTTAATACAACCAGCGGGGCCTCATCCTGGTCCACAACTGTTTTAAAGGCAGATTTGCTAAATTATTTAAATTTAGCCCCTGACGCAGACGTTCCTGAGCATTTTTATATAGCTGCACATGGTGTGGTTAGCTATGAGAGTACTGGCGGTGCAGGAATATGCCCCGATTTACCAAACGGGAATTGGCGTTTTTTGAATAGTGTTCCGGGTTCAAATTATTATATGGAAAATGCTGAACTGCGAGAAACGAGCGATCCTACTTCTACTTTGTTATACACACTAAATGGGTGGTGTATTGACAGAGACCGTGGAGCTTTGGGAGGTCCAACACCTATACAAGTTGATTTCCTATGCTCTAGCGAGGACATTCATTGTTATGTTGATTCTGCTCAAAACATTGGTGCTGTTAACTGGATCTTAAACAATAAAACATTTGGCCAAGGCGGTTATGGATTTCCACAAAACAATATGGCTGATATTCAAGCTGCAATCTGGGTCTTGCTTGATGACCAGGGGTATGCAGGTGGTGTAAGCTGGGAAGATCAGATTAATGTTGATAGAGTCAATGCATTGGTTGCTGAGGCGCTTACTCATAATGATTTTGTACCGGGATGCGGTGAAATAATTGGTGTGCTGATGTATGAAGAAGGAGTTGATTATTGTTCAGATGGAGGTGGTATGCAGGTATTTTTAGTCGAACAAACCGTTGAATGCGGTGGTGGTGGAACCGATACAATGTGGGGGTTTGACTGGGATTTCGACAACGGAATACCAGTAGAGGCTAACAGTTGCCGCTTTGTTGACCAAGGCAACTGGGCAAGATACTTTCAGTTCTAAACAATCTTGTTATATGCTCTTTAAAGGGATACGCAAATGTATCCCTTTTTTTTATTATTCATGATTTTTAAGATTAATCAACCCCTTCAACAAGTTTAAAAATATCGTTCTCTGATTGTAAAAAAAAAACGACATAAAAACGGCGGCTATGTTGAAATGCCATATACACTACCTCAGGATTTTACTTCTTTTATATTGATGAGAGAAGAAAAGCCTGACATATGGATGATAAAGAAGACAGATTGGATTGTCCAAAATAATGGTATGGTGTTAGTTAATGTACACCCAGATTATATTTCTTTTAATGATACACTAAGTAGGGAAAATTTTCCTATTGAGATTTACAAATTATTTCTAAATCATTTTATTACCCATTATCAGGGGAAATATTTGAATATTACACCCGGACAACTTGCAATTTTTTTGAGAAGAAATATGATAAATGATTGATTCAATTATGATTTCTCATTTCTTCGTGCAACCTTTATGTCATTAAAACAACAGACTATAACAGGTATTACCTGGAGTTTCATTGATAATTCCCTGACACAAATTATTACATTTGTTGTCGGGATAGTTCTTGCCAGGCTACTCGAACCTCGTGAGTTTGGTTTAATCGGAATGATTACAATTTTTATTGCAATCGCTCAATCATTTGTTGATAGCGGGTTTAGCCAAGCATTAATTAGAAAAAATGACTGCACAAATAAGGATTATAATACAGTTTTTTATTTCAACATTTTTGTATCTACAATATTTTATATAACACTTTTCTTTTCTTCTGGTTTAATTGCTTCATTTTTTAATGAAAAACAACTAATTACTATAATTAAAGTTTTAGGACTGGTAGTTATAATAAATAGTTTTGGTATTGTGCAGGTTACTCAGCTTACAAAAGAAATAGATATCAAAACCCAGACTAAAATTTCTGCAATAGCAAATACATTATCAGGAATTCTATCAATTTATCTTGCGTATATTGGTTTTGGGGTATGGAGTCTTGTATGGCGCACAATTTCAAACAATTTATTCAGAATAATTCTCTTATGGATGTGGCATAAATGGCGTCCGGAAATAATATTCAGTTTACAATCATTCAAAGAACTTTTTGCATTTGGATCAAAGCTGCTCGCTTCCGGATTACTTAACACCATCTTTGAAAACCTTACCTATGTAGTTATCGGTAAGTATTTTCCACCCGAACAACTCGGTTTTTACACACGTGCTAACACATTTGCTAGTTTGCCCTCTAGTAATATTAGCGGAGTTATTCAGCGTGTAAGTTATCCGGTTCTGACAAAGATGCAGAATGATCCTGCAGCACTTAAGTCAGGACTTAAAAAATTAAATTAAGAACACAATGTTTATAACATTTATTTTAATGATGATGATGGTAGCCGTTGCAAAACCATTAATTTTAACTTTAATTGGTCTGAAATGGATGCAGTCTGTTATTTATCTTCAGTTATTTTGTTTTGTGTTAATCCTTTACCCTCTCCACTCATTAAATCTTAATCTGCTCAATGTTAAAGGGAGATCAGACCTATTCTTAAAACTTGAAGTGATCAAAAAAATTCTAATAATTCCTGTGATTTTAGTGGCTATTATTTGGGGAATCATTCCAATGCTAATATTACGGATATTCACTTCTTTTTTTGCTTTTTTCTTAAATAGTAAATATACTGGTGCTTTAATCCATTATGGCATTTGGGAGCAAATTAAAGATATTACACCCAGTTTTTTAATTGCCTCATTCATAGCAATTATATTATTTATACCAATTTTGTTTATAAATATTGCACCTTTATTTCTTCTAATCGGGCAGTTAACACTTGGTACATTTCTTGTTGTAAGTATTTCGGAAACTTTTAAACTTGAACCTTATTTTGAGATTAAAGAGATAATTCTAACAAAATTTTTAAGAAGGTAATTTTAAATGAAAACAAACAAGGAATCCATTTATGTAACTCAGCCGAATCTTCCTCCTTTGGAAAAACTTCAACCCTATCTCGAGGAAATATGGCGGAATAAAATCCTCACGAATAGTGGTCCTTTTCATCAAAAATTTGAAAGAGAATTAGCCAGATATTTAGATGTTGAGAACGTAAACTTATTCGCTAATGCTACGATAGCCTTGGTTGTCGGTTTGCAGGCATTACGCATTACAGGTGAAGTTATTACAACTCCTTTTAGTTTTGTGGCAACAACACACGCATTAAAATGGAATGGCATCACTCCTGTCTTTGGGGATATTGACAATAATACCATGAATTTAGATCCGGATAAGATTGAGGCACTCATTACTCCTAAAACCACAGCCATAATGCCCGTTCATGTCTATGGTCATCCTTGTAACACAGGAAAAATACAAGCGATTGCTGATACGTATGGACTTAAGGTTATTTATGATGCAGCACATGCCTTTGGGATCCAAATAGAAAATAAAAATCTAATGCTCGAAGGGGACATGTCTGTATTGAGTTTTCATGGCACCAAGCTTTTTACTACCTTTGAAGGTGGAGCCATAATATCAAAGGATAAGAAATTAAAAGAAAGGATTGATTTCCTGAAAAATTTTGGGTTTGCTGATCAGGTGACAGTTATTGCTCCAGGTATTAATGGTAAGATGAATGAGTTTCAATCTGTAATTGGGCTTCTTGGTCTTGAAATAGTTGATCAGGAAATTGTAAGAAGAAAGAAAGTGTCTGAAAGATACTGTGAGAACTTAAAAAATGTTAAAGGTATAACATTATCTGAAGGTTATACAGGTGTAAAATATAACTATTCATATTTCCCTGTTATTATTAATGAATCGGAGTTTGGAGCTAACAGAGAGAAAGTTTATGATGAACTTAAAAAGAATAATGTTTTTTCAAGAAGATATTTTTATCCGTTGATAAGTAACTTTCCTTCGTACAGAAGTTTATCAAGTGCATCAGTTGATAATTTACCCGTGGCAAACAGAGTCGCATCTCAGGTGCTTTGTTTACCAATTTATGGAAGCTTACAGGAAGAAAATATTGACATGATTTGTGAATATATAGAAAATCTTCAGAAAGATAATATATGAGTTTAGCTATAATGCAGCCATATTTTTTCCCTTATATAGGCTATTTTCAATTAATTAATGCGGCTGATAAGTTTGTAATTTACGATGATGTAAACTATATAAAACAGGGATGGATAAACCGGAACAGAATTTTATTAAATGGGCAGCCGTTTTATTTTACTGTTGGTCTTAAAGGTGCTTCTTCATTTAAGAAAATTAATGCAATAGAGATTAGAGTTGACTCTGTAAAATTGTTAAAAACAATTTACCAGGCTTATAACAAAGCAAGTTATTTCTCTGATGTTTACCCGATTATTGAGAAGATTTTAAGTTTTGAAGAATTAAATCTTGCAAAATTTGTTTCAAATAGTATTATTGAAATTGTAAATTATTTAAGAATTGAAAAGGAATTTATTATTTCATCTGAAAAGAAAATTGGGGTAGAATTAAGTGGGAAAGAAAGAATTCTAGAAATTTGTAAATATTTTAATGAAACACAGTATTACAATACTATTGGTGGGAGAAATCTTTATGATAAAGATGAGTTTAAGAAAAATAGGATTGAGTTAAAATTCATAAAAACAAATGAGATTCTTTATAAGCAGTTTAATAACAAATTTGTTGCCTCCCTTTCAATAATTGATGTAATGATGTTCAATTCAAAAGAGAAAATCAGGAAAATGTTAAATGAGTACGAGTTGATATGAGTACAATCGGTGGGTATTTTGAGTTGGAATTAAATGGGGGTAAAGAATATCATGAAAACGCTATTGGACTAAATACTGGCAGGAATTGCATTGAGTATTTATTGAAAGCAAAACAATATAAAAAAATTTGGGTGCCATATTATACTTGTAACGTAATATTTGAACCGATCAAAAAATTGGGGCTGCCATATGAGTTTTATTCAATAGATGAACAATTAAATCCAATTTTTAATCGAAAAATACTAAGTAAGGAAGCTTTTTTATATACTAATTATTTTGGTTTGAAACAGAAAACGATAGAACAGTTAGCTGAAAAAATAGGTAAAAATTTAATTGTTGATAATTCACAAGCTTTTTATTCCAAGCCTATAAAAGGAATAGATACTTTCTATTCAGCGCGAAAATTTTTTGGGGTAGCTGATGGAGCTTATCTTTACACTGATGCTAATCTGGATATAAATTTACAATACGATGTTTCTTACGAACGAATGTCACATTTATTAAAACGAATAGATTGTTCAGCCGAAAGCGCTTACGAAGATTATAAACAAAATGAAAATGCTTTGATAAATAAACCAATAATGAAAATGTCAAAATTGACAAACTCATTGCTATCATCTATTAATTACGAAAGAGTGAAGGATGCTCGACGGAAAAATTATATGTTTTTTGAAGAGAATTTAGGCAAAATAAATCTTTTTAGTCTACCATTTTCAGAAGAAATTCCAATGGTATATCCGTTTAGAACTGAAAATGAAACTTTACGTTTTAAGTTGATAGAGAATAAAATTTATGTGCCAACTTTTTGGCCCAACGTATTTAATTGGTGCAATAAAAATGAGTTGGAATATTCATTAGCTAGTCAAATTATCCCATTACCCATTGATCAAAGGTATGATATAAATAATTTAATAATCATAAAAGGATTAATACTATGAAAACCAAAAAAAAAATTATCATCTTCGGTGCCACCGGAAATACCGGATCATATTTAGTTGATTATGCGTTGAATTATTTTAATCCAGAAGAATATGAGATAATAGCATCGGGACGAAGAGAAACAGATTTTTTTGACGAAAGAGGAGTAAAATACTATTCTGTTGATCTAACTAAGGAAGAAGATTTCAAGAAGTTGCCAACTCATAATGTGTATGCTGTAATGCTTTTATCAGCCGTTATTCCATCTTACATGAATAATTACGAACCCAGAAAATATATCGATTCTATTATATTAGGAGGATATAATGTTCTTGAGTTTTGTAGGAAGAATAAAGTTGATAGAATAATTTATACACAAACAGTTTTTGATATCTCCTTATACTCACATAACATAGTATTAAAGCCGAATTTACCTAGAAATTTTAGTTACAAGGGAGACCATGCAGTATACGTAATAGCTAAAAACACTGCAATAGAATTTATTGAGCATTATCATCAAGAATATGAGCTGAAGAAATTTATTTTTAGATTACCTACTATCTACAGTTATAGCCCATACCAATATTATTTTCCTAATGGAATTAAAACTATGCGTCCCATTTATCAAATGATAAACAAAGCAAAAAATAGTGAGCCACTTGAAATATGGGGAGATCCGAATTATGCTAAGGACATGGTTCATGTAAATGATTTTAGCCAAATGCTATGCAAGGCAGTAGAAACAAATCGAATTGACGGAATTTATAATGTGGGGACAGGCATTCCAATTACTTTAGAAGAACAAATTAGGACTATCGTTGATGTGTTTTCTCCTAAAGAACATCCGTCTGAGATTGTTTATAATCCTGATAAACCAAGTACCGGAGGATTTTTGATGGATATAACAAATGCAAAGGAGGAATTGGGATATAAACCAAAATATGATTGTAGAAAACTTTTTGAAGATTATAAAAAAGAAATGGAAATAAATAGATTTCGGGAATTAAGAATGCTTAATATTTAGATGATAATTTATGATTCAGAATTTATCTTTTATACCTTTAGTTAGCGTTGCATGTATTACGTTTAACCATGAATCCTATATTCGACAGTGTTTGGAAGGTTTTATGATGCAAAAAACAAAATTTAAGTTTGAAATTATTGTACATGATGATGCATCAACGGATAGAACTACAGATATCATTCGTGAATATGAAGCTAAATATCCACATATTATCAAACCTATTTATCAATCAGAAAATCAGTACAAAAAATGTAAAGGAATTTTAGCTCCCTTTGTATTTCCAAAGTGCACTGGTAAGTATATTGCTCTCTGCGAAGGAGACGACTATTGGACGGATCCGAACAAATTGCAAAAGCAGGTAGATTTTTTAGTATCACATCAGGACTATTCTTTTTGTTTTCACAATACTTATGTACACGATGAAGATACCAAGACAGAGTATTTATTTAATAATGATAAAGGAGCGTTCTTTAAAAAAAACCTTAATTCTGATAGGTCAGTTGAGGGCTGGGAGTTAATCAATAATTGGATATGTCCTACTGCCTCTATTGTATTTAGAAACTCGTACTCCTTAGATAGGAGTTTATTTGGAAAAACCAAATATGGAGATATTATTTTAATACTATCATTAGCTAAACATGGTAAGATTTACTATTTTAACCAGGTTTCTTCAGCATATCGCAAACTATTAACAGGACGAAGAAAAGTTTACAGCAACGACCTGCCTGGCAGAATAGCTCATCATGAATTGTTAATAGAGAATTTTAAGGAAATTCCTTATTTAGAATCTGTTTGTTCTAAACAACTTAGTACTTTTTATTATTGTTATGCAGTTACTTCTCTTAGAAGAAACGGGATAAAAGATTTTAAGAAGAATATAAGTTTATATAAAAAATATTTAGTTAATGTAATAAAACTAAAAACACCAGTTAATAAAATTTGGTTTTTATATTATATACTTTATGAGAATCTAAAGATGACAGCCAAAGTATTAATCAATTTTAAAATATAATTTATTCGATGTGCTTTGATTTTATTCAATTCTAAAAATAACATTATGCGCGTTTTAATGATCTCTCAATCATTCAATGATTATGATTCCCGAATTCTAAGACAGACGGCTGCATTAGTAAAAAATATTATTGCTGTAGATATTATTTGCCGTGGCGTTGATAATTATGCTCTTGGTATATAAATGTAAAAATAAATCGAACTGACTTTTAAATATGAAAACAGCCATTATAACTGGAATAACCGGACAGGATGGAGCTTATCTGAGCAAGTTTCTGCTCGAAAAAGAGTACAAAATTATTGGCATCACCAGAAACTTACAGTCAGGAAACCTTAACGGATTAAATTTCCTTGGAATTGAAAATAATGTTGAATTAATTGAAGCAAATATTTTTGACCTGTCAAATATTATCCGTCTGCTGGAGAAATTCAAACCAGATGAATTTTACAATCTTGCTGCTCAAAGTTCTGTGGGATTATCTTTTGAGCAGCCGATTGGTACTCTTGAATTTAATATAATTTCCGTGGCAAATATTCTTGAAGCTATACGCATTGTAAATAAAGATTTAAAGTTTTATCAATCAACCAGCAGCGAAATGTATGGTAACGTTGATAAAAATTTCCTGCCAATAGATGAGAATTTCATAATTCATCCAGCAAGTCCATATGGAATTTCAAAAGCATCTGCACACTGGATTTGTGTGAATTATAGAGAAGCCTATAATCTTTTTATTTCAAGCGGAATACTTTTTAATCATGAAATCTGTTTTAAGAAGACATAACTTTGTTACCAAGAAAATAATTGCTTCAGCCCTTAAGATTAAGATGAATGAACTTGATGTCCTTAAAGTCGGGAATACTTCCATTATGCGTGATTGGGGATATGCACCCGAATACATAAAAGCTATGTGGCAAATGCTTAATGTGGATAAACCAGACGATTATATAATATGCACAGGTGAAGCCTATACACTTCAACATTTTATAGAAAAGGTTTTTATACAATTAAATCTTGATTCTAAAAAGTATGTTCAATTTGATGAAAATCTTTACCGACCTGTAGAACTGGAAGTTAGTTATGGTAATCCTGCCAAAGCCAGAAGCAAACTGAACTGGAACTATACAATAACGTTTGATGAACTTATTCAAAAACTAATAGATGATGAAATATTGTACGAGGAATGGTGGCATAGAAAAAGATTGAGATAATATGATAAACATCAATCCATTTATAAATAGATTTAAAATAATAAGTTTTAAAAGATAAAATGAAAAGTAAAGTTATATTCATAAGTTGGGCACAATACTGCCGTCATTCGTATTTACTTAGCAATGCACTTGGTGCTGATATTTTTTATGTCAGCGGTTTAATAAAATCCCGGGGTATCATCTGGAAATTGTTTTTTCTATTTGATTACATTTCAAAAAGTCTTAGAACATTATTTATTATTTTGAAAATTAAGCCTAATATCATTTATGTTCAAAATCCCCCGTCATTTGCCCCGATATTTATCGTTCTTTTAAAAAGCTTTTAAAATTTAAAGTTGTGGTTGATTCACATAATGGTGCCTTTCAACGACCTTGGTCTATTTTCCCTTTTCATAAATGGGCTTTGCGTAATGCAGACTTGGTATCAATTCATAATACTCAATTATATTCAAGGCTTTTAGGTGATCCTTTCTATAAGAAAATAAATTTTAAGATATTGAATTCTAAATTATCGGAATTTCAGCACGTAAAAAAAGAAAAACAGCTTAAACCATATTTTCTAATCATAACTACTTTTGCAGGAGATGAACCAATGGAGGTTCTTTTAGAGGGTATCAGGAAATTTAATAATAATAATGGTGATATGATTTTTAGGATTACCGGCAATTACAATAAAAAACCACACGTGTTCTCAAAGTATTCTACAGATAAAAAAATTGAATTTCTCGGATTTATTGATTACAAAGAATTAGAATATTTTTTGGTAAACTCTTTTGGAGTTATTTCATTATCAACAAGGGATGATGTGCAGCAGTTTGCTTTGATGGAATCTCTTGGAGCAGATGTTCCGTTTATTTCTAATGATAATATTACAAACAGAGCCCTTTTTGATAATAAAATGGTTCTGGTTGAAATTTCATCCGAAAAAATTGCGGAAGGAATTGATTTATTCATAAAAAACAAAGGAATATTAGATAAAAATATTGTGGGGCTTAAAAATCAAATCCGCATAAAATGGGAAAAAGATTTTAATTTAATTAAGCATGAATTAGGGATTTAGTAATTTGACTGATAATCAACTTAATGGTACGAATAAGAATGTATTAGTATCAGTCTGTATTGCTACATACAAAAGAGAGGCGCTTTTAGAAAACCTCCTATTAAGCCTTACCAAACAGGTTTTAGCCGCTGAGATTATACTTGAAATAATTGTTACAGATAATGATATCGAAGCCACTGCGAAAACTATTTTAGAAAAATTCTCCGATACTAAAAAAATTCATTTTAAATATTTTGTCCAGCCGGAAAAGAATATCAGTCTTACACGTAACCTGTGTGTTGAAAATTCAAGTGGTGATTATATCTGCTTTATAGATGATGATGAGATTGCCTCAGAATTGTGGGTACAAAACTTGTATGATGCAATGATAAAATATAATGCCGATGGAGTGTTCGGATATACAGAGCCCGTTTTTGATAATAACATACCGCTTCATTTCAGAAGAAGAGAATTCTATTTTACACCTGTCGAAGAAACCGGAGCAGAAGCATCGTTCTATTTTACTACAAATGCCATTGTTAAATCGGAAATAATTAAAAATGAAAAAGTACCTTTTGACCCCGGTTATGGTTTAACCGGTGGTGAGGATGTGCATTTATTTGAGCGTCTTGAAAGAAAAGGGGCAAGGTTTATAGTTAGCAGAGAAGCTGTTTCTTATGAGTATATCCCTGTGGAACGTGGAACTAGGCAGTACTTATTTAACAGGGCATTAAGAGGCGGTCAGGCTTTTGCGCGTCGGAAACTTGAAAATAATTTCAAATATTTAAATAAAGTTAGCATTTTTAATAAAGCGGTTATAGTCATTCTTATTTCTTCAATACAATACGTAGCTGCATTTTATTCCAATAATGTTAAAATTAAAACAACCCAAAAATTGGGGGCATCAATTGGTAAAATAAGAAGTGTCTTTAAAGTTTATAAGAAAATGCATTAATGCGAAATTGATCATGTTACTCTCTCTTTTAAGAACTTTTAAAATATAGGTTGATTATACCCCCAAATGAATAAACTTTCAATAGCTAATCCTCAATCAATTAATTATACTATAAGATATATTATTATTTTCGGTTTTTTTATTCTCACATTTTTCACAATTATGGGAACTGATATTCCATTTCAGGAAAGAGATTATGGCGCTGCTTATGAACAAGAATCAACCAATCCGGTAAATCAGGTGGTCTATTTGTCTTTGTTTGTCTCTGCCATTTTTGTAGTATCTACTAATTTTAATAAGGTTTTTAATTTCATAATTAAAGAAAAGTATATTAGCTTATTAATTTTATATTGCCTTCTAAGTGCTGTCTGGTCTGATTACAGTTTTATTTCAATAAAGCGATCATTTCAGCTTTTAGTTATGTTTATGGTAATAATGAATGCTTTAATTTTTATTGAATATTCGATGTTATTGAAAATCCTTAAAGCTATTATGATACTATATATCGTTATTACATACTTCTCAATAATTTTTATACCTGCTGCTATAGATCCTGCATTTAATTCATGGCGGGGAATTGAGATAATGAAAAATGGTTTAGGACAAATGGGCTTCTTTTTCTTTATGATTTCATTATTTTTTTATTCAAGGGATGAAGGTAGAAAGGCAAGAATTCTTAATTTATTGATTACTTCACTTTCAATAATCTTAGTTCTTATGTCTACTAGTTCGACATCAATTACTGCACTTATTGTAGTTTGTATGCTTTACATAATCTTCTCCTTTGAAAAATTATTTGCTCCTTTGGGTATTGGAAAGATTTTTTCATTTTTTATTATTGGATTTTTACTAATTAGTGTTCTGGTTATTTCCCTATTCTCTTCAGAGCTATTTAAGCTAATTCCAGCCGTTTTTGATAAATCTATATCCCTCACCGGTCGCACTTTCATTTGGGAATATGTTTGGACAGAAATCCAAAAAAAAATTTTTTTTGGATATGGCTTTGGGACTTACTGGATAATGGGGACATCAGTCATCAATCGTTTTGTTTTTAATGTGGGATGGAAAGTTAACGAAGCTCACAGCGGTTATCTTGAAATTCTGCTCCAATTAGGTTTCATTGGTTTTTTATTCTTTTTAATGAATGTATTTGCTTTTATGTATAGAATATATATCATTCATAACATTAAAATGTTTATGTTTTTAGCTTCCTTATTAGTAATTAATATTACTGAAGCTACAATATTCCAAACCCGGACACCTTCCACTTTTTTTTATTTTTTTATTTATATTGCAACAACATTAGAGTACTTCAACTCAAAAATGGAGGCTTAAAAATCACCGCAGACTTTGAGGTAGTTTTTTCAACTAAATGTGAATTTACACCGTTTACAATAATATCTTTTCTAACCTATATATATCCATTTTAAAATATAAAGAATTTCTTAAAAATGCCTATAGAATACATGAACCTGATTTATAAAATATTTGCATATCAGCTCATAAATTATTAATAAAGTTATATCTAATGATCATTTTTTTCTCTGGAGGAAGACTGGGAAATCAGATTTTTCAATATGCATTTATTAAGAGTATATTGAAAAACAATGAAAAAATCATTGTCTCAGGCTTTGAAGACCTGATAGACATTTTCGAAATTGAAGATATAATTAACATTCCAAGGAAAAACAGGTACATACGCGGACTTGTTTTCAAAATAATATCACCTTTACTCAGTTTAATAGGATCTGTAAGATTAATAACTAAAATCGAAATTGATTATGATGACGTCAAAGGATTTGAATACATTAAACCAAGAAGAGAATCCACAACTTACACTGAAAAGAAAGGGTTATTTAATTTTATCAGATTCATAAAAACCGGCTATTTTCAAAGTGAAAGTTTTTTTAGAAAGGAGGTTACTGAAAATTTTATTATAAAATCTGAGTATATGAGGGCAGCGGATGACTTTCTTAGTGATGTACCCGTAGAAGCTCATAAAGTTTTCGTGCATTTAAGAAGAGGAGATTATAAGGAATTCAGAATACTTGGCAAAAGTACCCTCCTCCCGATAAGCTATTACAAAAATCAGATTGCTTATCTGATGAAAAATTTCGAAAACTGTTTTTTTATATTATTGAGCGACGAACCTGAATTCATTGAGATAGAATTCAATTATTTGAAAAATAAAAAAATATCACTAAAAAATGATCCGGGAACCGATTTTGCAATAATGACAAAATGTACCAGTGGAATTCTGAGCACCAGTACATTCGGATGGTGGGCTTCCTATCTAATAAAAGATAGGAAAACCATTTTTGCACCAAAATACTGGATGGGGTTCAATTCTAAAATTGAGTTTCCTAAAGGAGCGGTCCCATCCTTTGCAGAGGAAGTTAAAATAACAACTTAATTTTAATATAATGCCAAAGTCATAAGATGAAATGGGAGATAAAGGATAATTAATATAATCAAAAATCCTTTTATTAAATACTGAATTAGGTTCATATTTGAACGACAGCTAATAGGTATTGTTTATCATTATAAAATTTATAAATTAGCATAATTCAATTTATTAAGTATATTTTTAGCTGTTTTAAGGAATCATTTAAAGCTTTTCCGATAAATAATACGTATTAACGAACTTAAGGAATTTTCTATGGGTAAACCAGTTTACCTTTTATTACTTCTAAACATAATTATTTCCCCTTGCATATTTGCACAGCAAATTACAATAACAACACCTAATGGCGGGGAAAGTTGGCAAAACTCCAATGAATATGGGATTGTCTGGACTGACAATATTCCTGAGTTTGTTAAAATTGAGCTTTACAAAAGTGGTGCTTTTTATTCAACAATTAGTGCCTCAACACCAAGTGATGGCTTCTATTTATGGACACCAAATGTATCTGAATCTGGTACTGATTATAAAATTAAACTAACGAGTACTGCTGATAGTTCCGTATTTGACTTTTCCGATGGTGATTTCAGTATTACTAAAAGTGTAATTACTATTTCAGCGCCAAATGGCGGTGAAAACTTGCAAACATCCTCTCAATACGGAATTACCTGGAGTGATAATATTTCAGCACCGGTTAAGATTGAATTGTATAAAGGAGGAGTGTTCTATTCTACAATTGTAGATACCACACCAAGTAATGGATTCTATCTCTGGTCAGTGGATGCTGCCGAATCAGGTAATGACTATAAAGTTAAAGTAACAAGTCTTAATAGCAGTAATGATTTTGATTTCTCCGATGCTGATTTCAGTATTACTAAAAGTGTAATTACTATTTCAGCGCCAAATGGCGGTGAAAACTTACAAACATCCTCTCAATACGGAATTACCTGGAGTGATAATATTTTAGGACCGGTTAAGATTGAATTATATAAAGGAGGGGTGTTCTATTCTACAATTGTAGATACCACACCAAGTAATGGATTCTATCTCTGGTCAGTGGATGCTGCCGAATCAGGTAATGATTATAAAGTTAAAGTAACAAGTCTTAATAGCAGTAATGATTTTGATTTCTCCGATGCTGATTTCAGTATTACTAAAAGTGTAATTACTATTTCAGCGCCAAATGGCGGTGAAAACTTACAAACATCCTCTCAATACGGAATTACCTGGAGTGATAATATTTCAGGACCGGTTGAGATTGAATTATATAAAGCAGGGGTGTTCTATTCTACAATTGTAGATACCACACCAAGTAATGGATTCTATCTCTGGTCAGTGGATGCTGCCGAATCAGGTAATGACTATAAAGTTAAAGTAACAAGCCTTAATAGCAGTAATGATTTTGATTTCTCCGATGCTGATTTCAGTATTACTAAAAGTGAGATTACTGTTTTAAACCCTAATGGCGGAGAAACCCTGATAGCAGGAGTTGAAAATAGTATAATCTGGTCAGATAATATTCTGAGTTCTGTTAAAATTGAGCTGTATAAAGGAGGTGCATTTTATTCAACAATAGTTGACACAACACCAAGTAACGGCTATTATCCGTGGAATATCCCCAATAACATTCCGGGGGGTAATAATTATAAAATAAAGATAATAAGTCTTGCAAGCAGTAATGATTATGATTTTTCAGACGATAATTTCAGTATAGATAATCCGATTGGTATTGATGAGATTATCAATAAGACACCGAAAACCTTTACCCTGATGCAGAACTATCCCAACCCGTTTAATCCCGCAACTTCTATTATATTCGGGCTGCCTCATTCAAGCCAGGTTAGTATTGTTTTATTCAATGCAATTGGTCAGCAGGTTGATGTAATCTTTGATGGTTATAAAGAGGCAGGTTACCATAAAATACAGTTTGATGCTTCATCGTTAAATTCAGGCGTTTATTTCTACAGAATCCAGGCAGTTTCCCCATCGGGACAGACTTTCATTGATACGAAGAAGATGGTGGTTTTAAAATAAAGTTCTACAAATAGCTGAAATTATAAAGAACTCGTCTCAGTTAATATCCTTCCTCCGTCACACCCAAAAGATGTAGTCCCTTTATCATCCTTTAGAGTGATTGATCTGATTTGCAAAATTACAATATTTCATTATTGTTCAGGGTAGAAAATTTCATAAAGAATATAATTAAAGTACTTGTAATCTTAGAGCTAAAGTCTAATGATGAATATTAATTAAAATATGGAGTATTGTATGAAAAAATTATTTTACCTTTTATTACTTCTAAACATAATTATTTCCCCTTGCATATTTGCACAGCAAATTACAATAACAACACCTAATGGCGGGGAAAGTTGGCAAAACTCCAATGAATATGGAATTGTCTGGACTGACAATATTCCTGAGTTTGTTAAAATTGAGCTTTACAAAAGTGGTGCTTTTTATTCAACAATTAGTGCCTCAACACCAAGTGATGGCTTCTATTTATGGACACCAAATGTATCTGAATCCGGTACTGATTATAAAATTAAACTAACGAGTACTGCTGATAGTTCCGTATTTGACTTTTCCGATGGTGATTTCAGTATTACTAAAAGTGTAATTACTATTTCAGCGCCAAATGGCGGTGAAAACTTGCAAACATCCTCTCAATACGGAATTGCCTGGAGTGATAATATTTTAGCACCGGTTAAGATTGAATTATATAAAGCAGGAGTGTTCTATTCTACAATTGTAGATACCACACCAAGTAATGGATTCTATCTCTGGTCAGTGGATGCTGCCGAATCAGGTAATGACTATAAAGTTAAAGTAACAAGTCTTAATAGCAGTAATGATTTTGATTTCTCCGATGCTGATTTCAGTATTACTAAAAGTGTAATTACTATTTCAGCGCCAAATGGCGGTGAAAACTTGCAAACATCCTCTCAATACGGAATTGCCTGGAGTGATAATATTTTAGGACCGGTTAAGATTGAATTATATAAAGCAGGGGTGTTCTATTCTACAATTGTAGATACCACACCAAGTAATGGGTTCTATCTATGGTCAGTGGATGCTGCCGAATCAGGTAATGACTATAAAGTTAAAGTAACAAGTCTTAATAGCAGTAATGATTTTGATTTCTCCGATGCTGATTTCAGTATTACTAAAAGTGAGATTACTGTTTTAAACCCTAATGGCGGAGAAACCCTGATAGCAGGAGTTGAAAATAGTATAATCTGGTCAGATAATATTCTGAGTTCTGTTAAAATTGAGCTGTATAAAGGAGGTGCATTTTATTCAACAATAGTTGACACAACACCAAGTAACGGCTATTATCCGTGGAATATTCCCAATAACATTCCGGGGGGTAATAATTATAAAATAAAGATAATAAGTCTTGCAAGCAGTAATGATTATGATTTTTCAGACGATAATTTCAGTATAGATAATCCGATTGGTATTGATGAGATTATCAATAAGACACCGAAAACCTTTACCCTGATGCAGAACTATCCCAACCCGTTTAATCCCGCAACTTCTATTATATTCGGGCTGCCTCATTCAAGCCAGGTTAGTATTGTTTTATTCAATGCAATTGGTCAGCAGGTTGATGTAATCTTTGATGGTTATAAAGAGGCAGGTTACCATAAAATACAGTTTGATGCTTCATCGTTAAATTCAGGTGTTTATTTCTACAGAATCCAGGCAGTTTCCCCATCGGGGCAGACTTTCATTGATACGAAGAAGATGGTGGTTTTAAAATAACGACATTTGTCGCCTCAGAAAAGATTAATTTAATAAAAAACTGAGGTGATAAATGAAATTAAGCAGGAAATTAATAAACAGGCAGACAAATAAAAAGTTCGGGAGGAGAGTTCATATGGGACCTAGAAAATTCAAATGAGGATGCCCTTGAATTAAAAATTAAGATAAAAATATATTTAAACGCAATTATTTTATAATATCTATCCAGTTCATATATCTATCTTTCGTAAGGTACTTTGTATCGAAGAAAGAATTATGATAAAGAAATACGAAGTCGCCATTGTACTTTTTAACAATAGCAACAATTTTTTCTAATTTCTGAGCAAATATTTGAGGATTTCCAAGTTCCTGATACTCAGTAACGCTTACCTCCATAAAAATCAAAGGACTTTCTTTAAGTTTCAATTTTTCCCTTGTAAGCAAATTGTAAACTGAAAATTCGTAACAAGTTCCACAACGAAAGCCTTCCATCTCAGCATATCCTAATGTGAAATCAGTCTCCATATCATTATTATCCCAAATTTGCCAGGTATCGGGTACATTGAATCTTAAAAAATGTTGTCTTCCGCAAATTATTTTCTGCCCGGTCAATCTGCACAAACCATCATATTCTTTTTTCCAGGTAGAGGGATTTTCAAGAGAGTAAAAGCTTGGATGGATTCCTATAATATGACCCCTGTTTTTAATCTTCTGAAATACATTTTGAACAAAGTTAGTGTTTATACTGTACCCGGGATCATGTTTTGTCTTTGATGAATTAATAAAAAAGAAATGCGATTTTGTATTTATCGATTCCGAAGCATCCATCAGCATATCATAAGTGTTACCCAAATCGTATTTTGGATTAATCTTATTAAGTGGATAAACAAACAAATCTCTTAAAGCATTCAAATAATTTTTTCTTTTAATTATGTTCCTTGCAAATGATTGCCGCAGCATATAGATGTTCAGTAATCTAAGGGGGGAATCAACGTCGTGTGTAATTATTGGTTTATATCCACGCACAATTCTTTTTAATGTAGTATCCAATGATTGAAGCATCTTCCACAGCATTTCTACATATTCATTTACCACCGGCCGGTGTATAAGGTTATTTTTAAAAGCATAAGAGTTTACATATTTAAACCTCCCGAACTGATCTTTGTCTCCGGAAATATATTCTTCCCACCTGCTGAGAAAGAAAAATACTGTTGCAATTATATCCGTATCACATTCAAGCCCTTCCGGTATGACTTTTATCCATGGATTTCCAAATAAAACCGGGATATTCCTTTCAATGCAAAACTCACTTTCAAGGTAAGTTGTACTTTGTGGCAGATATTTTTCGGATAAATACTCCGAATCATCATTTGCCTTCTCCCAGAAATGATCATTTATTGATATCTTTTTCCCGTTCGGTAAACCTATTTCATAATTACTATTATGAGAAGTGTTTTCTAATTTATATTCCAGACCGAGGAATTCATTTAACAATATGTCAAAAACATATCGCTTTTCAGGAAGATTTTTAGATGACGTGATTATCCTGATCATAAATGCTTACAAATATTTTTGAAAATCATTTGTTAATTAAATACAGTAATGAATATTTGATAATGCCAATTATCTCTCTCTTCTTTGAATGATTTATCACCTGACTTTTTCTGATATTCCGCACTGCTGTGTGGTTCTTGACAATCTTGACCAAATTATAATCGGAATCATATTGAAAACTGCATAGATGTAAATCTCCGGAGACATGAGCATCAGTCCCAATGATCCCGGGTTTATCAAACTTTCTCATGAGTTGTTCAGCGAATAAATTCATATTATCGCTTAATCTTGCGTTAAATATTTCAATGAAATCGAATTGAGATATAAATTCATCCTGGTGAATCAGAAACAGATCATGTGATTTATATGGGTGGGGAAGACACAGTTTTGCATTCTGGCTTTTTAATTCTTCAATAACGCGTTTGTAGTCTCCTGGTTTTACCTCCTCCTTTACCGGGAACCCGATAATATCACCTTTATCTGACTGAACTTCCTCCCCAATAATCACTTCAAATTTGTCTTTATATTTTTTATTGGCATATTGCTGAGCTTCCAATGCCCCCTGAATAGAATTATGATCTGTAATTACTGCGATCTGAAAACCATTTTTATAAAGATGCTCCACTATAAATGATGGTTCCAGATTACTGTCGAAAGAATACTTTGTATGTATGTGAAAGCTAATTTTTTTGTTGAATATGTCCATGAGGATATTTTTTGTCTCTTATTAATTTGATCAGCGTAAATAAAAAAAGATATATCACTGTAAACAGATCATCCCAATGGATGTTCGTATGAAACTTAACCCTCGATTTTAATTCTTTATACTCTCTTCTCTGCCCTTGGGACGCAAAACGATACCACATTATATCAAAAGGTAAAGTCCATCTGAAATACAAGTCAGTTTTGTAACCCGTTTCAGGAATCGGTTTTCTCATTGCAAGAAGATAGGTAAGGTAAGCAAAATTAATCCCTGCTGTAAAACTCAGTTCATAAGAACCCCAGAATTTTGGATTTATTTCCATCAGTTTGAGTTTTCCTGATCTTGAGTCTCGTTTAAATTCAACCATAGCAACACCATGCCATTTAAGTGTTTGCAGTGTCTTGTCTCCGAGTTCCTTCAGCTCCTGAGCATAAGTACTTTTTGCTAAAGTGCTGGCACCGCCCGTAACAGGGTATTCATGCAGCCTTTCATGCATAAAATATCCGCAGCACTTGCCGTTATCGTAAAGTCCGTAATAACCTGTGCCATTACCGGGTATATATTCCTGTACTACCGGAAGTGATTGATGACTTTTCCGTATAGATATCAGCGCTGTTAATTTAACTTTTAATTCTTCTTTCGAATTGCAGTAAATTACTCCACCTTCATCATAATTGGTTTTTTTTATAACACAGGGTATCGGTGTTTTCTTAATAACATCTTCAATATTACTGTTTTCTTCTATATGTAATGTAAGTGGGATGGGAATTTTATTAGTTTCTGCAAATTCAAAAGTCTGGTCTTTGTCTTGAGCAATTTTCATTATATCGTGATCGCTAACAGGAACCTCACAATATTGCTGTAATTCATTTTTGTATAATGAAGCAAATTTATAAGAAATGTTTCCAACAGGTAATAAAACATTAACCTTATTTTCCTTCAATACCTGTATAAGCTCATCTGCATAAATTCGGAACGTTTCTTCATTCGGGTTTTTTGAAATATCAGTCTTCAGAAAAATTCGTTTATCAACATATCTTGAAAAAAAAGACAGTGATGGTTTGAAATTATAGATGATTCCCACCTTAAGATTTTCTTTTTTTAGCGATCGTAATATAGCATACGTATTCTGATAATTTCCATCTGTAAGAAGAATATCTAGTTTCATATTAAATTAAAAAGATTAGTAAATATAAATATAGCTCCAACCTTCATCTAAGCTAATTTATAAACGATAAACATTCAAATAAAAAATATCCTATAAAAAAATTACTATTTAGTTTTCAAAGTTATACAAACTAATAAATATATTTTCCATTAATAATTTTGTTGGGATAGAAAAATATTAAAAATGCGAACTTATAAAGTTCCTGGATTATCAGTTTAAATAAAGGAATAGGATACTATAAATAACACTATGATGCAACTTCATTATGCAAGGGAGTTTATTTCTATTCTCCACAGGCAGATTTCCCGAAAAAGCAGTCAATTTTCGAAACGAAGAAAATGATAATTTTAAAATTAATTATTTCTGAAAGGTAAGTTTTCATAGAAGCTGTCTTAGATTATATATCCAAGACAGCTTTTTTACAGATAATTGAATTATCTTTTCAATTCATCGGTACGCACGTATTCTGTCCTTTATTCGGTTTCCATTTTGCATTTCTATCAACAATGTTAACTCCCCCATTTAAATCAAAGTCTCCTCTATCATATCCAACAGACCCGTTTTCCCTTTTCCAGACACTATTGTAATCCGAATTGTTAACACTTCCATTTGAATTACCGTCGGCAGCATACAAACCGAATTTACCGTTTCCCAGAGATTTCATTGCCTGGTTTCCATAGGCCTGATCCTCCGATATCGTAAAATCATAAAGTGAAGCTGATTCTGATAATAGAATCGGATTTTTTGTCATTATTGCAAGATGGTTCCGATGGTAAATAACCACGTAATATGGCCCGCTTGCTATGCCGGAAAAGCTTATTATAGATTCTCCGTTAAGATCAACTATCATCCCGTCATTTCTCACAAATGCCGCCCGCCTGCCCACAATTGAAGATGCCGCTGTACCCGAACGTAATTCAACTAAAACCCAATCTACTATGTTCTGAGGTATTTCACTTATCGATTCAGTGCCTGCATAATTCCAAGGTTGATTATTATAAGGCTGCGCAGCTGGAATTAATGAACTGTTAGCAAGATCAGTTGTCATTCCGTTATCCGTATATGGGCCCTCCAAGAAAACTTTTATTTCAGCAGTAAGTGAATTTCCGCTGCCGCTAACCTCAGTCGAAAAATTCCATACAGGCCCCGCTGTCATTGCTCCCTGGTTATCCTTCGCAACGATCTTCCAGTAATAAGTTGTACTGTTGTTTAACTGTCCAGGATTATAACTTGCACTGGTTTGATTGCCTGCTACTAATGGTGGGTTGTTTGCTGTTCCAAAGTATACATCGTATGTTAATGGGTCACCATTCGGGTCTGAGCAGCTCCACGTTAGTGTTGTGTTTGTTAATTGATTTATTGCTCCATTTGAAGGGCCCGGGTTTGCCGGCTGAGTGGGTGGGTTATTCCCCCCGCCTCCGCCCTGTGTTATTTCATAAGCTCCAATATCCCACGTGCCCAATCTGGTATTACCAGCTATATCATCGGTATAACCCAATCCGGTTAAATTGACACCACCATCAATTACACTCGAACTTGCAGGAATATAACCCGTTAATTCCGGGTTAGTCTGATAAGAATTTACGTCATATCCGTTTGCTGTCCAGGTTTGCCAGGTTTGTCCCCAGGTACCATATCCACTTGAACCCTGACTTATCTGCATATTACCACCGGCAGGGTTATAGTAAATATTATTTGTTATATTGGTTTTGTGTGCATAATCCAACAATAATGTGTCATACCTCGCATTGATTCCTACCAGAATATTATTTTTAACTATTGCCCTTCCTCTGTAATTCAGACCAAGATCATTGGAAATCCCGATTGGTGTTCCTCCAAGACAAACAGAAGTATTATTGACTATAATTAAACTATCTAATGGGTATGCAGCCATTCTTACAGCATCACTGAACTGCATTCCCAATGAACCGCCAGCACCAAGTGCCTGCGCCCAGTAGATATAATTATTGATAAATTTTACTACACCCCCACTGTTGTTAAACATAAGAGCAGTTTTATTTGTTGTGGCACCAGAGGGTAAGATATATATCTGATTATTCTCAAGCGTTACATTACTACACCAGAACATTTGTATTCCATCACAATGCGGAGTATTATCTGCATTTTGCCTAACTATAAAGCAATTTTTTATGGTAAGCCCATCTATGCCCTGAATCTGGAATCCATCTGAATTTCCTGAACCACTATAATAACCTGAATCCTGGATCACTTTAAGATTTTCAAATAACATATACCGTGAGCCATTGTAGGACTTTGCCGTTGCACATAAATATTGCTGTTAGTTGTGGATTTATATCGGGGTTTGAGTATAATGATGCATTCTTAAAAGTACAATTTGTTGCTTCAAGTGGACAGAAAGATTATCGTTTTCCCATTTTCCACGATAAACTTTGTTTGGTCTAGGCCGTCTATTGCTACGTTTTCACACCAACATAAACACATTATGCCGGTACCATTGTTTGGGTACATGTTAATCCGCATCAATTGTCACAGTACCATTATAACCAGTATGCGGACTTTTCATAATCACTACACCAGCCCTTCGAATATTTAACATGTTGTATATAGTTCCCTGGGCTATAAAAATAGTATCTCCGGATTGTACTGTAGCCCAATTGATATCAGAAAAGGTTTGCCAGGCAGTGGAATAACTCGTTCCATCACCGCTGGTGGAAACATTTGCATTTACATAATGGTTGGCTCCGTATGTAAAAAAGAGAAACCCCGAAAAGATAAAACAAATTACAAGCGCTATTAATCTAATGTACTTATGGATAAAGTTTTCTGCCTGATTTTTCAATGTGACTCCTCCCAATTCATTTTGTAATAGCAGAATTACTAGGTTTTAATTTTTACAACTTTTAAAATTATAGCGCCTTAATAATTTTGCTATTTTTTTCAATTAATTTTGCTGGTATATTTTATTTATTTTTTGATTCCAAAAATTATTGATCCTATTTCAGCAGAATCATTTTCTTTGTTTCGATAAATTTTCCAGCTTGAATTCTGTAAAAATAAATTCCACTGGGTAAGCTGGAAGCGTTGAAATTTACGCTATATGTACCGGCTTCTTTTTCCCCATCGGCGAGGACGGCAACTTCCTGTCCAATGGTATTATATACAACAAGCCTGATTAAACTTCTTTCCGGCATATAATATTGTATAGTTGTTGTCGGATTAAAAGGATTTGGATAATTCTGACTTAAACTGTAAGAAAATTCACCGCCAGTTTGACTTTTATTTCCTTCTGTGTTGGTCACATTGTCAAAATTTCCTTTATCCCACGTTGTTGAATTATCTGAATCATATATATGCCAGAATTTGTCATTAATCCCCCATGAAATCACATTGCCCGGAATTATTTGATTAGATACAAAATTCAACAAGACAAGATCAGTCCAAGTATCAGGACCTTTCTGCACTATGGTTCCCTGGCCATCAGTGGTCAGATCAATATTTATCCATATCCGGCCATTAGCTACTTTAGTCACTTTTGCCGTATCATAAAATCCCATATTAAAATTGCTGAAAATAAAATCAGAACCACTTTCCGGATTATGCGGGAAGCTTAATAAAGTACTGTCATAATCTATTACAATGGTAGCTCCTCCAAATTTTTGAGCGTCATTGTCGGTATTTATTTGCAGCATAACTTTAAAATTATTTCCGTCATTATTTATAATGTTGACCCTGCCATTTAATTCTGTGGCTAAAGTATTAATGACGAAGGAGGAAGCAATAAAAATAATTATAAAAGAATATTGCCATTTCATTTCAGCCTCTGGTTTATTTACCATATCAGATTATTAATTAGTTACCAGGATGTTGGAAATGCTTTTCCAAAATGAAACTGCTTTGTGAGGTTATATCACCTGAAAGATGTAAGACATTCTTCATCGAGATGACTGAAGAAATGGAAGTCGGTACAGCAGGTCGGCTTCTTCCATCTGAATTTTTATATTCTTTTTCAACTGTCCGGTATTTAACCTTTGGGGCAGATAAAAAAGAAACCAGAAATAAATGTGTAAAGTTGCTGTGAATTTTCAAGGTGGCTCCTCTAATTCACTAAGTTTAAGCATATAAGAACATTCTGCGGGGGTCTCTAGCAAATTGCATACCTGTCCGAATATTTCGATTATTGATTTAAATTAGTCCCCTGGGATGGTGATTTTATCCTCTTTTCAGTAAATATTACGGATAAAAGAAAAAGGGAAAACAGGTCCGAATGATCGTCTTCCCTTAGTAAAATTTACCGGCTCACTTCATCAAAATCATTTTTTTTGAATCATTAAATGATTTAGATTCCAGGCGATATATATAAACACCGGAAGGGAGATCTGAAGCATTAAAAATTACACTGTGACTGCCGGAGGTATAAAATTGGTTAACCAATGATATTACCAGCTGACCAATAGTATTGTAGACGTTTATTTTAACCTGCTGATCAGATGGGAGGTTAAAGTTGATCGTTGTCGTCGGATTGAACGGGTTGGGGTAATTCTGCTCAAGTTTGAACTCCGAGGGTATTTCGTTCGCGTTTTCAATGCCGGTTAGATTATCGGGACCTAAAATTTCCGCTTCCCATAATCCCGCAAACTGGCTTTCGTTAGAGCTCAATACTACGAGTTTTATATACCTGGCCTCAACAGGTGAAAATTCATCAATTGTCCATTCCATTTCTGTGGAAGAATTATTGTTAACTGCCTGCATCCAGTGAGTCCCATCCCGGGAAGTCATCAGCGAGTAATTATAAATTCTTCCCTGATTCCACCTGTAAAAGGAAAAATGAGTTTCATCAATTGTATTTACCCCTCCAAGATCGAAAACTATTGAATCCGGTAATGGCAAAATGCCACCCCATCTTGAAGCAGAACTTGTATCAGTATTCCCGTCTATCGCTTTCTGAGGAGTATAATTTTGATACCATTGTCCATCAGCCTGGATTACCGAATATTTCTTCTTTATAATTGCACGGTAAATTAAGGTCTTTTTATCCTGGGCTATAAGGTTACCGGAAATATCTTTAACATTATTAGCAGTTAAAGTATACAACAAACCGAGAGTATGATCGGTTGTATTTAGTATAACTCTTTTATTCCCCGCTAAAACATCAACAGAAACTACAGTAATATCATTATTAATTGAATAGTTGTCTTTATTCTCAATAGTTGCCGGATCCATCTCTTCAGAGAAAGTTACTATTACAGTTTTTGTTCCTGATAATGATACTTCTTTTAACCCAGGAGAGATAGTATCAATTTGGCTGCTAGTCGAAAAATTCCATACAGGCCCCGCTGTCGTTGCTCCCTGGTTATCCTTCGCAACGATCTTCCAGTAATAAGTTGTACTGTTGTTTAACTGTCCAGGATTATAACTTGCACTGGTTTGATTGCCTGCTACTAATGGTGGGTTGTTTGCTGTTCCAAAGTATACATCGTATGTTAATGGGTCACCATTCGGGTCTGAGCAGCTCCACGTTAGTGTTGTGTTTGTTAATTGATTTATTGCTCCATTTGAAGGGCCCGGGTTTGCCGGCTGAGTGGGTGGGTTATTCCCCCCGCCTCCGCCCTGTGTTATTTCATAAGCTCCAATATCCCACGTGCCCAATCTGGTATTACCAGCTATATCATCGGTATAACCCAATCCGGTTAAATTGACACCACCATCAATTACACTCGAACTTGCAGGAATATAACCCGTTAATTCCGGGTTAGTCTGATAAGAATTTACGTCATATCCGTTCGCTGTCCAGGTTTGCCAGGTTTGTCCCCAGGTACCATATCCATTTTGACCCTGACTTATCTGCATATTACCACCGGCAGGGTTATAGTAAATATTATTTGTTATATTGGTTTTGTGTGCATAATCCAACAATAATGTGTCATACCTCGCATTGATTCCTACCAGAATATTATTTTTAACTATTGCCCTTCCTCTGTAATTCAGAGCGAGATCATTAGAAATCCCGATTGGTGTTCCTCCAAGACAAACAGAAGTATTATTGACTATAATTAAACTATCTAATGGGTATGCAGCCATTCTTGCAGCATCACTGAACTGCATTCCCAATGAACCGCCAGCACCAAGTGCCTGCGCCCAGTAGATATAATTATTGATAAATTTTACTACACCCCCACTATTGTTAAACATAAGAGCAGTTTTATTTGTTGTGGCACCAGAGGGTAAGATATATATCTGATTATTCTCAAGCGTTACATTACTACACCAGAACATTTGTATTCCATCACAATGCGGGGTATTATCTGCATTTTGCCTAACTATATAGCAATTTTTTATGGTAAGCCCATCTATGCCCTGAATCTGGAATCCATCTGAATTTCCTGAACCACTATAAGAACCTGAATCCTGGATCACTCTGAGATTTTCAAATAACATATCACCGTGTACCATTGTTGGACTTTGCCGTTGCACATAAATATCGGCTGTTTGTTGTGGATTTATAGTTGGAGTTGTATATAATGTTGCATTCTTAAAAGTAAAATTTGTTGCTTCGTGGACAGACAGATTTGTCGCTTGTCCATATTCCAAGATAAATTTTGAAGGGTCTCCCCCATCTATTACTACATTTTCAACACCAACATAAACACAACAATTATTTGGCGTTACAATGTTAGTCCCATCAATTGTTACTTTCCCATTATATCCTGTATGCGGACTTTTCATAATAACTACACCAGCCCTTTGGACATTTAAGAGTGTAGTATAAGTACCCTGGGCTATGAAAATAGTATCTCCGGATTGTACTGTAGCCCAATTGATATCAGAAAAGGTTTGCCAGGCAGTGGAATAACTCGTTCCATCACCGCTGGTGGAAACATTTGCATTTACATAGTGATTGGTTCCGTAAACCGGAATAGTTATTCCAACCAAAACTAACAGGGAAAAAAATGCCTGCATCTTTTTCAGCATCACTCACTCCTTCTTTATGTTTATCCTTAAAGCGTACAATTAATTTTTCCCGATCCTGCTCTTCAGAGCCCAGTGGAAAGCTGCTCTAAAGACCGGACAGGCTTCTTTATGAGGACATTCCGGAAAGATTCACATAAGACAGAATCATCCTTATCCATCCTTACTTTATAATCGGCAGATTTCTCTGACGGTTAAATCCAATACTCAAATCTCAACAACTGACACATGGCCTAACAAATAATTTTCAATGCACTTATTCTGTTTCCCCTCTTATATGGCTTGCTGATATGATGATAATCTGAAATGAAATTAATCCTGTAAAATCCCGGGTATAGCATCCCCTCAGATGCGGTCTTCATTTCTGAAACCGGAAGTCCTGTTAAGGAATTTTCATTTGTAGATCTTAAATTCAATTAAATATTCGCTAAAGAAAATTTAGCTTCTGATATAAAGGGATAATAATAGGGCGGGACTGAATTATCATCAGGGATAAGTAACGCTTTTATGCCGGCCGTTTTTCCGGACCGGGTTTTAACAGTATTATCCTTCGACACCGGACCGTTAGATCCCGATCCGTATGTTAATAATTCAATAAACCGGAGTATAGAAATTACTTTAAGGATTTTCCTTAAGTAACTGTCCAAATGCCCATTCCTTAGTCTCAGAAGACTTTTAAATTATCCGTTTAAAACGGATCTCCTTAATTAACTTTTGTTCCACCTCTGGACTATTCCTTCAACAAAAGCCTTCTTCAACAAAAAGGATCACTACGCAGTATTAGAATTTAAATTCTAATATTTTTCTGATGGGATTTTTCTGGTTCAAAGAATGGCAGAACCAGAATTTAAATGTGAAGCGTGAAGCACAACACTCTTTCAATCTTTAACCCATTCAAAAGAACTAATCAAACCCGGATTTATTTTCCGGATTTCTGAGGACAAAACTAAATAAATATGATGTATCCGTCAACACATATTTTCATAGAAATAAAAGATATCGAGCCAATCTTTTGAAAAACCATAATAAAAAATTTTGTAAGTTACTTTATTCTAAACTCTTAATGACCTTTAATAAATTGCAAGCCTTTTAAACAGGAAGATCTTTTTGACCTGAATTAATAGTTTAATTTCACAATGAAACTTCTAAGAAATTGTATCCCCGTTTTTGAGAAATGAAATATAAACTGTGTCCCGGCTTTGTAACTTCCTTTATAATGTCATTACGGAAACGCTTATTAAGCTGCGTTTCAGATTCAAATACAATATTTTATATTTATTAAATTAACATTTAATCAATAACTTTTTATATTTTATAGTTATTTAATTTTAGCGTTATTTTTTCCTTGGATCAATTTTTGATTTATCAATAATTTATAACAATATTTCAAGAGGGTTAAAAAGGATAGCAATATATGATAAAAAGGGTATTTGGCCGGTTTTTACATATAATCGCATTTTTTGCACCATTTGGAAATACATTCAGACCCTTCATTCATAAATTACGCGGTGTAAAGATCGGTAAAAATGTATGGATTAGCCTGTACGTTTATCTTGATGAGATTCATCCCGAATGTATCACCATCGGGGATAATTCGACAATCGGAATAAGGACATCAATAATTTCTCATACTTATTTTGGATTGCCTAAAAAAAATAATCCGGATAGAGTTGTAATAGGAAAAAATGTTTATATTGGTCCGCATTGTTTAATTCTGCCTAATGTTAAAATAGGTGACGGCGCTGTCATAAAGGGCGGTACGGTAATATCTCATAATATTCCTCCTAATACAATGTGGGGTTATCCTTCGCCGGAAGCTATGGCGGTTGTAAATGTACCGTTGACGCCAGATACCTCTTATGATGAATTTTTAAGAGGATTAAGACCTATTCGTAAAAAAAGACATACTGAAGAGGCGGCTAAATAGAATTTAAATGAACCAATCTCTAAAAGAATATTCATGGAAGTTTCAGATATAATTAAAGAATTTATAATAGATAATTTTTTGTTCGGTGAGACAAACCATTTCGATGGGAATACAGATCTTTTCGATAAGGGAATAATTGATTCAACAGGTATAATTGAACTGGTCGGGTTTATTGAGAAAACTTTTAATATAACGATCGATGATGAAGAACTGATTATTGATAACTTTTCCACCTTAAACCGCATCACTCAATATCTGCAGTCAAAAACCATTTCAAATTAGTTCTGACAATTATGTGCGGTATTGCCGGAATTTTCAATGATAGTATTTCAGACGGAGATCTGGCAGTCGTTAATAAAATGACCCGCCTGCTCAGGCATCGCGGTCCGGAGGAAACGGGGTTATATGTTGACGATCGTATTTCGCTTGCCCATGCACGTTTAAGTATAATCGACCTTTCAGAAGGTATCCAGCCGATACATAATGAGGACAGGACTATCTGGATAGTTTTCAATGGTGAAATTTTTAATTATCCTGAGCTGCGGGATGATCTGGTCAAATCGGGACATAAGTTTTATACCAAAACCGATACGGAGGTAATAGTACACCTCTATGAGGAATATGGTACCGGATGTCTTCAGAAATTAAATGGTCAGTTTGCGTTTGCTGTATGGGATTCAGCTAGACATAAACTTTTCCTGGCAAGAGACAGGGTGGGCATAATTCCTCTTTTCTACAGGAACAAAAATGGTGCTCTTTCATTCGCCTCAGAAATTAAGGCTCTCTTTGCAGATCCTTCTGTCAACAGAAATATCAGTTCCAGATCGCTTGATCAGATCTTTACTTTCTGGACTACACTGAGTGAGGCTACTTTATTCGAGGGAATCTATGAACTGCCGCCTGCTCATTATATAATCGCTGATCCTGATAATTTTAAAATTGAGAGCTACTGGACACTGAATTTTGCATCTGCGGATAATTATCGTGATTTCAAAAAGGGTGATCTGACCGACCAGGTTGAAGAGCTGCTGCTTGATGCAGTAAGAATAAGACTCAGGTCTGATGTTCCTGTCGGGAGTTATCTCAGCGGCGGACTGGATTCATCCGGCATTACATCACTTATTAAAAAGAATTTCAATAATAAACTAAATACATTTGGAATTACATTTGAGGATAAGAACTTTGATGAAAGTACTTTTCAGGAGGAAGTGGTAAAATATCTGGATGTTAATCATTCTGAACTCTTTATAAATGATAAGGATATCAGTTCTAACTTTGAATCGGTATTATGGCACACAGAAAAACCTCTTCTACGCACTGCCCCTGTCCCTCTTTTCCTTCTTTCCTCCCTTGTACACCGGAATAATTATAAAGTTGTGCTGACAGGAGAAGGTTCCGATGAAGTTTTCGGCGGGTATAATATTTTCAAAGAAACCAAAATCAGAAATTTCTGGTCGAAATATCCTGAGTCGAAATTACGTCCGCTCCTGCTGGGAAAATTATATCCGTATATTTTCAGGGATAAACGCCTGGGAAAGACGCTTGTAGAATTTTTCAGGACAGGTATAAATGATCCCCATAATCCTCTGTTCTCCCATCTTATAAGATGGAATAATACTTCAAGAATAAAAAATTTCTTCTCGGATGAATTTAAATCCGGGTTAGATGGTTATAATGCACTTTTAAATATTCTTGATCTTCTCCCTGCCGAATTCCATGGGTGGGATTATCTTGCTAAGGCCCAGTACCTTGAAATAGTTGTATTTATGAGTAATTACCTGCTTTCCTCCCAGGGAGACAGGATGGCAATGGCAAATTCGGTGGAAATAAGAGTACCTTTCCTCGACCACAGGCTGATTGAACTGATGGATACGGTTAATCCTGAATTTAAGATCAATTTACTCAATGAAAAATTTATACTGAAAGAGGTTTTCAGAAATAAATTACCATTTGAAATAGTAAACCGGCCTAAGAATCCATACAGGGCCCCCATAAAAAATGGATTGCTTGGCGGTGATAAAAAGCTGGAAGATATCTATCTTTCTGAAGACGGGTTGAAAAAAACAGGAATTTTTAATCTCAATAAAGTGAGTTTGTTTCTCAAAAAGATGCAGAATGCACAAACGATAAGCGAGATAGATGCAATGACTCTTACCGGAATACTTTCAACTCAGATCATTTATGATAAATTTATTCATTCTTTCCGCACAGATTTATCAGAAGAATACCACTTTAGTATAGTTTTTGATAACAGAACCAGCAAAAGAACTAATTAAATCGATTGAAATCTGTGACAAACTCAGAGTATCTAACCCGACTATTTAATCCGGCGCTTGTTCACGAATTCTTATCCACTGGTGCACGAAAACATCCGGAAAAAGAGGCAATAGTTTTTGGGAATAAAAGATTAAACTATGCGGAGGTGGAAGAGCAATCGGATTATCTGGCAGTATCTCTTATTAAATTGGGCCTGAAAAGACACGACAGAGTGATTATTTTCGGGGATAATTCGATAGAGACCATAATCAGCATATATGGAGTGTTGAAAGCCGGCGGGGTATTTATTGTTTTGAACGGTTCCCTTAAATCCCATAAGCTTTCTTATATTATTAAAGATTCAGGCTCCGGAATTCTGATCGCTCAGAATTCTAAGAAAGATATAATTGACAACCTGCCTATTGAAACAGGATCGAATATCTCATTAGTCTGGTTTGGTATTAAAGAAACCAGCCCGCAAAAAAACAGTTACTTCTGGGATGATCTTATAAAAACCTCAGAAACGGGGGCAGATATCCTCAAAAAAAGGAAATCGGAGATAGTTGATTATGATCTGGCTACATTAATTTATACTTCAGGTTCCACAGGTGAACCCAAAGGTGTTATGTCCAGCCACAATAATATGATCTCGGCAGCCAAAAGCATCATTCAGTATATAAATAATAAACAGGATGACAGGATTCTTGTTGTTCTTCCTCTTTCTTTTGATTACGGCCTCTATCAGGTGATAATGACATTTATGTTCGGCGGGACAATTATCCTTGAAAAATCCTTCAATTTTCCTGTAGAAATAATAAAGATCTTACAAAAAGAAAAAGTAACCGGTTTTCCCATAGTTCCGACAATACTGGCAATGTTCCTTAAGCTAAGGAATATTGCGAAGTATGATCTTCCGTCTCTCCGGTATATAACTAATACGGGAGCGGCACTACCTGTAGATCACATTAGAAAATTCAGGGATCTCTTTCCTGGAATAAAATTCTTTTCAATGTTTGGTCTTACTGAATGTAAACGTATAAGCTACCTTCCTCCTGACCTGATCGATCAAAAACCCGGATCGGTAGGTAAAGCAATGCCTAATTGTGAAACTTTTATTGTCGACGAATCAGGTTCGGTAGTTAAACCGGGAGTCGTGGGTGAACTGATAGTACGGGGATCAAATGTAATGAGGGGATACTGGAATGCGGAGGAACTCACAGCCAGGGTTTACAGGGAGTGGGGCATTAAAGGCGAGAAAGTTTTATTTACCGGGGATCTTTTTTATGAAGATAAGGAGGGATTTCTTTATTTTGTGGGACGAACGGATGATATGATCAAAACAAAGGGGGAAAGGGTCAGTCCTAAAGAAATTGAAAATATCCTCTGCGCGCTTGAAGGGATTAGTGAGGCAGCGGTAATTGGTATTCCCGATGAAATACTGGGACAGTCAATTAAAGCCTTTATTGTAAAAAAGGATAATTTTGAGTTGTCTAAAAATGATGTGCTGCTATACTGTTCAAAAAATATGGAAAGTTTTATGATCCCGGGAAAAGTTGAATTTCTGGAAGTTCTTCCCAAAAGCCCGAACGGTAAAGTGGATAAAAAAATATTAAAACAAATGGATTAATCAGTATAATGAGTTTTTCAAAAGAATCAATTAGAATAGATCCGGCGGAAGAATCGGAAAGAATTATCTCTCTTTTAAGATCCGAATTAGTTCATAAGCTGCATAAAAAAGGTGCTGTGCTCGGGATAAGCGGAGGTGTGGATTCATCAGTTGTACTGGCTTTATGCGTTAAAGCATTTGGCAATAATAAGGTGATAGCTTTGATGCTTCCTGAAAAGGACTCGAGTCCTGATAGTTTAAAACTTGGTAAAGTTCTGGCCCGGAAATTTAATGTAGGTTACATCGTTGAAGACTTATCCGGCTCACTGGAAGCCATTGGATGCTACAGCAGAAGAGATGAAGCAGTTAAAAATATCTTTCCGGAATATGATGATAAATATAAAATGAAAATTACTGTCTCTAAGGATACGACAGGCAAAGGATCATTAAATCTGTTTAACCTTTCCGTTATCAGTCCTGATGGTAACGAAACAAGGAAAAGACTGCCCATTACTGAATACCTGCAGATCGTTGCGGCTTCAAATTTAAAGCAGAGATACCGTATGAATATGCTTTATTATCATGCGGAAAAGAATAATTACTGCGTGGTAGGTACAGGGAATAAGAATGAACACAGACAGGGATTCTTTGTGAAATATGGCGACGGCGGAGTGGATATTATGCCGATAGGCCATTTATTCAAGTCCCAGGTTTATCAGCTGGCAGAGTATCTTGGTATCCCGGATGAAATCCTAAAAAGAACTCCGACATCTGATACATACAGTGCCGAACAGACACAAGAGGAATTCTTCTTCAAAGTTCCCTTCCGTATACTCGATCCTATATGGCTGGGAATGGAAATGAATGTCCCGGCTGAGATTATAGCTGAGGAACTAGGGGAAGATATTCGCTTTGTTAAAAATGTCATTAGTGATATCACTAACAAAATAAGGACTACCGAGTACTTAAGATATCCGCCGGTCACTTTGCAATGACCATGGTCTCAAATTCAAATATATCCGATATTCTGTTTCGATAAATACACTAAATACTTGCGAACTATTAAATAAAGAGATAGAGATGGTTGCTTTACATAAGATTAACAGGCGGCTTAAAAGTTTAAGAAGAAATGTTTATGGTTTAAGACAGTTTGTACCCGGTTTGAAAGAAATCCATAAACTGGAATTAATGGTTGGTCCGCTGGGCTACTGGAAGGAGCTTCAGGCTTATCAGCTGAATACCCTGATTGGTAATGGTATGAAACCTGAACATAAACTGCTGGATATAGGATGCGGACCTCTGCAGGGCGGGATAGCGTTTATAAAATACCTGAATCCGAATAATTATTATGGTTTTGATATTAAACAGGAAAGTATTGACGCCGGAATCAGGCAGATAAAAAAGTACAGGCTTGAAAATAAAGAGCCTATTTTATTCCTCTCTGATAATTTCGGGATTGAAAAATTAAACGGAACAAAATTCAACTTCATTTGGGCATCGCAGATATTGTATTATTTCGATAAACAAAAACTCTCCGCTTTGTTTGAATGGCTAGCGATAATACTGGAAGACGACGGAAAGTTTCTGGGTGATATCATAGGTCCTAAACACTATGAATTTAAGCATAAAGAGCACAACTGGTTTTTACACAATGTTGATCTGCTAAGCGGCATTGCTGAAAATTATAAGCTTAAAGTTTATAACCTGGGAGAAATTAATCAGTATGGCTATCCCCGCAGACTCTCACTCAGAACCAATCACCTTATAATGATTTCAAAAACTTGAATAGATTCAATATTATTAATCATTAGGATTATATCTGGTTCCAAATTTAAACATAAAAATAGATCTCTGGTGGACAGATCTGAATTTGCCTTCTCCAACTGTCAATAGGTTCATGGAATATTTAGACAAATCAGATTTAAGCAAAATCGAAAAACTAAAATTTGAATGGCTGCGGAAAAGAGCAGTTATAGCCAAAGGATTGACAAGGCTGCTTATAGCTGAATATCTGAAATTGAATCCTACAGATCTGGAATTCTCATACAATGAATTCGGGAAACCATATTTATTTAATAATAAAAATGATTTGCAGTTTAATATTTCTCACTGTGATGATATAGTAGTGCTTGCCTTTACAAATTTTAACGATATCGGTGTGGACGTTGAAAGAATAAAAGAAATTGACGATATGGAGGGGGTTATAGATCTGTGCTTTACTCAATACGAGAAGAATTGGTTCAGCAGTATTTATGATAATTCGAAGACTGAAACATTTTATAAAATCTGGACAGTTAAAGAAGCTTTTATAAAAAATATTGGTAAAGGTTTTTCTTTTTCACCCAGGGATGTAGAATTAACTAATGAATCTGAGAATCAGATCCTGATAAGAAAAATTCTCCCGGAAGGAACTATTAAGAAAGATTATCAGGTTACGACCATAAAAATTTTATCAGACTATATTATTTCCCTGGTCTGTGAAGGCAAAAAGGATATTGAAATTCATAATTGGAAACCGGACTAGTCATTATTAACCTGGAAAAGCTCAAAGAAAATAGAGCCTATTTTCCACCTCTTAAAAAGAGCATTGTTGGAATTGTCTTAAAGATCAACTGAAGATCAAACCACGGAGACATATTATTGATGTAATATAGATCGAGAATAATTGAATCTTTAAATGATACTTCGCTGCGTCCGCTAATCTGCCATACACCTGTGCAGCCTGGAATTGCTGATAGTCTTCTTTTCTGCCAGTCTTCATAATTATCATATTCATATGGAAGACAGGGTCGAGGTCCTACAAGACTCATTTCTCCCTTAATTACATTAAAAAGCTGCGGTAATTCGTCGAGTGATGTTTTTCGTATTACACTGCCAATCCAGGTTACCCTGCTTTCATTTATTATTTTTGTATCTGAACCGCTGGTAACATTATTTCGCATAAATTCTATCATTTTCTCTTTGCGGTCTTCATCTTCACCGCTAAGAACCTGCATTGAACGAAACTTATAAAACCTGAACGGCTTGCCATATCTTCCGATCCTGACCTGTGTAAATAAAATCGGGCCCTTTGACGAAAGTTTTATCAGAAAGGAAATCATGATCATTATCGGTGAAAGTATCAGAATGGCTATCGAAGCAACTACAAGATCTATAATTCTTTTAATACCTAAAGTCAACCTGTTGTTGTATTGAGCGGATACATCTACTATCGGTATATCAATGTACTTCTCTGTATCGACTTTGCGGGTTACTACTTCAAATAGTTCGGAGGTTAGCCTTATGTTTATATTTTGAGATTTGCAAAAATCCAGTATCTTAAAAAGTTTTTCATGATCGTCACCATCTATCGCGACAATGATTTCATCTATATTATAATTTGCAATCACCTGGCCAAGATCGTTTAGTCTTCCCAATACCCTCTTTCCGCCTACTACTTCTTCATGAATTTCCTTGTCATCGTCTACAAAACCAACTATTTCTATCCCTGTATAATTTTCAAGGATCAATTTGGCAGCCAACAGCTTGCCTGATGTTCCATCACCCACAATAACTACATTTCGCTTAAATGTATAGTTTCTCAACTGAATAAATAATTGTCTGAGGATCTCTACACGTACAATATATAATGTCGGAACAGCAATCAATACGAAGCTGAATATTATCAATCTCGCGTCTACATTGTATGTCTGGATAAAGAGGGAAACCAGAACAATATTAAGAGCTCCGTAATATTGTGACTTTATTATGTTCGCAAAATGGGCGGCACGGCTTAAAAGAACATTAATCCTGTACAGACCGTTATACTGAAATATAACCACAAAAAATATAGAAAGACCAAACATGATATAAATCAGGGATTCATTCAGTGAAAAGAACTGAATGAAACTCAGCTGGCTTTCTCTTCTGTGAATATAAACAGAAGCTAATAAACAGAAGAGAATAGTGATTATATCTGCAGCAGCGAATAAAATCTTATGTTTTGGTATTCTTCGTAATCCAAAATTGCTCAATCTAAAATGCCCTCAAAAGTTGGTAAAATAATAACATCCTAATAGTGTGCCACCAACTGACCCTGTTAATTACGCTTAAATACGAATAAATCCGGTTATTCCTTTTCAAAATGAGATATCATTGGAAAAGAACTTAACATTATGAGACACAATAGAATATGATGACTGACAATTACTATTATTTCAGTATAAATTAATCACATATAGGGACAATAATTGTAATAGTTTCCCTTATCAGTAGACCTGGGCTAATTTTGTTGTGTAAATATTTTCAAGTATAATTTTATTGAAAGAACTCTTTTATTTTACCTGCAACAAAATTAATCTGCTCATCATTTAATTCCGGAAACATCGGCAGCGATAAACCTGTTTCGGCTAATTCTTCAGTAACAGGAAAGTCTCGCGATTTATATCCGAGCGTGGAGAAGCATTCCTGCTTATGGAGAGGAACCGGGTAATGCAGCCCTGTAGATATTCCCTGTTGATTTAGAAATTTTTGCAGATTATCCCTGGTTTCATTTCTTTTGCTTTGATTCTTTGGTTTCACCTTGATAACGAATAGATGGTATACATGTTCTGCCCAGGACATTTCTGCAGGGAGTACGATCCGATCGAAATCTCCAAGTAACTGACTATATTTTGCAGCTACTTTGCGTCTGCCATCTGTCCACTCAGGAAGATATCGCAATTTTACACCCAGCACCGCACCCTGAATACCTTCCATCCTGTAGTTATGTCCAAAAGTTGAATGATAATACTTCTGCGACTGTCCATGCTCCCTTATTTTTTTCATATAATTAAAAATTTCATCATTATTTGTCGTGACAGCGCCCCCTTCGCCATATGCCCCGAGATTTTTACCAGGGTAGAAACTGAACGAACAGGCATCTGAAAGTCCCCCCACTTTTGAACTCTTATATTCAGCCAGGTGAGCCTGAGCAGCATCCTCAACAAGAAACAGGTTGTGACGTTTTGCAATCTCTCTCAGTGGATCCAGGTCAGCCGGTTGTCCATAAAGATGAACAGCCACAATTGCTCTTGTTTTATCTGTTATAGCATCTTCAACCTTTGCCGGATCGAGATTATAGTTCTCGGGATGACAATCCACGAAAACGGGTGTGGCTCCACATAATGTCGCCCCCCATGCAGTTGCTATAAAAGTGTTGGCCGGAATAATTACTTCATCGCCGGGTTTAATTCCAAGCGCCCACAAAGCCATATGATTACCATCTGTGCCTGAACTTGTACCCAGACAATGTTTAACCTGATGAGCCTCAGCAAATTTTTCTTCAAAGTCTGATACTGCTTTGCCAAGAACAAAAGCTGTATTATCAATTACATTTTGAATTGCCGGATCTATATCTTTTTTAATGGACTGGTATTGGATTTTCAAATCGAGAAAAGGGACTTGCATCTGTCGGGCCTCAATGGATTTTATTTTATTTATATAAAGGATAATTATCCTTATAGAAATTTAAGTAATTTTTTTATTTATAATATTAAATTATTATTAAAAATAGCTACTTGTAAATATATTCATCAATCCCGGAATTGGAAGAAATCATCATCAGTACAGGAAGAAATCAGAGCGTATGTGGAGCTTATTTTGAAATTTGCGAGATATTATATTTTTTAAGAAGATCCTGAAACAAGTTCAGCATGACATCTCAGATGCTGAAACAAGTTCAGCATGACACCTCAGAGACAATAATTTACTTCAGCTGCTGCATCAGCTCATCTACTGCTTTCTCAAGCTGGGCGTCTGTTCCTTTAGCGCGATAGTCGGGAGCGTTTTCCACAACAAAATCAGGGGTTGCGGGCTCGTCTTCCATATCGTTACCTGTTTTCTTTACATACCAGCCTCTGCCGGGAAGACGAACGAACGTACCATCAACCATGCTTCTTCCACCCGTTGAGATCACTGCTCCGAACGTTGGTTTGCCTACAAGCTTCCCTATTCCCAGTGTCTGGTAAGCATGTGAGAAGATCTCAGCATTTGAATAGCTGTTCTCGTTGCAGAGTGCAATACTGGGTTTTATCCACGCAGAATACGGGAGTCTTTCACCGAGAGGATAATAGTTAGAAAATTTCGAATGCTCTTTTGCCAGGTTATCGGCTGCCCCTCTCGGTATAGTGTATGCGTGCTGCTTGTAGTTCAGCACCATCATCAGGTAGTCTGTCGTCCAGCCGCCGCCATTGTAGCGGACATCCACAACTAAAGCATCCTTTCCGTAACCGGTTGCTGCAAGCTCGCGCTCAAATTCCTCAAAGCTGTCCCATCCCATTGCCTTAATGTGAATATACCCAATCCTGCCGTTGGAATATTCATCGGTCAGTTTCTTTCTGTCCTGTACCCATTCATTATAGAGCAGATCTCTTATATTATCAACGGGACGAATAATCACCTCCCTGGTTTTGCCGTCCTTCCCTTTCACCTCCAGCAGTACTCTATCATCAGCCGTGTTCACAAACTTAGAATAGAAGTTAACATCCCCGCCTACCGGCTGTCCGTTCACCTTGGTAATAACATCACCGACGAAAAGTTTGCTTTCAGTTTTATCGGCAGGACTCTCAGGCACAACCCGCTCAACCAGTATACCGCCGTCAGCATTTCCTATTTCAATACCAAGTAGTCCTGTAGTTTCCTTCTGAGTCTCCTCCCGGTCGCCGCCGTACATTCCCATATGGCTGGCGTTTATCTGTCCCAGCATAAAATTAAACATATACCTAAAGTCGCGGCTGGTGGAAGCAGCCATTATCCATGGTTTGTATTTAGCTTTTATGGCATTCCAGTCGTGCCCATTGAACCCGGGATCATAGAATCCATCCCTGATCATCCGCCAGGATTCTTCAAAGATCTGCTCGCGCTCAGCGGTATAATTTATCTGCATCTTTGCGGAGTATGAAAGTCCTTCTTCCTTCTTCTTATCAAGATCAACCTTCACCAGTTTTCCGTCGCCCTTGAACAGGTACAGATTTTTCACATCTTTATCAGGTTTGAGCGAAGAATACGCATCACTTCCCTTTACAATTGATTCGAAATCCTTACCGTCCCATTTAATGCTGTAGAGTGAATGATCAAGCTTGTTAGCTTTGCCCGAAGAATAAGGCGCAGTGAAGTAGAAAGTCTCACCGTCAGCCGAGATAACAGGATTCCTCTCATCGCCGGGCATCGAAGTAACCTGCACCAATCTTTTATAGATATCCGGGAAATCAATCTCCACGGGTTTCACCTCAGCTGAGTCCTTACCTTTTTTCTTATCTGTTTTCTTTCCCGGCTCATCATACTCCCAGTCCTTCTGTGTCTTCTCCCAGTCAGCTTTCTTCAGCCATACGAACCAGATATCAGCGCTGCGGTTATTCCTTTCGGAAACAAAACCGAGCTTCGAGCCGTCGGGACTCCAGAACGGCTGGGCATCCATTCTCGGGTGCATACTTACATTCACAGCTTCGTGAGAATTATCCGCGGCCTGTATGAAAATTTCATTATTGAAATAAAGATCCGCTTTTGAATAAGCTAGCCATTTAGAATCAGGGCTCCAGGCTATATCCTCCGGCTGAGCCCAGTCATCCGATAATATCTTCTCATCTGACAGCTGACCGTTCTTATCAATTTTTGAAGTAATCAGCTGACCGTTTCCGCGAACATAACCCAGAATCTTCCCGTCGGGCGACATCGCCAATCCCGATTCATCCTGATCTGTTTTAGTGATACGCTCAACCTTATGTTTCAGACTTCTGAAAATATTCGTTTCCTCTTTATCTGAAGAAGAAACAGCATAGATGTCGAATTGTCCCCCTTCATCCGAAACAAACACAATAGTTGAATCATTAACCCACTGAGGATTTTCCTCGCGGGAAGGACTCTTCGTGAGGTTAACGGTAAGACTCTTATCCTTATCATTCTCAGTAACAAAAATATCCCCGCGCACGGCAAGGGCGATATACTTTCCGTTGGGAGAAAGTGAAAACTCCGATGCCTTAGAAGTAAAAGTTTTCCACTCATAAGGATCGAGCTTATAATCCGATGAAACATCGATAGAGAGTTTGCTGAGATTTGATCCGTCGGGGTTGACAGTATAGAGGTTCATATCCTTTTCCAGGACGAGCTTACTACCGTTGCTGCTTACACTGAAATTACGCACACCATCATCAGTAAAGGTGGTAACAGCAATGTCATTCGGCTTATTACCATCGGGGTCAAGAGACAACTTACGCACATTGTACTTCCCGCTGGAAGAGCTGATATAGAAGATCGTCCTTTCACCACCCCACTGAGGCGAATAATCATTACCCATAAAGTCGGTTAGCTGGATATACTTTTTATTCTGAGTATCATAAAGCCAGATATCACGGTTAGCAGAGCCACGGTACTCCTCACGCGGGATACGGCAGTCGCCCTTCGTAAAAGCAACAAACCGTCCGTCGGGAGATTCAGCAGGATCATACCCGAATGCCTCGAGGGAGCGTTCAGGAGTCCCGCCTTCCGGAAGGGCAGCATAAATCTCCGGAGACCACTCGACAGAGTTATAATTTCTCCTGGTGGTAAAATAGATCTTCCCGCTTTTCGACCAGCTGCTTATATCATCACTCGCTGAATGATAAGTCAACCGCGTTGGCCTGCCGCCAAACGCATCGACGACATAAACATCGGAATTTCCGAAACGTTCACTGTTAAAAGCTATTTTATAGCCGTCGGGACTCCATACACTATAGGTTTCAATTCCCTCGTGTTCAGTGATCCTGTCAGCGCGGCCGCCGGAAGACGAAACCGTCCATATATCCCCCTGGTATGAAAAAGCAATCCTTGATCCGTCATTATTTATAGACGGATACAGCAGCAGCGGCTGCGTCTGTGAAAAAGTAAAAGTTGAAATTAAAAATAGACTGGTGAAAAAGGTAAGAGACTTCAACATGACTCACTCCGGTATTTTTGAACAAAAGAACCCCCAAATATAAGCTTCCTAACTAAAAATTTTGAAGCATAAAAGGATGAACGGCGCTATAATATTTTGGAGATATGCCTCCCGCTTTCATTTTTATAAGAACCACTGGCACATTCCACTCTAATTATTTCATCTTCGGATAACGAGATCGTCCTTACCGGGCAATACACGCAAAGCAGCAATACACCACCCTTCAGTTCCAAGGGAAAGAATCCACACCCCGCGGGTTTGCCTGAGGGGTTGAAGTTTGTCCTCCGTCCCCGGGATTGCACCTGATGCAGTGACGTTTACCTGTATTACACCTTCACTGATTGTTCTTATTTCGTCTATTTTGAATATCGCTCTGTAGTTCCTCGGTTTCGAAAAGTAATCTCTCCACCAATCGTGAATGGCTTGTGAGCCCTGAATCAGGGGAAGATTACGTACAAGGATATCCGCATCTTTTCGGAAAAGGGTACTCACCCTGGATGGTTCATGACTATTGAACGCTTCTGTAAATGTATCGACAAATGCGCGTATGTGGGGCCTTATGGATTCTGCAGCTTCGACGGATGCTCCCCAGAACAATACTATCATTCTCTGTCGGCATCATGCATACAGAGTTTATAAGCCATTTTCCGTTAAGCTGATGCACCACCCATGTGCCCCGTGCTTTCCTCGTTTTCAGTTCCTCCCCCAGTGTATCCCGTCCCCCTGTCACGGATCCGAGGTTAATTACTGCAACGTCCTCAGTTATCATTCTAAATGAATTTACTGTGAATGCAGCTTTTCTCCCCGGTTCCTGTTTCGTGAAGTAAGAATTCCAAAAATTCCGGACAGCCTGTCTTCCTTTAGCCTCAAGAAGATTACCTACTATTACATCTGCATCCTCTGAGAAGAATTCTGAAACAGCTGCCGCATCCCGTGTGCTGAATGTGTACTGATACGCTTTTACCAGATTGTAAACCAAGGAAGAGTCTTCAGCTGTCTGGGCTGCAGCTATGCCCGTAAATTCATTGAGAAAGAAGATAATCGTTATTAGAGCTAAAGTCTTTACACACATATTTTTTATCAAGACTGATACCTCGCAAAATTCTACCCTCATTCTTCATCCTTTCTTTATCCGTAAAAACTCAATCAGATTGAATTGGTTCATAGGTCATTTATTTTAGTGAGCACCTGGAAGTTTTATTATGCCTAGCTGTGTCCACATACCGAGCATATCGAGTTGTTCCCAGGCTTCGGAAACTTTATCTCCACTAAATTTATAAATTGTGATTCCTGAAATAGAAATAGGTTTTCCTGTCGGCGGTTTACCAGCTAATGGTCCGGTATTGGTTCCTGCAGCGCTCCATCTGCCGACCACCATATCTTCGGTTTCAGTCAGTTCTTCATACCTGACATGAGAATCAGGAAAAGCAGAAAGGTACATTCTCACGGCATTTTTCCAGTCTTCACGTGTCCCGGCACCATTCGGCATATGTGGTCCATGATACTTTGCATCTGACTCCATTATTTCATCCCCGACATCAATCAAACCTTTATTCCACATTTCATCTGCGATCCGTGAAATTAAAAATGATTTGTTTTTATTATCCACCTTTTCCTCCATCACCTTCTTGTTCAGACCCTGGCAACGCTCCGAGTTGACGAAGAAATGAGTACATATCATAATAGTCCGTCCAATGCTTAATCTTTCCATCTTCAATTAACACAACTGAAGACCCCCGGACAGAAAATGATTTACCACTTGCGGGGAGATCAGGAAAATCTCCGGTCTGAGTACCTGACATTACCCATTCGCAGGAGACTTTATCTTTCGCTGAGAACCAGCTTGTGATTTTTACGTTAAAATCCGGAATAGCTTTTAAAGTCGACTTAATCAGATTTTTTATTTCATTCCTGCCATGCCATGACTCACCGGCAGCCACATCCTCATAAATTCCATCCTCATTAAAAAGATCATCTATTGCATCTAAACTGTGCATGTTCCAGGCATTAGCATGTGCCTTCACAAGATTACCGGCATCCACCGCTTCATTCTGTTGTCCCTCAGCTGATCCTGCAATGAAAAATAAAATGAATGCGAAGAATGAAATCATAACGGATGACATAAAACGCTGTTTCATAATTCTTCCTTTAATTAGTTTTCGAATAATGAAAAACGTAATTAATTATTGAGGCTGCGGACCAGGGACAGAACATTCCAGGGCACATTTCCAAGATCCGTCCTCCTGCTTTTTCCAGATGCATACGTAATTGCCTGATTTTGTATAGTTATTTCCCTCCGGATCACTAAAAGTTAATTTATAAGAGCCGTGGGTATAACCCATACTACCAGATTCGGATACGACTGCATCTCTCGCTTTCCAGTTAAGTGAAAATCCCGGTGTGGAGCGGTTCTTTTTTACGATGTTAAGAATTTCCTCTTTACCGAATGCAGGTTCCTGACCCGGAAAATAGTTGATGGCATTTTCTGTCCAGAATGTTTTGACTTTTTCTACATCACCTGATGCAGCGGCCACTGCCCAGGCACTATCAGCATAAAGCAGCGCCTGCCGTTCAGATTCAATGTCTACATTTTGCTTACAAGCAGGAATTAGCAGGACGGTAAGCGATATGAAAATCTGTAATTTCGTTTTCATAGCGGTCCTTCCGTTTGCGTGGGTTTTTTTAAGATAGACAAATTCTGGGGGAAGGTCAAATAATTATTTAATTATTAAACCTGTTTGAGTTGATGTGTTCCTGCACAATTTATCGCGGTACTAACTCGTTTTTTAACTCTTCAATTCTGGCTCTGTATCTTTCTGAAAAATCATTTAGCCATTTGTAAGCATAAACTTTATCAAAATCCTGAAGCCATTGCCGCTGTTCTTTTCTCAGCCTGTTTTTATCATTGGGTTTTAATTTTGACAGAAGCATTCTATACAGGCTATCCAATACTACATCCATTTCAGCGATCGAATCACAGGAGCAGGCAACTATCTCACGATCTGATTTTGCCTTTCTGCAATCAAAGCTTGTGGGAAAAGTTTTACCATAGACTTCTTTCTCTAAAACAAATTCTCCATTTTCGAATTTAAAATACTGACTCAGAGGGGGTTTTCTTCCGGACCCATCCCAGTAGACGGCACACAACAGACTATCCTTCACTTGCAAATAATAATTGCGGTTGCCTATCAGGGGCATGGGAACCCCTATAATTTCAGTACTCTTCTTCGGTTCATAGTCTATTTCATATTCCCGGATGCTGCCCGAGTCATCAAGATAAAATACACTGTGAATATCAGGACCCCCGGTGCCCATCATGCAGGTTTGTGCAGTAATAACGGCTTCATCCCTTCCGTCCTTGTCAAGATCGAAATATTTGATCAGATCGATACTGACTTTATAGCTGGAATCAATTTCGAGGCATTCCCAATCCTTCTCAGTAAGGTGTTTTTGGAAATCAAAATCGTGGATACTACTGAAGCCGGAACTATTATTTGTACTATCTTTTGCATGGTCCGACTCAGATTGACTTTCACCCTCTGGTCCCGATTGCATCAGGAGCTGATGAGTTCCGCCAATGAGTTCAGCATCGGAAGGTAAAAATCCAATGAAGAATACAAAAAAAATTATGATTACATATTTCATCACTTTTTACAATCGTCCGTAGGCGTTATATGTGAACATTATCCAGTCTGCCGTTACTTCTTTCAAATGAATTACATGATTAAATCCGTTTTCTAACGAATATGTTTGAGGGATGTCAACAGTATTCAGAACTATAGTTTTAGTTGTACTATTATCATACCCAACCAGCAACCGAACAGCAGAATTGTTCTCGTTATGTTCCAGGATAGCATCGAATTTGAAAACAGTATTCCCATTTTCGATTAATATACTCCTCCCCAATTCAAGGGTCACTTCCGATGGCATTATATCCAGATAAACAGATTCATCAGCAGTCAATGACATTGTAGTTGACGGTATTTCTTCAGAATAGTTTGAATTACAGCCGATAAATATAAATTGAAATAATAAGGTCATATGGAATGCCAGGGTACGGATCGTTTTTTTTTTACTTTCATAATTTTTCCCCTCTGATGTTATGTAAAAATCATTTTGATGTCCGGTTATTTTTAAACTATTTCTAACGAACAAAAATTATCCCTGTTTTTGTTGCTCAATATCACGGGCAAAGGCACAGATAAAGGCTGCATTTGCGAAAACGACGGTGGAAATTAAAAATATAAAAACAATGGTCAGTAATGTATCCGGATCAGTCTGCCCGGGAAAGTAACCGAATATTCCCAGTTCCATCACCATAATCCATAAGAAAGATGTTAATGCCAATAAATAAGGCCATAAAGCAGATAATATTTTTCTGAGCTGAACAGGTAATATCTTTTTCCACCATGTCAAAGGTTTGCCTATCCTGGTTGAGTAAGCCCAAACCGGCAGGAAGAGAATTATATATCCAATTCCCCCGCCTACCAGCGTCAATAAAATTAAAAGTAAAAGAAAGACAGATGATCCGTGTTTTACGTGGATAAATCTGACAGACCATATAATAACTGCCAGACTTATTACTATTACAAGGATCCCTGTTACCAGAAAGTTTGGAATTACGGTGAACGCACCTTCCGTACCGTAAACCCAGAACCTATGTTCTTTACCTATTGCTTCTATAAAGAGGCCATTAGTCGAAGTATTACCCTGAAGTATCTCAAATATACCATGATTCACAATACCTGCTGCTCCAAGCAGTGTGCCGAATGTTGCTGCGGTTATTCTGGTACTATGGTTATAATTCTTCATAATTAAGATCCGGCTTAATCACTCTGCCTACACACGCATATATATTTTATAGGGTCCTCCCCGGCTCTCACCTGTAATTAACTTAAATTATTTCAGGATAAATGACAATCAAATGATTTAACTCCCGGATTTCCATTTCAGATTAATCTAAATAATTTATTGTTATATATAGAAAAATTCATTATTATTAGCCTGTAGACTTATAAAGAGCGATTATTAGCCTGCAGGATCATAAAATTAAATTATTAGCCTACAGACTTATAAATTAACTAATAAAAAATCAGTCGATTATAAGAATGAAAAACTACGCAGTGGTTACGGGAGATATAATAAGTTCATCAAAGATCAGGGGACCGGTACGAAATTTAGTATTGAACAAACTCAAAGAAGGGGTTGGGGAAATAACTAAACAACTGCTGAAAAACAAGAAGAAGCAATTTGAGATATTTGGAGGTGACAGTTTCCAGATGATGCTGGAAGAACCAGAGTTGGCCATGCTGGTCGGGATTTTAATTCGGGCAAAATTGAGAGAACTGGATACCGCTCAATACTACAACACTAAGCGAAGTATACAAAGGTTTGATGCAAGGATTGCTATCGGTATCGGAAAGATCGATTTTATACGGAATAAGATAGTTGAATCGGACGGGGAAGCATTCAGAAATTCAGGTCTAATGATCATGGAGATGAAAAAGCAGGGAATAAATTTAAAAGTTAAAACACCATGGACAGAAGCTGATAAGGAATTACAGGTCAGTAGTTTATTAGCAGATAACATAATAAGCGGATGGTCCGCCTACCAGGCAGAAGCAGCTTATTTATACTTATTATACAACTTAACCCAGGCAGAAATTGCCCAGAAATTAAAAATTTCTCAATCCGGCATTTATCACCGGCTGGAGCATGGCTCTGTTGAATCAATAAAGACATTCATAAAAAGATTTGAAGAAATAATTGAGGTCAGAAATGATAAATAATGTTGATTTACTGATCAGATTATTACTCGCCCACTTTATCTCTGATTTTTTACTTCAGCCTAAAAGCTGGATTGAAGACAAAAATAAAAACAAATTAAAATCGAAATATCTATATCTGCACATAATGGTCACGGGTGTCTTGGTTATACTGGCTCTTGGTGAGTATAAATTATTTTGGGAAGTAGTGCCTGTAATAGTGATTTCACATTGGCTTATTGATATCGGTAAGCTTTATTTAGGCCGGCAAAAATTCAGCTGCTTTCTCGTAGATCAATTTCTCCACATATTAGTTATTGCCGGTGTATTTTTTTACGTCTGCCTACCCGGATGGGGGCACAAAGGTGCTGAACAGCTTAATTGTTGACTATTACAGCCCAAAATCATTATTGATTATTTTGGCCTATGTCCTTGTGACTTTACCAGCATCAGTTCTTATCTCAATATTCGTCAAAAGATGGGATCTTTCTGAAGTACTTCACTCAGATGGAAATTTAAAAGATGCCGGGAAAGTTATCGGGATCATAGAAAGAATCCTGATACTAACTTTTGTTATGTTCCATAGTTTTGAAGCAATCGGGTTTTTGATAGCTGCCAAATCGGTTTTCCGGTTCGGTGAACTGCACAATTCCGGAGAAAGAAAACTAACCGAATACATTCTTGTGGGAACACTCCTTAGTTTTGCGATAGCAATAATTTGCGGAATTCTGCTTGTTTATCTTATTAGTGGTTACTGATACAAGAACATTATCACTAATTCAAGGGGGCGTATCCGGGATTTATTTTGGGTTATTCACTATTCAATGTACCTGTAATCTTGAATTATTGGGGGGCAGGGATTATTTTTAACAATAGTCGTTGTTTATTTATCCTTTCAATCATAGCAAAGTCCGAAATCAGGGTGAGGTAAATTGAAAATCAAGCTAAGCATATTACTGTTTGTTCTATGTGATGCTGCACTTGCCATAGGAGTTCACCAGTTTACTAAAAAAACAAACACTGAAGCAGTACTGAGTCTTTTCTATGCAGCAATGTTTTTAACAGCGGGAATAATTAATAACAAAAACATGAAGAAAGCAGCAAAATGAAAAAAAAATATTTCAATTTATTTTTACAGGTTTCTGCCCTTCTGCTTCCTGTTTATTTCATTTTTTACCCGCGATTAAATGAAAATCGCGGAGATCCATTTGTAAAATCTCTCTGGAAATCATACTTCTTAAAAACCTACGGGGAGGTTAGTATGAAGAGCTTAAAAATATCTTTCGCGTCTTTTCTTCTCGTATCTTTTTTCTCTCCGGCTGCTATGATGAGCCAGAACTTCGGAGATTTTCAAAAGAGTGTACTTGTAGATATCCCTGGTGATAATTATGATTATGGTTTTTTAGATATTTACTACAGTGATGCCCTCTATCTGACCTGGATAAACAAGAGCGATTCAACGTATACGGTATATCTGAAAATAGTTGCACCTGAATCAATTGATTCCAGCATCATAATTTCTTCGGATAATGACATCAAATCAAACCCCCAGGTTGTATATTATCATTACACTACAGGAATATCTGTCTACTGGGAAAATTTTTCCGGCGGCTATTATCAAATTAAGAGGCGGAATTATTCTGGCGGCATTCTATTGAATGAGATAATTGTTAAAGATTCACTTAGCGAAAGACCCATGATTAGCCTGAATGACTATTATATGGCGTGGATTATGGAAGATAAATTAGTAGCTAAGAAGCTCTATCCTGATTCGTCTCTTACTCTGGTGATTGACAGCGGGGGATGTTCTTTACCTTCTGTAGGTCGCGAGTCATCATTGCTCGTGTACGAGAAACAAGTTAATGAGAGTACCCATATATATGCTGCGCAATATAATAACTACCCGGAACCTTATTGGGAGTCATTTGAACTTGCTGACGGAGATAACAGGAATCCTAACCTTGGATTTTACTGCGGCGTTTCATTCGAATCAATTTCAAATGGAATCAGCAGAATAAAATATTATTTTTCTTCTGATCCGCAGGCTGATTTTTTAATTACGACGAATACAAACTGTAATTACATGCACCCATCTTTTTTCACTTATCCAATCCCTACAAGACAACAGGATACCCCGTTCTTTTTAGTTTTCGACACGGATTCATTAGTTGATGATAATGAAGTCATGTTAAAAACTTATTACTATACTCCATATGATACTTTAATAAATATTTCCGATATGACGGGCGATGATTTTAAGCCTAAAGTTGGTGTTATGAGCTATGATGGTGTTCCCTATGTTGTGATAGTCTGGGAACATCAGGATGGGGTGCATAGCACTATCTGGATGGCTAAAACAATATTTCATCCGGCCGGGGGTGTTAAGGAAGATGGTGCGGATCTGAGCTCTTTTAATCTGCTTCAGAATTATCCCAACCCATTTAATCCCACAACCAGCATTGAATACTCGCTTAAACAGGGTGCCGATGTAAAGGTTACTGTTATGGTGAACCCCTTCAGCTGGACAGGTTTTTCCTTAATTTAAGGTGGATGAACTAAGTATTAACCATATCATTTAAAGAATACCTCAGCCGGAGTTTTATAACCAAGTGACTGATGCATTCTGTCATTATTATAAAAATAGAAATAATTTTTTAATCCTTCAAATAATTCCTGATAAGTACGATATTCCCTTAAATAAATATCTTCATACTTTAGACTTCTCCATAAACGCTCGATGAAAATATTATCCAAAGCTCTTCCTTTGGAATCCATACTCAGTTTTATATTATTGTCCAGAACTTTATTAATAAAACTCAGGCTGGTGAACTGGCTGCCCTGGTCTGTGTTAAATATTTCCGGCTTACCTGATCGTAATGCTCTATCCAGACTGCTAAGACAGAAATGAACATCAAGGCTGTTGGATATTTCCCAGGAGAGTACATATTTACTAAACCAATCCATTACTGCAACAAGATAAGCAAAGTTTCTGTACATCGGGATATAGGTAATATCTGTACTCCATACCTGATTGGTTCTTGTTATGCTTACATTTCTTAACAGATATGGAAATATCAGGTGATCCTTGTTTGGTTTACTCAGACTTACTTTTGGTGTAAGCGCTTGTATTCCCATAACTTGCATTAACCTGAGTATCCGTTTATGATTAAATATATTTCCATTTTTAGATAACTCCCGGGTTATTTTTCTGTAACCATAAAATGGCCATTTTGTATATATTTTATCTATCTGTTTCATAATTTCCAGTTCTTTATCCGTTACGCCTAACGGCTCAAAGTAATAACTCGAACGAGGTAATGCTATCAAAGAACATTGCTCAGTTATACTGAGATAATCGTGATAAGGCTCTATGAGTCCTTTGCGATCTTCAACTGAATGGCTCGTACTTTTTTTTTAACCATTCCACTTCTACTTGAAGTTTTCCGATCTGACGGTAGAGCTGGTCTACCAATTCCGAACTTCCGTCAGTTTTAGGCCCTCGTGGGTTATCGAACACTGATGGTAAAGTTTCAAGCAACTGTTTCTTCCAAAGGCTGATCTGGTTTGGATGAACTTTATATTCCTTTGCAATTTCGTTTACACTAGTGAATCCTTTGATCGCTTCTAAAGCAATTTTCGCTTTTAATTCGCTGCTGTAATTTTTCCTTTTGATGGACATATTTGCCTCCTTTGGCTTATATAAATTTAAGATTTTTCCACCTTAAATTTTTGTCCAGTTTTTGGGGTTCACTATAGGTATACGATATTCTGGGGAACCGTATCACCGTGCTGGTTGATGGATACGAATACGCCGGCAGTCATAATGTTGTGTTCGATGGAAAGAATCTATCCATCT